>CAWHYW010000037.1:0-128787 GCA_963833675.1 Bryobacteraceae bacterium | reverse complement strand
CACGTCCAGGGTTATCCGTAAGACGCAGAGGTTCGCCCGGACCCGCGAGCTTTACATATATGTCGTAGTTGTCACCGGCTGGGCCATCCCAGGCAAATGCCACCTGGCTTCCGTCGGGTGACACATCCGGCCATTCCTCGAAGCCCGCGTATGACGTGATACGGACCGGTTGGTAGATTCCTCCTGAAGTCTCAACCGGGCGGCTGCTCCTGTAAACCCAAGACAGGCCGCTGCTGCGACAAAGATGGCTGCCACTGCCCACGTCTTTGCCGTGCGATGTGTCAGTCCGGGCTTCTGAGCGACGGGCGCTTCCACCTGAGCAGGTTGTCTTTGCACGGGCGCATGGAAACGATACCCATGCTTTGGGACATTCTCGATCCAGGCATCTTCCCCCGAGAGCCTTGCGGAGAGCCGAGATCTGGAAGGTCAGACTCCCTTCTTCAACCGCTGCGTCAGGCCAGAGCGCATTCATCAACTCCGATCTGGTCAGCAGGCGTCCGTCGCTGCCGGCGAGCAGCACGAGCAAGTCGAATGTCTTCGGCGGGAGGGGGACCGGCTCCCCGGAGCGGGTTAGTATTCGCGATGCAGGGTCCAGGCGGTAGCATCCGAACGCGTATAGACCGCTCGATCCGCCTGTCATCGCTCGCTAATAAGTCTCTCTGAAAAAGCTCAGCCGATTCTCCGCGGCCCAACAGGACTTCCTTAACGGCCAAGCCGCAAAGTCGGCCATGCGCAACCAATTGAAAACACCGGTCATTGTATTACGGCACAGCGCATCCTGCAACCCTCTGAGGTTGTTTGCGCTGTTGCTGCCGGGAACGGTGTTGATGCTGGCAGACGACTTCTGCGAGCTTTCTTCGGCAACGCTGGACGGCTCGCTTCTCGACAGTTGCCGTCCGGCTCCGGCTGCGTCCGCGACGACAAGAGCGGCGGCTTTAGCGTCCCTGCCTCGCAAAGGCGAGGTCAGCGGAACTGCGTGAAAGCGAGCGGAGAAAAATAGCTGCGGTCCGTCAAGTGCTGGATTTCCACAATAGAGCAGAAGCGTATCGTCATCAAGAGTCATTGACGTTCCACAGGCTTTCACTGGGCTGCATGAACGGACTGTACTGCTAATCTCGCGGCCGGCGCTCGAACTTCTCGACGCCGAGCAGCTTCAGGCCCTCGCCGCGCATGAGATAGGCCACGAATATGTCTGGAATGAGTACAGATCGGCAGAAGCTCGGACCGACAAGGCCCGGCTTCAGGAACTGGAATTGGTTTGTGATCGAATCGCGGTTGCGACCCTTTCGCAGATGATGCTTCCGGGTCGGCGCTGACTGACAGCGTTGGAAAAAGTGTTTATGTACAATCGCGAACATTTTGGCATAGCCATCGATGAATCGCTGTACCCGTCGCTTGAGGAGCGACGGGCCAACATAGAGCGCATGGCGGAACGAGGTTAGCCACAATCGGATCCAGAGAAACCCGGCTTACGTTCTTCCTGGAGAAATTCGTAGTGACCCTGAATATCGTTTCCGCCAAGTTTCCGCGGCGACCGTCTTGCTTTCAACCCTGGAAAGCAAAATGGTGTCGAACCAGTGCTTTGCGGCCGGCTCGGACGAGACAGCCGAAGTGTCCCACGAACTTCGTCGGCGCTGTTGCCCTTGCGAAATATTCCGTGCGACAGCGGAACGGTCATCCGGCGCGGCATTTCAGCCTGCGGGAGCGAGTAACGACGATCGATCAGCATCCCGATTTCCCCAGACGCGGCGTCTACGAACGCACGGCGCACGTAGTTAAAGGCACAATCACCGACGTTCAATTGTTCGGATACGATGAGGCGAGTCTACCGATGGCCGACAAGCGCAGGAGCGCGAAGCCGCGAAGAAAGTATGGGGAGTCTATAGGCAGGAGCTCTACGCGAACGATGACTAAAGACGTTCGCAATCATTCAGTGGAGGCATAGTTTACGCTCGATCGCTCTGGTTGAGGTAGATGCTGTGCCACCGGCTCTGATGGTTGGGGTCACTGCGGCTCGTCCCATTCCGGAAGCCGGTGCTCAGTTGGACCGAGCGGTCACCTTCGCGAACGAGGGATTCGCTCCCACTTCACCAGCTTCAGGTCGAGCACGAAGATCGCGTAGATCACCGGAACCAGAAGCAGCGTGATGAAGGTCGCCACCGTCATCCCGCCGATCTGCGCGTAGCACAGCGGCTCCCACAGCGGACCGCCGTGCGACGCCAGCGGAAATAAGCGCAATCACCGTGGCGCCAACCGTGATCAGCACGGGCCGCAGCCGCATGATTCCGGCGTCCAGCACCGCCTGCTCCAGCGGTTCGCCTTCCGCGTGCTTCTCTTCGATGAAGTCGAACAGCACGATGATGTGGCTGACGATCACACCGACCAGGCTGATCATCCCAGGAAGGCCATGAACCCGAAGGGCGTCCCCATGATCCAGAGTGCCAGCAACGCGCCCGACCATGCCGTAAGGAACCGCCGCGAATACGATGAATGGCTTGATGGCGTTGTTGAACTGGATTACCAGCGCCAGTAAATCATCGCGATCAGGAGATTGCCAGCACGACCGCCAGTTCCTCGAAGCCCTTTCTGCTGCTCCTCTACTCGCCCGCGATTTCCATCTTGTAGCCGGGCGGAAGATGCGCGCTTGTATCGGCCGCAGACGCGGCATCGGCCGATGCCGAGCACTTCGGAGGGCAGAGCGCCCGCTTCGGAAAGCACGCAGACTGTGATGGTGCGAAATTGGTTGCGCCGGCGGATCTTCTCGGTCTGCATCCTGTACTCGACAGACGAGACCTGCCGGAGCGGCATCTTCTGTGCGTCCGCTGCGTCGAGTAGACGTAGAGGTTCTGCATGTCGGACAATCTGCGCGCGCTCCTCCATCCGCAGTCGCGTCGACGACTGGGATCTGCTTGTCGCCTTCGCGCAGCGTCGTCTACCTGCGAGCCGTTGATTCCCGTCGCCGAGGAGGCGGCCACGTCCAGGTTGGTGATGCCCGCGAGTTCGCGCGGTCGGGGTTGGTCTGGAGCTTGACGTGAAGTTCTCCTCTCCCCAGTCGTCGCGGACGCGCTGCGCGTAGGGAGTGGCGCGCAAGACTGTTTTCACCCTCTCCGCCTCCGTGCGAAGGACGTCCATGTCGTCGCCGGAGATCCGGATCTCGACCGGCAGACCGACTGGCTTGCCGGTCTCGAGTTGCCGCACGTCGATGCGCGCGCCCGGCACCTTGCTGTCAAGCGCCTTCTGCAGCAGGCCGATCAGGTGGTTCGTATCGTGCTTGTCTTTGACCTGAATGATGACCTGCGCGTAGTTGAGCTGCTGAAGCTCGGGCGAGACCGAGAACCAGAAACGCGGTCCGCCGCCGCCGACGAATGTGGTCATGGAATTCAGTACTTCGCGCGGCTTGCCGTCTTTTTCAGGATGCTCACTGCCGTACTTTTCGGCCACCTGCCGGATGACCATCTCGGCGCGCCGGGCGGCTTCGTTCCGTGGCCGCAAGCGGCGCATCTTCGGGCAACCAGACATCGAGGTGGAAAGGTAGGAGAGGTCTTTTGGGAAGAACTGCTGCTTGAGCCGCGACATGGCGAAAGCGCCGAAAGCCAGAAACATGACAGACGCCAGCAAGACTTTCCAGCGATTCCGAATGCCGAAGCCGCCGACCCGGTAATAAAATGCCGCGAACCCCGTTTTGCGCCGCTCCTCGATGGACGGCTCGATCTTGGGGCGCAGCAGGTAGTAGCCAAGCAGCGGGATGAACGTCATCGACACGATACGAGAAGCCACCAGGGAACACGTAATCACGATCGGCAGGCTGTAAAGGAAACGCCGGTGTCACCAGTCAACATGAGGAACGGCAGATACGCGACGATGTTGGTGATGGTGGCGAACAGAATCGCCGTCGCGAGCCGGGTGGGACCGCAGCCAGGCCGCGACAATGCGGCGGCTGACCCGGCGGCAAGTTCCTTTATGGCGTCGCCGGCGACGACCGGATCGTCCACCAGCAAGTCCAAGCGCAATAATCAGGGTCGCGATCGAAACCTGCTGCAAGTCGATACCGAGGACGTCCATCATGCCAAACGTCATTGCGAGCGTAATCGGAATCGACAGCGCCATCAGCAACGCGGAACGCCACTCCCAGAATCCGATCAACGACACAAGGACGACCAGCGCGATCGCTTCGTAGAGGCTGTTCATGAACAGCTCCACATTTTCAGTGACCTGAAGCGGCTGGTCGGATGTGCGAGCAACGATGAGGTCGGATGGCAACTGCGGCTTCACTTCCTTCAGCGCGGCGTCTACTGCTTTTCCGAAAGCGCCGATTTGTTCGCTCTGACGCATCTGAATGGCGAGCGTGACCGCGCGCGTTCGCTGCCATGCGCCTTTCTCGTCACGCCAGGTGTAATAGTTCAGAAATCGCGCCGGACTCTGATACGCGCGAACGATGTCGACCAGATCTCGGAGATAAAGGGGCGTCCCCGATTCAGAAGCCGTCGTTACGACGTCGCCGATTTCCCGCTCGGAGTGGAACTCGCCGGAAGGATCGACGGCTAAGTTCTTCCGGCTGGTCTCGAGCACGCCGCCCGGAAGCGTGATGTTACGGGCGCGAAGAAGGTTTGGCAGAGTGCCGGTCTGAACGCCGTAGGAAGCCAACCGTTCCTGCGAGTAAAGCAGGTAGACCACTTCAGGAAGAATTCCTGTTCGGGTAACCTTCGAGACCGGCGGCGCCGTTTTCACCATCTTTTCGATCAGGTCTGTGAAATCATCAAGCTCGCGATAGCTGTACTTGTCGCCCGCAACTTCGGTCAGTCTCGCTCGTGTCTGTTTCGGGATTTCGAATCAGCGCGTACTGCCAGGAATCCGGGTGAAAGTCGGATGCCTGCAGGTGCTCGTCGATAAATTCGTCGATCCACCCGTGTATCCGGCGGTCATCATCCGACGTGGCGAAGTCCACTCCCTGAAATCCCGCCCCGCCGATGGCCCGGACATCGCTCACGAAATGATGCTCGATTGCCCATGCGGTGGCAAGATCAATCGTGCGCCGCAAAAAGTGGGCATCAATGGCGGGTGGATGACAAACCACGACTGAAACGCGAGTTCCGGAAGCCGCTCTTGCGCGCACCGAATCGATTGCCTGCCGAATCGCTGAGGCTCTCAAGTCAATCCCGGCATCGCCCGCTTTCGGACTGGCGACTGTAAGCATGAGCGCGGCGGTATCGCCGAAATCCTTGATGAACTGTATCGGTCCGGCTCCGTCGGGGAGGTTATGAATGCCGCCCAGTTTGAGCGCGATGTCATCGAGTTGCTCACCCGTCTCACTCAGACGTTCATCGAGTTCAAGGTAGATGACAGAGAGGCCCGTGCGCGAGATCGACTTGATCTCCGTGACTTTCGAATTCTCGCCGATCTTTTCTTCAATTGTCTTCGTCACCAACTGCTCAACCCGCTCCGCGGAAGCTCCAGGCCAGGGAGTCAGCGCAACCGCGAGGCGCACCGGGATATCCGGGTCCTTACGCTGCGGCATGTGGAAGTAACCATAAAAACCCCATGCGATGGTTCCGAGGAGCAAGACCCATGAGATGTGCCTGGTTTCGACGAAGAAACGCGCCGTGTTTTGCGTGTCGCGAATGAACTCCGAATCGCTCTTGTGTCCTGACATAGGCGCCTACGGAATTACACGCACCGGTTCACCATCACGAATGAGCTGACTGCCGTTCGTGATCACTCGTTGGCCCAGCTCGACACCGGATGTGCAGGTTACCCGGTTTCCGAATGCCTCACCCAATTGCACATCTCGAAGCTGGGCGATTTGTTTGCCTGCCTGCTCCCGAACGACAAAGACTGCGTAGCCCTTTGAAGTATTCGTGGAGCGCACGAGGGCGCTCAACGGAATAGTCAGGACGGGTTTTGTTGGGCCGGAACTTTGCAGGGTGACGGACGCGATCATCCCGGCTTTGAGCAGATTGCCGCGATTCGGAACAGCAAGCTCTACATCGAAAGTCCGGCTTTTCGGATCTGCGACAGGCGAGATGCGTGTTACGCGTCCGGAGAACTCGCGTTCCGGCAGCGCCTCGGCGCGAATAGGCAACACAGAACCTAATCGCAGCGAAGGCAGCACGGTATCGGGCACGCCAAAAACAACATTGGCCGTGCGCATATCGCCAATGACAAATGCGGGAGTTCCGGCGTTCACGAGCGTGCCGATCTCGATCTGCCGGTTCAGTATCACTCCATCCAATGGCGCCCGAATTTCCGTATCGCCGAGCGCTATGCCTGCTTGCGAGACTACCGAACCCGCGGCGGCAATACGCGCCTCCGCTACGGCAATGGAACTGCGAACCGCGTCTGCCCTGGCAGCGGACGCCTCGAATTGGGCTTTCGAAGCGTCATAGTCGGCTCGCGTGAGGCTTTGGGTTTGAAAGAGATTTTCCGCACGGCTGAAATCTCGCCTTGCGCGTTCCAGACCGGCTTCGGCCTCCGCCAATTGAGCTCTGGTGGCGGTTAGAGAAGCGCGAGTCTCGGCCTCCTCCGCCTTGGCCTGTCCGAGTCTGGCAGTGTAATCATTCTGGCGGACGCGGGCGAGGACCGACCCCGCGCGAACAAAATCGCCTTCCTGCACGATGCGGCTGCCTCGTGGACTTTCGACCTCGTGAATTGCGTCGACGTATCCTCCGACCTTAAATGCCAGGTTGACCTGGGTATCCGGGTGCACGTCGGCTGAGTAGCGCAGCTTGTCCGATGCGGAGTACAACTGCAGGGCTTCGGTTGTAACAGGACTCGGAGTTTTTTCTTCCGATTCCGCCTTATTGCACGCCGTCAGCAAGAGAGTCACCATTACGAGAAACGCTGCGTCGGTTCGCGTCATCGTGGTTCTCCCAATGCCTTTTCCAAGTCAGCATTTGCGATCCAGAAAGCAGCAAGAGTCTGGCTATACTGGTGGTTCGCTTCGGCAAGCGTCGCCTGCTGCTGGAGCACGTCTTTGATGAGCACCACTTCCTGCTTATAGCGATTCGTGGTAACCCGCAATTTTTCCTGCGCTAATTCACGGCTCAATCCAACTACGGCCAAGAGCTGTTTTGCTTCCTGCAGCTTGCGAAAACGAGTATTAACCTCGAGGATGATCTGATCTTCCGTTTGACGTTGCTCCAGCCCCGCTTGCTCGATGACGCGCTCTTTCTCCGATATTTGATGTTTCTTCCGACCCCAGTCGAACGGTTCCCACTGAAAGAGTACACCGGCGGCGGCGATGTTGGAAGGAATCAGAGAACCGTAATTTACAGGTGAGAAATAATTGACGCTGAGACTGACGGTAGGAATGTAGTCGCTTTTGAGGATGCGACGATCGTACTCGGCCTGTTTCGCTCGAAGAGAAGCTTGCTTCATTTCGGGCCTGCGTTTCGATGGCTATTTTCTGCAGCTCCGGCAACTGCGCTTCGGTCAATCTGGCGACTTCTGTGGGCGCGACCCGGAATAGGGTCCGCAGATCGCGCCCGAGGAGCAGGTTGAGCTGCTCCTTTTGGGTTTCAAGAGGATTTCGGATCGCCAGAGCATCGTATTCTGCCTTGGCAAGCCGCGCTTTGATATCGAGACTATCTGATTTGAGCGCGACTTGCTGGATAACATATTGCTCGGTGATACGATCTGTTTCGCGATAGAGGCGAATGGATTCTTCGACAGCGTCCAGCGCGCTCTGCGCCTGCACGATCGCGTAATAGCTCTGCTTGATTTGGTTGACGATTTCGGATTTTTTCGCGCGCTCGGCTTCAGTCGCGAATTCCTGCTCGACTTGCAACTGCTTTATCCCAAGCGAAATTTTGTAGAGTTGCGAAAGCGGTTGCGTCACCTGGCCGATCATGAGCAGAGAAGGCTTCAGCGGTGTCCGGATCTCAGTATCCGTCCCAGGGATTCGGGCCAATTCCGGGATACGTGCCGAATACCCCCTGATCGAACCGGAAGTTGACTTCCGTGAGGCGCTGCGCTGCAAGCGTGTACCAGCTGAACTGTGGCAGACGCTGGGTTCGAGCCGCCGCCAATCTGTCGCCGACTTTCATCACATCGATGCGCGAACTCCGCAGTTGCCGGTTATGCTGTAGGGCTAAGGCTACCGCCGTATCCAGCGTGAGCTGTTCCTCGCTTTGCGCGCAAGCCGCCGAGGACCAGAGGAGACTACCGGCTATTGCGACGCGAAACATAGCCTGAGTTTGCATGCGTACCTCACTCTTGCGTTAGACGGAACTACACACCAAGATTACCCAAAGTAGGTAGCCGCAAGCCGATGGCTGTAGACTATCCGAGAAGGAGAAGATTCCGCATGATTAAGTGTTCCGTTTTACTCGCCCCAGCGGCGCTGATTTTGGTCGGGCTTCCCATACTGGCTCAAAACGCGTCTGAGAAGATGACATTTTTTATTACAAGTGTTGGTTCCGGAAAAGGGAGCTGATCTTGGTGGGTTGGCAGGGGCCGATCAGCACTGCCAGGAACTCGCGAAAGCCGTGGGGGCAGGCAATCACACCTGGCATGCTTACCTGAGCACGAAATCGGAGAACGCTCGCGATCGCATCGGCAAGGGTCCCTGGTATAACGCCAAGGGCGTAATGGTAGCGAAGGATGTTGAGGATCTCCATAGCGCCAACAACAAGTTGAGCAAGGAGAACTCGATTACCGAGAAAGGCGAAGTGGTGAACGGCCGGGGAGACACGCCCAACCAACATGACATTCTGACGGGGTCGAACCTGGATGGCACGGCGATCAAGGACGGAGCTGACCACACTTGCTCGGACTGGTCGACCACGAGTTCCGGCGGCAGCGCTCAGGTAGGACATCATGATCGCCAAGGCGGAGGCGACGAATCCGACTTCATGGAATTCCGCTCATGGTTCGAAGGGGTGTAGTCAGGAGAATCTGGTGGCCACGGAGGGGCAGGTCGATATTATTGTTTTGCGGTGAAGTAAGTTTCGCGTAGAGATAGCGCCAGACGGATCTTCTGGCGCTATCTCTTGTTCGCATGCTCACGCATGGCGACTCTGGTTCGACAGGAATCGCTTCAGGACGTTGCGGGTGATTTTTGATACTTTTTCGTCAGTGAACAGCGCCGGTACCCAGGTGATGGAGCCTACGGAGAATACGGCGCCTTCGCCGGGCTCGTGAATGACGATCTCGGAGCCGCCTTCGTCCGGGTTTGTCCCTTTTGCCAGGAGGAGTGTATTTGCCGGGGATGACGCGCTGCGTTTGTCGGTTTCGTGGCCGGACGCGCCGCCCGGTATTCGCTCGTGCAGCGTGTGCTCGCCGAACAGATCTCCGTTGCGGAGGCCCGTGCCTTCGAAGATCCAATGCGAATCGTCGATGACGCGATAGGGCGCGGCTGTCATGATGCCAGCTGACAGTGCAGACCACACCGAGCAGATTGGCCTCAGACTCGAGGGTTCGATGCATGCGGCTTTCGTACTCGATGGTCCCGTCTTCGGAAAACCCGCCCAACTCGCCTGCAACGCTGTTGACGTGACTCAGGCAGCGCATCGTATCGTCCGCTGACAACGTGACCTCGCAGTTCAGACCGTTGCCTCCGAGGTACATGAGACGGCCTCCCCGTTCGAACACCCAGCTTTTGACGGCCAGGTACATTTCACGGCTCCAGTATTCCGGATGCACTGCGATGATCAGGACGTCGTAGGAATCGAGCGGAAGCTTGCCTTCGTGCAGATGGCCTTCGGCGTAGAGGTCGTATTCGAATCCTTCCCGTTCAAGCCAAGCGTAGAGGCGCCACTCTCCCGGGCGCCTGGCCGCATTGCACGCGGCCTTGCACGGGATCGGCCGGCTCGGGGTTATCGAATATGATGATTGTTCGGCTCGGGTCTGTCGAAGGAAAGGGGACGGTATTCTTCGTCCTTCGGGCGCCACGTGCCGAAAGAGGCGGGGTTCTGATATCGATCGAGATCCTGCCGCGAATTGACGACCGGGCGGTCGGGCAGCCTGTCGGAGTTGACGTAGTTGCTGCGGCCACCGAAATTGTTGTAGGCGTTCCAGGTGTTTGTGGATGCCAGGACTGCGATCTTTGCCTTCGGGCTTGCGGGCGCCACTACCCACGGAAATGAGAAGGACTCGTTGGAAGGTGTTCTCGCCCAGAAATAATACAAGCCGGAGCGTTCGGGCGCGGTGACCAGCGGCGGCGATGAGTAGCCCTGCTTTGTTCCATCGCGACTCCGGTCTGTGTGAAGTCGGTGTCCGGAAGGATCTGACGGTTCGCTTGCGGACCGTGCTCGTCCATCCAGCCGATCATTTTGACGTATTCTTTCTTCAGTCCGTATCGCCAGAGCGTGAGCTGGTATTGCTCGATGGCGTTGATGCGGTACTCGGCCTTTTCGCCGCGCGCGCACCCATTTCGGCCAGGCGTACCCGATGAGCTTGTTGGATAGTAAGCGGAGCTGAAGGGGCTGTTCTCCGAGCTCGACAACGACTGTCTTCGCTCCGTAGCCATCTTTCGCGAGGGTCACGCGATACGAGCCGTTCGGAAGATCGCCATAGAGTGCTCCGGTGGGCGAGGAGCGCAGCATGGTGACTGTGCCGTCCTGCATCGATTGGAACTCCGCGTCGGCATTGGCGATCGCGAGATACATCTCGTCACTGATATAGGCTAGGACTCTCATTCTGCTGTACGGGTACGTCACAGTATGGCATGTCCAGCTTCCGGCCAACATGCATGTGTGCAGTATAGTGGAAGCTTTCCTTCGCACTGCCGACTTTATGAGACTATTTGCTGAATTGAACAGGGAACAGCTCCGCGCTGCTGCGGCGGATTCGCTGGTTGTGGTTCCACTCGGGGCTACGGAGCAGCACGGTCCTCATCTGCCGACCGGGACTGATTACTTTACGGTGGAATCGCTGGCTCGCGAAGCGGCGGCGATCGCATCGGAGCGTGTGCCGGTGGTGGTCACGCCCGCTCTGCCGTTCGGGTCCTCCGATCATCACTTCGTGTTTGGCGGCACGCTTTCCTTGAGCACCGAAACCTATTATCGCGTCGTGAGAGAACTGGTGGAATCGCTGGTGACCGATGGTTTCACGCGTATCTTTCTGGTTAACGGCCATGGCGGAAATCATGAGCTGGCGCAGCTTGTGGCGCGTGATGTGGCGTTGAAACGCCCGGTGCGGGTGGCCGCGGGCTCGTATTGGACGATCGCGTGGGAAGCTTTGGTGAAGGCTGACGCGCATCGAGGCCGCCGATTGCCGGGACACGCTGGGGACTTTGAGACATCGATTGTGCTCTCCCTTCGGCCTGAGCTCGTGTCCGAGACCCGTCCACATCGCGATGGAATCGGCGACTCCGATCCGCGCGGATTTGAAATGCCGTGGCGAAATGAGAGGCACGGATCGTGGAAAGAAATCGACGGCTATACCGATAGTCCCGATCAGGCTACGGCGGAGAAGGGAAGCGTGTTTCGCGCTCGTTGCGGCTGAAGGCAGTAGCGGAGGCGCTGTACAGTTTTACGAATTCAGGGAGAGCCGGTGATCCCGGTGGAAATGGCGGAAGATCGCGTAGAGGATCAGGGCGGCGTTCGCGAGTATAGAGTCCGCTGGTGTAAGTCATGAGTTGATTCACACCGATGGTGCTGCGCGCCAGGCCTCCCAGGAACGGAGCGAATCCCGCGATTGCGGCGCCCACCAGATTCAACACACCGATGGTGGAGGCTCGCAAGGTGGGAGGCACAACGTCAAAAGCCGCCGCAGCCTGGTTTCCGGTGATGAATCCGGAGAAGAATCCGAATGCTATCCCCGCGAGCCGTGTCGTATCCAGGCTGAGGCTGGCCCCAATCAGGTAGATGCTGGGGCCCGCGGCAACGAACGCAACGAAATGCACCCAGAACCTGGCGGCGCGCATGCGGGAATAATAACGGTCGGCCAGCACCGATCCGACGAGCAGTCCACCGAGCGTTCCAATTTGCGGATAGACACTCGCTTCGAAGCCGGCGCGGGCGAGTCCTAGCGAAAACTTGTCATACAGAAACGTCGGCAGCCAGGTGTAGACCAGGAAAAGACCGAAGGTCGCAGAAGCAACGAAGGTAGCGACGATCCGTAGAGATGGAATCCTGAACAATCGGAGGAAGCTGGCTACCGTAGCGGGCTCTTTGACTGCGTCCGGGGAACCATTGTGAAAGTGTTCGGGAAGAGATCGCAGGAAGCGATACAAAGGTAAGGCAAAGAGAATTCCGGCCAACCCCAAGAGCCAAAACGAGGCCCTCCAGTTGAATCTCTCGGCAATGAAGCCGCTTCCGGAGCCTCCGATGGCAACTCCGAATATCTGGCTGGTGCCAAACAGCGCAATCGCTTTGGATCTCGTCGCCGGTCCGTGCGCATTTGCCATTAAGGCGTACGCGGCCGGCATGAACAGAGACTCGGAGACGCCGAGCAGCGCGCGACAGCCGAGCAGAAACATGCCGTTCGGCGCAAATCCCGACAGCAAGGTGAGGCTGCTCCAGACCAGAAGGCTGCCGACAATGAGCTTGGTTTTCGAGTAGCGGTCACCCAGAATTCCGGCGACTGGCGAACAGAAGCCATACACCCACAGAAAGAGCGCCCCTGTCAGCCCAAGGACCGTGTTGCTATAGGCGAACTCGCGCTGCAGGGCGGGGAAAAGCGTGTAGACAACCTGCCGGTCGGCATGGTTCAGCACGTAACAGACCCACATGAATGCGAGCAGGGTCCACTCCGGACGGAGCCAAACAGGCCTGACAGCGTGCTGTGCCGCCGAGGCGGGCGTCACAGCAACTCTGCTATGGGACTTGCGGTTTCATCGTCGAGAGAATTCGCGATCTTTATCGGCCGTCCGATCGGCGTGTCGTATTCCTTCGTCCAGTCGATTCCGAACGCCTTATAGATGGTCGCGAAGATTTCGCCCATGCTGGTGGCGCGGCTTGCCACGTTAGCGCCCTTTTCGTCGCTGGAGCCGACGATCTGCCCGCCTTTAATGCCGCCACCGCCCAGCGCGAGAGACCAGCAGGTGGGCCAGTGGTCGCGGCCGAGATCGGGGTTGACGAACGGAGTTCGTGCCGAACTCACCCATGGCCAGGACAACTGTGGAATCGAGCAGCCCGCGTTCCTCGAGATCATCGAGCAGAACGGACAGCGTCCGATCCAAGGGCGGGCACAAACGGTCTTTGTGGCCCTCGTCGTTCTTCGCATGCGTATCCCAGGAATTGCTGTGGAAACCGGCAGCGGTTACGAACCGTGCGCCCGATTCCACGAGCCTGCGGGCGAGCAGCGCGCTCTGGCCGATTGCGTCACGCCCGTAGCGGTCGCGGAGTTTCTCGGGTTCTTTCGAGAGATCGAATGCGTTGTGGACGGCAGGATTCAGGATCATCTTCCAGGCCTGGGAAGTGAAGCCGTCCATGTTCGCGTGTTCGGCGCCTTTGTAGACCTCGCGGTAGCGCTGATCCACGACTTTGAGGAATTCCTGGCGGCTGTGAACCGCCGTTTCCGAGACGGACTTCGGCAAGGTGAGGTCGGCGACTTCAAAGTTCCTGCTGCTCGGATCGGGAATGGCCATCGGGTCGAAATCCGGACCGAGGAAGCCCGCGCGGAAATACTCCTCGTACTGGCGGCTCTTCTCCCAGCGCGGCGCGAGCAGGTGCGGCGGCATGCTATTGCGCGCTCCCGTTTCCTTCGCGATGATTGCGCCAAGACTAGGGAAGTGCATCGCGGGATTGACTTCGTGTCCCGTGATCGCGTAGTGCGTTCCTTGCGGATGATCCGTGCCTTTGGTATGCATGGAGCGGACGATGGAGATCTTGTCCATGCGTTTGGCGACCTGCGGTAGAAGCTCCGAGACCTGTATTCCTGCTACATTCGTCGAGATGGGCTTGAATGCGGATGACGGCTTCGGATCCCAAGTGTCGAGCTGGCTGGGGCCTCCTTCAAGCCACAAGAGGATGCAGGCCTGCGCTTTGCCTTGCGGTTGCGTCTTTGCGGCACGCAGGTACTGAGGCAAGTTGATCCCGAGAAAGCCGAGCGACCCGACTTGCAGGAATGCCCGTCTCGAGGCTTGGCGTGTACTCAGTTTCAGGCAACCAGTGGTTTGCATGCTAGCAACCTCCCCTCTAATGATTTTCCGCGAATTCGCGGGAGCAGAGTATGGCCCATACGAAGTCCTTCAGCGCGTCGTCGCGATTTTGACTGGCGGAGATCAGTTGAAGAACCTGCTGAAGCTCCTGGGTCTCAGGCGGTCGTGTGTAGGCCGCCAAATAAATTTCACGGACAATCTCCGAGTCATTCTTTCCAGCATGGAGCATCGACTGCAGTCTTCCTCCGGCGCCGCCCAGCTTTTCGGTATAGACCTGACCCGCGAGCATATCGAGGGCCTGAAGGAGGTTTGCCTTTTGGGAACGCTCGGGCACAGTCAAACGATTCGGTCGGCCGTAGAGTTCGAGGAATCGCGAGTAGAACATATCGGGCTCGCGAAGATTGATTGCGCGAGTGCCGGTGGGCGCTTGTCCGCTTGCGCTGGCAAGCTCGGACACGCCGGTAGAAAACGTTTCCGGAACTCCAGTTACGTCCGAGATGGCGTCGAGAAGGACCTCGGCATCCAGCGGGCGCGGCAGGGCGTGCGAGTAATTCGTGCGATCTTCGGCGTTGGTCAGATTCGGCCGCCCCGAGAGCTGGTACGTACGCGAGGTCACGATGGTTCGCATCAATTCTCTCAGGTCATGGTTATGCGTCCGGAACTCTTCGGCGAGGCGCTGCAGTAATTGCGGATGTGTGGGCGGATTGGTGGAGCGGAAATCATCGACCGGGTCCACGATACCGCGCCCGAAGAAATAGCTCCAGATCCTGTTTACGGCAGCTTCGGCGAAGTAGGGATGATGCACCATCCATTCGGCGAGAGCCTTTCTGGGATTTTCGCGGCTGGAGGCAGTGACAACCGTCCCGTCAAGCAGCGTGGGCTTCAATTCCGCTTTGGTTCGCGGGTGGAACATTTTGATGCTGCCGTTCACATCGTTATTCCCCATTGGCTCATCTGCCGGATGGTCGAATACGACGTATTCATTGCCTTGGTCGCCCATCTTGAAGAGGCGTCCGAAGAAGGCCGCCATGCCCCAAAACTGATCCTGACTCCATGACTCGTAAGGATGGTTGTGGCACTGGGCGCAATCAAGCCGGCGGCCGAAAAGCACGCGCACTTCTTCCGCCATGGTTTCGCCCGGCGGACCGATCACGTCGTAGGGAAGAAAGTGGCGGCTGGGTCCATCGTAGCCTTGCGCAACGAGCCTCTCTTTCGCCATGCGGTCATATGGTTTGTTCGTGGCAATGCTATCTCGGACCCACTCGCCATACATCTGGCTCCATTTCGGCTGGATGCCATTTGAAAAAACCGCCACGCGAAACAGATCATCGAAGCGAAAGGTCCAGTAGTCTACGAACTCGGGAGAACCGATGAGGATATCGATCAATTTCTCGCGCTTTTTCGGATCCCTGCTCGAAAGAAATTCCTTTACACGGTCGGGCGGGGGGAGTGTGCCGGTGAGGTCGAGACAGATGCGCCTGAGAAACTCGCTGTCGCTCGAGAGTTCCGACGGGACAACCCGGAATTTCCGAAGTTTGTCCATCACAAACTCGTCAATAAAGTTCGTGCGAGCTACGGCCGGATAGTTCGGAACCGGTTCGCCGATGACGCCTACCGTTGCAGTCGCCACACTGCCGGCAGCACGTATGAGAATTGCCGTTTCTCCTAAGCGCCCCGATGTAATCAGACCGGAGGCATCGACTTTGGCTATCTCCTTGTCGTTGGAGATGTAGAGAGCCTGTTGCGAGAAGTCTTCGGCGCGGCCGTCGGAGAAGTGCGCTGTGACGAGCAGCCTGTGTTTGGCGCCTCGCTCCAGCGTTACGATCGGCGGAAACACCTCTAATCGGACCACCTTGTTATCGCGATCGTCCTCGGATCCGTAAGGCGCGCCATCCTGAATCCACTTGAGCAGCGCCGCATATTCCTTGGAGTCCTTCTTGAATCTCTGACCGCCGCCGTGCGCCACGGCCGTCGTTGCTTTGCGGAGGATCAGGCTGTTTTGTGGGTCTTTGAGATCGATTCGAGGAATTCGCGCGCCTTTCACTTCGGCGGTCAGGACCTGATATGTTCCGCCCTTGACGATCCATTCGTAATCTTCTTTTGGATGCAGAACTCCGGCAGAAAGCTTAAAGCCGCCTCTGCCTTTTACACCGCCGTGACAGGCTGCTCCGTTGCATCCTTGTCGAGTGAGGATTCCGCCGACGTCGCGCGCGAACGCGAACTGGCGGGTGGCCGAGATGCCTTCGATCTGAATTTGTGAATGCGCCGATTTGCTTCCGACTCGCGCGGTGACTCGCAGGTTGCCGTCCGTTGAAGGGGTCAGTGTGCCTTGCGTAATCTTCCCGAGCGATGAATCGGACAGCTCCCACTGCGCGTCGTCGGTGAGGTCGCGCTCCGATCCGTCCGAGTACGCTCCCAAGAGCAGGAGTCGCTGTGACGCGTCGGATCCGTGAAGTGTTCGGCTGTGGGGCTCGATTCGGACCGACAGAAGTTCAGGCGGGGCGGCGTAAGCGCCAATTGCGAGAAGCAGGGAGGCAAACAGGAGCCTGATCATGAAGCGCTCCTCGGGATCACCAGAAGAGGCATTTCCTTGACGGGAATCGGATCGCCGAGCACGCCGTTCACGAACGGCCGCGCGACGATCCGGATCTTAGCTGGCGTGGTCATGGCGGCAGCTTCGGTGGAGGCTACGAATAGCAGGACAGCTTTATGACTTTTGGGCGTGTAGCGCTCCATTTTTCCGCCGTTGAATAGAGCAGGCTTCTCCTCCGGAGTGGAAGAGGCGAGGAGGGCCGTTACGCCGCCAGGCAGGCCTTCCACATCGAACGTAATTGGGCTCTCGAAGTTCTCCTCTCGCTCGACCATCACCGTTAGCGATTTTGTCGTGCCTGCGCGAAGGTTGAGGGTATCTTCGGCAATCAGCATTCTGCCGACGTGAGGAATTTGCGGACGTACGAGCACGCGGTAGGTAAAGTCATCACCTGAGCAGTCCGTCGTGATGTCGCGGATCTCGAGAATGTACTCGCCCGGATTGTTGAGCGATACCGTCGTCTTCGCCTGAATCATTTTCATCATGTACAGGCCGTTGTTATTTAGTTTCGTATGAACGTCCGTGACAACTTCAGAGCCACTGGGTTCCAGAATGCGGATGATCGGATTGAATCGCGGCATGGTTGCCGAGGGTGTCTCGATCTCGAAGGCCAGATCCTGCGGTTTATCGACGCGTAGTTTGATTCTGTCGACCTCCGCCGGTTTGCGAATTGTGCCTTGAATGATACCCGGCGCCGACATTATCGGGATCTCCCTGGAATCGGCCGACACGGCGGTGTAGATCTCTGGCACTTTGGGGTCGACCTTGGCGCCACTGCGCTTCGCAATATCGCGCATCCACTCAGCGGATACAACGCGCGTGAATTGCCGCTCCTCCCACGTCTCTTTCCGTTTGGGATGCAGAGTGGGGGCCGGCGTCTCAGCTGGTGTGATACGAAGCTCGTACACAAAGTCGGGGCCGCCCTGGCCGGTGAAGGCATTTACTCGCAAGCAGTATTTTCCACCCTTTGCGAAGACGTATGTCAGGCGGGGGTTGGAAGCCAAACCGGGGAAATGAAGCGGCTCATCATTGAAGGCGATCCGGTTCAGCCGCTTCGCATCGAACCAACTCCCGGAAGGTTCGTAGATGGCTATCGATGGATCGAACGCGGGACTGCCGGACACCACCTCAAAGGTCAACTTCTGAGCGGCGGACAGTTCGAGCCAATAGCTGTCGCTCTCACCGCGTTTGGCGAGGCGTCCATTTATCGTTAAGGGAAATTGCTGCAGCGGACCGGTTGCATCCGATTCGGCGAGGATGTGCTCATTGGTGGAGCGAATGACGAGCTCATTTGTCAGGCCGGCCGGGGTGATCAGGCGGAAAGCGTGGTCGCCCGGTTTTGCTTCCGCAGGAATCGATAACTCCACCTGCGCGAGATCGGCCGGCTTGCCTCTGGCCTCTTCGGCTTGTTCCGGCGCGCATCCGAGCACGCGGCCGCGGAAGCCGGTGTCCGTGAAGATGACCGATTGGGCGCCCGCGAGCGCGGTTCCCCGGATCACCGCGTGGAACGAACGTCCTGCGGTGGCGGTCATCGGATAGATGGAAGAGATCTTTGGCTCGGGCGCGGATTTGCGGGATTCCGCCGAGATCAGAGGGATCACGGCTAGCGTGATGCCGAGTATCGAGCAGCGGCAAATCATGCAATTCCCATATGGCCCAAGTCTCAATGCTGACTGGCATTTATTCTAAACCTCTAAGGCGTCCCACGCACCGCTTGTCCATTAAATGGGACGGAAAGTATGAGATGCCGACGAGTGGCCGACCTGACCTGCACGGCGTTCAGCGGGCTAGACGATTGGATCTAATTTCCAGACGCTCTCCGGTAGAATCTTATAAATCGGAAAGCGTTCTTCGCTTGCTTCATCCTAGACGTCCGCGCTGACGTTCTGCACTAGACGTTTTTGACAGATCGAACTTGGGGGTCTTACTTTGCGAATTTGGATTTCAACTTTACTTGGTCTTATCTTCTCGGCGGCGGTCTGGGGTCAGCCAACCGCGTCGATTATCGGACGCGTATCGGACACTACGGGGGCTGTCGTCTCCGGAGCGGAAGTGAGCGTGCGAAATACCGGCACGGGGCTGACCCGCTCCGTGCTTTCGTCGGAGGCTGGAGATTATGAGTTCCCTCTGCTTCCGATTACGGGAACGTATGTTCTGAGCGTTTCCAAACAGGGATTCCAGAGCCAGGAAAAAAAGGGAATCGAGCTCCAGGTGGAGCAGAGAGCCCGATTCGACGTGGTTTTAAGCGTGGGCAACGTTTCGGAAAAGATTACGGTCGAGGCGGTGGCGCCGGTGGTGAATACCGAGACCGGCGCGATCGGTCAGGTAGTGGAGAACAAGAAGATTGTCGACCTGCCGTTGAACGGCCGCAATTTCGTGCAATTGGCGAGTCTCCTGCCGAACGCAGTCATCAGCACGTCCGGCACCGTCGGCGGTACGGTGGTAGCGGTTAGCGGTGGCCGGCTGAATAAGACGGAGTATCTTCTCGACGGTGTCAGTATCAATGAGCAACTCTTCGATGGCGTGGTGCTCCGGCCGTCGGTGGACGCGATTCAGGAATTCAAGGTGCAGTCCAATTCGTTCTCTGCCGAATACGGGCGCGGTAATGCTGTAATCAACGCCACGATCAAATCCGGCACCAATAATTTTCATGGCTCGGTTTATGAGTTTCTGCGCAACGATAAGCTCGACGCAAGGAACTTCTTCCTCGCCCGGAAGGCGCCCTACCGGCAGAATCAGTTCGGCGTTGCCGCTCGGAGGTCCGGTGATGCTGCCGAAATTCAACGGCCGGGACAAGAGCTTCTTCTTCCTCAACTATGAAGGGACGCGTATCCGTCAAGGGCGGACGTTCAATATCGCTCGTTCCGTCAGAGGCGTTTCGGCGCGGCGACTTCAGTTCACTGAGCACTCCGATCGTCGATCCTCTGACGGGCACTCCATTTCCGGGGAATATCATTCCGCAGAACCGTATCAATCCGGCGACGGCTTACTTTCTGCCGTTCATGCCCGCGCAGAATACCGCCACCGGAACATTTGCGTACGCCGCGCCGTTCAGAACGATCAGAACCAGGGCAACGCCCGCTACGATCATGTGTTCAGCAGCTAAAGATTCACTTGCGATCCGATACAGCATCAATCACCTGGAGGCTTTCAATCCCGGGAGCGTATCCGAACAATGGCGGCACCAATCAGCGGCAGCGCGTACAGAATCTTGTTGCCAGCGAGACGCATATCTTCTCGCCAGCGGTCATCAACGAGCTTCGGCTGGGGTACACGCGGATGCACAACGCGAACCTGAATCAGGGACTGGGCACGAACTATACCGCGCAGGCGGGAATCGGCGGATTCGAAGAAACCAGTCTGAATTTCCCCGGCTTCCCGCAATTGAGCATTACGGGTTTTCAGGGGATCGCGGGCAATGCTTTTCAGCCTCTCGTCAACCCGACCAACATGTACGAGATTGTGGACAGCCTGTCCTGGATCAAAGGAAGTCATGCGGTCAAGTTCGGCGCGGACTTACGGGATTACCGGCTGACGTCCACGAACTCGGCAAATTCGCGAGGCAGCTTTTCGTTCACGGGGACTTACACTGGCAATGCTTTCGCCGACTATCTTACGGGCTATCCAACGTCGGGCGCGCGCAGTTTTCCCGCGCAATCTCTTCGGGCAATATGAAAAGCGGTATCACTTCTATGTTCAGGATGACTGGAAGGTCGCGCGCAATCTGACCTTGAATATTGGGCTTCGGTACGAGTTGAATCTGCAGCCCACGGCCATGTTGGGACAGGCTGCGAATTTCAACTTCGATACCGGCCGCTGGGCGGTGTCGACTTACAACGGCCAGATCAATACGATTTCGCAGCAAGTAGCGCAGTTTGCGTATGCTCGTTATTCCAATCTGATCGATAAGGCGACCGACTTAGGATTACCGAACAAGCTTCTGGTACAACAACTACAAGGATTTCGCGCCGCGCCTGGCTTCGCGTGGCGGCCGTTCGGCGATAACAAGACTGTGATTCGCTCGGGCGGCGGAATCTTCTATCTGCTTACGAGCGGCAACAACGCGGTCAGCACGCCGATCATCAACGTGCCGTTCATCGTGGATGAATCGAAACAGCAGCCGACGGTTGAATGGTCGGCCGACGGTGAACGTTCAGAACTTTTTTGCGCCGTTCAGCGCGAATGCGAACTTCACAACGCCTCTGACGTTCGGTTTCAACTCGCATATGCGGACTCCGCGGATGTATCAGTGGAACTTCGCGATTCAACGACAGATCACGAGCACGATGGCGCTAGAGGCGGCGTATGTGGGCAGTAAGGGCACATTCCTCGAGCGCTATTTTCCGACCAACTTAGCTCCTGTAAGCTCGACCGATCTCCGGCCGTTCCAGGAGCGCCGTCCCTTCCCGGCTTTCGGCACAGGGACGTTCTATGATGGCGCAGATAACTCGAACTACAACGCTCTTGAGGTCAAGCTCGAGCAGCGGTACTCCCATGGATTGAGCTTCCTGGCCTCGTATTCGTGGAGCAAATCCATCGACAGTTCGACGAGCGACAGTGGAGAAACTCTCGCCGACCCGTTCAATCTGCGGACGATGCGGGGCCTCTCCGGGCTCGATGTCGGCCAGCGGTTCATCGCGAGCTTCGGCTGGGAGCTTCCATTCGGTAAAGGTCGCGCGATGCTTTCGCAGATGTCCGGTTTCGGAGAAGCTCTATTGGGTGGATGGCAGCTCGGTGGCATCTACACTGCGCAGGGTGGTTTCCCCTTCACTCCGACTATCGCCACCGATCCCGCAAATGTGGCGTTCGCCTACGCCCGACGACCGGATCGCATTGGATCCGGTAAAGTTGACGAGTGCCGCCCAGAGCAATGCTTCAACATCGCCGATTTCCGGACGCCACGGCCGTACACGATCGGAAACTCGGGTCGAAATATCCTACGCGGACCGGGTCTCAACAATTGGGATCTTTCGATCTTTAAGAACTTCCGTTTCTCGGAATCGATATCTTTGCAATTTCGAGCGGAAGCCTTCAATGCGTTCAACCACACACAATTCAACAATCCGAACACGAATATCGACTTGCCGACGCAAGGCGGTCGAATCTTCTCCGCGAAAGATCCTAGAATTGGACAGGTTGCGTTGAAACTTTACTTTTAAATGACCCTGAACCGCCGAGATTTCCTGGCTTCCGGAGTTGGCGCGATGAGCGCCCTCTCCGGCGCTCAGGACAGCTTCCGTTACAGGGGCTATCTTGGCTGGATAACTGACTTGGCGACGCTGCCGGATACGAATGCGGCCTGGCCCTCCATGCGTATCGACCGGCAGCTTCTGAAAGACTATTCCCAGACCTTCGGTGTCATGAAGGAAACCGGGTTGCAGGATTTGTGCGTCTGGGGCCTTTATGTGTCGCGCGCGTGGCCGGTGGATATCACTAGCTCTGTCCAGCCTCAGCGCGCAAAACTCGTGGAGCAACTGATCGCGAATGCCCACAAGAACGACATCAGGGTTGTCTCGGGTCTCGGTATTTACTCGTGGGGTTTCGATGAGATTTTGAAGGCCAATCCGCAGCTTGCCAAGACGAGTCCGAATGCGATGTGCGGCAGCGACGAACGGTCGTGGGAGTGGATGCGGAAGGTGATCGACTTCGTATTCACGCGATTTCCTATCGATGGCGTGAGTATGCAGTCGGCCGATCAAGGGCGTTGCAAATGCGATCAATGCAGCCGGTTCAGCGACACGGAATATCATGCGCGGTTGAATATCCGGTGCGCCGATTATGTTCGCTCCCGATGGCCGAAGAAAGTGGTAGCGGTGAGCGGTTGGGGTATGCGGTTTGAGGACGCTGCCAGCCTTCCACATTTGGAGGAACTCAGCCGGCATATCGATTATCTGATCGATGTCACGGACTCATCGCGGCGGCGCGATCCGACGCTGCGTAAAAAGTTGATCGCCTCGCTGCATTGCGCATTCGGTACTCTCGGAGGGCCGCAAGTGGAACCGCCGCAGCATTGGGCGCGCGATCGCTGGTTTCTACCGACAATTCGCAGAGTCGGAGACCATCTCGCAGGGCTGTATGCGGATGGCGGCAGAGCTTGCGAGTGGTTCTACCATATCTTGGCGAATCCTGGTGACGAAGTCTCTACGTGGGTCGCCGGCAAGATATTATCCAATCCATCGATCCCCTGGCAGAAGCATTTGGATGCCAGTGTGGAAAAGCTCTATCGCGTTCGACAACCTGACGTGAGAAAGGCTCTTTGTGAAGCGTTTCTGGCCGCAGAGGACGCCTATTTTCGCTACATTCCACCGACGACCTGCGGGACGATTTCAATGGAGCCGCTCGTCTCGTCGGCGCCGGGACCGCCGGTCTATCTGACGAAACGATTGAGCGCAGCGGAGCGAAGGCAGTATTCGGGGTCGCTGGGGCAAGCGCGCGCGCAATTCGAAAAACTGCTGCCGGAGATCCCGGAGAAAAAGCGAATGCATAGAATCCTGACTTGCATCGAAAATGCTCGTAAGGACTGCGAGTCGGTATAGCGCGCGGCCCGTCGTCTATGCTAAACATGATGTTGCTCTTGCTTGCAGAAGTTCTTTTCGTCGCAACTCCGTTCACGTCTCCGCACAGCTTTACTGGCGAGATTGAAGGCCCGGCATGCGATCGCGCGGGAAATGTATATGCCGTCAGCTTTGAGCGCAAGCCGACCATCGGCCGTGTGACTCCGGATGGCAAGGGCGAGGTGTTTCGTGGAAATGCCTCCAGGATCCCTCGGAAACGGAATCCGGTTCGATCGCGCCGGCATCATGTTTGTCGCGGATCATACGGGCCACAACATACTGCGAGTAGATCCGAAGACCCGCAAGCCAGAGGTCTTCGTACACGAACCTCGCATGAATCAGCCGAACGATATCGCGATCTCCGCCGACGGAACTCTGTGGGCTTCCGACCCGGACTGGAAGGGATCGGCCGGACAGATCTGGCGCATCGATCGCGACAAGCGAGTCACTCTCCTCGAAAGCGGAATGGGTACCACCAATGGTATTGAGGTCAGTCCCGATGGCCGCACTCTTTACGTCAACGAGACCATGCAGCGAAATGTTTGGGCGTATAGCATTCAACCGGACGGATCGCTGACCGGCAAGCGTTTGCTTATACAATTCCCGGATTTCGGAATGGACGGAATGCGCTGCGATGTCGATGGCAATCTATACATCACTCGCCACGGTAAAGGAACGGTCGCAGTGGTTTCACCGGCGGGCAAGGTGATTCGAGAAGTAGATGTGCTTGGGAAGAATCCAACCAATCTTTGCTTTGGCGGCGTCGACGGCCGAACCTGCTATGTTACCGAGGTGGAACACGGGCGGCTGGTTCAGTTTCGGACCGATCGGCCTGGCCTTGAATGGAAGCGATGGCAGGATTCGGTTGGGCGTTAATGAGCTCACCACTCGCCAAGGATCGCTGGACTCAGTAACGTCCACAGACGCGTATTATTCGACGATAGTGTAAATCTCGCGGTGTCCAGACTCCACTAGCGGAACCATCTTTTGATAGTTCGCTTGAAAATCCTTGTCGCTAAAGATCCGTGGCGCTTCGGCTTCGAAGGTGGCGAGGTTGGGCACCGTCAATTCCAAGACGAGCGTATAGTGCGGGCCGGTGACATCGGTCAGAAGGCGTGCAGAAGCGTCGGTCACAAGCCGCTTCTGAATGGCGATGCCTTCCTTCATAACGGCCAGAGCTTCACGAGCCTTCCCAAACTTCAACTGGAACACGTTGCGGATTACGATCATAAGCAGCTCCTTCTTTCCCTAATGCGACCTGTCCTGGCACCAAGCTAGTCTAGCTCATAAGCACCGAGCCCGCTGAGGATTGCCCGGTGCTTCCCGCGGGCGCGCGGGCGCACTCGACCTTTTAACAAGCGAACGCTCGCGCCGTCTGTTTGCATAAGACTGTCCTGGAAGCATTTCTCCGTAACAGCGGTCCAATTACGCGCGATAGCGCTGTAGCATTTTCTCGTCGAGAGCCACACCCAACCCCGGCGCGTCCGGCGCCTTCATCGATCCTTCTCGAAAATCGAGCGATTGTTCGAGAAGGTCATGCTCATAAGCGAGCGGACCGAGAATATCGCAGGGAAATTCTTCCGCGCCGATACCGGGTGTGGCGGTCGCGAGATGAGCCATCGCGGCGCTGGCGATACCGAGCTCCAGGTTGCTGCCGACGGTACACGTCAAACCAGCCGCTTCCGCTACGGCAGCCATCTTTCTCGCAGGACCGATTCCTCCGCCTTTGCCTACATAGACAGAAAGAATGTCGGCTGCGCCTGCTCGCGTAAGCGCCATCGCGTCCTGCAGCGTGTAGCAACTCTCGTCCGCCATGACAGGCACTGTGACGTTCCTTCGCACATCCACCAGCCATTGCACGTCAACGGGAGGAACAGGCTGTTCGGCGAAGTAGATATTGCATTCGGCTGTCATACGTCGAATGGTCGCGATCGCCGCGCGAACGCTCCATCCGCCGTTAGCATCGACACCCATTCGGATTGATGGTCCAATCGCCTGCCGCACTGCTTTGACACGAACGAGATCGGCTTCGGGTTCGATGCCGACTTTGACCTTTAACGCTTTGAGTCCTTTGTTCATGGCCCAAAGAGCTAGTTCAGCAGCTCGTTCGGGTTCTGCGCCGGACACTGACATCTTGATCGGGACTCGTTCACGAACCGGGCCGCCGAGCAGACGATAGACGGGCAGTCCGGCAACCTTGCCGAGAATGTCCCATAAGGCAATCTCAATTCCTGATTTTGTAAAAGGGTGTCCCGCTACAGCCCGGCGCATCTTTGCCGTCAGCCGCTCGATATCGCGAGGGTCTTCCCCTTCGAGGGCGGGTTCTAGAAAGTTCGAGATGATATGCGTGGCCGTGACCGAGTCTTCACCGCTCCAGACCGGAGTGCAGGAGACCTCGCCAAGACCGGTGATGCCTTCGTCGGTGTGAACTTTCAGAATGACGAAAGGCGACTCTTTATGAAAACCCAAGCTTCCGCGAATCTGGAACTCGGGGCGAATCGGGACGAGTACGGGGATGGTTTCGACAGATACGATGCGCAATCGATTAGAGCACTCCGTATTTTTTGTAGACATCGCGCAGATACGCGCCTTTCATGAGCTCTGCGCGAGAGCTGTTTTCGCGGCGCACCTTGTCGGTGGCCAAGTCGATCACCTGCTTCACGGCATCTTTCGGAACCACGACAACTCCGTCATAGTCGGCGAAGATGAAGTCGCCGGGATGAACCAGCACGTCGGCGCACTCGACGGGCACGTTGTATGCGGTCACCACTCCGCGTCCCATGGAGTCAACCGGCTTGATCCCGCTGGCAAATACCGGAAAACCGAGCTCCTCAATCTTGAGAACATCTCGGATGAGTCCGTCAATGACCGCGCCGCGGGCGCCACGAGCACGAGCAGCAGTCGATAGAAGTTCGCCCCACGGGGCGTTGCGCAGCGACTTGTGCGTACCGACAACGGCTACTTCACCGGGAAGGAGGCTGTCGATGGCTTCGATCTCAGTGCCGTACGGGTCTTCAGGTATGTAGTGAATATCCGTGCAGGAAATCGTGCGGGCCCAACCAGCAACCGGCTTTCTTCCGTGCACCGGTCGGAGATACTCACGCATCGCCTGATTGCGAAAGCCGAGTTGGTCCATAGAGTCGGATACGACAGCGGTGTAGAGATTCTCTTCCGCAAACGTGCAAAGCTCGATGTCCCACGCGTGTTCGGCTTGAAACCTCAGGCAACTCGGTATCTTTCAATGACTGCATCATTCACCTCAACTCCTAAGCCCGGTCCTTGCGGAACCGGGAGATAACCATCCTGCATTCGTAATGGCTCTTTCACCAGCAAGCGGCTAAGAGGGCCAACCGAAGTACTGAATTCGACGAATTCCGCCCGTCGCTGAAAGGCGGTCAAGTGCAGCGACGCGGCGGTAAGTAAATCACTCGACCAGGAATGCGGAATGACAAGACGATTGGCTCGCTCCGCCATATGGACGATCTTCCGGGCGACGGTAAATCCGCCGCAGCGGGTCAAATCCGGCTGCAGGACGTCAAGACCGCCGCGATGAATTAACTGCTCGAATCCCCATTCGGTGGATTCCTGCTCTCCGCATGCTATCCGCGTGTCCACCGCGTCCGAGACGCGCCGATAGCCGTCATAGTCTTCCGGATGCAACAACTCTTCGACAAGAAACGGCCGGAACGGCTCGATGGCTCGAACGACCTGGATCGCTTCTTTCGGCGTTCGCTCCACGAACCAGCCGGTGTCGACGAGCAGATCGCGATTGTCGCCGAGAGCCTTACGCGCAGCCTCGACGAGTTTCACATCGCGATTGAAGTCCTTGCCGAAAACGCCCCAGCCGAATTTGACAGCTGTGAAACCTGCCTCAACGTAATGCTCGACTGCTTCACGAATAGCGTCCGGTGTCGGACGAAACAAAGTGCTTCCGTAAGCGCGGACCTTGTCGCGCCACTTACCGCCCAACAAGATATGCACGGGCTGTCGATACGCTTTACCGCAGATATCCCACAGGCGATGTCGATCGCCGAGATCGCCTGTAAAGCGACGCCGCGACGACCGTAATAAATGCTTCCGCGGTACATGCGGTACCACAGTCGCTCGACTTCGAGCGGATTTTCACCGATCAAGAGTGACGCGAGTCCGTCGAAGCACTCCATGCCGGGCTCTTCGCTCCACTTCGGCGCCTCGACACAAGCTTTCGCCACGCTTGCGGAAGTTTCCATATCGGAGTAGCCCGAGATTCCTTCATCGGTCGAGACCTTCACCAGCCCCATGTACGTGGGTCCGAGAGGTTCCTCCGAGCCTTCCGGGTTGTTATATAGACCCTCGGACTTGAGAACGAACAACTCGACGTTGGTGATTTTCACCCGAGGACCTCGGACCAGGCGACCTCCTCGGCGATGACATACAGTGTTTGCCCTTTCGAGGGCCGAGCGCTGAGATGCATCATGATCAGAAATCCGTCGTAAGGCAGCGCGTATGTCGAGAGCCAGCGCTGTATGGTCGGCGAAATCGTGAAGCCGGCCGATGAGCTGTCCCGCCGTCACGGCGTCCCCAGATCGGCAACCGGTTCCCAAACGCCATCACGCGGACATGGCACGTAAGCAGTCAGTTCGTCGGCTTTGACCAGCTTTGCGGGCGAACTGCGGCTGTCACGGATATTCTGGATTTCGCCCTCCATGTGGCCGTAATGACGAAGCACATTCAGCATGCCTTCGTAGGCGTGCCGGACGCCGAAGCGGCTGGTTGTCTCGCCTCCCCCGAACTCTCCTCCGATTGTCACCTTGCCCTCGGCTTCCGCTTCGTCGGTGAGAAGGCCGGATGCCATAGTGCTCGCGTAGATGAAAACGAAGGGAGTGTCGAATAGCCGGGATACGGTAGCGATCTCTGCTCTCTGTTTCGGATGGGGAATCGGATGGAAGGACGCGCAGATCGGAAAGGCGCCCTTCCTTTCCGCCGGAATGAATATCGATTACGACGCGCCCGAGCGGAAAAATGTGTGTCTTGATGAAATCCGAGATTCGATAGGAAATGGTTCCGCGCGGATTTCCCGGAAACGCCCGATTCATATTGACGCCATCGAGCGGTGAGATCCGGGTGTTTGCGTTACAGGCGCTCTCACTGAGCTGCGGTATCAAAACGACGCGACCCGTCATTTCCTCGGGATCGAGGTCACGGCACAATCGTTTGACGGAAATCTGCCCTTCGTATTCGTTGCCATGAGTCCCGCCGAAACACAGAATGCCGTTCGAGTTGCGGCCTCTCTTGCCATTGATAACCGTCAGCGGCAGGAGCGAGTAGCCCCACGTTCCATCCAAATGGAAGGCGACCTGATAGTCGTGCTTGCCCGGCAGATCGAAATCGATTGCGGACACGTTATGAACAAGAGTCGGCATAAGTCCGGGAAGAAGGGCTAGCCACAGGGTACGGAGGCGAGAGTGTAGGGTCAAGTTGCGACGTAAGATTTCGTTCAGTACACTGGACGTGGGCGTGGTACAGCCTACCTTAGAGGTACGGTGAGTACAGAATGCTGGAAGGGTAGATGTCTGGCATACCGAACGCTACGGCAGTAGAACGCGCGCTCGCGATTCTGGAATCGCTTGACGGCTCTCGCCGCGGTTTGAATATTTCCGAACTCAGCCGGAAGCTCGAAATCCCGAAGAGCTCAACGCACGTGATCATTCTGACGTTGGAGCGGCTGGGCTATGTTCAGAAACGCAAAGATTCGCTGAACTACAGTCTTGGTCTGCGCGCCTATGGTTTGGGCCTCGGGATGATGAAGAACATCTCGATATCGGAGGTTGCGCTTCCCCATATGCGTGTGTTGGTTGATGAAATCAGACTTCCGGCGCACCTTGCAATTCCGGATGGCGATCAGGGAGTGTACATCCAGAAGGTCGATGCGCCAGGACTAATCAAGATCGATACTTACGTGGGCCGGCGAATGGACCTCCACTGCACTGGGGTTGGCAAGATTCTGCTCGCTTATGGGCCGGCGGATCTGCTGGAGAGGACTCTGGCGAAGCAGACATACATCCGGCATACCAGGAATACGATTACGTCTCCCAGGCAATTGATGCGAGAGCTTTCAAAAATTAGAAATCAGGGTTATGCGGTAGACGATGAAGAGGAAGAACTCGCAGTGAGATGCGTTGCTGTTCCGGTGCGCCACCCTTCAGGCGCATTCGCCGCGGCTCTGTCCGTCGTGGGCACCACTGACCAGATTCCGTTAGATTCCGTGGAAACCATGGCGGAGCGATTGAAGCAGACTGCAAAGGCGATTCTGCCCCGGGTCCCGGCCGAAGACGCCACCTAAGTCCAACGATCGCAATCCGTCCCGCTTTCTGGACGACGCGCACATCAATTCGAAATTTGTCTTACGATAGATAAAAATCGATGCTCGCACGCGCCTATCTGTGCCTGGTGTTTGCAGCGGGTTGGGCCTCGGCGCAAAAAGCAGCAGCCGGCGATCTTTTTCGCGATCAAATCCAACCGATCCTGCAGAAGAGCTGCCTGGGTTGTCACAACGCCAGACTCAAGCAGGGCGGACTGGATCTTTCCACTCGTGAAGCACTGCTGCGCGGAAGTGAACACGGCCCCGTAATCGTAACCGGCAATCCAAACGACTCTCAGCTGTACAAACTAGTCGCTCACATCACGGAGCCGGCAATGCCGTTCAAGGGCAGGAAGCTCGAGGATGCGGATATTGCGAAGCTGTCGGCGTGGATCAAGGCTGGGGTTCCGTATGGCGATGCGGCTTTGGATTCAGAAGGCATGAGTCGTGCGGAAGCCGAGAAGCATTGGGCATTCCGGAAACCTATACGGCCGGCGATCCCAACTGTGCTGAAAGCAGGATGGTCAAAAAATCCAATCGATGCCTTCATTGCTGCGGAGCAGGAAAAGCACGGATTGGCGCCATTGCCCGAGGCGGATAAGCGAACGCTGGCGCGCAGAGTCTATATCGACCTGATCGGAGTGCCTCCCACACAGGCTGAAGTGGCTTCCTATCTGGCCGACAAGAGTTCGCAGGCTTACGAGAAGATTGTCGACAAGCTCCTGGCGAGCCCGCAGTATGGTGAGCGATGGGGCCGCCACTGGTTGGATATCTGGCGCTATTCCGATTGGTACGGCTATCGCGTTCAGAACCAGGTTCGTTACTCGCAACGGCATATCTGGCGCTGGCGCGACTGGACGGTGGAATCACTTAATGAAAATAAGCCGTACGATCGCATGATCGTCGAGATGCTCGCGGGAGATGAACTGGCGCCGACCGATCCCGAAGGTTCTGCGCGCTACGGGTTACCTGGCGCGGAACTGGTACATGTTCAATCGCAACGTGTGGCTGCAGGATACGGTGGAGTATACGTCCGCTGCATTTCTCGGCCTGACAATGAAGTGCGCGCGGTGCCACACCCATAAATACGATCCGATCCCGCATGCCGACTATTACCGTATGCGCGCATTTTTCGAGCCGCATGAGGTGCGAACCGACCGCGTGCCTGGTGAAGCGGACGTCACGAAGGATGGACTGCCTCGGGTCTACGACGCGGATGCATCCAAGCCGACCTACCGGTTCATTCGTGGGAATGAAAACAACCCGGAAAAGTCGGAGCCGCTGGAACCCGCTGTTCCCCAGTTATTCGGCAAGATCGATCCGAAGATCGCCCGATTACGCTTCCTCCAGAAGCCATATTTCCGGACGGCCGCCCGTTCATTGCGACGGACCTGATCGTCCAGGCGAAAGCTGCAATTGAAAAAGCAGAAGCCGATCTCAAGAAAGCAAAAGAGAAGAACGAACCCGCGCCGGTCATGACCTCGGCCGAGAAGCGATTAGAGGCGGCGAAGGCGCCATTGCCGGCGCTCGAAGCGCGCTTGAAAGCCGAAGCACGCGGTGATGGCAACGCCGGCGCCGGAGAATGCCGAGCAATTAGCCGAGAAGAGGCGCGCAAGCTCGAACGGCAGGCGAATTATCTCGACGGCAGAGGCTGACGCATTCTCGGACAATACGAATTCGAACGGGCTAAGGGCAGACGAGAAGAAGCTTGGCCGCCGCAACGCGCAAGCTGGAAGCAGCGGTCAAGGCGCTAAAAGAGCCTGCCGATGGCTACACTCCCATCGGGCCAGATACCCGGCCACGAGTTCCGGCCGGCGGCTCGCGCTCGCTCGATGGATTGCGGCGAAGGACAATCCGCTTACCGCGAGAGTCGCGATCAACCACATCTGGCTTCGACATTTCGGGAAGCCGCTGGTTCCCACGGTATTCAACTTCGGAAGAGCGGAAAAGCGCCGACCCATCCGGAACTGCTCGACTGGCTCGCGGTGGAGTTCATGGATCGCAACTGGGACATGAAAGCGATGCATCGCCTGATGGTGACTTCGAACGCTTACAAGACTGCAGTCCTCGGGCTGGAACGCCGAGTCTCCCCAAGCTAAGGTCGACCCCGGACAATATCGTATCTGTGGCATGCTGAACGTTCGTCGTCTGGAAGCGGAAGCAGTTCGCGACAGTCTGCTCGCGCATCGCGGGAAAGCTCGATCTGACAATGGGTGGCCCGGATATCGAGGAAACCAAGGGCGATGACGTTTACCGCCGAAGCATTTACTTCCGCACCGCGCCAGACCTGCAGATGGACATGCTTAAGGTCTTTGATGTCGCCAGCCCGAATGAGTGTTTCCAACGTAGCGAGAGTATCGTTCCGCAGCAGGGTCTCGCTCTCGCAAACAGCAAATTGAGCCTGACGGTCGCACGTGAGATTGCTGGACAGATCTCGCCTTTGATCGCATCGGAACCGATAACCGCTGCTGACGGCAATCGCTCCGCCGGGCCTTCCTCAGATGAGCAGTTTGTCGCCGCCGCGTTCGATCGGACTTCGGGCCGGCCAGCCAGCCGAGCCGAGACTGCAGGAGTCCTTGAAGTATCTTCGCGAGCAGGCGGACCTGTATGGGAATCGGGCTAAGTTGACACCCTTCAAGTCCGGTCCAGCCTCGACGATAAAGCCGTCTGAAGATCCACGGCAGCGCGCAAGGGAAAGCCTGGTTCACGTACTGCTCAACCACAATGATATGGTGACGATTCGTTAGGAGTGCCGCCTCATGTCTAAGCCGCATCTTTGCTCAGACCGCAGATCACGCCGGGTTTTCCTGTCCGATACGTCAATGGGATTGACGGGTCTCGCTCTCGGCGCGATGCTGCCGAAGAAAGCTGGAGCCGCAGCAGATAACTGGGTGGCTCCGGATGGAAAGCCTCACTTTCAGCCGAAAGCCAAGCGTGTCATCTGGCTCTTCATGCTCGGCGGCGTGAGCCACGTCGAGTCCTTCGATCCCAAGCCCGCGCTCAACAAATACGCCGGCAAACAGCTTTCCGAGACTCCGCACAAAGACGTGCTTTCGAATCCCTTCGTGAAGGAGAATCTGAAGGCGTTTGTGCCCGGTCAACACGACATCAAGGTAACGCTCTATCCGATGCAAACCGGCTTCAAGCCGTGCGGCAAGAACGGTGTCGATGTCTCGGACTGGTTCCCGCACATGGGCGACATGATGCAGGAGATTTCGCTGATTCGATCGACGTGGACGACGGACAACGATCACGGCGCAATCCTGCAATTTCACACAGGCCGCCATATCTTTGATGGATATCTTCCGACCTTGGGCTCCTGGGTGCATTACGGGCTCGGGTCATTGAACGAGAATCTGCCTTCCTTCGTGGTACTGGGTCAGCCTCCGGGCGACTGCTGCGGTGGAGTCGGTACGCACGGCTCGGGCTATCTGGGACCTGAACATGCCGGCGTGTACCTTGAAGTCGATCCGGATCGCCCGCTGCCGTTCGTCTCGCCTGGACCGGATGTATATCAGGAAGAGCAGAAGCGCGAGTTCGAGTTTCTGAATAAGCTGAATCGCATCTCTGCAGTGGAGTATCCTGCCGACCGCGCGCTGGCGGCACGGATTAAGTCTTACGAACTGGCGTTTCGGATGCAAATGGCTGTACCCGAAGCGATCAGCTTTAAGGATGAGATCGAGGAGACGAACAAGCTGTACGGTCTCGATGAGGAGAATACCAAAGGATTCGGCCAGGTTTGCCTCGCGGCCCGAAGACTTTCCGAACGGGGCGTCCGGTTCGTTCAGGTCTATCACGGTGGGGCGGGGAATGCGTGGGATGCTCACAAGGATCTGAAGAAGAACCACTCAGATTTGTCATCGAAGGTCGATAAGCCGATTGCGGGTCTGCTCAAGGACCTGAAGCAGCGCGGATTGCTCGATGAAACGATCGTTGTCTGGGCAACCGAGTTCGGTCGAACTCCAGGAGCCGAAGCCTCTAATGGACGCGATCATCATCCATTTGGTTATTCGGTCTGGATGGCAGGGGGAGGCATCAAAGCCGGCGTGGTACACGGAGCGACCGACGAAATCGGATTTCACGCCGTCGAGAACCGCCATTACGTGACTGATATTCACGCCACTGTTCTACATCAGCTCGGCATCGATCCGAAGCGCCTCGACGTCCCAGGACGAAAACGTTTGGAAATCGATTATGGTAAGCCAATCCGGGAGATCATAGCCTAACTTGCTCGCGCTCGCAGTCTGGACAGTTGAGGCTTTGTTGCAACTGACTTCGCCGTCGGACCCGCAAATTCGTCCGAACGGAGGAGCCTACGCATACGTGTTGAGAAGTTCGATTCACGTGGCGAACCTTTCCGAGTCCCGAAACGCGGAGCAGGTGATCCAGGGGAGGCGACCGCGGTGGTCTCCGGATTCCAAACTGCTCGCATTGCTGGATAAGCAGGTGAGCATCTACGACGTCGCAACTCGTGCGACACGCGTCGTGACGAACTCTCCGACGCCGGTGACTTCGTACTCCTGGTCTCCAGCTGGAGACGCGATCGTCTATCTTGCGAACGATGACGGTACGGAACCGGATCCGATCGTTGCCGATCACGACTACCGCTACTCGCGCCTATACTGGCAATCTTTGACGGGTGGGGCGTCCAAACTTCTTACAAAATCAGATCGCCATGTCGTCTCATTTGCGATATCTCCCGATGCGTCGCATGCCGTGTATGCGGCACAGCCTACGCCGCGCAATCGAGATGCCTTTAACGTGGATCTGTACGAACTGGATCTACGCACCGGAACCGAGAAAACGCTGGTCGCGCAACCCGGACGTGATGCCGATCCATCCTATTCGCCCGATGGACGTTGGATTTGCTTCCATTCGCAAACAGGTTCTCAGAATTACTTCGAAGCTCGCAATGTCGCAATTGTTCCTTCGGGCGGAGGAACGATACGGTATCTCACGGCGCAACACGACTTCGATGTATTTCGCAACGGAAACGTATTCACCTGGTCTCCCGATTCGCGGACCCTGCTTTTCACTGCCGGGAAAGGTGTGCAGGACATTCTCGTCAGCCATAACCTTCAGTCCGGCGAAGCCCAGGTACTCTCGGAAGAGATCTCCGGAGCCGCGAGCTTTACTTCCGATGGCTCGCAGGCAGTGCTGCTCAAGACTAGCCCGACGAGGCCGCCAGAAGTATTCTTGCGTAGGGGGAATTCTGAGCGGCAACTGACGCATGTCCAGGATGGAGTCGCGGCATATCCGCTGATCCATTCTGAAGTCGTGCGCTGGAAGTCTTCCGACGGGTTGCCGATGGAAGGCATCCTCTGGCTTCCAGTAGACTACCGACCGGGTGCTCGCGTCCCACTGCTTACTGAACTTCATGGTGGACCAACGGGAGTAACCCTCAACGCGTTTCCGATTCCGCGAGTGTATCCGATTCAGGTTTTCCTGCAACAAGGAATCGCCGTTTTCTCGCCCAATTTTCGCGGCTCCTGCAACTACGGCGCGGCATTTCGGCTTAAGAACGCCTTATCGCAAGGGATCGGAGATTACGCCGATGTAATGAGCGGAATCGACTCGCTGGTATCGAGAGGCATTGCTGATCCGAAACGGCTGGGAGTTATGGGCTGGAGTTACGGCGGGTATCTGACGGGTTCCGGTGATAACACAAACGAACCGTTTTAGGGCAGCTTCGGTCGGCGCTCCGGCGACGGATTGGATCACCTATTACGGGCAGTCAGATGGCGCGCCTGAGGTTCTGGCAACGTATTTTGGCGGCAATCCGTGGGATGTTCCCGAGAACTATAACCGGCACTCCTCGCGAGGAAAGCTCAAAGACGTGCGGACTCCCGCGCTTTTGCAGGTTGGCTCGGTCGACATCAATCACAATGGCGAAATATACAAAGCTCTGCTCGACCACAACGTTCCCGTAGAGTACGTCGTTTATCCGCGCGAGGGACACGGTATCGCGGAGCCTGCGCATATACGCGATCTGCTCGAGAGAAACCTGCGATGGTTCACGAAATGGCTTGCGGCTGAAAGCTCAGGCCAATAAGCCGGGCTGGAGAGTGCGATGACGCGGCGTGCGCTTCCATTACTATTAGTTGCCTTCGAACTTGTTGCGCAAACACGTAGCGCATCTGTTCGAATCTCTATTGATCAAAAACTAGGCCCTCTGCAGATCGATCGAATCGCGCTTGGACAAGGCGGCCTGTCTGAAGATCCGATTTGGCAGGAGCGAGCAGTTGAAATCCGGGAACTGCATCCCAAGATCATCCGGCTTTTCGTCCAGGAATACTTTGACGTTATGCCCGCGAAAGGGCGTTATAACTTCGCTTCGCTTGACAAGTCGGTTGACCTGATACGCGCCTCGGGTGCTATCCCGCTTCTTAGCATCGATTTCAAACCTAAAGTTTTGTTTCCGGTCGTAGATCAGGACATCGTCGAGCCGAACGATTACGGCGAATGGGAGAACCTCATCTTCGCAATGGTTGACCATTACAAGCAGCGCGGCAGCGCCATCAAATATTGGGAAGTGGCGAACGAACCAGATATAGGCGAAGATGGCGGCTGCCCTTACCGCTTCAAACCTGACAGCTACACGCGCTATTACCAGCACACCGTGGCTGCAGTTCTTCGCGCCGACCCCGAGGCGCGTGTCGGCGGGCCTGCGTTGGCCAATTGGAAGTCGCCGATTCTTCCTGCTTTGTTGGAATTTTGCGCGTCAGGGAAAGCGCCTCTCCATTTCGTCTCCTGGCACACGTACACGAATAGCCCAAAATCTGTGCGAGGAACCATAGATGGCGTAAAAGCCTTGCTGGCAAAGTTTCCGTCACTTAAGCCTGAAACCATCCTCAATGAATGGAACATGTCTCTGCGTAATCCGCCGGAGGATGTTCGTTTTCAGCCGGCCTTTATCCTCGAGACCGCCTGGCAGATGAAGGATGGCGGGCTCGATTACTCGTGCTACTACCACATCCGCGACTATCACGTGGATCCCGGCCGATTCGGACAGTTCATGTCGCGGAAGGGTACTGCCGCAATGGCACGGTGGTGGAATCGCATGCCGCAGTACGACGGCTTGTTCGATTATCAGAACACGATGCGGCCATCGTATTTCGCTTTCAAGCTCCTTTCCCGTTTAGGCGGTGAACGGTTAGGATTGGAATCCAGTGATGCGTCGGTTCACGGGTTCGCGACTTACGATCCCGAATATGGCACGTACAATCTGCTGCTGTGGAATTTCTCAGACACTCCAGCCGAGGTGAGCGTCGCGATCAACGGTCTACCCGGACCATACACCGCCCAACGGCATTTGCTTGATGCCACGGCGATCTCGAATGACGAGAACGTTCGATTGCGGCCCTTAAAGTCGTTACCGTTAACCGAGGGCGCCTCAGACGGCCGGATAAGTTTATCTCCCTACGGCATCGAGTACTGGTCCATCGAGCAAGCCCGGCGCTAAGAGATTCTGCACCCACTAAGATGTATGCATTCCTTCAGGGGATGTATCCAACAGTCATGGGAAAGAACGTAGCGGACTTACTCACGGACCGGCTCCTCGATTGGGGAGTGAAAGTAATTTTTGGCTTTCCGGGAGATGGCATTAACGGTGTGTTCGAGTCGCTTCGGACACGGCAGGAAAAAATCAAGTTCATCCAAGTCAGGCATGAGGAAGCAGCAGCCTTTGCGGCGTGCGGCTATGCGAAATACACGAGACAGTTAGGTGTGTGTATCGCCACCTCCGGACCTGGTGGGATTCACCTTTTGAATGGTCTGTACGACGCGAAATGCGACGGCGTCCCCGTGCTCGCGATAACCGGCCACACATTTCATGACCTGATCGGCACGCATTATCAGCAGGACGTCGATCTCGATAAAGTTTTCATGGATGTTGCAGTTTTCAATCAGCGGATCATGGGAGCCGCTCATGTAACCAACATCCTTGACGAGGCGATCAAGACCGCGCTCACCCGACGGGGAGTTGCGCATATCACGATACCGAAGGACGTCCAAAGCTGGACCGAATCGGATGACGTCCGTTCCAGCGCGAATATTCCTCATCACAGTGCGGACCTCTACGCCGCCGCCCTGCCGCTTCCGTCGCAGGAAACTTTACGAGCGGCAGCAGACATTTTGAATGGCGGCTCCAAGGTGGCGATACTCGCCGGCAGAGGCTCGCTCGGAGCAGGTTCGGAACTGCTCAATATGGCGGAACAGTTAGGCGGCCCGATCATCAAGCCTTTACTTGGAAAAGCTGCAGTTCCGGACGACAGCCCTTACACTACCGGCGGAATAGGCTTATTGGGCACCGCGCCCTCGCAGGATGCCCTTCAAGAGTGCGACACGCTGCTGATTGCGGGGAGCAGCTTCCCCTATCTGGAGTTCTACCCAAAGCCGGGCTCGGCTAAATGCGTTCAGATCGACCACGACCCTACTCGAATTGGCTTGCGATATCCGGCCGACGTCGGTCTGATCGGTGACTGCAAACAAGTGCTCGCTGCTCTATCTCCTCTGTTGAAGCGCAAATCGGACAGAAGCTTTCTCGAGAAAGCGCAGAAGCGCATGGAGGCGTGGAACAAACTGATGGAGGAACGCGGCACGCGCCGGGACCATCCCATGAAGCCGCAGGTCGTTACCTACGAACTTAACAAGTTGCTAGCCAATGATGCAATTGTCTCGGCCGACAGCGGCACGATCGCGACTTGGACTGCCCGCTATATCCAGATTCGCGAGGGCATGCAATTTTCCTTGTCGGGCACGCTGGCGACTATGGCAAACGGGCTGCCCTACAGTATCGGGGCGGCAGTCGCGTACCCAGACCGCCAGGTCGTTTGTGTGGTTGGCGACGGTGGGCTCACCATGCTGATGGGAGAACTTGCGACCCTCGTTAAATATAAGTTACCTGTCAAAGTCATTGTTTTAAAAAACAACACTCTCGGGCAGATCAAATGGGAGCAGATGGTTTTCGAAGGCAACCCGGAATTCGGTGTCGATCTGCAGCCGATTGATTTCGAAGCCGTCGCGAAAGCCTGTGGCGCTGCCGGATTCACCATCGAAGATGCTGAAGATGCGTCAGCCGTGTTGCGGCAAGCTTTGGAATATCCGGGGCCGGCCGTCGTCCAAGCGGTGGTCGATGCGAGCGAACCTCCGTTGCCGGGCAATATCTCGGCGGAACAGGCGCTGCGGTTTGCCGAAGCGATCGTGCGAGGCCAGGACAAAGGATGGGAGATTATCAAAACGGTTGTCAAAGACAAGGTAAGAGAAGTTTTGTAAAAGAATTATAAATACGCGGTGAAACAATATGCGCGCCGCTATCATCCAATGTGCGCTCGGACAAATCGATTGTTGGTGAATCGAAGATGCAGTTGTCGCGTGTCGAAGACGAAAACAAATTCGCCAGCGTTGTAAAAAGCCGGTCGGAAGCAATAACAGTTTTCTTCGATAGAGCGTGTACGGGTATAGCTGTATCCCACCTCGCGGCGGTCCGCCGCACTTTTTTGAGGAATGTCAGCTCAATCGTATTTATCTCTCGTACTCACCGGGCGAGTGCAAGGGGGTATTGCAGGGCCACTTGACGAATGGCTCAACTCTTTCATCCAAGATCGAATACGATCGCCCGAGCGAGTATCGCTCTCGCCGTGCTTCTGCTGGTTGGCTTGGTTTGGGGAGTGACAGAGATCAACCTGTCTTCCTATATGACCCGCGTGGAAATGCCTCGCGATCAGCCCGTTCCTTTCAGCCACAAACATCACGTCAGCGGTCTAGGTTTGGATTGCCGGTATTGCCATACATCGGTGGAGACCAGCGCGTTCGCAGGCATGCCGCCGACCGAGACCTGCATCACCTGCCACAGCCAGATCTGGTCCGACAGTCCGATGTTGGAACCGGTTCGGGCAAGCTTCCGTGAAAACCAATCCATCCATTGGACCCGCGTTCACGATCTTCCGGGATTCGTCTACTTCAATCACAGTATTCACATCAACAAAGGCATAGGCTGCCAAACCTGCCACGGGCGCGTCGACCTGATGCCGCTAGTGTGGAAAGTCAACTCACTGCACATGGGCTGGTGCCTCGATTGCCATCGCAATCCGGAGCGCTTCATCCGGCCAAAGAGCGCGGTATTCCAGATGGACTATCAGCCTCCGCCCGATCAGGAGTCACTGGGTAAAAAACTTGTTGCGGAATACAAGGTCCGGAAGTTAGAGGACTGCTATACCTGCCATCGCTAAGGAGAGAAATGCCGAGGTTTTGGAAAAGCGTCGATCATCTGGAAAGGCACCCCGGCATTTGAGCGATTCGTAGAAGACGAGTTTCCTTCTCGATCCGAGGAGTGGCTGAAGCCGGTGAACCGGCGCGAAGTATTGCGGCTGATGTCGGCATCGTTTGCTCTGGCTGGATTGACCGCATGTACCCGTCAACCCACCGAAACGATCGTGCCGTACGTAAGGCAACCGGAACAGTTCACTCCTGGCAAATCGTTATTCTTTGCTACGGCGATGCCGATGAGCGGCTATGCAAAGGGCGTTCTGGTGGAGAGCCATCTTGGCCGGCCAACGAAGATCGAAGGAAATCCGCAGCATCCGATGAGCATGGGCGCAACCGACGTGTTCGCGCAGGCATCCTTGCTCGGCTTATACGATCCCGACCGCTCCCATACGGTCATCTATAACGGGCAAATCAGCGCCTGGGTGAAGTTTCTATCCGCGATGGCGTTGATTCGCGAGCAGCACATCGCCGATCGGGGCAGGGGTCTGCGAATTCTGTCTGAGCCGGTAAGCTCACCAGCGCTGATCTGGCAGCTATCTGAGTTGCAGAAGCAGTTTCCCGAAATGCGGTGGAACGTCTACGACCCAACCGAACTCGGGGAGCGGGCGACAGCTTTCGGCCAGCCGGTCGAGGTTCTATATGACCTCTCCAAGGCAGACGTTATCGTCTCGCTGGATGCGGATTTTCTCGCGTCCGGACCGGCGAGCGTGCGCCATGCGCGTGAGTTCACGGATCGCCGGCGTCTGGCCAGCGCCTCGGATGGGATGAACAGACTGTACGTTGTGGAGCCTTCGCCATCTTCGACTGGGGGCTGCGCCGATCACCGCATTGCCATGCGCGCAGTCGATATTCCCGGTTTCGCATCCGCTTTGTCACAAGCCGTAAGTGGAGGAGGAGCCGCGTCCAACCTGCCGGCCGGAGCGGATCGTGCTCTATCGGCAATCGCACGTGATCTGCAGGCGCATCGCGGCAGAAGTCTTGTCATCGCCGGGCATCACATGCCCGCTTCTGTTCAGGTGGCAGCGCACGCAATCAATGTCGCGTTAGGCAATGTGGGGCAAACTGTCTCTTACACCCAGTCGGTGCGCGCCGGTGGGTCGGGCACAATAGAGTCCCTGTGGTCTCTCGTTAACGAGATGAAAGCGGGCAACGTACAGACTCTGCTGATCCTCGGTGGCAATCCAGTCTTCGATGCCCCATCCGATATGGGATTTCGCGATGCGCTGAAGAACATCAAGAACAGCGCTCGGTTGGGACTCTATCAGGACGAGACCTCCGAGTACTCTCACTGGCATGTTCCGGCGGCGCACTATTTGGAATCATGGAGCGATGCGCGTGCTGTGGACGGCACAACAAGCCTGATTCAGCCGCTCATCGAGCCGCTCTACGATGGCCACACTGCGCATGAATTTCTGGCGTCTTTAACGGACAGGCCGGACCGAAGCTCGTACGATATTCTGCGCGAGTACTGGGAGACGCGGATTACGGGTGACTTCGAAGCCCAGTGGCGCACTGCCTTGCACGATGGCGTAGTCGCAAATCAGGTCAAGCCGTCAACGGTGACGGTCACACCTCCGCAGATACCCGCTGCGAACCGGCCGGAATCGGGACTGGAACTCGTGTTTCGTCCGGACCCGTCGATTTGGGATGGCCGTTTTGCGAATAACGCTTGGCTTCAGGAGTTGCCACGACCGTTGACAAAGCTTACATGGGACAACGCGGCGCTCATGAGTCCGCGGACGGCTCAACGCTTGGGTCTGAAGAATGATGATGTCGTGGAGCTGCATTATCGCGAGCGGTCGATTGCGGCGCCTGTATGGGTAGTACCTGGTCACGCAGACGATTCCGTCCTCGTCCATTTCGGCTATGGCCGCCGGAAAGGGGGACAGATCGCCACTGGGACTGGCTTCGATGCGTACGCATTCCGCACTTCCGATCAGCCGTGGGGCGGGTTAGGGCTGGAGATTAAGAAAACCGGACGGCGGTACGCACTCGCAAGTACACAGGATCACCACAGCATGGAAGGCAGGCCGATCGTCCGGACCGCCGCAATTGAAGAATTCCACAAAGATCCCCAGTTCGCGATTCACGAAGAGCCGCCGCCTCCACCTGGTCTCACGCTTTATCCCGAGTTTCAAAGGACGACGTACGCGTGGGGCATGGCCATCGATCACAATGCATGCGTCGGCTGTAATGCATGTGTGGTCGCATGCCAGGCCGAAAACAACATCCCGGTGGTTGGAAAAAAAGAGGTTCTGAACGCTCGCGAGATGCACTGGATACGCATTGACCGGTACTTCGAAGGTAATGTAAGCCAACCCCGCATCTACTATCAGCCGATGCTTTGCCAGCACTGCGAGAAGGCGCCTTGCGAAGTCGTCTGCCCCGTTGCGGCTACGGTGCACAGCGATGAAGGCCTGAACGAAATGGTCTATAACCGCTGCGTGGGCACGCGCTACTGCTCGAACAACTGTCCTTATAAGGTCCGGCGCTTCAACTTCTTCCTTTACTCGGACTGGTACAGCAAGAGCCTGTACGGAATGAGAAACCCAGACGTTACGGTACGAAGCCGGGGAGTAATGGAAAAGTGCACGTATTGTGTTCAGCGAATCCAGGAGGTGAAGATCGAGGCCGACAAGGAAGGACGGCTCGCCAACGACGGGGAATTTCAGACCGCATGCGAGCAGGTGTGTCCGGGCAAGGCAATCGTTTTCGGTAACATCAACGATCCGAATAGCCGGGTTTCGAAGATTAAAGCCCAGCCTCGCAACTATGGCGTGCTTGCGGACTTGAATACTCGCCCACGAACAACATATCTGGCGAGGGTGACAAATCCTAATCCGGAACTTGGAGGCGAACAGTCGTGACCGATGAAGAGATCGTCCTCGCTCCAGAACAAACTTACACGACAGCGACAAAGGATATCGGCGAGATTGTTTTAACGGGCAAGATCCGATTCGGCTGGGTGTTCGGATTCGCCGTAAGCTTCCTGATCACGATGGCGCTGTTCACAGCCATCGGATATTTGTTCCTCCGCGGCATCGGGATCTGGGGCGTCAACGTGCCTATTGCCTGGGGGCTCGCAATCGTCAACTTCGTTTGGTGGATTGGAATCGGGCACGCCGGCACTTTGATCTCGGCGATTCTGCTACTGCTCAAGCAGGACTGGCGAACCTCCATCAACCGTTTTGCCGAGGCGATGACATTGTTTGCCGTCGCCTGCGCCGGAATGTTTCCGATCCTTCACCTTGGCCGGCCCTGGCTCTTCTATTGGCTTCTTCCGTATCCCAACACGATGTACTTGTGGCCGCAGCCAAGGAGTCCCCTGATCTGGGACGTCTTCGCCGTGAGCACGTATCTCACGGTGTCGCTGGTGTTCTGGTACGTCGGCCTGATTCCGGACGTTGCATCCTTGCGCGATCGCGCGAAGAATAGGGCCCAGAAGATTATTTATGGCGTGCTGGCGCTCGGTTGGCGTGGATCGACTCATCATTGGGCGCGATACGAGATGGCCTATCTGCTGTTGGCGGGCTTAGCGACCCCGCTGGTCGTCTCGGTACACACGGTCGTCAGCTTCGACTTCTCGATCGCGATCCTGCCCGGTTGGCACACCACCATCTTCCCGCCTTACTTCGTGGCGGGCGCAATCTACTCGGGCTTCGCCATGGTTCTCTCGCTGATGATCCCGCTCCGGCGTTATTACCACCTTTACGATTTCATTACCGCGCGGCACTTGCACGCCATGGGCAAGGTGATGCTTGCCACAGGGTTGATCGTGGCTTATGGCTATGCGATGGAGACGTTCATGGCCTGGTATAGCGCCAATACCTACGAGGGATTCATGATGAAGAACCGGATGACGGGCCCTTACTGGCCGTTCTACTGGGCTCTGATTGCGTGCAATATCGTTATCCCGCAGTCGCTTTGGTCCTATCGGGTTCGGAATAATGTATTCGTGCTGTGGGTTGTGGCGATGGTGGTGAATGTCGGTATGTGGCTGGAGCGCTTCGTCATCGTCATCACCAGCTTGCATCGCGACTTTCTGCCCTCCTCGTGGGACATGTACTGGCCGACCGTTTGGGATTGGACCACCTTCATCGGCACCATCGGATTCTTTCTCGCTTGTCTGTTCCTGTTCGTGCGTGTGTTGCCGATGATCTCAATATTCGAGGTGCGCGAGTTAGTGCATCACCGGATTCGGACGCCTGTGGGGAGTTCCCATGACTGACCCCATGACTGACCAGGTGATCTACGGCGTAATGGCGGAGTTTGAGACGGCCGAAGAGCTTCTGGATGCCGCCCGCAGTGCGGTTGAAGCGGGCTATAAGCGCATCGAGACCTACACGCCAATGCCTGTCCACGGACTCGCCGAGATAATCGGAGTGAAGCGAACCGCGGTTGCGAAAATCGTCCTGGCCGGGGGGATTTTCGGGTGTATCGGTGGATACGGACTTCAGTATTACATGACCGTGATTTCTTACGCTCACAACGTTGGCGGCCGTCCTGTCCACAGTTGGCCGGCATATATTCCCGTTACGTTTGAGACCACTGTGCTGTGTGCGGCGCTATCGGCGGTATTCGGCATGCTCGCATTGAACAAGCTGCCAATGCCGTATCATCCCGCATTCAACGTTCCTGGATTTGTACGCGCATCGCAGGACCGGTTTTTCTTGTGCATCGAAGCCAGGGACCCGTTGTTCGATTTGACAGCCACACGCGCGTTTCTTCAACGGCAAGGCAGTGTTGAGGTGAGCGATGTCACGGCATAAGCGAGCGCTCATCCTGCTGCCGTTCTGCGCCGCGTTATCCGCCTGCCGCCAGGACATGCACGATCAGCCCCGCTACGACCCTCTGCAAGAGAGCACGTTTTTTGCGGATGGACGATCTGCGAGGCCATATATCGAGGGGACCGTGGCGCGCGGCCAGTTGAACAGCGACGCCGTATTCTATACCGGAAAACGCGGCGATCAGTTCGTGGATACCCTTCCATTTCCGCTGACGCGGGATGTTCTCGATCGCGGGCGTGAGCGGTTCACCATTTACTGCACGCCTTGCCACGGGCAAACCGGCGAAGGCAATGGAATGATCGTGCAGCGCGGCTTCAGCCATCCTCCGTTATATACCAGCGAACGCGTACGCACTCAGCCGCTCGGCCACTACTTCGATGTAATCACAAACGGATTCGGCGCGATGCATAGCTACGCCGCGCGTGTAGCTCCTCGTGACCGCTGGGCGATTGCGGCTTATATTCGGGTGCTGCAGGTGAGCCGCTCCGCAACTGTAAACGATGTGCCCCCGGATAAACGATCCAGCCTTGAGGAGGAGAAGCAATGAAGGACCGGCTGTATCGCGTTCGCAATATCGCGATAGGGACGGGTGTGGTGGGTCTGATTCTCTCAGCCGTGGGATGGATGTTCGATCCCGGCCAGTTTTACCGGTCCTATCTTGTCAGCTACCTGCTCTGGCTCGGGATTGCGCTTGGGTGCATTTCGCTGCTGATGATCTTTCATATGACAGGAGGCAATTGGGGCTTTCTAACGCGCCGTTTATTTGAATCCGGCTCACGAACGATCCCGCTCATGCTCTTGCTGCTGATTCCTGTGCTGATCGGCATTCCTCATCTCTATATATGGAGTCACCCGGATGAGGTAGCGAAGAGTCACATCCTGCAGTTCAAGGCGCCGTATCTCAATACGCCTGGCTTCCTGATCCGGGCCGCGATTTATTTCGCTGTGTGGCTCCTTTACATGGTGCTTCTCAATCGGGGCACGGAGCCGATCACACGCCGGCTGCAGAAGATAAGCGGTCCGGGTTTGGTGGTGCACGGGTTTGTCGTTACATTCGCCTTCATCGATTGGGTGATGTCGTTGGAGCCGGAATGGTTCTCCACCATGTTCGGACTGATCTTTATCGTGGGACAGTTACTCTCCGCGCTGGCTCTCGGTATTATTTTTCTGATGTGGATTGCGGATGAGGGTGTCATCGCGCACGTTGCGCGACCCACGCGAATGCTCGACTTGGGCAATCTCATGCTCACATTTGTGATCCTGTGGGCGTACACGTCTTTTTCCCAATTCCTGATCATCTGGTCCGGCAATCTGCCGGATGAGAATCCGTGGTTTGTACACCGGTTGGGCGGCGGCTGGCAATGGGTCGCGCTGGCGCTTGTCGTGTTCCATTTTGCCGTCCCGTTCCTTCTACTGCTAAGCCGGTATGTAAAGCGCAGAACGCAGATGCTTGGAGCCATTGCGGTGGGCATGATTGTGATGCGCTTTGTCGATCTGTATTGGAATGTGCAACCGGCCCACTGGCGTTCCGTGCATATCCATTGGCTCGACGCCGCCACTTTGGTGGGAGTTGGCGGAGTATGGCTCGCGGTCTTCATTTGGCAGCTAGCGCGCGGGCCGTGGCTGCAGGAGACAGCATTACGGACGGCGGGAGATTGATATGCCAAAAGGCCCCGCGACACACGACACACCCGTTCACGCCCATGAGACCAGCGACCTCAGTGTGCGCGCGATCGTATGGTTCGCTGTCGGGCTGGTAATCATGGGTGTCGTAGTTCATTTCGCGCTCGCTGGACTATGGGTCTATCTCAGGGATCATAACGATCGAGGCGGGCCTTTATCGCCCTTCGCGTCGGCGCACCAAGTCCCACCCGAGCCCCGGTTGCAGGTCAGCCCGCCCACCGAGCTGAGGAATTTTCGATTGTGGGAGGGCAAACAGGTGCAGACCTATGGCTGGATCGACCGGAACGCCGGTGTTGTTCGCCTGCCGATCGATCGCGCCATGGACTTGGTTCTCGAGCGCGGATTGCCGCAGGCGCCGCAGCAACAGGGAGCAAAAAAGTGACCCGGCCTCTGCTCTTGCTGCTTTGCTGTTCCGCTGCAGTACTCGCGGAATCGGAATTGCCGCCGCAACTACGGAACATCGGCATCGATCAAAAGCTGAACGCTTCGATTCCACTCGACGTCGATGTACGCGATGAATCGGGCGCTCAGGTAAAGCTCGGCGAGTACTTTGAAAAGCGGCCCGTTGTGTTGTCGTTTGTCTATTACAAGTGCCCGATGCTTTGTGACATGGTGCTGAACGGGATGCTGCGCGCCTTCCGCACCATTTCGTTGGACCCGGCCAAGGATTTTGAGATCGTCACTATCAGCTTCGATCCGCGGGAGACTCCGGCGTTGGCTTTCGCGAAAAAAGCCAACTATCTGGAGAAATACCGCAGACCGTCCGGCGCCGCCGGATGGCATTTTCTGACGGCAGACCAGGATTCGATTGAACGCCTCGCGTCGGCAGCGGGGTTTCGTTACAGGTACGATCCCAAGACCGATCAGTTCGTGCATGCCAGCGGCATCATGGTGCTGACCCCCGAAGGAAAATTGTCACGATACTTCTATGGCGTTGAGTATCCGCCTAGAGATCTCCGCCTGGGTATCATCGAGGCGAGCGAGCGAAAGATCGGCAACCCCGTGGACAGGATCCTGCTCTTTTGCTTTCACTATGATCCGTCCACCGGCAAGTACGGGCTATTAATCACGCGTATCGTGCGGATCGCAGGTACGCTCACTGTATTCGCGATGATCACAGGCATTGTTCTGCTCAGCCGGAGGAAACAATGCTAGGGTATCTCCCTCTCTTTCCCGAAGCCGCCTCCACGATGGCGAGTGAGGTGGACCACCTCTATTTCTTCCTGCTAGCCGTGAGCGCGGTATTTACCATCGGAATATTTCTCGCGGTGGCCGTATTTCGCGATCCGCTTCCGGCGGCGTCACCCGCGGGAGGTGCCCAAGCCGATCGAAGGCTCTTACACCCTGGAGACAATCTGGAGCGTAATCCCTCTCGGGATCTCGATGGTGATTTTCGCCTGGGGAGCACAGGTGTATTTCGATAACTCCACTCCCCCCGAAGGCGCGATGGAAGTGTATGTCACGGGGAAGCAATGGATGTGGAAGCTGCAGCATCCGGAAGGCCAGCGCGAGATCAACGAACTTCACATTCCGGTGGGCCGTCCTGTAAAACTCATCATGGCAACAGAGGATGTGATCCACAGTTTCTACATACCGGCGTTCCGCATCAAGCATGACGTTGTGCCGGGGCGTTACGAATATATGTGGTTTACCGCGAACAAAGCCGGACAGTATCACCTGTTCTGCGCGGAGTACTGCGGTAATCAGCACTCAGGCATGATCGGCTGGATTTATGCGATGGAACCCGCGGCGTTTGAAGCCTGGTTGAGCGGTCCGGGCGGGGAGGGCTCGATGGCGTCCAGAGGCGAGAAGCTCTTTCAGCAGTATGGCTGCAGTACATGCCACTTGCTGGATACTCAGGGACGCTGCCCGAATCTTCGCGGAGTGTTTGGAAACCCCGTGAAGCTAACGGACGGCACGCAGGTGACCGCCGACGAAGCCTACGTTCGTGAGTCCATCCTGAACCCGAGGGCGAAGACGGTCGCGGGCTTCGAGCAGCTTATGCCCACATTCCAGGGTCAGATCAACGAGGAAGGATTGTTGCAACTCATCGCATACATTCGTTCTCTTTCCAAACCCGCGACAGGGGGAACGACGTATAAACCCACAATGCAGGAATCCTTAAGTAAGCTGCCCGGGCAGAAAGGTCAAGTCCGATGAGCACCCCATTAGTCGAGCCGCCGGCATCAGCAGCACGCCGCAGTTATCTCGGCGACGGCAATACGATCGCTTCCTGGCTGCTGACAAAGGACCACAAGCGGATCGCAATTCTGTATCTGATTTCGATCACGTTGTTTTTCTTTATCGGCGGCGCGTTCGCGGTGATGATACGGTTGGAGCTTCTCACTCCGCAGGGGGACCTTGTTTCCGCGGAGACGTACAACAAGCTGTTCAGCATGCACGGTATTGTGATGGTGTTTCTGTTCCTGGTGCCATCCGTTCCGGCAACACTGGGAAATTTTCTCATTCCTCTGATGATCGGCGCGCGCGACCTGGCATTCCCGAAAGTGAACCTGCTCAGTTGGTACCTGTTAATTGCCGGAGCCGTCTTGGCGTTGTGGGCCATTGTCTCCGGAGGCGTGGATACAGGCTGGACCTTCTACACGCCGTACAGCAGCACCTACTCCAACAGTTATGTGATGTTGGCTGCGACCGGCGTATTCGTCGCCGGGTTCTCGTCGATTCTCACGGGATTGAATTTCATCGTCACCATCCATAAGATGCGGGCGCCGGGCCTGACGTGGGGGCGCCTGCCGCTGTTTGTCTGGTCGCATTACGCAACCAGCTTGATTCAGGTCCTGGGAACGCCGGTTCTCGCCATCACGCTTGTTCTGCTCGGCTTCGAACGGATCGCGCATGTCGGTATTTTCGATCCCCACATCGGCGGCGATCCCGTGCTGTTTCAGCATCTGTTCTGGTTCTATTCCCACCCGGCCGTTTACATTATGATTCTGCCGGGCATGGGGGTGGTGAGCGAGTTGATCACCTGTTTCTCTCGCAAGCGGGTATTTGGCTACGGATTCGTAGCGGCCGCGAGCCTCGCGATCGCTGTATTGGGGTTTCTCGTCTGGGGACATCATCTGTTCGTCAGCGGGCAGTCGGTTTACGCCGGCATGATCTTTTCGCTGTTGAGCTATCTAGTGGCGATTCCGTCAGCGATCAAAGTATTCAACTGGACGGCGACGCTTTACAAAGGATCGATCTCGTATGCAACGCCGATGTTATATGCCTTCGGCTTCATCGGACTCTTTACGATGGGCGGGTTGACGGGGCTGTTCGTTGCGGCGCTCGGCTTCGACGTGCACGTGCACGATACATACTTCATCATTGCGCACTTCCACTACATCATGGTGGGCGGCATGGTGATGGCGTATATGGGCGGAATACACTTCTGGTGGCCAAAAATGACGGGCCGGATGTATCCCGAAGGTTGGGCGAAGTTCGCCGCGCTGCTTGTTTTTGCGGGCTTCAATCTGACATTCTTTCCGCAATTCATTCTCGGCTATATGGGAATGCCTCGCAGGTATCACGCATACCCGCCCGAGTTTCAAGTGCTCAATGTTATGTCCACCGCGGGGGCGTCCATTCTGGCGCTTGGTTATCTTATCCCCATGATTTATATGTTGTGGTCGATGCGGTACGGCGCGATCGCAGGGCCGAATCCGTGGGGAGCCGTAGGACTCGAATGGCAAACGAGCTTCACCGCCGCCAACCGAGAATTTCATCAGGACACCCATAGTGACTGAAGAGACTTACCATTACTCCGACGAGGAGAAGACCATTGTCTAGCAGCACTGTGCTCGCTCATCAATTCGACGGACTCGAGCAGCAGCGGGACGCTTCCACACTCGGCATGTGGGTGTTTCTCCTTACGGAGATCATGTTCTTCGGCGGAATGTTTCTGGGGTACACGATCTACCGATCGGTGTACCCGAACGCATTCGCGATTGCGAGCCAATACATGGATGTGACGCTAGGCACGGTGAACACGGTTGTGCTGATCACCAGCAGTCTCACCATGGCTTTGGCTGTCTTATCGTCGCGGCTCGGTCAGCAGCATTCCACGAAGATGTTCCTGCTGGCAACGATTGGACTCGGGCTGGTCTTTCTCTTCATCAAGGGAGTGGAGTATCACGAGAAATATGTCGAGCATGTCGTGCCTGGCCTCGATTTCCGTCTCACAGGACCTGAGGCAGGGCACATGCAGATGCTATTTTGCTTCTACTTCTTAATGACCGGCATGCACGCGGTGCATATGATAATCGGCGTCGGGCTGTTGACTTGGCTGATTCGTAAGAACTCCACTGGAATATTCTCGGCGGAATACTACACGCCCGTAGAAATCGTCGGATTGTACTGGCACTTCGTCGATATCGTTTGGATCTTCCTGTTTCCGCTGTTATACCTGATTGGTCAGCATCTGAGAGGTCATGCATGAGCGAACATTCGATTTCGCGAAAGACGTACTACCTTATCTATGCCGCCCTCATGGTGCTAACGGCCACGACGACGGGAATGGCGTACGTCGATCTCGGCGCATTCAACGTTTATCTCGCGCTGACGATCGCGGTGATAAAAGGCACACTGGTCATTCTGTTTTTTATGCACGTAAAGGAGACCGCGGGAATCACAACGGTTTACGTTGCAGCGGGTTTCTTCTGGCTCTTGATCCTGATCGTTCTGACGGTGTCGGATTACATGACACGGACCAGTTAAGTGATGTTCCAAGGGCCGAAGCCCCCGGCCTGTTCTTTAATGTCCGGTTCGCGATCCACGCGCATGAGAAAGCGGTAAATCGCAAGGGCGCCGGCAAACAAAACGCCCGATATCAGCATGCCGGACAAAGCAACGCTACGATGTCCGGCCAGATACGACTCGAGTGTGGCAGTTAGCAGCCACATCTGCACCATGAGTAACACCACCACAAAGATCAATGCGGCATCCACAGGCGCGCGCCGGCGATCGGGCCGCGAAATCCGTCTCATGCGCCCTCTCCATGCTCTTCGGTCTCGACTCCTACCGCAAATACCTGATCTCCGCGTTGCTCCAAGCGAATTTTAGGCAGGGGCCGTGGAGGAGGGCCTTGCAATACACGGCCGGAATCGATTGAAAAATAGCCCTCATGGCATGGACATTCGAGACGGTTCTGGCTGGCGGAATAGTAAACAGCGCAAGACAAGTGCGTGCACTTCTGACTGTAAGCGACCAATTTCTGCTCCGGAGTCTTGACAAGGATACAAGGATCGTTGACGGTCGGATACTGGAACAGCTTCACGCTTCCCGCCGTGAGATCGGAAGCAATCGCTATGGGCGACTCCGGAAACGCTTCCTCACTTTTGGCGAACAGAGACTTGACATAAATCCAAACGTTCCCGACGAACATCCCGAAACTCGTGAGGACGAGAAACTTCGTAAACTGCCGTCGTAAGACGTACTTGTCCTCGGCGCTGTGGACTGAGAACTCTTCAGCCCACAATGGATGATTCAACAATCCATCGGTTTTCTTCATCGGGTTCCTTCCGCATATAATCCTCAACGTCCACGTCTAAGAGCGGATGTTCTTCCGGCATCATGATAAACACCTTCGTTCTCACATGCTCGTTGCCGAACTGAAAGTCATTTACCGGACGCGCCCGCCTCTGTCGCGCGATCTCGTCAACGGGAATGATAGCTAAGCGCCTGGCTCGGGCATACTGTGGCGCACATGGGGCGTAATCCCACCGAAGTGCGGTCGTAGCACATGTCGCACTTCATCATCAGCTCGGGTTCGATGTGCACCTTCGGAACCCCGAACGGACATGCCAGCACGCAGTTCGAACACGCGATGCAGCGCGGCTTCAGTGCGCTGCGGACGACGCCGTCTTCTCCCTTCTTGATGGCGTCCGCCGGACACACCAACGCGCAGGTCGGTTCGTCGCAGTGCATGCACACCATCGGGCACGGTCGCGATCGTGTTCTCGCCGATCGAGGTAATCCACGTGGATCATCGAGACGCCGCGATGGCTGTCGCATTCGCGCGCACGCGGCCACGCAGCTTCGGCAGCCGATGCAACGCGAAGGATCGACATAGAATCCGTAGCCGAACACTTAGATCCCCTTGACTTGCGGTGGCAGGCGCCTCATCTCTGCGTCCACCCTGTCTCTTCACGACGTATCTCCTCGAGATCCGCCGGCGCCTGCGACTTTTCGATGCGGCATGCGGACACCTTGAACTCGGGAATTTTGCTGCGCGGATCCAGTGTGCGGTGTGTCAGCCGGTTCGCGCTCCGCGCGCCCGGCCAGTGATACGGAATGAATACCGTATCCGGCCGGATGGTCCTGACGACCATCGCCTGCAACGTCACTTCGCCGCGCCGCGTTGTCACCGTCACCCAATCGCCGTCGGCGATTCCGTATTTCGCCGGCCAGGCGCGGATGAATTTCGCAGCGCGGCTCCGGATATTGGTCCACCAGCGGGCCGATTCGCCGCGTCTGCGTGCCGGACAGGTACTGGCTGACAACACGACCGGTTGTCAGGCAGATAGGGATATTCGCGTCCGACGGGATCGCCGCTCTCGCGCCATTCGGTCACCTGAAAATGCGCCTTGCCGTCGGAATGAAAGAATTGGCCGTCTTCAAACAGGCGCGGAGTACCGGGATGGTCGAGCGAAGGGCACGGCCAGAACACGCCGAGTTCCTGTTCGATGCGTTCCCAAGTGATGCCGTAATAATCGGCGATTCCGCCGTGCGACGCCCCGCGCAATTCCTCGATAGATTTCGCGCGTGGAGTCGAACTGGAAGTATTCTCCTCGCCCAAGTTTTCGCGCCAGATCGCAGATGATCAGCGCATCGGATTTCGCGTCGCCGGGCGGATCCACCGCTTTATTGATCTTCTGTACGCGGCCTTCGCCGCTGCAGATGATCCCCTCGTCTTCTTCCTGCAGGCTGCCGGCGAAGATGACGTCGGCATATTGCGCTGTTTCCGACATGAAAAAGTCGATCACTGCCGAAGAATTCGAGCTTCGGCCAGCGCTTCTTGGTGAACGTTCGCATCCGGCAGCGACACCACGGGGTTGAAACACATCGAGAACAACGCTTTGATCTCGCCCGCGTGGATCGCCTTCATGATTTCGACAGCGCGGATAGCCCGGCCCCGGAAGTTCCGTCTCGTCGATGCCCCAAACCCCGGCGATATAGCGCCGAGCTTCGGGATCGGTGATCGAACGCGCTCCGGGAAGCTGGTCGCACTTCTGTCCGTGCTCGCGTCCGCCCTGACCGTTGCCCTGGCCAGTGATCATCATGCAGCCTGCGCCTTCGCGTCCGAAATTTCCGGTCGCGAGAAAGAGGTTGACCATGGCGAGGCATTCTCGACACCTTTCGAATGATGTTCGATGCCGCGCGCGTGGATTCCCATGGCGCGATCGGTCGCGCCGATCCAGTGGGCGGCCTTTTCGATATTCTCCGGAGGAACGCCGCGTTATCTGCGCGGCCCTCTCGCGGTGTCCACTCGCGAATTGATTCGCGAACGGCCTCCCAGCCGGTCGTGTGTGCGAGCGATGTAGTCCTCTTTCTGCCAGGCCATCTCGAACGATGACGTGCAGCATCGCGAGAAACAGTGCCAGGTCCGTGCCCGGCCGCACAGGCAAATACAGAGTCGGCGTTGCGGCTGATCGGCGTCATCCTTGGATCGACCACGATCAGCCGGCCGCCGTTCTCCTTGCATCTGCCATATGTAATGCGTGGTGATCGGGGAACATTCCGCCATATTGGAACCGGCGATCAGAACGACGTCGGCCTTCGTCAGATCGGGCCAGGGATTTGTAGCTCTGTCGATGCCGAACGTCAGCTTGTAAGCAGTGCCGGCCGATACCATACAGAGGCGGCCGTTGTAGTCGATGTGCTTCGTTCCGACCGCGAGACGCGCAAACTTCCCGAGTACGTACGCTTTCTCGGTGATCATCGAAGCGCCGCCATAGATGGCGATCGCGTCGGGACCGTACTTTTCGCGGATCTCCTTAAGGCGGTTGGCAGTGTAGTTCGAGGGCTTCTTCGTAAGAGATCGGGAACGAAACCGGCATCGGTGCGCACGCAAGTTACGCAAGCAGCCGATCCGGATGGGCGCCCTGAAGATATCGCTTTACTCCCTTGGGACAAAGCATGCCCCGGTTGAAGGGAAACTCTTCCCAAGGCTCGAATCCAACCAGCTGATTGTCGCTCGACCTTTAATTGAATGCCGCATTGCATGCCGCAGAAACGAACAGTGCGTCTTGACTAGCTTGTCCGGCGGCCGATCAGTCGCTTTGTCCCATCCGCCGGGAGGCTCATAGTTCGGGTGCGGTCCGAACTGCGTGTTTAAATCGTGCTCAGGAAGCGGCGGCCTAGCCATGAATCTCTCTCTTGATCCTCATCTGTGCCGTTGCAATGGTTGCCCGTTTACATTCCGGACACAACCCCTGCCAAGTCCCGGCCGGCCCCTGCGACTCGGTAGTCGAATCCTAATCTGCGGCAGAACTCGGCCCAGGTCGTCCATCTGCATGCGGGAGGCGAATCGCCGTTTGCAGCGTGCGCAATGCGCGCCATCGTCCTCGATCGCCTGCGTCCTGATAAAGCTTGATGCCAATCTGCGCGGGCCGTTGAAAAATGTGAAAGAACTTGCCGAACGGGAGATAAAGCAACGCGCCGATGACCGTAATGGCGTGTAGAATCGCGAGGAAACCATAAAAGGATCCTCGTAACCAAAGTGTCGAGGCCGTCAGAGCGAGGCCCGTGATCGAAATTGCGAACAGGATCAGCAACGGCAGGAAGTCTGAAGTAAAGTCTTGAAGCGCCATGGCGCCGCGATCGCGCATACGCCGCAGCAGCGCAAGCGATGATGCCGGACAAAACCAAAATGGCCGAAATATCCAGCCCGTGAAAGAGCAGCCAGGACATAATCGTGCGAATCGGAAACGAGCCGACCGGAAACCCGAATAAGTACGTGATGTACGTCATCTGATCATCCGGGCGCGAGCCGAAATGAATCCACCCGAAGACGAGCGGAAATGTAATCATCACGGCCATTACGCAGCCCCAGAACAAAAATTGATGCATCCACCACCGCATGCGGGACCGTTTGAGGATAAACGTCTGCCCGACCACATGCGTGCCGAGCGTCTTCCCGATAATCCCAAAGCTCCGTGGGAGCCCTTGCTCCGCACCAGTTCGAAGCTTCGTTCGAAGAAGCGGCGCGTCGGTGGCTTGTTAAGCCACACAGCGTAGTGATAAACGATGCCCCAGGTAGCGAAGATCGACGGCGAATGTGTAGACCACGAGCGCCGGGTCGAAGTTCTGCAGGTTTCGCGAACCGACGACGATCGCCGCGACCAGCAGGCCGGTCGCCATGGTTGCCCAGGCGCCGGCGCGAAACTGCTCAGCGCCGATACGACGGTGGGCGTTCCACTGCGCGCTCAGCTGTCTGTTGCCGGGCAACAAAAACCTTCTGATTGACGATCCAGAGGCAGCAGTGAAGTAAGCGCCAGCAGTCCAAAGCCAGGCCAGGCGACGCCAAAACGATCGCGGAAGAATCCGAGCAGCAACGGCGGAAAGAAGCCGCCGAGTCCGCCGATCGCGCCCACCAGACCGGTCACGGTTGCCGTGCTGCCGGGAAAATACTGCGGTACCAGTTTGAAGACTGCGCCATTGCCCAGCCCGAGCAGCGCCGCGCAGCCGAGCGCGCCCACCGTGAACGGAATCATCGACGGCCACATCAACAGCAGCGCGAACGGGACCACGCCCGCGAAATACACCGGACAAGACGCGCGCGCCACCGATCTGGTCAGCAGAGCATCCCACCGACTGGCCGCAGCAGAGTCGCGAGCACTACGAATCCAGCCGTGCGAAAGCCTGCATCCGTAATCGAAAGTCCGAACTGATCGCGCAGGAGTGTGGGAAGGTAGATCGAAAAGGCGACGAAGCCGCCGAAGGTCAAGAAGTAAAACGCCGACAGAGCCCACGCGAGCGGTTCCTTCGTCATCACCGCGACCATCGCGCTCAGCCCGGCCGGCTTACGATTGACAGGAGGGTTGCGCGCCGCCAGGAAGAACACAATCGCCCAAAGAACCGCGACTGCCGATACACCATAAAAAACTGCGTCCCGACCCACCCACGCCGCGACAACCGGTCCTAGAAACACCGCCGCGGAATGGCCCATATTCCCCAGGCCGTACACACCGAGCGCGGTACCTTGCTTTTCAGCGGGAAACCATCCGGACACGAAACCGACACCTACAGCGAACGAAGAACCGGCGAGTCCGAGGAAAAACGCCGATAGCGACGAGTTCGTTGTAATTCCCAACTCGAGTTACCAGAAAGGCCGCCACCGCGACCAGCAGGAATAAAACACTGAAAACGATTCGACCGCCGAATCGATCCGTCAGCATCCCCATCGGAATGCGCGCGAGCGACCCGAGCAGTACCGGCACCGCGACCAGCAACGCCGTGCTTTGCGCTGTGAGGTGAAGATCGCTTCGGAACGTGGGGGCAAACGCGCTGATCAATCCCCAAGCGGCGAAACAGATCGCAAACGATATCGTCGCGAGAGCTAGATTTCGCCGATCGAGCATATGAAACGGGAACGCCTCAACTGCTTCCAACGCGATCTTATCAGATACATTCCAACATCAGAATGGAAAAGAAAGAAATACGCTGCAGTGACTTTTATCACTAAGCCGGAAATGGCCAGACCTTCTCAATCGTCTTGCTGAGCATCCAGCTTTTATCTTCCGCATTCAGGAACTTCATGTCATCCCGAACCACGGATAAAGTGTGCGCGTAATCCGTGTCTTTTTTTGAAATCGGCCAGTCCGTGCCCCACATCAGGCGCTGCGGCCCGAAGCTCGCGTGGAGTCGCTTAACATGTTCCTGTGAATCGAGCCAGGGATAAGGCTGTTTCGAAAGCGACCAGGTATGCGAGATCTTCACGAACACTTTGGGATACCGTTTCAGCGCAATGATCTTCTCGAGTTCTTCCGGCTGGCTTACCGGACAATCGGCCATATGGTCGATCACGAGCGTCAGGTCCGGATACTTCTCGATAAGCGCCTGCACGTCGGGCATGCGCGTAATCGACGCCAGGATCGTCATCGGGACTTTCAATTCCTCGCAGCGCTTCCACAACGGAGGCATCAGCGGTCCCTTTGATCCAATCGCCCGCAGCATTTCCCTGCGGGACTCAAACGCACGCCTCGAAATCGTTGCTCCCTGACGAGCTTGGATAAATGGTCAGGAGCGCCAGGATCGAGCGGGTCCACACGAGCGACCCCATGGAAACGTATCGGGGTACCGCTTTAATACGTCGGCTAGATAGCTGTTGTCGTACTTGTAATGGATCACCTGAATGATGACGGTCTTTGCGACGCCGTTCGCCTTCATCAGGGCCAGCAGCATGTCTTCCGTTGCATCTTCCGCGGGAACCTTGGCATCTTTCGCGAATGGAAACTTCGGATCATGCTTCCAAACGTGCACGTGCGAATCGATGATCCGGTAATTCTCCGCTCCGACCGCAGCGGCCGAGATGGAAGCGAGAGCAGTACGGCGCGTCATAGTTGTAAGCGTGCCAGTTTATCGTAAACTTTGGGTTCGATGCTACGTACGGTCTACGCAACGCGGTACGTGACACCTCTGCGCGAAGGCGGCTCCCTGCCGGCGATTGTCGAAGCCAACGATCTTGGACTTTACGTGCTCAAGTTCCGAGGAGCGGGACAAGGTCCGCTAGCGCTCGTCGCCGAGCTGGTTGCCGGGGAAATCGGCCGGGCGCTTGGTCTCAAGGTTCCCGAATTAGTATTGGTCGAGGTCGACTCCGCCCTAGGCCGCAATGAGCCCGACCAGGAGATCCGGGATCTCCTTCAAGCCAGCGTCGGACTGAATCTCGCGCTCGATTACCTTCCCGGTTCGGTAATGTTCGATCCCGCGGCCGGCGACAAGGTGGCCGAAGATCTCGCTTCCGCGGCGGTTTGGTTCGATGCGTTCGTTACGAACGTCGATCGCACAGCACAGAACCCAAACTTGTTGTACTGGCATAAAAGCCTGCATTTCATCGATCACGGCGCGGCCCTGTATTTCCATCACAATTGGCAGAACACCGAGCAAATGGCGCGATCGTCCTTCCCAGCGATTCGCGATCATGTTCTGCTTCCCTGGGCAAGCCGCATCAAAGACCTTGATGCGGAACTTCGCGACCGGCTTACCACGCCGCTGCTCACCGGAATTCTGGATCAGGTCCCTGACATTTGGCTCGAAGCCGGAGTAGCTGCCGATGCGCGACGATCGGAGTACCTGACGTACTTCCGCCGGCGACTGGACGCCGCATCAATCTTCGTCGAGGAGGCGATACGTGCTCGCGCTCAGCTCGTTTGACTATGCCGTTCTCCGCGTCGTCCCTCGCGTCGATCGTGAGGAGTTCGTAAACGCCGGCGTAATCCTTTTCTGCCTGGAGCGCAAATTTTTGGAAGCGCGCGTTCACGTCGACGAGCAGCGTTTGCGAGCCCTCTGGCCCGAGCTCGACATCGAGATGGTGCGCGAAAGACTGCGAGCTTTCCCAAAAATCGCGGCCGGAGCAGGCGATGGCGGTCCGATCGCTCGTCTTCCCATTCGCCAGCGTTTCCATTGGTTGGTCGCTCCGCGAAGCACGATCATACAGGTCTCACCTGTGCACAGCGGTCTCTGCGATACCCCGGAACGCGCCTTAGATGAGCTCTTTCACGCCCTGGTTTTCCAGCGGTAGGCGGCAATAGAATTCTTCGAAAAATACTTGTCGGCGGCCGCCGGGCCTTTGGTGGCAAAATAATCCTGCACCAGCCGCAGCACCTCAGGATAAGGTCTCCAGTTATCGCTGTTCGGCCAGTCGCTCCCATACAGGACTCGATCTTCGCCGAACGTCGAATATAGCGCATCCAGCGTTGGCCGGTATAGTGCGAGATCCTTCGGAACTTGTCCATCGATACGCCGAAAGACTTCCGAAAGCTTCACATATACCTGCGGTCGCTTGCCCAGTTCCTCCAGATCGCGGCCATGGGCCTTCTCTTTCATTTGCGGCAGATGATCGATGATCACGCGCAGATCGGGAACGCGGTCCGTGACCCGCAGCACCGCTCCGATAAGTTCCGGATCGGGATTCGCGGTATCCAAAGACAACCCCGCCTTCGATAGCAACTTCAGATCAGCTACGAATTGGGGCTTGGCCATCTCCGCGGCAAGACTCCGGTTCCACAAGTTGCCGTACCGAATGCCCCGAAACAACGGGTTCCGATGGAAGCGTTCGAGTTGTTTTGCAAACTCGGGCTTGCCAGGTTCGAGATTGCCGACAACACCCAAAATGATGGGATTCTTAGCGGCAACATCCAGCACCCACTGATTGTCTTCCAACCACGGGCTTGCCTCTACAACGATCGCGCCCGTAATTCCTAACGGGACCGCGATGCTGCGGTAGCGGTCCGGCGTCGCGGGCTTATACAGGACCGAGTTCGTCTTTTCCGGCCACGGCACTCCTTGCGGACGCGTCGTATCGAATATATGGATATGCGTGTCGATGATCGGCGTACCTGCCGCCACCATCGCGAACGGCGTCCCCGCCGTAACTGCCAGAAAAGATCTTCGTTGCACGCGGTCATTCTAACGCGTGCGTCCTTGCGTCAACATCTCAGGGTGACGGGACCACCGCGACGGCCTGATTCGAATAACCGCTCTCAACGTTGTTTCCGTCCACGGCAGTGGTGACGTAATAGTACGTACGACCGGAAGCGACGGTGCTGTCCGTATAAGTTGTTGCCGCTACGGGCGACACCGTCAGCTTCGTGAACGCTCCACCAGCCGTCTCGGCGCGATAGACCGCATAGCCTTTGAGATTCGATGAAGTGCTGGCGTTCCAACTGAGAATAACCGAGTGCGGTATAGGGGTCACCACAGCAGTGCTTAGAAAATTCACGCCACTTACGGACGTGTCACTGATCGTGACAGTGGAAGTTGATGGGCTAAATGTATACCCAGATTGGCTGGCCGCGACGATATAGACACCATTCTGCAAACCGGTAAAGGAATAGTTGCCGGAACCATCCGTTTTGGTGGAAGCGGATGCAGCGCCCGACAATGTCAAAGTCGCCGATGCCCCACTGACTTTACCGGAGATGTTGTACGTGCTCGGAGTCGGAATTGGCGTGGGATCTGATGAACCACCGGAGTCGGGTATCGAAGGTGTGCCGCTCCCTGGAGTGAATAGCACATCAACCCAGTAATTAGAGGCGTTCCATGCCATGCTGGGAAACAGAACCCCAGTCCCATACATATACACGCCGGGCGATGAATCGCTTACGTGCAGAGCCGTCGCCTGCAGCAGTGGACCAGGGATAATATTGATCCTGCGCGTAAGCGCCATTCGGAGCCGTATAAGAGATTACGTACTGCGTATTTGCTGCGATAGCTACGGGAGCCGAGAAATTTGCCTGCTGCCATCCCGACGCGGTTTCGTTGGAGAACGTCACGCTCGCAAGCTTCGCGCCCGCCGCCGTCCACAAAGTGCCGACATGTGTCCCGGTATTGTTGACGCCTTTATAAAACTGAATACCTGTCACGAAGCCGGCCACATCCGAATAAAACTGCAATCCAAGAGTAACGGAGGACGTGTTCCGTACCTGAGCTAAATTCGGAATCGTGGAGTTGGGCCAGAACGATGTCTGCGTTGTCTGAGGACTGAAGACGACATCAACCCAATAATTAGTGCTAAGCCAGACATCCGGAGGAAACAGAACGCCGGATCCATAGGAGAACACGCCCGGCGATGGATCAGCGACATGCAGCGGTCCAGCGCTTAGAGTAGACCAGGAATAGTTCTGATCCTGCGCATGGCCACCATTAGGAGCGGTGTAAGAGACTATATAGGTGGTATTAGCCTCGATGTTGACCGGCAGAGGAAAAATTTGCCTGCTGCCAGCCCGATGCGGTTTCTCCCGAGAACGTTACGTTCGCGAGCTTAGCGCCCGTGCTCGACCACAATGCGCCCATATGGGTTCCAGTGTTAGCCACCCCTTTGTAAAAACGGATGCCCATGATCGATCCTGGGACATCTGAATGAAATCTTCAGGCCGAGCGTGACAGAACTGCGGGTTAGCCACCTCCGGCGTAGCAGGTGTCGACGAGTCTGGCCAAAATGAGGTCTGCGCACTTGTATTTGCGGAGACGAGAGATAGTAATGCGATGGTAGTTCTTAAAGTGCTCATCAATTAACTTCCAAAAACAAAACTGGTCGTTCTCACACGTCCGGGCACACGTATGGCAAGCGTTTCGAGCGCTATGACGACAGCGGCCCTACGAATAAGTCGAGTTGTATTTAGAGCTTCCCCGGCAGAACAGAAGATGAACACAAGAAGCCCCACTACTCCGTCAGGTGAGTCCCTGACGTCGCACGGAACCCCTTATCTCCTACGGAAAAACCGAGCAGCTCGGGTAGATGCTTTTTATTTGTCAGGTTCCGGATTCGGCTCTGGTCCTAATACTGAGCTTTCGACCAGCGCAGATGCCGTATGCAAAATAAAACGTCCCCTCTTTGAAAACCGATTCAGCGACCCGCCGACCGCAAACTTCGCGATCTTGCTCAATGGCAGGTAAGTGCCTTTCCCTCCGACCCCGAGTGCTGGCATGAGAAGCTGGCCGCCCTCAAGGTGCTTAGTACGAAGGTACTAGTACTATATACGTGGACTCTACCACATGAACTTGAGGTATTGCACGAAAAAGTTTTGGGAACCGGACGGTCTGCCCGGGGAGAAGGTGCCCCTTCCTGGCTCCATCTCGAACAATTCGGTACACATACGAACGCGCCCCCGAAACAGGGCCAAGATCGCATTTATCTGTTAAATTCTGCAAATCACCGTGTACGGCTCCCGTCCGCCGGCTTCGCCCACACTACTCCCCAAAAAGGCCTAATATCGATATCTGGAGGACGTTTCCGGCATGCCAGTGTCATTATCCTGCGGAATTAAGGAATTGCGTGGCGCGGCGCCATCGTTTGGCGTCTCGGCTGAAGTCGCGGATCCCGAAGCGACAGGTCGCTATATCGTGACGTTTCCCCCAGAGGCCTCCGCCGAAACAACGAAATTATTGGAAGACTCCGCCGGACTCCGTGTGGCGCACGCCACCGATTTCACCGAGTCCGCCGTGTCGTTCGACGCGCTCACTTCCGCCGATGCGCTTGTTCTGTCGGAAGTCGGAGTCGCCGTCGTCACAGCCGAACCCGGACAAATGGAAAAGTTCGGAGTGGAAGCTCCGACCAAAGCGGGAATCCTGGCTGTTGAACCGGAGCGATTTGTCTATGCGCTCGCGACTCCGACAATCGGCCCGGATGAGCCGGATGAGAATGACCGGCCGCCTGCGGGTCCTGTGCCCGATGGAATGGAACTGTCGCCAGCCGCTGCCAATTACCTTCGTGGATACCGCGACGCCTTGATACACCTCACCGACTCACTCCTGGGCTCCGGCATTTCCGTCGAAGCAATCGGCCTGCAGCCTACGGAATTCGTAGAGACCGATTTCACCTGGGGACTACAAGCAACCCGGGCGCAGCTATCTTCCTTCACCGGGAAGGGAATTCAAGTGGCCGTCCTGGACACCGGATTCGATCTGAATCATCCCGATTTCCTGAACCGCCCGAAGGTGACATCGTCTTTCGTGCCGAATCAATTGGTGCAGGATACGCACGGCCACGGCACTCATTGCATGGGCACTGCCTGCGGCCCGAAGACCCCGGCCCTTAAGCCACGTTATGGAATCGCATATGAGGCGTCCATGTTCATCGGCAAGGTGCTGAGTAACGAGGGCTCGGGAACGGATGGCTGGATCCTTGCAGGCATCAACTGGGCAGTCGCGAACCGGTGTCCCGTCGTGTCCATGTCGCTGGGCCGCAAGGCGAATCCTGGCGACGCGTTCCCGGTTGCTTACGAGCAGGCCGCTCAGGCCGGATTGACGCGCGGCACTCTCATCGTCATGGCGGCCGGCAACGAGAGCGACCGCAGCCACGGCGTGATTAGCCCGGTCGGACATCCCGCGAGTTGCCCATCGATCATGGCCGTCGGCGCGATCGACAGCGCGTTCCGCATCGCTAACTTCTCCAATCGATCCATCAATCCGAATGGTGGAGACGTCGACATCGCGGGACCCGGTGTAGCTGTACGGTCAAGCTGGCCGATGCCGCAGCGCTACAACACGATCAGCGGAACCAGCATGGCGACACCGCACGTTGCCGGGATCGCCGCCTTATACGCCCAGTCTTCCGTATCGTTGCGCGGGCTTGCCCTATGGAAGAAATTGGTCGACACTGCGCGCAACATCGTCACCATACCCGTCGCCGATGATGGAGCCGGTCTTGCGCAAGCTCCTTAAGGGTGGCACAGGCCCGGAGCGGGCCTTACTTGCGGCAGCAAGCGTCCCTGGCCCGTTCGCTCCGAGGTCCGTTGTACCACTTTACTCGAACGCTGTATGTTGAAGGAGACAGAACTCATGAGCCGCCAGCAATACGTAATTACAGTTCATCCGGAAGCCGACCCGGAAAACGTTGCAACCCAATTGCGTTCACATGGATTGAACGTCGAGCAGGTGATGCATGAAATACGAATTATTTCCGCTTCGTCCGATTCGGTCGACGTCAACTCTGTCCGTCAGTTGAAAGGTGTGTCGGGTGTCGAGGAATCCACCGACTATCAGATCCCGCCGCCCGATTCACCTGTGCAGTAAGGCCAACTCCACTATGGACCTGGCTCCCATCGACTGCGGCAACTCGTAACGATCGACGATGCGAGCAGCAACGCGAGCGTTTCGAAGCTCGCTTTCTGCTTTCCGGATTTCTGCCTCGCTATCAGGCCCTTTATATAGGATTAGCTTCGAACCTTGTTTTAGCGCGGGCAGGAAGAGATCCACCGCCCGGCTGATCGGAGCGACCGCGCGGGCCGTAATCACCTCGGCACGCTTGTTCCGCAGCACCTCTTCCGCCCGAGTCGCCGATACCTGAACGTTTTTAAGTTGAAGTTCCTCCACCACGGATTCCACGAAGCGCGCCTTCTTGCCGACGGATTCACAAAGCGTAAGCTCGGTGTCCGGCATGAGTATCGATAGGGGTACACCCGGAAAGCCCGCCCCAGTCCCGGCATCGAGAATCCGGCGCGTTGATTCGAACAATCGCCACGGGAGAACCGAATCGATCACGTGCTTGATTGCGGCCTCGCGCGGGTCCGTGATGCGCGTCAGATTAAACTGCCGGTTGGCTTCGACGATCAGGTCAAGATGCCTCGCACACTTCTGTATCACCTCTTCCCGATGTGGGATGTCCGCAGGAAGGAAGTTCGCCAGTTCTCGGGAGAAGGGCACGTTTCATAGTTGCCTCGGAGACGCATCCTGCGGGTGAGTCTCACCCGCAAGTACCCGAACACTGGATTTCAACACCCGGTCAGTGATAGCATCGCTCACGATGCTGCCTGATTACATAGCGAAAGCCGTTCCAAACCCGCCCACGAATCGAGCCCCTTGGTACGTAAATACCGCGCCGACCTACGCCGGAATCTTTCTGTGGGTAGCGTTCTATCAATCGCTCGCCGTTGGAACGATTGATCGCGCCAGCCTCGGCGTTTGTATGCTGGCGCTGGCCGTGGCCGGCGTATTGAGCTACTTGCTCTACTATTACGCTCCCGCCATGTTGGGTATGAAAACCGGCTACCCTCTCTACGTCGTTGGCAGCTCCACTTTTGGAACTAAGGGCGGCTATCTTATGCCCGGTCTGCTGATGGGCATCCTGCAGGTGGGATGGTTCGCCGTCGGCACATTTTTCGCGACAAAGTTCATCCTCAGTGGCATCGGCAGCAACGCGCAGGTAGGCAGCGCGCTTTTCACCATAATCGCGATCATTTGGGGATACACCATGGCGTACATCGGAGCCAAAGGCATCCAGTATGTTGCCAAAGTGGCGCTATACCTTAATGTGATTTCGTTCTTAATGGTGTTGATCGTCTTTGCGAAGACCGTCAGTGGAACAAGTCAACACACCTTATCGGCTCCAGCAGACCCGATGGCGGCCTTCACCTTGCTGATCCAGGCCGTCATCGGATTTTTTGCGACCGCCGGTGCAGCGGGCGCGGATTTCGGAATGAACAGCCGGAACGAAGGAGACGTGCGAGCAGGCGGTTTTGTTGGCATCGCCCTCGCCATCCTCTACGCCGGTGGACTGCCGCTCCTTTCGGTCGCCGGCGCAAGAGCGCTCAATCCGAACGTCACCTCGTTCAGCTACGACGCGGTCATAGCATCCGTTGGCGGGCTCCTTGCCACGTCAATGTTTATTCTGTTCGCGATCGCGTCAATCCCTTCGGCTTGCTTCTGCGCGCTCATCGCAGGAAACAGCTTTTCTACCATGATTCCCGGCGTGAAGCGCATGTCTTCGATGATGGTCGCCGTCACAGCGGCGATCGCGCTCGCTGCCACGGGTGTTGCCGCAAACCTGATCGACTTCTTCACGATCGTAGGCGCTTCCTTCGGTCCCATCTGCGGCGCAATGACAGCCGACTACCTTTTATCCGGCAAGAAGTGGGCAGGTCCTCGCGAAGGCATCAGCATCGCCGGATATGGAGCCTGGGCGCTAGGGTTCCTGGTTGGCATTCTGCCGTTCCTGCCCGTTTCACCCGAAGTGAAATCGGCTGCTCAACCTGCTGTCGTCTATAGCTACATCACAGGCTTCGTCGTGTACGCGATTCTCTCGAAAATGGGCCTGGAGCCAAAACCCGTACCTGAGCGCGTCTCCGGGAGCACGCAGCGCGCTCGAGCCTAGCTCGTGTTTTGGTTGCGGGCAGTCCTGGCAACCGCTCTGATCCTGGTACTCGCAGCTCCCGTGACGGAAGCTCGTACGCTCCGACGATCGCCCGGATCGCGATCCGCTCGAATCAGCCTGCGCAGACGGCTGCACATCAGTTCGCTCATTACGGACGTCGGCACGGTCGAAACCGAATGGAGTACAGATTGGACGGACCCTGAATCATTCACTATGCCCACGACTGTCAAATGGACTCCGGAAGGATCCAGCTTGCTGTGGGGGCGCACGGAATACAGCGCGAACTTCGATGCTATATCAAGTCTGGTGACCGATGGAAGCCGCGTAACTCACGCCTCGGATCACGTCGGCATTGCTGGAACTACGCTGCTGGTTGACGGAGAACATTGGAATTTCGCCGTTGCTCCGTCCGTAACTTTTGGCGCCCGAGAACAACCGGGAATCCGCGCCGGTCTCACTACCATCCTTCGATATGATCACGGCCGCAACTCTGCAGGCGCGACCCTCACTTGGATCGGAACTCCAAATCCGAATGACGCGAGCCCGGCGGGAACATGGGATCTGGGCTCAGGATTCGGCCACACGTTCGGAGATAAAACGACCGTCCACCTCGATGCGCAATTAGAGCGCGCCACAGGGTTCGTGAGCACCTGGTCTTTTTTTGAAGGAGTGGAGTATCAATTCACTTCAAGCATTGCCCTGGATGTCAGCGCCCAACATCTCAACGTTACGGGCGGAACCCTCGACCATCAACTCCTGGTCGGAGTAACCATCAACTTTGGGCGACCTTCCACATGGCTGCGCCGGTTCCACTGAATCAAAACTTGGTCCAAAAATACTGCCACTCGGCTTGCGCGTTACTATGCAGTTTGCTATTCTGACCTTGTCGCCGCCAACCGGTCTGATCCGCGCCGAAAAAGTGAGTCGAGAGGCTTGCATCGTTTCGGGAAGCGTGATAATCTGGCGAGTGGCAGTAGGGAACCTCTCGTTGTTCTTCAACAAGTTTCCACAAGTTTCCAGGTAAGCGACGTTACTGATTTTTTAAATGTAAGTACCGTTTGCGCCTGAATGGCTTTTCGAGGCCGGCTGGCTGCAAGCTTTCGCAAGATCGCGGGCATGCGCAGCGCAGATCTTTGAAAATCTGATTGGACGCGAAATCGAAGCTAGAAATAGCTGTCGATTACGAAGCGTAACTCGTCGATTCAAGTAATACAGCCGAGATCTCTAAAAGATAGCTTGCCGGGGAACTGGCAGGCGTATGGTTCAAACGAGAGTTTGATCCCGGCTCAGAATCAACGCTGGCGGCGCGCTTAACACATGCAAGTCGAACGAGAAAGGGGAGCAATCCCTGAGTACAGTGGCGTACGGGTGAGTAACACGTGGGTAATCTACCTTTTGGTGGGGAATAACCCTGGGAAACCGGGGCTAATACCGCATAATCTCGCGATTATCAAAGATGGTGAGGAAAGGAGCAATTCGCCGAAAGAGGAGCCCGCGGCTGATTAGCTAGTTGGTGAGGTAAAGGCTCACCAAGGCAATGATCGGTAGCCGGCCTGAGAGGGCACACGGCCACACTGGCACTGAAACACGGGCCAGACTCCTACGGGAGGCAGCAGTGGGGAATCTTGCACAATGGGGGCAACCCTGATGCAGCGACGCCGCGTGAGCGATGAAGCCCTTCGGGGTGTAAAGCTCTTTCGGCAGGGACGATAATGACGGTACCTGAAGAAGAAGCTGCGGCTAACTACGTGCCAGCAGCCGCGGTAATACGTAGGCAGCGAGCGTTGTTCGGAGTTACTGGGCGTAAAGAGTGCGTAGGCGGTTTTCTAAGTTTGGTGTGAAATCTCCCGGCTTAACTGGGAGGGTGCGCCGAAAACTGGAAGGCTTGAGTATGGGAGAGGTAAGCGGAATTCCTGGTGTAGCGGTGAAATGCGTAGATATCAGGAGGAACACCTGCGGTGTAGACGGCTTACTGGACCATAACTGACGCTGAGGCACGAAAGCGTGGGTAGCAAACAGGATTAGATACCCTGGTAGTCCACGCCCTAAACGATGCATACTTGGTGTGGGTAGTTCATTCTATCCGTGCCGGAGCTAACGCGTTAAGTATGCCGCCTGGGGAGTACGGTCGCAAGGCTGAAACTCAAAGGAATTGACGGGGGCCCGCACAAGCGGTGGAGCATGTGGTTTAATTCGACGCAACGCGAAGAACCTTACCTGGGCTCGAACGGCTTTGGACGGCTCTTAGAAATAGGGGCTTTCCCGCAAGGGACTGAAGTCGAGGTGCTGCATGGCTGTCGTCAGCTCGTGTCGTGAGATGTTGGGTTAAGTCCCGCAACGAGCGCAACCCTTGTCCTGTGTTGCAACTAATAGGCACTCTCAGGAGACCGCCAGCGATAAGCTGGAGGAAGGTGGGGATGACGTCAAGTCATCATGGCCTTTATGTCCAGGGCTACACACGTGCTACAATGGACGGTACAGACCGCTGCAAACCCGCGAGGGGGAGCAAATCGGAAAAAACCGTTCTCAGTTCGGATTGCAGGCTGCAACTCGCCTGCATGAAGCTGGAATCGCTAGTAATGGCATATCAGAACGATGCCGTGAATACGTTCCCGGGCCTTGTACACACCGCCCGTCACATCACGAAAGTGGATTGTACTAGAAGTCTGCGCGCCAACCCGCAAGGGAGGCAGCGGCCCAAGGTATGATTCATGATTGGGGTGAAGTCGTAACAAGGTAGCCGTAGGAGAACCTGCGGCTGGATCACCTCCTTTCTAAGAGAGAACGTGGATGCAGGCGCTGAAACACAATCCTTGGATTGTGTGCTTAGAAATAAGTCAGTAAGCGCTAGCCGTTGCATTCCATAATCGTTTCGGTGTTCTCCACTTGATCTAAATGAGTTTCCTTCGCGATTCCGTGAGCTTGCCTCCGGAATCTCGCGTCCAATCGGCCTCGAGAAATATCTCTCTGGGCCGTATCCAGATACAGAGTCGCCATGCGTAAGCATGCGATTTCTAGTCTGGTAACGACCCGAAAAAGGGGCTGTAGCTCAGCTGGGAGAGCGCCTGATTTGCATTCAGGAGGTCGCCGGTTCGATCCCGACCAGCTCCACCAGTTTCACTCGATGGGCCTGTAGCTCAGGTGGCTAGAGCGCACCCCTGATAAGGGTGAGGTCGATAGTTCGAGTCTATCCAGGCCCACCATCGAATAAGCAACCTTCAATAAATGGCTTCGTTTCGTAAAAACGCCATCTATTGAAGGCTGCAGAAGAAGCAGTTTTCACGATCTTTGACAAAAGAATATCTGACGGGCATTTCATTGAATCGCACAATTCAATGAAGATGCAACAAGTTCACCTGCCGGTAGAAATACTGGTAAGGGAGCGCTAGCAAATAGCATTCAAAACGAAACTCTGTGTATGAAGTAAGTTTTATGGTCAAGCTACTAAGAGCATGCGTGGGGATGCCTTGGCGCAAGTAGGCGAAGAAGGACGTGGCCAGCTGCGAAAAGTCTCGGGGAGGTGCAAGCAACCTGTGATCCGGGAATGTCCGAATGGGGGAACCCAGCCAGTGCGAACACTGGTTACCATTTTCTGAATTCATAGGAAGATGGAGCGAACCCAGGGAAGTGAACCATCTCAGTACCTGGAGGAAGAGAAAACAACCGTGATTCCGAAAGTAGTGGCGAGCGAAATCGGAACAGCCTAAACCGGGCGATTCGAAAGGAGAGCCCGGGGTTGCAGGACCACAATAACTTGAAAGGCGAACTGGCAACAGTTCGACTTTCAGGTTAAAACGAGGGATAAGAAAGCGATAGGAGAAGCGACTGGAAAGTCGTGCCAGAGAGGGTGACAGCCCCGTATCTTAAATTGCAATCTTCTTTCAAGTGGCTCCTAAGTACCGCGGGACACGTGGAACCCTGCGGGAATCTACCGGGACCATCCGGTAAGGCTAAATACTCACTTGCGACCGATAGTGAACTAGTACCGTGAGGGAAAGGTGAAAAGAACCCCTGTGAGGGGAGTGAAATAGTACCTGAAACCGCATGCTTACAAGCAGTGGGAGGACTATACGCGCAAGCGGATGTCTGACCTCGTGCCTATTGAATAATGAGCTGGCTAGTTAATCTCAGTGGCAAGGTTAAGCGAAAAGCGAGCCGCAGCGAAAGCGAGTCTGAATAGGGCGGATAAGTCGCTGGGATTAGACGCGAAGCGGGATGATCTACCCTTGGCCAGGATGAAGGTCGTGTAACAGCGACTGGAGGTCCGAACCAGTGTTGGTTGAAAACAGCTTGGATGAGCTGAGGGTAGGGGTGAAAGGCTAATCAAATTCCGTGATAGCTCGTTCTCTCCGAAATAGCTTTAGGGCTAGCCTTGTGTGGTCCGTCGTGGTGGTAGAGAACTGAATGGACTAGGGGCCTTCCCAGGTTACCGAATCCAACCAAACTTCGAATGCCATGAACGAGTAGCACAGGAGTCAGACTGCGAGGGCTAAGCTTCGTAGTCAAAAGGGGAAGAGCCCAGACCATCAACTAAGGTCCCCAAATCTATGCTAAGTGGGAAAGGAAGTCGAGTGCCTCAGACAGCCAGGAGGTTGGCTTAGAAGCAGCCATCCTTTAAAGAAAGCGTAATAGCTCACTGGTCGAGGAACTCGGTGCCGACAATCCAACGGGGCTAAAGCATAGTACCGAAGTTATGGAGGCGTTGTTCTTCGGAATAACGCTTGGTAGGAGAGCATTCTCAAATCCGCGAAGGTATACCGAAAGGAGTACTGGAGATGTGAGAAGGGACTCTGCCAGCATAAGTAGCGACAAACGAAGTGAGAACCTTCGTCGCCGTAAGACTAAGGATTCCTGAGAAAGGTTAATCCGCTCAGGGTTAGTCGGAACCTAAGGTGAGGCCGAAAGGCGTAGCCGATGGACACACGGTTAATATTCCGTGACTACCGCTGTTCGATCAAGTCCGATGCGGGGACGCAGACCGTAAGTCCTGGGGAGGGTTGGAGTCGAACCAGGATGAAGGGAGATCCAGATAGGAAAGTCCGCTGGGTCGTCTGCCAGGAAAAGCCGCTAGGAGAGCAGGGTATCCGTACCACAAACCGACACAGGTGGTCGAGATGAGTATTCTAAGGCGCTCGGGTGATGGTCTGTTCAGGAACTAGGCAAATTGACTCCGTAACTTCGGGATAAGGAGTGCCCCAGGCGAAAGCTACTGGGGTCGCAGCGAAGCGCGTCAGGCGACTGTTTAACAAAAACACAGGTCTCTGCAAAGTCGTAAACACGATGTATAGGGGCTGACGCCTGCCCGGTGCCGGAAGGTTAAAGGGAGAGGTTAGAGGCAACTCGAAGCTTTGAACTGAAGCCCCGGTGAACGGCGGCCGTAACTATAACGGTCCTAAGGTAGCGAAATTCCTTGTCGGGTAAGTTCCGACCTGCACGAATGGCGTAACGATCTGACGACTGTCTTAACAGGCCGCCCGGCGAACTTGTGGTTCCGGTGAAGACGCCGGATGCCCGCCGCTAGACGGAAAGACCCCGTGCACCTTTACTATACCCTTTCATTGAATTGCGGGATGTTCTGCGCAGGATAGGTGGGAGGCTTTGAACCCAGGTTCTTGGACTTGGGGGAGCCAACGGTGAGATACCACCCTGGGCATTCTGTGATTCTAACGTCTCTCCCTGATCGGGAGAACGGACAATGGAAGGCGGGTAGTTTGACTGGGGCGGTCGCCTCCTAAATTGTAACGGAGGCGCTCGAAGCTTGGTTCATGACGTTTGGAAATCGTCAGTCGAGTGTAAAGGCATAAACCAGGTTGACTGCGAGACCTACAAGTCAAGCAGGTACGAAAGTAGGACTTAGTGATCCGGTGGTTCTGTATGGAAGGGCCATCGCTCAACGGATAAAAGGTACGCCGGGGATAACAGGCTGATCGGAGTCAAGAGTTCACATCGACGCTCCGGTTTGGCACCTCGATGTCGGCTCATCGCATCCTGGGGGTGTAGAAGCTCCCAAGGGTTAGGCTGTTCGCCTATTAAAGCGGTACGTGAGCTGGGTTCAGAACGTCGCGAGACAGTTCGGTCCCTATCTGCGGTGGGCGGAGGAAATTTGCGAGGGCCTGGCTCTAGTACGAGAGGACCGAGCTGGACGAACCTCTTGTGATCCAGTTGTCATACCAGTGGCACCGCTGGGTAGCGAAGTTCGGTCAGGATAAGCGCTGAATGCATATAAGCGCGAAACCTTCCTCAAGATGAGATTTCCCAAGGTCGCAGACCTTCTGAAGGGCCGTGGAAGACTACCACGTTGATAGGCTGGGTGTGTAAGTGCAGCAATGCATTGAGCTGACCAGTACTAATAGCCCGTTCGGCTTGACCATAAAATTTACTCTATACAACAGCAGTTTCGTTTTCGTTGCTCTAGCCCGTCAGATATTCCTCCCAACTTTTGGGTGATCCTAGCGAAGGGGTCCCACCCGTTCCCATCCCGAACACGGTAGTTAAGCCCTTCAGCCCCGATGGTACTGCACGCGCAAGTGTGTGGGAGAGTAGGACGTCGCCCAATTACCTCAAAAAAGCCCGCCTCAGGCAACCAACCTCGGCGGGCTTTTTCATTTCATCGCGGATAATCGCCGGCTACGTACGCGTGCAGATCGCTGATCGTACGCTCTTGCGCGGAGATCACCCAGTTCACTAGATCTCCGATCGAGACCAGGCCTACTACGCGGCCGCCTTCTACGATCGGCATGTGCCGGCAGCGTGTAGTCGTCATTTCCCGCATGCATTCGTCAATAGTGGTCGATCTCGTTCCGACACCAGGTTCGGACATGATCTCCTCCACTTCGGTGTCGCGGGAGCTCTTGCCCGTGAGGATTACCTTGCGCGCGTAATCGCGCTCAGACAGCACGCCGCAAAGGCGCTCGCCGTCCATCACCAGCACCGCGCCGATATTTTTGTCAGCCATCAGGGACAGCGCATCGAACACCGAGGTTCCGGGTGGTACCGCCCAAACCTTGCGCGGCTTCGTCTCCAATAGGGCGCCGATCGTGTCGTCGATGAGGGGCATACGTTCCTCCAAGTTGTTGTCCCACCCAAGTTGTCCACAATGTTACGCTCGATTGCAGCAGCTTTCAATCCCGAAAATATGCGCCGCAGAAGCTTCCTTCAACAGTTAGCAAGCCCGTTACTTAATGCCCGCGAATTCCGGTGCGATGTGGCCGTAATCGGAGGAGGTGTCGGCGGCTGCGCAGCCGCGCTTGCCGCCCTCCGCAACGGCATGAAGGTCGTTCTGACCGAAGAAACGGATTGGATCGGAGGCCAGCTTACTTCGCAAGCCGTGCCCCCCGACGAGCACCCCTGGATCGAATCCTTCGGTTGCACCCGGCTTTACCGGACCTACCGCCGCCGGGTCCGTGAGTTCTACCAAACGAACTACCCGCTGACCGAAGCCGCGCGAGGTAGGGAACTGCTGAATCCCGGTGGTGGGACCGTATCGCGCCTGACCCATGAGCCGCGGGTTTCTCTCGCAGTGCTCGAAGCCATGCTGGCCCCGTATGCAAGTAGCGGCCAACTCACCGTGCTTCTCGATCAGAAACCCGTAGCGGCCGAAGTGCAAGGAGATCGGGTTCGCTCCGTAAAAGTCGGAGATCGCACAATCACGGCCCCATACTTCCTTGATGCGACGGAGCAAGGCGACCTGCTCCCCCTGACCAAAACCGACTACGTCACCGGGTTTGAATCGCAAAAACAAACCGGCGAGCTACACGCGCCCGCAATCCCTCAACCGAATAACATTCAGTCATTTACGGTATGCTTCCCCATGGAATACATCAAAGGCGAGGACCATACGATTGAAAAACCAGAGGAATACGCCTTCTGGAAGGATTACGTCCCTAAGCTGCAGCCGCCATGGCCCGGCAAGCTCCTCGCCTGGGATATGAGCCATCCCGTCACCCTCGAAAAGCGACCGATGGGATTTGACCCGGAGCAATCCGATCCTGTCCCCGGTCCTCCCAACCTATGGCTGTATCGCCGGATCGCGACGCGCCAGAACATCCGGCACGGGGCCGAAATTACCCTGGTAAACTGGCCTCAAAATGACTACTGGTTAGGCAATCTCCACGAAATTTCGGAGTCCGAAGCCACACGTAACCTCAAACGGGCCAAACAGCTAAGTCTGTCGCTGCTGTATTGGATGCAAACCGAATGCGGATGGAAAGGATTACGATTGAGACCCGATATTGTTGGAACAGAAGACGGTTTGGCTAAGTATCCCTATATCCGCGAGTCCCGCCGCATTCAAGCCGAATTCACCGTCTTGGAACAGCACGTCGGACATCAGTCCCGCGGCAACTCCCAAGCGGAAGAGTTCAAGGACTCGGTGGGAGTGGGCAGCTACCGCATCGATCTCCACCCAAGTTCCGGCAGAGACAACTACATTGACGTGAGTTCGCTACCCTTCCAGATTCCTCTCGGCGCGCTCATTCCCAAACGCATGGAGAATCTGATTCCGGCCTGCAAAAATCTGGGAGTTACCCACATCACCAACGGCTGCTATCGTCTTCATCCGGTTGAATGGAACATTGGCGAGTCGGCAGGCGCTCTAATCGCACACGCCATCAAGACCAAATCGACCCCGCGCCAGATTCGGAACGATTCGAAGCGTCTGGCAGACTTTCAAAAATCCATTCAAGAGCAGGGGATTGAAATCGCATGGCCGCGACTCACACCCCGGTAGTTCGGAAGGCAATCGCTTCCGACGAACCTGCCATCATCGCGCTAGTCGATGCCCTCGCCGATTATGAGAAACTCGACCGGCCTTCACCTGAGGCGCGCCGCCGCCTGATGCAAGACCTGTTTGGTCCGAAGCCGCGAATCAATTGTTTCCTCGCCTTCATGGACGGCTACCCGGTGGGCTACGCGATCGTGCTCGAGACGTATTCGAGCTTTCTTGCGCTACCGACCCTTTACCTTGAAGACCTGTTCGTCCTCGAGGAGTACCGCAAGCGCGGAGTCGGCCGAGCCCTCTTCTTAGAATCCCTTGAAGAAGCCAAGCGCCGCGGCTGCGGGCGCATGGAATGGACGGTGCTCGATTGGAATCAATTGGCCATCGATTTCTATCAGAAAATCGGCGGTAAACACATGGCCGAGTGGCAGCTTTACCGAATCAATCTTAGATAATTTCATTGACCAGCTGTCAACTCTGACCTATACTTTCGGCGAAGCAGGAGGGTTGTGTTTATGCGCAGGATTCTCGTCTTCGCTTTCGTATTGTTTACCGCTCTCGTACAAATAGCCAATTCTCAAACTACGTTCGCCAGCATCACCGGAACGGTATCGGACCCAGCGGGCGCCCTCGTTCCCAACGCGACGATCGTCGCAACCAATATCGAAACCAATATCCAGAGCACTGCAAAGTCGAATGAAGCCGGTGTCTTTACAATTGCGCAGTTGAAGGAAGGGAAGTACAACGTCCGCGCGGAAGCAGCCGGATTCAAGGGCTTCACGATCGAAAATGTCGGCCTGGTCGCGCGCGATGTCCGCCGCGTCGATATCACGCTGCAAATCGGCGATGTGTCGACAAGTGTCGAGGTGAGCGGCGGGGCGACTCTGATTGAAACCGACACCGCCCGGATAAGCGACAGCAAGAATTCTCTCGTGCTCAACACGCTGCCGACGAACTCGCGGAGCCTTTGGGCAAACCTCAATCTTTCACCGGGCCTTCAAGGCCAGGACGGGAGCAGCGTTACGCGCTTCGCGGGCAGCCGCGTCAACGAAAATAACTGGTCCATCGATGGAACGACTTTCTCTGATGGCGTCGACAATACGCAGACCGGTCCGCTTGCCAACTACATTGAATCTTTCCAGGAAGTGAAGGTCGATCTTTCGAACAATTCGGCGGAATTCGGATCGCTTGGACAAGTCACGGTAATTTCGAAATCGGGTACAAACCAGCTTCACGGGTCGCTATTCGATTACTACTCCACTCCTTGGTTCCGCGCCAGGGGATTTTTTGATACCGCTCGCAGCACGGGTATCAGTCACTTTCCTGGTGGATCGGTCGGCGGACCCGTTTTCATTCCGAAGATTTACGACGGACGCAACAAGACATTCTTCTTCTTCTCCTTTGAAACATCCCGTGGGAGTGCGGTCCAGGACAGGCTTACTCCGACCGTCGCCCCTCAGTCGTGGCGGCAAGGAGACTTCTCAAACCTGGCAACGCCGATTGTGGATCCGACGACGGGACTGCCATTCCCAGGCAATAAGATTCCCGCCAACCGCATCAATCCCGTTTCACAGAAGATCCAGGACAAGTTCTTTCCGCTGCCGAACTTCGGCGATCTCGCAACGCTGCACACGCAAAATTATCGGGATCTCAAGGTGCGGCCCTGGGATCCCTCAACGTACTGGACGACCCGCATCGATCATAAGATCACCCAAAACGATCAGGTGTTCGGTAGATACACCTGGGTACGGGGCTACACCCGCGGCTGGGAAGGGAACTTGCCGACCATCGGCCAGCGATGGCAGCAGCGAGATGACCGTGCAGCGACAATCTCGTATACGCATTCGTTCCGGCCGAACCTTCTGAATGAAGCTCGTTGGGGGTTCGGTTTGAACAATAACCCAATCAACTACGACCTGAATCTTGGATCTACGCAGCACGGTCTTGAAATCGTGAAGGAACTCGGATTGGTGGGGCTGGCCCCAGACTTGCCGGACATCAACGGCATTCTGAATCTGACATTCAGCAACGGGATGACGGGTCTATTTCAATCTCCTTGGCGCAAGAAAGGCTATCGAACGCATACAGAAGAATTCCAGGACCACGTCAGCTGGTTCCGAGGCCGCCACACTCTAAAGGTCGGATTCAACCTGCTTCGCGCGGAATACGATGATTTCGGCGCCAATACAAATCTTTTTGGAAATGTACGATTCTCCGACAAGTTCACCGGCAACCCTTATGCGGACTTCCTGCTTGGTATTCCGACAACCGCGTCGCGCGCCTTTCCCCCAATCGAGGTGAATCGCAATCGATGGTCTTATGACTTTTTCGTGGTAGACGACTTTAAGATCAGTCCCAAACTTACACTCAACCTGGGCGTGCGCTACGAACTGCATTTGAACTGGCGGGAAAACAACAACCTTATGTCGCTCTTCGACGTGAAGTCCGGTACCATCGTGATTCCGGACGGCGCGACCTCGCAAGTGAGTTCGATTTTTCCGAAGAATTATGTCGGCATATCGGAAGCGAGTTCGGTCGGCTTCGACTCCAAACACTTAATTCATCAGGACAAGAACAACATCGCCCCCAGAGTCGGCTTGGCGTATCGTCCGTGGGGAAACAACACCGTCATCCGGGCAGGGTGGGGTATGTTCTATAACGTTGTGCCGCTCGCGTATGCGCTCGGTTTTGGAGACGTCCCGTTCGTATTAAACGAGCCTTCCTATACGAACTCTTCGACGAATCCTCAAGTGGTATTCCCCCGTGTCTTTCCGAACACCGGCACAGGCGGACCCAGCACAGTCGGTCTTCCCGTGGCGCAGAATCCTGATTACAAGACGCCCTATTCGATGCAGTACAACTTCACGATCGAGCGTCAGCAATGGAATACAGGCTTCCGGGTTTCCTATATTGGCACCTCGATGCGCAAAGGTCCCTGGATGTACAACTACAATTCACCCGTTCCGGATAACAGGCCGTTCATCGAGAAGCCGCGCCCATTTGGCGATTTCCCGGAGGTCTGGTATGTCACCAATGGAGCCGGCCATCAATACAACGGTCTGACTGTCCAGGCGCAGCGGCAACTCTCCGGGGGCCTTTACTTCCAAAGCTCGTGGACCTGGGCGCGCGACCGCTACGATCTCGATTACAACTGGGATTTCAGCACGTGGCAGTACGTGTCGGAGAATCCCTTCGACCGCAAACGAGAAATCGGTCCGGCGCAGGAAATCCCGACGCATCGCTTTACGAGCAACTTCATCTACCAGCTACCTTTCGGCAAGGGCCGACATTTCGCGTCCGGCGTATCCAAATGGGCCAACCTTCTCATCGGCGGGTGGGAACTTACGGGTATTTACACGCTTCAAACCGGCCAGTTCCTTACGCCGTTCTGGTCCGGTCCCGACCCGGTCGGAATTGCCTATACCGACGGCGATCCAGCCTTCGTTACGATGCGCCCCGATGTCCTGCGAAACCCGAATCTTCCTGCGGACCAGCGATCGCTTGATCAATGGTTCGATACGGGCGCGTTCGCGCCACCCGCGCCAGGACGGTTCGGTACTTCCGCCAAGGGTGTAATCAAGGGCCCCGGCGTCAACGTCTGGAGCGGCGGACTCGGCAAAGACTTCATGTTCAGCGAGAGAATGCGGCTGCGCTGGGAGATTACGGCAAACAACATCTTCAACCATCCGAACTGGCAAAATCCGAGCACCGATATTACCGACACGACCGGCGTAGGGGTAATTACGAGTGATGGCGGTGTCACCAATGGTTCCGTCGGTGATCGATCAGGAGCCCGAGCGTTTCGAATGGGTTTGCGGCTTCAGTTCTAGAAGATCTTGAAGAAGTTAGTTCCGATAACGGATATTATGTAAACTTTCCGTTTGGTGGGAACGAGCGGACTGACCTTGCATCGCTTTGGCGGTCTTTTCCACTTCCCGCATCAGTCTCAGCGTGTTGCCGCCATATATCTTGGCGATCTGCTCTTGCGTATAGCCCTTCTCGAGCAGCGCTCGAGTCAGGTTGGGAAACTTGGAAACATCTTCGAGACCCACCGGTGTGCAATCCACACCATCGAAGTCGCTGCCGATTCCCACAGCGTCGATCCCGGCGATCTTCACGACATGATCGATGTGTTCCACAACGTCAGCCAGGGTTGCGCGCGCAAAGTGACCTTCGACGTATGCCCGCAAGGCGTCCTCGTCCTCCCCGAACTTCGCATTGAGCTTGCTTTTTTCTTCCGGGCTGTCGGTACGGACGCGTTCGTTCAAAAAGTCGCAGGCGAAATTAATCTGAATGACGCCGCCCTTCTTGGCCAGGGCTTTGATCATCTCATCGCTCATGTTGCGACGCGCGTTCGATAGCGCGCGGCACGAAGAGTGCGACGCAAAGATAGGCGCCTGACTGGCTTCAAGAGCATCCCAGAAGGTTTCGTCGGCGACATGCGAAATGTCGACGATCATGCCGAGTTTGTTCATCTCCCGGACAACCTCTTTGCCAAACGGCGCCAGGCCGCCATGATGTTTTACGTTTGGATCCGAAATGTCCCCGGAGGAATCTGCCCAATTGTTGGTATTGCTATGAGTCAGGGTCATGTACCGCACGCCGGATTCGTAGAACTCATGGAGTATCTTGAGGTTATCTTCAATCGCATGGCCGCCCTCGAGTCCGATTAACGCCGCGATCTTTCCTCGTTTGTGAGCACTCACTATTTCGTCGGCCGTTCTAGCGAATGAAAACGTTTCCGGGTGACGGGCGACAATATCATTACGAATCGAATTGATGACTGTTCGAGCGTACTCCGCAGCTTTGTTCAAACGAGCATAACGCGCAGGTACATACGCCGCGAAAAACTCTGCGCCTACGTTCCCTTCCTTAAGTCGCGGGATATCTGTGCTGCCCTTCGGGTCGGGTTTACCGATATCGAAGCCCTTTGAGGTCTTCATTGCGACGTCGTTGTGTGTGTCGATTAGAAGAATCGACCGGTGTACGCGCATGACCTCGGCATCAGTCAGTTGCCTGGTTTGCGCGCACAATACACACGCCAATAACGGCGCCAGCGCGAATCGCATGACCTTATTGTCGTATGGCTGCGTTGCTATTTGACGCCGAACTCCTGCTGCATCACCTTAACGTTCTTCGCGGCTTGCCCCTGCAAAGGACCTTTCACCGCTGCGGCTTGTTTTGAAAAGCTGATGGCGTCAGCGATCTGAGTCTTATTCTTGCTGGCCTGAGCGAGCCGGTAATTCGATAATCCAAGATGGAACAGCGCGGTTCCGTAAAGCTGTTCATTGTCTTTTATCAGTGGAAGTCCTGATCGCAGCATCTTATCCGCTTCGGCGAACTTGTTCTGTCCGCTAAGCGCGGTCCCAGCCATCCAGTAAGCTAAGCCCGTAGTTACATTTTTCTTCTTCGCCCAGTCCGCATCGCTTACGCCTTCGGGCTTTTCACGGCCGTTCATGACTTCAATGGCTTTCTGGGAGTAAAGCACAACCTTATCCGGGCTTTTCTTCTGCTGGGTATAGTAATCAGCCATCACCAGGAGCATGTCCTCCGAATACTGCCCCCGTTCGAAGGCCCGCTCGCCGAATGCCACGGCGGCCGGCAACGCATTCGCCTGCCGCGCCACCGCTGAGTAGCGAGGCATCACCATCGCGATGTACTGGCTCTTCGGGTTGCGCTGCTCGAGTGTATCCGCGAGTTTCATGGCCTTCTGCGGATCCGGCTCCTGGAGCATCATCGCGTAAAGCGAGTACTCAGTGTAAACATCGACCTGCCGGGCATAGTCGACTGCTTGCTTGAACTCTTCGTCGGATTGCCCTTCCAGTTTCGGACCAGCGACAGTCTTGCGAGCGATCTCGGATGTAACTCCCGACCATTTGAGAACGCCGTCGTAATCCTTCTTGCCCTCGCTTTCCTTCAGGTTCGCGTAGGCCTTTTCCAGATCTACACCGTCAACAGTCGGTTTCTGGGCCGTCGCCGGCCTACCGGCCACCGCCACCATCATGCAGATACCTAATAAATGCTTATACATAGGTCGGGAAGAATTATAGGCCCTGACGCCGGTGAATTGCAACGCCCAATCCCGTTCGCGCCAGGATCGCCCATGTAAACTGAAAATTATGAGCGAACCGGACATTCAGCCATCAACGGAAGAGATGCCCCTTCCCCCTGCGACGTTCGAATTCTTCGTGTTGTCCATGAAGATGCAGGCGGAGATGTCGATGGGCCTTATCCACTTCGGCGATGAGGCGGACCGTCCGAAGCCCGATCTGCGCGTGGCCCGCCACTCGATCGACCTGCTCGCCATGATCGCAGACAAAACACGAGGAAATCTGAGCATCGACGAGCAGCGTCTTATCGAAAACTCGCTGACTGAGTTGCGCTTCCGTTTCGTTCAAGCCAGCGAATCCTCGCCGAAGTCTGCCTGAATGCCCGAAGTCGAAATCACCGTGCTGGGATCGGGAACCAGCATGGGAGTGCCCACGCTTGGCTGCAACTGCTCCGTATGTTCCTCAACCGATCCCAGAGACAATCGGCTTCGGCCATCCGTAATGGTGCAGTATGGCGGGCGGACTGTCCTGATCGACACGACACCGGACTTCCGCCAGCAGGCCTTGCGCGAGGGTATCGAGCGAATCGACGCGATTCTATTCACTCATTCGCATGCTGACCACATCATGGGTCTCGACGACGTTCGTCCCTTGAATCTGCGCCAGAAATCGACGATTCCCATTTACGGGTCTCTGGAAACGCTCACTACGATTCAGTCTTCTTTCCGCTATATCTTCGAGAATTCGAATCCCGAATCAAGCATCCCGAAGCTCACACCGCATCCACTCACGCTCAATGGTATCGATCTGTTCGGATTACGTTTCACGCCCGTACTACTCAACCACGGGCGGTCTTTCGTTTACGGATATCGTTTCGGGCCAGCCGCGTATCTCACGGACCATAGCAAGATTCCGGATGCTTCGATCGCGCAGTTAGCGGATCTGGATGTGTTGTTTCTGGATGCGCTTCGACACAAACCGCATCCGACACACACGACCGTCACCCGAGCCTTGCAATATGTGGAGCAGATCGCGCCAAAAAGGGCGTTTTTCACGCACATCAGCCACGATTTGCCTCACGAAGAAACAGAACGCGACTTCCCTTCCCACGTCCGGCTCGCGTATGACGGTTTGCGGATCATGACCGGAGACGTGAGCTGAATGTTGCGCGTCTATCGGAACTTGGCCGAAATCGGTCCAGAGGCCGGACCCAGCGCCGTGGCGATCGGCAATTTCGACGGGGTTCATGCCGGTCATCGCTTGCTGCTGCGACGAACTGCGGAGCTGGCGCGCGAGAAAGGCTGGCGCGCCTCCGTCCTGACTTTTCATCCGCATCCCACAAAGGTCGTAGCTCCTGAACGGGCGCCGAAGCTTCTGAATACCACCGAACAGCGATGGGAATTCATGGAAGCCGAAGGAATCGAGCAGGTGTTCGTACTTCCATTCGATGTGGAATTTTCCAAACTCAGTCCGGAAGAGTTTGCGCGTAAGGTTCTGGTTGATAGTGTCGGCGCGGCAGCCGTTCTGGTGGGCCACAACTTCCGGTTCGGAGCCAAACACGCAGGCGATGTTCCCCTTTTGACTCGACTTGGCGACGAGCTAGGCTTCTGTGTGGAAGTTGTGCCGAATGTCTATGTTCGTGGGCGAATGGCGTCAAGTACCGAGATTCGCAACCTTTTGCAAGTCGGAGATGTCTCGCGAGCTTGCCGTTTGTTAGCACGTCCATACTGGATCGAGGGTCGAATTGTCTCCGGCCACGGAATCGGTTTGAAACAAACGGTGCCGACCCTCAATTTGGACACCACGGCCGATGTAATTCCCGCGGATGGGGTTTACGTGACGCGCACTACTGATGTGGATAACTCTCGAACCTGGAACTCCATCACCAACATTGGAATGCGCCCGACATTCGATGGACATGAGCGGAGTATCGAGACCTTTTTGCTCACGGCATTCGATGGAAAGACACCAGAACGGATCCGGTTGGAATTTCTGAAGCGTGTCCGTGAAGAAAAGAGATTCGAATCTCCGGAAGCGCTCAAAGCACAAATATTGCGCGACGTACAATTTGCGAATACCTATTTCCGTCGACGCCACGTGGGATAATTCAAACAAGAGGACAAAAATCATGCCATTGGTTTCGATGCGGCAACTGCTGGATGAAGCGGCGAAAGGCGGTTACGGAGTCGGCGCTTTCAATGTGAATAATATGGAGCAGATTCAGGCGATCATGGAAGCTGCCAAAGAGACGCAGTCTCCCGTGATTGTCCAGGCCAGCCGCGGCGCTCGTTCTTATACGAACGATCGTTTCCTCTATCACCTGATGATCGCTGCCACGGAGCTCTATCCTGAGATCCCGATCGCGCTCCATCAGGATCACGGCAACAGCCCGGAGACCTGCAAATCCGCTATTGCCATGGGCTTCACGAGCGTAATGATGGATGGTTCGTTGATGTCCGACGGCAAGACTCCTTCCGATTTCGAGTACAACGTTCGGGTCACTCGCGAAGTAGTGGAAATGGCTCACGAGCGCGGTGTCACAGTGGAAGGCGAACTTGGAACGCTTGGGGGTGTTGAAGATGGCCACGGAGCGGACATCGACGCGATGGCTCACTTGACGGATCCCGATCAGGCTGTCGAGTTCGTGGAACGCACCGGTATCGATGCGCTCGCGGTTGCGATCGGCACGAGTCACGGAGCCTACAAGTTCACGAAGAAACCTACGGGCGAAGTGCTGGTGATGTCGCGCATAGAAGAGATTCATCGCAAGCTTCCGAACACGCACATGGTGATGCATGGATCATCGAGCGTGCCTCAGGAGTTGCAGGACATCATTAACAAATACGGCGGCAAGATCAAGCAGACCTTCGGTGTTCCGGTCGAGGAAATTCAACGCGGTATCAAGCACGGCGTGCGCAAAATCAACGTCGATACCGACAACCGCATGGCAATGACCGGAGCAGTGCGCAAGGTGCTAACGGAGCATCCAGAAGAATTCGATCTTCGCGCCTACATGAAGCCGGCTCGGGAAGCGATGAAGGAAGTGGTCAAGGCTCGCATGACCCAGTTTGGACAAGCCGGACACGCCAAGGACTATGCTCCGATATCGCTGACGGAAATGGCTCGGCGATACAAGGAACAGCCGGTAACGGTCTAAATCAGTCAACCGCTCCAGCCGACGAAGCTTGCAAATACGTTTGCAAGCTTTGGCTGATCTTGTGCGCTTACTATGTCGGCGAGGGTATACCCGTTCAGCGTAGATAAGAACTTAGACAGGGCCTCGTTCAGAATTCGCTTAAGCCCGCATACACCGGCGATCGGGCAGGTGTTGCTTTGTGTGTCAAAGCATTCCGCAAGCCGCAGGTTGGGCTCTGTATTCCGGACAACATCGCCCAAGCGAATCGCTTGCGGCTCGCGCGCCAGTGTTACACCACCGCTACGACCCGCATGAATCCGGACATAGCCATGCTGCTCAAGTGTGTGCATCACCCGTACCAGATGATGTTTGGAGATTCCGTAAGCATCGCTGATCTCTTGTGTCCTGACCATGCGGCCCGGATAAGCTCCGATATAGATCAGCACACGTAAAGCGTAATCGGCGTGAAGACTGAGTTGCACGTGTTCAGACAGCGGGCGCGGCCGGTAGAAACGCGTCGGAATAGATATCCCGAGAGGCCATGCCGGAGAGAAAGAGTTTCTTCTTGAGCGATTTCACCAACTCCGGATCTCCGCAGACGTAACCGCGCCAGCCGCTGAGCTTGGGAAATCTCTTCAGTACGACCTGATCAATGGATCCGACAGCGATGCCGTCGGACTCGTTCCCATTAAGAACCGTCGGTGTGTACTCGAGATGCGAGTGCCGGTTCGCGAGGCGGCGCAATTCCTCCACGAGATAGAGACCGCCGTTGTGGAGAGCGCCATGAAACAGATGGATTGGCCCCTTATGTTGACGGCGCAACGCATCGCGTACGATGCCGTAAAGAGGCGCAAGACCTGTTCCGGTGCCGATAAGTAACATCGGCTGTTCTTCCTTACCGGGCACATAGAAGCATTCCCCGGATGGGCCAAGCACGCTTAAGCGATCGCCGACTCGCGCAGCATGGTGAAGCCATCCGCTCATTTTGCCGCCCGCGATTCTTCGGACGTGGAGTTCGAGTTCGCCTTCTTCCGGAAGACTGGCAATCGAATAGCTGCGCGCGAGCCCATCCTCACGCAAGACAGTTACGTATTGCCCTGCACGAAAGTTGATGTCCGCATCGCAGTGAAGCCGCACCTGCAGCACGTCTTTGCTCAAGAGATTGAGGGCCGTGATGGCCGCGCCGGTCCGGGCATCGTCACCGACCGTTGTGACAGAGAGGTCTGCTTCCGGCCGACAGGCGCATGATAAAAAGTAGCCTTGCGCCTTCCAGGAGTCCTTCAGGCCAGCCTGCGCTTTGGCGGGTACGGCTCCCTGCGTAGCGCGCATGAGGCACGATCCGCAGCTTCCGGCCTTGCAGGAGTGCGGGATCTTCAGATCGTTCCGGAGCAGACCATCGAGGACACTCTCGTCCTTCACAAGGCCGAACGAGCGGCCTTCAAATTCAATTGAGGGCATTATTCTATCGATTCAGAACGTCGGCGCGTGCCGATTCGGCGATACTGGCGACTTTTGCAATTAAGTGTTCGGGAGCGCCAACTTCGCGCAGGCTCTCACCAAGCAGTTCGATGACTACATTTACGTGCGAGTCATTCAGTCCTTTTGCGAGCAAGCGCGCGTGCCCGTCGCGCATGTCTTTGCCTGAATATGCCACCGGACCGCCAAAGACCATGGTCAAAAATGCCTTTTGCTTGGCGATTTGTTGATCCATATCGATATCGTCGAAAAAGGAACTAACACGATCGTCCGAGAGGACCTTGCGGTAGAAGACGTCAACAGCGGCGTCAACCGCGGCCTCTCCACCCAACTGTTCGTATAAGGACGGACCAGAAGCTGGATTCATAAGATTTGATTGTTGTATCCAAGATGCAACATTTAATGCGTAAACGTCAAGCAAATCGGCTCGCAAAATAAAACTATTTGGCAATAAATCGTTAGCGCACGGTCTTAGCCGTGACGATTGCCGCGCCTACGTGCCGCTGGGTGTGCTCGGAGATGTGGATGAGCAGAACTCCCAGCGGAACGGGAATTCGTCTGCGTCCGATCTCACGTATCTCAGCCAACGTTTCGGGGTTGATGGCTCTTACAATCTCGGCGCTTTTGAAGAAGCAATCTTCAAGCGCTCGCAATAACTCTTCCCTGCCCGGACCTGTCTCACTCTGCTCCTGGCGGAGGGCGGTGGTTTGCGCATCATTCATCTGCTTGCCGAGCGCATAGGTGATCAGGCGATCCACACTGCCGGCAATGTGCCTGAGATGAAATCCGACCGACGCGACCGATCCATTGCGCCGCCATATTTGTTCATCAGTCAACCCGTCCGTCCATTGATGCAGGTCTTGCATTGCCTGCTGGAAGGAATAGAGTAGAGCCGCCTGTATCGCGTGCAAGTCGCTGAGTTGTCCGGTTAGCCAAGGTTCCATTCTTCAATTCTCAAACTTTCTGAGACTCAGGATGCCGATACCGGGCCCAGGTACAAAAAGAAGGGTCTCGCCCGATTACATTCCCGAACATTTCCCCGCCCGGTTTCGACCAGCCTGTCGGACTACGGGCAGCGTGCTTAAATCACCCTGCCTCGTTCTCTACACAGGCTTCAAACGCAATCCGAACTGTTCCTCCAGATCGTACTGAATGCCGTGCACCGTACCGGCGCCCTCGGCTATGGTGAGCTTACGGATTCGCACATCGTTGACGAACTGCGGCTTCACTGCCGAGCTGCGACGATTGGCAATGACACGCATGCGCGCGACCTGGTCCTTGGCATCGGGCAGTCCGATGAAATCCGCCAGAATCTGAGCTTTCACTACCGGGCTGATGGATCCGTTTTGGACGCAGATGTCGAACATGAGAGCGACTCCACGCTCGGTTGTGAGACCGTAATCATTGCACATTGCGATCGCTTTCGCGTGGATCCGGGTTGCATGTTTGGCTTGGATGTCCTGGAACTCCTGCGTACGTCCGAGCTGTTTCAACATGCCGCGCCAAGGCTCATTCACACGGAAATTCGCGGTGTTCTGGATGGACCGAGCAAATGCAACCTGTTCCTGTTTGGTCGATTCGCCCAGAGCGGTAACCACGGCGAAATTTTCGTGGAAGATATCGCGACAAGCGCCGGCGTAATTCTGGAACATTTCAAAGAGCAGCGGCTGCAAGGTTCCCTGCCCCAGATTCCACTGCAGCGCCCCGAAACTAATGCCCTGTCCATCGAAGTCGCCGACCACTCCGCAAAAGCATTCGGGCGGCATGTCGCCGGTTTCGAACGAAGCCGTCAAAGCGAGGCAACGGAGCGCCAGCGGCTGATTCGCGATCGTTGAGACCGGCGGAGGCTCCGCCGGAAACAATTTCGCCCATGTTGCGTTATCGACAGCGCCGTTCTGGTCGAGACCGGCATTTCGCTGAAAGACTTTGAGGGCTCCCTCGGTGCCGCCACCAAAGCTTCCGTCGATCGTCCCGCGATACAGTCCCAGCTCGACTAGTCTCGTCTGAATTTTTCGTACGTCCTGGCCCGAAGCTCCGCGCCGAATTGTCATACGCCTCCTTCCGATTTTCAGTTTCTCCTGCATGTCAATAGATTTCGGGTGAAATCTGAATGCTCGCAATGAGAATACACAAGATAAAAGACGATAATATGCGTGAATCGCCCATTGTACGCTCCGCTCCCTGGCGCTAAAGCGAATTTCGGTCGCGGCTCCGTCTCGGTGGCTTTTTGAGTTATGAGTCGCTGTCGATTATTTGAAGTAGTTCGGGCGGCGTTTTTCGCGGAAGGCGGCGACTCCTTCGTGGAAGTCGGCCGACGCGAATGTGCTTCGCCTCATTTGCAATGCGACGGGAGCGGCAGTGACGGGATCCATACCTCGCGTTTTGGCCACGAACTCCAGTCCCTTTGCGATCGCCTGGGGGCTGGATTGCGCGAGATGCATGGCTATTGCAGTGACCCGGTCATCCAACTCGAAGGGAGGGACAGCTTCGTGGATCAGTCCCCATTGCACTGCTTCGGGCACATTGAAGATGCGGCCCATCAGGCTGAGTTCGAGAGCTCGCCGTTCGCCCAGCGCGAGCGCGACGGAGCGGTAGATCACAAACGGCCACATGCCGATGCGGATCTCGGTGAGGCCGAAGCTCGATCCATGCGCCGCCACGGCTACATGTGCGTTGCAAACTAGGCCGACACCGCCGCCGAGAGCCGGACCTTGCACGGCGCAAACAATCGGTTTGGTAACGCGAGCGCCTAGTGTGAAGAGACGCTGGTGAACGACGGTCTGATCGGCTGCGCCCGGCAGGATTGCTTCATCGAGATCCATACCTGCGCAGAAAACATCTCCTTTCGCATCAAAAATGATTGCGCCCACAGACTCATCGTGCTCCGCGGCCTCGACCGTGTCCGCAATGCTGCCGCAGATTTCCGAAGTGAGAGCATTGCGCTTCTCGGGGCGGTTCAATGTGACGCGCAGCACGCGCTGTTCACGACTAATCTCTAAGCTCGCCGTCATTGGCTTCGATTTCCATTCGCAGCACGGCTGCGCTGTAGGTCTTTCCTTGCGCGTCCACTCGGAGGGATAGAGTTCCACCGCCTCCCAGAGCACCATGCAGGAGGAAGTTTAGCGCTCCGAGATTCGGCAACTCATAACGCTCTACTTTGCCCTGAACATAACCGCCAAGGTGAGCTTTGACTCGTTCGGCAGTGACTTCGCGAACGAGGATGGGATAGTGGCTTTCGTTATAGGCGATGATGCCTACGTTCGCGGTGTCGCCCTTATCTCCGGAGCGGCCGTGGGCGATCCGGGAGAGCGGGATCTTCACTGGATCACCTCGACCGATGTGCCAATTTCGTCGCGCGGAGTCAGCGCAGGCCAATAAGCCACTATTTCTCGAACGGGAGGACGGCCATCGCCGAAACCGGTCGCTGTCGGCGGACCGCTGAGGACGAGAGGGATCAGCTCGCGTGTGAAGCGGTCCACTGCTTTTTTATCGTGACCTCTCACTCCCATACGCAGTTGCACTTCCGGGGGATCCGGGATCGGAAACGCGGCGGGCCCGTGACAGGCGTTGACACCGAAGTACTCCGTGTAGATCTCGTCGAACTCAAGACCGAGCTGGGTCAGGCGCGCACGAACAATCCGGTCGGCGGCCTGAGCTTTTTCGAGAGCCTGCGGCCAGCTATATACGAGCGAACCGAGGGCCTTGTAGCCATCGGAGTAGCTGATCGAAAGCTTGAGAGTATTTGTTCGAGGGCGTCCTTTGATATCGGATACTCGAACGCGATCCTGGCCGTCGTTGCGGAGCCGGATTGAGGTGAAGTCCGCGATGCAGTCGGGTGTGATGTACGTTCGCGGATCGCCGAGTTCGTATAGGAGTTGTTCTTTCACTACATCCGTGTTGATGCGGCCGCCGGTACCGGGATGTTTTGTGATCACGAATGAACCGTCGGGCTCGGCTTCGACGATGGGATAGCCGATGTTCGCCATATCCGGAATGTTGGTCCAATCTACCTGGCAGTTCCCTCCGGTGCATTGCGCGCCGCACTCCACGATGTGCCCGGCAATGGTTCCGGCAGCCAGGAGGTCCCAATCCGATTCTTTCCAGCCGAAACGATGAATCATCGGCGCAAGGGCGAGGGCGGTATCGGTACAGCGGCCGGCGATCACGACGTCGGCTCCGGTGGCGAGGGCCTCTGTCAGCGGAAAAGCTCCGATGTAGGCGTTCGCGCTGAGAATACGATCGCGGATGGTTGAGAGAGGCTCGCCCGTATCCATGCTCCGCATCTCGATGCCGCGCGCCAGCATTCATCGATACGGTGATATACGTCGTCACCCGAGACAACAGCAATTTTCAGTCCTGGCGCAAGACGCAGCACCTCGCGCGCGCAGGCAACGGGATTCACTCCGCCTGCATTGGCGATGACCTTTACATTGCGCTCTTTGATGCGCCTGGCTATACGGGCGATGAGCGGTGGAAAATCGCGAGCGTAGCCGAGGTTCGGATCCGCCTGCTTCTGCTTTTGCACGATCGACATTGTGACCTCGGCGAGGTAGTCGAGGATAAGGTAGTCAATCGGTCCGCCTTCGACAAGACGAACTGGCGCTTCAAGCCAGTCGCCCCAGAAGCCTTGGCCGTTGGCGATTCGGATCATTCGAACTCACGATAACACTAGATATCTTTATGTTCGAACCACCTATCCTGAGATCGCTATGACTGAAGATCGCGCGCTTACGCGCTGCGACTCTGTTTGAGGGTTTCGCAGGCGAGGATTGTTTTACCTTCCGGTCGGGTGTGATGCTTCTGTGTTCTTTCGGTTCATGAGTAAGTTCTTTCTCTTCGGTGAGATCCACAGGCGCTGCGTTGATTTGCGAAACGGACCGAATCCCGAAATCGGACATTGACCGCTGGTTCGCGCTCGCTCCTGACACGATCATCGCATTCGGGAGTAGGGGCTGAAGAGTGGTATTGGATTAAGTGGTTGGGAAAAAAATGAATATAAAGTGTTGAGTGCTGCGAACTGATTGTGAGCATGCGATTAACGAAGGGCAGCAACGTTGAACGGCGTCAAGCGACCACCCATGTGTTCCCGCTGCCCACCTCCGACTAGCGACTCTAGCCTGAGCCAAAGTTCTTCGAATCCGCGGCGGGTGTATTGTTTGATGTGCACTCGCAGGGAGGTGGCATGTCCCGAATTCACGTTGAGGTCATTTCGTTGTTGTTTGCTGTCGGGCTGGCTGTAGACGCCCAGCGGTATGAAATTTCTACTTACGCGGGCGGAGCACCCGTGTCCGCGACGGCAGCCATCAGCATGGCCGCGGATCCTTCCGGAAACTTATATTTTGTAGACGGCTATGGCTACACCGGCGGCCCGGCCCGCAGCAATTCCGTGTTCAAGATCGACCCGAGCGGGTCCATTACGCGCTTCGCCGGCAATTCCAGGACTGGCTTTACCGGTGATGGCGCACAGGCTGTAAACGCGTCACTCACCGTCCCGCGCGCCGTGGCAGCCGACCGCGCCGGCAACGTCTTCATCGTCGATGGAGCAAATCAGCGCGTCCGGCGCGTCTCCCCGGACGGGATCATCACCACCTTCGCGGGTGGGGGTAGCGCCGTTCTGGGCGACGGCGGACCGGCAACGAAGGGGCAACTGAATTATCCTCAGAGCATCACCATCGATGGCCAGGGCAACCTCTTGATCGGCGAACTCGGCCGCGTCCGGAAGGTCTCGGCTAATGGAACCATTACCACCGTCGCCGGTGGCGGCTCGAACAGTCCGGCTGACGGCGATCCCGCAACCAGCGCTCGACTCTCCACCGTCGTTCAGGTAGCTGTGGATGGCGCCGGCAATCTTTTTCTTGCCGACCAAAACTACGTTGAGGAAACCGACAACTACGGCTACCAGTTGCGGAAGGTTTCGCCGGACGGGCTGATCTCCACCTTGCCTCCAATCCCGATGTGCTGCTACGAGGGCATGACCGCGGATTCCGCAGGCAACCTGTTCGTTGCCGCCGGGCCGAATGTCTGGAAAATTGCTCCGAACGGCGCCCAGACCGTCTTCGCCGGTAACGGAAACTACGGCCCTTCATCGGGCGACGGCCAGATTGCCAGCCGGGCGCAATTGAACGGGCCAACGGCCGTATCGGTGGATGCTGCCGGCGACCTCTTAATCGCGGACAACTTCGGTCGCAACGTCCGAAAGGTGACGGCAGATGGGACCATTCGGCCTGTCGCTTCCATACCGGGTCTTCCGCCCGTTGTGTCCGGCGATGACGGGCCCGCTATAGGCGCGCAACTGCAATTGGCCGTGCCCGGACTAAGTTCCCAAGGTGGATTGGCGGCGGATAGCGCGGGCAACTTATACATCGCGGAAACGGGTGCACATCGTGTTCGCAAGGTATCGCCGTCGGGCGCCATCACAACCGTCGCCGGCATTGGCGGACCGCGATGTTCCGGCCCTTCCACCTGTCTTCCTCTGGGCGACGGAGGGCCTGCAGTCAGCGCGGCGCTTTCCTATCCGACAAGCGTGGCCGTCGACAGTGCAGGCAATGTGTTCATCGCGGATTCGTCCAACCTCCGCGTGCGCAAAGTTTCCTCAGACGGACTCATCACAACCGTGGCCGGCAATGGAAGTGCGCCGGCGTGGCCACGTTCGGTGAGCAATGGCGGGTCTGCAACAGACACGCCGATCGTCCCATTCCACGTCGCGGTGGATGGGGCAGGCAATCTGTACATTGCGGAGGGCCAATACGCGGACGTGCGCAAGGTCTTGCCGGACGGAACTATCAGTACGGCGCTGCCTTCGGAGGCGGCCTTACCTTACTTCGGGTTCATATCGGCCTCGACCGTCGACCGCGCCGGCAATTTGTTTGTTGCCGGTTCGTTTTGCGATTCCTACGATAGCTGCTCGCTCTCGATCCGCAAGGTTTCCCCGGCCGGCAGTATCAGCATCATCGCCAGTACGAATCCACTCAGCAGTCAGCCCGGCAGTGATATCGGCGATGGTGGGCCCGCCAGCAAGGCGCAACTGGGATCCGTCTCCGGCATTTCCGTCGACTTCGCGGGCAACCTGTTCCTTAGTGACCTCCACGGCCAGCGCATTCGCAAGATTGATCCCGACGGGATCATTACCACCGTTGGCGGGAACGGCATCCCGGGCTACTCCGGCGACGGCGGGCCCGCCGCAAATGCGACCTTGAATTACCCGCTCGCGCTGGTGGCCGACGAAGTGGGCAACGTTTACGTTTCCGACTTCAATCAGGCTGTCCGTCGGATGCGGCCGGTCGATAAATGAGGTAGTACTTACTCTCCTAAAGATTTCAACTCTCCTCGATTCTCGGCAGTCGGATTGGGGTCAGAGAGGAGGTGCGGAGTTAATTGATTTGAAGAGAAGTGGAAAATTGAGTGTCGACGAAATACAGTGTGGATGCGTGTGTGGACTGCGGAACTGCCGGGTCCGATTTCCGGTTATACTGTGTGCTCTCGCCTAAAAGCGTCTGCGGATGGCCAGCATGTCGACTCTATATCCGAGCAAGGGAACCTTTGACGAATTTAAAACTCCTGAGATCACTGCGTGGAAACTCGCCAGGAGTGTGATCGAGCATGAAAATATGTTAGTGAACCACCGACTCACCTGGCTTTACACTTCGCAGGCATTTCTGCTTTCTGCGTTTGCGTTACTCTTTTTGGCATTGACCAAGAATGAATTGGATGAAGCGGCTAGAATCATAGTTCCGTGGATTTTGATTACCATCGGTATTTTCGCTCTCTACATATGTATCGCGCTCCAGGTCTCACTCCTAAATGCGTTCCGGGCTCTAGGGGATATAACCCGAAGTTATAACGAGTTGGTGCGGGCCAATAACTTCGATTCCATTACGCCGCCTCTGCACGTCTGGAAGAAACCGCCGCTGAAGGGAATCGTTGACCAGCACTTCCTGCCAGGCGCATTCGCAGTGGTTTGGATCGTGATCCTGGTACTTTTGAAGATCTCGCAGTCTCCTGCCCTGCTGACGTGGTTCGAAGGCTTCACAGTGGGACATGCGATAAACCTTCTCTTAGTCGTCTTTGGAGTATTCGGCTTCATCATGTCGATGTACATGCTGAAGAAGTGGAAGGGCATGCATCCCGGAGGGTACTTCGACCACTCAGCCAGCGATAGGGCTGAAGACAAGAGAACGCCACAGAAGTCCGAGCATGAAGAGTCTACCGCTGGTCAGTGAGACCGGCCTAGTTTGTGGATTGTCTTCAACCCGGAAATGGCTACCGAAGGCTGTGAAAACCGCACAGTCGCATGCTTATGGGTTGGAAAAACCTCCGCTTACTTACGTTCGCGGCTCCGTATCGATGGCTTTTGAGTTACCTGGTAGCTGCCGATTGCCAGGATTTTGTCTCGCAAGCTTACGCTTGGCGACTCTGATTCGACTTTCGTGATACGGTTCGATCAAATGATGTATCGGATAATCAGGCCATGCTACGCCGCGATTTTTTAGCGACGCTGCCTTGCGCCGCCGCCGCGCAGACGGCAGCGCCCGGTATGTCCCTGAATGCTTTCGCCGAGATTGTGTTTCTGGACATTGTTCGCGGGTACGTTACCAATCTCGCGAAGACTTCGGACAGCTATGCGGTTGTCGAATATCCGGACGCGACGATTACCAAGAACTTTCTCGCGAAATCCGGCCGAAGTGTTACCGGTGTTTCTCGCATGCTGCCGGCGATTGCAGCGTGGATTGCTGCGAAACGTCAACCAAGTGTTTTGTCGATAGACGGGAAGAAGTACGATCTTCTGGATGTTGCCGGCTCAGCGCTCATTAACGGAACCAACCCTGGCCACAAAGATTATTGGCAAGCCGCTCCGCCTAACGAACAGAATCAGCGCCAAGTGGAATCCTCGCTGATCGCATGGGGATTGTGGCTGCTTCGAGACGCTCTGCTGCCGCAAATGTCATCTGTCGAGCGGCAGCGAATCGATGCGTGGCTCGCGTCCTGTACGGTCGTTCCTATGCGGAACAACAACTGGGCATGGTTTACTGCGGTCAATCAGGCTGCGCGCACGGCTCTAAAGGATCGCTTCGATGAGTTCTCCTATGACCGGAATGCGATGTTCGACGATCTTCGCGCTTTGGACGGCATGTACGCGGGGGGCGGCTGGTATAACGACGACCAACCACGCTTCGCGTACGACTATTACAACTCCTGGGTATTCGCGAGCCATTATTTTTACTGGAATGCGATGGTCGGTTCGAAATATCCGGAATGGTCGAGGATCTTCGGCGAGCGTCTGAGGAGCTATCTGGGAACCGCTCCTTTGTTCTTCGGAGCGAACGGGTCGCACGTTCTCTATGGCCGGTCGCTTATTTATCGATGGGCAGTCTTGACTCCGCTAGTCCTTTCGTATGCGCAGAAGCAATGGCCTCACGATCCGGCGCTACTTCACAGAATCGTTCGCGGCAATCTCGAATATCACTGGAATCACAGCGCTTTCGATCGGGAGAAAGGCAAGCTTACGGGAGACATATTCGGATTCTGGAACTGCAGACATTCGCGAATCGTATATCGATGGCGGACATCCCTACTGGGCAATGCAGGCGTTCGCGATGTGGCTCATCCCTCGTGAGGACTCCTTCTGGAACGCTGCGGCCAGTCAGCTTCCGGTGGAGAAATCGGATTTCGTGCGGAGTCTTGACCAGCCCGGTATGGTGCTGACCGGCTCCAAAGCATCGGGCCAGGTAAAGCTCTTCCAAGGGAAATCATCCAAAGCGGATTGGCATTATCGCGACAAGTACAACAAGTTCGTCTACTCGACGCATTTCCCGATGGACATCGTGCAGAAGAAGGACGTGTGTCCCTGGACAACGCCCTGGTTTTGCGAGACCGACGCACTCGAAAGTCGGCAGGGCGTGGAGAACTGGAGCACGGGCAAACTCTGCCGAGCGGTATCGAAGTAGTCTATACGATCGCGTTCGGAGGAGTGAAGGCGAGCATCCGAAGCACGATCTTTGCCGAAGGTGAATTCGAGCTCAGACTACATCGGGTGATCGCCACGACCGTAGAACCTGATGCGGCGGTGGAGATAGTCGAAGGATCGAGCGCCTGTGGGATTGGAGGCGCGCCAACGACGCGGATCACGCTTCGGCGGAAAGATTCAGTATTGTCCGTAACAAGAAAGACCGGGATATTAATCGGGTCGTGGGATGGGCCGGGCTGGAGCGGAGTGGGAGCGGCATGGGATTTCGGTTCGGACGACAGCGCGGCGTCAAACATTATCTATCCGATACATGGAGGTAAACACGTTGTGGGCTTCGGTTAAGCAAGGCGCTCGACGTCTTGTATAGTGTGCATTACGCCAGCCCGAAACCACTAAGTCGGGCGATCCTGCAGTCCACGGCGGCCAAGCTTCTGGCGCGGGCGCGAGCGCTTGCCACTGGCACACGTGCCTAGAACTGGTAAGAATTCGATACTCTATTAGAGTTAGGCCAGTGAGAACCACGTTGCTTTCCCTACAACTCACCGTTAAGTCATTCCCTTCTGTTCGGCGTCCTGTTCACGAGTCTCGAGCTTGGCTGCCGACGTCGATTTCGCGCGCGATATTCAGCCGATTTTCGCTCAGTCCTGCTATAGCTGCCATGGCCCGAAGTCCCAGCTCGGCGGGCTGAGGCTGGATGCGAAATCGACTGCAATGACGGGCGGCCAATCGGGCAAGGCGATTGTCGCGGGCAAAGCATCCAACAGTTTGCTGTTACAGCGAATCTCGGGCTCCGGCGAGCAGGCTCGCATGCCGATGGGCGGGAAGCCGCTGCCTGCCGAGAAGATTGCGTTGATCCGGCAATGGATCGATTCGGGCGCAGAGTGGCCTGACACTCCCTCAACCGAATCGGCCGAGATCAAGAAGCACTGGGCGTTCATCGCTCCGAAGAAAGCTCCGCTGCCGCAGGTGAAGAATGCTGCCTGGGCCGTGAATCCGATCGACCGGTTTCGTGCTCGCCAAACTCGAAAGCGAGAATTGAGCCCATCGCGCCGAGGCGATCGCGCGACATTGCTCCGACGACTCAGTCTCGACCTGATCGGGCTTGCCGCCGAGTGTGGCGGAGCTGCATGCGTTCCTGAACGACAAGAGCCCGAACGCATACGAGAAGCAGGTCGATCGATTGCTGGCCTCGCCGCATTATGGCGAGCGTTGGGGCCGCATCTGGCTGGACGGGGCGCGCTATGCCGATTCGGACGGATTCGAGAAAGACAAGCCTCGCTCGTGTGGTTCTACCGCGACTGGGTGATCGATGCGCTGAATCGCGACCTGCCTTACGACCAGTTCGTCATCGAGCAGATCGCGGGAGACCTGCTGCCGAATGCGACGCAGAGCCAGATCGTGGCGACAGGTTTTCTGCGGAACTCGATGATCAACGAGGAAGGCGGCGTCGATCCGGAGCAGTTCCGCATGGAAGCGATGTACGATCGCATGGACGCGATCGGCAAAGCGATTCTAGGCGTCACGATCCAGTGCGCACAGTGCCACAACCACAAATACGATCCCGCTGAAGCAGGAAGAGTACTACCGCATGTTCGCGTTTCTGAACGATTCGCACGAAGCGAATGTTGCGGTCTACACGCCGGCGGAGCAGATGAAGCGCGCCGAGATTTTCCGGCGCACGCGCGAACTGGAAGCCGATCTTCAACACCGCTTCCCTGACTGGCAGAGACGAATGGCCGCGTGGGAAGAGGAGGTCGAGCCGAACCGAGCCGAAGTGGACTGTTGTGCATCCGGTAATCGAGGATATTTCGAACGGCGGCCAGAAATATTCTGGCGATGAAGGACGGCTCGATGCTCGCGCGGGGCTATGCGCCGACGAAGTTCGCGCCGAAGGCTGACGGTGAAGGTCGGGCCTGAACCGATAACCGCGATTCGGCTGGAAGTTCTGACCGATCCGAATCTGCCGCTTGGCGGTCCGGGACGCTCTCCAAAGGGACGTGTTTGCGTTTGACCGAATTCGAGGTTGAAGCCGCGCCCGCGGACGCTCCGGACAAGACGACGAAGATCAAGATTGCCAAGGCTACGGCGGATGTGAACCTGCCGGAGAGCCGTGCTTGAAGCCGATCTTCCAGGATAAGAGCGGACAAACGACGCGTGACCGGTCCGATCGCGTTCGCGATCGATGAGAGCAACGACACGGCTTGGGGCATCGACGTCGGGCCCGGACTGCGCAATCAGTCGCGAAAGGCCGTGTTCACGTTCGAAAAGCCGGTCGTCGATTCCCGGCGGGCACGATTCTGAATGTCATACTTACGACAGGAGCACGGCGGACTGAACTCCGACGACAACCAGAACAACAACCTCGGCCGGTTCCGGCTGTCGGTTACCTCCGATCCGAATGCAACGGCCGATCCGTTGCCGAAGAATGTTCGCGACATTCTCGCTGATTCCGCGCGGACAAGCGCTCGCCGGAGCAGGTGCAGGCGGTGTTTCGCTACTGGCGCACCACGGTTCCGGAATGGAAGGCCGCGAACGAGGAGATCGCGACGCTCTGGCGGGATCATCCGGAAGGCTCGACGCAACTGGTTCTCAAGACGAGAGAAGACGGCGCGCGAGACGCACATCCTGACGCGCGGCGATTTTCTGCAGCCGGGCAAGGTCGTAACGCCGGGCGTTCCGGCTTTTCTGCATCCGCTGCCCGCCAATGCGCCGCCGAACCGGCTGACGTTCGCGCGCTGGCTGGTGGACCGGCAATCGCCGACGACCGCGCGGTCGATGGTGAATCGGTGTGGCAGGCGTATTTCGGAATCGGCATCGTGAGCGACGAGCCGAAAATCTTCGGCACGCAATGCGAAGCGCCTTCGCATCCAGAACTGCTGGACTGGCTGGCCGTGGAATTCATGGATCGCGGCTGGAGCATGAAGGCGATGCATCAAGCTGATCGTGATGTCCGCGACTTATCGGCAGTCTTCGAATGTCACGCCGGAGTTGCTGTGCGCGCGACCCGGACAACCGGCTGCTGGCGCGCGGGCCGCGCTATCCGTGTCGATGCCGAAATCGTTCGCGACATCGCGCTTGGCGGCGAGCGGTCTGTTGAATGAGAAGATCGGCGGCCCGAGCGTTTATCCGCCTGCGCCGGCGTTCCTGTTCCTGCCGCCGGCGAGCTACGGTCCGAAAACATGGATCGAAGAGCAGGTCCGGACCGCTATCGGCGCGCGCTCTATACATTCCGGTTCCGGTCAGTGCCCTACCCGATGCTGCAGACGTTCGATGCGCCGAACGGCGACTTCTCCTGTGTACGACGGGCGCGCTCGAATACGCCGCTGCAAGCGTTGACACATTGAATGAGCCGCTGTCGTTGGAATCCGCGCGGGCGCTGGCGCATGCGCACTCTGAAAGAAGGCGGCGCACAGAATGCAGCAGCGCCTGAATTATGCGTTCCAGCTCTGCCTGTCGCGGTCACCTAGCGCGAAAGAGCAGGATGTTCTGCTGACGATGCTCGAAAAGACAGAAGCAGCGATTGGCGAATGGCTGGCTCAGCGCGCAGGAACTTGACCGGATACACGGCGGATCACAAGGCGAAGCTGCCGGCCAATGTCACACCGGTGGATTGGGCGCATGGACCGCGGTCTCGCGCGTGCTGCTCAATCTGGACGAAACCATCACGAAGGAGTAAGTTATGAACTGCCAGGATCATCTTTATCGTCAGGCAAATCCAAAGCAGATCACGCGGCGGTGGTTTTTCGAGCAATGCGGCGTGGGACTGGGCGCGATCGCGCTCGGGCATCTGATGGCCGGAAGCGGCCACGCGGCTGCAGCGGCGAATCCTCTGGCGCCGAAGCAGCCGCACTTCGCGCCGAAAGCGAAGCGCGTGATCTTTCTGTTCATGGCGGGCGCGCCCAGCCATCTGGATCTGTTCGACAACAAGCCGCAGCTCGCCAAGTTCGACGGCACGCTGCCTCCGCCGGAGTTGCTGAAGGGATACCGCGCTGCGTTTATCAATCCGAACTCGAAGCTGCTGGGCCCGCAAGTTCAAGTTCGCGAAAGTACGGCCAGAGCGGCGCGGAGCTTTCGGAGTTGCTGCCGCATATCGGCCGAAGATCGTCGACGATATCGCCATCGTCAAATCGATGGTGACCGACGCGTTCAATCATGCGCCGGGTCAGTTTCTGATGAACACGGGCACGCATGCAGTTCGGCCGGCCGAGCATGGGCGCGTGGGTGCTCTATGGGCTCGGCGTCGGAGACGCAGGACCTGCCGGCGTTCGTGGTCTTCAGTTCCGGCAGCAAAGGGGCCGAGCGGCGGGAATAGCTGCTGGGGCAGCGGATTCCTGCCGACCGTCTATCAGGGCGTGCAGTTCCGTACCGGCGGCGATCCGGTGCTGTATCTGTCGAACCGCCAGCGGCGTCGATAACGAGCTGCAGCGGGATTCGCTCGATTCGCTCGAAGCAGTTGAACGAGATGCACCTGGAGAAGTCGCGGCGATCCTGAAATCGCGACGCGCATCAACTCGTTCGAGATGGCGTTCCGGATGCAGTCGAGTCGCGCCGGAGCTGATGGATCTCTCAAAGGAATCGAAGAAGACGCTGGAGATGTACGGCGCCGAGCCGGGCAAGGCTCGTTTGCCAACAATTGCCTGCTGGCGCGGCGTCTGGTGGAGCGCGGCGTCCGCTTCGTGCAGCTCTATCACGAGGCCTGGGACCAGCACGGCAACCTGGTGAAGGATCTTCGCAAGAACTGCCTGGACACCGACCAGGCATGCGGCAGCGCTGATCAAGGATCTGAAACAGCGCGGCTTGCTGGATGACACGCTCGTGGTCTGGGGCGGCGAATTCGGCCGCACGCCGATGGTGCAGGGCGGCATCCGACGGCCGCGACCATCATCCGAATGCGTTCACGATGTGGATGGCGGGCGGCGGCATCAAGCGCGGCGTCGTGATCGGCGAGACCGATGAGCTGGGCTTCAATGTCGCGAAGGACAAGGTACACGTGCATGACCTGCACGCGACGATGTCTGCACCTGCTCGGATTCGACCACACGAAGCTGACCTACAAGTTCCAGGGACGGCCGTTCCGCTTGACCGACGTGCATGGGAATGTGGTGAAGGAATTGTTGGCGTAACGCTTACTGTCCTTGTGTAAGTTGCTTCGTTCGCACATCCTCCTCGCCCAGCCACTCGGGATGCTTGGCTGTAGAGTCAAAGTGGGCGGTTGTCTTAAATAACTCGAATTCACCTCGGCCCGCTGTTTTGGCCGATTTCGCCAGAATTGCGGAAACTTGCTGGCTGCTGAGCTGCTTGAAATTACCAGCGGTCTCGACCGCCTGATTCAAGAATCTCAGGACTATCGATTCCGGTGATCACAACGGAAGTCGGCAGATTCAACGCGTATTGTAAGCATTCCACCGCCGTTGCGGTGTTGCTCTTCAGGATTACGCCGCTCCCCATGCTCTTCATGCCCAACACGCCGATGTTTTGCTTCACGAGTTCCGGAAGCACCAACTTCTCGAAGCTTCGATAATGGGCATCCATCACGTTCAAAGGCATCTGAACCGTATCGAAGGTGAAACCGTGCGCGCGAGCCACCTCGAGCATGTGAAGGTGCACATGCGGGTCCTTGTGACCGGTAAATCCTATGTATCGAATCTTTCCCGCCTTTTTCGCGTCGTTGAATGCCTCCATCGCGCCGCCGGGCGCAAAGATTCGGTCCGGATCCTCGTAGCGGATGATTTCGTGATGCTGCAGGAGGTCGACATGGTCCGTCTGCAGACGGCGAAGAGATTCCTCCAGTTGCTTTGCTGCTTCCGCTTTGGTTCGTCCGTCGATTTTGGTCATGAGAAAGACGTTCTTGCGATATCCATCCTTCAGCGCGTTTCCCATTCGGATCTCACTCTGGCCATTGTTATAGTCCCAAGAGTTATCCATGAAGGTAATGCCGCGATCGATCGCGCTCCGGATGAGGCGGATGGCGTCGTCATCGGTAAGTTTGGGCTTGCCGATATGCGAGCCGCCGAGTCCGATGATGGAGACTTTCTGGCCTGTGCGGCCGAGTGTTCGCGTGGGAACTCCAGAAGCGGCAGTGGCTGGGAGGGCGGATAGCGCAATTAATCCGCTGACGATTTCGCGGCGATTCAGATCGGACATGCCCATGCATGTCTGACTCCGGTTACACTGCTTCGTGCTGCTGGTCTAACGGTGTCGCGCCGGACCTGCAGAAATGTGCAGGTCCGCGCGAGTTGGGGAAGGCTAGCGTTTCGGACCGAAATACACGATAAATCCCGCGAGCAGAGTATTCATGCTCTTAGAGCTCGCGAGTTCATTTCCGCGATCGAAGAAAGGCTCGCTGCTCCAGTCGCGACGGTACTCGAAACGGGCAAGAAAGCCTTCGATCATCTTGTAGTCGGCTGTGAGTGTGAACTCTTGCATGGTTTGCGCGAGACCAGTGATGAGGCCATCGCGATCCTTGTACCAGTCATAGCGTGGGCTGACGGCGAACTTCGATCCGCCTAGAACGCGCATCGCCGCGGAGAAACCGTAGAATTTGCTGTCTCGACCACCCGGGTTGCTGTCCTGGCCATAGTCGAAATTGATAAGGCCACTTACCTTCCCATTCGGATTGATTCCGAGGACGGTGTCATAGAAGTGGCGCGCCCCGGGCGCGCTGACTTTACTCCGTCCACGGTATCGGTCTTTTCGTTTCCCACGTAGTAATTGTTGGCCCAGGTGAATTTCGAGCTTGTGAACGCGGTCGTTATACCAACCGTCTTAGCGGAGTTGTTGTCTTCGACATTGTTCCAGCCGTTCACCAACTGAACACCCGGCGGTGAAATTCTTGGTCAGCGGGGCCGACGTCCGCAGTCCGAAGTGGTAGTAGGGACCGTTTGCGAAGAGCAGCGACCGCGAGTAATTCCAATTCAAATGTGTTTCCGTAACTTCCGCGCCGGCGCTGGTTACGAACTTGCCGAAGTCTACTTGAAGGCCCTGCCAAGTTGCCGGCTTTAAGCTGACGTACGCCTGAAAAACATGTTATAGACTTCGAGTCCGCCCGGCTCGGTCGCATGAAAGATCTCCATCGCGCGGCCAGCCGCCAGCTCAAATTTGAAACCGACGGGATCTGCAGTGTGTTCCATCGTCAACTTGGCCATGTTAAGGCTGAATTGATTCGCCTTGGCATCGAAGTTCCGCCAGTTATTGTTCTTGCTGGCTGGATGATTGAAGTTGAGGCTGTAATAGCCGTCCACCAGTCCGCTGAAATCGATCGGCCCGGCAGACCAGGTTGAAGTCGCAGGAGGTGGCGCGGGCTCAGAAGTAGCCGCCGGAGTCGTAGTCTGTGCCGCTAACGCGCCGGCCAATACAAACGCAAGGCTCAGGCGGACACACTTAGAGCATCTCATCTGCAGAAGTGTTCTCCAATGTCATGATTCATTCGTCGACGGAGACGTTCCTCATAGTAGGCGAATCCAAGCTTCGGCATCCAATAGAAAATTTGTATCGCTTCGATTGAAACCTTTCGCTTCCCTAATCGGGCCGCGCACTGCATAGTAAAGAGGACTCAACAAAGTCAAAACCACCCAGAGGTGTGAATGCTTCCGACGAATTGGTCCCGTTCCCTGCTTTTCCTCGCCGCTACTGCGGCTTATGCGCAGGACGATAAGATTGCCGCGCTCGAGAGTGCCGTCAAATCGGCGCAAATGGCCGGCGACAACGCCTGGATGATGACTAGCGCGGCGCTTGTATTGATGATGACCGGGCCTGGATTGGCCCTCTTTTATTGCGGTCTGGTCCGCCGGAAGAATGTGCTCGGCACGATGATGCAGAGCTTCATTTTGATGTGCGTCGTCACCGTTCTATGGGCGTTGTTCGGCTATAGTCTGGCCTTTGGCGAAGGCTCGCCGTTTCTCGGCGACTTGCGCTACATGTTCCTGAACGGCGTTGGCGGCGATCCGAATGCCGATTACGCGCGCGACCATCCCGCAGCAGACGTTCATGGTGTATCAGTTGATGTTCGCGATCATTACGCCGGCGCTAATCTGCGGGGCGTATGCCGAACGGATGCGATTTCAGCGCAATGGTGCTCTTCAGTTCTCTCTGGCTATTTGTCGTCTATCTGCCGATGGCTCACATGGTGTGGGGTAAGGGCGGACTTCTGAATGCTTTTCTCGGCGGCAGTATTCCCTGCTTCGATTTTGCCGGAGGCACCGTCGTCCATATTTCGTCGGGATTTTCGGCGCTAGCCTGCGCCCTCTATATGGGAAAGCGGATTGGATTTCCCGGAGAAGCTATGAAGCCGCACAGTCTGGTTCTTAGCTTTATCGGCGCATGTCTTCTATGGGTCGGCTGGTTCGGTTCAATGCCGGCAGCGCTCTGCAGTTCAGGCGCGCTCTCAACCAGCGCCTTTGTGGCGACGCACTTCGCGGCTGCGACGGGCGCGCTGGGCTGGGCGATCGCGGAATGGCTCAAGCACGGCAAGCCAAGCGTATTGGGCGGCATTTCGGGATCGGTTGCAGGCCTGGTCGCGATCACACCGGCTTCCGGTTTCGTGACGCCGATGCCGGCGTTGCTGATTGGATTGCTTGCGGGCTGGTCTGCTATTTCATGGTCGCAGTTGTGAAGAATAAGTTCGGATATGATGATTCTCTCGATGCTTTCGGCGTTCACGGGATCGGCGGAACTCTGGGAGCCGATTCTGACGGCGTCTTTGCGACAAACGCGGTCAACAATGCTGCTGAAGGACTCCGCGGGCAAGCCTCTGCCGCTCGGACTGGTCGACGGTCATGGCGCTCAGATCCTCAATCAGACGATCGGATCGGTGATTGCCATGGCGCTTGGTTTGATCGGTTCATTCATCATCTTGAAGATTGTCGATATCTTAGTAGGCGTGCGTGCCGACAGCAAGGAAGAGACGATGGGTCTCGACCTGAGTATGCACGGTGAAGAAGGCTACAATTTTGAGGCTTAGGAGACCATTGTGAAAAAGATTGAAGCGATCGTGCAGCCATTCAAACTGGAAGAGGTCAAAGAGGCTCTCAAAGCCATCGGAATCGATGGCATGACCATCACCGAGGTCCGCGGGCATGGCCGTCAGAAGGGCCACAAAGAGGTTTACCGCGGGCAGGAATACACGGTGGACCTCCTACCGAAAATAAAGATCGAGATGGTGGTGCCGACCGCGAGGTCGGAGGAAGTGATTCGCACTCTCGCCGGAGCGGCGCGCACCGGCAATATCGGTGACGGCAAAATCTTCACCTATGACGTCGCTGAGGCAATTCGTATCCGCAATGAAGATCGTGGAGAAACAGCTCTCTAATACCGAATCCATACGGAGCCAATTCCTGATGAGCGGAAGCGCGGCTTCGGCCATTCTGAGCCGGAGTACGCTTGTAGACCAGCTAGTCACACAAGCATTCCGAACGCATCTCGCGCCGGCTTTCCCTTCCGGGATGTCGGTGCTTGCCGTGGGTGGTTACGGCCGGCGCGAGTTGTTTCCGTACTCCGATGTCGATCTGCTTCTGTTGGTCGAAAAGGAGATTCACGGCGACGCGCAACGGGAAGCGCTCTCCGCATTCCTTCGAGGATTTGGGATAGCGGTCTTCGTCTGAGTCAATCGGTGCGGACCATCGCTGAATGCTGCCGTTTCGATGAGAATAATACCGAGCTCAGCATCAGTCTGATCGATCAGCGATTCCTGATCGGCGACAGTGACCTTTATGATCTGCTCGGCGGCGCGGCTGCCGAAGTTTTTCCGGACCAGCCGCGGCAGCCTGATCCGGTCATCTGATCAAGCTGACCAATCAGCGCCACGCCAAATTTCACGACACGATCTATCACCTGGAGCCGAATATCAAAGAGACTCCCGGTCGGCATGCGCGATCTGCACGTCATTCACTGGCTTTCGTTTCTGCGAGGCGGCGAGCAGGAACCTGGGCCCGATCTCGAACAAGCTCGCGAATTCCTGTCTGTGCTTCGGTGCAAGCTGCACTATAAAGCGGGCCGGGATTCGAATGTGCTGACCTTCGATCTTCAGGAAGAACTCGCGACCGATCCCGCAGCCTGGATGCGGGAATACTATCGCCATGCAAGAGAAATCTTTCGCAGCGCGAAGCAACAGATGGAGTTGAGCGAGAGCGTTGTAGAGGGCGGGCTCACCAGACAGTTTCGAGAGTGGCGTTCGCGATTGTCGAATGCCGATTTCACGGTGGCGCGAGAGCGGCTTTTCTTCCGCCTCGCCCAGCAAATCGCGAGCGATCCGGCTTTGGCGCTTCGGCTGTTCGAATTTGTCGCCCGGCACGGCGTCCGGCTTTCACTTGAAGCAGAACGGCGTGTTCGCGATCACAAGCTGTATCTGGAAGAATACTTCGCCAGCTCGCGACCGCTATGGCCCGATCTTCGAGCGATGCTGACGCTGCCGCATGCGGCGCTTGCGCTGCGCGCGATGCATGAGACCGGCCTTCTGCAGATCATCATTCCGGTGTGGGAGCAAATCGACAGCCTGGTGGTCCGCGATTTTTACCACCGCTACACGGTCGATGAGCATACTCTGGTCACGCTGGAGTATCTGGAAGAGCTGCGTGCGACACGCGATGCGAATCGGAAGCGCTTTACCGAGCTTCTCGCCGAGACGGAGAACGTTCCGCTTCTGTATATGGCGCTCCTCTTCCACGATATGGGTAAGAGCGACGGGCTCGAAGGTCATGCAATCGCCTCCGCGAAGCTCGCAGACCGTGTTCTGCAGCGCATTGCAGATGTCCGATCTCGAGCGGCGAACCGTGCTGTTTCTGATCGAGCATCATCTCGATCTTTCCGCCGTGATGAATTCGCGTGACCTGGGAGATCCTGCCACGGCGCTCGAGCTTGCCAAGCGTGTGGAAACGCTCGAGCATCTAAAACTGCTCACGTTGATGACTTACGCCGATATCAGCGCGGTGAATCCCGACGCCATGACGCCCTGGCGGCTGGAGCAGTTGTGGCGCACCTACCTGGTGGGTCATCGCGAACTGACGCGGGATCTGGAGCGGGAACGGATTCACATTGCGGCAAACGATGAGAAAGCAGCATTTCTTGAAGGCTTTCCAACGCGATATCTGACGTACCCATACGCCCGAACAGATTCGCAATCACATGGAACTCGCAAGCAAAAACGCGCAGGTGGGAGTCGCGCTCAGTCTGGAACGTGAAAACGGTGTCTACAATCTCACCGTAGTAACTCCCGATCGTCCGAATCTGTTCGCGTCGCTTGCCGGGCACTCTGTCTTCGTTCGGAATGAATATCGTGAAAGCGGAAGCGTTCGCAAACCAGCATGGAGACGTGTTGGACACATTTTCTTTCACCGATCCCATGCGGACGCTGGAACTGAATCCCGCCGAGACGGAGCGCTTGAAAGCGACACTGCAACGGGCGATCACGCGGCAAAGAGGACGTGCGGCGACTTGCTCCGCGGACGGCAAAAACCTTCTGCATCGAAACGAGCGGAAGTAAAACCGACGGTCGCTTTTGATGGCGACGCGTCGGAGTCTGCCACCCTGGTAGAGATCGTGGCCGAAGATCGGCCGGGATTGTTATACGATCTCGCATCCACCTTCTCATCGGCGGGCTGTAGTATCGAGGTAGTTCTGATCGATACCGAAGCTCATAAAGCCGTCGATGTCTTCTACGTCACGAAGGATGGAGCTAAACTCGAACCCGATTCGCACGGCGATTTGAGGGAACGAATACTGCTCGTTTGCAACAACTAGCTATCGTTCAATATAATCGGCGTAATGGAAATTGCGAAGGGGCCTGACAGGCGAAAGTTCCACGTTTCTCTTATTTACACGCTTTGGGCATTGATCACTGGGGCGATTTCGCTCCCGGCCGCCATTTATCTCCTAGTTCCATCAAAGTCTAAGAAGACCGCCGGGACTTGGGTGGAAGCTGGTGACATTAGCCGTCTTCAGCCCAATGTTCCTGAGGAATTCGTATTCCGCCAAACTCGGCTCGACGGCTGGAAAGTCAGTAGCGAGAAATCGACAGCCTGGGTCATTCGCCAGGGGAATTCGAAGGTTATAGCCTTTGCTCCGCAATGTACGCATCTTGGTTGCGCGTACAGCTATGACCAGCAGAACAAGGAATTCCTGTGTCCGTGCCACACCTCAACGTTCTCCCTTGACGGTAAAGTCCTTACCGGCCCTGCGCCGCGAGCGCTTGATCGCTACGAAGTCAAGATAGCCGGCACCAAGCTGCTGCTGGGCAAAGTTCGCAAGGGAGACGCATGATTTCCCGCGGCCTCGAGTGGCTGGAAGAGCGGACCGGCATACCGTCAGCCATCGAGCATTTCATGAATGAGGAGGTGCCGGCCTCGGCTGGATGGCATCAAGTGTTCGGCAGCGTAGCGCTGTTCTGCTTCCTGATCCAGGTGTTCACGGGCATCCTGCTCGCCATGAACTATGCTCCCACCCCCGGCGAGGCCTACAACAGCGTTAAGTACATCGCCACCGAGTTAACCGGCGGCCGGATGATCCGGGGCCTGCATCACTGGGGAGCAAGCATGATGATCGTCGTCGTGGTGCTGCATATGGTGCAGACGCTACTGTGGGGCGCATATAAACGGCCTCGCGAAGCGACCTGGATCGTGGGCGTATTTTTGCTGCTGGTGACCTTCGCATACGGACTGACCGGATATCTGCTTCCCTGGGACAATCGCGCGTACTGGGGCACAGTCGTGGCGACGCAAATTGCGGCCTCGGCTCCGGGCGCGGGCGAGTACATCAGCCGACTCCTGGGAGGCGAGGGCGCAATCGGAGTGGTGACGTTCGCCAGGTTCTACGCGATCCATGTCCTGATCCTGCCGCCGGCAACCTTCCTGTTGATCGCGGTACACGTGTTTTTAGTCCGCAAGCATGGTGTAACTCCCGCGCTGGGCGATGAACTCAAGCCAAAGAAAAAGTTCTATCCAGAGCAGGTGTTCAAGGACACAGTGGCTATCTTCGTCGCGTTCGCCATCCTGTTCACGCTTGCGGTAGCAGTTCGTGTTCCCTTGGAGCGGCTCGCTGATCCGACGGATACGTCCTATATTCCTCGACCCGAATGGTACTTTCTTTTTCTGTTTCAAACGCTGAAGTACTTCCAAGGGCCGTTGGAGTTAGTTGGCAGCACAGTGCTCCCGGGGCTTGCGGTGCTCGCTCTGATGTTGGTGCCCTTCATCGATCGCAGTGCGTTGCGGCGGGTCCGGCAGCGCACGGTGGCGATGGGCGTCGTTGGACTGGCCGCGCTCGGATGGACGGGCTTGACGGTCGCGGCAATTCGTTCGACTCCCCCCACACCAACGATAGACGTTACCGAGATGCAAGGCCCGGAACCCTGGCAGCAACTTCCACCCGAGGCATTGGCAGCAGTCGGTTACTACCGTAAAGAGAACTGTCCATCATGTCACGAAGGCGAGCGGAAACTCTTTCCGGAACTGGCGACAACAAACAAGCGCACAGCCGACTGGATGATTCAGCACTTTCAGAATCCTCGTCCGGACTCGAACACGCCGGCCGTACAACTTACCAATGCCCAAATGGGTTCGCTCGCATCGTTCCTATCAAAGCTGACACCGGAAAGCACGAAAGCGATCGACACTGCGCCGCAGACGGCGGTGGAAGGAGCCATGCTGTACCAAAGCAACCACTGCAATGTCTGTCACCAGGTGAATGGAGTCGGCATGAAGACGGGTCCGGCGCTGAACGGGGTGGCGCAACGGCGTACTCGAGAATGGCTGGAGGAGCACTTCGTCAATCCCCAGAAGATGTCTCCTGGGACGACAATGCCTCCCTATAAATTCGGTTCGAAGGATATGGATCGGATGATTACGTACGTCACTTCGATTCCGTAGGGGATGCGAACCCGGTCAAGCCATTCGCTCCAACACGAGGTGCGCGTCATGGCGGGCGTATGCCGTGGCCTCTAAAGCGAACGTCAGTATCCGGCGAGTGGCAAGCGGGTCTATCAGCGCGTCGACGTGACCGCGCGCGGCCGCGAATTTGGCATCAAGCCACCGGTCGTAGTCGGCGCTTGTCTTTTCGATTCGGTTTCGCAAGTCCTCGGGAATCGGCTTGCCTTCTTTTTGCAGTTTGTCCAATTCGGGACCGTGAATTGCCCTGATCGCCGAATCGCCTTCCATCACTCCAATCCGCGCTGTCGGCCATCCGAAGGTGAAGTGTAGGATCGAAGCCCTGGCCCGCCATCGCGTAGTACCCTGCCCCGCTGGCATGATTGATGGTTAAGACCAGCTTCGGAACGGTTGCGCATGCCATGGTCTCCACCATCTCCGCGCCGGCGCGGATGATTCCTTCCGACTCCGCCTCAACACCGACCATGAAGCCTGAAACGTCCTGCACATACAGCAACGGCGTGCGATGGCGTTCGGCGTTCTCCACGAAGTACGCCACCTTGCGAGCCGATTCCGTGTATACGATGCCGCCTACTCGCGGCCCGGAATGAGTTTTGACAAAGCCGCGGCGGTTCGCAATCACGCCGATCGGGTACCCTGACAATCTTGCATTCGCGCACAGGAATTCGGGCGCGTATTCCGGCTGAAATTCAAGATAGTCCTCGGCATCAAGAATCCGGCTGAGTATCTCCGTGATGTCGTAGGCGGCGCGGTGATCCTCCGGCATGATGTCGTAGAGGCCGTCGGAAGGTTTGGCAGGCGCGGTTCCATGGGTGCGCTCGGGCGCGGGAGGCAGATCGGTGAAGAGCCTTCGGATTATGGCGAGGCAATCGGCATCGTCCTTCGCCGAATAGTGCGCGACTCCGCTGACATTCGTATGCATGCTCTCCCCGCCGAGAGCCTCCGCTTCTGTCTGCTGGCCGATCGCGCCCTTTACAAGATTCGGACCGCCCAAGCCCATGAAACTGACGCTCTCAACCATGATGATGACGTCGCTCAACGCGGGAAGATAGGCGCCTCCCGCGATGCACGGGCCCATCACGGCCGAGATCTGCGGTACGCGGAGTTTGCGTCGCATCAGCGAGTTGTAGTAGAAGATCCTCGCGGCGCCGTACTGGCCTGGGAAGATGCCGTCCTGCAGAGGCAGATTCACACCAGCCGAATCCACCAGATAAACGATCGGCAGACGATTGCGCATCGCAATTTCCTGCGCCCGAAGAATTTTCGTGATTGTTTCGGGCCACCACGCGCCCGCCTTGACGGTTGCATCATTCGCGACGACAACAGCGGGCCGGCCTTCGATTCGTCCTAAGCCCGTAACTACACCGGCAGCGGGAGCCTGACCGTCGTAAAGATCGTAGGCGATCAGTAATCCAATCTCCAGAAACATCGACCCGTGATCCAGGAGCTTGGCGATGCGCTCGCGCGCGGTCAGCTTCCCGTCTCTGTGCTGCTTCTCTATCTTCGTCTTCCCGCCGCCTTCGCGTAATCTGTCTTCGAGTTGCTGCAACTCCTCGACGAGTTGTCTCATGCTCATCCTGGTGTCAGTGTAATGGACGAAGCGGCCTTGTTAGCCTAATGGAGCGATGCTTGGTATCGATTGGCGGGCAGCAAGGGTCACCTGGACAGTCTTTCTGTTCGCGTTAGCGCTTCTTGTCCTGTACCGTGCGCGCGAAGCGATTCTCATTTTTGTCGCCGCGTTCCTGCTCGCATACATGCTGATGCCGATGCTGAACCTGGTGCGCCGGCTCACGCCGCCGCACGTTTCGCGCACGGCGGCTCTCGGATTCGTATACGTAGTCGTCTTAGCGGTCGCAGGACTGCTGGTCTCATGGATTGGCGGCCAACTTGTTCAGGAGTCGACTACGCTTGCGCAGCGGCTACCGGGATACATCCAGAAGCACAACTTCAGCAATATTTCGCTTCCTTATTGGTTGGAACCGGCCCGTATGAGACTTGCCGAATTGCTTCAATCCCAGGTCGACACTGCCTCTGAAAAACTCCTGCCGTTGCTGCAGAAAGCGCTTGGGGGAGTTCTTGGGTCGCGGGCAGTCTGCTGTTTGTTGTACTGGTGCCGATCCTGGCATTTCTCTTTTTGAAAGATGCCGAGGAAATTCGCGCCTCGATCTTGAGCTGGATTCCCAGCCGATCGGCGCATGATGGTCGATAGCGTCGTGCAGGATATTCACGTAATGCTGATTCAGTACATCCGCGCGATCGTGATTCTGTCGATTGCTACTGCCATGATCTACATGATTTTCTTTTCCGCCATGGGCCTGCCGTACGCCGTGCTGGTGTCCGTGCTCGCCGCGCCGCTGGAGTTCATTCCGGTGTTCGGACCGCTAACGGCCGCGATCATCATCATCGTTATCGCTCTCGTCACCGGATACCCGCATATTCTGTGGATTATCGTTTTCTTTCTCGCGTATCGAATGTTCCAGGATTACGTGCTGCAACCGTATCTGATGAGCAGCGGCGTAGAGCTTCATCCCTTGCTCGTGCTCTTTGGCGCGCTTGCAGGCCAGTCGGTCGGGGGATTGTGGGGAATGTTCCTCTCCGTGCCTGTCCTGGCCATTCTGAGAATCGTCATCGTCCGTGTGATGCGCGCGCACCGTAGCAAGCTGAGACCTGTGACGGACGCTACTACGCGATGACATAATCGGTGCGATGAAGCTTCTTGCAAGCCTGATTTTTTGCGCGGTTGCCTTCGCCCAGAGTGGATTCTATTTGAAATCCGGCGACACCGTCGTCTTCTACGGCGATAGCATTACGGACCAGCGCCTGTATACGACATTCGTTGAAACCTATGTCGTAACCCGCTTTCCCAAAATGAATGTCACCTTCGTGCACTCCGGTTGGGGCGGCGATAAAGTGAGCGGCGGCGGAGGCGGTCCAGCCGACCTTCGGTTGAGGCGGGATGTGTTTGCGTATAAGCCATCTGTGGTGACCATCATGCTGGGGATGAATGACGGGCGTGTGCGCCCGTTCGATCAGGACATCTTCAACGAGTACGCAAATGGATATCGCCATCTTGTGGAATCGATAAAAGCGGCATTCCCTCAGGCTCGCCTCACGCTCATCGAACCGAGCCCCTATGACGACGTCACCAGACCTCCTGGATTCGAAGGAGGCTATAACGCCGTCCTGGTTCGATACGGCCAATTCCTCAAAGAACTGGCGGCTAAGGAGCACGTCGACGTCGCCGACTTGAATACATCCGTGGTGGCGGGACTTAAACGCGCGAATGAAATCGATGCGGCAGGCGCGCAGAAGCTCATTCCCGACCGTGTCCATCCAGGACCGGCGGGGCATTTGATGATGGCGGAATCTCTGCTGAAGGCATGGAACGCGCCGGCGCTGGTAAGCGCGGTCGAAATTGACGGTCGAGCGGGCAAGGTTATACGGTCAGAAAATACGGCGGTAACTAACTTGAAAGGCCTCTCGTGGACGCAACTGGATAACGCACTCCCGATGCCTCTGAACGTGTCGGACGCCGGCATCGCGCTCGTGTTGAAAGCATCCGATGTCGTGGAGGCTCTCGATCGGCAGACGATCAAAGTAACGGGCCTGCAAGCTGCCCGTTACAAGTTGTCGATTGATGGCGAGCCCGTAGCATCCTTCAGCAAAGAGGAATTGGCACAAGGGGCGAACATCGCGATTCTGCCCACGCCTATGGCCAGGCAGGCAGCGGATGTTCATGCCATGACTTTGAAACATGCGAATGTCCACAACGCGCGCTGGCGAGTCGTCCAAACGCCTCTTGCCGATGACGGGTTCGCTGGGGCGCAGGTGGCCATGGATGCCCTCGACAAGCTCGATCTCGAAATGATTGCGCGGCAGCGGTCGATGGCTCAGCCCAAACCCCGGCGATTCGAGCTTACTCCGGAATAGCGGTTCTACGCGGCCACGGTGGTGGTTTTCGGCCACGTCGCGCGAACCGGCTCAATCTGTAAAGTATTGTAAACCCGAGATCCGTGAGAATGGCTTCTAACTTGCACCGATATCAGCGGCAGAGGTTGGAGGCCATGTTCAGACAATTGCTGTACACTTCCGTCCTCGTGGCTGGGTTTGCCGCTACGATCTCGGCACAAAGTCCTGACGCGACGCCGGAACGCGGCGTTGCGCGCATCAGCGTGATCAACGGAGACGTTTCGGTTCGCCGCGGCGATTCCGGCGATCTGATTGCCGCCGCCGTCAATTCTCCGTTAGTGGTGCAGGACCAACTGATCACCGGGCCCATGGCTCGCACGGAAGTGCAGTTTGACTGGGCAAACATGATCCGGCTATCTCACGATGCCGAAGTCCGATTCGCGGAACTCGAATATAAGCGGTACATCGTACAGGTCGCTCGCGGCGCGGTGACCTATCGCGTTCTTCGCGACCAGGACGCGGACGTGGAAGTGAATACGCCGAGTGTCTCGGTCAGGCCGGTAAAGAAAGGCGTATATCGAATTACGGTATCGTCAGACGGCAGCTCGGAGATAACGGTGCGATCGGGCGAAGCCGAGATCTTTACTCCCACCGGAAGCGAACGGCTAAAGAGCGGACGTACGATGATCGCTCGCGGTACAGCTGCGAACCCCGAGTTTCGCTTCGTTGCCGAGATACAGGAGGACGATTGGGATCGCTGGAATCGGAACCGCGATCGCGACCTGGAGCGGTCGCGCTCGTACTCCTACGTCAGCCGCGATATTTATGGAGCGGAAGATCTTGATGATCACGGCAATTGGGTGAGCGTGAATCCGTACGGCTGGGTCTGGTCGCCTCGGGTGGCAGTTGGCTGGGCTCCGTATCGTCACGGACGCTGGTCATGGGTTGATTACTACGGCTGGAGCTGGGTCAGCTACGATCCATGGGGTTGGGCGCCATATCACTATGGACGCTGGTTCCACAGCGCGCCATACGGATGGTGCTGGTGGCCGGGAGCGGTGCACGCCCGGCATTATTGGAGCCCCGGATTGGTCGCCTTCTTCGGCTTTGGTTCGGCCGGCGTCGGTTTCGGATTCGGTAACGTCGGCTGGGTTCCGCTGGCTCCGTATGAGCGTTACTATCCCTGGTATGGCCGCGGCTACTACGGCGGCTATCGAAACGGAGCGTATATAAACAACAGCGTCCGCATCGTCAACAATGTCAACATCACGAATGTCTATCGGAACGCGCGGATCGACCACGCGATGACGGTAGTCGATCATGACGGTTTTAGCCGCGGGCGCTCAGGCTCTGCTGCTGGAGGCATTCGGGGGGCCGAGTTTTCCCGCGCGAGTGTCATGCAAGGACCGCTCCCCTTCACGCCCGGCCGTGAGAGTCAGCGGCTCGCCGATCGGGAAGCCGTTGCAAGAACGTCGGAAGGGCGCGACGCCGGCCGCTTTTTCACCCACCGGCAGCCGGCGGCGGTAGACCGCGTATCTTTCGAGGATCAGCGCCGGGGCATTCAGCAGGCGACGCAACGCGCTTTCGGAGGAGAAGGAGGCCGCGGATTGCGTACGGATGCTGTTGGCGCGTCTCAGCCTCCGGCTACTCGTGCCGATCGAAGCGCGGGCGCTGAGCACATCCGGACATTCAATACGTCCGGCGCATCCGATCACGTAACCGGTAGCGTCGATCCTTCGGATCAGAACGGCTGGCGTAGATTCGGTTCACCACGTGTCGACTCACCAGGTACCGCGGGAGGCGGCTCCGAACGGTCCGCGTACTTTGGTCAACCCGCGGCCGGGCCAAGCCGGGCAGAAAGGTCCACAGGTATAGATAGCCGGGGATGGCGGCGGATCGGCGAGGGCGACACGACGCACACGCCTGTTCGTGCGGAACGTTCTTCGGAAGGTTTGGGCGCCCGCGGGAGCGAGCGCAGTTCCGGACAGTCCGGAGATTGGCGTCGGTTCGGCAGCCGGAGTGAATTCAACAATGCGGCTCCCGGAGCCTCCTCACGAGAGGCCGGAAGCAATTTCGAGAATGGCTGGCGCAATAACGTTTCGCCCAGATCCGAACGGCAGGCAATGCCGCGGTCTGAGCCGCGAAGTGAAGCTTTCAACGGCGACGCTGTCCGCATCAGTCCACCGATTGTGCGAGAACGTTCGGAGCGGCAGTCGTTCGGCGGCGGGATGCGGGGCACGCCCCAGATGGCTCCTCGAAATGAGGGTGGAGGAGGGATGCGCAGCGAATCGTCCGGCGGACCGCGCGGGGGCATGAGTGCGCCTGCAAGGTCGGAAGCCGGCGGCGGAGGTGGAGGCCCGAGAGGCGGTGGCGGCGAGCGTTCCAGCGGCGGTGGACATTCAGGCGGTGGTGGACGAGGTCGGTAGATTCTCCTTTCATTTGTTTCTTCCCATAGGCCCCAAGTTTTGGGGCCTTTTTTTTGGGTTGGCTTTCCTACTCGAAGCGGAGCGCTTCGATAGGATCCAGCGCCGCGGCCTTCTTCGCCGGATAGTAGCCGAAGAAGACACCGATCATCATTGAGAACAACGCGGAGACAACCACCGCCGTGGCCGACGTAATGACCGGCCAACCGAACACCTTCGAGGTCACCGCCGATAGTCCGATTCCAAGCGTGATTCCTACGATTCCTCCAGCCAGACCGAGCACGAGAGACTCCAGCAGGAACTGGGTTCGAACGTGCTTGGATTTCGCGCCGACCGCCATACGAATCCCGATCTCGCGAGTACGCTCGGTGACCGACACCAGCATGATGTTCATGATGCCGATTCCACCTACCAGCAGCGACACGCCGGCAATGCTGCCCAACAGCATCGTCATGATCCGCGTAGTCGCTTCCGCCGACTCGGCAATATCGGTCAGATTGCGGACGGTGAAGTCGTCTTCCTGACCGCTCCGGATGTTGTGCCGCTGGCGAAGAATGCCGCCGATCTCTGTCTCGGCGTCGAACGTTGCCTGGGTGCTGCCGGCCGACACATACGCGAGAGATATATACTGCGTCGACAGTAGTTTCTTCATCGCCGTCGTATAGGGGATCAGCACGGTATCGTCCTGGTCCTGCCCCCATTGCGTCTGACCTTTCGCAGTGAGCACGCCGACAACCCGGAACGGCAGGTTGCGAACGCGAACAGTTTGCCCGACCGGGTCAGCGCCGGCGAACAATTCGCGCGAGACCGTCTCGCCAATCACAGCCACCCGAGCAGCCGTACGAATGTCTGTATCCGTAAAAAACTCGCCCGAAGACACTGATCTGTTCCGAATCGCCAGATACGTCGGCGCGACACCTTCCGCGCGAGTGCCCCAGTTACCGTTGCCGAATATCAACGTCACCGGCACAGTAACGCTCGGACTGATCGACGTCACGGCTGGAGCATCACGTTGGATTGCTTGCAAATCATCGAGTGTCAGGGTCGTGCTCGTGCCTGCTCCGCCACGCACGCCGCCAGTTCGCTGGCTGCCCGCGGAGATGATGAGCATGTTCGTTCCCATGCTCTCGATTTGCTGCTGCACTTGCGTCTGGGCGCCCTGGCCAAGGCTCACCATTGCGATCACCGAGGCGACACCGATGATGATTCCGAGCATCGTTAGCGCGGAACGGCCTTTATTGCGAGCGAGGGCTCGCAGAGCGATCTTGAGAACTGCGCCGATCATAATGCCTCCACCTCCACTGCGGCGTCACGCCTGTCTTCGACAACCTCATCCGACGTGATCAGCCCGTCGCGAACCACGACGACGCGTTCCGCATACTGCGCGATATCAGGTTCATGCGTGACCAGCACGATCGTGATTCCCTGCTCGCGGTTCAACTGCTGGAACACGCTCATCACCTCAACTGCAGTCCTGCTGTCCAGGTTTCCGGTCGGCTCGTCCGCAAGTACCAGTGACGGATTGTTGACCAGCGCCCGAGCAATCGCTACCCGCTGCTGTTGTCCTCCCGATAACTGGTTCGGGTAGCTATCTTCGCGATGCGCCAACCCAACCATCGCAAGCGCTCGGCGGCTGCGATCTACACGCTCCGCCGGTGCCACGCCGGCGTATAAGAGCGGCAACTCGACGTTTTCGATCGCGCTCGTCCGGCGCAGCAGATTGTAGCCCTGAAATACGAATCCGATCTTGCTGTTTCGAATTTCCGCGCGGGCGTCTTTATCCAGCTCGGAAACATCGATTCCGTCGAGCATGTAAATACCAGACGTCGGCCGGTCGAGACAGCCGAGGATATTCATCAGCGTCGATTTGCCCGAGCCGGACGTGCCCATGATCGCGACAAACTCGCCTTCGCGGATCGCGAGAGACACGCCCTTCAAAGCGTGGACACTGACTTCTCCGGAGTCGTAGACCTTGTGGAGATCGTGTACATCGATTACGTTTTCCATGGACGTTCTCCTTAACGGCGGCCTCCGCGCGGTCCGCCCATGGGCATCATGGGATTCCGCGTTCCGCTGGGCGTGGCGCCAGTCTTCGCGTTGGCAGCAGTCGGCGTGGCAATTCGATCGCCTTCTTTGATATCTCCCGAGATAACCTCAGAGACAACGCCGTCCGTCACACCAAGTTTCACTGCCACAGGCGTCAACTGCTCGCCGTCGATCTTCCAAATCGTCGGCCCCTGCTTTCCACGCTGAGGCTGCTCCGCGTTCGCTGGCCGGAAGCGAAGAGCTGCATTGGGAACGGTTATCACATCTTTACGTTCCGCCACGATTGCAGTGACGTTGGCCGTCATCCCAGGCTTGAGTTTCAGATCGGGATTATCCACCTGAATCACAGCTGTGTACGTCACAACGTTCTGCACTGTCTGCGGCGCGAGGCGAATCTGCGCAATACGCCCGTGAAATACGTCCGCCGGATACGCATCGACAGTAAACGTCACGCGGCTATCCGGACCAAGCTGGCCGATGTCAGCCTCATCGATGTCCGCGAGCACCTGCATCCGGCTGAGATCGTTTGCGATCAGGAACAGCGTCGGAGCCTGAAGACTGGCTGCCACCGTCTGCCCTACGTCTACGTTTCGCGCAACGACGACACCGTCGATGGGAGCTCGAATGATCGTGTGCTCCAGGTTGACATTGGCGAGTTGCACTGACGCGGCGGCCTGTTGCGCCTGCGCGCGCGCCTGGGTCACTTGCGAGCGGGCCGATTGGGCCTGCGCTTTGGCCTGATTGGCTTGCGCAAGCGCCTGCTGATTCTGGGCTGCCGCCTGCGCGACCGCTGCCTTTGCGGTATCCAGGTCACGACGAGCGGTTACGCCTTCATTCACCAGTTGCTGGGTCAGTTCCAGATTTCTCTGCGCGTCCGCTTGAACTGACTTCGTGCGTTCAACGTTGAAGTCAGCGGCCTGAGCCGCTGCATCGGCGCTAACAACGGCATTTTGTCCTGTTTGGATGGCCGCTGTTGCGCTCAATTGATTCGCCGTCGCCTGGGTAAGCTGGGCCTGTAACTGCGACGGATCGAGCCGCGCAATGATCTGATCCTTCTTTACCGGCGAGTTGTAATCAACGTAAATCTCTAAGATAGTGCCCGAGGCCTGGCTGCCGACGTTCACCGTTGTCAACGCGTCTACCCGACCGGTGGCGCTGACCGTCTTTGTGACTGTTCCTCGGTGTACTTGAGCCGATCCCCACGCAATTGGCGCAGGCTTGTCGACCGCTCTCCAAATCAATCCGGCGGCTACAAGCAAGATTAGCCCGGCCGCTAGAATCCAAGTCTTCGGTCGAGTCTTTCGCGCGGGCGGTGTCGGAACAGCTCTCTTCCTCGCAGGGGCTGCTTCTCGTACCGCGGCAGGCATCTCTTGTACCGGCATGTCCTTTGTCCTCCACTACAAGAGATGGAGCAAGTCATACCTTTGCCTGTAACGCTTTGTAAATATCAGTGCTTAGGCGCCAGTTCAGTGTCCATTGAGAGTAAGCGTCTCCCTGATGTTGAACTGCTCGGCCGTGCCTTGCCGAATCTGCTCCGCGATCTGATTGTAAGGTTCCAGGAACTCGGTCCCGCTTCCCACATAGGTGCGGAACGGCCGCTGTCCCGCCGGAGTCTCGATTAACCGCAGAAACGCATCGGCGACGGTGGATACCGGAGGTGTGGACGGATCGCTGAGGATTGTCTGAAACGTCTGGTGAATCCGGCGACTATAATCGCGCTCCCCGTACTCCTGTTCGATCGCTCGCTCCGCGGCGAAGAAAGGCTTCTCGAAGATCGGCGTATTGAACGCGCCCGGCTCCACTACTACTGAATCGACACCGAAAGGCGCTAGCTCCGACCGGTATGCGTCCGCGAGCGCCTCCAACGCATATTTACTCGAGCAATACAGCGCCATATAGGGAAGCGTGACTCTTCCCGCAATTGAGCTTACGTGAATCAGCAGCCCGCTCCCACGCTTACGCATCGACGGCAATACCGCGCGATTGACGCGAACAACGCCGAACACATTGGTCTCGAAGAGCTGCTTGAACTGATCGACCGTATACGCTTCCGTCACACCCAAGTTTCCAAACCCGGCATTGTTGATGACTACATCGATGTGCCCGGCCCGCCCCAGAGCGTCCGAGACGGCCTTCTGCACCGACGAATCATCCGTGACGTCAAGCTCCAGCACCTCCAGCCCGAGCGCCTCCAATTCCCCGCGAGCGGTCGCGTTTCGTCCCGCGGTATCCCTCATCGTTGCGAAGACCCGATAGCCGCGCTGTCCGAGTAATTCCGCCGTAACCCTTCCGAATCCGGTGCTTGCGCCGGTAATCAGAACTACGTTATCCACGAACCCTCCTCCGTCGAGGCCACCAGTATAGCCCGCTTAAACTTGGGAAAGATGCACAATTCGTCGGAGTCGCGGGTACTCCTGATTAACATCACCGGTCATGACAGGACCGGTGTCACCAATTCCCTCACGCGCGTGCTGGCCGAGTTCAACGCCCGCATTCTCGATATCGGGCAGGCGGTCATCCATGACGCCCTGACGCTCGGCATTCTCGTCGAACTGACCGACGATATGCGATCGTGTCCCGGTCATGACCGAGCTGCTGTTGCGCGCTCACGAAGTAGGAGTACAAATCCGCTTCACCGCAATCTCGGCCGAAGAATATCAGCAATGGGTGGAAAATCAGGGCAAGCGGCGATTCCTCATCGCGATTTTGGGACCCAACATTTCCGGCGAACATCTCGCCGCGGTCAGCGGGATCATTACGGACGCCGGCCTGAATATCGATCGTATCGACCGGCTCTCCGGTCGAACTCCGCTGCAGGGTCCATCGCATCCCAACCGCGTTTGTGTGGAGTTCGCGGCTTCCGGAGAACCCATCGATGAAGACGCGATGCGCGGCGCCCTCGCGCATCTGACCGAAGATCACGACATCGACATCGCGTTCCAGCACGACACGATTTATCGGAAGAATCGCAGGCTCGTATGTTTCGACATGGATTCAACGCTGATACAGACGGAAGTTATCGATGAGCTCGCGAAGCTCGCTGGTGTCGGCGAAGAGGTCCAAAAGATCACCGAATCCGCAATGCGGGGCGAACTCGACTTCCAGGGCAGCTTTCGAAAACGTGTATCGCTGTTGAAAGGCTTGCCGGGATCCGCTCTCGAAGAAGTAACTCACCGCGTCCCGCTCATGGACGGAGCAGAGCGCCTGATCTGTACGCTGAAGCGGCTCGGATACAAGACTGCAATCCTCTCCGGAGGATTCACGTTCGTAGGAAAAGAATTACAGCGGCGACTCGGCATCGACTATCTTTACGCGAACGAACTTCACGTCCACGAAGGCGCGGTCACCGGCGAAGTCGTCAGTGAAATCGTCGATGGCGCGAAGAAGGCCGAATACCTGCGGCTCATCGCCGACAGGGAGAAACTCAGCCTCGAGCAGGTGATCGCGGTAGGCGATGGCGCTAATGACCTTCCCATGCTCAACATCGCAGGCCTGGGTATTGCGTTCCGGGCCAAGCCGCTGGTCCGCAAGAGCGCCAAGCAGGCGCTTTCCACGCTTGGCCTGGATGGCATCCTCTATCTCCTCGGATTGCGCGATCGGGAAACGCTATAGTCAGGCTCCCGGGAGCACTACCTCGAGGCGAGCTCCCCTACCTTGCCGGTTGGACGCGTGAATAGTGCCGCCATGCTGCTGAATGATTCCTTGCGCAACAGTTAAGCCTAAACCTGTACCTTTCGCATCTAAACGACTGGAAACGAAGGCATCAAAAATGTCAGGCAAAACGTCTGGCTGGATGCCAGGACCATCGTCGTCGACATGAATGCAGACCCACGACTTACCGTCGCGACCGTACTTCCGGGCGTGGGTCCAGATGTGCCCGTCGGCTCCGATTGCATTCAGCGCGTTCCGAAACAGGTTGACGAAAACCTGAACCAGGCGGTCCGGGTTCCCGACGACGTTCTCGTCGCCAATGTCCGACTGGAAGTGAACCTGACTCGCTTTTTCATCAATGGCCACCAGATTCCAGGCTTCATCGACAATTGCTTTCAAGCTTACGGTTTCCGTGGTCTGCTTGCGAACCCGCGCGAAGTCAACTAATCCTTCACTTATTGTGCGTAACCTTTGAGTCACGCGTAACATCCGTTGCAGACGATCTTGCGCGTGCGCTTCCGGAACCGTCTCCAATAGCTTTTCGATCGACCCGTGCAGCACCGCGAGCGGAGTATTCATCTCGTGCGCGACGCTGGCGCTCAACAAGCCCAAACTGGCCAGCCGGTCCTGAGCCTCAAGGTGATCCAAAGCCTGCCGGAGTTGGATCACCGTTTGATTCCTCGATTGCATAATCTGACCGATCTCATCGCCAGCGATATAACGCTCATCGATCAGTTCATGCTCGTGGTCACCCCGCCGCGTCGCCTCATCCGCCGAGAGCATGAGTTGGATCGGCCCGTATACGTAGCGCGGCATAATCACAAACTCCAGCAAAGCAACCGCGAGCACGTATAGCGCTCCGAGCACGACCAGCAGTGTTACCTTCGCCCTCTCTACGACCTCGTCGTAGACCAGATTCGGAAGCGTGATCCGGCGAAATAGTCCGGTCTTCGGGTCTTTGCGGAAAAGAAAATCGCTCTGCGGGCTGTTTTGCCACACTTCTCCAGGATGCTCATCCAGCCAATCTCGAATCTCAGATGGAATTTCGAGTTGCCGCGCGGTTCCTTCGCGGTAATCGTAGGAAGCAATCTTGGGCAGACGCAATAGCGGCCGGTCGGCGGCGAAGATCTCGTTAACCAGACTGATTTCAATTGTCTTCGCATACGCCACCCGGCGTTCGAACGGCGGAATCACCGCAAAATACACGGAAACGCTCAACACCAGGAAAAACAGATTGTGCAGAACGATAAGCTTCGGCCGAATATGCAGGTTGCCGAAGGTTTTCCCGATCCGGCTGGTTGGAGCCTCGGCGGGAATCGCGCGTGGCAACAGGCGTGTGTAATCAACCCGCAAATCACGAGTATGCCGCAACTCGGACCGCGGGTTGTGAGGCAAACTTAGGCCCGCGCTCGATTACGCCGCGCGACGATAATCAGGAGCCCCGTCGCAAGCAGACTCAATGTGCCAGGTTCCGGCACGGGATCGATGCGCGCGAAGAGGCCGTGACTCTCGTCGTCCAATCCCGCGGTGAGGTAAAGCGAATTCACATTTCCGCCGTTAGCCCCATTGCCGAACGTAAGTCCCCAGAGCCCATCATTCACGAGGTTCTTCCCACGAGCGTCGGCAACAGGGCCAAGCAACATCCCGTTCGAATCGAATGCGTTGATAACGCCGTCGCCAAAATTGCCGATCAGGACGCTACCTCCGAGATTGCCCCATGATGCAGGAGCCATCGTCATGCCCCAAGGCGCATTCAAACTGCCTTGAGACGCAAAGCGCTGCAAGAAGTTGCCTTGCAGGTCGAATATGCTGACATACCCCCGTCCGGGTCCGGCATCTTCGTCATCACTTCCGGGTGTCTGCTTCGCAAACGCGACGTAGAGCTTGTCGCCGATCTTCTGAATGTTAAACGGCGCGTATCCGGAAGGAAGATTGGGATCAGTAAAGCGACCGGCCAACTCGGGAGCGCCGGCGCTTGGGAATATATCGATCCGATTGTTATGAAAGTCCGCGGCGTATAGGTATCGGTGGGAACCGATCGTGGCAATCGCAAGCCCTTTGTAAACGGCGTCGCTACCCGAGTGGTCAAAGAGTGTTTCGGCAGTTGTGCCGAGCGCTCCCCTCCAGCCCGCAATGGTTCCACCTTCCGTTGCGAAAAGGAAGAGATCATCCGAGAACGCGCCCATGCCGTTGAAGACCTGTCCGGTCGGCACCCCGACGCCGCCTCCCGGCGCCGGAATCGAAACCACCAAAGACAGCGGCATGCCCGAACCGTCGTACAGAGTGGCGAGTCCCTTTCCATTATCCGAAACCCAAAATGGCGACATGGGGCTAAACGATATCCCCCAGGGATTCACCAGATTCGGGTCGGTGTTCGCTGCTAACCCGGGAATATCGGAGACTAAATTTGTCTGAGAGTAGCCAATGGATGCGGTTGATGCGTTACCCGCTAAGAACGTCAGAAGGGCGATCGTTGCGGAAGTCGTGAAGCATAAGGATCGGGGAGACATAAATCCACCTGGGATGCAAACCTCCAGTGGACAGTTTAGAAGAACTATCCGCACAGCAATCTCCTTCGATACCGTAATTTACAATCTATTTACCATTCGTTCACAATGAGCGACAACGTGCGATTACGCGGTACCCAGATAAGTCCGTGCGCGCTCCCAATTGCGCGACAACTCGGCTGCCTGGAACTCATCCAACTCCGGGCCGGGAAGGCGTACATGCGCCGTCCGAAACACGCCCTGCCGCTTCAGCAGCCACTTGTGCGTTGCAATCGAGAGATCCACAGTCTGCATCTCCGAATTGAGCAGCGGAAGCAGCGACTCGAACTTATCGAAACCGCCTTCAAGCAAGCCCGACCACACCGCCAGGTCTTCCCGCACATGCCCCGCGCCACCCATTACTCCATGAGCACCGCGCGCAAGCGCATCCGGCATCTGCAGCCCTGCAAATCCGATCAGATATGTAAAGCTCTCCGGCAACGCTCCGCGCAATCGACTGATGGCCGGACCCGGTGGAACGAAATCAACCTTGATACAGCCCAGATGCGGGTACTTGTCATGGAGGGCCGCGAGCTCGCTGCCTTCCATGTGAATGCCCGTAAGCGAAGCGGAATATTGAAGGATATGCGGCAAGTCAACCGCTCCGAGCACTGCGGCTAAGTGGCCCGAAAGCGCAGCGGAGGACCTGGGCACTACAAATGGCGGTAAGCACATCAATCCATCGGCGCCCATCGATGCAGAGCATTCGGCTTGCTGCACAGCCACGTATGTCGACTGAGCCGTAACATTCAGAATTACTGGCGCGCGGCCTCGAGCCGAGTTCGTGATCGTCCGCGCGCAAAGCTCGATTTCTTCCGACGCCAGCTTCCACCACTCGCTCACGAATCCGGGGAATACCATGCCGTCGGCTCCCGCGCCGATCACGTACTCAACCTCGGCGGCGAGCGATTCCAGATCCAGAGATCCGTCGTCTTGGAAAGGTGTTTGTAGTACCGGGATGACTCCCTTGAACGTAATCAAGCCGTGAACACTTCCTTCAGTCGCTTGGTCACAATCTGGTGTTCACCGGGGCGCATCATCCATACGGACACGTGCAGAAGACGCTCTCCTCTCGGCGAGATCGCTATCGGAGGATCGCCCTGCATCAACTGTTTGGCGACCTCTCCCGCTTTGAACTTGAATGCGTCCTCGGTCCATGTAAGGCGCAGGTGCGGCACATGATTGGCGATGGGAGGCAGATGGCGGTCCGCATTGAGGCCTGGAATCTTCGAAAGCGTCTCGATCATGGATTGCACACGCGAATCGAGTTCCTTGAACTCAGCGTCATGGTCGACTTTCAGATAGCGCTCCACGGCCGCCAGCAGACCGACCATTTCTTCCTTGCCGACCTTCATACCCCGGCCGATACTCGCGTAGGGATTCATTGCCGGAATCGCGCCTTCGATCAACTCCTTCCGTCCCAAAAGCAACCCCGAGCACTGCGGTCCTCGAAGCGCCTTTCCACCCGAGAACGCGACCAGATCGAAGCCTTCCCGAATGTATTGGGAAAGGCGCTCCACCGGAGGCGTATCCGAGGCTGCGTCGTTGAACGTCGGCACGCCTCTCTCCTTGCCCACCTTGATCCATTCGTCGCGCTTGATCTGACCTTCCGGTTCCATTTCGTTATAGAAGAACATCATTGCCGTGCGGTCATTGATCGCTCGATCGAGTTCCTCTCGGGTTTCCACCCACACGATCTTGGTCCCAACCAGAAGCATCTGCTGCTCATATCCGCCGCGATGCGTCTTCTGCTGGACAATCTCATTCTTCATGCCGGTCGTATCCGGCAGCTTGCGGAGTTTCTCTGCATCGCCTCTGCCGACGCACGCCACGGTACCCATCGTGATCGCGGACGCGCAGCCGCCTGTCACCATAGCTGCCTCTGCGCCGAGCAGTTCCGCGATACGTGCGCCAACCTTCCGTTGCAGCTCCGTGAGAGGGATGAAATACTTGGCGGCCTGTTCCATAGCTGCAACGACCTCCGGCGGCATTAGTGAGCCCCCAAGATGCGTCACGACGCCCACGCCGTTAATAAGGGGCCGGATTCCCAGCCGTGTGTAAACTTCCGCATCGGATGCGGTAGAAGGAGGCGGCGCGGGGCAGCCATGGCGCCCGCCGCCGTGGCTGTGGCCGAAGTCGCAAGAAATTTTCGCCGGCTTTGTTTCGACATAAGCTATAGCAGAAATCCTACACTAAATTGGCGGCATTCGACCAGCTCTCATTCGCTCGCCAGACTTCATTGCGAGTGAGGACCTTCGAGCTTAGTCACGCGCTCTGTCAGTTGTTCCATTTGGACATCGACGGCGCGCAGCGTGGCGGTATGAGTTCTCATACGCGCTTCAATGGGCGATGCCCATTTGTTAAATTCGGTAAGCAGACGTGTTTCGACTCCTTCGAGTTGTCCTTTGATCCACTGTTTGTCTTCGTCTGTAAGACTCATTGTCCTATCCCATGAAGCCTTGGCCGATTCGAATCATCCGAACTCACGATGACACTAGATAGAGATGGTTTCATATTGCGGGAGTGTCGTTTTCGACCCAGCCGATGGTGATTTCCTTCGCTTGTTCGTCGCTGGTTTCGCGGTAGAACTCGAGCAGCCGCAGATAATCGCCTTACGTGCCTTTCTTTTCGGCCGATGCGGTCAGGTGTGTTCTGAGCTGCGTGAGCAGGCCGCCGAGCGTTTCCAAATGCTCGAGCTTTCGACTCATGAGTCAGTTCTTTTCCTTCAGTGAGAACCGCGGGCGCAGCGCTCATCTGCGAAACGGACCGAATCCCAAAATCGGACATTGCGCCGGCCGCGGCTGCGATAACCGGCTCGTGCGATGGTTTCTTTGGTTGACGGGCTTTCTGAAGACGCGTGAGCATCTCGAGTGTTCGGAAGAATTCGCGGGAGATGGCGCCGTCGTAGCGAAGGTACATCTGCCAGCGTTCCTCCGGCCCGGTCATGAATCCTACGGCGATGGCGTTATGCGGACTTAGATGTTCGGGGCAGCCCTCGACGACCTTTCGCGCACGATTGCGCTCGGTCGCAGCGGTGATGTGGAGGATGCCAGTCTCGACACGACGGGAGCGGAGGCTGCGCCAGTGCGCCTGCGCCAGACGTAAGACGAGCGCTTCTTCGGTTGCGTCCTGCGGCGCCCAGGACTCGCGAAAGCCGTGGAGGATTGCTTCGTACTCGTGCTGGTGTTCCTCTGGGAGGACTACGAGAGTGGAGGAAGAAAGTCCATGCTTGAGGCTGTTCTCGCGGTTGCGCTGCTTGCCGGCTTCGGTCCTGGGTCCGCCTTTGCTGCCGTTGCGACGATTCGCCTGGCGTTGTCGTTCTGATGCCATATGAGTTCCGTTCAAAAAAATGGAGCGGGCGCCGGGTAAGCGCTCGCTCCTGACACGATTTTGGCATCCTGGATTGAGGCCGGAGAGAGGTTTTGGGGTTAAGTGGTTGAGGGAGTGCGGAATATAAAGTTCCGAGTGCTGCGACTGATTGTTTCGCCAGGACGAAGGAGAGCGGCGCCTTTGACTGGATCGCTTACCTCGTCAAGGTTGCAAAACCTACTCCTGATGTAACTGTCGAACCTTGTATGCTGAGCGCAAGCGCCTGCGCCGCGCCAGCGGTAGCAGCTGCCGAAATCCACTGATCGTGGCCAAATGGGAAGCCGCTCTCAAAATAGGGCTGAAACTTAATTGCCCGGCTGCGCACGTGCCATGAGCCATCAGGAAACTGGGTCGAGAGTAGATACTCCACTCCGCGCTGATACCGGCGATCGGTGACTTTTATCGCCTTAGCCTCCGCGAGCGCAACCAGAGCTCCGCCGGTTGCGTAGGCGTCGCTCTTCATGTGCGGATTTCCACCCCAGCTTCCATCGGAACGCTGTAAAGCGAGCAGGGCCTTAGCTGCATTTTCGATGTCTCGCGCCGGAACCGCAGAACACGCAACGCCTAGCAGTCGCGCCGCCACGTCCTCGGTAGTAAGAGGCCTTGTCTGCAGCAGCCAGGCGCGAGCGCGGGCAATGCGCGCTGTGAACTCTTCCTTTCGCGCCGGAATGGGATAGCTCTGCAAAGCGCGAATGCAACGCACCGTGGCCGCAAAGGGACTTTGAGTAAGTGGCGGCCGGTGTTGAACATCTCCCCGGTCCAACTACCATCGGCTTCCTGGGACTCCGCTATAGCGACTACAGCGGCGTCGGTGATTCCGTCCGCCGCTACGTTGCTTGCCCGTAGCCCGAGGAGGGTCTCGGCGATCCGACTCGCGCCGCCGCCCGGAATGATGCCCTGGAGGTAGTCTTCCGTCAGGCCAACTCCCAACGACTTCATCTGTAGCGCCTGCTCCTTCGCCCCTTCCTCGTTGATCGAAATACCTGACGCCCTGGCGTAAAATTGCGCGCGGGCCACCAATGGCTGATGATGACAGCCAACACATCCACTCCCCTTGAAGAATGTTGCGCTGCTTGTTTCGAGCAACTTTACAGCACGCTGCAATGCGACCGCTGGTTTCGGTCGCTCCTCGGTCAGACGCACGGGGGCCACATACTTTACTCCGTGGTCAGCGCCAGCCTTCCTCAGTTCGGCAATGATCTCCGGATAGCCGAATTTCTCCGCCAATCAAGCGGCGTGTCGCCGCTGCTATCAGGCGCTTTGACATCCGCGCCTGCTCCAATCAAGGACCGAACGATTTCCAGCGATGGGTACTCGGTAGCCAGCGCGAAAAACAGTGGTGAGAGATTGCGGCTGTCGCGCGCGTTGACGTTGACGCCTTAACAAGATAACGAACCGATTCCACCGGACCAAAAGCAGCTGCGTTGTGAAGAGCCGTTACCTTCGAATTATTCGGGGGGCCGTTCCTGATGTTATTCGTCGTCCGCCTAGCAGCTGTAGCGGGCAACATGGTGGCGGTGTTCACCTGTCCAGCTCCCTTCTGGAGCAGTAGCTCAAAG
>CAWHYW010000036.1:0-81760 GCA_963833675.1 Bryobacteraceae bacterium | reverse complement strand
TGGAGCGGTTTCCATTGCATCAATACGGGCATAACAGAGCTAAGAGTTTGCACATTCTGATCGAAGCGAAGAAGCTGGCAACTGCCGATCTGCTGCGATACGTTGGCGATCCTCGGCACACTGAAAACCCACTCCCTGTACTGACCTCCAAGGAATTCGCCATTCTGCGAGCGGGCATGATCGGCTCTGAAAAAGCTGACTGCGCTGTTGCGCCGGCGGACGCGGCGGAAGTTCTGAAGCGCGTCGGCCAGCACACCACCTACCTCACAGCGGTCGACCGTGACGGCAATATGGTCTCGTTGATTCGCAGCAACGCGCAAGGCTTCGGCACGGGGCTGGTGGCGCCGGGCACGGGCTTTTCGCTCCAGAACCGCAGCGCAGGGTTCGTGCTCAAGCCCGGCCACCCAAATAGCGTGGCCGGTCGCAAGAGGCCCTTGCACACCATCACGCCCGGTTTCATGCAGAAGGATGATGCCCGCATCAGCTTTGGCTTCGCCGGCGGCATCACGCAGCCAGCGTCACAAGCGCAGTTTATATCGAACGTTGCCGACTTCGGCATGAACATTCAGCAGGCTCTGGCGGCGCGCTTCGGAAAGATTGTGGTCGGCGGCTGTTCAATTGATGTAGAAGCCAGGATCCCTGAATCGGTTCTTGCGAAATTGGCCGCAATGGGGACATGAACTACAGGTACTCGGCGACTACGGGGGTGGCGTGGTCGGAATTGGCAACGCCGTTCTCCGCGACGGCCGTGGAGTGAACTTGGGGGCTTCGGATCCAAGATGGGATGGGGATGCCTCGCCCGAGATGCCCCCGGTTCTGGGAGGGCAACATCGACAATCGCCGCAGTAGCCTGCTCGGACCTACCTGTCTGTTGGTGCGGTTTTCTTGAAATCCCCCCACAATATCGGAACTCATGTCGACGAACTTGTTCCGAGTAGTGCTCGCTATGCTGTTTTCCTCGCTGATAGCTTGCCCTTCGCCATTGTTCAGTCTTCACCCGGGGGGAGAATGGTTCCGACTTGTCGCGGATTTTCCAGGCCGGAGCCCACGCCATTGTGGAACGCGACGACGTGAGCCATCTACTTGTTTGAAGACACTTGCCGATCTCTCCGCAAAGGTGGAACCGCTACTCATTGGACAGACGCAGCCGAGCTCGGGCATGCGCCCTGAGAATCCGGTTCTCGGCGGCGAGATACTCGACCTGAAGTAGGAGTTCCTGATCGACCACTCCCGTCACATACGCCAGGGGACGGACCCATTGGCAGTTTTTCATCCAATCTGGATCTTCTCAGGACGCTGATTCAGAATCCTTTCGAGTTTTTTACCCTACGCCAACGCATAGTAAACGAGAGAAGGGCCACCTCAGCATTCCACTACAACTGGGGAAGCATATCGAATCACCTGGACTTCGGGCGCCGGAGAGTCGTCATATCGTTCCTTCGAGTACTCAGGAATACCGGTAATCTTGGCGCTCGGCGTTAGGTTCACGACAGTGTTTCCACGCAATTCAAGCGTTACCTTAGTCGATGGGTCCTTGCCCGACACGAATGCGTGTGTCTCGGTTAAGTCTACGATCGGGAAACTCACAGTAATTGTGTCCCCCTTTCCCAATCGATCGAACATTAGGTATCTCCCGAACCAGGTGGGACCCGACAGTCGGCCGTTATACAACGAACGCACCTTATAGCGGTCAACCCAGCGCGGTATGCGAATCAATAGCCTGCAAGGAGCCTTGCTGCGTATCGCAACCTTTCCTTCGTAAGGGAGATAGCTATCTACATCAACCCAGGGCGATGCGCGGTTCAACAGAAGATTGACCTGAGCCACGTTGTGACTGAAACGAAGCGTGCCCTCCCACGCAGCATAGAGACCTACGGTAGCATTCGCTAGCTCTATCGTGCTGGCGCGTTTGTTCTCCACTCGGACCAGTTCGTTCCGCACATATTGATCGATGTCTTCCCAATAGTCACCTACTCCAAGGTCAGTTAACTGGACTGCAAGACACGTCATGGCGGATGTTAAGGCAGGCTCTCCCAGGAGTCCGATTCGGCTAATACCGAGTGTCCGCAAATGTTCATAGGATTGGCGGACAAACTCTTTCACGTTGGCATCGTTGGCTATTCGCGCATATGAGATCAGCCCCAGCAAGAGCTCAGCTTGTCCTTGCCGGCGCTTCGAAAAAAGCGTTTGGCGGTTGGCTTCCGGCAGCCGATTGCGTGTGGCCGACAACAAAACCTTGAGCCGCCTGCAATCGTCTAAGTACCGCTCGTCACCGAGCAATGAATAGACTCGGCTTAGCGCTCGTAACGAAAGTCCAGCGAACGCCCCACCACTCGTCCAATGGGCCGCCGTCGGACGGAGATCATCGGCCAATTGACCGATCCTCCTTGTCAGCCGGGCAGTCGGATAGATCTGATTGTGAATCAAAAAGCTCATGAGTGATTGAACTGTTTTGACAACGGCTGAACTTTCCTGCTGTTTATCCAAAGGCTGCAACAGTCCACGAAAGAAGTTTGCCTGTTTCTCAACATCATCAGCGCGGCCACTCATGTGCCTCGCCAAGCAGGATTGCTTCTCCGAGCGGATTATGAAGACACAAACCGGAGTCGCACATCTCAGTGTTAGTTGTCGCCGCGAGCAAGCCACTCAATGAAAGTTTCGACCATTCGGCGATATCCAGTGTCTCAGGCACTGTCGCGTTGTAATAGTCACCTCTCGGCCGGAATTCGTTAGAATCCAGTGTCGACTGCCCGAGCAGCGCAACGGGCAGCCCTAATATCCCGGAAACGAACCTACGTCGATACACGCGTCTCCCATTTCCGGATCATTGCTCACTCTGCGCTTCGGGAAGCCAGAGGAATCGACCAATCTTTTGATATCCAGCTAGATTCAAGTGCAACCCATCGCCCGGGTCATAGGCCTTGTCCAGACCCCATCCGGATGGTTGCGCTAGAACCGAGTAAGTGTCCTCGTAACGGACTCCCGCAGTTTGGGCAGCTTCGCGCAACAACGCATTTGTAACGACAATCTCTGATTCTCGTTCCGGGTATATGACGTTCGGCGTAATCGCCAGTTGGACAGGGACCACGCCCGCAGCTTTAAGCATTTTCCACATGGTCTCGAAGTTCCGAACGACGAGCCCCGGCGGGACCTTCGCCCCCAGATCGTTCGTCCCTCCGCCGAGATAGCAGTATCTCGGACGGAGTCTTTCGATTACTGAGGGAAGTTGCGCCAGCATTTGTCCAGTAACGAAACCACCCTCCGCCTTATTGATCACGAAGTAGGCGCTCGTCCTTTGTTGTAGTTGATAGGGCCACGAGTGATGGATGTCATCGTTGCCCGGCAAGTAGTTCCAGAAATTCACATATTTGCAGCAACCCTGTGCAATCGAATCTCCCATCGTTACAATCCGGGGCCGCTGTCCCGACATACGAAGGTCAGCAGCATCAAGTTCATCCCACGAAGGGTCCCAATCGACTCGCGATAGCTCGAGGCTGTGTTTAGCGCCTCGCGGATTGGCCACCGCTTTTATGGCACCCCCGCTCAGGTAAGTCGAGCCAGGCGACCCCTTTGAACAACTCCGAATTTCAGAATCTCGAATCACGAGGCGGCAGCTTTTTCCCTGTTTCGCTGTCAACAAGAAACCGACGCTCGAATGATGGGCGAAGAGGTGGTCGAATGTTCCGGTCGCCCCTTCGAAAGTAAAAGCTGCTTGATTACCGGCATACTGTACGGCAACATGAGACAGCGAGTCGCCGCTGCCGCCGATACGAAGTGCGATACCGACGAAGGAGACGTGTTTCAGATCCGCATTGCCATCCGGTTCGACTACGAGAACTCCTTTGTTCGGCGCATCGGGAGGCTCAGTCTGGAGTTCAACAAGTTCTTCGGCCTGCCCTTCAATTAGCAGTTTGGCTCCAGGCTGTACCGTTAGTGAACTGGGTATACGACCGTCGAAGATAATACGAACCGAACGCTTGCGCTCAAGCACTTTTCCGGAATAGTCACGGCTTGAAGAAAGCACCAACGTCTCGCCAGCCGTCAGGATCGCGAGACCGCGAACAATGACGCGACCGCTTGTACCATCAGCGTCCAGTTCGATTCCTGTACGCGAGTAGGCTGGCAGCCCACAAAACGGCAAGAGGACGGCCAGTAAGTGCAACAGGTGCTGGAAAACATCAAGTTTGCGGCCCACAGCTTTACTTTGACAGACCAAAGTATACCGTAGACAATTCCGCTGGTAGCTCGCTACTACAAGCGCTTTCCAACGGTCGTAGTGTCCAATTATTGGATCGAACCACTTGAGGGCGTTGTAATGTCAAGCTTGTCGTGTTAATAGTCCATCTGCCTAAATGAACGTTCTGTGGGTAAGACAAACAGAACACAAAATACCAGTAATCTGTTCCGGATCGATGTCCTGAAGCGTGCGCGTACTTAATCCGCTTGTCACTACGGTCCGTGCAAAATGCGATCACGTATTCGTGACTCTACGCCGCCTCACGATAGTAGTAGTTGAGCATTCCACCAAGTCGCTCGCGCCGCTGGGATCTGACCGGTCGTTCCCACATGCGCCGAATCAAGCAGGATGAGACGGTTACCGAGTCCTTGGTGGTCGCGTTCAACGTGATAACGCGCCGTGAATTCTTGTACAGCTTTTCGCAGCGGCATCTTCACCGAACATGATCATTCTGTCGAGACACCATTCCTTAATGGTCCGTACGCACCGCCCCGCGTAGGCATTCAGATTGGGCGATCATCGTGGTATTTCACCGACTGCACACCGGAATCGGCAAGGATCCCCAGGAACTCGGATGTGAATACGCAACATAACATTGCGGGCGACACGCAAGCGGACTTGACGGTCCACGGCCGACCGTACAAGCAGTGTATTGCTATCCGGAAGCGCATTGTGCGTTCTGGAGCGACCAATTGCCTGACACGAAGCTGGTCTTCGGCAACTTTGGCGAGAATCTCACTACGCGAGGGCTGAGGAAGACGTAGTCCAGATTGGAGACCAGTTCCGCGTTGGCTCAGCAATCCTGCAGGTTACGCAACCACGAATGCCCTGCTACAAACTCGGAATCCGATTTGGTCGCGACGATATGGTGAAGCGGTTCTGGCAAAGCGAGCGGCCCGGCATCTACTTCTCCGTGGTGGACGAGGGGGACCTCGCGGCAGGCGATGCGATTGAGAAGGTCGCGCACGTCCCGGGCAGTATCAGCGTAGCCGATGTCGTCGCGCTGTATAAGGGTACGAAGCAGAGTCCGGAACTGATGGAACGTGCGCTTCGTGCGCCCCTATTCGGCGGGTGGAAAGAGGGACTTCGCGAACGCCAGATGTGAGGGGCCAATGAACAAAGCTGCGCCGAATCCCGGCAACCCGGCGCCGCTCCCGGCATGGATCAACGTTCCATCTCAGGCGCGCTATAAGTGGCGCGCTGCCGGTTTAGACAAACCGGGCTGATTAGCCTGACGCTTCACCCACCGGTATGCAGCCAGGGAGTTCTTCCAGAAGAATTTTTCGACAGCTTCCGGACCCTTCTGCGTGAAATACTGATGGATCAGGTCCAGCGTCTCGCCAAATGTGCCCATCGGCTCACTGTTGGTCCAGTCACTTGCAAAGAGCAGCCGGTCCGGACCGAAGATCCCCCAGATTTCATCCAGGCGCGGACGATAGAAACTCAACTCACGCGGGATTCGCCCGCCCGACGTCACTCGGCGGCCCCTCTCATCGACGCGCTGAAAGATTTCAGAGACCTTCACATACACCTGAGGGCGTTTTCCGAGTTCCCGAAGTCCCTGCAGGTAGGCAGTGCGGGCCGCCGGTTCCTCGGGGATCGAAACGCCTGGCAAGTGATTGATCACAATCCGGAGGGCGGGGATTTGGTCGGTGATTCGCAGCAGGTTGGGGACATCTTTTGGGCCGCCGCCCGAATCCAGCGTGAGTCCTGCGTCCGATAACAGCCGAAGGTCGGCCATTACCTGCGGCTTTTGAATCTCCGCCCCAACATCCCGACCCCACAAATATGCGAACCGGATACCCCGGTACAGTGGGTTCTTGTGCAGCCGTGAGAGATGCTCGCCAAAATCCGGCTTTCCCGGAAACAAATCGCCGATCTCTCCCACTACAATCGTCTCTTTAGCAGACACATCCAGAACCCAATAATTGTCTTCGACCCACGGACTGCACTCTGCCTCGATCATGCCTACCACTCCGAAGGGTTCTGCAATCCGGCGGTAGTCCGCAGGCAAAAAGGTCCGATAAATGCTTACTTGCGCAGGGTCCGGCCATGGCACACCTTGAGGGCGAGAAGGGTCATACAAATGTACGTGTGTGTCGATAATGGGAACGGAATACGTCCGGGCACTGGCACGTTTGACAGCAGTGGCGATCGCAACCGTCCCTGCGGTCGCCGCGTGTATGAATTTCCGTCGATCCACTTCGGCTTTCTCCGATCTGAGAGCCTCACGGGCTCGAATTCATTGGCGACCATATCATCTCGTAAAACCGGTCTGAACTTGCAGCCGGCCAAACTACCGGATAGGACACTTCGTCAAGCATTACCAGAGAGGACAGCCTGCTTTGCGGCCCGAAGAGTCTCTCGAGAAGCTTTCGCCGTATCATATCCTCTCAAAGCGCCTCGCGTCACATGTCCTAAACGCGCCGGCGCCGATGTGTGCCCGGCCTGTAGTTATTGCCTGTAGAGTCCGGCTTAGTCAGGAGCAATCAGGGCGGCGCCATCAGGCCCGAGTATCATCAATACGAGTTAATCTAGCCAATGTGTCTCAAGTATGCGCAAGCGGAAGCGTCATCACATCCTAAATTCTCGGCCTCACTGCCGAGCGCTTGCGAGCGACGCGACGTTGCAGAGTTGGCAGGCAAGGTTGCCTATCCAGGAGAAGGACACTGGACAGTTGCAGCTAACAACGCGGGAGTTCCAGCGCACGTTCTCACGTCGCGCTTGCAACGCTTCGCCTCCCGCTCAGGGGCAGGTTGAGCACGATGGGGATGGTGAACGCGAAGCCGAGAGCGAGATAGCCAACTTGGGAGATTGAAACCAACCAAATGAAAATCTTAGTCATCGATGTCGGAGGAAGCAATATCAAGATGGGTATGAGCGCGAGCGCTGAGCGACTCAAGGTTCCCTCCGGGCCAGAATTGACTGCCGCGAAAATGGTGGCGGCCGTGCGCAAGGCGACCGAGGCTTGGGAATACGATGTCATTTCCATCGGATACCCGGGTCCGATTGTCCAAGGAAGACCTGCTGAAGAGCCAAAGAACCTGGCTTCGGGCTGGGTAGGGTTTGAATTCGAACAGTCCTTCCGCAAGCCGGTGCGGATCGCGAATGATGCAGCCATGCAGGCGTTGGGCAGCTATCGAGGCGGTCGGATGCTGTTCCTCGGACTTGGTACCGGCCTCGGTTCGGCTCTTGTAGTGGAAGGACTTTTGCAGCCTCTGGAACTAGCACATCTGCCCTATCGTAACGACCGCACATACGAAGATTACCTGGGCCTTCGTGGCTATAAACGCCTGGGCAGAGAAAGATGGGAACGTCACGTTGAGAAGGTGGTCGCGCTACTAAAGCACGGTCTTCAAGCCGATTATGTGATCCTCGGTGGCGGCCAAACTAAGCATCTCATCGCCCTCCCCCTTGGAGTAAGTCTCGGCAACAACGCCGACGCGATTGTAGGAGGATTTCGCCTCTGGAGCCAGCCCGAGTGGACACGCGATACGCACTGGCGGGAGGCGTCGGGCCAAATTTAGGCGATCATCAGTTTTTCTGAAGCTGTGAAGCATCACCTCAGTCGGGGGCACAACGCGGAATGAAACCGGAAATCGCGTGCTTACGCGCTGCGACTCCGAATGGGTAGTTTTGGACTATCGGGCATTTTTGGGGTTGAAGGATTCGGAGAATTTTGCCGTTATGTCGAGCAGAATCCGGTACGAGCAGGGCTGGTGATGGGCGACCGGGGGGCGCCTGCGGACGAGGGCGTCCGCCGTACGGAAGACAGTGCCAGCTCGCGCGAAGAATGGTGGGAAGTAGAGTACGTTTCGTGAAGCTCTTGCACGGATCCGGAGGAGATCGCTGGGGCGATTTACGCCTGAAGTTGCATAATACAGTTTCCGATTCGAGACGGCAATTGAGGACGACGATTATGGATGCTACACCCCAGACCGATAACGAGCAGGCGACATTGTGGAACGGCGCGGCAGGACGCGCCTGGGTCGACTTGCAGGTGTCGCTTGACCAGATGTTCAAACCGTTCGAAGACCTGCTGGTCGAGGCAGTCTCCTTTGGACCCGGGGGCCGGATCCTCGACGTCGGCTGCGGCGCCGGCGGCACCACGCTAAGAGTCGCGCGAACTCTGGGAGTGAGGGGCCAATGCGTCGGGATCGATATTTCGGATGCCATGATCGCCGCTGCCCGGTCCCGCGCCCAACAGGATGGCTCGACGGCAACCTTCCTCTGCGCCAACGCGGAGGCGCATAGGTTTGAGCCCGGAAGCTTCGACATGATCATTTCGCGCTTTGGCGTGATGTTCTTCGAGGACTCTGTCCGCGCCTTTGCGAATCTGCGGCATGCCGCGGCGGAGAACGCCGAACTCCGGTTCATCGCCTGGAGGAGTGAGGCGGAAAATCCGTTCATGACCACGGCCGAGCGTGCCGCGGCGCCGATCCTGCCGAACCTGCGGGCTCGCCAGACAGATGCGCCGGGGCAGTTCGCCTTCGCGAGTCGCGACCGGGTCCACAAGATTCTCGAGAAGAGCGGCTGGGCCGACATCGATATTCGACGCATTGATATCGGCTGCACTCTGCCGGACAAGGAGTTGATCCCTTACCTGACACGGCTCGGTCCGGTCGGCCGCATGCTTCAAGAGATAGAGGAGGGGACTCGTGCCCAGGTAATTCAAAGGGTACGCGCCGCCTTCGATCCTTATGTTCAGGGAGCGGAAGTCCGATTTACCGCTGCATGCTGGATGGTGAGTGCGCGGGCGGAAAAATTAGAGAAGGGATGAGAGCCCCCGTGTTGGGGGCTCTTCAGGATTAAAAGGTGAGACGGGCGGTCAGTTGGATTTGGCGGGGCGTCCAATAGGAGTTCTGGAACGTTTGGATTCCGCTGGTGATGTCCGGATTGGTGAAGCCCTGGATGTTGAACGCATTGAATGCGTCAATGTTGAAGCGGAGTTTCCAGCGCTCAGATAGGTCGAAAACTTTGTACAGCGAGATATCGGATTGGAAATTTCTGGGCCCCTGGAGAACCGTCATGGAGTAAGGATTCACACCCGCGGAGTAGTTGGTGGAGTACACCGGAGCGGGTGAATAAGCGGTAAGGACCTGCTGTCCATTCTTCAAGGTCACAGTCACGTTGTTATTGCCAAAGTTGGTTGTTCCCGGAGTATTGTTGATCGGAGCCAGATAGGGCTTGTAGCCGTCCGGAATGCCCTGGACACCGTTTGGCGTGTTGATGAGGTTTGGCGCGACATAGCCGTTGAACCAGAGATTGCCGGGACGGCAAACACCGCTACGGCAATCAGTGATCGGAAGACAGTCCTTATACCGCTCGATCGGGCTGCCGGCTCCCCAGTTGATGGAAGAGACTTGGAACGCCTGAGAAACCATGGTGCCGACGAATGCCAACCTGATAACCGCCTACCAGGGCATTCACCCACTTGTTGCTATTGCCGAGGAAGCGCTTGCCCTTACCTACCGGAATGTCCACGATGCCGTTAAAGGTCAGACGATGTAGTGGAATCGCTGTGTCCAACTTATAGTTCTGAAATTTATTGAACTCCTTGCTGGGCTCCAGCAGTGTCCCGGTATCCATGCCTGCGGGAATCACTCCAGGCGCATAGTTCGCGGCCGGATACAGGAGGTTGTCGCGGAAGGTGTTTCCACCGACGCGGAACGCGCGCGAGAAGACATAGAAGATCTGGAAGCCAACTCCCTTGCGGTAAGTCCGCTGATAATTCAGCTGCAGAGCGTTGTTGTTCGACCATCCGTACTTGGTCGAGAGCACGTTGCCGCCCCAGAGCGTTTGGTCGTAAGGGCGCGTGGCTGTCGAAGCATACGTGCCGGTCGGGGGCGTAGTGCCGGTCGCGGTCTCCCACACGTAAGTGGAGGGAGCATTGTTGTATTGCAAGTTCTGGTCGAGGTTCCAGCCATGCGTGTAGACATAGCTTGCACGCACGACCGAACCGTCTCGGAAAGGCTGTTCGATGGTGAAGTTCGCTTCGCGTACCCGGGCCGGCGGATATTTGGCATTGGGTGTCGTGCCCATGCTGATGCCCGGCAGCAGAGCCGTCGTCGAATTCGTGTTCACGACGTCGCTGCTGTTCAGGCCGGCCACGACCGGAATGGGTCCGCGAAGGAGCTAATTGGGGAGGCCATCAGGAGCGAAGTTGGCGGCCGTATAGTTCTGCGAATAGCCGGCGGTGAAGGGATAACTGGCAGTGAGATAGCGGACGGAGTTGCGGACCGGAACAGGATAAATGTATTCGCCGTACCCGCCGCGGATAACGGTCCCTCCGCGGCCGAAAGGAGGTGTATAGGCGAAGCCGAAACGAGGAAGCACATTGCCATTGCTCGCATCGAATCCGTGCGAAGGCAGTCCTCCTTGCTCGAAGGTTTCGAACTTCGCTCCGAGGTTCTGCAAGTTGGTGACGAGCGCCTGCGTGGTGCAGGCCATTCTGTAGGTAATAATCAAGCGGGCGTGGCGTGGCGATGGCGTTGTTCTTTACATCGAAAGTCACCATGTAATCGTTCGCTGCGCGCGCGGCGGGATGCATCTCCCAACGGAGGCCCACGTTCAGAGTGAGACGCTGACTCACGCGGAAGTTGTCCTGAAGGTAAAAATCGAACTCTTCCAGGCTGCACGTTGTTGAAGGGGCGTTCGGTTTTGCTGATAGCTGCTGGCAGCGCCAAGGAAGAAGTCGGCGTCAGAATAGCCGGTATTGGCGCGCGGCGAATAATTCGCGCCGGAGGCGGGGTCATAGATGGCGGTAGCGAGGTTGGTGAATTGAATCTGGTCGGGCGAACGGTCCGACAGGTAGCCGAATTTCTCGTGGCGCCAGCGGCCGCCGAAGGCCAACTGATGCTTGCCCCAGATTTTATTCAGGTTCTCATCGAGCGTCGAAAGGCGCTGGCTCATACCGTAATTCCACTGGGAGCCGCCGTAAGGCATAGGATCAGGTTCTGAGCGCCGATGGCCGGGAAACCCGGGTTGCCCAGAGTTATTGGGCAAGCCCAACTGCTGCTCGTAGTTCGCCATCGAAGCCTCATTGCCCTCGACATACATTCGCTGCCACTGCATGCTGTAGATCGTTTCGGCGAAAAGAACGTCGGCGAGAAGACGTGCGAGAACCCGAAGGCGCCGCTGATGGTCTGGATCGGGATCGCTGGAAGCCCGTGGCGCCGGCAGGCAGTCCGCCGCCCTCGATGTTCGCCGGCGAATTCGCCGGGTAGTTGCGCAGGGCCTGCTGCTGCTGGTCGATGTCGGTGAAGCGGAAGTAGACGCGATTGTTCTCATTGAAGACGTGATCCAGGCGGAAGGTGATGTTCGGAACGGTCTGCGTGATGTTGTTGGTGTCGTTGAAATTCGAATTGATGAGCGGGTTGTCCGCAGCTCGTCGGAAGGGGCGTCGCCGCATAGAGCGTCTTGGCCAGCGGGCTGATGCGGTTGATCGGAATCTGGTTATTGGGGAACGGCGTGCGCGGGCGTAGTTCTGGGCCGCCGTCTGCGTCGTGGCGGGGTCGTAGAGCTGCTGCAGGATGCCGGCGCTGTTGATCAATCCGCTGAAATCGCCGTTTCGCATGGCCACGGTCGGGACGGTCACCAGCTGGCTAGACGCCTGGCGAAGCGAGAACCGCTCGTAGGCGAAAGAAGAAAAACGATCTGTTCTTGCCGTCGTAGAGCTTCGGAATCACAGATCGGGCCGCCGACGGAGCCGCCGAATTCGTTGCGGACCAAGTGAGGCGCGGCGAAGTTCGCGGGATTCTGCCGGGCTTTGGCGATGCCGAAATAATTGTTGCGCGCGGTTTCGAAGAACGAACCGTGGAAGTCGTTGGTGCCGGACTTGGTGGTGAGGATGACGGTGGCCGGCGTGGCGAACTGGGCGCTCGAATTGAGTGTTTCGAATCTGGCTTCCTGAACGGAGTCGGGGTCGGGCAGCGTGGCCTGCGCCGCATTGCCTTCGCCGCCGAAGTTGCGATTCGTCATCGGCGCGCCGTCCTGCGAATATTCCATGCCCTCCTGCATGAGGCCGTTGGCGCGAGTTCCACCGGCTTCGAGCGCCGGGGACGGTGTTTTGCGCCAGGCCGAGCACGTTGCGGCCATTCTGCGGGAGCTGGTTGATGCGCGCGGAATCGAGCTGAGTGTTGACAGTGCCGCTGTCGTAGGTTGCGAGCTGAATCGTTTCACCGGTGACCGTAACTATTTCGGTCGTGTCGCCTACCGCTCAAAGTTGGATTAAGTACCAGGACCTGGCCATTGGCGAGAGTAACAGCCACTTCGTATTTCTTCAGGCCAGGGGCGCTGAAGGTGGCCATATACTTGCCCGCATTGAGGCCTGGGGCGGAGAAGAAACCGCTTTGGTTCGACGTTGTATCGATGGCGACGTTGGTGCGCCTGATTCACGATGCGAACCGTCGCCGCGGGCACGGCGGCACCGGAGGCGTCCTGCACAGTACCTTGAATAGTAGCGGCGCCGCTCTGGCCGAATAGAGAGCGGTAGAAAGCAAGAGTAGAGCTGCGGCCAGGCCGGCAACCCGGGACGCAATCAACGCCCTAGCGGCGCTACTTGTATGTTGCATTTTGACTCCCAACGATTCAATTTTGATCGGGTCTGAGCTCGCACGCGAAGGAGCGATGTCCCGAAGCTTGTCAGTGTGAAAAGCCTATCACAACAGTGGGGATTCCGCCAAAGAAGTATTGTTAGACATACGAAATCTAACGTGGCGATGCCGTTCCCGGTTGATCTTGCGCGGTCCTCTTGACAACAGTTGCGAATGCGGATTCACAGGTGTGCGCAGGTTGTCATCGCAAGATCTGGGAAACGTACCGGCAGACGGCATGGGCAGATCCTTCTACCGGTTGACGCCGGAGCGTATCACCGAGGACTTCGGTTCGGAAGAACACCTATTTTCACGCGCCGTCGGAGAGCTACTTTACGATGCCGGCGCGCGATGGGCAGTACTATCAGCGCCGGCATCAACTCGATGCGGCGGGCAAGCCGGTGAATGTGATGGAACTGCGCGTGGATTACGTGATGGGGTCGGGCAATCATGCGCGGGCGTATCTGCATCGGACTGACAGCGGCCGTTTGCTCGAACTGCCGTTGGGCTGGTATGCGGAGAAGGGCGGCTACTGGGCAATGAATCCGGGCTATGACCGGCCGGACCATGACGGCTTTCGACGGCCGATCAGTTATGACTGCATGTTTTGTCACAACGCGTATCCGAAGATTCCGGCGGGGAATGAGCAGCCCTTCGCGGAGGCGATCTACGAGGGGAATCTGCCGGAGGGCATCGATTGCCAGCGCTGCCATGGCGACGGGGCACGGCATGTGCAACTGGCGGGGGCGAAGGCGAAGCCCGAGGAGATACGGAAAGCCATCGTGCATCCGGGCCGGCTGAGTCCGGAGCGGCAGATGGAAATTTGCATGGCCTGCCATCTGGAGACAACGAGTTTTCCCCTGCCGAACGCGTTGCAGCGCTATGACCGGGGTCCGTTTTCCTTTCGGCCTGGGGAGCGGCTGGCGGATTTCCTGCTGAATTTCGATCATGCGCCCGGAACGCAGCGCGACGACAAATTTGAGATTGTCAGCGCGGCCTACCGGCTGCGAAAATCCGCCTGCTTCCTGAAGAGCGAGGGGAAAATGACCTGCACAACGTGCCATGATCCGCACCGGGTGCAGGCGACGCGCGAGTATAACGAAACTTGCCGTTCCTGCCATGCACAGGGCGAGCACGTAAAAGCGCAGACGGAGTGCACCGGTTGCCATATGCCGAAGCGGCGAACGGAGGATGTGATTCACGTGTCCGTGACGGATCACTATATCCAGAAGAAAAAGCCGGACGGGAGACTTGCTGGCGGAGTTGCAGGAACGGAGGGATGCGTATCGCGGGCCGGTAGTGCCGTACTATCCCGCGAAGCTGCCGCCGACGCCGGAGGGCGAACTCTACCTTGCCGTAGCGCAAGTAAAACAGTCCAGCAATCTGAAAGCGGGAATTCCGCAGTTGAAGGCAGCGATTGCCAAGCATGCCCCGAAGCGCGGGGAATGGTATCTGGAGTTGGCGGAGGCGCTCGACCGCGAGCGCAAATACGATGAGGCGCTTCTTAATTACCGGGAAGCGGCGCGCCGGATGCCTGAGTCTGGCTATGCCCTGCAGAAGCTCGGAACGGCGCTGCGCCGGGCGGGGCGAAACGAAGAGGCGGCGCAGATGCTTCTGAAAGCGATACAAGCGGCGCCGCAGCGGGCGCAGACCTGGCACGAGCTTGGCTTGGTTTATCAGGCGCAGGGAAACACGGCGAATGCAGTGGACGCGCTGCGAAAGGCGATCGACGTAGACCCGCAATTGTATGAGGCGTGGAATAATCTCGGAATTCTTCGGCTTTCGGAGGCGGACTTCCGGGAGGCGATTCGTGTCCGTCCCGACTACGCCGATGCGCATGGAAATCTTGCGCAACTGCTGGCGAGCCAAGGCAAGACCCAGGAAGCGCAATTTGAATTTGAAACGGCTCTCCGCTTGCGTCCGGTGGATGCGGCGACCCGCTACAACTACGCGATGATGTTGGGGCGTGAAGCGAAATATGAAGAAGCAAGGCGGGAGTTGGAGCGATCGCTCGAGGCGGATCCGGAGTTCGGCGATGCGAGGGAGACGCTGGCCGATTTGCTGCTCGGGATGCGTCAGGAGCGGGCGGCAATTGCGCAGTATCGGGAGGCGCTGCGAACGAAACCCGAATCGGGGAGGGCTTTGACTGGATTGGGCACGGCTCTGGCAGCGGTGGGCGAGCGCGAGGAGGCGGCAGTGTACTTGCGCCGTGCCGAGGCGGATCCCGTTTGGAGAGAGAGGGCGCGCCAGATTTTGAGGGGTTTGGAGAAATAGCAAGCGCCGAGATTCGCAAGTCAACGAACGGAATCAATGCTTTGCCGTGTGATTCAGCGGGTTGGTCATGCTATCCTACGCATTCAGCTTGCCACCGCATTAATCGCTGCGCTCAATTGATATATGAAGCTTACGTGGACCAAGACCGATGAGGCGCCGGCGCTCGCGTCATACGCTCTACTGCCAATTTTGCGAGCGTATTTCAAAGGGACAGGCGTGGAGATCGAAACGGCCGACATCTCACTCGCCGGCCGTATCATAGCCGCCTTCCCCGAGCGCCTCACGCCAGAACAAAGAATTCCGGACGACTTGACGCGTCTGGGCCAACTGGCCAAGACGCCGGAAGCCAACATCGTGAAGTTGCCCAATATTAGCGCCTCGATTCCGCAACTCCGAGACGCAATTGCGGAGCTTCAGGCGAAGGGCTACAACATTCCCAACTATCCGGATGCGCCTTCGACAGAAGAGGAGCGTGCGGTGCAGGCCCGGTTTGCGGGGGTCTTGGGCTCGTCCGTGAACCCCGTGTTGCGCGAAGGCAATTCCGACCGGCGCGCGCCGGCGGCAGTGAAAGCGTTCGCGCGTAAGCATCCACATAAGATGATGAAGCCCTGGCCGAAGTCCGGTTCCGTGACACGTGTCGCCCACATGAACAACCAGGACTTCTTTGGCACCGAGAAATCCGTGACGGTGAGTTCCGCCAGCGAGGCGCGTATCGAATTCGCAGATTCCTCCGGCGCAGTCAGAGTCCTGAAGCAGAGAATCCCGCTGACAGAGGGCGAAGTTCTCGACTGCGCAGTCATGAACGTGACGGCACTGCGGAAATTCTATGCGGAGCAGATCGCCGCGGCCAAAGCCGATAATGCGCTGTTCTCGCTGCATCTGAAGTGCACGATGATGAAGGTCTCAGACCCGGTCATGTTCGGGCATTGTGTGGAAGAATATTTCGCCGATGCCCTGAAGAAACATGCCGGCGTGCTCGCAGAAATCGGCGCCAACGTAAACAACGGACTGGCTGACGTGCTCAACAAACTCGACCAGCTTCCAACCGGGAAGAAGGCCGAGATCGAAGCCGATATCGCAGCTTGTTACAACGGCCGTCCCGGTTTGGCCATGGTGGATTCCCGCGCAGGTAGGACCAACCTGCATGTTCCCAGTGACGTGATCATCGACGCATCGATGCCAGTGGTGATCCGTGATGGCGGCAAGATGTGGAACAAAGAGGATGGGCTGCAAGACACTGTTGCCGTGATTCCGGACCGCTGCTACGCCACCATCTATCAAACAGTGATCGAGGACTGCAAACAGAACGGACAGTTCGATCCGGCGACGATGGGCAGCGTGTCCAACGTGGGGCTGATGGCTCAGAAGGCCGAAGAGTACGGTTCGCACGACAAGACGTTTGTGGCGCCCGGCGACGGAACGATTCGCATCGTAGACGGCGGCGGCAAGACTCTGCTCGAACAGAGCGTGGAGCGTGGCGATATCTTCCGCGCATGCCAGACGAAAGACGAGCCCATCCGCGACTGGGTGAAGCTGGCCGTCACACGGGCGAGGGCAACAGGTACACCCGCGGTGTTCTGGCTCGACCCGGATCGCGGTCACGATGCGCAAATCATTCAGAAGGTGAAGACGTACCTGGCCGACCATGACCTGTCCGGGCTTGAGATCAAGATGCTGAAGCCCGTGGACGCGATGAAATTCTCGCTCGAACGCATTCGCCGTGGGGAGGACACCATCTCTGTCACGGGTAACGTGCTTCGCGACTATCTCACGGACCTGTTTCCGATTCTTGAGTTGGGGACGAGCGCCCGTATGCTCTCGATTGTGCCGCTGCTTCAGGGCGGCCAGTTGTTTGAAACCGGCGCCGGCGGTTCAGCGCCCAAGCACGTGCAGCAGTTGCTGAAAGAAGGGCATCTGCGCTGGGACTCGCTAGGGGAGTACTGCGCGTTGGCTCCATCGCTGGAACTGATAGCAACAAAGACGGGTAACTCGCGCGCGGGCCTCCTTTCGAAGACGCTGGATGAAGCGACCGGGCGGTACCTCGAAGACGCCCGCTACCCCTCGCAAAAGGTGAACGAGATCGATAACCGCGGTTCCACATACTATCTCGCGTTGGCGTGGGCAAAGTCGCTAGCCGACCAGGATGAGGACGAGTATCTGAAGCAGCGCTTCACGCCGGTAGCTGCGGCACTGGCCGCGGCCGAGGGCAAGATCACGCAGGAGTTACTGGCCGCGCAGGGCAAACCAGTTGACATCGGGGGGATACTACTTGTCTGACGCCGACAAGTGTGTCGCAGTAATGCGTCCCAGCGCTACTCTGAACGCGATCATAGATCGAATGTAGTGGCCATTCCTTGCTGCGGGTCTCTTCATTGATGACGCGCTTGTTTTCGGGCGAACATCGTAAGTGCGCAAGATGCCAGATCTACTTTTGGAGATCCGAGTTTCACGGGGTGAACCTTGGCGGAGCACCGCTACCGGGGTATCGCCTGCCGGTGACAGGCTTTTTTGAAGCAGTCAACGGAGCCTTACCGCCTAGACTCATTACGGCTCTAAACCGCCAAATAGATGTGTTCGGACCCAACATCGGAACTTGGAACTACACGGTCGATAATGCCAATTACCAGGTGCTGTTGTCGCATTACAACTCGAATTTGATCAATTGAGACTTTGCCAGAACACAACGAAGTACCCGTCGATGTACCCGTCTCGGCCTTGCGTCAAGCAGAGAGTGGAGCAACGATGAAAACGGAACTGTTGCGGTTTAACGGCGCTGTCGAGCGGGATCCCGCCATCGATGCATGGATGAATGAGCGTAGAGGTGAGTTGGGAGTCATTGCGCGACAGTGGTTTGAAGTCATGCGGAAATGCGGGGACGAAGTCCGGGAGCTCCTGCATGACGGCTGTCCAGTGGCATGTTTGGGAGATGCGCCTTTCGGCTATGTCAATGTATTCACTTCGCACGTCAACGCGGGCTTCTTTCATGGCGCGGCGTTGCGGGATCCGGCACGCTTGTTGCAAGGCGCCGGCAGTCGCATGCGTCATGTGAAGCTGAGGCCCGGAACGGCCATAAACGCCGCCGCTTTAAGCGAGCTCATCGACGCCGCGTACGCGGATATCAAGGCGCGTGTAGAGAACGGTTAGCATAGCGTAGGACATCGCGGGGCGCAGACACGAGAGCGGCAAGGCCGAGCACAACCGCCCCGGCAACATACACATATCCCGCGCTCGCAATCGCCGCGCCGAGCCCCAGCCTTTGTGCGAAAAAGCCAATCACAACAGGAGCGGTGCCGCCTCCAAGCCACCCGACCATATTCATCAGACCGACAGCACGGCCGCGCGCCTCGATCGGCACCACGTCGAAAAGAGATGCCCAGATATTCCCGTCATAGAAGCCTTTGAACAGTCCCCAAAATGCTAGAGCTGCGATGGCAATCGTCAATTCCGGCGTGTGCCCGCACAAGAAGACGAACGGCACGGCGCAGGCAGCGGCAATCGCCTGCACGATTATTCTTCCTCCCGGCATGCGAGCCCGCGCAACATCCGCAAGCCATCCGCCAAGCGGCGAACCGATCATGCTCGCGACCTGGGCGAATAACGTTGCGATCAGACTCGCGGCAGCCAAACCTAATTGAAACTTGTCGTAGAAAAACTTGGGCATCCAGGAGAGCAGAACGACCGCAACGAAGTTCATGCAGACGAACCCGATCATCAACAGCATGGTCGTCGGTGTCGTGAACAGGCCGCGAAGAAACTCGCCGTAGGACACCGCAGACGTGACTGTTTTCGCATCGACGGAGCCGCGTTCAGGCTCGACCAGGAATTTCTTCAGCACGAAGCCGAGCACAATGCCCAATCCGCCGAAGATATAGAAGGACCACCGCCAACCGTAATACTGTCCGACCAATCCGGCGAAGAATCCGCCCGCGACGGTCCCCACATACACGCTGGTCTGATGCAGTCCCATGGCGCGCGAACGGGTCTCACGACCGTGATAGTCGCTGATCAGCGACATCGAGGCCGGATAGTAGAACGTCTCTCCTAGACCTTCCGCTGCCCGAAACAGGAAAAGTTGTGTGAAATTGCGGGAAATGCCGGTCGCCACACAGATCGCGCTCCACGCGTGCAAGCCAAACAGAATCGCTTTCGTGCGCGCCACCCGGTCGACAATCATTCCGGCGAACGGAGCGCCCAAGCCGTACACCCACGCGAACGCCGATCCAAGAAGCCCGAGTTGTACGCTCGAGAGTCCCATCTCCTTCTCGAGCAGCGGGAACACGCTGAATATAGCTTGACGGTCGGCGTAGTTGAACAGCGAGATACACCAGATCATCCAGACGACGGACCACTTATAGTTCGGTCCTGTTTTCATCGGGCAAGCCAGCCGCGGATGATCTGCTTCTCCGGTTCTGTGAATGGCGCAAGCGGCGCCGCCGGAAGCCCGCTGCAGATACCCTCGGCTTCGAGAGCATACTTAATGCCCCGGAAATAGCTCGTGCTTGGATCCCCGACCCGGTACAATGCGTCGGATAATTCCATCACTCGCCTACCGAGGCTGATCAGTTCGTCGTATTGCTTCTGCTCCGCTGCACACCACAGTTTCACGTAGAGTTCAGGACGCAGATTCGCTCCGCCGGAAACGCCTCCGTGCGCGCCCAGCATCATTGCCTGCCCGAGCACTTCTTCCGGACCAACGAGCACACTAAAGTTCGGCCGAAATGCCGTCAATCGCAACACACGCTGCAGGTAAATGAGATCACCCGAGCTATCCTTGAGACCCGCAATTCCGGGGATGTTCGCCGCTTCTGCCACAGTCGCGGGGTCATATGCAAGCTTGGTCAGGCCGGGGATGTTATAGAGGAAGACGGGGAGCGGAAGTTCAGTCGCAAGCGATTCCGCATGTCGCAGGAGATCGCTCTGCGCCATGCGGAAATAATACGGCGGCGCCGCGACCAGTCCGGAGATTCCCGCGTTTGCGCAGGTGTTTCCGAATTCGATCGATTCCACAAGCGCAGTATCCGTTATACCTGCCAGAACCGGTACCCGATTGCCCACCACACGGCACGTCTCGCGCACCATCTGCATCCTCAACCGGTAGCTAAGCGCCTGAGCTTCGCCGGTGCTGCCAAGGATGAAAATACCGTGACATCCACCCGAAATGATACGTTCCAGCAGCCTTTCAAGACCTGGGTAATCGAGTGTGTCTCGTCCGGTGAGTGGCGTAACCACAGGAGGTATGATGCCGCGTAGCGGCTGGGGCAATTGCATGCAAGCTCCGAGTCCCCATTATACGTTTGGACAATCGATTCCTGAAACGATTACCATAAACATGAAACATGACTAAAAATCTGAGACGCGGCTTGCTCGTGCTGCTTGCGTCAAGCGCATTCCAGTTGTTTGCTCTTGACCTCTCGAAAGCGGTTGTAGTCGCGCCGGCCGATTTCCGTGGTGCGGAAAAGAAAGCGGTCGACATGTTTCTCGACGAAGTGGCGAATCGGGCTGAAGGTCTGAGACTGCCGCTTGAGAGCTCCGGAAATCCGGCGGTACGAATCGAGCGCGGCTCGGGTCCGGCTGAGGGCTACTCGATTCGAACCGATGCAAATGGCGTGACGGTTAAGGGCAACGACGCGCGTGGTGTTCTGTTCGGCATTGGGCATCTCCTTCGCTCGCTCGAATTTTCGCGACAGAAAGCAGAGCTCTCGAGGCCGCTGAACGTCTCCACAGCTCCCAAATATCCGCTGCGGGGGCATCAGCTCGGCTATCGGCCCAAGACCAATTCCTATGACGGGTGGACGACGGCAATGTGGGAGCAGTACATTCGCGACCTCGCTGTCTTCGGCACAAATGCAATCGAGCTGATCCCGCCCCGCTCCGATGATGATGACGACAGTCCACATTTTCCGCTGCCTCCGATGCAGATGATGACGGAAATGTCTCGTATCGCGGACAGTTACGGGCTGGACGTCTGGGTCTGGTATCCGGCGATGGACAAAGACTATGCAGATCCCAAGACAGTCGAATTTGCGTTGAACGAATGGGAACAGGTCTATCGCAAGGTTCCGCGCATTGATGCCATTTTTGTCCCGGGCGGCGACCCAGGCCACACACAGCCGAAATACCTGATGGCACTACTGGAGAAGCAGGCCGCGGTTTTGCGGAAGTATCATCCCAAAGCCCAGATGTGGGTCTCGCCTCAAAGCTTCAGCGGCGAATGGATGGAGGAGTTCTTTGCCATTCTTAAGAATGAGCCTGCGTGGTTGAATGGAGTCGTCTTCGGTCCGCAGCAGCGAATGTCCGTTCAGGAAGTTCGGGAGCGTTTACCGAAGCGCTACGGCATTCGTTTTTATCCCGATATCACGCACAGCCTCCGTTCACAGTATCCCGTGCCTGACTGGGACGTTGCCTACGCGCTTACTCTTCAGCGCGAACCGATAAATCCGCGTCCTTTGGATGAGGCTCAGATCTTCCGGACGCTGCAACCAATACAACAGATCGGGTTCCTGACCTACTCGGAAGGCTGCAACGACGACGTCAACAAGATTGTTTGGAGCGGGCTTGGCTGGAATCCCGATGTGGACGTGATCGACATCTTGAGAGATTATTCACGCTACTTCATCGGTGGCAGTCTCACGGAATCTTTTGCGCAGGGGCTGCTCGCGCTGGAGGGTAATTGGCGCGGGCCTCTCAAAGCGAACACAGGTGTAGAGTCGACGCTTGCGCAATTCCGCGAGATGGAAGCGAAAGCGACACCGGCGCAGAAGCTCAATTGGCGTTTCCAGCAAGCGCAATATCGAGCCAACTACGACGCTTACATCCGATCGCGTCTGCTAGCGGAATCCGCGCAGGAAGAGCGCGCCCTGACCATTCTTCGCGACGCGAAACGCCGAGGCGATCTTGAAGCGATTGGCGCCGCGGAAGCAGCGCTTCAGCCGGAACCGATCGCCGCCGACTTGCGCGCTCGAACGTTTGAACTCGCTGAAGCGCTATTCCAGAGCATTCGCATGCAACTGAGTGTTCCGCGATATCAGGCAATCGCCGTCGGCCGCGGAGCCAACCTCGACTTAATCGATCATCCTCTAAATAACGGTCCGTGGCTGCGCGCGAAATTTTCCGAGATCCGCGCGATGGGGAATGAACCCGACCGTCTGAAGGCGATCGACGCTATCCTCAATTGGACCAATCCCGGAGCGGGTGGCTTCTATGATGACTTGGGCGATCCGATGAATCAACCGCACCTGGTACGAAACGTCAGCTTCGATAAAGACCCTGCATTCCTGCGTGGAGCGATGACAAGCTTCACGGCTCGGCCTCCTTTCACGCCCCTGCGCATGTCGACCTGGACAGAAGCGCAAACTCTCAACGATCAGCCGATGGAGATGCAATACCACGGTCTCGACAGGACTGCGCAGTATCGTGTACGAATTATCTATAGCGGCGACAATACGCCTGTTCCCGTACGGCTCGCGGCGAACGACAGGTATGTAATTCATGCAATGAAGCCGAAGCCGACGGATCTTCAACCAGTTGAATTCGACATACCCATAGAAGCGACCAGGGATGGCGATCTGAAACTGACATGGACGAAGCCGGCCGGCATGGGCGGCAACGGACGAGGTGTGCAGGTCGCAGAAGTTTGGTTGATTCGCAAATAGCCTCAGTGTGCGCGGAAGGTTCTTACAATGAAAGCGGCTCCTCTCTATTTCCTTGGCATCGCATTGTTCGCAGGCGAACTGCGGTTTGAACGTGTCTTCGGACCAGAAGTTCCCACCGGGCGCTACAAGCACCCGGCCTGCATCACCGGTTTCCACAACGGCGATCTTTATCTCGTGTATTACGGCGGCGCAGGCGAGTACGCGGTGAACACCGGTGTATTCGGCGCACGTTTGAAAAAAGGCGAAACACAATGGTCGCGGCCGAAGCTTCTCGCGCATGACCCCTTTCGCTCGGTAGGCAATGGCGTAGTATGGCAGGCTCCCGATGGTGTTGTCTGGTTGTTTTATGTCGTACGATATGGCGACACCTGGTCGACCTCGCGAATTCAGGGCAAAATCTCACGTGATAACGGGGAGACCTGGTCAGACAGCTTCGTGGTCTCAGACAAACAAGGCATGATGGTGCGGAACAAACCAATTGTGCTTGAGACCGGCGCATACATGCTACCTGTTTACCTCGAGACCGGACAGGATACGGAAAATGTTGGTCCCGACAGCACGTCGCGTTTTCTCGTCTTGAATTCGAAAACGAAGCAGTGGGAAGAGCGCGGCATCATCCGCTCAAAAAAAGGCAACATTCAGCCCGGTGTAGTGCAGGTAGCGAAAGACTACCTGATCGCTTACTGTCGTCGAGGCGGCGGTTACGGAAAGGTCTCCGACGGCTGGACCGTGCGCTCCGAATCGCATGACGGCGGCAAGACATGGAGCCAAGGGGTCGATTCAAAATTCCGAAACCCGAACTCCGCAATCGAGTTCCTGAAACTGAAGAGCGGAAACCTGGTGCTCATCTTTAATGACAGCATGAGTTCCCGCACGCCGTTAGTCGCAGCTCTCTCCAAAGATAATGACAGGACTTGGTCAGTCCAGCGCAACATTGCCGCCGAACCCAAGCAGTCTTATGCGTATCCGTCGGCGGTACAAACAGCGGACGGCAAGATCCACCTTGTATACACATCCGATAGCAGGACTGTCATCCACCACGCCGTCTTCGACGAGGAATGGGTCCAGTCAGGAAAGTAGAGTATCTTGGGGCTCACCTGGTAATACGATGATCACGCGACGCACGCTTCTCTCATTCGCTGCCGCTATGCCTGCTCTCGGTCAAACCCAACCGGGCCTCGAGGGAGAGTTAATATTCCCGCCCGAGAGCTGGCATAACCATTCGTCCTCGATTGTAGAGCTGCCGGATGGCGATCTGTTTGTCTGCTGGTTCCACGGCTCTGGGGAACGCACAGCCGATGATGTGAAAATCCTGGGAGCTCGCAGATCGAAGAAGTCTCGCGAGTGGAGTTCGCCATTCGAGCTTGCCGACACGCCTGGTTTCCCTGACACGAACGCGACACTCTTCCTAGATTCGAAGCAGCGCCTGTGGCTCTTCTGGCCAGTGATCCTCGCGAACGAGTGGGAAACCGCGCTGATGAAATATAAGATGTCCACGGATTACAGCGGCCCCGGCGCCCCGCGCTGGAGTGCGGCGGACAACATTATTCTGATCCCGAAAAATATCGTTCAGCGTACGCAGGAAGTCTTCAAACGTGATCTGCGGTCGACGCCCTATGGCCGGGAAGCACAGCGCCTTGTCGCCATGGCGTCCGATAAGTTGACGTCGCGTCTCGGCTGGTTTAGCCGGACCCATCCGCTCGAATTGCCGAGCGGCCGAATCCTGCTACCTCTGTACTCCGACGGATTTTCGTTCTCTCTAGTCGGTATTAGCGACGATGGAGGTCAGACGTGGTTCGCGAGCGAGCCCATCGTCGGGTACGGCAACATTCAGCCTTCTCTGGTACGCAAGAAAGACGGAACATTGGTCGCCTACATGCGTGACAATGGACCGCCTCCGAAGCGAATCCATCGCAGCATATCCAAAGACGACGGAATGACATGGACACCGGCGGAAGATACAGAGTTACCGAATCCGGGAGCTAGCATCGAAGCGATCGCACTGAGAGACGGGCGCTGGATCATTGTCTACAACGATCTCGAGTCCGGCAGGTATTCGCTCGCGGTCTCGATGTCCGACGATGAAGGAGCGACGTGGAAGTGGACTCGCCATCTCGAACGGATGGAGAAACATCGCTATCACTATCCGTCGGTTGTTCAAGCTCGAGACGGGTCTGTGCACGTAACGTACAGCTCGTTTGCCCCGGGCGACAACGGGAAGGAACAAAAATCCATCAAACACGTGCGATTTCAGCCGGATTGGATTTCGCGGAAGGAGTAACACGAGAGCTCGGCGCATGTTCCGATCACGTACCGGCTGGTTACGTTCACGAGCCGCTGCTGCCGGGACCAAGCTCGATTGTTCCGGGCAAGCTGAAATCGGGTCGCAGCCGGATGGCGTCCCTTGCAGCCGCGATTGCCTCGTCCCATTCGTGAAGGGCCTGATGCCCGGCAGCTATATTGTTGAGGTCTTCCGCATAGCCGGGCCGCATAGAAAGCGCACGGCGGGGCAGTCCAAATAATACGACAGGGCGTGATTGATGGCAGTGCGAAGGCGGCCCGCATTCCAGGCCACTGCCCCGCTGGAGACCTACTACCCGAATCTGATACAACATGGGCCTAAGCCCATGTCAGTCAAGCCAACCCGGCGAGGCTTTCTCGCCACCGCAGCCGCTTCCCTTATTCCGGCTCACGCTCACGCCCAATACGAAAAGCGAACCAACGGCCTTCCGCCTCTCACCATTACGGACGCGAAGGTCATCAAGACCAGCGGGGGTGCTAGCTACCGCTGGGTTTTCCTCAAGCTGATCACCAGCGAGCCTGGCCTGTACGGCATTGGTACGGCCAACAACGCATTTCAGACCGAGGCCGTCATCACTGCCCTCGAAAAGAGCCTCATCCCGTGGCTCATCGGCAAGGACCCGTCGCGCATCGAAGACCTCTGGGCCAGCGCTCAGTATCGAACTTACTGGCGTAACGGTCCCATCAATAACAATGTTCTTGCAGCAATGGACATGGCGCTCTGGGACATCAAAGGCAAACGGGCCGGCATGCCTGTCTACGAACTCCTCGGCGGGAAAACACGAGACGCCGTAGCCTGCTACGACCACAAAGGCGGAGACACGAAGGAAGCCGCGGTCGAATCCGTGCTTCAGTCCATCGAGTCCGGATATCGCCATGTCCGGGTACAGTTCGGCCCCGGTGGATATGGAGGCGGAGGCTTCTTCCCGAAAGGTCAGGGCGAACGACCTTCCGGAGGGTACGACGGCCCTGCCTTTGACGAAGACCTCTACGTCTCAACCGTTCCGTCACTTTTCGAATACGTCCGATCGAAGGTCGGCAGCGGCCCTAAACTCCTTCACGACGTTCACTCCCACCTCAGCGGCATCAACGCCGTCGAGTTCAGTCGCCGCATGCAGCCGTATCACATGTTTTTCATCGAAGACGTTCTGCCGCCGGAGCAGATCGAGTGGTACCGGCAAATTCGCCAGATCAGTTCAACTCCGCAAGCGGTAGGGGAAGTATTCTCGCATCCCTACGAAACACTGCCGCTCGTCAGGGACCGCCTTATCGACTTCACTCGCTGCCGTATCGCGGCCATGGGAGGCATCACACCCATGCGAAAGATCGTCGCCATGTGCGAGCTTCACGGCGTCCGAACGGCCTTTCAGGAAGGTGGAGAAAATGATCCCGTAAACCAGATGGCCGCCTACCATCTCGACATCTCCACTCCCGCCTTCGGCATTCAGGAAGAAAACCACTTCGGGGCGAGCGTCCATGAGATGTTGCCGGGCATGGGCGAGATCCGTCGAGGCTACCTGTACGGTTCCGACAAGCCCGGCCTGGGACTCGACGTCAATGAGGACCTCGCCGCAAAGTACCCGATCGCCAATTCGGAGCGCGGACATCCGTACGGTACCGACCGCGCGCTCGACGGCTCCGTCGTCAGACCATGAAGCTGTCACATACTGAAGCGTCAAACCCATGAATGCTTCGAGATATACGTCCAGATCGCGGCCGCATTGTCGCAATCGACGAAATGCAGCCGTTTATGTTGCGCAGTTGGTCCTTTGACTGGCCTCTACCTCGTGAAGATGTTATCCGTCGCAAGCTTATAGGACGCGGCGGCAGCTTTCGACGCAGCCGGGTTTCATGGAAGGCGAGAGCCGAAGCGGCGCTCACAGCGGCGGTACGGAGAGGCGAAAACAGCTGAGCGCTTCGTTGTGGGCAGGCGGCTGATGAGGCTGCAAAGCGAGCGATTAACACGGAACGGGACGTCTGAATACGTCAGCTCACCTGGGTCTCTAGCCGATATCCGATCCAAGGCTCGGTAACGAGATACACAGGGTGTGCCGGATCGGCTTCGATCTTCTTGCGTAACTGATTCACGAATGTGCGAAGGTACTCGACCTGATCTCCGTAATCCGGTCCCCACACCGCCTGCAACAGCTTTGTATGGGCGACCGTCACGTTTGGATAGCTCGCCAAATAAAACAGCACGTCGAATTCCTTGGGCGTTAACCGAACCGCCTGGCCACGAACTGTAACCCGCCGGTCGGACGGATGGACCTTAATATCACCGAGATCAAGGACTGTGCTGGTCGTGGTGGCCATGGGTAGACGTCGCAGAGCAGCTCTGATGCGCGCCAGCAGTTCCGGCGTGCTAAACGGCTTGGTTACGTAATCGTCCGCGCCCGCATCGAGCGCCGCCACTTTATCCTGTTCGGCATCCCGGACCGTCAGCATGATGATCGCGACATCCGAAGTGGGTCTGATTTGCCGGCAAGCTTCGAGGCCGCCCATTCCGGGCATGTTCACATCCAGAAGTACCAGATCGAAGCGCCGTTCACGAATCGCTTCAAGTGCGTCCTCACCACTCCGCACATCGAATGTTTCGTAGCCCTGAGCAGCTAAAGCACTCTTGAGCACCCGCCGGATCTGCGGCTCATCGTCAACGACAAGGATTCTTGCGCCTGTCATGTATTGCCGTCCCTCAGCGCGGGAACGATAACTTCGAATCGAGCACCGCGTTGTTGTGTATCCCCAAGAATCGCATCGCCGCCGTGCGCACGAGCGATCTGCCTTACGACCGCCAATCCAAGCCCGGAACCCGGCACGCCGTGCTTTTGTGAACAACCGCGGTAGAACCGGTTGAACACTCGGTCCCGATCGGCGGGGGGCACACCCGGACCCTCGTCTGCAACCCAAAAAACCACCGAGCCATCCCGTCGCTCGACACCGACACGGATGCCTTCCAAACCGGGCGAGTACTTGACCGCATTGTCGAACAACTGGCGAAGTGCGAGTTGCAACAATTCACGGTCAACGATAACCGGAGTGCCGTCGGGAATTGCGGACACATCGATCCTTCGGTCCTGCAGTCGGGTTCCCATCTGACGAATAACGGAAGAGATGATCTCGCCCGGCTGCACTTCCGTCAGGTTCAGCTTGAAATTGCCTCCCTCAATTCGAGACGTTTCAATCGCGTCAGTAACGAGCCCGTTCAGGCGATCGGCTTCTTCATCCACAATGTTCAACAACTCCCGTTGCGTCTCCGGGATCCCCTGATCTCCAATGACCGACGTGATAGCTGCCTTGATGGCCGTCAGGGGCGTTTTGAACTCATGTGCGATCGCGTCGAGCAGGGTAGATTTCAGCTCCTCGCTTTGGCGTGCGGACTGCGCTCGATTCTCCGCCTCCTGGGTGCGCACTCGTTCGAGCCCGATGGCGATCAGATTTGAGATGGCGTCTACGGTCGTGTCGCTGATCTCTCCCTTCAAACCTAGAACGCCAGCCGGCTTGCCACCAAGCCGGATTACCGAGAACCGGGTGTCAAGCGCATCCGTTCGGGATCCGATGTCTCCCGACAGTGCTGCAGTGAGGATCTGTGGAGGAACGCGCAGGTCTTCCGGCCCGCCTATGTACTCACGCCCGGTTGCGACATCGTATAGAACTACACCGGCTAATGAGAACGACCGGGCCACGGCTTGAGCAAGCCGCCGGGGTAAAGGCCCCTCGCCGCGGTCTAGCAATATACTTGTGCCAAGCGCGTACAGCCGCTCGAGCTCATGCTGCTTCTGTAGTGCTGCGACGGCCTGCCGGTGAGCTCGAGCCGAGAGCTGGCTAGCGACGATCGCCGTCGCCAGAAACGAGAACAGAGCCACCCAATTCTCGATGTCTCCGATCGTGAGAGTTCCAGTCGGCGGCAGGAAGAAGAAATTAAACAGAAGCATCCCGCCAACGGATGCTGCTACGGCTTCTCGCAGCCCCCATGTAGAGGCAATGCTCAGAACAACGATCAAATAGGCGAATCCGACCGTGGTCGGGTTCACCGGCAGATTGCGGCATACGCCAGTCACCACGATCAGTAGAACGATCGTAATGACAAGCCGCGAGGTGGCACGCATAAGAGAACGGCGATCGCTCACACCCGCATTCTAGCGACCCGCGGGTCTCTCGAGTATGACTTTTATAAACTTCTTACGCGGTCCTTATGGAATTCTTATGCGCCGCTTGTGACTTCCTTATGCCTCGTTCCTTACGCTGATCTCAGGTGCTGGAAATGTTGACCGAGAAGGGTGGATATGCACCGAGCGAAATCGCGGTCCGGCGGGAACCGCGACGCTGGTTGTCGGAGGATTCACATGCTTGACATTGCATACATCCTGATTGCGCTGTTGTTCTTTGTTGCGATGTGGGGCCTGACAAAGGCCTGCGAAAGGCTCTGATTATGGAACTGGTGCTTGCAGGGGTTATCGCCTTCCTGCTCTTCTTCTACTTACTCTACGCGCTGCTGAAACCGGAGCGCTTCTGAGGTTGCCATGACACAACTCGGAATCTTCCAGATCGTGCTTTATTTCGCTTTGATACTCCTGATCACGAAGCCGATGGGCGCATTCATGGCGGCCGTATTCGACGGTCGTCGCACCTGGCTGCATCCGGCGCTGAGGCCTGTCGAGCGCCTCATCTACCTTGCCTCAGGGGTGCGCGAGGAGGTGGAGCAGCGGTGGACGCAATACGCGGGGGCGCTTCTCGCGTTCAGCTTCTTGTCCTTCTTCATTCTCTACCTCATTCAGCGGCTCCAGGGGCTTTTACCGTTCAATCCTCAGGGCTTCGGCGCGTCGCAGGTAAGCCCTGACCTCGCCTTCAATACCGCGGTCAGCTTCATGACGAACACAAACTGGCAAGCGTACCCGGGTGAGAGCACCTTCAGCTACTTCGTCCAGATGGCGGGCCTGACTGTTCAGAATTTCGTATCGGCGGCCGCAGGCATTGCGGTTGCAATCGCGTTCATCCGTGGATTCGCCCGCCAGCAGACCGAGGCGATCGGCAACTTCTGGGTGGACCTTACGCGTGCAACCGTGTACATCCTTCTTCCCATTTCGCTTGTAGCGGCGCTGTTCCTCTGCTCTCAGGGTGTTGTTCAGAACTGGAAATCGTATACGGAGGTGCACACCGTCGAAGGCGGGAAGCAAGTCATCGCCCAGGGTCCGGTCGCATCGCAGGAAGCAATTAAGGAACTGGGGACTAACGGAGGCGGGTTCTTCAACGCCAACTCCGCGCATCCTTACGAGAATCCGACACCGCTAACGAACTTCGTTGAAATGTTTCTCATCTTCCTCATACCAGCCGGCCTGACATACACGTTCGGAATGATGGTAGGCGATACGCGGCAGGGTTGGGCCATCCTGGCGGCGATGAGCGTGCTGTTCCTGGTGGGAGTCTTCATATCGTATTCATCCGAAGCCGCCGGCAATCCGATTCTTACGCACGCCGGTGTGCAGCAGACCCCCTCAGGAACGCAGCCGGGCGGCAACATGGAAGGCAAAGAGGTCCGCTTCGGCATCGCAACGTCCGCCCTATTCGCAACCATCACGACGGGCGCCAGCTGCGGCGCAGTCAACAGCATGCACGACAGCTTCACGCCGATCGGCGGTTTAGTGCCCATCTTCAACATGCTCACAAACGAGGTGATCTTCGGCGGGGTAGGAGCGGGTCTGTACGGAATGCTTCTCTTCGCGATTCTGGCAGTATTCATTGCCGGCCTCATGGTCGGTCGGACGCCGGAGTACATCGGAAAGAAAATCGAGAGCAAGGAAGTGAAGATGGCCATGCTTGCGCTGATCGCAACGGCGGCGAGCGTCCTGCTATTCTCCGGTGCTTCGACAGTGCTGGATCTCTCAAAAGACTCCTACCTCAATCCTCCGGGAGCGACCACAGAGAACCGGAACAACCAGGGACCTCATGGATTGTCGGAAATCCTCTATGCGTACGCGAGCGGCACGGCCAATAACGGCAGCGCGTTCGCCGGACTGAATGCCAATACGCCCTGGTACAACGGCACGCTGGGCATCGCGATGCTGATTGGCCGCTTCCTGATCATTGTGCCTCTCCTAGCCGCTGCGGGAAGCCTGGCGAGCAAACGGAAGGTGCCGTCTTCGGCGGGAACCTTCCCCACCCACGGTCCTCTGTTCGTCACGCTGATTGCCGGGACAGTGGTTATCGTCGGAGCGTTGACCTTCTTTCCCGTTCTCTCGCTCGGCCCGATTATCGAGCATTTCCTGATGCACCAGGTAAGCGTATTCTGATGCCGTCCTACACAGCGACACAAAAAGAAACCGAGTCGATAACGACGCTTCTCCCTGCGAAGAAGGCGAAAGCGAGGCCGCTTTGTGACCGCGAGATCCTCGGCCGCGCCGCGCGCGACTCGGTCCGCAAGCTGAATCCGGCGACACTCGCTAAGAATCCGGTGATTCTCGTGGTCGAAGCAGGGGCGGTTCTGACGACAGTTCTCGCAATCCGCGATCTTGCCGCGGGGGCCGCAGGATCCGGATTCGCCCTACAGATTACGATTTGGCTCTGGTTCACGGTGCTGTTTGCCAACTTTGCGGAAGCGATGGCTGAAGCCCGCGGCAAGGCGCAGGCCGACAGCCTCCGGAAGACAAAGACCGACTCGGTGGCGAAGAAGGTGATCGGCGGCGGGAGAATCGAGCATGTCGCCTCCTCACAATTGAGAGCGGGAGATATCGCTTTGGTAGAGGCCGGGGACATAATCCCCGGCGACGGTGAGGTGATCGAAGGCATCTCGACCGTCGACGAATCCGTCATCACTGGCGAAAGCGCACCGGTGATCCGCGAATCGGGCGGCGACCGCAGCGCCGTCACAGGCGGCACGAAGGTACTCTCCGACTGGATCCGCATCCGTATCACTTCGAATCCGGGAGAAACCTTTCTTGACCGGATGATTGCGCTCGTCGAGGGCGCGCAGCGGCAGAAGACGCCAAACGAGATCGCGCTGAACATCCTCATCGCCGGACTGACGCTCATTTTCCTTCTCGCGGTCGTTTCTCTGGTGCCGTACTCCGCTTATAGCGTTGCCGAAGCTGGTGTCGGGGCCACGCCTACAGTGACGGTGTTGGTTGCCCTGCTCGTATGTCTGATACCTACGACAATTGGCGGACTACTCTCCGCAATCGGCATAGCCGGTATGGATCGTGTGATGCAGCACAACGTCCTTGCGATGAGCGGCAGGGCAGTGGAAGCGGCTGGTGACGTAAACACGCTCTTGCTGGACAAGACAGGTACCATCACGCTCGGCAACCGGCAGGCTGTGGAGTTTCTCCCAGTCAGCGGAGTTTCGGACCGCGAGCTGGGCGATGCTGCTCAACTCTCGAGCTTGGCAGATGAAACTCCTGAAGGCCGCTCCGTTGTCGTGCTTGCCAAAGAGAAGTACCAGCTTCGCGGAAGACAGGTCAGCGAACACGAGGCGCAGTTCATTCCCTTCTCGGCGTACACGCGGATGAGTGGAGTCGATCTTGATGGGCGACAGTTACGGAAGGGTGCGTCAGATTCCATTGCGACATTCGTTCAGGAGCGGGGGGGGCGCGTGCGCGCGCAATTCCATGAGTTGTCCGAGCGGATCTCCCGAAGCGGCGGTACACCTCTGGCAGTCGCTGACGGCCCCCGTGTGCTTGGCTTCATTCATCTGAAGGACATTGTGAAGGGCGGTATGAAAGAGCGCCTGGCGCAGCTTAGGGCCATGGGCATCCGAAGCGTCATGATCACGGGCGACAATCCATTGACGGCAGCCGCAATCGCCGCAGAGGCCGGTGTGGACGACTTCCTTGCTCAGGCCACACCCAGGGACAAGCTGGAGTACATCAAACGCGAGCAGACCGATGGGCGTTTGGTGGCAATGACGGGGGACGGTACGAACGATGCGCCCGCGCTCGCGCAGGCGGATGTAGGGCTGGCAATGAACACCGGCACGATGGCCGCGAAGGAAGCCGGCAACATGGTGGATCTGGACAGCAATCCGACAAAGCTTATCGAGGTCGTAGCAATCGGAAAACAACTGCTGATCACTCGCGGCGCACTAACCACGTTTTCGATCGCGAATGACGTTGCCAAGTACTTCGCCATCATCCCGGCGATGTTCATGACAACCTTTCCCGTGCTGGCGAAGCTCAACATCATGGGTCTGGCGACGCCGCAAAGCGCGGTTTTGTCGGCCGTAATCTTCAACGCGTTGATTATCATCGCTCTCGTTCCTCTGGCTTTACGCGGTGTGAAGTACCGACCCTCGACGGCAGCATCGCTGCTCCAGAGAAACCTGCTGGTCTATGGTATCGGCGGTCTGATTGTGCCGTTCCCCGGAATCTGGGTGATTGACAGGCTGCTGGTTCTGCTCGGTTTGGCTTAGGAGAGAGGGTCACATGTGGCAACAGTTCATTCCCGCACTGCGCATTACGCTTGTCATGACGTTGGTTACCGGGCTGCTGTATCCGGCGCTGGTTACGGGCATTGCGCAGCTTATATTTCCGAAACAGGCGAACGGTAGTCTGCTGATGAGAGACGGCCAGGTAATCGGCTCGGAGTTGCTGGGCGAAGCGTTTACACGCCCTGAGTACTTTCACCCGCGTCCATCAGCGGCGGGCAACGGTTATGACGCGTCCGCATCCGGCGGCTCCAATCTTGGTCCTACGAATTCCAAACTGCTCGACCGTGTGAAGGAGTCCGTTGCCGCGTATCGGATTGCCACCCTGGATTCCACGGCGCAGGTTCCCGCCGACGCAGTTCTAGCTTCCGCCAGCGGACTGGATCCACATATCACTCCGGAAAACGCAGCGCTGCAGACTTCACGCGTCGCGAAGGCGCGCGGTGTGGAGCTCGGATTGGTGATGGGCCTTGTGAAAAAGACGCAGGAGGGGCGCGATCTGGGAGTTCTGGGCGAGCCGCGAGTCAACGTTCTCCGCCTGAACCTCGCGCTCGACGAGCGCTTCCGCGCGCCCCTCTGGTCCGAAACAAGGCATGGAATCCCGGAGTGAAAATCGAGAAGCTCGAAAAGCACTTGGAAGCGCTTGAGGTGAGGCTCGGCCCCGCTACGAACTCCTCGGTGACGCCGGGCCAAACCCGGAGCGCGGCTCGACATCGCATCAATCTGCTGTGTGCGTACGGCGTGTTGCACAACAACTTCAACATCAACCAAACGGGCATCGTCATCGAACGCGGGCCAAAGTATTACTCGCGGTACTTGCAGGGTTGCGCTCGTTGTGAGCGATTTCCATTGGGCGGCGGAGGCCATTTTCACCCCGCTCTGCTATGGCTACAACTTCTGTGGAAACTTGATGCGCCACCGTGATTTGTGCTGTGCTCCCTCATGACGCCTAAGCGACAAATGCCGTTCCTGTACGATGGACGCCAACTACTGCAGGCGTGGAAACGAGAGCATGCCGGCACGTGACGGCAGACCCGATCCGGAATTGCTGCTGCGGCAGGTGCAGGCCGACGAGCGGAGCGCCCGCCGAGGCCGGCTAAAGGTGTTTCTGGGCTATTCCTCCGGCGTCGGCAAGACGTTCACCATGCTCGACGAGGGCAGGCGACGCTATAGGAGAGGACAGGACGTTGTCGTTGGCGCTATCCAGGAGACGAGACCACCAGAAACCGAAGGTCTTCTATCTGTGCTGGAATGTGTCCCGATGAGGCGCCTGAACGGTAACCCCTGCATTGATCTGGATGCTGTGCTCCGCCGCCGTCCCGGTGTTTGCCTTATCGACGGCCTAGCCTGGAACAACCCGCCGGAAGCTCAAAATGCACAGCGATGGCAGGACGTCGAGGTCCTGCTCAACGCCGGCATCTCTGTCCTCGGCACGGTCAATCTGCAGTACATTACCGAGTACGCGAAACGCGTTGCCGAAATCACCGGAAAGCCAGTGACCGAGACAGTTCCATTGGAGTTCATCCACCGTGCTGACGAGATTGAGATTGTAGACGCACCAGCAACGGATGCCCTTGGTCACACAGGAGACGGCCCCCTGGACAGGGAGAACCAGCTCAAAATGCTTCGCGAGTTGGCCCTTCTCGCAACTGCCGACGTGGTGGACCGGCAATTGGAAGCGTATCTTGATCGGGCTGGCGTCCCCGCACAGTGGGGAACGCAGGAGCGGCTTCTTGTCTGTATGACAGCACGGTCCGACGCGTCCGAGATGCTCGCAAGCGGCGAGCGTAATGCCCGGCGGTTCCATGGCGAGTTGTTCGCGGTCTATGTCGAGCAGCCGGAACTCACGAAGAGCGACGAAGAACAGCTCAACAGCAATCTCGAGGCCGCTCGCCGGGCTGGCGCCCGCGTTGAAAAGCTGCACGGCGAGGATGATCCGGTCGAGGCGATCCTCAGGTTCGCCGTGCACCGCGGAATCACCCAGATTTTCATCGGACACAGCCGCCGGAGCGGGTGGTGGACGCGAGTCTTTGGCACACCTGTCGATCGTTTGATTCGGCGTGCCGAAGGGATGGACGTTCAGGTATTTCCTCACTAAGATGCGGGGCCGGCTAAAGGTCTACCTTGGCTATGCGGCAGGGGTGGGCAAGACCTACCAGATGCTCGTGGATGCGCAGGAACTGAAGCGGCATGGTCACGACATTGTGATTGGGTACTTTGAGCCCCATGGTCGGGCCGAGACAATCGCGCAAACCTCCGGACTGGAAACGATCCCGAGACGCAGGATTGAGTATCGCGGGACTGCTTTTGAGGAGATGGACACGGATGCCATCCTCCGAAGAGCGCCCAAAGTCTGTGTCGTCGATGAGTTCCCACACACCAATGTGCCGGGGTCAGAGCGCCAGAAGCGATGGGAAGACGTGATGATCCTGTTGGAGCATGGAATACACGTGCTGACGACCATGAACATCCAGCACCTGGAAAGCCTCAATGATCACATTTCCCACATCACCGGCATTCGGGTCCGCGAGACAATTCCCGACTGGGTAGTGAAGCAGGCGGATGAAGTGGTGATGGTGGACGTGACACCAGGCGCATTGCTCAACCGGTTGAAACGCGGTGTAGTGTACGCGCCGGACAAAGCCGAACGGGCGCTGGAGAACTTCTTCCGCGAGCCCGTCTTGGTTGCGCTACGCGAGATGGCCTTACGCCAAACCGCTCATGAAGTGGATATCCGTCAGCTAATTGCCCATGGCTCCGGTCCCGATTTTGCAAGCACAAGTGGAGTGGACACACCCCAAGGTTCCAGTGAGCGACTCCTCCTTCACATCACCAGCGAGCCCGCGACGGCAGCGCTCGTTCGACGAGGACGGCGAGTGGCTGACTACCTTCAGGCAGATTGCATTGCAGTTGCGGTCGAGCGCTCGGCGAAGCTAGAGTTGCTTCCGGCCAACGAACGTGAGCGGTTGAACAAGCATCTTGATTTCGCTCGCAACCTGCACATCGATACCCGAGTGCTGGAAGGGGAGGACGTCGCCGCGGCTCTCGTTGAATTCGCGAGAGCAAACAAGGTCACGCAAATCTTCGTTGCCCGTCCGCAGAGAACACCGTGGACAGCAGCTTTCGGCCGCTCGCTCGTGCAGCGGATTGTGCGGCTCGCGACGGACATGAGGGTTACCATTGTTTCTGACCGCAAGCGGCGCAGTCCGACCTGATTTCAGCGGGAGCGGAAGCACGGCGAGGGCCGCGAATAGCCAGCGCGTCCTTTGTTGCTTGGCTGAATCCGTCCAGCATCGGACGCCCTTCAAGAATGTTCTTAGAAACTCATCGGCCGATTGAACCGGGGCAGGAACACGAACAACGAAAAAATATACGTGATTACCGCGACGACGAGCGAACCCATTGCTCTGATGTTAATCGGGCAGCGTTTGCCAGGTGCAGCAACTCCGCACTCAATCCGTTGATTCTCTTAATTCCGCGATTTTTGATGACCCACACATGTCCTCCCCATCAAATGGAAGTTCTCTTTTGGCGACACACAAGGGCCCCCCTTAAGGTATGGTTGCCTGAATGAACTGTGGATTTGTGTGCCTGACGGAACCATACTTATGTAAAGTAATTCGTCTTTCGCTTGACTCCCCAGCCCAGAAGTATCTAAGATAACGCCTGCAATAACTTGTCCATGTCCGCCATGTTATTAAAGACAGAAACGGACACCCGTAAGTTGTTGCCAACCGTCGCGATCACGTTCGCCTTCTTCAGCCGATCGCGAGTAGCAGTCACGTCCGCCGATTGAAAGGAAACGATGGAGCTGCTCGTGCTGCTGCTGGGCGTGATCGTAGGGTAACCCGCTGCTGGCAGCTCCTTCTTCAATCTGTCAACCAGCGGACGCGCGTGACCCTGGATGCGATGCACGCCCAACGTGTGAATGTACTGCAGCGCCTGATACTGGCATACGCAGCCCAAGTGGCTTACCGTACTGATCTCGTAGCGCGATGCGCCCGTCTCCGTGCTGCGCCCACCGAATAGCTTCGCTTTCAAGGCGGTTCCCTGCAGGTCTTCTCGAATATACAGGTAGCCGAATCGCCCGCCCATCAGGAACTTATAAGCCGAGCACGCCAGGAAATCGATACCCATCGCCCTCACATCGATTGGCACGGCTCCGGCGGCCTGGATGGCATCGCAATAAAGATAAGCGCCATGCGCATGAGCCAGATCACTGATTGCCTTCACGTCGTGAACATAGCCGTTAACATTCGATACCAACGCGACCGCGATGAGCTTCGTTTTCCGGTCTACCACTCTCTCCAAATCGCGGATGTCCATCTCGTAATCGCGGTGTTTCACCACGCGAACGTCCAAACCTGTCTTGCGGCGGCATTCGTAATTGTGCAGGCTGCCGCCGTAGTGCAGATCGTTAGTGACCACGTTGCCACCAGAGGCTTGAATGTCGAGGCCTTCGAGAATGAGATTCTCACCGGTTTGCGTGCTGGGTGTAAAGCCGATCTCTTCCGGCTTTGCATTGATGAGACGCGCAAACATTCGCTTGACTTCCCGCATCAAATCGCCGTTCTCAAACTTGTCTCGCGCCGAGTCGGGACCGTGAGTCAACGCATTAATATACTCCTGCATCGCTCGTGTGGTTTGCACGCTGAGGGGGTGCTCGGTGGCTGTGTTCAGGTACGTCTGTTTCGCTGCCCAGGGGAAGTCGGCTCGAGCGGAAGCAAGATCGACCTCTTTCGGGGCCGCCATCATGACGCTTCCCCCCAACACGAATTTTCTGCGATTCATATGATCCTCACATCGAATAAGTGATGTATCGGCTTGCGCATGGATTCCCGGCAGCGACATGCAGCGTCCGCCGTGCGGGTTCTGCTATCAGCGATGCCACCGTTCGGCTATTGCCATCGTGGCGGCAAATTCCCGTTGGATTGCCGGAGTGGTCACGCAGAAAGCTTTGTATGTCTGCCAATGTCAATGCGCCATATTTTGATCGGATCAGTTGATTCATTCTCTCGAACCGCGGGAAGGAATCCGGCCAGCTTTGGACGTAATTTTCCTTGCGAGCGTAGCGCGGACAAAGAAAATGATTCGTATGCACAACGAAGCCGGACCCGCCGTCATGGATGATTTCGGGACCAGCCGTGGTAGCCTCCACGTCGAGAATCGAGCCTTTGCCGTCGCATAGGACGTAATTGCCGTTCGAGTTGATTGGCACACGCCGCAGCAAGTCGGCGGCCCGTTCGAGCGATCCGCATTCCAGCATCATCCGTTTTACGGGATAATGCGGCATCGCAAACTTACTTGGAGGGCCGCCTCCGAGCGCATTCGCAAAATGCGCGATCCCGATGCTGTTCATGCCGTGATACCCGATCATTCCACCAAAAGTCCACATAAGCACTTCCGGCTTATTGGTCGGCTGTAAGTGGAGCACGTATGCCAGCGGCGGAATGTTGTCGTCCATATCGCTGTTTTGACCCGCAAGAATAGCGCCTTCGGCCGTGCCTTTGCGGCTGATGACGTAAGCGGTACACCCTTCTTCACCGCTGCGTTTAGGCAGGCTGCCGATGTTGCAGGCCAGTGCGTCTGCCAGCTCGATGCCGGCGCCTTCCGCCAAACCGCGTATTTCCTCGAGGAGATGGGGGCAATAGTTTTCGAACATTGGCTGGAACAGTAGCGCTCTTCGGCGCAGCTCCGTCGTCGAAATCTTATGATTCGCGCACATCAGAGCCAAGTGTTGACGAATGCGACTCGCAGCCTGTTCTCCGTGCTGACGGCCGAGTTGGCGGTGCGTACCACGTGCCTGGAACAGCGGATACTCAATCGGTTCCGATATCGGCGAGGGCGCCCCTCGAAGAACCGCGGCCGTCAATGCTCCCGTGAACGCGCGTCGTGTCGGATCGCATCCGCGCATATCCCTCATTGTGCCTCTTTCGCGCGCTCTCGATATATGCGTGCCGCTTCGTCCAATTCTCGAAAGGTTCGCGCGCGTTCCCCTTCGGAGCGCCACAGCGATAGATCTGAGATCTCTTTGCGCAATCGCTCGACCCATTGAAGGAAATACTCTGCGGATTCGCGGCTACGGATCTTGCCCTGGCCGATATAGACACGGACGGCGTTCGTCACTGCTTGGGCAAAGGTGTCGGACGTCGCCGGGGGCAATTCTTCAGCTTCGACAACGAGTGAAAACCAGCCACTCGAGGACACACTCGCTGGCTCGGAGAACTGGAACTCCGTCCTTTTGCCGGAGACGGGCAGGTCCCTCCAGACTTCGCCGTTGTGATAGATACGCACCAACGTAATCGGTGTTGACGACCATACCTGTCCTTTCAGCATTACAACACCGGGTTCAGCCAATTGCAGCTTGTCGCCAGGTATCTTTCCGTTGACCTGAAACTCAACGACAGGCCCGCTAGTAAGAAACGTGTTGCCTTTTTTTATGGCCTCTACCCATGCCGCTGCCGTGAAGTTCGATCCGAGATACGCGTATGTGCGGATGATGCCGATAGGCCGATTGTCCTGCATGTTGGCGAGCGAATCCTCGCCGCCCACCGGCGCAATAGGGAAGTCATTGTTCCACGCGTGATGTAGAGGAATTAGCGATCCACGCGAAGCTGCGGACCATTCCAGCGCGTCGATCGTTCCGAGCGCGACATCTACGCCATATCCTTTGGCGCCTGCAATACCTTTTCCCGACAACGGATCGGAGTTGCCTCCAAAAGCATGCACGTACCCGGTTGCCGCGCCTTATGCCCGAGCTTTTCGAAACAACTCTGTATTGTTCGGAAAAAGGCTGTTCAGGCCCGTACCCTCGTAGCCGGTCATGAAAGGCGAGATCAGGTGGTCGCGCAAACCGATGTAAAAAGTGTGGCCCCAAAATGGCGGCCGATTCTCTTCTCCGAACACCACCAGCGATCGCGCCGCCAGATCGGACGCTGGGTGCTCGCGACCTCCCGGCCGAAAGTATTGCCAATCCAGAATTCGATTATCTTTGTTGGCTATCAGAGCGCTCACGATGTGCATCCCCTGCGCATTGGCGGTCATCAAGAGGTTTTCTGGTGTATTGCGCATATTGCCGCCGTAATTCAGGTGAACATGGGTCGAGCCGTTGTACCAGCCCCTCGATGCCAGGTCAGCATGCTGCTTCAATGTGATCGTGACATTCGCCGTCTCATTTTCCCGGACCTCCACCTCTTTCCGTGATGGCCAGTATTCAAACCCTTTGTGAACCTCTATCACCAGCTTTCCCGGCGGCGCGGGCGCGGTGTAACTGCCGTTGACAAAGAAAATGCGCTGCAGTCCTGTAGCCATCCGTGCGTTGAACACATAGCTTTCCGATGGCGCATATAGCTTTCCGTCAGCAGCCTGCCCGGTGATTCGCGCTGCCGTGGGTTTGCCGGATCGCTCGTCCCGAATCGAGACGCGTACCTTACCGATCGGCCTCTTCCAATGCCATTCTTTAATCTCGATGACCTTTTTGGCGCCGCCTGTCGTCTCTAATAAACAAAGCTGTGGCAAGCCTCGCTCATTGGTGATGTAAGCGATCCACTCTCCGTCCGGAGACCACCGCGGGTGGAAGTCGTCGTAATCACCGAAAGTCAGTTTGTAGGGCTGTCCGCCTTCAATTGGCAACAAGTACAGATGATTGAACTGATCGGCCGCGCCGGCGGTTGACGAGTAAACCACTCGCTTGCCATCCGGCGAGACGTCGGGACGTGTGCGATAAAGCGTCTGCTCATTCAGCACCAGCTTGGCCTGACTCATTGCATTTGCTTGGAGCGGAACACTCCATAACTTGCCGGAACCGAGGGCGACCCCGCGATTCGAAACAAGCAGAAGACCAAGCCCATCACTCAGCCAGGCAGGCTGCGTGTGAAAGTCCCAATTCGAGAAGTATTGTCGCGGCCTGCCGTAGTCGTTGTCTTCCGTGAGGGCGATCGGATTTCCTGCCCAATCCCCATCGCGAATCTCGCGAATATTAACATTCAGATATCCGTCAGGTTTTGTCGTCACATAAGCGATTCGCTTGCCGTCCGGTGAGAAGACCGGGTCCACATAGACCTGGGAATCATTCGTGAGCGGCCTGATTTCACCGGTGGCCACGTTGACGATTTCTAGTTGAATCGATCTCCAGTTGTCATCGGCCGTGTAGACGATCCACTTACCGTCAGGCGACCAGGCGGGAGAGGAATGAACTTTTCGATTGTAAGTTATCTCGTGAGCCGCTCCGCTTTGCGGGTCTATTTTCCAGATTGATCCATACATGCCAACGGCAATCCACTTACCGTCAGGCGACCAGTTTGGCGACCAGGGTGTTGTATTCGGCGCGTGCGAAAGGTAGTAACTCGAAAGGTAGTTGCTGCGGTACTTCACGGCCGGGTATTCCGTGCCCTGGGCGTATAGGTACCGTCCTCTCGTAGCGACGCCCATCATGACAAGAAGAAGTGGAAGGCGAGCAAACATGATCAAATAAGTCGGCCGGTTCAGAATCGGAAGAACGTTCTAATTCGAAGCGGGCGTTCCGGAGGCCAGTAGCCTCCGGGATCTTCCTTCAACGCCTTTTCCGCAAAGCCGACAAATCACCTTTCTCAGTTTTCTCAGTGAAAGTACGCCTGTCCGTCGTGATCAGAAACTCAGTTTCAATCCGAACTGCATTACACGCATTGCTGCGCGCAGGCTGCGTATCTCGCCGACTCGCGGGGCATCGGGCGTGACCGAAGCCAACGACACGAAGCCCAGGTTGTTAGGCTGGCCGAAATAGGGTGTATTGGTGGCATTGAAGGCCTCGGCGCGGAACTGAACTTTGACTCTTTCCGTGACTACGAAGTTCTTGAACAACGAGAAGTCGATATTCCGCTGGCCGGGGGACGTCATGATATTCCGCCCGGCATTGCCGTAATGGCAAAGGTCGGGGCGGCTTGCGATGTTACAGTTGACGCGCTGAAATGCGCTTGGATCATACCAAAGGCTGCGAGTGGGATCTTCAAGGCGTCCGTCGAGCAGGCGGTCCGGCCGGACTGGCGTTCCGTCGCCGCCCGTGTTCAGGTCGTTTGAACCGACTGTCGGCGTCCAGGGGAAGCCGCTGCGAAGCGAGAGGATGCCGTTCGTCTGCCAGCCTTTCAGAAGGGCTCCCGTAATGCCGGTCAGCGATTTGCCGAATGGGATTTCATAGACGAAGTGGATGACCGCGTTATGAGTGAGATCAAACGCGGTTCGAGCACGTGAACCAGCTCGATCGTTGGCCACCTGACGCATCGCGCCTTCGTTACCGCCGTCCTCGCCATCCCCATTCGCCTTGCTATAGGTGTACGAGATTCCGAAGCTGAATCCACTCGTAAAGCGCCGCTCGAGTCTCGTCTGAAGTCCGTGATAGTGCTGATTAGAATACGAGTCAAAAGCGAAGATGCGCCCCAGTGTCTGAACACCTTTCTCTGGCTGTGATGGATCGAAGAACTGCTGAAGCGGACGGCGGGATTGAAAGTTCGTATTTGGGGAAGGTAAAGCGCCATTGAAGTTTTCGTATGAGTTTGCCGAGTGGGTGGTCTTCGACCCGACGTACCCGAGGGTCAGCAGCATGGAGCCGGGTAACTCACGCTGAATGTCGAAGCTCCATTGCCAGACGTCGCGTTCCTGCCGATCCGGTTCCAAACGCCAGACGCTGATAGGAGGCGCAGCAACCGCCCCAACAAACGGATCGTTCAGCGTCAGCACCGGCAGTCCTGGACGGAACTGGCGTGTGGGAGAACCAGGGACGGCATCCGTGATTGAATCGTATTGCTGGAACCCTGAGAGCGGCGGCATCAGATTAGCGGTGCTGATTTGAACGAAGTGCTGAGGGCTGGTGTATTGTCCGGCTCCGGCACGAATCACCCATTTGTTGGACGGCCGATATGCGATGCCGAGACGAGGCTGCCAGAACGGCGCCACCTGCTTCCAGAACTTCTGCTTCCCTTCATCGGACGATACGGGTGGGTACAGTGTCGGTATCACCGAGCCCGCGGGTGTTGTGTAAGTGCGTTCCAGGCTGATGGTCCGCACGTGACCGAGCAGATCATACGGATTTCCCATGTAATCGAAACGCAGGCCGGCAGTGATCGTCAGATTGTTTTTGACGCGCCATTCGTCAGTGAAGTAAGCGCCTACACGGCGGGAACGCATGTTGACCGATGGATAACCCTCGGCCGTCTGTGAACGGTTAGGATAGCCGAGCACGAACGATGCGAAGTCCAATCCGCTTTCGTTGGGGGAGAAGCCGAGTGATCCCCGTGTGAGATTGGCGGCAAAGCGGTTCATTGCGGCGTGAACGATCAGAACGCCGGTTTTGATCGAATGCTTACCGCGAATGACCGAGAGATTGTCGGCAATTTGGTAGCTATATGTGTCGTCCGTGCGCCCATTCAGGTCACCAATGGTGAAGCCGATGCCGGGGATGCCTGTCTCAGCTGGAGTGAACTTGCGGTTGCCATCACCGGCGACACGGAATTGGCCAATGCCCAGCGAGTCCACGTCGAAGTCGGTGTTGCTCCGGGGGTTGATGTAATTGTCGCCCCAGTTGTTAATACCGAAACGGAGTTCGTGAAGGACATTCGGACTAAACGTGTGGATCCACTGCGTAGCCACGTTGTAGGCCTCCGAGATGCGGTCCTCGGGGAAGTTGGGGTTGATCTGGAAAGCATCCCAATTTGATCTATCAAGGGCAAAACGACCAAAGACGCGATCACGACCGGAGAAATTGTGGTCTATGCGGCCAAAATACTGTCGTGCGCCGATGATACTCGGAATCGCGCGACTGACAGTGAAGTCGAGCGGGTCTAGCTGCTGGAAGTCGGGCAGCGGCAAATATTGCTTGATCACATTCTGCGCGCCGGGATGCAAGCGCGCCGAGGGAATGATGTTGTTGGGAAACGGCTGTCCTATGAGCGGATCGTAAATGACAATTGGCGCGCGAACTCGATTGCCGGTCGCGGGATTGATCGGCGGATTCAGAAGAAGGGAGAAATCGCCGTTACGGAAAGCCTGATTCGGCCACCACGCAGTTCCCACGCTCTCCTGTGTCTGACGGCGCTCTTCATAGTTAAATGACCAGAACGTTTTGTTCTTGATCACCGGGCCGCTTGCAAATCCGCCGAACTGGTTGCGGCGGAGCCGATCCTTGTTCAGCCTTCCGGCGCTCGCGGGACGCTCAAAATTCAAAAAATAGTTTTCGGCATCAAACGCGTCGTTTCGCAGGAATTCCCATACCGTAGCGTGGAACGCATTGGTCCCGCCTTTCAACGAGACTTCTACGCGGGCGCCGGAGCTTTGCCCGAATTCCGCAGAGTAGGAACCAGTTTGGACCTTGAATTCTTCAACAGCATCGATAGAGGGGGTGAAGCTCGAAATGTTATAAAGGGGCGCGATGGATTCGACTCCATCAAGCGTAATGCTCTGGTGCACTTCGCGTTGGCCGTTGGCGATGACGGACATACCGCCGCCGGGGATCGGGAACCCACCTTGACCATCGGCTCCGCCACTACGACTGCCATACTGGACTCCCGGAACCATCGCGGCAAGATGGATCAAGTTACGGCCATTAAGGGGCAGGTCAACGACGCGTTTGTTCTCGATTACCTGGCCGACTGTAGAGTTTTCTGTTTCCAGGACAGTAGAGGAGGCGACCACTTCGACCGTTTCAGTGACATTGCCGACTTCCAAAACGAAGTCGACACGAGCCTTCTGCTGCGTTTCAACTCTGAGATCGGTGACGGTTTGAGACTTGAAGCCCTGCATTTCCACTCGCACACTATACATTCCGATATCGATGAGCGGAAACGTATATTCACCGACCTGATTTGTAGTCTTAGTAATACGCGTACCCGTTGCAATGCGTGTAATGGTGATTTGGGCTCCAGAGATAATAGCTCCGGAGCTATCCTTCACCAGTCCCAGGATTTCGGTTGCGGTCGTCTGACCGTGAAGAGAAGAGGCGCACACGACCGCTAGCAAACTGACGGTAGACCACCTGCAGCCCAAAGTGTACATAGTCACGTCCTTCTGGAAATCGCGAGTCATTAAGGTATACGAGTTTGGACATAAGAGTCAAGGATTTTTGCGGGCGTGTCAGCGCCACATGAATGTCCTATTCGTGCCATTTAGAAATGTCCTATTGACAAGATCACGCCGGGAAGTTGGAAGAACAGAGAGTTCTAATGATGACCCTGCGCGAGCGAGACCGGGCTGGTAGTGCTGAAGAAAGCGCAGAAGAAACTGATCTCTCAAAAGCAGGCGGGCGCCGAACTAGGGCTGACCGGGCGCCATGTGCGTCGACTGGTGAAACAGCTAGAGGCCCGTGGCGAAAAGGCTGTGATTCATGCGCTGCGAGGCAAACCATCCAATCGCAAACTGAGCGAGCCCATGCGAGAGAAGATTCTGGCGATTCTGTCGCAAGCCCACTACAGAGATTTCGGGCCGACGGCAGCCAGCGCGGAATTGGCCAGCAAGCACGACATCCGGATCGGGCGCGAAGCCCTGCGACAGTTGCTGATAGCAGCAGGTCGTTGGCGAGCCCAGAAGCAATGGCGGCAGCGCTGGAGCTGTCGCGGCGGATTGGTGCAACGGGGACACCAGCGAGCACGATTGGCTGGAGGGGCGCGGCGACAAGCTGTATCTGATCGCGATGATCGACGATGCCAGCAGCGAGTCAACCGCCCGGTTTGCCATACACGATTCCCGTGACGAGAACATGCGGTTGCTGCGCGACTACCTGGAAAAAAATGGCAGGCCGGTAGGGTTCTATACCGACAAGGCCAGCTTGTTTCAGACCGCGCCGAAAGTGGCCAGAGGCCAGAAGCATTGGCCAAAGACGAACGCGAGCCGCTACCGCCTACCCAGATTGGACGCGCTTTGCAGGAGCTGCAAATAGCCTGGATCGCGGCGCATTCTCCCAGGCCAAAGGACGGATCAAGCGTGCCTTCGCCACTGCCCAGGATCGCTTGGGCAAAGGGCTGAGGCTGTCAGTCGCCGCCACGCTAGAGAAGGCCAACCAATATCTGCATCTCCAGTCCTGCCGTGGTGGAACGAGAGGTTGCAAGTGCTTCCGGCCAATACGACCGACGCGCATCGGCCGCTGAGAACGGATCACCAATTGCCCTCCGTGTTGAGCCACGTAGAGTCACGCACGGTCGGCATCGACTATACGTTTCGCTACGCCGGCAAACTAACCAGATCACGGCGAATGACATTCGGGCAGGTTTGCGCGGAGGTATCGTCCGCGTGGAGAAACGTCGGGATGGCTCGCCCTCGGCAATCACCCAAAACCGGCCAATGATCACCTGAAAAGCGGCCAACGAAGGAGCTGATTCAGGACATTAATCCTGACGTAGGGATACCCTCCGTCAACGTGGCAAAACGCAATTATAAGGAGCGACGCCGTGCACCGGTGCGACATTAGAAGTTGCTCTTGGCCAACGGGCGTTTCAATTGCTGGTCTTGCCGGATGTGAACTAGCGTTCGTGCTATCCCGGCCACGGCCGGAGGCGCGGTGCACCAAGCAGCGCGCCTTTCACGACTACGCAGAATTGTGGAGCGATGCACATGCGGCTTGGAAAGATGTCCGTAAGACAGGAACACAGAGCTAGGCATGAAGACTCTTGACGTAATCGCCCCTGCACTCGCCATGATTGGCGCACTGAACTTACGGCTGGCTGGGTGTTCGCGCCCGCTATAACATTACCGACCAAGACGGACCCGCAGGAGGCAGGCCGGAAGGCCGCGGAATTCCTCACGAGGGAACACGAACAAGATTTGTCACAAATTTGGTCACAAAGACCGGAAAGACCAAACTGGACGGGAATGCTAACCCGCGTATTTTCGATGGTGCGGAGAGGGGGACTTGAACCCCCACGAGATTGCTCCCGCTAGCACCTCAAGCGCATTTGGGGCGATCCGTCGCGTTCCGTGCCAGCCGAAGTTGCTGATTTCACGCGGGGAACCGTTCTCCAGCGGTCCTCACCGGACCACAGCGTAAGGTCCAAATAAGGTCCACCGACAAGACTCCGGGCGACCGGGCCGGAACTCGTATGGACCGGAAACTGGATCTTGTTGAATATGCGGTTCTGGGCCCGGATCTGAGAGGACGCGGATACTGAAGTGACGAGATGCCGACCGTTCTGGATCCATTCCGGTTTGTCCTGATCGCTGTTGCCGGATGGATGAATCAACGCCAACTTCAGATGATCGAATACCTGCGTGAGGAGAACCGGGTGCTGCGTGAGCAACTCGGCGAGCGGCGCTTGCGGCTCACCAACGACCAGCGCCGTCGGTTGGCCGCCAGGGCGAAAGGACTGGGGCGGAAGGTTCTGGCCGAGTTGGCAACGATCGTGACACCGGAGATGCTGTTGCGCTGGCACCAGCGGTTGATTGCGCAGAAATATGATGGCAGCGGCTGTCGCCTACCCGGCCGGCCTCGGACGGCTGCCGCGGTCGAGGACCTCGTCGTTCAAATGGCGAAACAGAACCGCGACTGGGGATACCGCCGCATTCAAGGTGCGTTATCAAATCTGGGACACAAACTCGCTCGCAGCACAATCGCTGACATTCTGCAACGACACGGGATCGAACCGGCCCCGGACCGCATCGGAAAGACCACATGGAAGGAATTTCTAAGGCAACACTGGGATCTGATCGTTCCGGCTGACTTCTTCACTATTGAGGTCTGGACTACCAAGGGACTGCAGCGATTCATCGTACTGTTCTTTATCGAACTATCTACCAGGCGGGTGGAGATCGCCGGGATCTCAGCAACCGCAAACGGTCTGTGGATGAGTCAGGTTGCCCGGAATCTGACCGACGCAGTCGATGGCCTGCTCATGGGCAAGCGTTACCTGATCCATGATCGCGACCCGCTGTTCACGGAAGAGTTTCTGTGCACGCTGAAAGATGCCGGTGTGAAATCCATCAAACTGCCACCGCGAAGTCCAAATCTGAATGCTTACGCCGAGCGCTTCGTGCGGAGCATCAAGCAGTCCTGCCTCGAACGGCTGATCTTATTCGGGGAAAGTTCGTTGCGGACAGCCATGCAGAACTTCCTAGCTCACTATCACAGTGAACGAAACCACCAAGGCTTGGGCAACCGTCTGATTCAGCCGGAACCAGACCACCTCGTAAACACGGGCGCGGTCCAATGCCGGGAACGTCTGGGTGGAAGGCTCAACTACTACTATCGAACTGCGGCCTGAATCGCGCGACGAGAATGACCCAAAAGCGCAGTAGCGGTGCCGCTGTCATGCAATAGAGCGATGAACACGAGCTTGCACATCTCGAGTGTCTGACGTTTTTGGTTGCAGCGAGGCAGGTAATGACGTCGGCGTCGTGCGGTGCTTCAGTGAATCTGCGTTGCGTTTTCAATTTCGGGCGCAACAGCGGAAGCAGCCAAACGTCAAACGACAACGTCTGCGGGTCCATCTTGTCGAACACCACCCTCTGTCCCTCCGGCGACAGTTAATGTGCGGCTTCCAAATGCGAGGTCGCCTGCGAGGATTGCGGCAAATGCATAACGTATAAAGTCCGGCGGACGATGTGTACGCCGGACGCAGGATGAACCACAAACCTAGGAGATCATCGCACACACGTTCAACCGTTGGCCGTGCCCTTCGAGAGGTTTCGTCTCTTTGAAATCGGAGTCCAGTGTGAATGTGAAGCTGCCAAGCGCCAGTGTTAGTGTCGGTAGTGTTCCACCCCAGAGCAGATTACGACCAGTTACTTCGTAAACAAAGCTGCCATCAGGCATTTCCGTGATGTGAAATGAGCCTGTGATATTGAGCGTTACGTGCTTCGTAGTATCGCTGAGGTTTTTGATTGTAGCCTGCTGGCCGGGGGCGATGATGATTGAGCGGTCACCGAGGACAATCTCTTTCACCTTACCTTCAGTAACAGAGATGCTGATGGGGAACGAACAAGCAGTTGCTAGAACGATCGCATCGCCACCCGTAGCATCCTGCGGAGGACCACCGTTCGGATTCTGACACAGGAGCGGTGGGTTGGTAGCTATAAGCCCCAGACCGACCAACACAACAGAACGTATATGTGAGTAGAACACCATTGTCTCCTTTCCAGATTCAGGTAGGCACGACAGTTCAGCCGTGACCAGGGGGCAGTGTAGTTTACGTGATTACCCCAGTCAAGCGTTTTGTGGAGGCGCTGTTCCGGCTAACGGTGCCGTTAGTGAAAACCACGCTAGATATTCGTGCCTAACCAAGGCGCGATGCAATGCCCGATCTCCGCAAGGACCTGGCCGACAGAGCTGAGCAGTTCATGACGTGATACCTACAACACACCATCGGTGTGTGGGCCGGTCGCCTCGTTCTTCTTCTCCCATTCCAATGAGATTATGTCCGGAAGCTCTTCGGGACGGTCCACGATAATCATGGAGAGATCCGGTAATGTCGGACCAGCTATCTCGGGCTGAAACGCAAGAACGATCCGCTCTAGCTTACCTTCAGCGGATCATGATTCCCTGGAGTGACCCCCGAAACTGCGACACGAGGTTAAGGGACGAAATACATTGAATGGAGTTGAGGCAATGGATCTGCTCAACCCTGTGTGTTGTGAAAACCATTTCTGGTTCTGAATTTTAGCCTGAAAAAATGTTATGAATTCATCCGCAGAACGCAATCACGTGCGGTCTGCAAAGCGTAACAGTGCCTGCGAAAACCCGTTGCAGCTTATGTCGCGGTCTAGAGTCGCCCGGGCATGATGTCGCAAAGACGATGAGCACACCTACTGGCGCGAAAAGAAAGATACCGGCAAGGCTTTTAACGTGTCATCGCTATGCAGCTGCCGGCCAAGTGTACCGGTGATGCAAGCCGCCGAGGCGAGCACTTGACATCACGGCTACGCTTTCAGAAGGTCGACTCTCAATCGGGCGTCGATTCGGAGTGTCTTTCTGCAGAGCATCGTGAATCCGGTCCTGGTGGTGGTAGATCACGTACTCGCCAATCAGCCGCCGCAAGTGCGGTTCAATGATGTGGTCGAGAAGCTCGCGGCGACAGCTTCCAACCCAACGCTCGGCCGTTCCGTTTTGCCAGGGTGCTTCAATACTGGTGCGTTTCGGCTTGAGGTTCGTCGCCTTCAGGAATGCCATCACATCTTCATTGAACTTCGAATCGTGATCTAAGATCACATAACGGTATTTGCTCGCCTCGGGAAACGCTTTCCGCAGTTGCTGTACGACCCAATCGGAACTCGGGCGGCTGGTCACATTGAATGCAGGATCCCGCGCCTTCCGTGTTCAATCACGGAAAAACAATACAGGAGTTTGAAAGTTAGGGTGGGCACGGCAAAGAAATCCATGGCGACGACCTCGCGGTGATTTGCAAGAAACGTAAGCCAGCGCTTGCCTGGATTATCACGGAGCCGGAGTCGTCTTAGATATCGCGCGACAGTTCGCTCGGAAATCTCGAAGCCGAGCTTCAGAGTTTCGCCATGAATCCTCGGAGCACACCCAGCCTGCGTTTTCCACGGCCATGGTCCCGATGAGAGCACGGAGCTCTGGGCTGATTCTCGGTCGGCCACCACGTTGCCGTGATCGCCAGCGCCAATAAAGTCGGAACCGGCACGATGCCATCCGATCACAGTTTCTGGCTCGACGATTACCAGGACATCGGACTATCGTGGCCACAGTCGGCGCAGCGCAGTCCAAAACAACCGATCCAAGCTCGTTAGTGGCGGTCGTGGTCGTTGGCGTTTGAGTACGGCAACCTGCTGACGTAAGGCAAGGACCTCAAGAGCGATATCGATGTGACTGCGGAATAAAGCGCCGACGGCGGCAATGAATGCGGGTATCAGACGGAGCACGAAGCACCCGTTGTAACACGAGTTAACGTCGCCTGTAGCCATGTTTACAGCTCGGTCGCAATCCACTGATTTGATTAGCTCACGAACTTTTGACTACGACTGGGCGCGGGCCGCTCAGCAGCAATCGAATGAATCGAATGAGGAACAACAGCAGGGCTGGCATCTTTGCATGCTATTGCACGTCAGCGTTCTACGGTCATCGATTAATGGCGAATCACAGTCTCTCGAACCGCGCCACCGCGCCTGTTTCCTGATGTCATGTCGAGAAATATCTTGCTCAGGGCCTACTCGCCCCGCACACGCTCACTTTGGTAAATGCCGGTGACATTCCGTTCGAACGAACCCGTGCGATCTATGAGTCCGCAGGGATCGGGAACAGCTTTCTCCGCATGTGAGCCAGGTTTAGAGTACGCCGATCAAGGCCGCATCATCACGCTCGAACACCTGGTGCAGGCGGTTCCGTGTTACTGAGGATCGTGTGTGACCACACTTGTTACGCCGTGCTGCTATACAAAATTAGTTTCAGCTAGTTTTACCGGATCTGCGCTATCGTTGTATGTCAGCAACCCGGGGAACCGGCAATGGTGAGATCGCTTGCGCTTGTGATTTTCGTCGCCCCTTTCTCCACGTTTGCCCAGCAGCTTTTCGATATCAGTCCAATCTTTGGCTATAGTTCATCGGTGAGCTTCCCGCTATCAAGTGAGACAACTAGTAAGAGCACAGCCAAAGTCATTCCGAGCGTGACCTTACGGATTGCAGCAGGTGTTCGCTACGACGAGGACCAAGTTATCGAATTCCACTATTCTCGGCAATCCAGCACAATCAAGTTTGACGGGTTGCACGCAGTGAGCCCCGTTTTCTCAAATCAGTCGATTATAGAGCAGTTTCTCGTTGACTTCACGCACGAATTCGTGCTTGATGAACCCATTGCCGTGCGGCCTTTCGTGGTCGCGAGTGTAGGAATGACACGGATCACGGCGGCCGGAGAGAGCTCTAATGGCTTCGCGTTCGGAATAGGGGCAGGCATCAAGTGGTTTCCTGTGAAATGGTTTGGAATTCGAGCTCAAGGTCAGTGGTTACCAACGCTAATTGATCCCAAGATCAAGACACTCATCTGTGCAGGAGGGTGCGTCGCTGCTGTTGGAGGTAAACTTGCGAGTCAAGCCAATATCAGCGTAGGTCCGATCTTCAGCTTTTGAGGCGATTCCGTTCGGGTAAAAGTGAATCTGCTTGTTCCTTTAACGACAACGCTACTTCCCACGCATTTGTTGCGAGGTTTAGGCTATCTGAATCAAGTTCGCAACGAGATCACTCGTGCCCGATTGAGCACTTCCGAACATTTCCCAGATAGTTATATGTATTCCAGAGTTTTCGAAGGATTTTGTGAAGCACCAGCAAGAATTGGCGCTGTTGGATCGGTTGGATCTTAGGGATCGCAAATTCTTTGCTTGAGCCGTTGTCGAAGATGCTCCGGATAGCAGCGGAGTAGCTTCTCAGTTGTCGGTAACGATCCGCAGTGGTTCGGCGCCTTGGCACAAGAGTCTTCGAAAGAATCGTTCTGCAGCGCACTGATCCGATGCGGCTGGACCAGGATGTCAGCCACGTCCCCGTCCTAATCCGCAGTACGCCACAGATACTGCCGTTCTTGTACGAACATTACCTAATCCGCCGAAGCCATAGTGCCTTTAGATTTTGAGATCCGGGAACCAGAGTTTGTGTGCGGTCCCGCCCAACATCCAGTCTCTGGCTTTTTGGCTCAAGGGTAGTGCTTCCTGAAAAATACGCAAGTTCTCCTGGTAAGTGATTTTCGGAGTCCATAGCTCATTCGGAAAACAACTGGCCCAAACGCAACGTTCGGGTCCGTAGGCATCGATGATACGCAGAGCGGCGCTGTGGAGATCTTCGCAGGGATACTTCATCTGCGTGCCAGTGCCGATGAAGTCGATCTTGGCATAGAGATTCTTGAATCTCGGTGCCGACACCTTCAAGGTTTCATCAATTACTATCATCGAAGTCGCACGCATTTGGCATTGGAGAAGGACTCCCCGGAGCCCCGACCGATCCAACCTCCCGCCGTGGGACGGATCTTCGCGATCCCGGAAGTGGGCGGGTTGCACCATCGTTACGAGCGGCACGCCGCCTGAACGGGCAACCTTCATCGAGCCAACTGCGGTGATGCTGCTGCAACATTACGGGAAGTGTTTCGAAGTTGGACTGAAGACGTGAAGGATGTCAAGGGTCCGACTATCAGAAGGCGACCGGGGTAGCGGGCGTCATCACATTCTGCCGGAACGCCTCAGCTTGAATACGCAATCATCGTCGTAATTCCTTAACGGTGCCTTCGCCTCTGTTCAGGAGTATCGCGCCGAACGGACTCACGATAAAGCTGCGCGATCTGCTGCCGCCCGCGGCGTGCGACGGTGATGCGGGATAACGCGCAGGTGGCAAATCGATGCTGCTGAACTCGTGACAGACTATGTCGCGGTGCGTTAAGCCGTCGATCGCATCTCTGCGGACCTACGACTTTTAAGGCGTTTTCACTCTCGATAGACACGTCGACCTTGACGGGCGAGAGCGTACCCGTGGCGGCCCAGGCCGGGGGACGTGGTTTTCGCCGGACATTTATCGTGGAAGGCCAAGGCAACGCGGCCGCGACCGGTCTGGCCGGAGTCACCCACCTAGCTCAAGCCGCATACCCGCTGGCTGAGGAAGTGCGGACTCAGACGACAACGGCACACGGACTTGGATGGTCGTCGCATTGCACTCGGAAGGCGGATGGGTATAAAGCATACGCTTGAAGAGGGAATGTTGATGGCAGAGTTCCATCAGATTTCAGTGCATGAAGCGGTGGCGAAATTGCGTTCAGACCATAGTCATGGTCTGAGTGACGCCGAAGCACGCGCGCGCCTGCAGCAATACGGACCCAATCAACTTCGACAACAAAAGCCGATATCAGCCTGGCGACGTCTTCTCGCGCAGCTGCAAGATACGTTGGTGGTTCTCCTTCTCGTGGCCGCCGCAATCTCTGCGGTTGTTTGGTACATAGAGGGCGACAAAACAGTGCCATACGAAAGTGTTGTGATCCTCTCCATTGTTCTACTGAACGCATTACTTGGTTTCGTTCAGGAGGATCGTGCCGAGAAAGCCCTGGCAGCGTTGCGAGAGATGTCCGCGCCCGAGGCGACGGTGGTCCGAGACGGCGAAGCTAGAAGAATACCAGCGCGCGCAGTCGTCCCCGGAGACCTGCTGTTGATCGAAGAAGGCTACACGATACCTGCGGACGCGCGGCTGATTGAAACGATAGAGCTGAAGACTCTCGAGGCATCTCTCACAGGCGAAAGTGTCCCGGTCCGAAAAGACTCTGAGCCAATTGCCAGCGCCGCTGCGCTAGGCGATAGGCGCAATATCGTGTTCTCTGGTACAGCAGTAGCCTACGGCCACGGTCGAGCAGTGGTGTTCGGAACAGGAATGAACACCGAGTTGGGGCGGATAGCGGGCCTGCTGGAAACAGCCAAGACCGAACCGACACCACTGCAGCGGGAACTTGACTGTACGGGTAAGCGACTGGGCGTTGCGGTAATCGTTATTGCATTGCTAGTTGTCGCTACTCTGCTGGTGGCAGAGGGCGATTTCGATGCGCGCACCGCCCTGGACGCGCTATTGTTCGGTGTTGCACTGGCGGTGGCAGCGGTTCCGGAAGGTTTAGCGGCTATCGTTACGCTGGTACTTGCGATTGGCGTGCAACGGATGGCGCGCCGCGGAGCTATCGTGCGAAAGCTTCCTGCGGTAGAAGCGCTGGGCTCCGCAACCGTCATTGCCTCCGACAAGACAGGCACGCTCACTCGTAACGAAATGACGGTGCGGGTAGTGGTTACGCGAGCCGGGCGAGTAGATGTCGGGGGCACGGGATATATCCCTGAAGGAGAGTTTCATAGCAACGGCACCACGGTTGCAGAAACTCATCGGACAGAACTGAGATGCCTGCTCGAAGGCTCAGCCCTCGATAACAACGCCAGCCTGACGAACCGTGACGGGAGCTGGTCCATTGTTGGGGATCCAACGGAAGGAGCCCTAATCGTTGCCGCCAGAAAAGCAGGTTTTGACAAACAACACCTGGAGCAGCGCTTTCCGAGGGTGCGAGAGATTCCTTTCTCGGCTGAGCGCAAGATGATGAGCACGATCCACGAGGATCGCGGCCAAGGCGGGGGCTATCTGCTTTGGGCGAAAGGCGCGCCAGACGTTTTGCTCGACCGGTGCACATTCGAACTGGACAAGGATCGAAAGCAATCGTTGACAGACGATCGCCGCGCCGAACTTCGACGTATCAACGGCACCCTTACCCGGGAAGCACTGCGGACACTGGCCGTCGCATATCGAAACATCCCTGCAGAGCTCGATGAACAGCATTGTGATGGCGACAAGCTGGAGCGAGAACTCATATTTGCCGGCTTCTTGGGAATGATCGATCCTCCCCGGCCGGAAGTCTTTGAAGCAGTAAAACGAGCGAAACAGGCTGGTATCCGACCCATCGTTATTACCGGAGATCATCCGGGCACGGCGCTCGCAATTGCCAGCGAACTGGGCATCGGCTCAGACGGACGGGTGGTGACCGGTCCGGAGCTGGAACAGATGAGCGGTTCCCAGTTGTCGTCGACAGTTGCGGAAGTTTCCGTTTACGCGAGGGTTAACCCGAGTCACAAAATACACATCGTTGATGCTCTGCAAGCTAGGAAATCCATTGTGGCTATGACAGGTGACGGAGTGAACGACGCGCCCGCGCTGAAAGCGGCGGATATCGGAGTCGCAATGGGACTCACTGGCACCGACGTCTCCAAGGAAGCCGCCGATATCATTCTGACTGATGATAACTTCGCAACCATCGTTGCAGCTGTCGAAGAAGGCCGGGCCGTTTTCACGAACATTCGGAAGTTTCTCAGATATTTACTGTCCTCAAATTTTGGCGAGGTGCTGACGATCTTTGGCGGCGTGGTTTTCGCTGGACTGCTCGGGCTTCGAGATCGAGACGGGCTGATTCTACCTCTGCTCGCAACGCAAGTCTTGTGGATAAATCTGATCACCGACGGTGCGCCAGCCCTTGCGCTTGGAGTTGATCCTCCGGAGCGCCATCTGATGGAGCTTCCGCCACGTCCTCCAGAGGAACATGTGATCACACCTGAGATGTGGATCACGGTCGGGCTAGTGGGTGTTGTCATGTCGATTGCAACACTTCTCGTGTTGGATGCTTCGCTGCCGGGAGGATTGATTGAGGGGACGGCTGGGATTCGGCATGGCAGAACGATGGCGTTTACGACGCTCGTGTTGTGTCAGTTGTTCAACGCTTTCAACTCCCGCTCCAATCAAGAGAGCGCGTTCGTGGGCAGCCGGCGCAATCATTATCTGATCGGGGCGGTGCTGCTCTCGCTGGCGCTACATTTGATCGCGATTCACCACATTTTTTTCCAGCAGGCATTTCAAACAACCTCACTGAGCATCCGAGACTGGGTCACGTGTCTCCTTGTTTCCAGCTCCGTTTTATGGGTTATCGAGGCCTACAAGTTTGTCATTCGGCATCGTCAGCCAGCAATAGACGTCAGTACACAAAAGTAGATGATGATCGACAACAGATCCTGAACAACAGTCGCTAGCGGACCGCTGCCGAACGCTGGATCGAGGCTCATCCGATTGAAGAGCCATGGTAGATCCATAGCAGCGATCGTCGCAGTCGAGCATGCCGCGGCCGGCGAAATCGACACAGCCAGGCAGATCCGCCAATCACCCCCTCGGAAGAACAGAAAAGGCAAAGCAATACCTACTAAGACGATCCCAATCGCGAGCCCCGTCAAAAGTTCGCGGCTGAGCACCCGGCGTATCGATACACCACCGACAGTCCGCGGCCGACAACGGTCTCGGTTTGGGTTTCCACTGCATCTGCCAAGTACACGACTCTCACTACGAAGAAGGTGAGAGTCACATTGTTCTGCAAATCCTCTTCGAAAGCGCGTACGATGTCGTTTGCCGCCATATTGCCTCCGAGGCCCAAGAGCACGCAAGGGCAGGCGATGAAGAAAACGCCGCGCTATTGACTCTTCACTTGCGACCTTGGCAATTGAGGTTTGCCGCATGAAACCACCAAGCCGTTTCAAGATCTTCCTCGTGTTCGGCCCGCAAACTCCTGAGCACTTGATGCGGTGGAATGAGCCCGATGAACTGGCCCGCGTCACTAACGGAAGTGAGGGATCGACGACCGGAACTGCGCGGCATTGCTTGCTTCATCGCAGTTGCAAAGGTAATCGGCTCGGCGGGAGTTTCCGTCAGCTAATGCAAGGTGCGATACGGCGTTGGTTACTCATAAGAATCGCCTACTCCAGAATTTTGGTAATCGAAGTGCCGAAACATACAGCATGAAACCTTTTCTCGTACTCTATGCAACTCGGGAAGGTCACACGCACCAAATCGCCGAGCACGTTGCAGAAACGTTACGTGCACGAGGGCTCGCAGCGGACGTCTTTGACGCGGCCCGGCTACAAGCCGATCTACCGCTTGGGAATTATTGCGGGGCGGTGCTTGCGGCCTCAGTTCACTCACAGAAACATGAGCCCGAGATGACACGGTTCGTAAAGCGCCAAGTTAGGGATCTAGAGCGCATTCCAGCGGCTTTTCTGTCTGTGAGCCTCTCGGAGGCAGGAGCTGAGGATATAGAGGCGCCGCCAGAGCGCCGCGCACAAGCTGCGAAGGATGCTCAAAGACTGATCGACGCGTTCCTCGGAAACACCGGCTGGCATCCGTGCAGGACCCAAGCCGTCGCAGGCGCCCTCGCCTACTCGAAATATAATTTCGTGGTGCGCTACGTCATGAAACGCATCGCTCGTCAGGCGGGCGGCGACACGGACACTTCGAAGGACTACGTGTATACGGACTGGAAACGCCTGGACGAGTTCGTGGATGAGCTGACGTCATTTGTGATCTCCACCGAACCGTCGATTGGCCGGTGAGCCACTCTGTCACTTTACTGTATGTCTTGACGTGGGTTGTGGTGTTCACTCAATCGCTGGCCTAAACGATCAGCCTTCGCGGCGCCGGTCCAATATAGGGGGAAACGGAAAGCAGGCAACGAGTGTGCATTCCGGCCGGTTCGTTGGCTCAGAACGTCTACATCTTCGGCTGAAATGACACTTATCGCTTATACGAGATAAGGGTAAACATGGCTGCGCGCAATCGCGCGGTCTCATCACCCCGGGATATGGCTCGAAGGGGCGAAAGAACGTGTCTCGATGACGGGCGACGGCAAAGTTCCCGACATCTCCTGCCAGCGCAGTTGAGGGTATGTGGCCAGCCGTTTGGCCCTGCATCTATGGCTTAGCAAACCATGACACTTAGATTGACGCATTCAATCTCTCCGGCCGCGCGAGCACGGCCGGGTCCGGCGAGGGTAGAAGGGCGAACGAGTTCGCGCGCGCATCATTACACCGGCGGTGCGGTTGTGCTGACGTTCGCCGCTGAGTTGTATGTCGATGTGAGGACTGATTCGATTGGAGCCAGCTGTTCCGCCAGTGTCTTGATCGTCATCATCATCTTTCGCTTCATGAGGAAATGTGCGGGCTCCCAAAAGACGTGATTCCAAAAGCGTGCGCTGAAGTTCCGCTTTGGTCCACTACGTCCTCGAAGTATCAGGCGCGTCTTTGTTTCATCCACAGGATCGAGAATGAACGACCACGTGCCCTCCGCGGTCTGGTTTCGATCGAGGGTTCCAGATTGTTCTGGCGAAACTAAGACCATCGCACGTCCCGAGTGCAGACGTGCAACGACCATCCTGGCTTGCCCTCTGTACTTGTGCTTCGGCGCCATCCACACGTCGTCACCTACGCTGCGAGTCTGGAACTCTGGAATAATCCTCGAGATATTATGAATTTCGGCTCCGAACAAGTTCTCAAGCCACGAATAACTGTAGTAGCCGGCGCGATCCTGTCCGATCTGAAGAATCCACGGCCACACTGAACTTGCCGGCGCATTGATTGTGATCGCATGTGTGGCCGTTTGAACGGCGTCGGGAACGAACTCGTCGCCCGGCCAACTACGATGAAGCTCCTCGGCGGTTGCTCCCCACCTAGCGGCCCAGGGCCGGATCCACAGTTCATATGCCGTCAAACCGACCAGGGCAGATACTCCGCCAACAACAGTAGCCGTCATGGAATGCTTTGACATATTTCACACCGCTGATCGTTGCCGATCCGACACCGAGTGAGTCGAGACCAAGAGCCGCGAGTGAAGCCCGGCGAGGAGACGTCCCTGCAGCAGCCCTAACACAGATCCGAGAATCAGCCCCGCCAATGCTGCGAGTTCAACGTGAATAAGCGGAGTCACCGTCCGATCCGGCCATAATGCGGCGAAATACAGACAGATAAAGCTGATTGTCCATGACACTGTGCTCGCTACGATCCAGGAGCCCGCTCGATGTGCGTGGAGCCGGAGGACGGCATATTGCGCAACGCCCCATACCAGTCCAACCAAGGCCCCTGTCACTAAGCAAACTCTGACAACTACAGCTGGTTCTAACGTAACGTCGCCAATCCTACTCGCGAGAGCAGCTGTCAACGCAAACGATGTGGGCAGCCAGCTGAGTAAACATCCAGATGCGGCCGCGATCATCGTAGCGCCAACCCAGGGCCCACTCGTCATTGTTGGGAACAAACGCCGGAGCACCCGCCATTGAAAGTAACCGATGAGGCCGCCCTCTACCGCGGTCATCGCCACCAACTCGACAGTGGCGACTTCATAGATGCCGGATCGGTACTGAGCCAAAGCAACGCCGACCACGACCAAGACCAATGCGGAAATCGTCGTGGCGGCTACGCAACCAACGATACAGGACCACATCCAGGCTGGCCGTACCCACCCACGGTAAGTACGAACATAACCGAGCTGCCGAGCCTGCAGCGCATTCGATCTCTCGAGACTGTGAACTCTCATAGCGGATCTCCTACATACGCTCTTCCGTGCAATTTCCGGTCCTTAAACAAACGCCTCGGAGGGCATGGAAAAGGACGAACGTGCTGCCCTGCGCTTGCAGTGCCGTTGCGCTGACTTTAATCGTTGGGCGATTTCACGCTGTCCTGTGTGGTATGACGCAAACTACTAGAGAGCCATAAGTGGGCTTTGCTCGCACATTCGCTAATTCCCTCGCGGGTCAAGTTGCAGGTTACTGTTGACCCGGATGCTACAACCACCTATGCCCGGCGTAGAATCGGCGGCTAGCCCATTAAGCCGATACTACAGAAGCGACGCGATTCGCGGCCGGATGCTCGAAGTCCTTGGCGGGCTGTCGCTGTCGGACGCAAGCGCGGTTTATGTAGTCGGGAGCGATGGCCTCTCGGATGGCCGTCTCTTGGAAGCTCAACGTGTGACGCAGCTATTCCAGTTGTTCGACAGGGGCTGTGAAGTGGAGCGTTCGCTATGGTACGACAAATGTCTTGTCATTGATCTCGACATAGACTACGAGAACTTTGACTGTGCGATCGAAGCATATTCGGAGCCCACGCGTGTTTTTCAGATCATGCAACCCGTGATTGACGGCGCATTGGGAGTCCTTAACGAAAATGGCATCACGCCATTACATCTGGTCAGTCGCAAGGGACATTTAATGTGGACCGTTGGCCAGAAGACAGCCGCGTTTGACCGATTGGCAAAATTGGGTCAGATCCCGGCCAGCTTAGCCGCCCTTTATGAATCCGACCATGAATTAGGTCGCGAGCTTAGTTCCAGGCTCGCTCGGGCCTTTGCGGGGCGCGGGTATGCTCCTCGAGTTCGTGGCAGATCGAATCCTTGTTAGATCTTTATCCCGCTGCTGTGTGCCGGTCCAGATAACAGCAATCGAGGTGAATCCCGGGCCTAAAGGTCGCGAGATTGTATCTCCTTCTAGTGCAGGCCGACGGTTCGCAACTGCGGCACGCGACCGATCACGTCTATGGCTAGATGGAATCGATCGATCTGATTCAGAACTGCCATATCGACGGGGTCGTGGTGGTTCCGTCCTCTTTATAACCACGGTCGTGCAGATTGTGATGGTTGGTTTGAGCACATGTAAGGCAATGAATTAACCATGGATAACCATGGAAGGAATACGATCGGCTTGTCTGTCGCAAATAGTGAGTCGAAGTCACGGTCGGACAAGCCATGTCGGATGGTCTGCATGTCTGATCCTTTTGAGCGCTGGTGTAATCGCTGCTTAGACACTGATGACCGGACACGCGGATTCTCGGATAATTGCGTAAGAATTGGTTCGAAGGCGTCCGAGGGGTTCCTGAACATGACCGCGGCCGATGATAAGAATATCGGCTTGCAAGTCGTGAACCGCTTTGCGTACTGCGGCTCCCACACTTCCGTAGGCGATGCGGAGTGGCGCAGTGAAGCCGAGCTCTGTCTCGAGTTTCTGCCACTTTTCGCTTGCGCTTTTACACAGGTAACGCCGAACTTCCAACACGCCCCTATTTGTGGATTCCTCGTTCAAATCGATTGCGTGGACCACGTGCATGCCGGCTTTCTGCTGGGAGGCAAACCGATATGCCCAAAGAACCGTATCCAGACTACGCTCTGATAGATCGAGGGCGCACGCTACGGTCTGATAAGGGTAGCGAGCTGGGGTCACATGCTCCGTATGACCGGTCGTCCATACGGGACAGGACGCATCGTGAAGCACTTTAGCCGTAACAGAGCCCAGCAACAATTTGCGAAATACGCCGCTGCCGCGCGTCGGCATCGCGATCAGGTCGACATTTTCTCGCATCGCAAACTGCGCGATCTCCGTAGCTGCGTCACCCTGCGCTAGCAGACGCAATGGGGCAAGGTCATGAAAACGATGGTCGAGGTAGGAATTCAGCTGCTCCTGACGGTATTCTTTCATGAGCGCGAGGTCAACAAGTGACGACAGCATCGCGACGTCTACGTCGGAGTACCACGTCGGCGGGCACTCCAAGACGTGCAGTATTGTGAGACGGGCTCCAGTCCCGCGGGCCATGGCCTCTACGTCGTCGCCAAACGCCGTGCACTGCTCAGAGAAATCAACCGGGAACAATATGTTTTTGAGCTCCATGTCCACTCCACTAACTAAAGACTGCACGTGAGCCACCACAACATCTGAACGGACGCGTCGAGCACTTGTATCGCGAATTGCCGTCGGCCAACTAATAACAGTTCAACGCTGACCGACGCGCACACGCCGAACTGCGGGATTTGAGGCAGAACCCGAAGCCGAAAGCCAGGCCGTTGATAAACCGCGCAGAATTGCGGCTCAGTTCCCGGAGGAAATTCGTAAAGCGATTGCTTCTGTATGCAAAGAAGAGATGCAATATGAAGAAGATCTTGCTTCCGGTGGACTTTTCACCGAGGTCGGCATCGGCCGGAAAGTATGCAGCTGCACTTGCCTGTCGTTTTCAAGCAGAGCTTACCGTACTGCACGTGGCATCGGGGCATGCTCCGTACCATGAGGTAAATGATCTTTGCTTGCCTCCTGCCTACCCATTACAAATCGAGTGGAACGAGATGCGGCTGAAGGAGGCTAAAGACACGATGCGGAGTTCGTCAGCAATCATCCGCGCGGCGTTCCGGTTACATAATGTGTGCTGTCCGGAGATGCGGCCAAGATTATCGTTGAGCATGCGCATACCGAAGCAACTGATCTGATCGCTATGGGCACGCATGGATTCGGAGGGTTCCGCCGCATGTTGCTAGGTTCGGTCGCCGCGAAGGTGCTCCACGATGCCCGCTGTCCCGTCTTCACAGTACACATGCGGAGTCGACCCCAGCCGCACTGCCCCCGTTGCGCACTATCCTGTGCGCAGTAGATTACGGTCCCCAGACCGAAGCTGTAGTTGGCTGGGCGAACGAGTTCGCACGCTCCGTAGGCGCTCAGCTTTTCGTATCGCATGTGTTGCCATTCATCTCAATGGGTCAGTGGGGCTACTGTGATGAAAACATCAGCATGGCGATGCAGAAGGATGCTGAGGACAAGGCACATGCGCTGCTCGAAGCAACAGGTGTCACGGCAAAGATGGTCATCGAATCCGGTCCTGTGGTTCGAACGCTAAGCGAGATTGCGAAAGAGAAGCATGCCGACATCCTGGTCATTGGAAGACATCATGAGTCGGGCATACTCGGCCGCTTGCGGGACGCCGCATACGCAATCATTAGAGAGTCGCCATGTCCGGTTGCCAGTGTTTGACGCGCTCTGTTCGCCACGCCGGACAGATCACCCAACGGTTAGTACTGCAGCGCCGCGAACAACATCATTTTTGAGAGATTGAAGCGCGCGATTCGCATCGGCTAACGGGTAGACTTCCACCTTCGTGCGAACCGGAATGCTGGCAGCCAGTTCGAGAAAATCTTTTCCATCCTGGCGGGTGTTGTTAGCCACGCTTCGGATCACCCGTTCGTGGTAGAGCAGATCATACGGAAAAGATGGGATGTCGCTCATGTGAATGCCACCCAGCACCAGAGTGGCTGCCTTTTCCAAAGCTCGCAAGGCAGGTGGAACTAGTTCGCCCGCAGGAGCGAAGACGATGGAGCCATCTAGTTTTACCGGCGGCTCTGCGGCGGCCGCACCGACCCAGGTTGCACCCAGTTCAGCCGCAAGTTTTTGATGTCGGGCGTCGCGCGTACAAACATAGACGGACATTCCCCAATATCGGGCGACCTGGATGGCGACATGGCCGGCCGCACCGAACCCGTAAATTCCGAGACGTCCACCATTCGGCACTGCCGAAAGGCGCAACGACCGGAAGCCAATGATCCCGGCACAGAGAAGAGGTGCCGCTTGGACGTCGCTTACCTCGTCAGGTAGCGCGTAAGCGAATTCTTCAGGAGCCACCATGTATTCCGCATAGCCCCCATTCGCTGTGTAGCCAGTGAACTCGGCGCTTTCGCACAGATTCTCGGCCGCCCGAGAACAGTATCTGCAAATGCCACATGTGCGGTGCAGCCACGGTATCCCAACGCGCGCCCCAAGAGGAAAAAGCGCCGAGCGCTCCCCTAATGCTTCAATCGTGCCCACAACCTGATGACCTGGAATGATGTGGTTCTTGCGTTCTGGGAGTTCCCCCTCCACGACGTGGAGATCCGTTCGGCAAATACCGCATGCGCGAACTCGAATGAGCACCTCATTACCAATTGGCTTAGGATTGGGAGCTTCGCCATACACCAGTGGCGATGTTTCTACCGGGCTCGGTTGCTTCAAAACGCATGCTTTCATAGCTGTACCTACAAGAGACGTTTAAATGAAAAAGCCTCGCCCGGAGAACCCGTGGGTAAGGCCCTAACAATTTTAGGCGTTAATGGCGGCACCATTGGTACCCCGTTTCAGACTTACCTTACGCAACCGCAGATCTGTCTTTTTGCACTTGGCGTTTGAGTGGCGCGGATTTGGCCTCATCCCCTAGCGGCATCTCGGCGGCCGCTTGAGCCTTCCTGGCGACAATTGCGAGCACTCCTTCCTCAAGCGTGGCAGTCACGGACCCCGTGTTTATTTGCACTGGTAGTTCATATCGCCCGTAGAGGGTCCGCTGGGTCACAGTCCGGTTCTGCGTATCGTCGGAGCCGTCCGTTTGGAGTGCAGCCCCTTCCACTGTGATCGCCTGGGGCTCGGCGTAGACTTCGAGCTGGTCAGCGCTGAACTCCGAATGCGCAACGCGTATCCGCATTTCAGTCTCGGTCTCCTCGATGCTTGCGGGGTGCAGAACGCCGAGATCGGTCTCGGCTCGGATCCAGTCCTCAAGATCGTGCCCGTCGCCTCTGTCCCGTCGCTCGAAGAGCGCGTAGGCACGAGAGCGAACATCGTTTAGCAAGCAGGCCATTTTCTCCGCCAGGAGCTGGGATGTCGTTTGCTTGTTTGGAACCTGGTTGATCTTTATCTGTGTAGGTTTCATGAACCACCTCCGCTCTGTGACTTGCAGGTGTGGGGCCAGTTTGCTCCCGTTGGTTTCTGAACACACCTGCGTTATTTGGCGCAAAGTTGCATCCAATGCTGAGTCGTTTACCCGCATATGATCTACGAAGTGACGGACTCAAGCAGAATTAGCTGTCCATCAGCTCACCAATGCACCCACGGAGTAGGCCAGTGTGGCGGCGACACCGCCGACGCTCAACATCTCCAGTCCTTTCTTCCACCATGAACCGCGGGCGAGCAGAGTTCTCGCAGCTCCGATTACAAACAAGGTGAGCGCCCCGATTGCCGCCGTGATGGCAAAACGTTGTTGTTCTATTACGGGCAAAAGGTACGCCAGGAGCGGCATCGAGCCAGCGATCACGAAAGCTGCAAAGGTCACGATCCCGTGTCGAACCGCGTAAGGCTCTGAGATAGATCCCGAAATCTCAAATTCGGTAGAACTTCTTGATCGGATCGCCAGGTAATTGCTGGCTCCCATAGAGAAGCCATCCGCGAGCAGATTCGAAATGCCAAGGATAAGCACAATTCGTGGCGAGAGCGCCGCTCCGGTAACTCCCGCCACAACGGCGAAGGTCGTAACAATTCCGTCGTTTGCACCGTAGATGATATCTCCCAGGTAGTGCTGAAGGACCTCGCGGTGTGTGCGCAGGACCGGATGCCGGTCTCCGTCTGTCGTTGACATTGACATGACGCAACGCACGCGATCGACCAAAATGGATCTTGAGCGACAATATCAAAGAGACGGTACGCCTTCGCTCGTGGAGCCTTTGTGCTGTGGACCGCAGAGCCGCGAGGAAAGCTCCTGTTCAAATATGCCGAACTACAAATCTGTTGACGACGCTGACGCCCAAAAGCCTTCGCGGCAGGCCGAAGCAGCAAATGAGGCGGAACTACGTTTCAAACATCTCCTCGAGGCGGCGCCCGATTCGATTCTCGAAATAGACCGGGACGGCCGCATTCTACTGATGAACGCCGCAACGGAGCGACTGTTCGGATACAGCAGAGAGGAGCTGTCCGGCAAGAACGTGGACACCCTGGTACCAGATGAAGTTCGGGCTCGGCACGCTCAGCCCCGCGTCAACTACGTCGCTGACCCGCTACCCCGTCCCATGGGCAGCGGCTTATTGTTGGAGGGCCAGCGCAAGGACGGTACACGCTTTCCGGTGGAAATAAGTCTCAGTCCTTTCGAATCTGAGGAGGGATTTCGGATCGGCGCGATTATCAGGGATGTCACGGACCGTGTAAAGGCGGAAGAACAGATCCAAGTGCTCCAGGCGAGGTACACGGGAGAACTGACCGCGGCCAATCGCCAATTGGAGCTTCGGAACCGCGACGTGGAAGCAGCGAACCAGCTCAAGAGCGAATTCCTCGCCAGCATGAGTCATGAACTTCGAACACCCCTGCATACGATCATCGGGTTTGCCGAGCTGCTTAGCGAGGGGCTCGAGGGGTCTCTCACTGATAAACAACTGAGATTCGTCAACCACATTCTTCGAGATGGACGGCATCTGCTGGACTTGATAAACGACATCCTGGACTTGAGCAAGATCGAAGCCGGTCGTCTTGAGTTAAAAATGGAAGAGTTTGATTGGACTGAAGCTCTGAAGGACGTGGTCGGAACACTTCAGCCTCAAGCCACGGCGAAAGACGTAGTCCTGAGTTCGCAGGACGAAATACCACGACATCGGCTTTGCGCCGATCGAGTACGAATCAAGGCGATTCTGTACAATTTGCTCAGCAATGCGGTGAAGTTCACCCCGTCCGGTGGGAAGGTGTGGGTTGAAGCGGCGATAGATCAGGAAGTGCTCGCGATATCTGTTCACGACACCGGTATCGGAATTCCGGTTGAGCAGCAGACCCGTATTTTCGACAAATTTTATCAAACCGGCATGACGACGAAAGGAGTTCGCGAGGGTACCGGATTAGGACTGGCAATTACGAAGCACCTTGTGGAGGGTCATGGCGGCAACATAAACGTCGAGAGCAACCCGGGAGAGGGCAGCTCTTTCACATTTACAATTCCGCTCGAACCCCGTGAAGTTGAGCCCGCGCTGAGCCGGCGGCCTAAGGGTGCGAAACCGCTTCTGCTGATTGTTCAGGGTGATGCCGCAGCGCGGGAAGCGCTGGTAAATTATCTTGAACCTCAAGGCTACAGGACAGAAGTGGCCACAAGTTCGGATGAGGCACTGCTTAAGGCTAGAGATCTCCATCCCGACGCAATCACCTTAGACCTGCTGATTCCAGAGGCTGAAGGCTGGAACACGTTACGCGATTTGCGCCAAACCCCGGGAACCGCCCGAATCCCTGTGCTCGTCGTTTCCGTAATGGATGAAACCGGGACAATCTCACGGCCGGCGCCGCCGCGTACCTAGTAAAACCAGTCGACCGGCAAATCCTTCTTGGAGCTCTTCGCCAGCACGTTCGCACCCATCCGGGAAATCCATCTAAAGTCTTGGTGGTTGACGATGAACAGTCGTCGCTCCAGTTGCTGCAAGAAGTGCTGGGAGGAGCAGGCTACCTTCCGATCCTGAACAGCAGCGGGCGGCAAGCTCTCGAAACCCTAGAAAAGACGCAAGTGTCGGCCGTAATTGTCGACTTAATAATGCCCGAAATGAACGGATTTGAGTTCATCGTTCGCGTTAGAGAGCACCCTCGTTTTCAGGATCTGCCCTTATTCGTGCTCACCGCTAAGGAGCTCTCGGGTCACGATTTCGAAACGCTACGTCAGAGTACGAAAGCCGTTTTTCTGAAGACTGCGACTTGGCGGGAGGATCTCATCTCGCAGTTGCGTATAATTGCGCCAGATGCCCTCCACTGCGAGTGGGAAATGAAAAGAGTATTAGTTGCTGACGACAAAGAGAGTAGTCGTGAATTCGTCCGAACTGTGCTGGAACATTCTGGATGTGTTGTGGATGAGGCTATAGACGGCCGCGAAGCTCTTGCAAAGGTTAGAGAGGATCCACCTGATCTGGTCGTGCTCGATCTCCATATGCCAGGCTTAGATGGATTTGCTGTGATGCAAGAGCTTCGACAAGATGCCCGGTATCTTTCGCTCCCGGTTGTCGCGTTAACTGCGAGCGCGATGCATGGTGATCGAGAACGTGCGCTAGCGGCCGGCTTTGTAGACTACATGACGAAGCCTATATCCTTAAGCGTCCTTCGAGGTCGAGTGTTGGAATTGATCGCTGATAAGGAAGTGGCAGATGAGCCCCTGTCCTAAGTCCGACGTGCGCATCGTCATAATCGATGACAACGCCGGCAGCGTCGAACTGATGGCCAGCGCGTTGGCCGGGGAGGGTGTGGATATTGTTACCTCTACGGACCCGGAAGACGGTCTCGACCTCATTTTTCGGCGGCATCCCCAGATCGTTACTCACAGATCTTGTAATGCCCAAGCTGACGGGCATGCAGATTCTGGAACGAGTCATGGAATTCGATCCGGCCATTGACGTCATCCTTATGACGGCGCACTACTCGACTGAATCAGCAGTCGAGGCTATAAAGAAAGGTGCGACCGATTACCTGAACAAACCCGTATCGGTATCGGCGATTCGGGAGCGGATAAAGGCTCTTATTGCTCAGGCTCGCCAAGGCCTACGAGCGTCGGAACTCGAGCGAGAGTTGCTGGAGGCGAGCCGTTTCCAGGGCCTCATCGGACGCAGCCCAAAGATGCTCGACATGTTTTCCGCGGTGCGGCGGGTCGCTCCTCACTATCGCTCCCTGCTCATTACCGGACAGACCGGGATCGGGTAAGGACCTGGTCGCACGTGCTGTCCATCAACTCAGTCCGGCTTCGTCTGGCAATTTCGTCGTCGTGAACTGCTCTGCCGTGGTTGAGACGCTTTTCGAGAGCGAGTTATTCGGTCATGTGAAGGGCTCCTTCACCGGGGCGGATCGCGACAAAGTTGGCCTTGTGGAGCACGCAAGCAGAGGGACGCTGTTTCTTGACGAGATTGGCGATATGCCTCTCTCGACGCAAGCTAAATTGCTGCGCGTTCTTCAGAATCAGGAAGTTCAGCGTGTTGGATCATTAATGCCCCACAAGGTCGACGTTCGTGTAGTTGCGGCGACGAACAAGAACTTGCGGTCCGCCATCGCGGAACGAGCGTTTCGGGAGGATCTGTACTACCGTCTGACTATGGTCGAAGTTCATATCCCATCGCTGTCCGAGCGGCTCGAAGATCTTCCACTATTGACGCATCACTTTCTAGAGAGGTTTTCGCACCAGTTCAGTAAGCCTTTGTGCTCGGTCACTCGCCGTGCCCAAATCATGCTATCTCGTCACGCGTGGCCGGGTAACATTCGCGAGCTTGAGAATGTAATCGGACACGCCTGCATGATCGTTATGGGCGACACTATCGACGTTATGGATTTGCCTGAGTATCTTAGAACTGGTGGCCATGCAGATTGTGTGCCCGCACACGCGGCTGTGACCGACGCGATTCCCACCAGCAGTTCACTCGAAGAAAATGAACGACTGCTCGTTATTGGCGCACTTGAACACGCAAAAGGTAATCAGTCGGAGGCAGCCCGTCTCTTGAGAATCGGACGGGATGCGTTGCGCTACAAGATGAAAAAGTTCAATCTCGCATAGTTACATCTTAAACTCCAAGAACTGCGCAGCGAATGGCGGTTAATCTCCTACTTACGCTTACGTAAACGCTGACGTATCCAGTTGACTGGTCGACGAGGCATACCAGCTGCCTATTTGTAACGCAGCCGGGGTATGTGCTGAAGACATTGCTGTTCACACCCACTTCGTTCCGGCCATTGCGAACAGGTGCGCACCACACGTTTCGGGTCATTCACGATGCCAGACATGGCGCCACGAAGAGCGTAGATCTGAATAGTCGCCGGCCTGCCGTCATCCGGGCAGAGAACATGCTGCTGTCCCCTTAATCGGAGGAAGATAAATCCTATACGACTGGCTAAGAACAAAACACCGCAGAGTGTTGCAACAACGAGCGAGAGAACTACAACGTACACCCAGGGTAAAGCTGTAGCGATCGTGTCGAGGATCGTCTGTAAGACTCGCAAAAGATCGGAGAGCATGTCGTTGCGGACCTCCTTCAGTCGAGATAAACGTGGGTATCAGTTTGTCTCTACGCTAGCCGCGGCACGCCGCTTTCATAACAGGCGTTCCTACCATGCGGAGATACATAAAACCGGGCACGGCGCGCGGCGGACAATCGCGTAGCCATGGCTGCCTAAGCGACCGGGCAACTCCGGAGTTCCACCCTTTCCAATCACTATCAGGTCGGCCTTGTACTCTTTTGCGGCACAGGCTACTCGTCGGGAGGCTTCCCCCACCAGAACATGGACGTGCGCAGGAACTCCAGTTCGATCGAGCGCGTCTTGCATGGCCTTTTGAATCGACTCGGTCGATATCGGAGGACCGCCTGGGTCTACGAGCGGGAGCAATCCTTCTTCTACGGGCGTGATTACGTGCGTAGCGATAAGTTGCGTTCCAAGCTGATCTGCAAACTCGGCAGACTGTTTCAGGATTTCGTCCGTCTCCCAATCCAGCCCAACCGCACACATGATTCGCTCTAGCTTTAACCATTGCTCAGGGTGAATTGCCCTTTCGAAATGAGGCCCGGTCAAAACCGGACAGTGCGCGTCGTGTAAGACCTTGGCAGTCACCGATCCGAGAAGCATCTGTCTAAACGGACCGAAGCCACGAGTCGGCATTACAATCATTCGTCCTTTGCTCTCACCTCCGTAAACCACGATGGATGTCGCCGGGTCGCCAACAAGCACGCAGAGTTCTGAAGGGACGTGTGGTATGTACTGCTGCTGAAAGGCCGACAGCGCCTCATTTGCCACTTGCTTTCGTCGCTCCAGCTCGGCCTCGTCATCGGTGTAGAGTCGATCCAGCGGACTGCTACCCGGCGGCAGACTCTCAACGACGTGAAGCAAGGTCAGCTTCGCTCGAAGACGTCGCGTCAAAGCCGCCACATAGGGACACGCGTCGATGCTTCGGTCGGAGAAATCTATTGGAAAAACAACTTCTTTGATGTTCATTTCGTGCTCCTCACCACTTCTGTACACTCGCCGGCCCGAACTTTCTTGTGGGTTCCACGCAGCGTCAGATCCAGTTGCGTGTGTTGTCCACGGAAGAGCAAAACATTAAAAACCGACGTGCATCCGTAACCTTCTGCTGTTGCGAACACGGAATAGCGGCCCTGCCGCAACCTGACCAGTTTGTAGAAGCCAGTGGCATCACTTTGCGTAGTCTCAACCTCCTGGGAAAACACGTTGGTGGCTGAAACAGTAGCCGCAACGATAGCCTCGTGGTTCTCATTTGAGATTCGCCCTCCCAACGAGGCCGCATCCGGATCATCGATCCGAAGAAGCACGAGAAGTAGTAAAACAGTCGCGAGCCCAAACACCTTGAACATGGAGCATCTCCAATCCACTCCGATCCGCACGCATTAGCGCGCGCCGTTAATGCACCTGGATCGCGACTTTCAACACATCGTCCTTTCGATTGGCGAACAGATCATATGCGTCAGCAATCTGATCCAAGGTGAATGTGTGGGTTAAGAGCGGAACAAGGTTTAACCTGTGAGCCTGCACCAACCGCATCAGACGGACCATGCGTTCCTTTCCGCCGGGACACAGCGTTGTAACGATTGTCTGATCAGCAAGCCCTGCGCCAAATGCCTCGAGCGGTATGCGCAGGTGCCCGGAGTAAACCCCTACACTCGACAGAGTTCCGCCAGGCCGAAGGACGCGTAACGCGTTCTCGAAGGTTTCTTGGAGACCAAGCGCCTCGATGGCCACGTCGACACCGCGCCCGTGCGTTTCCGCCTGGATCATCTCCAACGGATGAGCCGAGGACAGAAAAGTATGAGTTGCGCCGAAGAGCTTGGCCGTCTGTAACCGGTGAGGTTCAGAATCGACCGCAAATACTTGCGCGGCTCCGCGCAGTTTTGCGCCGAGGGTGGCGCAGAGTCCGATCGGTCCTTGAGCAAAAACGGCTACTGTGTCGCCAAGCTGTATGTTGCCGTTCTCCGCCGCGGCGAAGCCGGTCGAGGCTATATCCGCAAGCAGCAGAACCTCTTCATCCCTGAGATCGTCCGGCACGAGGGTCAGGTTAGCCTGGGCGTAGGGAATAAGCACATACTCGGCTTGAGTGCCGTCGATTGTGTTGCCAAGTCGCCAGCCCCCCAGCGCACCGCCACACTGAGATGTTTGGCCACCTAGGCAGGCTTCGCACTGGCCGCACGGCGTGATCGCGCCTACGAGAACCCTTTGACCCACCTCATAGCCGGTCACGCCGGCTCCGAGTTCATGAATCGCTCCGACAGCTTCATGACCAATGGTCAGACCGGGTTTCACCGGATACTCGCCTTTGATGATGTGGATGTCCGTCCCACAGATAGTTGTCAAGCGAACTCTTATGACTGCCTCCCCGTACCCGGGAATTGGAATCGGCTTTTCTTCCAGAGCGAAGTGCCCCGGGCCGTGAAGGACATTTGCTTTCATAAATCCCGGGGCTGTTATGATACGTTCACATTGCTCGACTGCGTTGGTCATCTTCTTGGCTCCTTTTTCAGCTTGTGCAAGAACTATTGCAATCCGACTGCCTGCCCGACCCCTTCAAAACACTCACGGAGTTGTGTTCAAAGCGGCGGCGATTGGGCTGGATGGCACAATACTGCGTCTAATGGCGCGACGCACAACCTATGCACCCTCACTACAGGTGGTGGACCCTCCGCAGCCTAACGGCAGTCGCGAGGGATTCGCTGAAAGTAGATGTTTCCCTACGACAGAAGCGTGATCAGTTGATTGAAGCAGGTACTGCGTGGCCGCTTGCCTGCAGAAACTTCGATCTCACGAGAGCGCGCTTGACGAACTCGACGCAAATGAGATAGATCGCTACCGCTCCGGCGACGAAGGCCACATACGAAACCGGCAAAGGAACAAACCCGAGCCACGGAGCGAGACCGCTGTACGGCAAAAGCACAGCCAATCCGACTATGATCAGCGTGCTCGCGAGCAAGGGGCGGCTCGGACGGCTCCGAATTGGACTTCCGAGCGTCCTGATGACCAGCAGAACCGATACCTGCGTTAAAAGGGATTCTACAAACCAGCCCGTATGAAACAGCCTTTCGTCGGCCTGAAAAAGCCGAAAGAGGACGAAGAATGTCAGAAAGTCAAACAGAGAACTCACGGGCCCCATGCCGATCATGAAGTTCCGAATCATGTGGATATCCCATCTGTGCGGCACGCGTAAGAGCTCGACGTCAACGTTATCTGTTGGAATGGTGATCTGTGCGAGATCATAGAGGAAATTGTTGAGCAATAACTGAGTGGGCAACATTGGTAGGAACGGCAGAACAACCGAAGCAACGGCCATGCTGAACATGTTGCCGAAATTCGAGCTAGTGCTCATCAGGAGGTACTTGAGAATGTTTCCGTAGGCCCGGCGGCCTTCCAGAAGGCCGGTGTGGAGGACGCGCAGGCTCGGTTTAGTGAGCACAATATCAGCCGCCTCACGGGCAACATCGGCGGCGGTGGCCACCGAGATGCCGACGTCAGCTGAACGGAGCGACGGCGCATCGTTGATACCATCGCCGATGAAGCCGACAACGTGCCCTCGGTGCTTTAGTGCGAGAACAATACGCGTTTTCTGTGCGGGATTGATCCGGGCGAAGACAGTGTTGTTTTCTACGGCGTAGGAAAGGGCGCCGTCGGTCATCTGGTCAATATCCTGCCCTGTAATGATGCGCGATTCATCCAAGCCCACCTTCTTGCACAGACTTTGTGCGACCAGAGCTGTGTCACCCGTCACAATCTTTACTGTCACACCATCTCGCTGGAGGTCCGCAATCGCGCCAGCGGTGTCAGGCAGAATAGGATCGGTGAACACAAGGAAACCGACGAAGGTTAGGGAGTGCTCATCGGTAGCGCTGTAGGTCGATTGAGCTGTAATGGTCTTATAAGCAACCGCCAGCACTCGCTTACCCTGACGGCTGAGATTCTCATAGACCATGCGGGACGATTCCGCGTCGCCATCCGCCTCGAAGCCCGTGCAAATGGCGAGAACACTTTCCGGAGCCCCTTTTGCAATGAGCAGTCTCTGCTTTTCAAACTCGACGACGACAGACACACGTCGACGCTGAAAATCAAAGGGCGCCTCATCGATTTTCACGACAGGCTGAGATGGCGCCGTCGCTTGCCGAAGAATTGCCGCGTCAAGTGGGCCGCGTATACCTGTTCCGAATTTGCTGTTCCATAAGGCAAGCGACAGCGCTCGATCTGAGGGCTCCCCATTCGGGGCAAGGGACAATTCCAAGCTGATGTCACCGGAAGTGAGCGTACCAGTCTTATCGCTGCAGAGCACATCCATACAGCCGAAATCCTGAATGGCCGGCAAGTGCCGAACGATAACTTTTTCTCGGGCCATCCGGAGCGCACCCTTGGCAAGCGTGAGGGAAGTGATCATCGGCAGGAATTCGGGAGTGAGGCCGACTGCGAGAGCGACCGCGAATAGTATCGATTGGAGAGGATCATGATGGAGGGAAACGCGAACCGCGACTATGAAAAGAACAAGAAACAACGTCGTCCGAAGAATCAGATAACTGAACTGACGCAGGCCGCGCTCGAATTCGGTCTCGGGCGGATCCGCGGCTAGCCGCGCTGCGATCTCGCCGAATTCTGTCCTCGTACCCGTTGCCGTTACCTCGGCAGTCGCGGTTCCGCTAACAATCGACGTCCCAAGGAACACTCTGCCCGCTGTGCCATCTCCGTACGCTTTTTCTGACGGAAGTGACTCTCCCGTGAGGGCAGCCTCCTGAACGTGCAGGTCACGTGACGCTAAAAGCCGCGCGTCGGCCGGCACGAGGTCCCCGGCGGACAGCTGAATGATATCTCCTGGAACCACTTCTGCGCGTGGCAACTCGCCCCACAAACCATCGCGAAGAACCGTCGCGGTTGGGGAGACCTGCTCGCGAAGTTTCTCGGCGGCCCTCTGCGACCGATGGGACTGTACGAAGCTGATCGTCACACCAATCAAAACGATTGAGACGATTAAGCATGCATCCAGCACCTCGCCTAAGAAGATCGAGATTGCAGAAGCGCAGAGTAGGATGAGGACAAGCGGACTGGCGAGCGCCCTAACGTAATCGCGGATCCCAGAGTATTGGCGCGTCGCCGCAGGCTCATTCGGACCAAATTTGATGAGACGTGCAGCTGCTTCCTGCGAGTAGAGACCAATAGGTCTGGAAGGTGGATCACACATAGCTATCGATGTGAGATCTACTGAAGCTTGGCTCATCTTGTTGTCCTCTGCTCTATACCGCCTCGCGTGCTCAACCAAGGCCATTGTTAAGGATGCGCTTGGGCCAACTGAACTTCAAGTGCTGCGTCATGACCATAGATATCAGCAAAAAACCGAACTTCTCCGCCTTGAAGGGCGACAGCGGTTGCATACACGATCAGAACGGGAATGGCGGGGTTCACGTCGCCCTGGACTGTGCTGGTGCCGTTCATCGCCGTCGCAATCCGTTCACGGGGCCATTCCTGGTTGTTTCGCAGTACCCATTCCGCGAGCGCCTGCGGCTTCTCTACTCGGATGCACCCATGGCTGAAATCCCGACGAGCCTTTGAGAATAGATGCTGAGCCGGCGTATCGTGCAGGTAAACATTGTTCTCGTTCGGAAAGATGAATTTGATGACTCCTAAAGCGTTCTTGGGTCCCGGTAGCTGCCGAATCAGCAGTTTGCCTCGGCGTAGTAGTGATAGAGTTCTGTCGCTTACTTCGGCCTCTGTCACGACCGTACCATCGGGTGTAACAATCTGGAAATCCCTGTAAGCCTTCGTCAAGCCCTCACGTTCGAGCACCGGTAGAAATTCTCCTCGCACGATGCTCAAGGGAACGTTCCAGTACGGCCGGAAGATGACATGCTTCAACTCGGCGGCAAATACGGGAGTCCGATGCCGGTAAGCCTTGCCAACGACCACTTTCATATCGAGCTCTGTCAGGTAGGAGTTATTGAGACCGCGCAGACGAAACTCGGGAATATTCACCACGAGGGGCGGTCGCCGAAAATTGCGTGGAACCCAACGCCAGCGTTCCAATGTGAGCTGCAGTTGGCGCACGCGGCGTGTCAACGGCGCATTCAATTCGTGTAAGGTGCTGGCGTCGATCCGACCGTCGGGGTTTAGGCCGTGACGAATCTGGAATCGTTTGACGCCATCTACCAGTGGGTGTTGATAAACTCCCAAGTCGGACGACAGAGCTGCATCTGCAGGAAGGTCGCCCAGGAGACAAAGCAGTTCTGTCAACTTCTTGATGCCAGTGTACGATCCGCCTGGTTCGAGCGGCTTGTTTAACGGTGGGAGAGGTTCATGGTTGGCTCGTCGAGCGAGGCTAACATACGACTGAAGAGCCTTCTGCGTTCGGCGGTAGCCCTCAAACGGGGGCTCGACACTCTCAAGCACGACTCGCACATCTCCGGCGTTTAGCAAACGCTCTCGTAGCAGACTTGCAGGGTCGTAGCTATTGCGCGGCGCACTGAAATCGGGGTGCAGCAACTTGGGATCCACTCTGCCCGAATGGAGATCGGAGATATAGCGGATCGCACTGATTGTCATCGCTAAGTCGAAGCGAGCCAGATCACGCGCTGACGCGCACCGTTTCTGGAACTCAAGAATACGCGAGGACCAGCGCGGACCATCGTAATCCTCTGGGTCTAGACCCTTCAAATCGGCGGTGATCAGCGCCTCGATCATGGCATGAGCTGTAGGGGTAGGCAAGCCATTCTGAGTCCACGCCAGAGCGTAGTCCGAGGCGCTGTAGAAATTCGTAACCGGTGTCCAGTACGCCGAAAACTCCGGCCACCGAAGGTCAGGAAGCAAACTGCTAGCCAGAAGGTCTCGCAGTTCTGTTGCGGCGTCGGGGCGCGAGTTCGGCAACGCCGTATCGTCCCGAGGCGAAGCGGCCAACATGAACGCCAGGGCAGCGATTCTTGCTATGCGATGAGCCACGATTGCCGCAACTCTCAAACCCTCAGGACAGGGCAAGGCGATTCGCAAATGATCGCATGGCCATGCGTGCGAAGGCTGCCGAAGGACTTCTCGGCCCCTTCCCTCGTCCGATCACTACGAGGTCGGCATTGTGGTGCAAGGCCGCGCCGCGCACAACGCTGGCCGGAGAGCCTCCTTCAAGGCACACTTCCAGATCGGTACCGGCATCCCGCTGCAAGACACAAATGCGCTCGCGAGTCCATTCCAAAAGATTCCGCCTGAACTCTGCGTCACGAGTATCGGTCGAACTCACTTCAGGCGCGCCTACCGCGTGAACAAGCCGAAGCTTGGCATCATACACGGTTGCGAGATCTGAAGCACAGCGGATCAAATCGGCGCTTTCGCGGCACGAGGTCAATAGCGCATAGCATGCTGCGGCACTCCACATGGTCGGCCGTCTCCGGATCCTCCGTGTGGGCTGCAGTCCAAACAGCACAATCTGCGTCATGAAGTACTTTCGAAGTAACGGAGCCGACGAGCAGACTGCGGAATTTTCCGTAGCCGTGCGTCGGCATCATGATCAAGTCGACATCGTGCTGCTGCGCGAATGCGGTGATCTGCGCGGCAGGGTCACCATGAAGGACGACTCTGTCAACCTGGGTTGACTTCAGATTTTCTAAGTAGTAGGCAATTTGCTTTTCACCGGCTTGCAGCATCGCCGGAATGTCGAACATGACTGGATAGGGCGCCTCCATGCCTCCATACCAGCCGGCCGGGATGTTGACTACGTGAAATACCGTGATCTTTGACTGAAACTGCCGAGCCGTCGACATGACGAACGGTTCCGTAAGGCGACATCGATTCGAGAAATCGACCGGAAAGAGTATGTGCTTGAACTGTGGCATTCCTAACTCCGTGTCATTGCGCTGGCTGTGGTCAGCAGGCTATCGGGATGCGCAAATCGAGTAATGACGGGATCGGCCAGGCGTATATAGTCCGCAACGCTCATGTGGATTGCATCACGATGAGTGCCCGCATTAAAGAAGATGTATCCTTCGTCGGCCAGTCGGACGTCCATATACACCGGTAACCCGAATAGGGTCCGAACGGTGGAAAGGCTCCTACCTCGCTGTCGGGGAATCTTTCGCGGACTTCTTCTTCGGTTGCGAGGCGGACCGTGTCGAAGTTCAATGCTTCTGCGAGTTCGTCGAGATCCACTTTGCAGTCGGCAGGAAGTACCGCCATCGCGTAGCCATATGGACCGTGGATAATCACTGTTTTTGCGAGCATGTAAGCCGGCAGGTGTTCAGCCTCGGCGACTTCCCGAGCACGGTACGCATTCGCATGGCTGGTATGCACGTAAGGAATTCCGTAGCGGTCAAGCATGTCAAGACAGCGTCGGAGAGTATTCATGACAGCCTCCTTCTTTCTGCTCAACGAAGAGCAACTGGAGGACCAGCGTTTTACTAGCGGAGACTCGACGGATCGTGATGAGTTTCGAGTTGACTTGTGGGGGTGTTGACGCAGTGCTGCGCGATATGGCCCAGCGGTGACGTTCAGGAGCACATGCAATCCTGGAATACACCTTGCACCGTGGAAAGCGCAGTGGGACTTCGACGGAAAAGAACGTTTACCGCCAGAGTGAACAAAGGTGAATACCCTACCTTGAACATGCGCCGGCGCTCGGGCCCTTTCTCTCTGCGCAGTACCTCTTCTCTCTTTCCGGGACGTCGCAAACTTTCCTATGCCCGTGGGATACACGAAGCGAATAAGAGGAACCAGGCAACAAGGCGCGAGCGGCGACTGCTCGCTTTCCCTTTTCATGCCCGCAACCTCCTTGTCTTCATGTACTGTGGTGCGCTCTACCCTTTGCGAACAATACTGAGTGGGAATAAAAGTGAACACATTCGAGCGAGTGGTAGAGCCAGTGGGTGAGCGTGAGGCGCATTTTCCGGTGGTCGGACATCACAGGCCGAACCCCACGCAAAACGGACGTGTCCAGCGTGTGCTTGCTCACTAAGAGAAGCCGCGGCTCCGAGGTCTCGATGAGTCGGCGCACTCGAGGGCTACTGCAGTCCGGCCGCTGCACGGGACCCTGGCCTGCAGATTTGATCGAAGGCTCGCTGTTTGGCTATTCGGTTGCAGTGCAGGCACGGTATGACAACCGTCTACGGAATTGCCGCTGCGGTGGTCTGTGGCGTCGTGCTTGTCTCTTGGACTCTCGGCAGTGCGCAAACGCGCAGCGATCGACCAGAGGAGATGCGACTCATCGATTCCATCCGCGGGCCCGCGCTCTACGATGCCTACTGTGCGGTTTGCCATGGTAAGGACGGCAAAGGCAAGGGTCCGATGGCATCGTCGTTGAAGGTTGCGCCCCCCGACTTGACGCGTATCCGGACGCGCAGTCGCGGCATCTTCCCCGCGCGCCGTCTCGAGAAGCTCATTTCCGGCGAGGAACAGTTGCAAGGACATGGCACCCGGGAAATGCCGATCTGGGGACCTATCTTTTCGCAAATCGCCTGGGACCAGGACCTTGGACGCGTACGTATCGACAACTTAGTTCGATATCTCGAACAGATACAAGCGAAGTGATTGTTATGCTACCAAGCCACAACTACGGATTAGGTGATGCGCACTCTGGAGGTCAGTCTGAGGTAGATCTCTCGTTCCGGCGCGTCGCAAACGCTCCTACGCGAGAGGAGTCAGTCCGCAAAAACCGGCCCGGGCTGTTATGCCCTTCGGGGACGCTCCCTCTGGTCGCTCAAACCGCCCACCCAGCCGAAACTTGAATGGCTTACTCGCTGACCCGGAGTTGGAATCAGCGCCGATGGATCAGAGAAAACCTGTCTCAGCCGAGCTGCGATCAAGGCGGGGAACGCTGGCATTGAATTAGAAACGGCGAGGATTGGCTGTTTCATAATTGTCGCGGTACGTAAGACCAAATGTAACATTCCGTGTGCGCTTGGCAAGAATTTTCGGGCTCTTCCGCACTCTCGGTGCAGTGGTTAGTAGTTGAAATTGGCCCGAAAACACAAATAAATTGATTTGTTTTATCTTGGTCTGGCGATGGCACTTCCCCCGAGCCATTCGCAGTCCGTTTTGCCAGGGCGCAACGTTCTTGTTTTGGAATCTATTTCGGATAAAAAGACGCATTTCCTCGTAAAGGTTCGCTGCGAGCAGGAGGCGCGATGTCCTGGATGTCGCCGAATATCGAAAGCGTGCCACAGCCGGTACGTTCGGACCTTGCAGGATTTACCTTGGCAGGGTCGCACCGTCTATTTACATGTCAGTGTGCGTCGATTTCGATGTCGTAATCGACGATGTGCCCGCAAGATCTTCGCAGAACGACTCCCTGATATCGGCCACCAATATGCACGGCGCACAGCTCGTTTGCTAGAAGTCGTTCGTTGGGTCGGTTATGCCGCAGGAGGTCTACCAGGAAGCCGCCTGCTGAGTCGCCTCGCAATTCCTGTTAGTGACGATAGCGTTCTCCGCGCGATCGCCGGGCCAGGCAATTCGGCGTTGCCCAATGAGCCGATTCGGCACCTTGGAGTCGATGACTGGGCGTGGAAGAAAGGTCAGAACTACGGAACAATTCTTGTTGATTTAGATCGTCATCGAGTCGTAGATCTTCTTCCAGGACGTTCGGCAGATGAATTACGGCTGTGGCTACAGCAGCAATCAAATCTGGAAGTCATCGCACGCGATCGATGTGGAATCTATGCCGAAGGGTCTGATGCCGGCGCTCCGGACGCCATTCAGGTCGCAGATCGCTTTCATTTAATTGTCAATCTGTCCGATACAGTGCAGCGAGTGCTGGAAGGGTATAGTGCGCAATTGCATTTGACAGGCAGACCGACGATTTCGCCGGCCGAACCTCCGACCGTACCGGCACGTCCTCCAACTCAGCAACAGATCAAAAGCAGCCAACGTAGGCAGCGCCGCTTGGATCGATACGAAGAAGTTGTTGAACTGAATCGGTCCGGCTATTCACAGCGGGCGATTGCAGACCGGCTGCACATGCAGCGGAAAACTGTCCGTCGTTTTCTCCGTGCCGATGGTTTTCCTGAGCGGAAGACGCCGAGAAAAGCTCCGCCCAAAGTTGAGCAGCACGCCGAGTATTTGCAGCAGCGATGGAACGAGGGCTGTCACAATGCCACAACCCTGTTTCGGGAGCTACGCGCTCGAGGTTACAAAGGAGGGCGAAGCATGGTGGCTCGTCATGTCAGCGGTTGGCGTAAGAAGTTCAAACCAGAGCAACGCAAGGGTCCAAAGAGAATCGCCCCGCGTCACGCCGCCATGCTTGCGTGCAAGCCCGTTGACCGATTGACGGAAGAGCAACTGACTGTCTATAACCAACTGCTGGTGAACTGTCCAATGCTCGGTTTCATGCGCGTACTGGCGGAAGAGTTCCGCACCGCATTGTTCGGAAATGATGCCAGTAAGATGCGGGACTGGATTCACACCGCCATGCAATCAGGTATCGGCCCACTGATTCGATTCGGCTATGGTCTTTGCAAAGATTTGCGAGCGGTGCATGCCTAA
>CAWHYW010000035.1:0-141686 GCA_963833675.1 Bryobacteraceae bacterium | reverse complement strand
CAGACGAGTTCGTGGCGTTCTTCGATGCGATTGGGGAAAAGATCCACCAACGCTTCGGGTGTCGTCTCGGATGCAAGCCTAATGACGGGCGCGGCCGATTCACGTCTCTCCTCGATGTCGAGCGCTACCAGCAGTTTGTCCTTCTGTTTCACGACACGATCCGGAAATGCGGCAAGGACCGCCAGACGCAACCCTTCTTCGGAGACCCCGGAGTTCGATCGCACGAACCGCCGGAGTTGCTTCTCTATCCGCTGTATGCGCCATGACGGAGCGACCTCGATCGCATCGAACACGTCGAACTGCGCAATGCGTTCTCCTGAACTGATGAGTGCAGCCAAACGCAATGCTTCCGGCCCTGCGCCTCTGCGATTTCCATCGAGGATCAATCGCGCTAGACGCGGATGTACGGGCAATCGCGCGAGTTCTTTCAGTTCGCCTGCCACACGCAGACGGTCCAATAGATCCTCAGCCGCCTCAACCGCTTCCGCGGGAGGCGCTTCGAACCACGGAAGGGAATCGATGCCAGCGCTTTCAACGCCAGCAAGACCTGTGAGAGTTCGCGGCGACGAATCTCAGGAGCATCGTGATCGGGCCGGCGTTGAAAGTCCTCGAAGGAATAGAGGCGGATCGCTGCGACCGGGACGCGTTCGTCCGGCTCGGCCGGCTCTCTGAATAGCGGACGCTTTGCCGATCGCTGGACATTCAATGTCGGCAGGCCGGTCCAGGGCGAATCGACGGCTAATGCGAGCCAAACCGCTATCGATGACTGTGGTCACTCCCTCGATGGTGATCGAGCTTTCGGCGACGTTGGTTGACAGATGACTTTTCGTCGGTCCGCCGGCCGTACAGCGCGGTCCTGTTCTTCCGGCGACAGGTCGCCGTAAAGCTGGGTCAGGAGAAGATCGCGGGTACGGGCCAGAGCTCGCATTCCCGAAGCGCGCGGTGAATTTCGGCAGCCCCGGGAAAAGACGAGCACATCTCCGTCGGCCTCTGTCTTCTGAAGCGCTCGGCGACCTGACGCTCGAGCGGAAGCGGAGCATGTGGGGTGTACGACACCTCACGTCAAACAGTTTTCCTTCCGAGCGAATCACGGGACAATTCCGGAGGTACTCGGCAATGGGCGCCGCATCTAGTGTGGCGGACATGACGACCAGTCTCAGATCAGGGCGCGACGTCGATTGGAGGCGGCGTAATAGCGCAAGGGCCAGGTCGGCTTCGAGATGCCGTTCATGAAATTCGTCCAGCGATGACCGCCAGAAGTCCCTTGAGATCCCGGATCTGTTAACAGTCGGCGCGTCAGGATTCCCTCAGTGACGAACCTCAGCCGGGTATGTGGACCTGCGACGTCCTCGAATCGCACCTGATATCCGACGGTCTCGCCGACCCGCTCACCAAGTTCTTCCGCGACACGGCGGGCGGCCATCCGCGCAGCGATGCGCCGAGGCTCCAGCACCACGATTTCTCCACGTCACCAGCGGCAGCAGGGCGGGGGAACCCGTGTCGTCTTACCCGCGCCTGGAGGAGCCTCCAGAACCACGTTCGGCAGATGTCTTCAATACCTGCAGCAGTTGTGGAAGAACGTCGTCAATGGGTAGAGCGGAAAGCATTTAATGAAATCTTGTGGCCTCAACGGCATCTATGCGGGTGAACATGAAAAGTGATGCCGGTAAGACCGATTCTATCTGGACCGCGACCGCCGATATCCCTGTAGGCGAGCCGCTTACTGAACATGCCCAAGCCAACGTCTGTATCGTAGGCGCTGGTATTGCCGGCATGACTACCGCGTACCTGCTGGCAAAAGATGGAATGTCCGTAATCGTCGTGGATGATGGGCCGATCGCGGGAGGTGAAACAGGACGAACCACTGCCCACCTCAGCTTTCGCTCTCGATGACAGGTACACCGAGTTGGAGCGACTGCATGGCGAGCGCGGCTCGCGACTTGGCAGCGGAGAGCCATAAGGCCGCCGTCGACCGCATCGAGCAGATTGTTCGCGAGGAGAATATCGATTGCGATTTCGAGCGATTAGATGGCTATCTGTTCCTGCCGCCCGGCGGCAGTGTTGAGGATTTGGAGGATGAGCGCGACGCGGCTCTCCGAGCGGGTCTGGCTGATGTTCGGCTGGTAGATGCCGCGCCAATTCCCGGCTATAACACCGGACCGGCACTGCTGTTTCCGAATCAGGGACAATTTCACCCGGTCAAATACCTCGCGGGTCTTGCGAAGGCGATCGTCGCTATGGGCGGTCGGATTCACACGCGAACGCACATCGAAAGTATCAAGGGTGGTGAGAATCCATCCGCCAAGGTACAAGGCGGGCCCACTATCCGCGCGAACTGCATGGTGGTCGCCACCAATACGCCGGTGAACGATTGGGTCGCGATCCACACCAAGCAGGCTCCCTATCGCACGTATGCGATCGGCTTGCTGGTTCCCAAAGGCAGCGTTCCGAAGGCTCTGTTCTGGGACACATTGGACCCTTACCATTACGTTCGCCTGCAGGCGCACTCGGAGCGCGAAGACGTGCTGATCGTGGGAGGCGAAGACCACAAGACAGGACAGGCCAGTGACACGGAGGCTCGCTTCGACCGGCTGGAGAGCTGGGCGCGCACAGTCTTTTCGAATACGGGGATCGTTGAGTTCCGCTGGTCGGGACAGGTATTGGAACCCATCGACGGACTTGCATTTATTGGGAAGAACCCTGGAGATGAGGGCGTGTTTATCGCGACTGGAGATTCAGGTCATGGCATGACGCATGGCACGATCGCGGGCATGCTAATTAGCGATTTGATTCAAAGTCGCGACAATGAATGGAAGAAGATTTATGATCCTTCGCGCAAGACGCTGAAGTCTGTGGGTGAGTTCGCCAAAGAAAACTTCAATGTCGCTCGTCAGTATGTGGATTACGTAACGGGCGGCGACGTGAATGATTACGACGACATCCCGGCCGGCTCCGGAGCGGTGATCCGCCGTGGGTTCCAAAAGCATGCCGTGTACAAGGATGAGCAAGGACAATGCACCGAGTTATCCGCAATCTGCCCGCATCTCGGGTGCGTGGTCGATTGGAATGACACGGAGAAGACGTGGGATTGTCCATGCCACGGGTCCCGCTTCAACGCGTTGGGCAAAGTGGTGAACGGTCCGGCAAACACGGACCTCGCGCCAGCTGAAGATGATGAACCGATCGACGCGGTGCCCGTCGTTCAGTGAAGATGCAATATCGCAATCCGGTCTATCCGGAGTACTTCGCAGATCCGTTCGTTTGGAAGCATGCAGGAATGTACTACGCCATCGGGACGGGCGTGGTCGAGGCGCATAGTGATGTAAACCGTGGCGCCGGCGCTTTAACCGTGGATGGCGAGCCGGGGGTGTTTCTCATTCTGCGTTCTCAAGATCTTGCGTCATGGATGCCAGTGGGATCAGCCCTGGTTACGTTGCCTCCGGACTATGGCGATGCCTACTGGGCTCCGGAGATCGCGGTTGCTGACGGTGGGTTTTATCTTTACTACTCGGTGGGCCGCGGGGACAAGGCTCATCACATTCGTGTGGGTGTAAGCGATCGCTCGGAAGGCCCCTATCGGGACATGGGTGTGCGAGTGACAGATCCATTCTATGTACCGTTTGCGATTGACGCGTCGCCGTTCCAGGACGACGACGGCCAGTGGTATCTGTTCTATGCGCGAGATTTCCTGGACACTAGCAATGGCGCCCGGGTCGGCACGGGAGTTGTCGTCGACCGGCTGATCGATATGACGCGACTGGCGGGAGAGGAGCGGTTGGTTGTTCGCCCGCGGCATGACTGGCAGCGTTTCCTATCGGATCGAATTATGTATGGCGGAGTGTACGACTGGCACACAATCGAAGGTCCATGTGTGCGGAAACGCGACGGCCGCTACTATTGCCTGTTCAGCGCCGGACGGTGGGAGAACGATACGTATGGAGTGGATTTTGCAGTGGCCGACCATGTTCTGGGCCCGTATGCTTGCGATACGGTCGAGAGCGGCGCGCGGGTCCTCAAGACGCTACCGGGACACGTGCTCGGTCCGGGCCATAATTCGGTTACCCAGAGTCCCGACGGCTCTTCGGATTACATTGTGTATCACGCATGGGATCCGAAGTTTACGGCTCGCCGGATGTTCATGGACCGGTTGGAGTGGACGAATGAGGGTCCACGCTGTCTAGGGCCGACGATAGAACTTCAGCAACTAAAGTGAGAGATCTGAATGAGATGCGAATTCGGGAACTTCGAGTCCGACTGCGCCGATCCCGAGGGTAGCTCCGGCGACACGCCGGGTGAGCGAATTGGTTTGGCTCGCTTCGGCCAGAACGCGAGTGTAGTGGCCAATCTCCTTCTCGATCTCGGTTTGCATCTCGAGGAGTTCCTCTCTAAGACGGCCTTCACTCTGCGGAATCAGGCGGCTAAGCCGTTCCGATATTTGATGGAGGTCAGAAATTGCGGATTCTAATCCGAGTCGTGCTTCGCGATCCATTCGGCATATAGGACTCCGGCGAGATGGAAACCATTTCGTCGGAACTTCGCCCGGCGATAGTACATTGGATCGGTAGGAATGCATACTCGAAGACTTGGAAACAGCGACCTGGAAATAACTCCGCTCGGAATCGGCGCGTGGGCGATGGGCGGCGGGGGATGGGCCTTCGGATGGGGACCGCAGGACGATGCGGAATCGATCAATTCGATTCGCGCCGGAATCGAAGCAGGCCTGAATTGGATCGACACCGCGGCTGTCTACGGGTTGGGCCACTCCGAGGAGGTGGTGGCAAGGGCGCTGGATGGAGTGAGGGAGAAGGTCTACGTCTTTACGAAATGTGAGCGACGCTGGAATGAGAAAGGCGAAATTCAAAAGATCCTCAAGGCCGATTCGGTTCGCGAGGAATGTGAAAACAGCCTTCGACGCTTGCAGCGCGAGGTCATAGATCTCTATCAGATTCATTGGCCTGAGCCCGACGAAGACGTCGAGGAGGGTTGGGGCGCGCTCGCCAAATTGCAGAAAGAAGGTAAGGTTCGATGGATCGGTGTATCGAATTTCAACGTTCAGCAGCTTCACCGGGCCCAAGCCATCGCTCCAATCACGTCGCTTCAACCGCCTTACTCAATGCTCGTGCGCGGGGTGGAAGACGAGATTCTCCCTTACTGTAAAGCCAATAACATCGGAGTGATTGCATACTCGCCAATGCGGAATGGCTTACTAAGCGGCGCGATGACGCGCGAGCGAGTGGCCAATCTTCCAGGGGATGACTGGCGCCGGCGCAATCCCGATTTCCAGGAGCCCGCTCTCACCCGCAATCTCGAGCTAGCCGAGCTATTGAAGCGGATCGCCGCCCCGCATGGCCGGACTGCCGGTGAAGCCGCCATCGCGTGGGTTCTGCGCAACCCGGCGGTGACGGGCGCGATTGTCGGCGTCCGCAGAGCAGACCAGGTGGCAGGCGTGGTGGGGGCCGCGGAATGGAGACTGACCGACTCTGAAGCGGCTCAGATCCACGATTTTCTGCAAGATACGAAGAACTAACCGTATGCAGTAGGAATCTCAGTTGCGAAGTACGGGGCGTTGTGATATTCATGCATCCCAATAAGGGGGGTTATGCGATTACTCACCGTATATTTCGCAGCTTCGATATTGGCACTCGCACAAATTGGAACCTCCACCATCACCGGGCGTGTCACTGATGCGTCCGGCGCTGTGGTTCCCAACGTCAACGTCACTGTCGTTCAGAAAAGCACGAATATAACCAGCACCGCGGTAACGAACAGCGAAGGCATTTACCGGGTTCCGTCGCTTCAGCCCGGCGAGTACCGAGTCACCTTTGAATCCACTGGCTTCAAGCGCGCAGTTCAAGAAAACGTCGAACTAAGAACGGGCGACACACTCGCCGTAGATATCTCGATGCAGGTCGGTCAAATGACCGAATCGATTCAGGTTGAAGCTTCGGCTCCTCTACTGGAAACGGAAACCTCCTCCACGCGCGCGGTTATGAGCGGGAACGTGTTGTACGAGTTGCCGTTGTATCAGCGGTATATCAATTCGACATTAAGCCTGGTACCGGGTCTGTCGGCGGGCGGATACGCTTACGGCGGTTCCCTGGATTCCTACCACCTTGCAGGACAGCGGAGCGGCGCAATCGGTCTTTTCGAAGACGGGGTGAGCGGCACCGATCCGCAAGGTGGAACCGCGATGATCAAGCCTATGCAGAATTCCGTCGCCGAGGTGAACGTGATTTCGACTCTTCCTCCAGCCGAGTATGGGCACTCTGGTGGAGGTGTGATCAGCGTCGTCAAGAAGAGCGGCACAAACGAATTGCATGGCATGGCGTCATGGTTTGGACGCACTCGGAGTATGGCTCACCGACGCTACTTCGATCGCGCTCGAACTTCCGATCCGTATCCCGGCAAGCCGGATGGACTGCCGGCGTTTTTCATGGAGCCCGATGGCAATATCGGCGGACCGGTGGTGATTCCGAAACTCTACAACGGCAAGGACAAAACGTTCTTCTTCTTCGGTTATCAGCGACTGCACGAGAAGAAGTATGCTCAGGTCTTCACATCGGTGCCCACACCGGATATGCGCCAGGGCATCTTCAACTTCGCGGGCGCGAATCCAATCTTCGATCCGGCTACGACGCGGCGACTCGCCGACGGCACCTGGAAACGCGATCCGTTTCCGGGAAATGTGATTCCTGCAAGCAGGATCGATCCGTCCGCGAGGAAGCTTCTGGATTACGACCCGTGGGTACAACCGACGCAAGCCGGAACGCCAACCAGCACAGGTCCGGTGAACAACGTTCTAGCTAATGAATTCGCACGTACTTTTTTCAATGACTACAACCTGCGTATCGATCATCAGTTCTCGACAGCTTTCAAGCTGAACGGCAGTTTCACACAGAACGATATCAGCGGCTATCAGCGGCCCATCCAGTACAGACAGGACCGGCTGGAGTTCGACACCTACCAGGGAAATTATGCTCCATCGCGAACTTCCAATACGTCGCTCGGTTATACCTGGGTGATTTCTCCCTCGGTCATCAACGATTCCCGCGCGGGCTACTTCCGGCGTCTGACAGAAACTTCTGTCGCGTCTTACGGGGGCGATTGGCCCAGCAAACTCGGCATTCCCAATGTCGATAACGCCCTGATGCCCGCATTTACTACCGAAAGCGCGAGTGCGACCAACAAGATGTACAACATGATCGGCCAGAATCCGAACCGAAATGTGAACGAGACAATTTCCTGGCGGAACGACACCACCTGGATTAAGAATTCGCACGCATTCAAATTCGGGTATGAGATTCTGCGCTTCCGCCTGAACTCGGCGAATCTGGCTCGCTACTCCACATTTGTGTTCGACGATGTCACAGCCGACCTGCAGCCAAATGGTCAGCCAGCGCCGAATACAGGCATCCCTTTCGCAGGCCTTTTGACGGGATACGCAAAACAGGGGGTTTTCAACGCCGAGCTAACAAGTTGGCTACCACGATCGACCATTCACAGCTTCTATGTTCAGGACGATTGGAAGATCACTCCAACGCTCACGCTGAATATCGGCGTTCGCTACTCGAATGAGAGTCCGTTCAGCACTAAGAACGGCATGATGAGCAACTTCGATCCTCTGGCAAAGGACGACTTGACAGGCATGACCGGCGCCTTCATCCACCCGACCGGTTCGCTGTCGCAGCGCGACAACAACAACTTTCAACCGCGTGTCGGACTGGCCTGGCATCCGTTCAACAAGTGGGTAATCCGCGGCGGATTCGGCATTTACACCATCGATGTGAAATTCCCTCAATCGCGCGGCCAGTTCGATGAGTACGTCGCAACCGCGAATCAACAGCCTGCGCCGGGAGATCCAACCCCTGTTTTCCGGTTGAGTCAGGGACCGGCGCCGATTCAATTCACAGTTCGTCCGAATTTTACCTCTCCGTTCGTCGGTACGAATTACGGATCACGCAACGCCGAGTGGTGGGACCCCAATCTGCGAAATCCGTATGTGATGAATTTCAATGCGAGCGTCCAATACGAATTCGCGCGCAACTACCTATTAGATGTGAGCTACCAGGGCTCAGGAGGCGTGGGCCTGGTCGAACGGTGGCAGGCGAACACCTTCCCGATCGACTACTTTGCGGGTAATCCGACACAGCAGAATATCGTTCGGGCTGCGGCTCAGAATTACCGGCCGTTTCCACAATTCGGAGACGTCCGCTTCCGGTCGAACTTCGGCCACTCGACCTATCACGCCGGGACCGCGAAGATTGAAAAGCGGTACTCGGATGGTCTGTTCTTCTCGACCTTCTATACGTTCTCGAAAGCGATCAATTCGCAGGACGGAGATAACGATGGTACAGGCGTAGCCCCGATCCAGAATCGCGGTCTGGAAAAGGCGCGCGCCGGCTACGATCGCACGCACCGTCTGATCGGCACTGTGAATTACGAATTGCCTTTTGGACTTGGCAAGAAGTGGGCAACTTCCGGCTGGAAAAAGTATGCATTCGGCGGGCTGGAAATTTCCGCGGTGCAAACGTTTGAAAGCGGGAATCCGCTGACCTTCACGTTCGCAAATAGCCCGTACAACTATTACCCGAATTTCGCCGGCATTCAGCAGCGTCCGGACGTGCTCAGCCAGATTGAGATTCGGGACGGCTGGAACGATCTTGGAGGAGACCGGTTTAACAAAGGAAATAGCTTGTCGGTCTTTACCGGCGACAATAACGGGCTATCTCACTTCGCGCTGCCGGGCGGCTGTCCCACTACAATTCCGGCGAATTTCGACCGCACGCAGTGCGATTTCCGCATCGGCAACGCCGGAAGAAATATCGCGACAGGAACTCCGCTTCGATGGACGACAGTTTCGGCGCAGAAGAATTTCCAGTTTAACGAGCGCTGGAAGGCTCAATTGCGGTGGGATATGCAGAACACTTTCAAGACGTATAATTTCAATACGCCGGATACTACTGTGGATTTCCGCAATCCGCAGAATTTCGGCAAAGTCACGGGCGATCCCACAACGGCTTCCTTCGGAGGACAACCGTTAATGAATCTCACCCTGATGATTCAGTTTTAATCTCTCCCACGGAAGGGGCCGTCCGATTCGGGCGGCCCTTTTTACCAGTTCGCCAGGAATTTCCAGACTTCAGGCTGCTGCGCTGCGCGTCTCGGTCCGCAGACTTGGATTCGTTCCAGCACTTGGTCGAGCGAGTGCTCGGCGCCTGGCATTGATTTCACCTTGTCTTGAAAGAAGTTCCGGACCTCGGAGTAGCCTTTCTCATCGCAAAAAGCGCTCCCGACAAAGGGCAGATCGGCGCCAGCGTGATTACCTAGCCGCGAGGGAAGACGGGGGAGAATCTTGTCGTAGTTCGCAACCAGGAAAGGCCAAGCGATTTTCTCGGTTTCGGGCTCCGAATTGTACCTGTACAGAAGCTGATCGATGTCGCGGATATCCAGTTGAGGATCGAGCAGTAACTGCAATCCGGACTTTGCAATTTCGGGGTCGCGGAAAGAACCGATGGCGGCCACGATTTTGTCCCGATCGCGGCGGTCCTTGGTAACTTTGAGTTCTTTCACCAAACGATTGAAGAAGGCGCGATCTCCGTGCGCCGCCGCTATATCCAGGACGGTCGCGGTCATATCGGGACTGATGGATTTCCGGTCCTTCAACCAGCGGTCAGCCAACTCGCGGGCTTGCGCGATAAGCTCCTTGTCACCATGCTCGGCCGCCGCTGCTATGAGCGAGGGACGCAGAAGTCGATCGTCATCACTATCACCGGGCTTCGATTGCATCCCGAGACTCCGGGCTTTCTGATCGAACATCGCCAGCATGAAGCGGTCGTAATTGGGCTTTCGTTCGGGAGGCACGCTGTTTTTCACCCGTTGGGCAATCTGCAAGGCAGCCTTTATGATTTCCCGGTCCGAACTGTCTTTGAACTTCGGTACGAGCGCAAGCGCTTCCCCCGCAGGCATCTGACCGGCAGTTAAAAGCGCGCCAGCATCGTTCAGCAGATTGACTTTCTCCGCGAGATCGAGCTTTGGCAAGTTTTCAACGAGCTTCTGCTGAGTTGTTCCCTCATATCGGACGCGGTAATAGCCGGTACCGCCATCGTTTGCATTCAGCCAAGCCGGACAGGCGTTCGCCGATTGCAATGCCACGGTGTCCTTCGGATCCGCGATCAAATTGCATTGCCGGAAGGTCTTGCCGTTTACCTGGTATTCGAAGCATACGGGAACCTGCCAGTACTCGGCGCGATTGCCCTTGGAGCCAAGGGGAAGAAGACGCTCCTGAGCGACTGTAACGGATGGCTTCGAGCTGGCCTGGCAATTAAGAGTCACGTTCAGCAGCGGCACTCCGGTGCGATCGAGGAAGGTGGAAAATGCGGCGGTGACATTCTTGCCTGAAGCCTCGCTGATGGAGGTCAAAAAGTCATTCGCTGACGCATTGCCCCATTGATGCTTTCGCATGTAGTTCTGAATGCCTTTGCGGAACAACTCAGGGCCGACGTAATTCTCGAACATGCGAATTACGGCGGCGCCCTTTCAGGTACGTGATGTCGTCGAACGCGCTGCCGATGTCGCCTTCCGACGTGATCGGCTGCCGGATCTTCCGCGCCGACAGCAGAGTGTCCGTACCCATAACGGCGCTTTTGCTGTTCACCGCAGCCACGTCTTCCTTCCACTCGGGGAACTGCTGCTCTTCGATACGATCGGTCATCCAACTCGCGAAGGCTTCGTTCAGCCAGATGTCGTCCCACCAGGCCGGTGTCACCATGTTTCCGAACCACTGGTGCGCGATCTCGTGAGTGATCACCTCCGTCGTGCCTCGCCGCCGGGCGACTGTGTCGTCCTGCGGACGTATCGCAAGGATCGCAGACTGATAGGTGATCAGTCCCGCATTCTCCATTGCGCCGAATGCCACTGTGACCGGGATTGTGATCTGGTCCAGCTTCTCGTAGGGATACGGGACACCGAAATAATTTTCGAGAGCAGTGAAAACCTTGGGCGTGATTTCGAGGGCATACTTTACCTCATCGCGATGCCCGCGAGTCGTGATCACGCGAAGAGGAGTGTTGTTCTTGCCCGCTTTCCCACCGTCGATAATCTCGAATGGCCCAACGGCAAGGGCGACTAAATAGCTGGGGAGCGGCTTCGATTCCTGGAAGCGCACCAGCTTGGTATCGCCTTCCACTGTCTCGCGCTCGATCGGAGTATTCGAGAAAGCGGACATGTCCTTGGGCACACGCAAGGTGATCCGCCAAGGCGTTTTGAATCCCGGCTCATCGAAACACGGAATCGCCCGCCGGGCCGAAGTCGGCTCGAATTGGGTGAACACATAAGACGCGTTCGCGTCGGATTGTTTGAAAAGACCCTCGACATCGTTCTTTTGGAAATTGCCGGAATACGTTATCTCAATCCGAGCGGCTCCGGGATTAAATGGCGATCCGCCCTCGATCCCGATAAACGCATCATTGCTACCGGTCACCACCTTCGCGGACTTGCCATCAACGCTCGCAGACGCGATCTTCAGGCCGGCGGAATTCAACCAGATGACCGGAGTCGTCTTCTTTACCTGAACGTCTATCGCTATCGTGCCGGTGAAAGTATCTTGAGCAGGCAGAATGTCCAACCGCAGGTCATACCGCGTCGGCTGCACATCGCCGGGAAGACGCAGGTTCGGCGCTTCCGCTGCAGCCGCAAGGGACGCAAGAGCAAGAAACAGGAACAACTTCATAGCTTGTTTATTGGACGTTTAGAGCAGGTGACCCAGCTTCTCTTTTTTTGTGCGAAGGTAATCTTCAGTAGTGGCTATGGGTTCAACCTGGCAAGGCACGCGCTCGACAACTTCAATGCCTGCCCGTTCCAAGGCGCTGATCTTATCCGGATTGTTCGACAGCAGACGGACCTTATGGATATCGAAGTATTTCAGAATCGATCCCGGCAGTTGATACTCCCGATGATCCGCCCTGAAGCCAAGTTGCTCGTTGGCCTCCACAGTGTCGGCGCCTGCATCTTGCAGTTGGTAAGCTCGAAGCTTGTTCATCAGACCGATGCCGCGACCTTCCTGGTGTTCGTAGATGATCATCCCGCGACCCTCCTCGCGCAGGCGGTACAAAGCCAATTCGAGTTGGGCGCGGCAATCGCACCGGAGGCTATGGAAGACATCACCGGTCAGGCACTCTGAATGGATTCGCACGAGCGGCGGCGGACCGGACAGGTCGCCGGTACACAAGACAACGGCCTCTTCCACGCCGGTGGGATATTCGCCTTCAAAGCCGAAGATACGGAAGTGACCGAAGCGACTGGGAAAATCTGCTTCGGCTACTTTGATGAGTTGAAATGCAGAGCTGGCAGCCATCAAATGATAGAGAATCCAGAATTCTCCTCTAATTATAATGTTCGGCAGGCCGCATGCTAGAGCAGCAACTCGTCGTTAACTTGCTTATCAAGCTTGCCGTTGCTGCCGCGCTGGCCAGCATTCTGGTAAGAGCCAATTTTCTGAGGCGGGCGCTGCTTCGCGACGGACGCACCCTGATCCAACGGGTGCAACTCGCTCTCGGCTTTGCGGCAATTTTCGGGGCCGGTGTTGCAACGCGCGTAGTTACCGGCGTCTATAAGGCGGTAGACCTGGGACTTGAGGGGAGCCTGCTTGCCGGGATTCTGGGAGGCTACGTCTCCGGGTTGATTGCGGGCGTGCTCATCTCTCTGCCGGCAATGATATTTGCGGGTGAGTATCTAACGATGGCTCTGTTTGCCGGTGTAGGCGTTCTGGGCGGCCTGCTGAGGGACTTGGCCCCTGACCCCGAGGAGGTTTGGCGATTTTCACCGTTCTTCGACCTGAGCCTGTACCGCATGCTGCGCAAGAGCCGACCGGCCCGGACGCGAGTATTCCATCTGGTCTTCCTCTCCACCATCCTGTTTGCCGAATGTCTGCGATGGATCGGGCTGCATCTTTTCGGGCCCGCCGGAATCTTCGCGTTGTATTCGCCCGACGAATGGCGCGCGTCCGCGCTTTTTGCCGTATTTATCTCTACGGTATTTGCGGTCACTCTACCTTTGAAGGTTTGGAGCGCCACCCGGAACGAGGAGAAACTCGAATCCCAGCAGCGTCTGTTGAACGAAGCGCGCCTGGCCGCCCTCACGCGGCAGATCAATCCGCATTTTCTCTTCAATACCCTGAACTCGATTGCCTCTTTAATCCGCCTGGACCCGGAACAAGCGCGCACGATGATTTACCGGCTGTCGAGCATCCTCCGCAGCCTTCTACGCATGCGCGAAAATCTGAATTCGCTGCGCGAGGAAATCCAGTTCATTGACGACTATATGGGAATCGAACTGGTGCGATTCGGAGACAAGCTGCGGTTCGTTAAAGAAATCGACCCCACAACCATGGATAGACTGGTCCCGAGCATGCTTCTGCAGCCTCTGATCGAGAACAGCATCAAGCACGGTTTGAGTAGCAAGGTGGATGGAGGTATGATCCGAATACGTAGCCGTCTGGAGGGTGGACGGCTCTTCCTGCTTGTTGAAGATGACGGTGTCGGCATTCCGGAAGCCAAGCTGGCGACACTGTTCGAGCAGGGTATTGGCATCAACAATGTGAATGAGCGGTTAAAGGTGTTGTTCGGCAACGATTACCGTATGTCTATCGACAGCAGGCCAGGACATGGAACGCAAACGGAAATCGAGTTGCCGGAACAGAAGAGTTACATGGCCGCAGTATCTTAAGTCTCGAGCCACTTCTGATGGAGCGAACATTGAGCAAACTGATCACTTATCCCGTAAATGGCAACATTGCGGATGCGCTTCCGTCGACTATCGCCGGGAGGACACGGCGCGTCTACGATGCGCTGTCTCTCGTATATCCGATGTCGACCTTTTTCTTCCACTCCAAAGCGCACGAGCATGCGCTGGAGGTCTCAGGCATACGGGACGGGATGCGCGTATTGGAGGTTGCCACCGGGTCGGGCGAAATGTTTCACCGTCTGGTGGCGGCGAACCCGAATGGATGCACAATCGGGTTGGATCTCTCCCCTAACATGGCTGCCCGTACACAGCGGATCGTCCGGCGCAAGTTCCCCGATTCGCGCACGCAATGCGAAGCCGTCGACGCGCGATACATGCCGTTTCGCGACGAGAGTTTCGACGCCGTGATGTGCTGCTACCTGCTCGAACTGCTATCGGGTGACGATATCGTCGTGGCGTTGCAGGAGATCTACCGTGTTTTGCGCCGGAGAGGCACATTTACGCTGGTGTTGATCGGCCAGAATACGGAGTTCTTCAATCAGGCTTACCGGGTGTGTGGAAGCCTGGCGCCGGCTTTCTGGGGACGCCAGGTCGCGCAGCGCATTCCGGAACTGATCGAGTCGCTGGATTTTAGAATTACTGGCGACAAGGCGCTGCGTCAGGGCTTCTATCCATCGCGGATCCTGACGGCGCGCCGCTAGGAGGATGTTGTGGACAGACGAAATTTTCTCGCAGGGGCCGCTGCTCCCCTGTTTGTGCCTGCTTCCGCGTTCGGCGCAAATGACCGGATCACTTATGGGTGATCGCGACCGGCGGTCGCGGACGCTATATTCACGGATAAGTTTCAGAAGGTTGGCGCGCAGTGTGTCGCGCTGTGTGACGTGTACGAGCCTAACCTGGAAGCCGCCGGGAAGCAATCGCCCGAGGCCCTAGGCCGCGCGTACCGGTTCGGGTCCGTTCTCAAGCGATGTTGGCAGAACTACTGTGAAAGTAGATCCCTGTCCAGGAGTGCTTTTCACCTGGATATCTCCGCCGTGCTTGCGAACCGTATTCAAGCAAGCAAAAAGACTCAGAGAAGCGCGAACCCGATTCCCTTCTTTGTTGAACGCCGGATTGAAGATCGCGTCCTGTTGCGCCCGTGTAAGACCTCGACCCGAGTCCTCTACCACGATACGAACGGCTTGATCGTCCACCTCCGTCTCGAGGCGCACTACGCCTTCGCCGTCGATCGCCTGCGCCGCATTTCGTAATAGGTGCATGAAAACCTGGTTCAGTTCGGCGCCATACGCATTGAGATGAGGCACAGGCGCGTAGTCGCGCTCCACGGCCACCCGCCCGCGGAACTCCGGCTCGAGCAGCGCCAATGTGTTCTCCAGCGACTGAACGATGTCAACTTCTCCGAACTCCGCGCGATCCAGGTGCGCAAAACCTTTCAAGCTCGTCACCAGCTTGCCGATTCGTTGACTCGCGTCGGCGATCAAGCGGGCATTCGTGCGCAATACATCAATCGCAGACTTGGCGTTTGTGTCAGCTCCAAGTTTATCGGCGCAGCGGATCGTCAAGTCGGAGGAGCTTAAGATCACGCCTAATGGGGAATTGATTTCATGCGCCAGCGCCGCTACCAAGCTTCCCAATGAGGCGAGGCGGTCGCGACTTAACAGCTCTGCCTGCGTCGCCTGCAATTCATCGAGCAGTTGCGCGAGTTCCACATTACGTAAGCGATGGATCTCCAACTGAGCTTCCAGTTCGATAGCCTTGCTGCGGAGCATGGCCTGATCGCTGAACAACTCGGCCTTGGTCTTCTCGTAGGCTTTGTAGTGGTGCAGGGCTAACGCCAAATCTCCAGTACCCTCATACATTTCGGATAGGAGATGGTGAAAGTCGATTGCCTTGGGACGGGCGCCGATTTCCTGGGCGATGTTCAATCCGCGCTTCAAATAATCGAGAGCGCGATCGGTGTGCCCAAGCTTGTGATGTATGCTGCCAAGGTGGAACAGATTGGTTGCCTGGGATTGCAGGTATTTTTCCTGCTCCCGGATTGCGAGTGCGCGCTCATGACAGCCAATCGCTTCCTGCAGCTTATTCTCAGACTCGTAAACTTCTCCCAAGTCGGTCAGAGCCCTGGACAATCCCAGGGAATTTCCAGCCTTTTCCGCAATTGCGAGGCTGTCACGATGGCACTCGAGCGCCGCACTCATTAGTCCAACAGCCTGGTAGGCGCTGCCCAAGCCTGAAAGCGCTCGTCCGACACCCACATCCAAGCCTTCGTCGCGGAATAACTCCAGCGCATCCTGGTGACAGGCCACGGCGAGATCGTATTGGCCCAGGCTGTGCAGAATACCTCCCTTTGCCGAAGTTGCGAAAGCTTCTGTATTTCTGTCCTTGAGCTCTCGAAGAACCGGCAGACTTCGTTCGATATGCCTCAGAGCTTCGTCAAAGTTTCCCAGACTCCACTGCACCATTCCCAGAACGACTCGGATCTGCGCATCTATTGCGGCATCGCCGGTGGCGAGGCGCAACCCCTGCATGCAGTTGGCAAGCGCCGGCTTCAGATCTGAGCGGATGTACTGTACAAAAGCAATCGTGCCGAGAGCACGGCCTTCTGCGGGTCCATTGCCGATCTCGTGCGCAAGGCTCGCCGCCTCAGTCGCGCACGCCTGTATCCGGTCCCATTGCTCCGATACCCGGAGAGCAAATGCCAGTTCATTCAAAACTTGGACGCGTTCGTTCTTAGCCTCCGGGCCAAGTTTTGAAAGTCGCTCTTCCAGCGCAGAAATTTCGGCCGATGACCCCATGCTCAATTCTATTTTGCCGGATTCACCGGGCATATACTGAGGATCGGATGAAACTCTCGCTCGTAACGATTTTGGTCAGCATTTGTGCCACCTTGGCGCCAGCCCAGCAAAAGCAGATGCGGACATCCCCGACGGGCTACTCCGACACGCCTGTTCTACCGGGGCAAAAGTGGAAGGTCCATGATATCGACCGGCCGAGGCCGCGCATGGTGACACCAGGCGCCACCCCTGGAGCGCCTCCTTCCGACGCCATCGTCCTTTTTGACGGCAAGGATCTGTCGAAGTGGCAAACCATGGACAAGAAGACGAAGGCGATGGAGCCCGCAGCATGGACGGTGGAAAACGGCTATACATACTCGAAAGGTGGTATAGGCGATCTGGTCAGCAAAGAGAAATTCGGCGACATCCAGCTGCATCTCGAGTTTGCGACACCGACGGAGATCGACGGTACCAGCCAGTGGCGAGCAAACAGCGGCGTGCTTCTGATGCATCGTTACGAAATCCAGGTGCTCGATTCCTGGGACAATCCCACCTATGCCGACGGCCAGGCTGGGGCGATCTACGGGCAGTGGCCGCCGCTGGTGAACGCCTCTAAGAAGCCGGGCGAATGGCAAACCTATGACATCCTGTTTGAGGCGCCGAAGTTCGAAGGTGAGAAGCTCGTAAAGCCCGGCTACGCGACTGTGATTCACAACGGTGTGATGCTGCACCATCACAAACAGATCATCGGACGCATGGCGCATCGCGTTGTCGGCACCTACGAGCCGCACGGTGATGAAGAGCCGCTCGCGCTGCAAGATCACGATACTCGCGTACGCTTCCGGAACATTTGGGTGCGCCGTATCACTCCGTACGACCAGAAGTAGGGATCATCGGAGCAGGTCGCTGTTCCAGAATCGACGTCCACCTACCGATGTGAAAAATGCCCAGATGGAGAGGAGTATCGCCGACGCAAACAGAAAGGCGATGTTCCCGAAATACCACGCGTTCGTATGCAGCGACAATGGCGGGCCGATCAGACCAGCGATGCAAAAACCCATCGTCAAAGCGAGCAGACCGAATCGGAGCACCACCACAGCAGCAAGTCCGTAGATCAACAGCCCCGCCACAACACCCATGATCGGAGCGTCTCCCTGAAGCGCGAATGGTATTGTGAGCAGCAGCGAAAACCCGGCAGCCGCAAGCCATTGATTCCGTAGAAGGACGCGCAACAGAAACAACAAGGAAAAGAACAGAAGTCCATCACGCAGGTGATGAGGTCCACGGGCCAGCCATTCCCCGATTGCGTCCCTCGTCCCGAGGAGCAGATTCTCATCCGTCCAAGTAGGAGAAGGTTCGCGGAGTCCGCCCTGAATGAGGTCCAGCACACGGCCAATCAGAGTCCAAGTGACACCAAGCGCTGCGCCTATCAGCACGTCGCGACCTACGATCGGATCGCGCCATTGTCCCGCCAGGAGCCGGCTCCAGGAAATCAACGTCCGCGGCCAATGCCGGCGCACATAAGGCTCGAGGGCCAAGTACACGGTCCACAAGATAACGCCGTAAAAAACCGATGTGCACAACGCGAGAAGGAACAGACCCAGCACGCTGGTCGCACCGATGTGAGATGTCGTGAGCCACATCGCGAGGTGAACGAGCGAGATAAAACATGCGAGTCGAAGCGCTCCTCGACGATCGCCACGTCCGGCGGTCAAGTTGCGTCGCGCCAGCCACGCTGAGGCGATACAAATTCCGAGCAGAAGGAATCCGTAAAAAGCAGCCTGCATTCCAGTTTTCCAGTCGCCGCCCGCATCCGGTACTCGATCGGGTTTATCCCAGGGACCGAGCAGCGCAAATGCAATGGCTCGTCCCCTCAGGCTGGCAGCTTCCACACGGAGCGGTCGCGATGTGCCCGGCCACGTTCCTGTCCAGGCAGCGCGATTATCCGAGCTTGCGAGCCACGTCCACAATGGCTCGGCCGGCTGCAGCTTTGTGACATCGAGTCCGGCAGCTTTGAAGAAGGGCGCCCAGTCGGCCGGCGCATGCTCCGAAGCCACAGGCTGCAGCAACTGCGGCGGAGTCGCCTCGAAGCGAACCAGGCTGCCTCGAGCGTCCAGTCTGATCCCTACCATTCCCGAGATTACCGGCGAAGGATCGGTTTCAGTGATCACGCCGGGGATTAGCAGGTCGCTGTGAAATTCGGTTGCGACCAACGGCGCATCGCTTTGACGATACCAATATCGAAGCGGAGACGGAGTTCCGGCGAGAAGTTCGTTCCATCGCGGCCGCGGCTTTTCCTTCTCGCCGACATAGCCGACCAGTTCAAGATACCAATAGAAACCGTGCGCGGTGTCGGCGGGTCGCGGATTGTACCCAGCCGACGTCACGAGATCCTTGGCCTTTTGCGCAAGCACTTCGGGCGGCAGCTCAGGTTGGATACGTTCAAGAGCGCTGGTTCGAATCGCCATCGCGGCGCTGGCGATGCAGCCGATCAGGATTGCTAGGAACAGCGGAGTCGCGACTCTTAACGAAAGTCCAGCACCTTCGCCGGCTGCTGCAATCATCTGCGGTGATGGTGTTTCTCCCGCTGCCAGCGCATCCGCGATCGGATCGCCTCCAGGAAGGGCCGCGGCAACGGCAAGCACAGAAGACGGACGCGCGGTTGGATTCGGCTCGAGGCATCGCAGGATGATTGACTCCACTGCCGGGTTCAGGTCGCCGACCAGAGAAGCAGGGGTTTCCGGCGTGGACTCGTTGCGCAACCGAATCAGTTCTTCAAGTGAAGCTCCCTCGTAGGGACGCCTGCCTGTAAACAACTCGTATAAGATCAGGCCGAGCGCATAGATGTCGCTGCGGACAGTCACTTCTTTGCCGGCGAGTTGTTCCGGCGCCATATAGGCGGGCGTGCCGCTTCGGACTTCCGTGTCTTTAATCTCCTCCGATATTCCGGCAAGGCCGAAATCTGTGAGCCGAACGTGCCCCCGGGCATCCAGCATTACGTTTCCTGGCTTCAGATCGCGATGGAGTACCCCTTTCTCGTGGGCTGCGGCCAGCCCCGCGCATAGCTTGCGCGCAATCTCCAGCCCCTTGTCGGGAGGAAGACGTCCGATACGACGGAGCAGCGTCGCGAGATCTTCGCCGTCCACATACTCCATTGACAAGAAGGGCGTCCCGTCCACTTCTCCGAGGTCATACACGCGGCAGACATTCGGATGAGAGACCTGGCGCGCGATTCGCACCTCATTGCGAAACCGGCGAAGCGCATCTGGATCGCGAGATAAAGCCACCGGTAAGAATTTGAGGGCTACTTGCTGTCCCAGCGTGAGATCGTCCGCGCGATAGACCTCGCCCATCCCACCTCGACCCAGCAGCGCGATGATGCGATACCGTTCGGCGAGAACCGTTCCAGGAACATAACCGGTCTTCTCCGGAGGCGGGGGATTCTGGAGTTCGGTGAAGCGCGTCTCTCCGCAGCGGGAGCAGATCGCATCCGCGTTTGGAAGAGACGTGCCACAACTGGAACAGGTCGCCATAGCAGGAGTGCCACTATCATAGCGAGGACGTCGCGAGCGAACCGTCAATCAAAGGAGCAGCGATTCGATGCGGCGCGCGTGAACCATCTCTTCACAAGCTGACCAACCGAACACCGTAAACCGCCCATCCTGTGAGGCGACCAGGGCGATCGCATCTCTCTGGTCGTGAACAAACTGTGCCGCGGAAAGGTGCCGTGTCCCACCAAGTTGCGCCGGTTCGATGACTAGCGGGGCAACACCCTCGATCGGTTCCGAGGCAATAATTCGCTTGACCCGAGGCAAACCGGTTCTGCGCACGATTTTGGCTCCGAAGGCAAGCACGCGATGATCGGTAGTGATCACGGTAGCCCCATCGACAGCGGTCAATCCGGCAGTTCCGTCCACTGCACGCCGGAGCGCATCCTGCCATCGACGCTCCGGACGCTTCTCGGGCTCGGTCTGCATCAGTTCGGCAAGCGCTGAATAAGGAGGAGCCATGGCGTATGAAATCGGCATTACCATCGAATCCTGCCATTCGTTCGAATCGGCAGCTACAACAAGTAGAGTTCCGCCCCGGCCATGTTCACGCATCGAGACTGCGAGTTGAATGAGGATATTCACTGAGCCCGCAGGGGAAAGCTGCGACTCGAGTCCCATCAAAGATTTGAACAGATCCGGGCAATCCGGGACGGCAGTCGCGCGCTGATCGATTACTTTGATCTGATCTCCCTCCAACACCGCGACATTTACAAACTTCCCCGAGTCGTGTCCGCGGCTGTGCTTGAGCACCAACAGTCCCGGCGCGAGCACTTCCAGGACGAGACAGAACGCTGGTAAGTGTCGCGTCGCTCCCCAGACGCAGAGTTCTCCGCTTTCAGCCCAGACCCCTAAGTGAATTCCCGGGCGTTCGACGGCCGGGGCCAATCGCGTGAGGCGTTCCGGGACGAGTGGAATCGCCCGCTCAAAGTGCATTGGATATGTCGTCTGCGAAGGCGGCAGATAAGCGAGCGAGATAAGCGGAGGATAGCCTTCTTCCCGTCGGAGGCTTGCCCAGAAGCCCGCGTCGATGATCGCCTCCAGAGTATCCGCATCCGGAAGCGAAGCATATTCGTTATCTGAAGGAGGGGCGGACGCGAGATTGTCCCTGACGTGAGGGAGCACTCTTAGCGCAGCCTTTCGAGCAGACGGGTATGCGGATTGCATGCTTCTTCCAGTGTCCAATAGGCGTTGGGTCGCCTAAGATGGTACCGATGCGGTCACTGCGCCCCCCGGTCGTCGCGCTTTGCTTGGCTTACTGCCTATCCGTCACATGTCTCGCGCAGCAGGCGCCCATCTTTGTGGGCTCACAAAAGTGCGCTTCTTGCCATGCGTCCATTTATCAGACGTGGAGCAAAACACGCATGGCGAATGTCGTGGTCGACCCTAAGCTGCACCCGGAAGCGATCATCGGTGATTTCGCGAAGCCGAATCCGCTGGTCACGTTTACCAGGCAAGACATCTCGTTCGTGTATGGAAGCAAGTGGAAACAACGCTATTTCACCAAAGTCGGCTCTGATTACTTCGTTTTCCCGGCACAATGGGATATCCAGAACGCGGTCTGGCGACCATACAATCCAAAGGCCGGTACAGATTGGTGGATTGCACATTATCCAGCCGATCAGATGAAACGCCCGACGGGACCTCTTTGTGACGGTTGTCATTCGGTGAACTACAACGTGAAAACGAACCAGGTCACAGAATGGAATGTAGGCTGCGAGAAATGTCACGGACCCGGCGGAAATCACATAACCGAGCCATCAAAGACTAACATCGTGAATCCGGCTGCGCTCGACTTCGTACGCGCGAATGATGTGTGCCTGCAGTGCCACACGCAGGGCCAGCCGATCACGAATCCGATCGAAGGCCGCTACTACGATTGGCCCGTCGGCTTCCTGCCCGGCGCGAAGCTATCTGACTATTGGCGTCTCGAAGAGCACCGGCTAGGAGAAACCAGTTTCACTCACTTCGCTGAAGGTACTGCGCACAAGAATCGAATGCAGGGAAATGATTTCGTGTCCAGTGTGATGTACACGCACGGAGTGCTCTGCTCGGCTTGTCACGATGTGCACGGTACACCCAATTCGGCCGATGTGATTCGCCCGGGAAATGATCTATGTCTGCAATGTCACGGGCCGAATTCGCCAAACGGTCCGCACGGCTCGCTCGAACAGCATACGCACCACAAGACTGCCAGCACCGGCAGTGAGTGCGTCAACTGCCACATGCCGCGCATAGAACAGACCATCGCGGATGTGAATGTCCGGAGTCATACCTTCCGCTTCATTACTCCCACGATGAGCGAGCAATATAAAATTCCAAACCCTTGTGTGATCTGTCATAAGGATCAGACGAACGCATGGGCATCACAGCAGCTTTCGAAGTGGCCAAACTTCTCGAATTGGCGGGTCCGTTAGGACTTAATGAGATGCTTTCGGGCACTCGCGTTTACGGTTATCTTTTCAGTTCCTCCGCCATCCAAATATTTCCACTTAATTCAACGAGAGTGACGACGATCTTGTCGCGAGCGACAGCCCCTCCACGAAACTCGGCGCCTTTCATAAGAGCCCGTCGCGCGTCATGGAAATGTTGGACGGCCTGCGGGTGTCCAATCGGGCCTTGCGTTACACGATCGGACGGCTGAACGTACAGGCAATCGAAGCCATCTTCCCCAGAGATTGAATAGATCGAATTTCCATCTGGGGACCATCGCCCGCCGATCCCGGTAGCCATCGTATTTTTGGGATAGACTCTTCCGTCGCGCACAGGCGCGATGAACCGCCTGTCCTGCTGCTCCGAGCGACAGCTTGTGTCTAAGGAGATCCATTTTTCATTTGGCGCAAGCGCTTTTGCCCAAAACGTGCAGTCCCCATTCTGCAGCAGCGTGGTTTTGCTTCGCGTGCGGATGTCGAGCACACCGAAATCTTCTTTGTTTGATGTGTAGAATATCCTCGTGTTGTCGGCCGACCATTGCAACGGAACATAGCAGCTGTCGTCACACACTTGTCTTGAGGATCCACCCTCAAATCCAACAACGTACAGTCCGTTGGCGTTGCTGCTCTCCGCATTATCTACCTGGTAAACCACCCGAGTGCCATCCGGACTGATGATCGGAAAGTTCTCACTGGAAGAAGTTTCTGAAAGCGCTCTCTCCTTATCCTCTTCCAGGTCCTTCGCCCACACCACTCTCTTTCCGCTACGAGTGGATTCGAAGACGAGGCGCTTGCCGTCAGCGGATACAGAAGGGCTGAGGTCATCAGCTGCGTTATCGGTAAGCTGTTTGATTTCGCGGCCGGCGACGTGATTCCGATCAACGGGTACGCTCCAGATGTCGGCATTACGGGCAAGACTCGAAAACACGATTGATGAAGCAGTCACCGTACCCTGAAGGGTACCGGTACATGCCTGGCCCTGAAATGATTCGTTGCGGTTCACCGCTGACTTTCCAGTCTTTCGGAGAAATTGACACCTTCCACAGTTCTGTGCTGTCGCCAACCTTGGCGGAGAACAGAACAGCGCTGCCGTCGTTGATCCAAACCTCGGGGTGAGGATAAGTTAGCTCAGTACCGTGAATCCCGCGGTCGTGAAAGAAAGCTGTTCATTCCAGTCTTTACCGCCGGACCGCCATTGAACGGAGCGATAAACCAATCACATTCCGTGGCGCTCGTCAATCCCGCAAACAATATGTGAGCGACCATCGGGACTCCAGACTGGTGAGCGGGCCGGCAGGGATTCGGACACCCGCCTTGGCTCCCCGCCAGCCATGGAGATCACGTACACCTCGCCGAAATGAGGTCCTCCCGTCCAATACGGCGACCGAAGCGCCATCCGGAGAGTAAGACGGCGCTGTGACCACCATCGGCGATCTTCTCGGCGTCACGCCACCGAGCGCGGATACAACGTAGATCCCACCGCCCAGTCGTTCCGAACGAAAGACGATACTCTTCCCGTCCGGCGAAAAAGATGGTTCGTGGTCGTCGGCTTCGTGATGCGCAACACGGATCGGTTCGCCGCGCGGGATCTGCTGGACCCATATGTCGAGCGTGCCCTCTCCGCTCCGGTCCGACGCGTAGGAGATGAGCTTGCCGTCGGAGAAGATCGCGGGCTCGAAGGTGAGTCCTGTATCAGTTCGTGAGCTGCGTGAGTTTCAGCTCTATACGCCCGTCAGATTTTGTAAAATAAATGGTGTCACAATGCCACCCGCGATCAGCACTGACGCCGCAATCATGAGCATCGGGGGAAGGCGGAGAGTGGCGGAATAGCCGCGCACCCCTGGGGGTGCTGCCATCTGCACCCATCGCCTGCACAGGAGCAATGAACCTATACCCCTTGCGCGGTATGGTTTGGATGAAACGAGGACTCTCAGGCGAGTCGTCGAGCGCCTGCCGAGTTTCTGGACGGCTTTGTTCAGACTCTCGTCGAAGGACACGAACGTGTCAGGTCCCCAGAGCGACCGGCGTAATTGCTCTCTGGTGACGATCTCCCCCGGTTCCTGCAGCAGCAAAGTCAAGACACGGAAGGGCTGGTCCTGAAGAGTAACCTTCCGCCCTTGCTTGCGCAACTCCGCCTTCGCTAGATCCACCTCGAATAGGCCGAACCTGAGTCGCTCCGGACCTGTATCGGACGAGGACATTAGCATATACCCGCTTTCCGATGTGTATGGAAGTGTAGCACCAATCCAGGTCGAAGTTAAGCACCTGAAATGCGGTTCGCATTCCACAACAAACAATCCGGATTGTGTGGTTTAGCTGTTCAGGCTGGGATGATCCGTAAAGTCACATTCAGTTCGGCCTGCTGTCATGGAAGATCACGGCGGTTTGGGCAAAACTCCAGCGAGGCGCGGGAGGCCGCCTGTATGAGATCACTTCTTATATTCATCGGGCTAGTTTGTGTAGGTGTAGGCGTCAGCGCAGGCGCAACCGTCAGTGATCGATGGGCTGAACTGATTCAGCACGCAGATCGCTTGAGTGCCGCGGGCCGATTACGAGAGGTTGAGGAATGCCTGGCTCAAGCTCTGCACGAAGCCGAGAGTTTCGCGCCGAACGACACCCGTATGGCAGTCACGTTGGGACGTCTCGGCACCGCCGTTTGGAATTTGGGTAAGCGCGCCGAGGCGGAACCACTCTATTTACGAGCACTCAAGCTGTGGGAGCGGAATGGGATGAGCGATAATCCCGATGCAGCAGCCACTCTAAGCTGTCTGGGCACGATCCGCCGGCTTTCGGGCCGTTTTCGCGAAGCGGAAGCCCTGCATCAGCGGTCTCTGACCATCACGGAGGTCGTGTTCGGACCCGCCAGCCCTGAGTCCGCCGTCGCCCGCAAGGATCTCGCGGCTGACCATAATGCTCGGGGCGAATATAAGAAAGCCATACTGCTCCTCAACCCGGATGCGGATGTTTGGGGCAGGGTGCGCCCATTACCCCGAGCGGACATGCTAAACATTTTGGGCTTGGCGCAGAATGGCTTGGGACGGCATGAGGACGCAGCGAGGCACATATCCGACGCTCTCCGAATTCGGCGTGAAATCCTTGCTCCTAATCATCCTAAGCTGGCGGAGGGGCTATCAAACCTCGCGTTGGTCAAAACGAGTCTTGGAGAATTTACCGAAGCTGAAGCACTTCTTGAAGAGTCGCTTTCAATAGTGGTCGGCTATTTCGGTCCCGGACATCCGCTGGAGGCCCATATTCGGCGCCTTTTTGCGCAACTGTTACAAACGATGGGCCGCAAAAAAGAATCACGAGCCATGATACAACTGGCGGTCGATATTGAACATGCGGAACAGCGCGGATATACCGTGGACGTGCTGGAATTGTATGGCGCAAGCCGGAAAGAAAGAGGCGCGCGCTAATGGTTTAGAGTCTAAAAAGGCTTGAGCTAATGACACGACGAGATTTCCTGCACCGCACGGCCGCGTCTGCGGCCGCCTTGTCCATGCCCGGCGCAAACAATGCGCAGAACACGCGCAGCAAAATGGGAATCGCTACCACGTCCTACATGACGGTCAGGCGCTTTCGCAACACGTACGAGTTCCTGGAGCACTGCAATGGATTGGGAGCGGCAGGAATTCAGAGCGCTATCAACGGCGATTTGCCGAAGATTCGAGCGCGTGCCGAGGAGCTAGGCATGTTCATTGAAGCCATTACTCCTCTGCCGAAAAACGGCGACATGTCGGCCTTCGAACAGGCGGTGAAAAATGCGCAGGCTGTTGGAGCGCCTCTCGTACGAGTGAACGCCGGAGGACGAAGATACGAAGACTTCTCAACGCTTGCCGATTACCAGGCCTTCGCAAACAAGAGCAAGGAGGCAATCCGCGCGGCAGTTGGTATCTGCGAGAAGAACAAAGTCGGATTTGCGCTGGAGAATCATAAAGACTGGACTCTCGAGCAAATCGTTCAAATTCTGAAGGGCTATTCGAGTGAGCACGTCGGCGCATGTTTGGACTTCGGAAACAATATTTCCTTGCTGGACGATCCGATGGACGTGGTGGAACAGCTCGCGCCTTACGCCTTGGCGACGCACGTCAAAGATATGGGCCTGGAGCTATATGCGGATGGATTTCTTTTGTCGGAGGTGCGGCTGGGAGAGGGTGTCCTCGACCTGCCAAGAATGTTCACGATGGTCCGGCAAGTGCGGCCGAAGACCAACTTCGTACTCGAAATGATCACGCGAGACCCGCTGAAAATTCCATGTCTGACGGATCGTTACTGGGCGACGTTCCCCGATCGGAGCGGCCGCAATCTCGCACGCACTCTGCGACTGGCCCAAAGTCAGTCGAAGCGCGAAAAGCCGCTTCCTCGAATCAGCCAGTTTTCGCATGAGGAACAGCTTCGGATCGAAGAGGACAACGTACGCGCTTGCCTTCGTTACGCTCGTGAGAAGCTGAGCGCCTAGCGTTAGGCTCTCTTTCCCTTTGCCTGTTCGAGTAAGTGATCGCAACCGCGAACTGCGAGCGCCATCATGGTCAGGGTTGGATGCTTGTCGCCCGTCGACGGAAAAGCATTGCCTCCGAATACGTATAGATTCGGAATGTCGTGCGTCTGGCAATACGAATTGAGAACGCCATCTTTGGAACTTGCGCTCATGCGCGCGGTTCCGACTTCGTGGATCGAACTGCCGAGAGCGCGACGCCGGTCGCCTTCTGCCGCGGCGCCGGCTCCAATACTCGACCGTCCCGCCGTGTTGGTATCCGGCGAACCCGGTCCACCGGGAAATCCGGCCGGACCTCCACGCGCAAAACCGGGCATCACTTCTCCGCCGGCTTTATGGAACAATTCTTCAGCCTTCTGCTGGAAATCGGCGATGATCTTCCGGTCGTTGTCGCAGTGCGAGAAATGAATTTTAAGGACCGGAATGCCCCAGTGGTCCTTCACCTCAGGGTCGAGTTCGACGTAGTTTTCCTTTTGCGCGAGCATTTCTCCGCCCGCAATCCAGACACGCGCCTGCGCCACATAGCGGCTTTTCACTTCCTTCTTCCAATCGGATCCGTAGCCCGGAAGAGAGGCTGCGAACTGCGGAAATTCCGTTTGGCCGCCCGTGGCGTTCATGCAATATCCACGGATGAAGTCCTTGCGCTGCGTTTTCTTATCGAAGTTCTGAAGCGTGGGGATCGTAATGCCAGCGGCTTTTCCGTCATCCAGACGACTGGGGCCGCCCTTCAGAATCGGGAGGAACCCGCTCACGCCGCCGCCCCCGACCTGATCCATCATGTAGTGGCCGAGAGTGCCGCTGGAGTTTGCTAAGCCGCCCCTTGCCGAAAGCAGCATCAGGCGTGTATTCTCCAACGTCGAGGCCGCCAGGATCACGTACTTTGCATCTACGTCGATTGCCGTTTTCGTATAACGCTCGATGTAAGTGACGCCTTGCGCCCGATTCTCATTGTTCATTCGGATGCGAGCCACGACGCAGTCGGTTCGAACTTCGAGATTGCCTGTCTTTAACGCGGGCGGAAGCGTGACGGCCACGGTATTGAACATTGCCCCCACATCGCAGCCGTTGACGCAATTTCCGCAATAATGGCACGGTGGCCTTTTGTTGTGGACTCGAGTCAATTGCGCCAATCGGCGGTGCGTTGAGCGCCATCCCAAACTTTTGCAAGCCGCGGCGAAGACCGCTTCCGCGCAGTTCAGCGGCATGGGCGGAAGGAATACTCCATCGGGGAACTGCTCCATCCCTTCCATCGCAGCGCTGACTCCGATGAAGCTCTCGACGCGGTCGTAATACGGCTTCATGTCGGCGTACGTCACATCCCAGTTCATGCCGTAGCCGTCGAGCGATGCGGACTTGAACTCGTAGTCCGCCATGCGGTCCGTCGCGCGAGCCCAATGCATGGTGCGTCCGCCGAGGCATCTTGAGCGGCCCCATCTGTACACGGTTCCGGGTGAAGTCGTATAGGGGTTCTCCTCGTTGTCGAGCATGATCCGGTAATTCCGCTCACTGCCTGCATACCGTCGCAGCAGCCCAGGCTTTCCCTGCCCGCGATAGTCCATTTGATACAGAAAAGTGTGATGGAAATCCCTGACTGGATCGACATGACTTCCGGCTTCGAGCATCAGTACTTTCATGCCGGCTTTCGAGAGTTCCAGCGCTGCCCATCCACCGCAAGCTCCCGATCCAACTACGATTGCATCGTAAGTTTTAGCCATTCTCTAGACCTTGTGATGCTCCGGATGATTGCACGCCGGGAACGTCGCGTTATAAGAGTTGCCTCTGTAATCGAGGTTCTCGATCATACCCGCCCGCGATGTATAGAACGCGAACGTATTCTGCTGTTTGATCAATCTGTAGGCAGGGAATGCAGGATGCTTAGCATTGCGATCGCGCTCGGGCTTCGACATCGCTTCAACCAGCGCTGCTCGACCCTTGGCATCCGCGTCGTGAAAGCCCGCGGCCTTGAGCAGCGCCATCGCGTCGCGCCACTGCTTCTGATAACCAGGCATGCTGTCTGCCGATTGCAGAACAAAGTCGATGTAGTGAGCGCAGTGAGCCTCTTTGGCGCCCGGTGTTTCATCGGTAGGAATGAGGATCTCGGTGAATGCTCGCAAAGCGTCGAAGTCGTCCGGCGCGAAGAATTTTGGTTTATAGTTGCGCAATAAGGGAGGCTCAGGTGGCGCCTCGGACGAACCGCCAGAAGCGTGGTGTACCTGCGCAGCCGACAACCAGGCTGAGAAGAATTCAGCGGCTCCAGGCAGGGCTGCGGCGCGAACGGCAAGATCCAATAAATGGCGACGAGTCGTCAGCATTTCTCATTACTTTATACAAGAAGCGCCGGCGAGGCGTCTAATCGGCGTGGCGCGCTGGATCGTGATTATCGCCGTATTTCAGTGTCTTCTTTTCGCGCAACCGAAGCGGGTTCTATACCTGACACATTCGGCAGGATTTCGACACGATTGCCTGCCTCTGTCGCAGCAGGTCATGGCGCAAGTTGCTGCACGGACAGGCAAACTCGAAGTTACGGCGACCGAAGACCTCTCCGCCCTAAACGATTTGCCCGCGTACTCCGCAGTAGTGTTTTTCACTAGCGGTGAATTAGCTCTAAGCGATTCACAAAAGCAATCGTTCCTGGATTTCATACGTCGAGGCGGTGGGTTCGCAGGATTTCACAGCGCCACTGATACGCTTTACACATGGCCGGAGTACGGGGAACTTATCGGCGGCCGCTTCGATGGCCATCCCTGGGTTCAACAAGTTCGCATTGACATCGAAGATCCCGATCATCCTGCGACAAAGGATTTGGCGCCGTCATTTGCGATCACAGACGAGATTTACCAGTTCCGCGACTTCTCTCGTGACCGTGTTCGTGTGCTCATGACGCTGGATACCACTTCGGTCGATACGAAGATACCGGGAGTGAATCGGACTGACGAAGATTTCGCATTGGCATGGACGCGACTCTTTGGCGCTGGACGCGTCTTTTACAGCGCTCTCGGTCACTTCGAGGATACCTGGCGCGACCCTCGCTTCCAAAAGCTTATAGAACAAGCGCTGTTATGGATTACCGGACAGGTCGATGCAGACGGGCAGCCTCGTCCGGCAGTTATGCCGGCGATCAATGCGATCGCAAACGCGGCATCTCAAAAGCCGGCAATGACGATTTCACCTGGGTCGCTGGTATCGATCTACGGAAATAACCTGACGTCGGGAGCTACGATGGCCGGTTGGAGCCAACGTCTTGCAGGCACGAGAGTCGTATTAACGGAGACGCCGTCGAGTCTGCTTTTCGCGTCGCCCGGACAGATCAATCTGTATGTCTCCCCCGAAACCCGGAGCTCCGGTTGAGGTAAGCGTTCAGGTACCGCGGTCGGAATCGGCCAACACTCGACCGGACCTGGCGCGCGCGACACCGGGCATTTTCGCCGTCACGCCGATCGACTGCCCGATACGTTACGATCTGGGCAACCGGTTTGCATGGCATAGCCGCTCCGCATGTAACCGTCAATGGGCAAGCGACAAATGTACTCTTTGCGGGAGCCGCTCCGGGATTCTTCGGCCTCGATCAGATCAATATCGAACTTCCGCAATCTGCCGTTCCGCCCTACGACCTATGATCTGCAACCCTAGGATCACGTGCGACCCGCGGCATCCACAGTAGTCGTCGGATCTGCGCCGCTCCACGTCACGTCAGCGGTTGGGCCGTAAGTCGACGGTACCGGTTTCTCCAGCATACGGAGATACTGCGTCAGTTGCGTTCGATGGTGCGCGGTATGTAGAACACGCCGCCAGAAAATCCAGATGCGCTGGCGTTCCACGTCGAAGAACTTCGTCATTGTCATCCACCACTCCAGATCACGGCTGGAAAGGAAATCGAGGCGCCTCCTCGCCAGTTGGACGAGCCGGTGTGTGCATGCCGCTACTGTAATCTCGGGGGGCAGAACATCAGCCGGTCCAGGCTCGGACGTTCCGAGGAATTCAGCAAAGAAGCGGCGCTCCGATAGCAATTGATGGCTGAGAATTTCGGCCACCGAGCTCGATTTGGGATGTGGCTTGTAGGCCAAGTCCGAGTCGGAAAACTCCAGCCAGGTGGATGCGACCTTGTTCGTCTCGCCGGCATAGATATCGAGCGCATGCTGGAAAGTTGCCTCGGACGCTTGCGGGACGGCGGAATCGGGAATCGCGCAGTGCTCGTAGATCATGGCATCCTCCACGTTACGATACGAAGCGGAGCTTATGACACCGGAATCCAAGCTGGACTTGTCCATCCTCACGCGATACAACACGCCGACCGTCGCCAATGCAATCGAGTTATTCGAGTTGCGCCCGCGCAGCCAGGGTTTCCTCAGGCCTGGATTTCAATGCCTGCAACCCTCAATGGCGCCCATTGCCGGATTCGCGAGCACCTGTACCATCTCTTCTCAAACATTTGAGAGCTTCGGCCGCCGGGAGGTATTCGACTACTGGGAGCACGTAGAGAGCATTCCTGGACCCCGAATCGCAGTGGTTCAGGATCTCGACCCTTACCCGAGCTTGGGTTCGTTTTGGGGAGAAGTGAACTCGAATGTTCATAAAGCGCTCGGGTGTATCGGTACTGTGACCAACAGCGGCATCCGTGACGTGGATGAGATGCGCGCCGCAGGGTTTCAGGCGTTGTACAGGCACCTCTGCGTTTCCCATTCCTACATTCATGTGACGGACTTCGGCAAGCCCGTGAACATCGAAGGGCTGGTGGTCAAGCCTGGCGATCTCATTCAGGTGGATCAGCATGGCGGCTTGGTTGTACCTCTAGAAATAATGCCGGACCTTGAAGCAGCCATTCAGGAGATTGAGCGTCGGGAAAGGCCCGTAATCAGTTACGCGCAAAGCGGCGCCGCAACTCGGGTCGGGCTGGTGGACAGGATGACTCGCCACATCCGAGATGCTCCCAAGTGGATTCCACCGTCGCAGGGGTAAACCTCCGATTCCCCGCGCGCGTCTTATAGACATCGCCATGAAATCCAGCGTGTTGATCCTTTGTCTTGGCTTTGTTTTGTCGGCCTCGGGCCAATCGGCGCGCAAAGCGGCCAAGGCGGCTGCCGCGGCAAAACCGGCTCCTGGCATGACGGCATGGCCCATAGGCAAACTGAACGTAGAGGGCAATCGCATTTATTCGGATGAAAAGATCCTCGAAGCCGCTGGACTGAAAGTAGGGCAAATCGCCGGAAAGGCCGAATTCGATGCCGCGCGAGACCGGCTTCTCGCGACCGGAGCATTCGAGTCCGTAGGATACAAATTCGAGCCGATTCCGGGTACACGGACCAACGCTGGCACTTTCCAGATCGCGGAGATCGCCCAACTGTTTCCTTACAAGTTTGATGAGCTTCGTGTGGATGAAAAAGCCCTTCGTGACTATCTGAAGCAGAAGGAGCCTCTCCTGGGCGACGAGATCCCGGCAACCCAGCCAATACTCGATCGAATGACAAAGCATGTCCGCGAGTTCTTAAAATCGGATGCGATTGTGGCGAAGTTAGAGGGCTCGGGCAATTTGAGTGTGATTTTCCGGCCGTCCTCACTTCCCTCGGTGGCGGAGATAACATTCCGAGGGAATACCGCGATCCGCACTACCAAACTCCAGCAGATCATATCCGGGGCGGGGATTGGCGCTATTTACACCGAGAACCGGTTCCGCCAGGTTCTCGACGCCAACATACGCCCCGCCTACGAGGCCTTGGGCTACCTGCGGGTTGAGTTCCCCACCATCGATGTGACACCCGCCAAAACGACAAACGGAGTGGCGGTGATGGTCCATATCAAGGAAGGCGGGGTGTACAAACTCGGCGAGGTCGAGCTAAAGGGAGAACTGGCCGACAGCAGGAACTTGATTAAGGCCGGCGGTTTCAAGACTGGTGAGACGGCGGACTTCCAGAAAATCAAGGTGGGTGTCGAAGATATTCGTAAAGCATTGCGCCGCAAAGGTTACCTCGAAGCCAAAACGAGTTCGGATCGCGAGTTGGATGATGCAAAAAAGACCGTTAAGTTGATTGTTAACCTCGATCCGGGTCCGCAGTTCACCATGGGAAAACTCACGATCGAGGGTCTGGACGTGGAGACGGAGCCCCATATTAAGAAGCTCTGGGCGTTGAAACGTGGGCAACCATTCAATGCCGAATATCCGGACTACTTTCTCTCCCGGCTTGTCGAAGATCAGATCATGGACAACCTGGGCCGAACGAAAAGCGCGATCGCCCCGAACCCGGAGAACAAGACTGTGGACGTGACACTCATGTTGGAAGGTCAAAAGCGGAAACCGGAGAAGAAGGAAACGCAGTTTCCGTAAGCCAGTCCACAACGTTGCGGTTAAATGCGTTTGCTACCTTAGTTAGGTAGTGTCGTCGCAACCTCTCAATTTCCAGCTTGAAACGTACGAGGGTCCTCTCGACCTGTTGCTGGACCTCATCCGCAAAAATCAGGTCAACATCTACGACATTCCCATCGCCCAGATTACTTCCCAATACATGGAATACATGGCGAAGGCAGCAGCGCTGGATATCGAGTTGAGTTCCGATTTCATCTATATGGCGGCAACACTGATTCATATCAAGTCGAAGTTGCTGCTGCCAAAGGACCCTGCATTGGAAGCCGTCTCACCAGAAGACGATCCACGGCAGGAGTTAGTGGAGCGGCTCGTCGAGCACCAGAAATACAAAGATGCCGCCGAGATGCTGCAGCAGAAGCGATTGCTCGAAGAGGCTGCCTGGTCCAACCCGCAGATACGGCAGTTTCTTACCGATGAAGAGGTTTTGAATCCCGGCCTCGATGTCTCACTATTCGATTTGGTGAAGACTTTCCAAACGGTCCTGGAACGAGCAAAGAACCGGCCGATTTACGAAGTCGGCAAAGAAGATGTAAACGTGCCGGATATGATCCGCTTTCTGCGCGACAGTCTAATGCGCGTGCCACGAAGCCAGGCAATCTCGGTCACCGAACTCCTGGAAGCGCAGAGAAGCCGCCGGGCGATGCTGTGTCTGTTCCTGGCAATTCTGGAATTGGTGAAGAGACAGGCCATTCACCTGCAGCAGAAGGAAGCGTTTTCGGATATCACGGTAAAGGCTGCCGATAATTTTGAAGAAGCGCTCGGGTCCGAGCAGGCCATCACAGCCGCCGAGCAGGAATACCATTAAGACGAATGGACGAGAAGGAGCAAGATCTTACACCGGAATCTCCGGCGCAAATCGAATCCGAAGGCGTACTCGCCGAGCCAGTGCCCGGAGTGGAAGAGACCACAGGCGAAGCCTACATGGAAGCTGCGGCCACCGAGACTTTTACCCCCGAACAGATTCTGGGTGGGACGGAACAGCCTCTCGACAATTCCGAAACGGCGGAAGCCGAGATGCTGGCAATACTTGAAGCGATCGTTTACATCACCGATGAACCGCTGTCTGCAAAGCAGATCGCGGACGCGGTTCAGAAGCCGCTCGATTATGTCAAAAGCCTGCTCGACAAGCTGGTAGACGAGTACAACAAACCGCATCACGGTCTCACGGTCAAAGAGGTGGCGGGCGGGTACAAGATGTCTACCAAGGCCGAGCATCATGAAGCTGTCCGGGCGTTCGTGAAAAACCTGAATCCGCCGATGCGGCTGTCTCTCGCGGCGTTGGAAACACTCGCTGTGATCGCGTATAAACAGCCGATTACCGCGCCCGAAATCATGGAGATCCGCGGCGTGCAGGGCGCAGGCGTACTCAAGACGCTGCTCGATCGCAAACTCATCACTTCGGCAGGACGTAAAAACGTTGTTGGTAAGCCGATTCTGTACAAAACAACCAAAGAGTTTCTGGTGCAGTTCGGATTGCGCGATTTAAACGAGCTTCCGAGCCTGAAAGAATTCGAGGATCTCCGCCGGCTAGCGTTCAGCGATACCGACGAGGCGCCGGTCGGGGAGGAAAAGGCTGAACCCGTCCCGACCGCAGAAGCAAGCAATGAGTGAAGAGCGGCTCCAGAAAATCCTGGCGAGGGCGGGCGTGGCGAGTCGTCGTAAGGCCGAGCAGATGATAACGGAAGGCCGTGTGACCGTGAACGGCACGATCATCTCCGAACTGGGCAGCAAGGCCGATCTCGAACGCGATCACATAAAGGTCGACGGCAAGCTGCTGCATGCGCCGAAACGCCTCGTGTATATCGCACTGAACAAACCAAAAGCATACGTGACCACCGTCTCCGATCCGCAGGGCCGCGACACCGTAATGGACTTGATAAAGGGTATCAAGGAGCGCGTCTACCCGGTAGGGCGTCTCGATTATCACAGCGAGGGTTTATTGCTGCTGACCAACGACGGTGATTTCGCCAATCGCATTACTGCGGCCCGAACTCACGTGGAAAAGACATACGTGGTGAAGGTGACCGGAGAGATTTCCCCTGAGCAGGAGAAGCAGTTCCGTGAAGGAGTATACCTGCATGGACGGAAAACTGCGCCGGCGCAGCTGAAGCTCCTGAATCATCGGGATAATCCGTGGTACGAGGTGAAGCTGATCGAAGGCCGGCAGAATCAGATTCGTCTCATGTTCAAGAGCTTCGGCGTGCTTGTGGAGAAGCTCCGCAGGGTAAAGATCGGCTTCCTGGAACTCACCGGCCTTAAACCGGGCGAATGGCGTTATCTCACCGACCGGGAAGTGGAGCGATTTCGGCGTTTTTTAAAAATGGAAGGGGCTATCGATGGCCGACACGGCTGAAATTCTCCGGAAATACCATACGATCGCTGTTGTAGGGTTGTCGAACAATCCGGTGCGGCCCAGCTATAGCGTCTCAGAATACATGAAGCGGAACGGCTACCGTATAATTCCTGTAAATCCGGGGCACCCCGAGATTCTGGGCGAGAAGTCCTACCGCACGTTGGAAGACATCCCGGAGCCAGTAGATATCGTCAATGTATTCCGGCGCTCCGAAATGATTCCTCCTGTTGCCGACTCGGCGATCGCCATCGGCGCTAAGGTGTTATGGCTGCAGGAAGGAATCGAGAACAAAGAAGCCGCCGAGAAGGCCCGCGCTGCCGGTCTCGAAGTGATCATGAACACCTGCATTCTAAAGGCGCACCAGCGCAGCAGCTAGTCAAGCCAGACAGAGCGCAGGACCAGTCCACGCGTAACCTCGGCCATAAGCAGACTGTAAGTAGCCGCGAAGTTCGGGACTGAGCTTCTGACGTATCCAGCAGACGTGCACATCGACAGTGCGCGTGCGAAGCTGAGGTGGGTAATTCCAGACGTCGCGCAACAATTCCCCGCGCGACACCCACTGCCCTGCCCGTTCCTGCAGAATGCGAAGCAGCTTACGCTCTCGTACACTCAAGTTCGTCATGGTTACCCAATCCTGCGTATTCAGCGGATGCTAAGCTCGGCTTATGGAGCCCAAACACTTCACTCGAGCTCCCGACTTCGATCTCCCCGATCTCAGCGGCAATAGACGGTCACTATCCAAGCTGACGCAACAAGGACCGGTTTTGGTTGCATTTTTCAAGGTGAGTTGTCCGACCTGCCAATATACCTTACCGTATTTACAACGATTTACCGAATCCGGCTCGGTCCGTGTTATTGGAATATCACAGGACGAAGCTGCCGCGACGATCCGCTTCGGTGAAACCTACGGTCTGACGTTTCCGATTCTCCTGGATGCGGCTTCCGCCAAATACCTCGTAAGTAACGCATATCGCATTGCGACGGTACCATCAGTTTTCCTGATCGAAGCAGATGGATCGATTGCAAAGTTCACGAAGGGTTTCGTGCGACAGGACCTTGAGGAGATCGGTAACCGATTTGGGTTCGTTCCGTTTCAGCCGGGCGAACAAGTCCCGGAGTTCCGTCCGGGTTGAGGTTCAAAAAATTGAGTCCGGTCGGGCTCTGAAATTTATGCGTGGCGCTTTCCGTGCGCTAATCTAATGAAAGCACAAGATGTCTAAGATCAATCAGATCATCGGATCGGCGGCAGCCATCGCCAAAGGAATGGGCGTCACGCTCAAGGAGATGATGCAGCCGACCCTGACGGAGAATTACCCGGATACTCCTCCGAATTTCCAAGAGCGGTACCGTGGAGTTCACGTCCTTCAGCGCGACGAGAACGGTCTGGAAAAATGCGTCGCATGCTTCCTGTGTTCCGCGGCTTGCCCGACAGATTGCATCTATATCGAAGCTGCCGAGAACACCGATAAGGCTCGGATCAGCGGCGGCGAGCGTTATGCGGCCGTCTACAACATCGACTACAGCCGCTGCATCTTTTGCGGGTACTGCGTTGAGGCCTGCCCGACGGACGCAATTACTCATGGTCACGCCTTTGAAATCGCCAGCTTCAACACCTCGACGCTCGTTTACCGCAAGGAGCAATTGTTAGCGCCGATCCCGGCTGGAGCCAAGGGCTCGGTAATTGTCGAAGAGGAAGTCGCCGCAACGCCAGGCCACTAGCGCTCATTACTGGAGCGCGTATTCGGCCTTCATGGCCTTCAGATTCTCCGTGGCCTGAGCCTGGACCGCGCTATTGATCGCGATGCATTGCTGTGTAAACCGGATCGCGTCATGGATGCGGATGCGCTCTCCAGCTTCGGCGATTCGATAGTTCACGTACCCAAGGTGATAATACGCGCCGGCCAGCATATCGGAGTTGCTGAGGTATGGAAGCGCCGCGCGAAGATACCGGTCAGCTTCCGCAAACCTCTCCTGAGTACTGGATAACAAGCCGATCATCCAGTTCGCACTACCGATCATGTTTCGCTTCTTCGTATTCCATTCGGAATCCGATACGTCTTCCGGCTTCCCTTTCGTTTGTAGAATCTGCAGCAGCTTCTCGGAATAAGAAATGATCTTCGCGGTTTCCTTTTGCTTCTGCATGTAATGGGTGGTGACCATCAGCAGAAGATCCTCATTCCACTCGCCCTTCTGGAACTGTGCTTCGGCCGAAAGGACTGCTTCTTCGATATCGACCTGTCTGACGACCGGATTGTGCGAAGTGCGCATCTGCGCCAGATATTCGCTTGCGGGATTGCGCTGCTCCAGCGCTTCAATCAGGTTCGACCTGATTTTGACATCTTTGGTCTGCAAGGATGCGAAATACAGTGAGTATTCGGTGTATTGCTCCACCTGACGCGCGAATACTATCTTCTGTTTCCATTCCGCTATTTGCTCCGAATCGCCGTATTCCGGAAGCTTAAGCTGCATAACCTTGCGCGCAATCTGCGACGTCTGCGCCGACCAGAGTTTAGTTAGATCCAGGTCCTTCTTTGCCTCCGCTGCCTTGAGACAATTGTGGGCCGCCGACAGCTCAAGAGGATCGATACTGAGGATCCTCGTTCCCGCCGCCAATACTTTGTCGTAATCCTTATTCTGCAAATGAGCCTGTTGAATGGCGGCTAGAACCCATGTCGCCGCTTCATGATTCGGGAACTGTTTGGCGAACGTTTCGAGGAGTGTCATCTTCTTCGCGGCATCCTGCTCCCCATCGATCTGCTGCAACATCTGACCTTCCAGCGTGTCCAGTTCGATCACCAGCTTCTGCCCGAAGGCAGCCGAACCGACGGCGAATAATACGATCAAAAGGAACATTTGTAGCATCGGCGCCTCCTTCGCGAAGTTTTTATTCAATCGACAAACCGAGGAATGAAGTTTAACTCAGCGCAATTTGATAGGCGTACTAGCACTTCTTCCTCAGTTTTGAATGATACACTTGATTGCCGGCCTCGGCCAATATGTCGCGAACAGCCGAAGTACTACGAATATCTTGGATTTATAACCTGTATATCGAAAGACTTAAGTAGTTTTTCAGGCCCGCTAAGGGCTTATTCTTAACCGCCGCAAATGAGGCCGCAGGACCTCAGTTGACCAGAGGCGGTCCGACAGTGTAATCTCGTCCTTCCCGATGCTTACGCCCACAACCTATTCCGCCGCCCTCATGCTGTCTATACTCTCTATGATCTGTTGGGGCTCATGGGCGAATACCTTCAAACTGACAAAGAAGTGGCGGTTTGAACTCTTCTATTTCGATTACGCGTTCGGCGTTCTAGCCGCCGCGCTTATCGCGGCGTTCACATTCGGCAGCATGGGCAACGAGCTTTCCTTCAGCGATAACCTGCTGATTACCGGTAAGCGGCAAATGGCAATGGGCATCGCGGCTGGAGCAATATTCAATTTGGCCAATATGTTATTAGTCGCTGCGATATCCATCTCGGGATTAGCAGTCGCATTTCCTGTCGGAATTGGCCTTGCTCTTGTAATTGGAGTTATTTGGAACTATCTTTTGAGACCAGCCGGAAATCCGATTCTCTTGTTCGGCGGCGCGGCGATCGTCATTCTCGCCATCGTCGTCGATGCCATGGCCTATCGAAATCATTCGATTTCTTCCGCCAAGGGAGCCGCCAAATTCAGTGTCAAAGGCTTGATCCTGAGTCTGGTCAGCGGTGTATTGATGGGCTCGTTTTATCCGCTAGTCGAGATGTCGAGGGCCGGCGAGATCGGCCTCGGCCCTTACACGGCCGCCGTGCTGTTCGCTATCGGGGTGGTCGTGACAACTTTCATCTTCAACCTGTATTTCATGAATTTGCCTGTGGAAGGTGAGCCGGTACCATTTGGAGCCTATTTTAGGGGTGGAATCAAAAATCACCTCCTCGGATTGGTTGGCGGCATTGTGTGGTGCGCCGGCGCGATCTCGAACTTTACCGCATCCTCCGCGCCGCCGGAAGTGAACATAAGTCCGGCAATGAGCTACGCGCTAGGCCAGGGGGCCACAATGATCTCCGCACTATGGGGCCTACTGGTCTGGAAGGAGTTCTCCGGCGCGAGTCCGCATGTCAAGATGCTGCTCGCCATCATGATTCTTCTCTTCCTGCTCGGACTGGGTATGGTGTCGGTAGCTCCCCTATTCGCGCGCTAATTGGGCGTCGAGACGTTCCAGTAATCTCTCGGGATCGCCTACGAAACTGCCCTGCGCCATGTTTGCAGCGCCTCCGCCTTTCCCGCTGAACTCCGCCAGTATTGCCTTCAGGCTGTTTCCTGAGTGAACGCCCGAATCGGCGGAGCTTGCCAGAAGAACACTTGCAGGAGAATCGGACACCGCAATAAAGAGGCTTTTCTCGCCGGCGATGAATGCCATGGCTTCCGGTCGTATGTCTTCAGGAAGGCCCGTGCCGCGAAGAATACGAGAATGGATTCGCAATCCGGCTGCGTTTGGCGCCGCGCGGACGTAGAGTTCGCGACCACGATATTCCGCCAGTTCTCGCTCGAGACGCTTTCTAGTCTTCTCTGCAGAACGCAACCGTTCGGCTTGCGCAGCCACTAACGCCGGTAGTTCATCTAATGGCGCGGAGAACAATCGAGCCGAGCTTTCAAGTGAATCGTAATCTGCTCTTGCACGACAAACCGCCCGCGCACCACACAGGAAATCAAGACGAACATTGCCGCGGATCTTCTCGGTTGAGCGAAGAAGAATAACGCCGATCTCCCCAGTACCGCGCACATGAGTACCACCGCAAGCGCTCCGGTCGAGTGCCTCGATACTCACCACGCGTAGAGATCCTCTTCTTTCGGATGCTTTTCGCAGTCCTGTTACGACCGAGGCGTCTTCATTGGTAACAGAGACAGGTCGGTTCTCCTGCACGATTGCATTCGCGCGTAATTCGGCCGCTCGAAGTTGATCTGGCGTTAGCGAACTACACGCAAGGTCGATTGTCGACGACTCTGACCCGAGATGGAAACTCATCGTGTCGATGCTGAACAGGTCGGCAAACACAGCGGACAGAAGATGTTGTCCGGTATGCTGCTGCATGTGATCGAATCTGCGGGGCCAATCGATCGCGCCTTCTACTTCAGAAGCAGAAACAGGCGAGGCGAGAACGTGAACAACTCGATCTCCGTCGTCGATCACATCTTCGAGGGCAACGCCATTGATCGTGCCGGTATCGTGCGGCTGCCCGCCGGAAGATGGATAAAATGCAGTGCAGTCGAGGACCAACCGGCGTCCTCCCTCACCGGATGCCGTCACATTGGCGCGGAAGGACGTCTGATACGAGTCCGTGTAATACAGTCGTTGCGTGCCGTTACTCAATAGCGACATTTACCCGGTTGCTTGACCCTTCCAGATCGCTGACAAGAGCGATCGGGACTGCCGATCCTTTCGGCGCGCCCTGAGGGATCGTTACATTTATTTGGTACAACCCCACGAAGTTCGGTGTCAATCCGATGTACAAGGGCGTCACTTCAGCAGACGAGCCTCCGAAGGGACTGGATGAGCCGAAGGATACTCGATAGTCTCCTCGGGCGCGACCCAGAGGACTACTCGGCGAGCCGACTCCACTCTCAACGGCGGGATTTGTCTGACCTAATCCAAGCGCGTAAATCACGAGCGTGTCGCCGATTTTTGCGGGATGACTGTTCACGCCCGTCGTCGGAGGTATCGGAAACGACCCATCTCCGTTTACCACAATGCCGTAGTCTCCGATATTGAGACGAAGTAATCGAGGGACGGAGCGCCCGATGGCCACGGAAACCGCATTGCCACGTTGGCTGTTCTTCTCAACTCGGACGGTCGCGATTCCCGCCGGCGTGTCGTATGGCATCTGAAAATTGATCTGATTCGCAGACGCGAAATAGACAGGGACCGGCTTGTCGTTGACAAGTACTCGGACGCCGCCAAGCTCTGTCGGTAGCGGTAGAGCCTTGGCTTGTTGCGGTTCACCGGAAAGGAAGCCGTCACCGAACACCGCAACGATTCCGCCAGGCGCCAGGACATCTCCTTCGAAAGTCGCGTTGTTTACGACACCACCAAACAAGACGACAGGAGCCCCGGCCGCGGCGGCTTCCAGCTTCGAAAACGAAGTCACTTTCAAGGCAACCGGCACTGTACGGTTCTCTGCCGCGACCGGCGATTTGGAGGTGACGAACTGTCCGCTGTAATCTCCTTCTGCCAAGCCTCCGGCGTTGAGATTGATCCGATAAGTTGAGCCGAACGCGAAGCTGCCGGCGCCTTCCGCTCCGACGGCCAACCAGTTCTGACCGGATGGCAAACTTACCGCAACGTCAACTGGGCTGCTGGTGGTAAATCGAGCTTGCGATGAAAGGCCGGGTGGCAGCGCCGACTCGATTTTCGCCGGCACTCCCGTTCCGATTTGAACGGTAACAACGATGGTTTGAGGCGCGTCGATCGAGTTCGGATCGGAAACGACAATTGTCCCGGTGTACATCCCGCCGGCGAGAGAATTCGTCCGAAGCTCAATATTCAAAGCTGTGCAAATTCCTCGCAGCGAGCACTCCACTGCGGATCCGGAAGTCGCGGCAAGCCAGGAAACATTGGTTGTCAGCCGAAGGTTCAGTGTGCCATCGCCGACATTACTTGCATAAACGATCTGTCCGGAGCCGTTCTGCCCTTGAGCAACAGCAAGTGGACCAACAGTGGTTTGCGACAACCGCAATTGCGGAGACGCGAATAAGACAGTGGAAAGCGCCAAACCCGCGACGCTACCGGCGAAGGCATACCTCAAACCCAAGCTAAAAACTCCCTTTTATGTAAGCCCGTTTACTCGATTGAAGAGAATTGGAGAAAAAGCGGGAGGAACCTGACGGCTTACTCATACTTAATATATCATGCGGCCACGGTTTCTAAATCAAAACAGCGGAATTATTAATCTTTTTACCACCTTTAAATCCGTGGCTTGCCTTCGCCTCAGGCTTCCGTTGCTGCGTCATAATGGTACGACGATGTTCCAGACGATCCGGGAACAGATCGACACGATTTTTCATGAAGATCCAGCGGCCAGGAGTGTGCTGGAGATCATGCTGTGTTATCCGGGTTTTCACGCGGTTCTGGCCCACCGGTTCGCCCATTGGTTGTATCGGCTGGTATTCCGCTGTTGCCTCGTGTGATCTCCCAATCAGCCGATTCTTCACCGGAATCGAAATCCACCCAGGAGCGACGATCGGCCGTCGATTTTTCATTGATCATGGTATGGGCGTGGTGATCGGTGAAACAACCGAAATCGGCGATGATGTCTTGATTTATCAGAACGTGACGCTCGGCGGCACAGGCAAAGAATGCGGGAAACGCCATCCGACGATTGGAAATCGAGTGGTGATTGGTACCGGAGCAAAGGTCCTAGGCAATATTTCGATTGGAGACGATGTAAAAATCGGCGCGGGCTCTGTAGTTGTGAAGCCAGTACCCGATCATTCTACTGTGGTAGGAATACCGGGCCGTGTGGTTCGAACGAGTTTGGAGACAGTGAACAGTTGGAGCACGGGAAGTTGCCTGATCCCGAGGGTCAGGCGCTCGATGATCTGAAGAGCCGAGTTGAGGATCTGGAACGCATGCTTCGGGAAATAGCAGAGGAGAGACTCTCCTCCAGGCAGGGCCGGTGAAGACACTTGTTCTTCTGATGGCGCTGGCTGCGTCCAGTGCAGCAGAAACGTTTACCTACTGGATCGAGCCGTGCACGAAACCGGAAGCCGAATGTGAGTCTAGCGATGAGCAGTTGGCTGAATGGGCGCTCGGAGCCTGGGGCAAGGCATCGAACGGCAGTCTCGGTTTCGTGCGATCGCCTTTGAGCAAAGCTCGGATCCGCCTGTATTGGGCTTCCGGTGGGAATCGCGGACTTTATGGGGAAGCCCGCGGTATCACTGTCGATGGCAAGCCCGGAGCCGAAGTCGAGATCCGTCCGAGTCTTCATGCTCTCGGCGACAAAGTGGAAGGGGCCGGAACAGAAGACAAATTATTCCGACACACCGTCGTGTACCTGACATGCCTTCATGAAACCGGCCATGCGCTGGGCTTGCCCCATACCCGTTCCTTCGCGGACATCATGTATAGCTTCGAATACGGTGGAACATCGTGGAGTATTTCAGCCGTTATCGCCGCAAGTTGCAGGCGCGGGACGACATTCAGAATTTCTCCGGGCTTTCCGCCGATGACGAAGCGCGTCTGCTTGCAATTTACAACTTGAATGGCACGGGTAGCAGCGGAAAACCACGGCGAAGCGTTTCAAACCTCGCCTCGTCCGCCGGACTCGGTAAAGCGAAACACCGCCCTGAAAACCGTCTAATACGAGGAGACTCGCGGACGTTATGCACGGCCTAATCAGACAGGTTTTCCATTATTTTCTGAATATGGGCGGATTTGGTTTTGTCGGATTCGGTATTCTTGATTCCTCCTTCCTGTTCCTGCCATTGGGAAACGATTTGCTGCCATCGTGTGACAGCGCGCAAGCCCGCATTGTTCTGGTACTACGCTCTCATGGCGACCTTGGGATCGGTGATCGGATGCACGATTACCGATGCGGTCAGCCGGAAACTCGGGGAGGCCGGCATGGAAAAGCTGAGCAATCGGCGCGTGAAGGCCGTGCAGAAACGGATCGAGAAGCACGCATGGTGGGCTCTAGGGATGGCTGCCTTGTTCCACCTCCCTTCCCTTTTACGGTGTTTCTGATAGCGGCGTCAGGATCTACAAATGTCAAGGTGGAAGACGCCTAGCCCCCGTTGCTATTGGCAGGCTCGTTCGGTTTGTCGCTCTCGCACTGCTGGCTGTGAAATACGGACGACACATACTGCGAATTTCCCGCAGACCGGAAGTTGAATACTTTATGATTGGATTAGCCGCTATTTCTATCATTGGCAGCGTTGCTTTCGGTTCTCAAGTGGGTCCGTTCCACACGTCGTACGCATCCTCGAACGGCTTATGCCGGAACGCTGACCTACTCGGCAACGCGATTATAGATCCGCACGCGAAAATACGGCTTTTCGAGTTCCGCAGGATCCTGCTCATAGACCTGCTCGGTTTTTGCCGGATCGTAGTCGCGCCACAGCCAGAGGAGCGACTCGGGCATTTGCGCTCCGGCATGCACACCGGAGTGTGGACCCGGCCCGAATGTCAGATGAAAATCGTAGCCGCGCATCTTTAGCGAGTTTGCCATCTGAATGTTTTGCAATGGCCAGCTTCCATGCGTATTTTCGAGGTCCTCCGATCCGTCCTGAAGCCACACGCGGATGTTACGCTTCGGGTCTTTTCTTACACGGAACGGCAGGATCTCTCCACCTTCGATTTTGCCGGGGGTCCACTGAATACTGGTGTAAGTTCCTACATGCGACAGGACGCGGCTGAATAGATCGGGCATTTGCCACGCTGCGTTGAAAGCCGCGATGCCGCCGGATGAACTGCCTGAGATCGCATGGCTATATGAGTCCTTCCGCAGGTTGTACTTCTTTGCAACCTCGGGAATGATCTCGTCGCGAAGAAAACGGGCGTAGCGGTCGGATACGGTGTCGTACTCGGTGCTTCGCATTGAATCCTTCAAAGTACGTTTCGTTCCCCTTCGAAAAGTTCGCTACGAATTCGTACGTAGGAGTACCGACCGCCTTTGAGATGTCTCCAGGCTGAATAAAGATATGAACGATGACCGGCAGTTTCTTCTGAAATGTGAGATTGTCGATCACGTTCATCAGCCGCGAAGCCGCCGCTCCGATTCGTGTGTCCCTGCCCGTCCTGCCAGACCATTACGGCAGCGGGTTTTGAAGGATCGTATTGCGCGGGCGCGTAGGTCCAGTAGTCGGACTCCATCCCGTCGTAGATTTTGCTGACGTGAACGATCTTCTCTGAAAGTTTCCCTTCCGGCACACCAGGCTGCTGATAGGAGTCCGGTCCATAGGCTGGAACGTTGAGATTCCCGCCGAAGCGTTTGCCGTCGATGATGTAATGAAAGACGTGCGGCCAACCGGTGCGCAGTTTTGTGCGCGCGATCCAGGTGTTGCTGCCTTTTAGCTGCGACATCGCCGGACCGGGCTTGTCGTCAATGATGATTTGCGGTGTCGAAGCGGCGTCGACGGCGAAAAGGAAATCAGGACCCTCGCCAATAAATGCCGTTCCCTTTTGTACGGCCTCCGGCGCCGGCAGTATCGAGCAGAGCCTGTCGAAAACCCGGGGTGTCCGCGTCCTGCGCCATCTCAAGCAACTTGGAGGCGGGAAGCTTGTCTGCTGCGGCAACTCCGAAAACGAGAAGCAGATAGAGAAAGTACGTCCGTTTCATCATTGGAAAGAGCTAGCTTATCGAATAACTCTCTTCCGCGCAGCTTTGTTACTTTGGCATGAAGTATTACTCGGGTACGGCCCGTTAGCGCTTCATTCGGTCAGTACGAACGATACCGTGGCCCTCTCGAATTGTCACGAGGCAATCCACCGGAACTTTGGCAATACGCTCGAGGCCACCGTTTGTCCATCGGACCGTGATCTCGGCTGAGGTTGAATCCCCCAAGCCGAAATGCAACCTCTTGTCATTGGCCGAAACGAAGCTGGCTTGAGCCGTCACTTCCTGGGCCTGCAATCGATCCCCATAGCGCAGTGTTACCCGGGATCCAATCGCACTCCGGTTGGTCTGAACTCCCTCAAGACTGGACCTTCAGCCAATGCCCTCCGCTCGAAACATCATTGCGGAGCAACGAGGGGGGCTCATTCATGTTCCAAATTAAAACGTCGACATCTCCATCGTTGTCGAAATCGCCGAAGGCGCACCCTCTGCTCGAGTGCGCAGCGCTCACGCCCGGCCCGGCGTCATCGATCAGTTCCTCGAACCTTCCGCCACCAAGGTTCCGGAATACCAGGCGCGGTGTTCGATATGGATACTGAGGGAAAGCCTGTTCCACTTCGGGATAGATGCTTCCGGTGACTATAAACAAATCGGGTAGCCCATTGTTGTCCAGATCTACCATCCCGGCTCCCCAAGACACGTATCGCGTCTCAACACCAAGACCGGCCCGAATGGTTGCATCGAAGAAGTTGCCCTTTCCATCGTTCACGTACAGGGTTGACGTATCGTCGGAAAAGTTCGTCTTCAATATGTCGATGTTTCCGTCGAGGTTATAGTCGCCAAGGGCGACGCCCATTCCCGCCTGTTCCATTCCATCCTCACTTAGAGCAACGCCCCGTAGAATAGCCTCCTCGCGAAAAGTTCCGTTCTTGCGGTTGTGGAAGAAGAAACTTGGCGTAGAATCTCCCGCCATATAAATGTCGGGCCAGCCGTCATCATCCAGATCGGCCGTCACCGCAGTCAACCCATAGCTGCCGGTCGCGCCGGCCACGCCGGAGCGCTCACTGACATCTGTGAATGTTCCGTCCCCATTGTTGTGATAAAGGCGGGGCCGCGTGGTCGGTAGTCCTCGCGGTCCACAATTCACCGCGATGCCTTTCCAATTGCAGTTCTCGCTCGCGCCGGCTTTCGGTATCTTGGCCAAGTCGTAACCGACATAGTTGGCGACAAAAAGGTCCAGGCGTCCATCGCGATCGTAATCCACCCACGTACATCCGGAACCCCAGTCCCGGCCCGGCGTGACAAGTCCAGCCTCCTTGGTCACATCACTAAATGTTCCATTACCGTTGTTTCGGTATAGAACATTTTGTCCCCAGTATGTAATGAACAAATCCTCGTATCCGTCGTTGTTGTAATCCCCGACGGTGACGCCCGTGGCCCAGCCATGCCGCACCAGGCCTGCTTTGGCCGTTACATCTGTGAAGGTGCCGTTCCGATTGTTGTGATAAAGCCGGTTCGTCGCCTCCGGCTCACTCCCATCGAGACGCGCGCCGCTGAGCACGAAAAGATCCATCCACCCGTCGTTATCGTAATCGAAGAATGCGACCCCGCAGCCCATTACTTCGATGAGGTAGTCCTTCCGAGCAATCCCTCCGCAGATCGCGGGTACCGTGAGTCCCGCTGACGCCGAGATGTCGGTGAGCTTCGACCCGAACGGGAGGCCGGAGGGTTTGCTGCGAGGAGTGGCTGCGCACGCGCCGCGACGCGACGCCCTGCCCGTAGATAGCCGGAGCGGCGAGGAGAGCGGAAAGGACCCGGCGACGCGTCAGAATACGCTCACTCATCGTGCCGGTTCGCCGTGGAGCCCAATGGCCCGGACACATCGACGGGGTCGTCGTCGCGGTCCTGATCCTTGAACTTGATGAACTGTTCTCCCGCCTGGTTGGCTTTGTCGATTTCGCCCAGCTCACGATAAACTGCTGCGAGCTGGTATTGCGCACGCGCCAGCTGGGGACGGATGCGAACGGCCATCTCGAGCTCGGCGCGCGCTTTTTGTAAGTCGCCGACCCGGCGGTAACGGCGTCCGAGATTGTAGTGTCCGAGCGCGTTCGTAGGATCGGCTTTTACCGCTTTCTCGACCACCGGAAGAGAGCGCGGATCATCCAGTTCCGACAGTACAATGCCGTAGTGGAGCAAATAGTGGGGATTGTCGGGCTCTATTGCCAGAGCGCGCTCGAAATGAATTTTGGCGCCTTCCGCGTTGTGGTCCTTGAGAACATCGAGGACGCCCAGCATGAATTCCGCCTTGTGATTGCGATCATCCAGTTGAACTGCATGAGTGAAATGCTTGCCGGCGCGCTCGTATTCATGCGCCAGAAAGAAGCTCATGCCCAGCTGGTAGAACAGCGTCGATGACGGCTTCGTCTTCGCCGCCAGCAGAAATGACTGAATCGCGTGTACCTGGTCGCCGGCGCGCTGGTAAGTGCGGCCCTGCTGCATCAATAACTCGTAGTCGCCGGGCTTTTCTTTCAGCGCGCTTTCAATAGCAGCGATAGCTTTCGCGGTGCGCCCCAGCAGCAGATACGCCTCGCCCGCCGCTGAGAGATATCCCGCAGAGCCGTGACTCGGGGCCGATTTCAACTCGCTTGCAAGGCAGTTTTTGTCGCCGATTTCTATACAGTGGATAAGCCTCTCAGTTGCATCCACATCGTTGGCGGCCGGCATGAATAGCAGAAATAGCACGCTAATCATTGGGCCCTCGGGGCCGCCTTTTCGCGGCTTCGTTCCGATTGCTTTAGTACGCGGAACTTTTCTTGCTCCTTCAGCGCCTCTTCCTCACGATTGAGTCTGCTCAGGATTTTGGCGAGTTGTGCCGGAAAGCCCGGATCCGCAGGAAACTGTTGCTCCGCCCTTCTGAGCACCTCTGCCGCTTCGCTCAAATCGCCCTTATCTGTCAGGCTGCCTGCCAGAGCCCGGTATGCGAGATTAGACCGGGCATCGAACTCAACAGCTTTACGAAAATACCCAATCGCTTCGTCCGCTCGACCTAAAGTCCGGAGTGACTGTCCAAGAAACAGATTTGCGTCGGAATAAGAAGGGTTTATAGCAAGCTCCTTACGAAAGCACTCGGCCGCGGAAACATACTCCTGGTCCTGGTAAAGCAGATATCCTAACCGGAAGTTTACAGCTGGTAAGTCCGGCTTCAAGCGAAGCGCTTCCTGATACTCCTTTCGGGCTTGCGCGCTCCGGTCCTTCTGCATGTAAGCGTCGGCGTACAACACATGCAGCCACGGAGAATCCGGAAACTGCCTTATGAATAGTTCAAAGTGACGAAGACCGGCGGCTTTGTCCCGAAGCACATGGTCCTCTTCGATCAGCGCATATAGGGCATACGAGTTGCGAAAGCCCAGGTCTTGAGCCTCCATTAAGTACTTCTGCGCCGAAGCGTGATCCCCCAGGGCGCGGTAGGCCAGCCCGAGGTAAAACCGTGACTCGCCGGACGCAGGAAGCGTCTCCAGAATTTTCAGCGATGCCTCGGGCCGGTTCATGGCATGTAGCGCGATCCCTTTGCGAAGACGTAGGCCCGTGTCGGAAGGAGCAGCCGCAAGCCCTTTCGTGATCCACGTGAGCGCGCCGGGATAATCGCGATTCGCGATTAGAAGAGATGAGTAACCGGCATACAGGGCCGCATCCGATGGATGACTTCGAATCATTTGTTCGTAAGCCGCATAGCGATCGGAGACAGCCAGCGAGCCGTCTTCCGCTTTGGCGCGAATGGCCGCCGCGGCTGCATCATCGCTGCCGACAAACGCCTGGAGAAGCATCAGGGCAAAAGCGGGAACACCCATGCGCGCCGCCTATTTTACCATCGCGTCCGGGCGTTCCCGTCTTTCACCAAGCTCTTAAGCGCCCATCCATCAGTAGTGCAGTCTGAGCGAAAACTCGATGATCCGAGCATCGAGCGCAGACGTGATTCGCCCGAAGTTGCCGGAGCCGAACGTGGTTGTCGGGTTCCCGAAATTCGTGTGATTGAACACATTGAAGAACTCGGACCGGAACTGAAGCTTGACCCTCTCGTTGAACGCGAAATCCTTGTAAAGGCCCATATCAAAGTTGACCAAGCCCGGGCCGGTAATGATTCCCACACCCGCATTTCCGAACATCCCGAACGCCGGTCGCTGGAAGGCGCCGGTGTTGAACCAGTTGGTGATGCTCTTGTCATACGTAAGCTTCTGACCGGCGACAACATCAGGGCGTGTAGCCAAGCCCTGGTTCGCGACGCTCAAGCCCGGATTCAATGAAAACCCGCTTCGGAACGTGGAAATGCCGTTGTACTTCCATCCTCCGAGCAGCATACGCGAGACGCCTTTGGCGTGCGCCATGAACGGTATGTCGTAAATCCAGCTAAACGACGCAAGATGCCCGACGTTCACGGAGGAGTTCCCGGTATCCGCCCTTACATTGTATGAATTCTGGACAGCTTGCGAGCCAAAACCCGCGCCGAAAGCCTGCTGGATTCCGTGGGAGTACGTATATGAGCCGGAGACAAAGAGTCCGTGGCCGACTTGGTGCCGGGCAGACAGGAGCAGCCCGTGCCATTCGCCGTTTCCGGTTGTCGTAAAGGTTGAGATCGCGCCCCAGCCATAGAACGGACCGTAAACGTACGGATTCGTTCCGGTGTTGATATCGGCAGGGTAGTCAAGGCCGCCCACAGGGCCGGGCTGGTTCCAGTTGAGGGTGATACTACGGTGCCGGACCTGATTGCCGGACCCTCCCACACCGAAAATCCAGTTCCCAACCTGGCGTTCAAAAGTCAGGCTGTAGGTGTACACCGCTGGGGCTTGGTTGGCGAAGTCCAGCGTAGACAAACCTAAGGCGGCCGGTGGAGTCTGCGTACCAGTGCCCAAAGGGCTGGGGAACAACGGGTCCTGTAACGTCAGGTTCTGCAGGAATGGCGGATTGTTGGGGCAGGCGTAGGTGCAATCGTTGCCGGTATAGACTCTGGTGCGGGTTATACCGAATCCTCCGCGAAGTGACATCTTTCCGCCGCCGGTCGGATCCCAGGCGAATCCAACCGTCGGCAGGAAAAACCAACTATGCTCGTTTGTGTAGTTCAGAGGTGTCCCGTTCAATCCATTGAAGACCAGCCCGTTAAGCGGATCATAGTTCGGCGTCAGCGTAATCGTTCCGTTTGCATTCACGATCGGGGCCTTGGAGCGATCGTATTTCCGTGGGTCGAATGCTGTGCCGTATCCCTCCTGGTCATGGGGTAGCGGCATGTGCATGATGCGCAGGCCGTAGTTGAGAGTCAGCTTTTTGGAGAGTCGGTAAGTATCCTGAAAATAAGGCGACACCATCGTGCCGTGAATATTGGGCGGCGTTGACCGTTGGTCTGAGTAAAGCTCGCCGACCTGCCCAGGAGGTAATCCGCGATGGGATCGCCCGTAAACTTGCCGCTGAACATCCAGCTGCCATTGCTATATGAGAAGATGTTCTGCCGCTTGGTGCTCTTGACCAGATTAAACCCGGCTTCGATCGTGTGCTTACCTTTGACCCAGCTCCAGTCATCGGTCAGAGTGGTTTCCAGGTCGGAGGCGTGAGTTAGCGGCAGCGACTGGACGACGCCGAGGCTGGACCAGCCGCCGGAGAACGCGACAGCCGGCAGCCGTTCTGACAGAAAGCCGTTGTACGGCAGCGTCGATTGAAAATTCGGAAGCTGATCCTTGTACACCAGGCCATCCAGAGCAAGGTTCACGACGTAAGCATTGACGCCCGCGGTGACCTGGTTCACCATTTGGGGTGAAATGACCCACGTGAGCTGAGCCTGATACAGTTTGCTGCGCGTGAAGTATGTCTGTTTTTGATTCGTAAACGGGCTGGGAAGAAAGGTCTGGTTCGGCAGATTATCGTCCTGGCGCAAGTCGAAGTACTCGGCCATAAGGTGAAATTTATCCCCGATGTTGTGATCGCCTTTGATTTGGATATCGTGCTGCTTCAGGATTTCCGGAGTTGAATTGAGATAGTTGTTGAATCCGCCGCTATTGTAGTTCGGCAGCAGGGCCATCGTGTTCAGGAAGTTCAGCGAGTTCTGGTTGAAACGGCTTTGCGGAATGATGTACTGGCCGGCTGCATTCTGAGGGAACGGCTGTCCAGTGTCCGGATCGGTGATCCTGTTATTAAAGATACCGTTCCTCATGTCCTGAGTAGGAGTGGCGCCGAATACGGTGCTGGCTATATGCTTATTGACTCCGGAATAGCTGAAGAAAAAGAACGTCTTGCTCTTGGCTCTGGGATACAACTTCGGAATAAAGAAGGGGCCACCCATGGTGCCGCCGAAGATGTTCTGTTTCAGTGGCAGCACACGGGGGCTGAAAAAATTCCTGGCATCGAAGGCATCGTTTCGCAGGTATTCCCAGAGAGCGCCGTGAAATTCCGATGAACCGCTCCGGGTCTGAACCAGCACAATGGATGCGCCCATCAAGGTGTACTTGGGACTGATGTTGTTTTGGAGTGTTCGTACCTCTTGGATAGAATCCGGATTGGGCGTAATGGTGGTCTGTGTCATGTTCCCGGTGTTCATGTTCCAGACGCCATCCAATTCATAGAGCGTCCCGCTTTGCCCCATGCCATTGATGGACATTAGGTTGCTGGTGCCGAAGCCACCCGTCCCTTGCGCTGAGGATTGCCCGACGTTCAAATTCAAAACACCCGGCATCAGCGCGGAAAGGCTTTGATAATTCCTGCCGTTCAACGGCAACTCCTGCACCTGCTGCTGAGCCACGTAGTTCGAAACTGTCGAAGTGGTGGTTTGAACCTGTGCGGCAGAGGCCTCGACTGTTACGGCTGTCGAAACCGAGCCGACCGCTAACGATGCGTTCACTGACCGGACCACTGTAGGTCCGACGAATATATCCTTCTCGGTGTACGTATTAAAGCCCTCTTTCGTAATAGTGACGTCGTACGTACCGCTGGACAAACCCGTCATGGAGAATGCTCCCTCGGTATTCGTGCGAGTCTCGACCTTGGCGCCTGTGCCTTGGTTGGTGATGGTCACCAGAGCGCCGGGAACCACCGCGCCGGTATTATCGACGGCGAATCCGTTGATTGTGGACGAAACGTTCTGCGCGTTCGCCAGCGCCGCCAATAGACAGAAAGCAAGGAATACCGCCGCAAGCGGCATCCAAGTACGGGATTCAGACATTTGCGCCCCCTTTACGTTCAACAACTGCAACGCACTTTGCGAACAGCTTGCATTGAACGCCCCCCGGTCTTCATCAGAGATGATTCAAAACGCAAACACCCTATTGTCGGGTGGGTCCAGATGTATGGGCGAAAGCATATCACAACATCCGGGAACTGGAGCGAAGCCTTGGCATTGAAGCCGATTCGCCTTGTTGCAACGCATTTGTTACAACACTTTGTTACTCCGCGCCTCTTTGTTACACTGCTCAGTCGTGCGCAACCCTTTAATTGCAGAAGTCGTCGCCGAGGCATTCGGGACGTTCATTTTGATTCTGTTCGGCACCGGCGTAGTCGCTATGGTTGTCCTTTTTGGACAAGGCGTCGCCGGCGAGGTCGTCAATGGCGGATTTACGAATATCACACTCGCTTGGGGCCTGGCCGTAACCATGGGCGATTTATCTGACGGCGAAAATCAGTGGAGCTCATCTGAATCCCGCCGTCACACTGGCGCTGGCTGCGTTTCGCGGCTTTCCCTGGAACAAGGTGCTGCCCTATTGTTTGGCTCAGATCTTCGGGGCTTTCTGTGGCGCTGCGCTTACTTATTTGAACTATCGACCTGCGTTCGCAAAAATGGATCCCGAACTCGTCAAGACGGCGGGTGTCTTCACTACCTTTCCCGCCTTTCCCGGGATTCCAATGGCGGGGTTTCTCGATCAGGTAATCGGAACGGCGCTCTTGATTCTGCTTATCTTCGCGTTGTCTGACGAGAAGAACATTGCGCCGCCTCCACAGATCGCGCCGCTTCTTGTCGGGCTGGTCGTGGTCGTGATAGGAATGTCTTTTGGGGCGCTCCATGGCTATGCGATCAACCCGGCTCGTGACTTTGGCCCGCGACTGCTTACGGTGGTGGCCGGCTTTCGCAACAACGGACTCACCGATGGAACGAACCAGTTTCTTGTGCCGCTGGTCGCGCCCTTAATAGGTGGACTGGCCGGAGGAGCGCTCTACGAGAGCATCATCGGCCGAATTCTTCGAGAGCGAGGAGAGTGACTTATGTCAGTAACGCGCCGCCAAGTGTTCGCGACCATAACGGCTGCATCGTATGGTCGAATCCTGGGAGCAAACGATCGGGTCGGCGTGGGCTTCGTCGGCTACGGGCTCATCGGCGCGCAGCATGTCTTCGATTTCAAGAATCAGAAGGACGTCGACATGGTCGCCATGAGCGACACTTATCAACCGCGCCTCGAACAGGGGGTCGCAGCTTGCGGCGGAAAGGCCAAAGGCTATCGTGATTTCCGAAAACTGCTCGACGATAAGGACGTACAGGCAGTCGTTGTCTCCACACCGGATCACTGGCATTGCCTGATGTCGATGATGGCCTGCGCAGCCGGCAAAGATGTGTACGTCGAAAAGCCGATGAGCTTGTTCGTAAAAGAAGGACGCTGGTTGGCGCAAGTAGCAAAGAAGAACGGGCGAGTCGTACAAGTGGGGACGCAGCAGCGCAGCGGCCGACATTATCAGAAAAGCAAAGAGCTGATCGGCAACGGGCACATCGGTAAGGTCGTGGCAGCGCGCGCCGGCGGATTTCGCAACATCATGCCGGGATTCGGTTCGCCGCCGGACGCGGCACCGCCAAGCGACTTCGATTACGACATGTGGCTGGGACCTGCGCCGAAGCGGCCGTTCAATCCGCACCGCGGCATCTATCACTTCCGCTGGTTCTGGGATTACTCAGGCGGACAGATGACGAATCTTGGCGCGCACTCGATCGACATTGTGCAGTGGTATCTGGGAGCGAAGGGACCTGAGAGAGTCTGCTCCTTCGGCGGCAGGCGCGCGCTCCAGGACAATGGCGAGACGCCAGATATCCAGGACGCGATCTTCGAATATCCCGGTGGCGTCAACTTGCAATACTCAATCCGGGAGGTCAGCGCGGGCTCTCGCTCCGGCGGCGCCCTCGAGTTCTTCGGCACGAAAGGGAGCCTTACGATCGAGCGTCCCGGAATGAAGGTCATTTCCGACATGAGGAGTGACCCGGCCAACGCCATCCCACAGTTCAAGGGACACAGCGCGGGAGGTCCGCAACGCGTCGACAAAAAGCCCGAGCCATGGACCGAAGCGATGGAGATGAAGGGGTCGTCCGACGAGCAGTTCGATCTCCATGTGCGGAATTTCCTGGATGCGATCAAGACGCGTCAGAAAACGATCGCCGATGCGGAAGATGGCCACCGGACTGCGACCGCTTGCCACTTGGCGAATATCTCCCTGCGGACGAAAAGTATGATCGAGTGGGACTCCGATCGCGAGCAGATCCTGAACAATAAGCGCGCCTCCGAAATGCTGGAGCGTCCTTATCGTAAGCCCTGGGATGCGGTCTTGCGTTCCCTATTAGCTTAACCATGCTCGCGGTGCTCCTCTTCGCGGCGGGACTGTATGACTACAATCAGTCCGCTCCTCTGGACGTGAAGGCCACGAAGACCGAACTGCGTGAAGGCATTGAAGTGCGGGATATCACGTTCGCGAATACTTCCGGCGGACGCACGGCTGCGTACCTTGTCGTTCCATCGAAGAAAGGTTCGCATCCCGCTGCGTTGATGGTGCACTGGTACGCGCCGGAAGAACAGGATTCAAATCGAACCCAATACCTCGGGCAAGCGATAGAGCTCGCGAAGCTCGGAGTTATTAGTCTTCTGCCCGAGACCATGTGGTCAGAGCCGAAATGGTTTCGGACGCGCAAACGCGACGACGACTTTGACGCATCGATTCGCAGCGTTAAAGAGCTTCGCCGTGGGCTCGATCTACTGATGGCGCAGCCTGATGTTGATAAAAAGCGAGTCGGATTTGTTGGACACGATTTCGGGGCGATGTACGGAGTGATTCTGATTACAGCGGATAAGCGCCCCACGCTTGTACGCTCTGCAGGCATTTACCAACGAGATGAGCCACTGGTATCTCTATGGTCCGAAAATGCCGGAGCCGGACCGGACTCAGTTCATCCAGAAACTCAAGCCGCTGGATGCAACCGAGCATCTCAGCCACGCTTCTCCCGCTCCTGTGCTGTTGCAGTTCGGAACGACTGATATCCACGTGTCACAGCCGCGCGCTCAGGCTAGCAACAATGCGACTTCCGAACCGAAAAAAGTCATCTGGTACGAGGCCGGTCATGGCCTGAATGAACAGGCGGTAAAGGATCGCATGGCGTGGATCAAGGAGCAGTGGAAACTCAGATAGCCGCTTGGCCGGCGATATGATCGCTACATGCTTTCGCGATTATGGATCGTCGCCCTTGCGCTCGTTTGCGTGTCGGCGGCGGAAACCCGCACGAAGAATGTCATCCTGATCACTGCCGACGGCCTTCGATGGCAGGACTTGTTTACGGGCATGGACCCGCTTCTTCGGGATAAAGCCGGAGCGCTGAAAGATTCCATGTGGAAGGACAGCGCTGAAGAGCGAAGGCTCGCGTTGATGCCGTTCTTCTGGGGCAAACTCGCCAGCCGCGGTGTCGTTCTTGGGAATGTAAATAAAAATAGCTCTGTCAAGGTGACCAATGGCCTGCGCGTGTCGTATCCCGGATATTCGGAAATCCTCACAGGGCGGTCTCAGGACGAAGCGATTCATGGGAACGATAAAATTCAGAACCCCACACAGACCGTTTTAGAGTTCGTGCGCGAGAAGTTGAAGCTACAACAGAAACAGGTCGCACTGTTCGCATCCTGGGATACATTTCGATTCATTGGCGAGAAACAGCCGGGATCGATCGTAATCAACGCCGGCTATCAGGAAGCAACCGGTTCCGACCGAATGCGTGAGCTCAGCACACTTCAATTCGAGGCGCTCACTCCCTGGGATAGCGTCCGGCACGATTACATTACGCTCCAAATGGCATTGCATTATCTGCGCAAGGAAAAGCCACGAATGATCTATATCTCGCTCGGAGAGACCGATGACTGGGCGCATGACCGGCGGTATGACCGTGTGCTCGCGGCGATTCAGTACTTCGACACGGCGATTCGGCAGGTGTTTGAGTTTATCGATAGCTCGCCAAGCTACCGCGGGAAGACGTCGGTCGTAATTACGTCGGATCATGGTCGTGGAAGCACGCTCGAAGACTGGAACGGACACGGCGCGAAGGTGTCAGGGGCCGATCAGATATGGATGGCTGTTTTCGGTCCGGATACGCAGGCAAAAGGGGAAGTGACTAACTCGACGCCCGTATTTCAGCGCGATGCAGCGCCGACGATTTTGAAGCTTCTGGGCTTAAAGCCTGAGGAGTACGCCGGCGTCGCGGGGAGCCCGATCCCTTACTGATCGTTATGGGGCCGTCCTTTACAACGGCCCATCACAACAGGGTTGTTTACCCATTTTGCGAATTGTTCCGCATTGACCCGCATTCGGATAACGACTGCGTCGTCGCGATCGAGCGTCGTGATTAGCAACTCGTGGTCGCGGTGCGATGGCCGGGCATAAATCTGGACTCGCTCTCCTTTTCGATGCGATTGAACGCGTATGAAAGGACGCCAGCCTTGAGGAATGACTGCCTCGTCCAGGCGCTCCGGTGAGGGGTACAGGGTCGGGTCAACGTGGTCAAACACGGCGAGCTTGAAATCGCTGGCGCCGGCCGGTCGCACGACCTTCACGAGAAAGTTAGCGAAGCCCATGAATGGGATATAGGTACGTTTCGCTCCATACTCGCTCTCCATGTTGTGGACCAATGAGTCGAAATCACGATCGAATCCGATCAGCGGCAGGGAGGCTGCAAGGATCAAGATCAACAAACGCATCTATCTCGGCCCTCCTATGCGCCAGCGGGGCAACCCGACGCGGCCGCTCAGACTAGCCAGTTCCTCGGGCTTGATCGGTCCGTCAATCTGCACAATCGTCAGTTCCTTTGGTTCGGCGGCCAATACTACCATTCCGTCAACTTCTCCATTGCGGGTTTTCATGAATACATCGACATGTTCCTTGCCGTCTCGGGCCTGAACCATGCGGGACCAGCCAGGACTGCGGAGCTGCTCCCGAACAGTGTCGAGGTCGGCGGGATTGTACGCTCCTTCCGCCGAGAACTCAAACGTCTTGACGTAGATCGCATTCAAGCCCCGCAGGATGCGCTTCGCTTTCGCCTGATCGGGATCGCGATCCGACAGAAAACGTTCTGCAAAGCGGATCATGCTGGCGTCCATGGTGACGTCGACAGTTTCGGATGCGACTTGGCTGAGCGCCTCCAGCGCAGGCGGCAGCTTCAGCATCTGAGCCGCGGCAAGGGTGGCCAGCACACCGGCGATAAGCATCAATTTCATTCGCCCAATCCCTCCTTCACCCTTGTATACGTAGCGCGCTTCGCCGGGTGTCCAACATTTTCGAAGTAACATAAAACAAAATCAGGCATGGCGGCAATCCTGGAAATGCGCGGGGTGACAAAAAACTTCGGTTCATACCGCGCCGTCGACGATGTTTCATTCTGCGTCAACTCCGGTGAGTTCTTTGCGCTGCTAGGACCGTCAGGCTGCGGCAAGACGACGACTATCCGGCTGATTGCCGGATTTGAAGATGCGACCGGAGGAGATATCCTTCTCGCGGGCGAGCGCATCAATCAGCTTCGGCCTGACCAGCGGAACGTCAACACGGTATTTCAGAGCTATGCATTATTTCCACATCTGACAGCCCGGCGCAACGTTGAGTTCGGCTTGAGGCGTAAGCAGGTTCCCGGAATCTGGCATTCAAAAACGCGTCTCGGAGGTCCTGGATCTCGTTCACCTCCAAGGCAAGGAGGATAGCCTTCCGTCACAGTTATCCGGCGGCGAGAAGCAACGCGTTGCATTGGCCCGGTCGCTGGTGTTGGAACCAAAGCTGCTGCTGCTGGATGAGCCGTTGTCGGCCCTTGATCCTAACCTGCGGAAGCAAGTCCGTTCGGAGCTAAAAGCTCTTCAGAGGCGCACCGGCATCACGTTCATCTTCGTCACGCACGACCAGGAGGAAGCGCTGTCGATGTCGGACAATATCGCGCTGATGTGCAAAGGCCGGATCGAACAGATCGGAACGCCACAGCAGCTCTATTTACAGCCGAAAACACGGTTCGCTGCCGGATTCTTGGGCTCGGTTAACTGGATCGGTCCTGTTGGTGTGAGGCCCGAGGCTATCCGTATCTCCCGTCAAAAACCTGATGCCAGCACGAGGAGTTCCGCCGCTACTGTGGAAACTGCGACCTTTCTGGGAAGTTCTGTACAGATAGAAACGAAGCTCCAATCGGGAGAAAGTGTGGTTTCCGAGATCTCACGTTTGGATCAAACTTCTCTGTTGGTGAGAATGTGCACGTGTGGTGGCAGACCGCCGACGAGTTGCGACCATCCTCATGAACCTTCGCCGCTGGTTCCTGACGCCGACCTGGCTCGTACTGGCCTTGCTGTTCTTCGCGCCGATGGCGATCATCGTCGTGTACAGTCTGCTCACCCGCGGAGCATACGGCGGCGTAACGAATGAGTGGACCACGGAAAACTATGTCAGGCTCGCCGACCTGCTGTATGGAGTCATCCTCCTTCGAACGCTGACGCTATCGATCGTTGCTACCGCGCTTTGCCTTCTGCTCGGATTCCCTCTCGCTCTGTTCATCGCGCGAGTCGGAAAAAAGGAAGAATCTATACCTGCAGCTCGTAATGGTTCCGTTCTGGACCAGCTTTCTGGTCCGCACTTACGCCTGGATGTTCCTGCTGCGCGATACGGGTCTCTTCAACTCCACTCTCCTTGCCAGCGGCGTGATTCGGGAACCGCTGCCGCTTCTTTACAACAACGGCGCAGTGCTGCTAGGGCTCGTCTACACCTATCTGCCATTCGTGGTCCTACCGCTGTTTGCGACTTTGGAGAAGATGGACAAAAGTCTGCTGGAAGCGGCCGCCGATCTGGGGGCGCGTCCGCTGGAAATCGTGACGCGGGTCGTGATTCCTTTGTGCGCTCCCGCCTTTCGAGCCGGAGCAGTGCTGGTGTTTATCCCTTGTCTCGGCGCATATCTAACCCCAGACCTTCTTGGCGGGGGAAGACTGTCATGGCCGGCAACCTCATCCAGAATCAGTTCACGACGGCTCGCGATTGGCCCTTTGGTTCGGCAGTTTCGTTGATCCTGATGGCGATCGTGCTTGTGATGCTGATTATCGGTATGCGGAGACAAGGCGAGGATTTGCTTTGAGAAATGGTCGAGCACTATCGTTGTACGCGGCGATGGCTTTTGTGTTTCTGCACCTGCCGCTACTTGTCCTGGCCGTGTTCAGTTTTAACGCGTCTCGTTTTACGATTTGGCAGGGCTTTTCGATGCATTGGTATCGAGCTGCAATCCAGGATCCGCAGCTCGCAGAAGCAGCTTGGAACAGTTTGCTCATTGCGCTGGCGTCAACATTAATTTCCACGACACTCGGCACGTTGTGCGCATACGCGCTATGGAAGCGGAAGTCGCCACTTGTTCGCAGTAGTTTATATACGACGTTGGTCACTCCCGAAATCGTTATGGGTGTGTCTCTGCTTGCGTTCTTCCAATGGATGTTCCGGTATCTGCACGTACAGCTTGGAATGCATACGGTGATCCTTGCGCACGTTACTTTTTCAATCGCGTATGTCGTCATTGTGGTGATGGCAAGATTGCGAGCGGTTGAGCCGGGGCTCGAAGAAGCGGCGCTCGACCTCGGCGCGACGGAATGGGACGCATTCCGCCTGGTGACATTGCCGCAACTTAGGACCGGCAATCCTCTCAGCAGCGCTGCTTGCGTTCACGATTTCATTCGATGATTACGTGATCACCAGTATGGTGGCTGGAGTCGACTCAGAAACTCTTCCGATGGTCATCTACGCCATGGCTCGGCGCGGAGCGAATCCCGTCGTGAATGCGATCTCGACGATGATCGTCGTAGGTCTTGGCGTTTTGATCGTGGCTCGGAACGTTTGCGCGAGTCATGACGCGGCGAACTCTGTTTCTGATGGGCATTGCCGGCGCGAGCGGTTGTATGCGCGACAAGCGCCCACGACTCAACGTATTCAACTGGTCGAGCTACGTCGGCCCGGACACGATCCAGAATTTCGAGCGTGAGTTCGGCGTTCGTGTCCGCTACTCGGTTTATGAAAGCAATGAGGAAATGCTTTCTCGCGTGATGAGCGGCAACTCGGGATGGGATGTCGTGTTTCCGACCAGCTATCTCATCGAACCGATGCGATCGTTCGCTCTGCTTGCCAGGTTGGATCACTCACGCCTACCGAATCTCCATCATCTGGATCCGATGTTCCAATGGCCATCGTGGGATCCGCGACCTGGTATGGGGAGTTCCCTACATGTGGAACGCAACAGGTATCTGCTACAGCGACAAGATCGACGAAGATCTGGAGGCATGGGCCGATCTGTGGGACGAAAATCTGCAGGGGCGGATCACGATGCTCGATGACCCCATGGATGTCTTCGGCGCATGCTTGAAAAAGCTCGGCTACTCGATCAATACCCGCAGTCTCGATGAACTCCGTGCGGCGCAGCGTGAAGCGATCGAGCAGAAAGAACTGCTTCGCGCATACATCAATGCCGAAGTGCGCGACCAGCTCGTTGCCGGCGATGTGCTCGCGGCGCAGATGTGGTCCACTACGGCGCAGCAGGCCATCGATGAATCGGAGAGCCTCACTTTTGTATACCCGGAAGAAGGCTTTGCGCTCTATCGCCGATATTTCGGTAATCCTGAGGGAGAGTAAACGACAGGAACTCGCTCATGAGTTCCTGAATTATCTGTTGCGCCCCGACGTAGCGGCAGGAGTGGTGAAAGGCGCGCGTACAGCCTGCGCTAACGGCACGGCGCGGTCGCTGCTGCCAGAAGAGATTCGCGAGAACCCGACACTGTTTCCACCCGCCGAAGTTCTGGAGCGCGGAGAGTGGGCGCTGAGCAGCACGCCGGAGATTCAACGCTTACGCGACCGGCTCTGGACGGAAGTTAAATCTGCCTGACCCCGTATGGCCGCTGAACGGGAACAGCCATCAAAATTCCTAAGACAATCAGAAGGCCGCAGAATTGAATCATCGCTTTTGCGTCACCGTGCCAGGCGCATCTCCCGTGAAAATCTTGATCGCGCCCAGGACTGCAAGGATGTAAAGAAACGTCTCCCCCAGAAAGAGCCCAATGGCGACCATGAGAGCGACGACCATCGCTCGCTGCAGCTTTGAAAGCGCGCGGAATCCACGCGCTCCATCCAACTGCCAGACCGGCAGCAGATTGAATAGGTCGATCCAGGCCGCAAAATGCGCAATCGCGCCGACCGCGGGCTCATCGGTCAACATGTAGAAAAGGAAAGCTCCGATGGCGAAGGCCGTCCCCAAATCGGTCCGGCGAGGCCCACGCGCGCATCTTCGACAGGATTGGCGGGGTGCTGCTTCATTCGTACGAACGCGCCGACAAATGGGATGAACATCGGTGGAGAAGCGGCAAATCCAAATTGACGCAGCGCCCACACGTGCCCCATCTCGTGAACGTAAATCGACACGACTATTCCAATGGCAAACCGCCAGCCGTACGCGGCGGTATACGCGAGCACACTCAGAAGCATGCTGCCGAAGGTGCTGAACTTGCTGAGGCCGAAGAGCAGCAGTTTGCCCTTGGACAACACCAGCAAAAGGAACGCCTTGAACTTCCACAGCAGCAGGAGAATCGGTCCAAGCGGCCCAAACCTCTTGGCCCAATTCGGGTGCGGCTTGGCAGCAGCGTGGCCCGCATCGACATGAGCGCTCAGCGCCTGCACACGAGCGCGGATGATGTCGTATTCCTCCGAGCCCTGCGGCGCCAGTTCCATTGCCTGACGCCAAAGCCGCAACTCCTCACTGAAATCGCGACGCAACTCGGCTTCTCGAGCCTGCCTTGCCAATACTTCGAGCTCGGACATATCCGCTTAGTAGTTGACGATCGCAGCGAATGAAGCCGGGTCGAGACTCGCGCCGCCGACAAGCACACCATCCAGGTCAGGCTGGGACATCAGAGTCTTCGTGTTGTCCGGCTTCACGCTTCCGCCATAGAGGATACGCGAGTTTCGATGCTGCCTGCTCACCGTATTTGCTTTCGCGAGGCTGCGGATATATGCGTGCGCTTCCTGTGCGATTTCAGGTGTGGCGGTTTTGCCGGTGCCGATGGCCCACACGGGCTCATACGCGATCACGATCTTTGAAAACTGCTCCGGTGTGAGCGCGGAGATGCCCACTTCGAATTGCTCGCCGAAGGACCTCATTTGTCTGGCCGCTTTCACGCTCCTCGAGCTTCTCGCCGACGCAAACAATCGGATTTAGCCCGACTTCGAGTGCAGCTTGGTGCGCTTCAACAAAGTCTCATCCGTTTCGCCGAAATACTGACGACGCTCGCTGTGTCCGAGCAAGACCCACTTCACGCCAATTGCGGTCAGCATGGGGCCGGAGATCTCTCCTGTGAAGGCGCCTTCTTTAGCCCAGTAAATATTCTGGGCGCCGATCTCCACTTGCGTACCTTTCGTCGCCTCAATGGCCGCCTGCAAATTGATGAACGTGGGGCAGACAACGATCTCGCGATCTGTCGTCTTTTCGACAAGGGGACGAAACTTTTCGAAGAAGGCCGAGGTCTCCGAGACAGTCTTATACATCTTCCAGTTACCGGCCATTAAAGGGGTTCGCATGATTAGGGTTAAATTTCATTTTACCGGGCAGGCGCCAATCGCGAAGAGAACGGGAGTCTTTGAGGCTGCCTAGACTCCCGCTGACATCAGTTCAGATCCTTCGTGTTTTCCACTTCCCTCGCAGGAACATCGTTACTCCGAGGATCGTGATCACAACGTGCGCGATCGGTATCGCCAGAAATACCCCGCGCACCTCCAGACCTGCGGGATAAGCCAATGCCCAAGCCAAAGGGATCTCGCACAGCCAGAACCCGACGACGTTGATAATTGTCGGAGTGACGGTATCGCCGGCGCCGTTGAACGCTTGCACCACCACCATTCCGAACGCATACGCGAGATTGCCGAAGCCGATGATGCGCAGGCAATCGACCGCATGATGCGACACCTGGGCTTCCGATGTGAACAAGGCCACTAGCGTTTGCGGCAGGAACACGAACACGATCGATACAGCGCCCAGAAATATGGCGTTGTAAATCGCCGTCAAATACACCGCCTTCACTGCTCGCTCCGGCTTTCGTGCGCCGAGGTTCTGTCCGACCATCGTCGCCGCAGCGCCGCTCAATCCCCACGACGGCAAAATTGCGAAGATGAAGATCCGAATGCCGATCGTGTAGCCGGCGACGGCAACACTGCCGAACGTGCTCACCATGCGTACAAGCGCGATCCAGCTTGTATGGCCAATGGCAAACTGCAACACGCCCGTGACAGAAACCCGCACAAGCGATATAAGCACATCGGGAACAATGCGCAAATCTCGCGGCCGAATGCGCATACCGGCTGCGGCCGCTCGCAAGCATCCGAAACTGAAACGCGACACCCGCGCTGCGACCGATCAACGTCGATACGGCAGCGCCTGTAATCCCTAGCTCCGGGAATGGCCCCAGACCAAAAATAAAGCAGGGATCCAACACCAGGTTGATCAGATTCGACATCCACAGCACGCGCATGGCGAGCGACGCGTCGCCTGCGCCACGGAAGATCGCGTTATTCAGGAACAGCAGCATCACAACGATGTTGCTACCCAGGACAATCGCCGTGTAGTGTCTACCGGTCGCAATGAGATCAGGCGCGGCGCCCATCCATCCGAGCAATCGAGGCGCAAGAAACCACGCCGGCAAGCCCATTACCAGAGCAACAAGCGAGCCGAGCAGTATCGCTTGCGCGCCTGCCATCGAAGCTCCGGCCGGATCCTTCTCACCGATGCGACGTGCCACCATGGCGGTGGTGGACATGCTTATCCCGATCGCGACCGAAAACACGAGGGTCAGCATCGACTCAGTGAGTCCGACAGTTGCGACGGCATTGGCGCCAAGGCGAGTTACCCAGAACACGTTGACGATCGCGAACAGCGATTCCATCAACATCTCGAGCACCATCGGCGTGGCAAGCAGAAGTATGGCCCGGCTGATGGAACCCTCAGTGAAGTCCTGGCGTGTGCCGCGCACGGCTTCCCTGAGGGATTGCCAAAGAGTTGTACGTGGTTGTGTTATGGCAGTGGCAGCCATAAAAAGCGCCTCCTGAGCGCTCAAAAGAAGACAAAGGACAGCAAGAGCTATCCAGGAGCTGTGCTTATTGAAAAGGAACGCGGCTAGAGGATGGTGTTTAGCTCACGCTCAGCTGATGCGAGGTCGCATGATGCCGAACGAGAGTACCGTGTCCGGATACTCAACAGCGACACGGGCATCAACAAAGCCGACAGTGTTGGAAGTGTTCGTGTTGAGTTTCATGACACGGAAGGGCCTCGACCCTATTCGTCCAATATAAGGGGAACTCTCACTTTATTGCAAGGACATTTTTCACGACATTTTTAGAATTGATGTAGGCCGGCCTTTCCACCTCATCGAAACTAAAGGGTGACAGGCGCCATGCTGCTGGTCGATGGAGCCGGCACAATTGGATGGAAGGTAGGTGCCGCACCTGACACGGCTGGCTACTACTTGCGGCTGCCGGGCTCGGCCTGCCACGAGGTGGATAAACAGCTCGACCTGAAGAACATCTTCAGTCGGAGCTGTCGGCGCAACGTCAACAACAACCATGTGATCGGCGCCATTCGTTGGGCAGCGGCCGTGGCTATTTAGGCCCCGGGTAGAGGATAGAACAACACGGATGCGACCCAAGCGCTGCTCGGAGTCCGGGATTGGTGGAGCACTCGCTCCCACGCAACCGTTGGCAATTAATCCCGGCCTCAGCGCGATTAATTCTGGTGTCGCAGGGGCAGATCCCCCGAATACCGGGGGTGACATATCTCTAGTCCGTTAGAGCACTGGACGTCGACTTTTGACAACTAAAGCGTCTTGAGATAGGCGATTACGTTTGCTTTTTCTTCCGCGCTCAACAGCTCTTCATAGGGAGGCATACCGTTGCCGCCTTTGTCGATAACAGCTTTGACGTTCGCATCAGTCACCTTCTTGCCGTTGTGCAATTTGTCCCTCTTGTACAGACCTTTTAAAGAGGGACCCATCTTCTTCTCATCCGTATCAGTGTTGTGGCAGGCGCCGCACTGTTCGAACGTTTCTTTGCCCTTGTCCGCATCGCCCGTAGCGGGTTTCGCTTCTTCTTGCGCCATCAGAAATGCCGCGCCGACTAAAGTGGCAACAACCAACGTTAAGCTCTTTTTCATCTACCTCACTCCTCTCCGTAATACCTGTTAGTCTAGCAATTCGTGGCGCCTCGCCTCATATTGTTCGCTGCCCGAGCGGCTGCGGATTTCGAATTGCACACCGACATGACGTCCGACGCCCGGCTGGAGAGGGGAGTTACTCGCAAAGTGAAGATTTCCCGATACTTGGGATTAAAAATGATTCACGCCTTACTGCAGGGCAGCCAGGTATTGATTGATCCGCTCGATCTGCTTTCGAACAGGTTCTCGATCGGGAGCTTCCGGAGATAAGCGCAGATACGCCTTAAGATCTCGCCGAGCTTCCTCGAAGCGGTGCACCTGCGCGAGACAGATACCCCGCTGCTTGTACTCCTCCGCCGAGCCGGGATCCGCTTCGATGAGCAAGCCGAGAACCTGAATCGCCTTAGACGGCTCGCGGCGTTGAAAGTACACCGACCGCAAGTTATTCAGCATCCGCACCAGAATTTGCCGCTTGGAACCGGTTTCAAGACTGTAAGATCGGTTGACACATCCAAACCCGTAATCTCCTGCGCCAGATCGAAACATTCCGTGTCAAACAGCATGGGCCGACATGAACGGATCGATAAATGCCGTCATGAGGTCATCTTCGTATTGCACGATGAAGTGTCCGGGCAAACCGATACCATAACAGTGCGCCCAAGGCGGCGCGCAATCTCGATGTACACAACCGACAGCGAAATCGGGATGCCGAGGCGCTTGGTGAGCACCTCATTTAGGCAACTGTTTCCCGGATGGTAATACTCCTGCTGGTTGCCCTGAAATCCGAGTTCCTCGAACAAATAGTCGTTCATGGTGTGAATGAACTCCTCGCCACCTGCTCCTGGACTGAGCCGCTGCCCAACTCACCAGCGTAGGAGTTCAAAACCTCAAGGAATCCGCCTGGAGAAATCTCAGGATGTTCGATGGTGGCGATCTGGAGAGCGGCCAAGTCCAAATCAAGGTCTCTCCGACGACCCAATAGCAACTCGCGAAGCTCCCGCATCAAGGGCTTAGAATAGCACCGAATGCGATTCGGGGCGGGCATTGCCGTACTGTGCAGCAGCATCCTCTGTGCTCAATCCGCAACAGTTCTCCAGCGCGCGGTTCAGCGAGTGTCATCCGCGGAGCAGCCCTGGCAAATAATGGCCAGATCTTCACCTGGGGAGATCAGTTGCAGCGGTGGACGGCGCCGGACTGAAGCCAAGCGCCCTGCTCGTGGCCCGTTCGGTGAGGGGGGATGTCTGACAGACATCGATGGTGACGGGGCGCAGGAGTTTATCGGCAAGGAAGGGCCTGGACTCGGTAAGCTGACGTGGCGCAGACCTCCGGACTGGAAGCCCGTCCTTATCGACGATGAATTCGACACTCACGATTGCATGGAAGCGACGCTGTTCGGGCGCAAAGGAGTACTGGTCATCCAACGCTACATGCAGGTTCGGTTTTACGAACGAGGCCGCGGGAAACGTTGGCCCTACCGCGAAATCTATTCGATCTATACGCCGTCTCAGCAAACCGGACTCTCCATGCGCGATATCGATGGCGATGGACACGTGGATATCGTATGCGGCAACTATTGGATCAAGAGCCCGCAATCGTTCGAACTTCCCTGGCATATCTTCGCGATCAATACGTATTCCGAATTGCCGGAATCTGCAATGCTCACGCACGCATTTGCCGGAAAGGACTTGGTCGTCGCGCAGGGACACATGTCTGATGCTCGGGTGACGTTGTTTACGAAGCCGGAGGACCCGCGTCAACTTTGGCCGGAGACGCGCATAAGGGGAAATTCCATCGCGTCCATGCCATCGCAGGTTGGAACGGAATGTTGTTCTTAGGCGAGAACAATGGCGCGCGCCCGCGACTTTTTGCCTTGCGAAATCGTGACGCAGCCGAGATCGCAAAAGGAATCGAGAATCTACAGATAATGGCTACGAAAGACGGGATGATTTCGGTAGGTCCGCACGAACTCGTATCGTGGCGCTACGATCGGCGCAAGTAAGCGTCATCGCCGCGAACCCAATCTTCCCGAACGGGAACGAACAGGTCAAGCGCGACGCTATCTTCGAGCGCTTCGACGCTGTGAGCTGCGTGAGACGGAATCTGCAGAGAATCACCCTGCGCGAGTATGATTTCGCCATCGTCGAAAATGAATCGCAACCGTCCGCTTTCCAGATTTGTCACCTGCTCATTCTCATGTTGATGCCGAGGCACCAGCGCGCCTTTCTTTAACTCAGCCGAGCTAAAGTAATTCGGTCGCAATGACCGCCTGTCGGGAAAAAAGGGATTCAGAGGCCTCGACCGGAATCTCGCTCCAGCGGTGTAGTTTCATGGCGCGGGCATTGTATCATGATGGGTATTCATGAAACTCATTGTTACCGGTGGAGCCGGATTCATCGGATCAGCTTTCGTACGAATGCTTGTTTCCGCCGCGGAACAAACCGCGTGACAAATCTCGACAAACTGACCTATGCGGCAACCTCGACAACCTCGAACCGGTAGCGAAAAAACCCAACTACAGATCTGTTCGACGGCGACATCACGGATTCGGAGTTGATCGACTACCCTTATCGATGAGGAACAGCCGGACGCTATCGTCCATTTTGCCGCCGAATCGCATGTCGACCGCAGCATCCTAGCCCCAGCGCTTCGTTTGAAACGAACCTACGCGGAACGTTCACTCTTCTGGAAGCTGTGCGCAAGCGCAAGATTCCGCGCTAGTTCACGTATCGACCGACGAAGTATATGGCAGCCTCGAAGAGCCGCTCGAAGCAGACGAAAATTATCCGCTTAAGCCAAGCAGCCCGTATTCCGCGTCTAAGGCGGGCTCGGATCTGCTCGCGTTGTCCTACTTCACGACATTCAAGTGCCCGATTCTGGTGACACGCGCCTCGAATAATTACGGGCCCTATCAGTTCCCGGAAAAGCTTATCCCGCTGATGATCTCGAATGCGCTCGACGATAAGCCGCTGCCGATTTATGGCGATGGCATGCAGGTGCGCGATTGGCTCTATGTCGATGACCACTGCCGCGCGATTCTTTCTGTACTGAGAGAAAGGCCGCGAAGGCGAAATTTATAACATCGGCGGCAGCCGGTCACTACCAAATCGCGAAGTCGTCCACATGATCCTTAAAGCTACGGGAAAGCCGGAAAGCCTGATGACTACGGTGACCGACCGCCCCGGTCATGACCGGCGTTATGCGCTCACGAGCGAAAAACTGGAACACGAGACTGGTTGGAAGCCCGAGGTCCCCTTCGAGGAAGGCCTTCCCGCGACAGTCGATTGGTACACCCGGAATCGTGAATGGGTGAATCGAGTCAAGTCGGGCGAGTACCAGGAGTATTACAAGCTCAACTATACGCGGTAGCTCCCGTATCGAGCGGGTTGCGCCTCAGCGTATCCGATATACTGGAATTTCATGCAGGAAATGAGTGTCTTCTGGCTGCGCGCAGCGGTTGCGCTGTACGCCGTGGGGCTCTTCCACACTATCCAGGTCGCTTTTCAAAAGGGTTCCTCGATTTTCCGTCCGGCACTGGCAGCATTTAGCATCGGGTCGGTTCTGCATATGGTTGCGCTGGTCGAAGCCGGCCGTACAGCCCAGCATTTTCCTCCGGAGGGCTTCCACAATTCGGTATCGCTGTGCGCGTTTATTCTTGCCGTACTGTTTCTGTTTGTCTACTGGCGTTATCGCTTCGAGAGTCTCGGCGTATTTCTATTTCCCATGATCTTCGTGATGACTTCGATTGCGTCTCTGCAAGCGCCGCGCCGCATTGGACCAACAGCTCGAGCCGGAACACGTGGCTGGTGATTCATATCATCCTTGTGCTGCTGGGATATGCCGCACTGGTTCTTACGGCGCTGGCAGCAGTCTTCTACCTCATTCAGGAGCGCCAATTGAAGCGCAAGAAATCCATGGCGCTGCTGGAACGTTTACCTCCTCTGGGAACGCTTGACAATCTTATATCGAAATCGCTTGGCTTTGGGTTTGTTCTGTTGACGGTGGGTGTCGTAACGGCGCCACCTGGGCCTATGTTGAATCAGGCCCCGGTGGATTTCGGACCCGGTTGTTACCGTGGCGTTGTTTAATTGGGTGTTGTGTCTGTTGATGGTTATTCTCCGCATTAGCGCCGGCTGGCGTGGCCGAAAAGCTGCTCTTATGGCAGTCGCGATTGTCGCGTTCTCGGCGGCAAGCTGGGCCGCTCATTACGTGAATCACTAAATGAAGCTCTGGGTTACAGGATTGAATCACCGAACCGCGCCGGTGTCGATTCGCGAACGCCTCGCGTTCGGTCCTGACGATCTAGGGCACGCGCTCGCTCAGTTGAAAAATCAACCTGGCCTCACGGAGGGGGTGATCTTTCCACTTGTAACCGCGTGGAAGTTGCGGTTGCGGCTGATGACGCTACTGACGTACAGGAGTGTGTAGAGGTTTTTCTCAGCTCGATCAAGAAGCTCGACCGGCAAGGAATCCAGCAGTACCTTTATGGCTTTGAAGGTCGCGACGCCATCCGCCACCTGTTTCGTGTCGCAGCAAGCCTGGACTCCATGATCGTCGGTGAACCACAGATCCTCGGTCAACTCAAGTCCGCTTATTCGGTGGCGAAGGACCATGGCACAGTTAGCGGGCTTCTGGATACGGTAATCACGCGCGCGTTCGGCGTCGCAAAGCGGGTCCGAACGGAGACAGATATCGGTGTCAGCGCCGTGTCGGTTAGCTATGCGGCGGTGGAGCTTGCTCGAGAGATCTTCGGATCGCTGAAACAGCAACGGGTGATGCTGGTCGGCGCGGGCAAAATGTCCGAGTTGGCGGCGCGTCACCTGTCGCGCTCGGGCGTGCAGGAGATTCTTGTGACGAATCGCACCGAAGCTCGCGCAAAGGATCTTGCGAGCCTCGTGCATGGAACCATCGTTCCTTACGAACAGTATCGAAACCGGCTGAAAGAAGTCGACATCGTTATCACGTCAAGCGGGGCCAGCGGATATCTGCTGCGCAAAGATGATATGAAGAAGATCATCGATTCGCGCCGCAACCGGCCGATGTTTTTGATCGACATCGCCGTCCCGCGCAATATCGAACCTTCGGTCAATGAGCTCGACAACATCTTCCTGTACGATATCGACGATCTGCAGCGAGTTGTCGATGAGAATCTGAAAGGCCGCATGGATCAGGCGGCTGAAGCGGACAAGATCGTTGCGGAAGAAGTCGAGCGTCTCGAGTCATGGATGCGCTCTCGTCAGGTGGGTCCGGTTATCGTCAGTCTGCAGGAACACTTGGAGCAAATCAGACAATCCGAGATTGATCGTGTGAAGGGGAAACTGGGAACACTCACACCGCAACAGGAACAGGCTATCGAGGCGCTCACTCGTGGCATCGTCAACAAAATAGCGCATGGCCCGATATCGCAATTGCGCAAGCAGGCCGGCGCAGACAACAGTGCGGAAGTGCTCGAAGCAATCCGGAATATTTTTCGGCTGGAGGGCTAGTCCTTGCTCGTCATCGGATCTCGCGGATCAAAGCTCGCGCTCTGGCAGGCAAATCATGTCAAGGGCCTGCTCGAAGCCCTTGGGCACGAATGCCGCATCGAGATCATAACGACTGCCGGTGATCGATTCCAGAGTGGACCGCTTAAGGAAATCGGCAACAAAGGTCTCTTTACGAAGGAGATCGAAGACGCGCTTCTCGAAGGCGCTATAGATCTTGCAGTTCATAGTTTGAAGGACATGCCAACGGCGTTACCGGCCGGCTTGCAAATTACTGCGACCCCAGAGCGTGAGGACGCTCGCGATGTGATGGTTGGCCGCACACTTTCCGATTTGCCCGCCGGGAGCCGGGTAGGAACGGGATCTCTTCGACGGATCGCCCAAATTCAAGCTGCGCGTCCGGATCTTACGGTCGAAGGGATTCGCGGCAATGTCGATACCAGGCTGCGCAAGCTCGATGAAGGTCAATACGATGCGATTGTCCTTGCGGCGGCAGGACTGAATCGTCTGGGTTGGTCGAGCAGAATTGCCGAGTTCCTTCCGGTCGATCTGATGTGCCCGGCTGTTGGTCAGGGCTCGCTTGCAATCGAGACACGGGCTGATAACGGCCCCGCTATGGAGGCTTGCTCCAAACTGGATCACGTCCCGACACATAACTGCATCACTGCCGAACGCGCAGTACTCGCCGTGCTGGGCGGGGGTTGTCAGGTGCCGATTGGCGCGCACGCCACAAACAACGAAGCTGTTCTGCATTTGCGCGCAATCGTGATCAGCCCGGACGGTAAGCGTGTCGTGAAGAGCGAAGCGATCGGACTCGATGCAGTCAAGATAGGCGAGAACGTCGGGCAGGAACTGCTCAATAAGGGCGCGCGCGAAATTCTGGGATGAGCAAAGTCTTTCTTGTCGGCGCCGGGCCGGGAGATCCTGAGCTGATCACACTGAAAGGGCGTCGATGCCTGGAGTCTGCTGATGTCGTTTTATACGACCATCTCGCCGCTCCCGCTCTACTTGGCTTCTCGCGGCCTTCAGCCGAGCGCATCTACGTCGGCAAAAAACGCGGAGATCACGCCTATACGCAGACTGAGATCACCGACATGATGATCGCGAAAGCTCTCGAAGGGAAGGTCGTCGTGAGGCTGAAGGGCGGCGACCCGTTTATCTTCGGTCGCGGCGGAGAAGAAGTCGAAGCGCTCGCGGAAGCAGGTCTGAAGTATGAGGTCGTGCCCGGCGTGACGGCGCCGCTGGGCATCGCGGCTTATACCGGAGTCCCTCTCACGCATCGCGAGCACACTTCGGTTGTTACGTTCGTGACCGGCCACAATGTCGACCAGATCGATTGGACGAAGACCGGAGTCTCGGAGACGCTTGTCATCTTCATGGGCGTGCATCACGCCACCGAGATTATCGAACGCATTCTTTCCGCGGGGCGTAATCCGAATACTCCAGCGATGGCAGTTCGATGGGGTACTCGGCCAGACCAGCAAACGATCTCAGGTACGCTGGCCGAGTTACCGAAGTTGATCGAACGTCTAGCGCCACCTGCGACGATTATCATCGGCGATGTCGTCGGCCTTCGACCCAAGCTCGACTGGTTTGAGCATCTGCCGCTCTTCGGCGACCGGATCGTGATCACGCGAGCCAGAGCGCAGTCGGCAGAGATGTGGCAGAGTCTCCATCAACTCGGAGCAGATGTAATTGAGCTTCCGGTGATCGAGATGGCGCCGCTTGAAGACTACTCTGCCCTGGACGCGGCCATCAACAAGCTCGAGACGTACGATTGGATCGTCTTTACCAGCGCAAACTCAGTTGACTACTTCTTAAAGCGGCTAAGGGCGTGCGATCGAGATTGGCGAGCCGTGCGTGGGCGCATCTGCTGCATCGGACCGGCAACAGCCAAGTCACTTGAACCGATCATTCCCGACCTGATTCCATCCGACCACCACAGTGAGGGAGTCGCCGCGGCGTTCCGACCCTATGACATGAGCTGCGCTCGCGTGCTATTGCCGCGCGCTGCGGAAGCCCGAGAAGTTATCCCCGATCAACTTACTGCGATGGGCGCGACTGTGGATGTGGTCGACGCTTATAGAAACGTCATGCCGGCAGACGCAGCCGAGCGGATCGGCAGCTTGCGATCGAAGCCTACCTGGATCACGTTCACCAGTGGATCGACCGTGAAGAACTGGCTCGCTCTCGCCGGCCGCGAGTCACTCGCAGGCGTCCGGATCGCGAGCATCGGGCCTGCAACTTCGGAGTTCATACGCAAGCACGGGCTGAACGTTGATGTGGAAGCCGTTCCCTCAACAGTAGAAGGTCTTGTTGAAGCGATTACCAGATATAGTCTTTCGCGTCGAGACGGCGGGCGTGACTATCCAGAACGTGAACCACACGAATCTTCTTCAACTTAGTCGGTGACAGTTGACCGAGCGGGACGTAGAGAATCTTGTGTCCCATCCGATCGGCGATGCTGCGAAAGACACTGCGCGGCGGCTTGGATGCAGCATAGACGACGATCTTTCCCAGGGAATAATCCAGACCAGCCATCAAGAGGCGCTCGGCCTTTGTTTCCGCAAGATCGTAATCTGGATCTGACCAGACGTCGAACATACGCCGGGGTGGGAGTGTCATTAAGAATCCGCCGTACTCCGCGCGCCCGATGCCCGGCCCAACCAGGTGATCGAACGGAAAGGTCGAATAGTAGGCCATGTCCGACTCGTTCTGGTGCTCTCCGAGCCACGTGGTTGTGTAGTCGTACCGGTCGTCATTGCTCTCGTCGAAGATCACAACGACAGAGCCGACGTCTCCGCTGATACGCTCCCGGTGGCGCACGTAGATCTTTCGCTCATGCCAGTTTCGAATTGTTTCGCGAATGTCGATGCCGTCCAGCAATGAGGTTGTGAATGGCTCCACGCGCTCGCGTTCCTCCGACAGAATGCTTTTCGCTTTCTGTTTCAGAAACCGACCATAGTTTTCGATTACAAGATCCTCGGGCGGATAAGAGCAGATTGAAGCGCCATCGACCTGTTCCGCCCACTCTCCCGGATATTTCTCTTTCTTGCGCTTCCTGAGCGCGCTGGGACGGAGTTGCTGTTTGTATCGCGGCAAGCGCCGGCGGAGACGCATGCGCTTCGCGTTGAAATACACTTCTTCGGCCGACAGGTTCAATGTCTCTAAATCCGACTCTGAACGCTGCGCGGGATAGCGGTTCGCCGATTCCCACACTTCCCATCCGTAGTTGTCGTCGACGATCCCGCGCGCCGCAACCGACAAGTCGAATACTCCGGCCGTCAGTCGTCCTTCGATCATTGAGAGATTTCGTGTGTACTTGGCGAGTTGGATCCGCTGCCAATGTTTCGTTTCCTCGCCAGTGTTTTGTTTGTAAGTTTTGTCAGCGTGCCGGAAGACTTCCATCTGCACACGAGGCCGGTCGATCGTGTCGGCTTCGTCGAGCAGCATGCGGTACTCTTCGTACCTGCTTTGCAGATATGGATATTCGACGAGGATCTCGGCCAGACAATCCGGATGAGGATTGATCAAGTTGATATCGCGTCGCGCACGCCCGAGATCCGGATCCTCTTGCGGTACCTGCATGGCATCCAGAACCGCGTCGTAGAGATTGAGGGATAGAATAACCGCTGTCCGGCGGTCCGGATCCGCGCCTTGTAAGCGCCATGCCAGCGCCTTAGCGTGCGCCGCAATTCGCGGATCAAGCGTAACCCGATTCTTTCTATATTCCTTTACATAGCGTTCATAGCCGATCGATCTGACAGCATATGGATCCGGAGCGAAGTCAGTCAGGTGCGGCTTGGGAGATAGATCGGGTTCGATGAATACGAGTTCTGCTCCCAGTTCACGAGCAGTCCGGACAGCTTCGGTGAAGGGATCGGACGGCTCGACCGGAACATAGATCAGTTGATCTTCGGTCTCTCCTTCGTAAAGGATCACGCTTATCTCGGGCAGGCGATCGACTGCCTGCAGATAAACCCGTTCAAGGGACATCGGCAGCTCGACAGCGACCACCTCCGGGTGTGAACGCAGTAGCGCGTGACGGATCGCCGCCGCAAACTCCAGGCGGCCCGCTAGCACCGGAAGGTATTCAAGATTCGTCACAGGGCTCGCGTGTAGCGGACGGCCTCCTCTCCCAGGACTTGCTCAACCGCGTCACGCAAGGCCTCGGATTGTGACCAGTCGCCGGTTGCAATCAGCTTCGAAGCGAACCGGGCTAGATTGATGCCATCCCGGACGGTGTACCGCTCATCTGCCCCATGCGCCAGTTGAAGAAAATCGGTCACGTACTGCAGAATGCTGTCTTCCGCAAAAGGCAGATTTTCTTCAAGTATGCGAAGCTCCTCATCCCGCTCGGGGAAATCGAGGACGATTTGCGGTTGCAGTCGGGAATGAATGTACTCGGGGAGGTCAAAGGTGGAGGCGTCATCGTTCATCGTTGCTACCAACCGGAACTTCGGATCGGCCTTAATCTTGATGCCCGCGACGATGGACTCCACATAACGGCGTGTGTCAAGCAGAGGAGCCAGACTCGCCCAGCTCTTCTCACTCATGCGATTCCCTTCGTCGAGAATGGCCACCCCGCCGCGAATCATCGCCGTCACCAGCGGCGAGGCGACATAACGTAGCTGCCCTTCCCGCTCGATCACCGGCGTCACCAGCAAGTCCTCAGGGCGAGTGTCCACTGTGGCCTGAAGGATGTAGACATCCGCGCCGAGTCGCTTTCCCGCGGCATATGCCAGGGTCGTCTTCCCGACCCCGGGTTTGCCGAGAAGACGTGGATTCATCGGAACGTCGTCCGAATCCACAACCATCCAGGCGGCCAGCAGTTGCCGCATCACTTCGTCCTGACCTACCCAGCGAACAGTAAGTTCGTCCGGATGCGCAAGGTGCAGCGCGACTCCATCGATCTGGACAATGTTCATTCGGCAGCCCCTCCGGCTTGCGACTCAGGATTTAACAGCTCGTTCAGATGACTCTCCGGAATGCCGCTCTTTTCCCTGGCGACTTCACGCACTGTTCGTCCCGCTCTTGTACGCTTCTTTCGAGATCGCCGCCGCCTTCTCATATCCGATCTCAGGCGCAAGCACGGTAACCATCGCAAGCGATTTCTCAACCAGTGAGGAGGCGCGTTCGGCATCAGCCTCCAAACCCGCGATCATGCGAGTTTCGAAATTACGCGAGACTGCCGAAAGCAGTTCGATCGAGTGGAGCACATCGTAAGCCATCACCGGCATCATCACATTCAGCTCAAAATTTCCCGCCGCGCCGCACCACGCGATCGTCGCGTCATAGCCCATAACCTGAGCACATACCATAACGACGCTCTCCGCAATCACCGGGTTTACTTTTCCCGGCATAATGCTCGAACCCGGCTGCGTCTCAGGCACTTTCAGCTCTCCGAGACCGCAGCGCGGTCCCGAACCGAGCCATCGAATATCGTTCGCGATCTTCGTCAGGCTGACAGCGTAGTTGCGCAGCGCGCCACTCAGGAATACAACCGCATCTTTGGATGCCTGCGCTTCGAAGTGGTTTCGGGCCTCGCGAAACGGCAAGCCGGTTCGCTCGCTCAGCAGCCGGATAGTCGCTTGCGCGAATCCGGGTTGCGCATTCAGGCCGGTGCCTACCGCCGTTCCGCCAAGGGCCAGTTCATAGAGGCCGGGCATCGCAGCCTCGATTCGCTCGATGGAGGATCGGACTTGCGCAGCATAACCGCTGAACTCCTGCCCCAGCCGCATCGGCACCGCATCCTGCAGATGGGTACGACCGATCTTGATTACGTCGTGAAACTCGCGGGCCTTTCTTTCGAGCGCCGCCTGCAAAGATCGCATCGCAGGGAGTAGCGATCTCTTGACCGATTGCGCAGCGGAAACGTGCAATCGCCGTGGGAATCACGTCATTGCTCGATTGCCCCTGGTTGACGTGATCGTTCGGATGCGCGCTGGCAAGATGCCCGATGACTTCGTTCGCGTTCATGTTCGTCGAAGTGCCGCTTCCCGTTTGGAACACGTCTACGACGAACTCGGTATCGTACTTGCCGTCGGCGACTTCGAGCGCGGCCTTCTCCACCGCCGGACGGCCAGTTCACATTTGCCGCGCACGCTTTTATCAAGCCGAGGGCGCGAATAAATGCGCGAGGAAGACGAAGGCCGCTGATCGGAAAGTTTTCGACCGCACGCTGAGTTTGCGGACCGTAGAGCGCTTCCGCGGGAACGCGCATTTCGCCCATTGTGTCCCGCTCAATGCGATATTTGCACGACTCATGCAAGCTTCTCCAGATAGCGCATCATCGCGTCAATGCCCCGGATAGAAGTTTGGCAGATACAGCTTCTCGTTGGGCGCGTGGAGGTTGTCATCCGGAAGCCCGAAACCGCATCATAACGCTCGGAATCCCGAGATGTTCATTGAAAAGCCCAACGATCGGAATCGATCCGCCCGATCGCACGTAAACCGTCTTTGCGCCGAAAATCTCCGTCATGGCGTCCGCGCACGTTTGTATAAAGAAATTGTTGGGATCTGTCATAGACGGCGGAGCCGCATGGATTGGTCTTCCACTGCGCGGTCATCCCCTTCGGACAAGCCGCCGCAATCGCTGCGCCTAATTGTTGGGATGCCTCTTCCGGCTGCATGTCCGGAACCAGCCGCATACTGACTCTTGGCCACCGCTCGGGCGGGAATCACTGTCTTCGCTCCTTCTCCTGTGAATCCGCCACGGATTCCGTGCACTTCCAGTGTCGGCCGCGCCCAGATACGCTCCAGGACGGCGACCTCCGGCTCGCCGGTCACCGCCGGAACTTTCATTTCGTGCGGCGCGGATACTGCTCCGGATCAAACGGGAGGCGCTGCCACGCATCCATCTCCGTTTCGCTTGGAGGCTCGCACTCGATCGTAAAAGCCGGGAATGCGGATGTGGCCATCACGGTCCTTCAAAGCGCAGTCAGAATCTCTGCGATCGCCTGAATCGGGTTCGGCGCGGCGCCACCATACATCCCGGAATGAAGATCAGCCTCCGCGCCTTGCACGTACAATTCGCCGTAGACGATTCCTCGCAGTCCAACGCAGATCGTCGGAAGCTCCGGGGCAAACATCTCCGTGTCGCAAATCAGGGCCGCGTCCGCCTTCAGCCGCGGATCTTGACTCTGGACAAATTGCTCGATATGCTCGCCGCCGACTTCCTCTTCGCCTTCGATCAGAAACCGCACGTTTACGGGAAGTTTGCCATCCCGCTTCATCAGGCGCTCGACGGCTTTGATCAGGATCAGCGTCAGACCTTTGTCATCGGCTGCTCCCCTGGCGTAGATGTTTTCGCCACGCACTTCCGGCTCGAATGGAGGCGATTTCCATTCGTCAAGCGGATCCGGAGGCTGGACGTCATAATGGCCGTACAGCAGGAGCGTTGGCCGGCCTGTCGCATCCAGCCAATCTCCGTAAACCAATGGATGCCGGCCTTGCTTCTCAATGAGGCCTACATTGCGCATTCCGGCATCGCGCAACTGCCCGGCGACGAATTCAGCCGCCCTTTGGACATCACCTTTATGCGATGGATCTGTGCTTATGCTGGGGATGCGCAGGAAGCTTTTCAGCTGTTCGAGGTACGGCTCCTGGAGAGAAACGTCCATGAGCTTAGGTTAACGTGCGCTAAGGTGGGGCCGATGCAGTTCTCAATTGAGGAGCTAAACGATAGGCCTCTTGCAACTCGACGTCCGCGCGGGGGCCATCCCCACGTTTCCTCAGAACCAGGCTGTAGTTGTAATGGGCGGCTGCATAATCAGGCTTGCATCGAACGGCAGTCGCCAATTCATTTGATGCGTCCCGCAATTTACCCTGTTCCAGGTAGATGAGTCCAAGATTGTTGTGCGCTTCGGCATTTGCGGCGTCGATGTCGATCAAGTCGCGATAAGCCTTCACGGCATCGTCGAGCCTTTCCATCCTGGTGAGTACAACGCCTTTGAGCATTCTTGCCTCGACAGACCGTGGCTGTAGAGAAATGGCTTCCGAAAGCTCAGGCAGAGCGCCCGTCAAGTCTCCGGAGTTGGCAAGCGCCAGCGCCAGATGATAGTGCGCACTAGCGAGATCCGGGTTGGTCAAAACGGCTTGCCGGAATTCCTTGATTGCTGCAGTTAGGTCACCCTTTCTTCCGTGTAAGACTCCCAGGCTGACGTGAACTTCGGCATAATCCGGCTGGAGTTCCAAAGCGCGATGGAAGGCCGCGAGCGCCTTATCGACGTCTCCCTTTCGCTCCCATGCGATGCCCGCGTAATAATATGCCGCCGAGAGCGAAGGACTCTTCTCAGTCGCACTGAGGAATTGTCGCAATGCTCCGTCCACGTCGCCTCTCTCGAGCATTTGCGCGCCCGTTATAATCATGGACTTGGATTCGGCCAACCGCGCACGGAACTCATGCAGTCCCTGAATATCCTTGAGTTCGTTGCGCGCTTCCTCCGCCCTGCCCTGCGCTTTCAGAGTGACGCCCAGGTTATACCGTGCCCTCTCAAAATCAGGCTGCAATTCCAAGGCTCGGCGAAATGCTGCTACTGCAGCGTCATAGTCTTTCATCGCCTTGAATGCCATGCCCAGGCGATAAGCGACCTCGGCGTCGTTCGGATCGAGTTTTGCGGCAGACCGGAGTTCCTTCAATGCCGCATCGAGCTTGCCTTCGCGCTGTAAGAGCATGCCTAAACTCGCGTGGGCGGGCGCGAACCCGGGATTCAAGGCGATAACTCGCCGGAACGAAGCGGCCGCGCTTTCGACATCTCCAGTTTGTGCTAACGCCAAGCCGAACTCAAACCTCGCCCTGAAGTCGGATGGCTGGTTGCTTACGAGTCGCCTATACACTTCCGCTGCCTGCTGTGGCTGTTGATTCCGCAACTGAGCGCGTGCGAGCCCGCGCAAAGCCTCAGTGTGGCCCGGCGCAAGCTTTAGCACGGTTTCGAACTCCGAAATTGCGCCTACCAAGTCCCTCTGATCGAGCAGCGCAATTCCGAGCGCCTGATGAGCACTCACCAGCTTCGGATCGATTCGAATCGCTTCCCGGAACTTCTCAATCGCCAGAACTTTCCGGCCCTGCTGGTAGAGTTCGATGCCCTGCTGATTGATTGAAACGGCTGTCTCGGCGCACAGAGCGCCCGCCAATGCGAGATAGACTAAGCCAGCCAGCCTCACACTGCTAAAGCTACCAAATCAGCTTGATCCCGAGTTGACCGATCCGCGGGTCGCGCGCGCTACTTACGGTTCCGAAGCGACTGCTGGAGAAGTTCCCATTCGGACTCAAGAAGTTGGCATGGTTGAAAATGTTGAAAAACTCCGCTCGGATTTCGAGGGCCGTATTCTCGGTGATGCGAGTGACTTTATGGAGCGCGATATCCGAGTTGATGATGCCGGGACCATGGAAGAAGCGCCGGTTCGCATTACCGAAGCTTCCCAACGGCCCGGAAGTAAACGACTCGGGAGAGAAGTATTGATTTTCGCGTCCATCGGGACCGGCATTTCTCGGGTCCTGTATAACGACCGGACCTACAATGTCCGGCACGTCGGTATTGCTGCTGCCCACGAGCGACCTGTCTTCACCTTGCCGGATCAGCACCGGGAATCCTGTGGCAAATCGAGAGATTCCCATCAGATTCCAGCCTTGCGTCAGCCGCCGCGGAGCACCCGAAAAGAGACGATCGAACGGAAGCGCCCAACTATAGCTACCAACGAGATTATGAGTGACGTCGAAGGCCGACAGCGACCGGCTAAGCCGATAATTCGTGAAGTTCACCCACTCCCCGAATCCTGACGAATTGTCGATAGCTTTCCCGTAAGTGTACGCGACCAGGAAAGTGATGTCTGACGCCCTCCTCTCCACCGAAATCTGAAGCGAATTGTAATTTGAGTTTGCGATATTCGCAGTGAAGCTATTGTTAACACCGAACGCAGGTCCCAAGTAAGCTCGCGTCCCCTGAACGATACTTCCGTTGGGGCGCGTGTAAGTGGTCTGCTGGCCATTCGGCCCGCACTCCGGCGTTCCTGGAGCGACACCCGCACCCATCAAGCTCAAACACAGCGCAGGATCTCCCGGATTGGCATCGTATTGGGAGATGAGGCGATGTCCTTGCGTGCCCACGTAGGCAAGTGTGAGCACTGTGGAGGACGATAAGGCTCGCTGAATCGAGAAATTGTAGTGCTCCGCGTAAGGCAGGCGATTGTGAATCGAGTATCCGGGCGAGTACGAGATTGGAAGATAAACCGAATAATCGAGGTTTTTATTGGCAGGATCTCCGGGTATCGGAAACGTGAACGGAAAACGCTGACCCTGCGACGCGCCGGTCGCACGAGTGCGGTAAGGCTCATCGAACATGGTCGGCTCGGGGCTTACCCAATACAGACCGAATGGAGCATCGCCGACTTCGTAAAACAGATTGAGATCTTCGATTGCTGTGTAGTACACACCGAATGCGGCGCGGATACTGGTCTTACCCGGGCCACCAAAAACTTTGGCTAGTGGCCCTTCGGTGAATCCGGGCGAATACGCGATGCCAACCCGCGGGGCGAAATTGTTATAGCGCGTCGGCGCCAGGGTCTTGGGGATGCCCGGGATCTCCCGGCACAACCCAACCGAGAGGCGCGGTGGGAAACTGCGTTGACTGCAATCCTGGCACGATGGTTTCGATCTTTCCTTGCGTGTCGTACCAGGGTTGGCTCACCTCCCAACGCAGTCCAAGGTTCAGCAGTAAGTTCGGCTTCACCTTGAACGCATCCTGCACAAACAGGCCGCCGTAATGGCTGCGCGAGTCGAGGAACTGCTGGCTGCATTGATTGAAATCGACGGGCGCTCCGATCAGGAAGTCGGCGATGTCGTTGCCGGTTTCAGTTCCATCAAACGAGAAGCTTCCGTTCGGAGCGCATACGTTTCTCTCATTGATCTGGTGATAACGAAACTCTCCTCCGAACTTGACGGTGTGGCGTCCCCAAATCTTCGACAACGCATCGGATACATGCCAGGTGTTGTTGGGCTGCGTTGTCGTGAGCGTGGGCACACCAATAGAGAAGTTATTGAACCCGATATGAGGTATGGTTTCGGGAATCCCGCCGGTCCCGAGGGAATGATTCCGAGAGATCCTGCGCCAGTGACAAATCCGAGGTCGGAGAGTTTGGCGAATCCACCCTGCGGCTGATCCGTCGTGGTGGACACTCGCAGGAAGCTCAGACGAAATTCGTTGACCGTGGACGGACCAAATGTCTTCACGTTGCTCATCAATGCCTGTTGGCCGCGTGTAGGTGTGACGCTGGGAAATCCGGGAACGCTTGCGGAGGGTAGCGGATTGGTAACGGTGGAATCGTCAAAATGATAGTAGAACGACCAGTTGCCGGTCATCTGATTGACAAAGTCCACTCTCTGCCCATCTTGTCATCGACAACTCTGCGCTTCTCCGAGGAGTTCGTATATAGACTGGAGCCGCTATTCGGAACTGGAATGAAGCTCAGGATGCCTTGCGCTGGTTTCGCGAAGGCCCTGGTTGGAATGACGCCTCCAGGGAAAACACATCGGCGGTAGTCGCGCAGGTGGGAGTTGAGTACGGCTCGTTGTTCTGAACGGCGTATCCGAGACGCTGCGATAACGTTCTCGCCCAGTAATCGCCCTTGACGAGCGCGGGATTCCCATCTGCATCAGCGAAGACCTCGGGATCGAACACGCCAGAGCGCTGGGCCACACTCGGCACCTCGACCAGACCAGTGCCGGCGCCACGCGTTTCGCGAGTCCCCTGATAATCGGTAAACCAGAAGAGTTTGTTCTTTATGGCAGGACCGCCGACCGCATACCCATATTGATTGCGTCGAAGAGTGCCCTTGGTAGGGTCGAAGAAGTTGCGCGCATCGACTTTGTCGTTGCGCAGAAACTCGAAAGCGGCGCCGTGGAATGAATTGGTGCCGGATTTGGTGATCGCGTTCATGACGCTGCCACTGAATCGGCCATACTCGGCATCGAAGGTATTGGTGATGAGCCGAAACTCGGAGATGGAATCCAGATTCGGGATAATCGCCGTTCCGAGATTACGGCCTTCACTCACGTCGCCGCCGTTTACCAGAAAGGCATTCGCTGTTTCCCGTTGTCCGTTAACCGATACATTTCCGGCCGACAATCCTCCCGACACCGGACGATCCTGCTGAATAGATTCCGAAGTTGCCGGAGCGACACCCGCCTGTAACCCGAGAAGATCTACGTAGCTGCGCCCATTCAACGGAAGAGCCAGGATCTTCTTCGTTTCGATAACGTCACCTAGTTGCGAAGTGTCCGTCTCTACTCGAACTGCGTTTGCCTCTACCTCGACTTCCTGTTGAACATTACCGATCTGCAGTTTTACGTCAACACGATACTGATCGTTTACGTTCAACTCAATGCCTGTCGTCACAAACTGCTGGAACCCGGGCGCGGATGCCGTCAAACGATATTTGCCGACCGGCAAAGCCAGAAAACGGAATTGACCCGATTCGTCTGCGACCGCCTGCTTGGATAGATTTGTTTCGATATTTGTTATCACCACGACAGCCTTGGGAACGACTGCATCCGTGGTATCTCTGACCGTGCCGAGAATTGATCCTGTTACATCGGCTCTGCTGGAATAGCAGAAAGATAGAAGAACAGCGACCACGGCATGCCAGCGCTTGCACATGTGTGAACCTCCCGCCTGGATCGGATATTTACATGTATTCGCAACTGAGTCAATGATGGGTTAGCGCCTAAAATGTAGTTGACCATGCATACTAACCAGCTCGCGAATGAAAAAAGCCCGTATCTGTTACAACACGCGCACAACCCTGTGGATTGGTTTGCATGGGGACCGGAGGCCTTCGAGAAAGCACGGGCCGAAGATAAGCCGATCTTCCTCTCGATTGGATATTCAACTTGTCACTGGTGTCACGTTATGGAGCGTGAGTCCTTTGAGAACGACGCGGTCGCGGATGTTTTAAACCGTTATTTCGTGTCCATCAAAGTAGATCGCGAGGAGCGCCCCGACGTGGATCGCATTTACATGACGTTTGTGCAGGCGACCACCGGAGGCGGTGGATGGCCGATGTCAGTTTGGCTTACGCCGGATCTGAAACCTTTCTACGGGGGCACCTACTTCCCCCCTGACAGTCGATGGGGACGTCCCGGATTTGTCAGTGTGCTCGAACAACTTGCGCAGGCATGGCAGAGGGATCGCTTACAGATTGTTCGATCGGGTAACGAAATCGTCGAGGAACTCGAGAAGCATCTGGCGCCCGGGGTCGCCTACCGGCCCGATACCGCCGCTCTCCAGTCCGGATACATGCAATTCAGACGATCTTTCGATTCACGCTACGGCGGCTTTGGAGGCGCGCCGAAATTCCCCCGTGGTGTCGCATACAACTTTCTGTTTCGTTACTCTCGGCACGCAAAAACCGATGAGGCCGCCGATATGGTTTTGCATACGCTGCGCGAGATGGCGAAAGGTGGCATGCACGATCAGTTAGGCGGAGGATTTCACCGCTACTCGGTGGATGCCAAATGGTTTGTGCCTCACTTCGAAAAGATGCTGTATGATCAGGCGCAACTCGCGGTGTCTTATCTCGAGGGCTATCAGATTTCTGGTGACGAGTCGCTCGCCCAGGTCGCGCGCGGCATCTTCGAATACGTCCTGAGAGATCTGACTGATCCAAGCGGGGGCTTCTATTCTGCCGAGGATGCCGACAGCGTTATCGATCCGGCGAACCCGAAGGAAAAGGGCGAAGGCGCATTTTACATTTGGACCCAGGATGAGATTGACCAAGTCGTGGGAAGGCCCGAAGCGGATTGGGTTTCTTATGTCTTCGGAGTAGAACGCAACGGCAATGTTTTGGAGGATCCACATGGCGAGTTCACAGGTAAGAACATCCTCTATCAACGACATTCCGTCGGGGAGGCTGCGCAGCACTTCGATGTCGACGAGGAAAGGGTTCGGAGTCGGCTTGAAAGAAGCCGTTCGCAAGCTGCTGGATCGACGCTCGGCCACTCGTGTCCGGCCGCACCTGGACGATAAGGTCCTCGCGGCCTGGAACGGCCTGATGATATCGGCATTCGCAAAAGGCGGCTTCATTTTAAGGGAACAAAGATATCTGGATGCAGCGAAGCGTTCCGCCGACTTTATCTTGAGCGACATGTACAAAGACGCAACTCTCCATCGGCGCTGGCGCCAGGGGGAGTCCGCGATTCCAGGATTCCTGGACGATTATGCATTCTTGGCGCAGGGGTTGCTCGACTTGTACGAGGCATCATTCGATGTGAAATACCTCAACGTCGCCAACGAACTTACGGTAAAGATGCGCGAGCTATTTGAAGACAAACAGGCCGGCGCTTTCTACAGTACAGCCGAAGGGGATACGAGTCTTGTGATGCGCATTAAGGAGGACTACGATGGGGCTGAGCCTTCCGGAAACTCGATCGCGATTCTTAATCTTTTACGTCTCTCATACAGTTTAGGCGACGAGGTATTTCGCAAATGTGCGCAAAATGCCCTTAGCGCGTTCTCTTCCAAACTGAGCGACAGCCCGACTGCGATGCCCCAGATGCTGATCGGGCTAATGCGATACGAAATACCGCCCCAACAGATCGTATTTGCCGGGGAGGATGTTTCTGGATTGATTGACGCTCTGCGGACGAAGTTTCTACCGTTTCATACATTGCTGCGTTCCGGCGATGTGCCGGCTTCACAGAATATGCCTCCGGTGAACGGCTCGCCCGCGGCTTATGTTTGCGAAAATTTCGCGTGTCAGATGCCGACTACCGATCCGGCTGGCTTGGCCGAGTTGCTAAAATAAAGCCCAATGGAAAGACAAGCCGCAACAACATTCAAAGGGAATCCGCTGACACTCGTCGGCCCTGAATTGAAGGCCGGTGACAAGGCTCCCGATTTCGATGTGGTAGATGGCACGTTACAATCTTTCACCCTGGACAAAACAGGTGATGGCGTTCGCATTTTCAGTGTGCTGCCTTCGCTCGACACACCGGTATGCGACATGCAAACCAAGCGCTTCAATACCGAGGCCGGCAAGCTTCCGAACGTCAAGATTTTCACAATCAGCATGGATCTTCCGTTTGCTCAGAAGCGCTATTGCGACGCCTTTGCCGTCGATAACGTTAAGATGCTGTCGGACCACAAGACTGCTTCGTTTGGATCAGCTTATGGCACCTTGATCAAAGAGTGGCGTGTCGAAAGCCGAGCCATCTTTGTGGTCGACGCAAACAACACGATTCAACACGCGGAATACGTGAAAGAAGTAGCAAGCCATCCCAACTATGAGGCTGCTCTGGACAAAGCTCGCGAACTGACGAACGCGGCCGCTTAACGAATCTCAAAGACGGCATCCACCTCCACCGCCACGTCGTACGGCAACGCGCTGACGCCGATGGCGGTGCGAGCGTGGCGCCCTTCCTCGCCCAGAACTGCCACGAACAGATCGGAAGCGCCGTTGATCACTTGCGGGTGATTGAGGAAATCGGGCGCCGAATTTACGTATCCACCAACCCTTACACAGCGTACAAAGCGGCTGAGATCGCCCTCGATCGCAGCCAGTAACTGAGCAATGACATTCAGCGCGCAGACCCGGGCGGCTTCCTGCCCTTGCTCCAACGTAAATTCGCGGCCGAGTTTACCGATGAACCGGCGCTCGCCATTCCACTGGCATACCTGACCAGATATATAGACCAGGTTCCCGCTACGTACATAGGGGATGTAATTCGCGCCGGGCGCGCTCGCCTTCGGCAGTTCCAACCCAAGCTCTTTCAGCCGTTCTTCGATGCGTGTGGACATATAGTGCGATTCTTACATCTTTCTTCAACCGAGGATCGACGTGAGACTTACCGTGACAATTCTTTCCGCTGGAATTCCAGGAACTACTTAGAGTTGACGTACGATGGGTGTGCCGCCATACATTCAGGAGACGTCTATTTTCTGTCGGGTTTCTGACGATTGATTCTATGCAGATGTTTCAGACGCAAAAGCGGGTGCTCGTCGTAGACGATGAAATGAACCAGCGCACCGCAGTCGCAGCGATGATTGAACGCTGGGGCTTTCAAACTCTGACAGCCGCCGACGGGGCTGAAGCCCTGGAAAGACTCCGCGAGTTCGAACCCGACGCAATCGTAACCGACCTGATGATGCCGCGAATGGATGGCATGCAGTTGCTCACCAAACTCAAGGAGGACGAGGGTGATAGCGCTCCCGCGGTGATTGTCTTGACTGGTTTCGGCAGTCTGGACACAGCGGTCACGACTGTCCATGAATACGGGGCTTTCTGGTTCGTGGAAAAGCCGATCCGGCCGCGAGCTTTTCGAGCGCTGCTCGAAAGGGCCGTTGCACACCGCCGTCTTAGCCGTTACAGCGAGTGCCTCGAAAGGCAGCTTACAACGCAGGGCGTTTGTGGAAAGTTATCCGGGCGAACGCAACGGATGCAGGAAGTCTTCTTCCTGATACGGCAGGCGGCGCCTACTCGAGCAAACATTCTAGTCACCGGCGAGAGTGGCACGGGGAAAGACTTGGTTGCGCGCGCGATTCATGACTCCAGCCCCCGCCAGGCAGGTCCGTTTGTGGCGCTCAATTGCGCCGCGCTCCCGGAAACTCTGATCGAGAGCGAGCTCTTTGGACATGAAAAGGGCGCGTTTACCGGAGCTCTTAACCGGCGGGCCGGCTGTTTCGAGCTTGCGAATGAAGGGACCCTGTTCCTGGACGAAATCGGGGAGATGCCGGTTTCTCTCCAGTCGAAGCTGCTGCGCGTACTCGAGAGCCGGCGCATTCGCCGTGTAGGCGGTTCGCAGGAGGTCGAAGTGGACGTTCGCGTGGTAGCGGCGACTAATCGCGTCCTCACGAACAGCGTCCGCGAGGGTAGGTTCCGGGAAGACCTATTCTTCCGTTTGAGCGTTCTCGAGATACCGCTGCCGCCTTTGCGCGAGCGGCTTGATGATATCCCTGAACTTTGCGATGCGATCCTGCGTGATCTCAAGACGGCTTACGGAACTCCCATGCCGTTCATTCATCCTGCTGTGATGGCTGCCTTTAAGAAGCACGCGTGGCCGGGAAATATACGCGAGCTAAGAAATGTTCTGGAACGCGCCATAGTTCTCGCAGGTGGGAGCGAGATTCAAAGCATTCATCTGCCGCAGGGATTCGGGGTCACTCAGCACGAACCGGCTCAGCGGGTATTAGGGCCCAAGCCTTCTGTTACGTTGGCCGCGGGCACCACGCTTGAAGACGCCGAGCTCGAAATGATTAAGATTACGCTCGCATACACGAACAACAACCGGGCTCGCGCGGCGGAGATCCTCGGAATCGATCCCAAGACCCTCTATAACAAGCTGAAGGAACGATCCGCATTCGTGGGGGAATAGCTGGAGTGCGCAAACGGCGGTGGACATTACGAACCTGGCTGATCGCGCCCACCGCAGCGATCGTGACGATTCTCAGCGTCGCGGGCGCTCTTCTGCAAACCGATACTCTGGTCCGGGCGTGGCTCGCCAGCACGAAGCAATTGAGCGACATGGCGGCGCGTCAGGTTACCGAGTTCATTCTTCTGCGCCTGGAAGACGTCGACGCCAGCTCTTCCAATCAATCTCAGAGACAAATCTGGCTATCACGGATCGATAACGACACCAAGTTGGGTGGGTTGCTGGAGTCCAGCGCTTCCGGAGTGAATTCTATCGTGGAGATCTCCGTGATGGATGCAACCGGGGTAGTGCTCGCCTCGTCCAACCGCGCCAGACCTGGCAATCGTTCCGCGAAGTCGCAGCCGCTCGCTTCCTTGCAAAATCTCGATCCCCTTGCCCGGTTACGCGCGGTTTGGGCGCCCGGACACGAGTACGAAGTAAGGGTTCCGGTGGGCGTTACTGGCGACAGGTCACCGCTGTTTGTGGTGCAAGTTCTGGTCTCGAATGCTTTGTTGCGCGAGTCTTTGATCCCGGGTATCCGGAGGATCGCTGCAACGGCATCACTGGCCTATCTGGGCGCGCTCATCCTTGTCTGCGTGCTAGCGGAGGCCACGCGTAGAAATCTGCGCAGCATCGGTGAATGGATCGATCGTATCGGCGAGGCAGGAACGATTGCAAATACGATTCCACCCACTGCCGCGACGGCGGAATTCGACGTCGTGCAATCGAAACTCAGCTTGATGGAAGGCCGCGTTCGAGGGGCGCTTCATGAGGCCGAAGATTATCGTCAGCGTGTCGGAGCTTTGCTGAAGGGCCTTGAAGAGGCGATCGTGCTGTTTGAAGACGAACGAATCGTGCTTGCTGCAGGCGCAACCGAAGATTTGCTCGGATGGCGGGCCGATAAGATCGAGCGCGATGCTGAATTTCTGTTCCCGCCGAGTGCTCCATTGACGCAATTGATTCGGGAAAGCTGGAGTTCCGGACGTCCCGTTCACAATAGCGAAATCGCATCGGGTGGCCGCAGATTGACGATTAATATTGATTTCATTTCCGATGGATCGGGACGCACGTTGACGCTGGTGCGCGTTCGAGATGCCGAAGGCGCCACTCATGTTGAGTCACAGCTCCAACTAGTCGGACGACTGGAAGCAATCAATCGATTAACAGGTGGCGTAGCGCATGAGATCAAGAATCCCTTGAACGCGATCGCCGCGCGGCTTGCGCTGCTCGAATCGATTGTCGAAGGCGACCATGAAGCGGAGGGCCAAATCCGAGTGGTCGCCGACGAGATTCAGCGGCTCGATCGCGTCGTGCGCACATTCCTGGATTTTACTCAGCCGCTCAAGTTACATCGAGAAGAGATTGATCTGTGCGAGCTCGCGCGAACTGTCGTCGACGTCGTGCGGCCCGACGCGGTGAATCGTCGTGTGGCGCTCATCTCTCAGGGCGGAAGAGTTACAACGCTGGGCGATCGTGATCTGCTCTATCAAGCATTGATGAATATCGTGGTAAACGCGGTGGAGTCGACACCATCCGGCGGCGAGGTACTTGTAGACGTATCCGAGTCCGACCGGCAATGCAGATTGCGGATCAGCGATACAGGCCCGGGTATTCCAGAAACAATTCGGAAAAAGATGTTCCAGCTGTACTTCACTACCAAGTCAAGTGGGTCGGGCATAGGCTTGGCAGTGGCCTACCGCAGTCTTCAACTGCACGGTGGAGACATCCTGGTCACCACAGAGGTGGGAAACGGAACTACATTCGAGCTGGTTCTTCCAGCAATACAGGCGGTGGAGGCAGTAGCCAGCGCATGAGAAGTATTGCGTACGTTCTCTGCTTCCCGGCTGCGCTGGCCTTAACCGGATGTTGGTTCGGAGGTAAACCCAAGACGCAAACCGCGCCTGCGCCTGCTCCCGCTCCGGTGCAAGTACCGCGCGCGGCGGACGCAAGCCGTCCTCCAGCTCCGGCTAAGAAAACTCCGCCGAAGCGAAAGCCGACTGCATCGGCCCCGCGCGCGGTCCCGCCTGCTGCGATCCCTCCGAAAGCAGCAGAAACGAAGAACTCGACGTTACCTCCTCCAACAGAGCCACCCCAACACCTGAGTCGAATTCTAAGCGCGGAAGAAAAAGCTGAGTACCAGTCGGCTTACGAACGCAGTTCCGCCGCCGCGCGAGACATGCTCAAAACTCTAACCGGACATCAACTCGCGCCCGACACGTCGAGTTCACTTGCTCGTATTCGCTCGTTTCTCACGCAGGCCCAGGAGGCTGTGCCATCTGACCTGCCCAAGGCTGCACAGCTCGCGTATCGGGCCGAGATTCTCGCGCGCGATCTGGTTCGGCTGCTTGAATAAATTGCGCTCATATTGCAACCGGGTGCGCCAGTCGGAATGTCAACAAGGATTCCGCGGGCACGCGAACCTGACGCCTACCGGTGGCAGCGGCGGTTCCGACTCCCGCTGCGCCACCGGCGCCCGCTCCGATCAGGGCTCCCTTGCCACCTCCAAGTAGCCCTCCGATGAGAGCACCTGCTGCGGAGCTTCCGCCGATCCAAGCGAGATTCCGCTTCTTATGATCGGCGCTAGTCAATGTAATGCTGTTCGTGTCAATCGGAACGTCGGCTCCCTTCCATTCCATCCGATCTAAAGCCAACGTTACGGAAGCCCGCCCCTTCAATCGTCCGGACGAGGATATCTGCCGGATAATTCCGCGTACGACCGTACCCTTGGGCAAGATTGTCTTTTCGTCAACGGTCACGGGGACCGAGAGTGAGGCTACAAACGCATCGCCATTTCGACTGCGACTGGAGTCGATCGCGTTATAAAGCCGGACCCTCAAGATGGTCCCAGCCGGCACCGACCTATTCTGCTCGGGAGCCGGCTCCAGCAGAGACGGGCGACTATCGGCGGGTGCGCTTTCGGGCGCAACAACTGTGTTCGTCGGTGCTGGGGCAACCGAGGGTGTCGTACATGCGCTGAAGCTCAGAGCTGCCAAAATGGCCAAGACAGTGAAAAGACCGTTGTGCATCGTTCAATTGTTCTCCAGTTACTGCAAGCTGCATGCCAACCGTATCCCACTGAAATCGTTAAGGGTTGAGTGTTCTCAGAGGCTCCATTCGGGAGATTGTCCTGCCCTGCAACCTGTCTCAACGCCGGGAATTTCTCCCGGAACATGAGAAAATCAACAGTAAGAACGATAACCTCGACGCGAACTAATACATCCAACATTCAAGCCGCATGCGTTCGTTCATTTCAGTCTTCGTGATCTTCGTTCTTTCGGCGGCGCTGGTCTCAGCCGCAGCCGGTGAGATCGGCATTCGTAAGCAGCAGGTATCGGGGACGCACCGGAGTCTGTGTCTGCGAACAGCCGCCCGATCTCATGCTCCGGTTGTTCCCGACCTTTCCGTACCGATTCACTCAATCGTCTTTGCGCCTTCGATAGTCGCTCGATCGATCGACGAGCCGAATGAGCCGTCAAAAGAGCTTGCGCGACCGACTGACAGTGTACCTTCGCGAGCTCCGCCCCGGAACTCCTGATTCACCTCTTTTCATTCATTACAACGATTGATAACTATTCAGGAGTTCTATCTATGTGGAAACTTCAGGTAGCCTTGACAACCCTTGCGATCGTGTCGGCCGAAGCCGCTGATGTTCGAATAACCGATGCGGATCAACGCTTTAAGATCAAATACGGCAGGTATCCGCCCCATGTGGAGCGCGCGTTGCAAGCCAAGGCCGACCGTCAAAACGCGCGGACAGCCAAAATATTCAAATCGATGGATCACGACAAGGACGGCCGGATCAGCGAGTCGGAGTGGACCATGGTTGGCCGATCCGCCCACGACTTCATCGAACAGGACCGCGATGAAGATGGATTCATCACGCGCTCAGAATGGCAGGCCGGGATAAGCGAACGAAGCGGGTCCTAAGACCCGCTCTTTACTGTTCCGAATTTCGCGGCAATTGGAATTAGATCCGGGTAAAACTGGACGAACGTCGAATCGACCGAACCGTGCTTGGAATGGCACTCCTCACAACGGTTTCCCGGAGCGATCGCCTTCACCGATGCGCGGGCCTCACGCGGGCTTAAATCAAAAAACGCCCATCCGCCATTTGGAAACCGGCGTGAGTCTTTGACGTGGGCTTCAATGCCGGCAATGCCGGTCTGGAAATGTCCATGCTGGTTGATTGAGCCCTTCGACTCCGATTCGCGCACTTCGAGGATGAGTACGGTACCGTCGACCCATCTCCCTGTTTTGAGGAACTCTCGATAGGAGGAAGGATTGACGTATACGTTATCGAATCGCAGCGGCGCGCCGGCAGACGGGGCGTTTGGACCGTATGTCATCCCGAGACCCGATGATAGGAAAATCCATTCGCGGTAATTCGCCGGACGGATAAGTTCGCCGTCTTTCGTGAATTCCGCTCTGTCTCCCGCGTAAGCGTACAGACCGAGACCCAACATCATTATTGCGGCGAGCTTCATTGCTATAGCCTACCTGAATCTCACCTGCTGCTTCCAGGCTTCCATCGTGTGATAGACGATCGGGCAGTACGAGGCGCGATCGACAAACTGCCACATTCGGCTTGCAATCGAGCCAGACCCTCGCACAGTATGCGGGAAGCCCTCACAGACATGCGGACGCGCGTCATACACCGAACAAAGATTGCCATCGAGAAACACGCAGTGTCCGTCCGAATGCTTCAGGACCAGGCCTTCTTCCTCGCTTTGGACGGTGTAGTCCTTTCTAACCTGTGCGGGTTTGAGACGAAGATACCTAGCCAGGCGCTCGACATCGCGATCAGTAACTTTCGCGGTCGCTTTGCGGCAACAGTTCGCGCACTCCGTACAGTCGATCTGCTCCTGTATCTCCTGGGCAATCACTCGCAACCGCCGGTCACTGTAGTCGTGGGATTTCAGAAATCGCCGGAACCGGTGATTCTCGTCGAATTTCTGCTCTCCCATCCGCTGTATCTGCACCAAGTCAACTTTCATTATGTAAGCGGCAGCGGACGATCTTGTCCGCGTCTGATTCGATCAAATAGATCAAGGCATCTAGCCGGGCGGCTTCTTCCGGGCCGCTCGCCACTTTCCTTCCACTCCGGGCGGCTGAGCGTGCCTTCTCTTTATCGCCGGACTTATGGTATGCCATCGCGAGATTTTCCCAAACCGAAGCTTTTGAGGGTTGCAGTTCCGTCGCGCGCTTTAAATGTAGGATTGCCTCCCCATATCGTTCGCTTCGAAGGTGAAGGTAGCCAAGAAAATTGTGCGCATCGAAGAATCCATCGTCCAGGGCGACTGCTCGCATCAGGTTGTCGGTTACCAAAGCCTCGGGTTGATTCAATTGCCGCAGCACCATGGCGTAGTCGTAGAACAACTGCGCTTCCCGCGCGCCCGCGTCAATCGCGCTTTCGAACAGGCGACGCGATGCGACGTAATCCTCGGTGCGAGATGCAAACTGGCCGAGCGCAATTCGCACGGCCAGGTTATCGGGATAAGCAGTCTCCAGTTTGCGATATGCCGAACGGGCGTCGTCCACTCTACCGATTGCCAGCAGCAAGTCAGCCAAGGCCAATTCGGTCTCCACTTCCTCAACCGGCTGCGCCGGAACCTTACTGACGTCAAACTTCGACGCGCGGAACCGGACGCCCTCGAATCGCGAGCTGCGGAGATAAGCCTTGAGATCCTGCACGATAACCGCCGGGCCTTTGCCGTAGGCTTGTTGAAAAGCTCTCACCGGATCTTCTCCTCCGAGGATCATTTCGATGAAGTTCGCAAGTCCTGCTCGATACTCGGGCGCAAAATTCAACATGTGAACCAGGGCCCAGCTTTCCGCATAGAAAATCCCTATCTTTCCTCGCTCGTTGTAGTACGGCGAGTCGTGATCGACGCTCGTGAGGGACGGAAGATCGAGGATTCGGTCATCCCGGAGGGTTAGAACATGCGCCGGAATCAAATCGCCGACCCGGACTTCCGATTTTGTGACGTCGGCCGTCGAAAACAGTTCAGCTGTACCTTCGTTGAACCAGACGGGCACCCGATAACCGGCATGCCGGAGCAAAAGATGCGTATATTCGTGGTAAATAATGCGATAAAGATCCGCTCCGCTGATGTGCATTGCGATGTAATCGCGATCTTGACCGGCCTGGTAATATCCGGCCGAGTTTGGATTTACCTGGTATTGATGAAATGCCGGCTCGTTGCGAAAAACGAAGACACGCACCGGGAGCGGAGTAAGACTGCCCCGCCCGGTCCGGGATTCGAACACGTGCCGGATCTGCTCGAAACGGCGTAGGACGTCGCGTCCGATGCCGGCGCCTGCGTTCGTCATCACTTCGAAATCCGGCGACTCCAGCCTGACCCAGCGTTCTTCCGCTTCCGACGCGGCGTGCCAGATCAGCAGCAACGCCAACAACTTAGTCATGCCTGTTCCCAATATTGTCGCAGGTACTACCTCGGCATGGGTGCTATAAGAAGTTTCGATTGGACCGCAACACCCACCCCGTCTACGCTGGAAGTGTCTAGGTGCTATGGAACCACAGGTTAATCTTCTTCATCGCGTGAGCAGCATAGTCAGCTCGGAGCGTTCTCTGGATGAAATGCTCGGGGAGATTATCGGCCTCACCGTCCAAGTTACACAATGTGACGCGTGTCTCGTATATTTGATCGAGACGGAAACAAATGAGATCGTATTGCGCGCATCCCAGGTTCCGCATGCCGCCGATCTCGGAATGCTTCGCATGAAAATGGGCGAAGGCGTAACTGGCTGGGTGGCCGAACACAAATCCGTTGTCGCACTCCCGTCGAATGCATCGGCTGATATGCGCTTCAAACGCTTTCAGGCGCTCGTCGAGGATACTTATGAAGCATTCCTATCGGTACCCTTGGTCAGCGGTGGTGACATTATTGGCGTTATCAACGTACATCATCGCGAGCCGCACCATCACCTGCCGAATGAAATCGGTCTGGTCACGTTCATCGGCGAGCAGATGGGCGGGGCGATCGCTCGCGGTGTTTTAGCTGAAGAGAATGCGCGGTTGCTGGAAGAAACGCAGGAAATGAAGCGCCAGTTGGAGACGCGCAAGTTGGTGGAGCGGGCCAAAGGCATATTACAGCACCGTTACAAGCTCACCGAAGAGGAGGCTTACCTGCGCTTGCGAAATGAGAGCCGCCGTCTTCGCCGTCCGATGAAGGATCTGGCAGAAGCGATCATTTTGGCGGAAGATCTCAGTCGGAAGTCAGAGGCGGTGGTCGGAGCGGAAACGTAAAATGGGACTTGCTCCCGTTTTATCCATTAGTTCGTAACCCTCATGTCCTTACGATTCTCGCGAACTTCGCACGGCGGCGGCTGGATACAGTTCACTTTCCGATAGCGGAACGGCTGTACCGCACCGATCCGGAAGCTCAGGTTCTAGTTCATGAACAGAGGCCACCTGGTGAAGCGCATGGTGAGATCCTCATGGTTCACGGGCTTGAGGGCTCGAGCGATGCCGGTTACATCCGCAGTATGTCTCAGCTTTTGCTGGAGAACCATTTCGCTGTTCATCGAGCGAACATGCGTAGCTGCGGTGGAACCGAGTCGCTCTGCAAAACCATGTACCACGCCGGGCTTACGACCGATACGCTCAGCCTGGTTCGCCAGATTCGACGCCAACACAACCGGCCTGTCTACCTGATCGGTTTCAGCCTGGGCGGCAATGTCGCGCTCAAACTCGCCGGCGAGCTCGGCGACTGCGCGCACGGACTTTTAGACGCCGTTATCGCTATCTCGACCCCGATCGATCTCGCCGCCTCGGTCCGCAAAATGTCGCGCCGGGAGAACTGGATCTACGAATCGCGGTTCGTAAACCGCCTAAAGCAGCGTATCCGGCGGCGGGCAGAGAGTCTGCCGGGCCTCTACGATATAGCTCTTCTTGCCAAGTGCAAGACGGTGTATGAATTTGACGATAAGATCACAGCGCCATCATTCGGCTTCGGCACTGCCGACAATTACTACGCAACACAATCGTCAAATCAATATCTGAGTCGAATCCAAATCCCTTCATTGTTAATCCAGGCCAAGGACGATCCGTTAATTCCTTTTGAGATCTTCGAACATCCGGCCATACACGAGAACCCTAATATCACTTTGGTCGCCTCGGAACATGGCGGACATCTTGGGTTCATTTCGAACCGGAAGCCGCGGTTCTGGGTGGATCGAGTGGTTTTACTCTGGATTGAGGAAATCCGGAACAAAGAACGAGCCGCTCTCGTTTCTTCTACTTAGATGACATCGCGGGCCTCATTCTTCGAATCGGCTGCGGTTGCCATCAGTTCCCTGCGCTCGAGCAAGCTGCGAAGCTTCCTCACTCTTCTCGGTATCATCCTTGCCACCACCACTCTCATAGCGGTGATGTCGGTCATCGAGGGGATGAACCTCTACATCGCGCAACAAGTCTCGGATATGGGATCGGAAGGCTTTCGCGTCCGAAGGATCATCATGATCGGCAACTTCGATGCGAAGAAGTATATGGAGGCAAACCGCCGTAATCCAGAGATGAGCCGTGAAGAGTATGAGTTCGTGAAGTCGAATGCCAAGCTCGTCCGGGAATTCGGGATGGAAGCGTTTCGAGCCGTCCAAGTCAAGCACGGACAGCAATCGCTCGACTGGATTCAGTGCATGGGTCTCACACCGAATATGGCTGTGATCTCGAATGTCCAGATCGTAAGCGGCCGATTCATCAACGAGAACGACGAGAGCAGGCGATTATCCGTCGCCTTCATCGGGAACGATTTGAAACAGGAGTTCTTCCCGAACGTGGACGCTGTCGGCAAGCAGATCGAAATCGATGGCAGACCCTTCCAAGTCGTCGGAGTCGCAAAGGCGCAGGGCGCGGTATTCGGCGATTCCCGTGACAACTTCGTAACGATTCCGGCAGAGACTTTCTTCAAAATGTACGGCGGACGCAAAGGGTTGGGATATAATGCCGTGGCCCTGGATCAGAGCCACCTGTACGCAGCGCAAGACGAAGTGCGCTCCCTGATCCGAGCGTACCGGCACCTGCGTCCGAACCAGGAGGACACGTTTGGCATGGCGGCCTCCGAGTCCCTCCAGCAGTTCTGGGAAAAGCTGACCGGCGCCATTGCCGCAACTGCGATTGCCGTGGTCTCGGTATTCCTGGTGGTGGGAGGAGTGGTCATCATGAATATCATGCTGGCCGTTGTTACGGAACGAACCCACGAGATCGGCATCCGCAAGGCTGTGGGAGCTAGACAAGGCGACATTCTGAATCAGTTTCTGGTCGAATCGTCTACATTGGCCGGGATCGGTGGGCTGCTCGGTGTCCTCATCGCCTGGGTAGTTGCGGTGCTCGTTCGCAATCTCACACCCGTACCGATGGTTGTTCCCGCAAAGGCTGTCATCATCGGCGTCGGTTTATCCACTCTCGTTGGCCTGTTTTTCGGGATCTACCCCGCGCGGCGCGCCGCGAAACTCGATCCCATCGACGCATTGAGGTACGAATAGATGCGCTGGGTTAGCTGGTTGTCCGGCGTGCAGCTTGCGCTTGACAGCATCCGGGAATCCAAACTGCGAGCATTCCTGACGGTTCTCGGCGTCATCATCGGGACCGGCACCATCATCGGTGTCGGTTCGATTATTGCTGGCTTAGATGGGGCGATCACGGATATTCTCCGCAGTTTCGGCCCGGATACCCTGATCGTGTTTAAGTTCCGCGGCATTCTGCGCACGGGCCGGCTTACACCGGAAGAAGCGAGGCGCAAGCCGCTGACTCTCGAAAATGCGCATCGCAATCCGGGAACGCTGTCCTTCTGTTGAGCATGCGAGTCCCTATCTGCTTCCGGAGTGGAATCGCGGTCCCGAGCCGTGCCCGCTATATGGGAAATGAGGTGTATCGCATCCAGATGGGCGGCACCGAAGAAGGATATGCCGCCAACGGAACCGAGATGCTATACGGACGGTTCTTCACTGATCTTGAGAGCCAGCACCGTCTCCCGGTTGTCGTCATCGGCGAAGATGTTGCAGTAATCTGTTTCCGAATATCGATCCCACGGCAAATGGATCGACGTAAACGGCAAACAGGCGGAGGTGTTGGGCGTCATGAAACGTCCTGCGGCGTCAATGCCGGGCAACGACGACTTACGAGTTCTCTTCCCCTACTTCACAATGCGGAAGATGTTTCCCAGCGCGCGCGAACACATGATTTTCGTCACTGCAAAAGACGGCCTGCTCGCGCAAGGCGACCGATGAAGTCAGCCTTGTGCTTCGCCAGGAACGACGCGTGAAGTACACCGACCCTGATAATTTTGGATCTCTACGGCCGAACAGTTAGTGGAGCAGTTTCACAGCGTCACGGCCATGGTCGCGCTGGTCATGATCGTAATGAGCTCAATCGGGCTCTGGTTGGAGGGATCGGCGTCATGAATATCATGCTGGTTTCGTGACGGAACGCACGCGTGAGATCGGCATTCGGAAAGCGATCGGCGACGACGCGCTTCGATATCGTTCTTCAGTTTCTGACGGAGGCGGCGACCCTGACCCTGATCGGCGGGCTACTTGGGGATGGCGTTCGGATGGACTATCTCGGTCATTGCACGCGTAGTGTTTCCTACGCTGACCACACATGTCCCGCTGTGGGCCGCGGCGCTCGGCGTCGCGGTATCCGTAGGTGTCGGACTCTTCTTTGGAATCTGGCCGGCAAACAAGGCAGCTCGACTCGATCCGGTGGTCGCCCTGCGTTACGAATAGTTATTTCTCCGGCGGGAAGACCTTCTCGGTAGAGGACAGCGTAAACAGATTGTCCGTACAGTCCTTGGTTGACGCAACCGAATCCGAGAATATCTCGAAAATCTTTTCTCCGTTGCGTTCGGTCATGATGTTGAACGGCCACTGCACTCCTCCTCCGACATCACGGAACTTCGAAAATAGCGAAACGTCTTCAGTTTTCTCTTTGGTTTTCGGGTCGCGGCGCACGGAGTATTGCCGCAGACGGCAGCTTTGTCGCTTGTGGAAATAGACCGTCACCACATTGTTGTCGGCGTCGATGATGTCGACGATCTCGACCGGCGTATTCTCCCAGACATGAGCGCCCTGCGATTCGAAGATCATGCCCGGCTCTTTCAGGCGATTCCGCAGGATGTAGAAGATGTTTCTTCGCGTTGTTTCCACCCAACGGGTATAACGCTCCGTAGGCATCGGCCTCGCGCCGCGAAACGTAACCATGTATCCGTTGTTGTCGGTGAAGAGGACGTAGTAATCCTCATCCTTACCGAACGTCTGCCGTTCGCGTTCCGCGATGCCTTTGGCAGTAGGCTTATCCAGAGTACCGCGTGTAGATTTTTGCGACTGATAAACCGGTGAGCCGGTCGCGGTAAAACGAGTAGGCGCGTCCGCTTTCTACGCGGTCCTGCATCGTCAGGAACTTATCGCCGCCCTAAGCGCCGCGACCGCTTCATCAATGACGCGCTTTCCGCGCTCCTGTTTTGTCTCGGCGCCCCAACGCGAGCGATGCGCACACAACCAATAGAGCTGCTCTCATGGCTTCTTGCTTAACTCCTCCGGCGGTCAAACCGCCATTCAGCTTCCATTCGGAAACGGTAGCTTCGGCGAACTTTTTGCCGCCCTGCTCAACGACGAGCTTGTATGGGAGCCGAATCCGCTCACTTCTCGCCAGTCGCTGAGACTGGAGACTACGCTGCTGGGACCCTGCATCCCCATAGATTGATATTTGTACCTCGCCGGAAGACCCGTCGCGGGGTCGAACTCTACTCGCACAGGTTCTCCCTGTTTCGGCGCGATCTCCACTGCGTCGTCAGCAACCGCGTTCACAGTCACGATTCGGGTTCTTATCCGCCAGCATTAACTCGACAAAGCTGCGCATCTTTTCACCCTGCGATCTGACGCAGCACCTGGAGGAGGCATTTCCATGGCCCCTTGCGGGCTAGCAAGCCAATTCGATTTGCCATCATAGAATGCCACGACTTTTCCAAACGGGAGTTCCTGACTCTGACGGTATGGCGCCCGCCTTCGTCCACTGATTCGTCTGCTTCGCCTGCATCGATCCTTGCGGAGTATTGATCGAGGCTTGTACGGACTGCGTGTAATCTTTGATGGCTGCGAGCTTATCCGCTCCACCGGCAGCCTGCTGCGCTCGCTCTGAAGAGTTTTCGTCCCTTGCTCCAGGCTGGCGCTGTCGGACTTCGTGGCCGCGGCCGGCTTCCCGCCGGGTTCCGGAATACTGAGGTCTATTTCTTTCACCGGGCCGAGTGTAGTGAGCGGCTTGACGAAATCAGATGGCTTCCCGACCAGCCACGATAGAGATATTCTCAGGCTTCAGATATTGTTTCGCGACGCGCAATACGTCCGCCTTCGTCACAGCCTGCACTCCTTTTTGATACTGGAAGATGAAGTCCTTTGGATAACCGTAATATTCGTATGTCACCACGCGGCTAAGCGTCTTGCTTGGGCTATCGAAGAAAAACACAAAACTGTTCAGCACACTCTGCTTGGCGGTGTCGAGTTCCTGATCGGTCACTTCTGAAGTTCGCATTTTGTTCACTTCCGCGAGTGCAGCCTGAATCGTATCCACTGTCGAAGACGACTTCGTGCTCCCGCTCACCTCGAATAAACCAGGATGATCGAAAGTCGCGCCCCATCCGCCGCTCATCGAATAAGCCAAACCGAGCTTGGTGCGAACGTTCTTGAAAAGCCGTCCGGAAAAGCTGCCACCAAGAATGTCAGACATCACCGATAGTGCCGGAAAATTGGGATCGCGCAATTCTCCGCCTAGATGTCCTAGAGCAAACGATGTCTGGGTCACATCCTGTTTCGGCGCCAGGTATACACCGGCGCAGGTTTCGCAGTCACCGGCGGAAATGGCGGTACAGCGTCCTGTTTGACAGTCCAGCCGTCGAACAGTTTTTCGAGCTTTGCGCGCATCTCCGCGGTGACGAAGTCACCCTGCACCGCAAGGATAATGTTCGAAGGAAAGAAATAGCGCTTGTAGAACGCGATCAGGTCTTCGCGATGAATATTGTCGATGTGAGCATATTCCATCCGCCACGCATACGGATTGTCGCGGCCATACACAACCTCGGCGAATGAACGGCTGAGAATCTCGCCCGGCTCATCATTACGCCGTGAAATTCCGCTCTTGATCTGTGACTTCACCAGGTCCATCTTGTCCTGGCGAAACTCAGGGTTCATCAGGACATCCTGAAAAACGGCGAGCACTTCATCGGTATTTTCTTTCAAGGCGCTAAAGCCTACGCGTCCGCTCGATTCTCCGATGCTCGCCTCGACAGAAGCAGCCATATTCTCCAGTTGCTCATCGAGTTGTTCACTTGTCTTGGATTTTGTGCCACCGGTCCGCATGACATGCCCGGTGACCTCCGCAAGGCCGATCTTATCTTTCGGATCGAAAAGATTTCCAGTGCGGACCAGCGCGAAGCCGCTCACGAGAGGCAGTTCGTGATTCTCGAGCAGATAGACGCGCATGCCGTTCGCGAGCGTGAAACTCGGAATCTCCGGGATCTTGACTTGTGGAGAGGGGCCGAACTTAAGCGACTTGTAAGAGGGAACCGTTACGGTCGCCGACACTTGAGCCTTGGCCGGGGCCTTGGGCTGCGCGACTGCCGGAGCCGGAGCGGATTGCTGAGCCAAGACGACAGCTGTTGTCAAAAAAGCGCACAACGTGAATTTCACTTGGAAGCCTCCTGCGCGGAGTTCGTCGGTTTCGTCGTGTAGACCGCCGTACGATTTTCATCGGTGAAGTACTGCTTCGCCACTCGCTGCACATCGTCGGCAGTTACCTTCTCGATATCCTTGAGCCCCGTAAACATCACGCGCCAATTTCCGTACATCACCGAATAAAACGGCAACTGTGCCGCAAGACCGGTGTTGCTGTCGAGCTGACGAATCAAACCCGCCCGAATCTTCGTTTTCACCCGTTGCAAGGTAGCGTCATCAACTTTTTCGCGCTTCAGCCTATCCAGCAGGTCGAAGATCGCCTTTTCGTTCTCCTCGATGGAGTGCCCCGCCTGGGGCACGTCGAAAAGGACGAACAAGTTGCCGTATTTGCCGGAAGGGAATGTGGCATCGGCTTGCGCGCCGAGAGCAATTCGCTTGTCTCGAACGAGATCTTTGTAGAGCAGGCCGGTTCGGCCGCTCGACAAGATACCGGCGATCACGTCGAAGACAGGATCATCGGCATGAGTCTGATTCGGTCGCTTGTAGCCCATCAACAGAAACGGCTGACTGGCTGTCTGCAACAGGGCGCGCTTCTCTCCTTCCTGCTTCGGTTCCTCGATAGAAACCGGCGGCGGCATCGGACGGGCCGGGATGGGGCCGAAGTACTTTTCCGCCAGCCGCCGAATCTCCGCTGGCTTCACATCTCCCACCACCGCCATGGTTAAGTTTCCGGGAGCGTAGTATTTCTGATAAAACGCCTCCGCCTCTTTCGCCCGCAACTGCTCGATCTCGCTCGCCCAGCCAATCAGATTGCGATAAGGATGCGCCATGAACGAGGTCGCCGTCAGCAGTTCCATGAGCTTGCCTTGGGTGCTGGATTCTACGCGCATACGGCGCTCTTCCCGCACCACGTCACGCTCTTTATAGAATTCACGAAAGACCGGCCGCTTGAACCATTCGGATGTCAGGTCGAACCACAATTCCGTCTTGTTGGACGGCAAGCTGTAGAAGTAACTCGTGTAGTCTTGCGCAGTGCTCGCGTTGAATCCGACGCCGCCCTGTTCCTCCACTACGCGGGTAAACTCATTTGGAACTACGTAGCTGTCCGCCGTGTCGATCGCGTCCTTGAGTTCGGCTTCGAGTTGCTTCAGGCGCCGCGGATCGGCTTTGCTGCCTTTGTTCCGCTCGTCCTCAAGCCGGTCGTAGACTTGCTCTACTCTTTGCAGCGCTTTCTGCTCTGCCGGCCAGTTCGTAGTCCCTACGGTCGTAGTTCCCTTCCCGATCATGTGTTCAAACATGTGAGCCATGCTGCTTTCACCGGCAGGGTCATCCACGGCCCCGGCATTGACGAGGGCGTTGAAAGCGACGACGGGAGCTTCGTGCCGTTCATAGACGATCCAATGCATTCCGTTCGGAAGGGTAAATTCCGAGACATGCTTTTCAAACTCCTTCAAGTTCTGGCCGTTGAGCAAAAAAGGAGCCGCCGCCAGCACAAGCAGCGCTAGTTTTTTGGAGAACATCGGGTGAGTCTTTCTCCTGGTTGAAGATACTGAGATCTAGTCTAGTCTGACGCGAGAGCGAGACTAATCGTTAGACGCGGGAAGGACGCCGGTGGGTTCGTTAGTTCCATCCTTCGAAGGAACGGGCTCCCGAGTCGGATGAAAATGCTCACGAACCCGTTTCGCCTGGGCTGGACCCACTACCTTCGCGAGTTCCTGTTCCGAGGCGTCCTGGACCCGCTGAATACTGCCGAACTCTCGCAACAGCTTCGTTAAAGTCTTCCGCCCCACACCAGCTATGTCTTGTAGCTCCGACGTGAGGCGCGCCGCATTACGCCGCGTCCGGTGGAAGGTTACGGCGAACCGATGCGCTTCGTCACGGATCTGCTGGATCAGGTGCAGCACCGGCGAGAATTTATCGAGAATTACGGGGTCATCCTCCTGGCCCAGCACGTAAATCCACTCTTCGCGCTTCGCGATCGAGGCGAGCGGCTGATTGATGACGCCTATACCCTCAAGCGCGTCGTGCGCGGCATGCAACTGTCCGATGCCGCCATCGATCAGCACGACGCTCGGAAATGGCCGGCCTTCTTCCTGCAACCGCGAGTACCGGCGACTGACGACTTCCCTCATTGAGGCGAAATCATCGTTACCAATCACGGTTCGAATGATGAATTTCCGGTAATCGGACTTTTTCATCTTCCCGTCTTCCCAGACCACCATGCTGGCGACCTTGTCGGTTCCTTGAATGTGGGAAATGTCGAAGCACTCGATCCGCTTCGGCGGTTCAGGCAGCGATAACACGTCCTGCAGAGTCTCCTGGATGGTCTGCAAGGACGGCTTCATCACTCGAAATCGCGCGTCGAAACTGTGTTTAGCGTTTGTCTCCGCGAGCGCAAGCATCGCCTTTTTCTGCCCCCGCTGAGGTGTGTGGATCTCAACCTTCCGGCCCCGTTTTTCGGAGAGATACTCTTCGAGATCTTCCAGATCTTCGAAATCCGACCGGCACATGTATCAATCCCGGAATATAGGGCTGATTCAGATAGACCTGCTTCAACAAAGCCTCGAAGAATTCGGCCGGATTCCAGTCAATCTGGTCTTCCCAGAAGAACTCGCGCCGGTCCACGATATGGCCATTGCGCATGTGAAAGAGATTCACCGCGACAAGCGGCGTCTCCGCATAATAGGCGAAGATATCCGCATCGTCGCCCTCGGCGGCGGCCATCTTTTGCTTCTGCTCCATCTCCTCAACTGTGGAGATGAGATCTCGAATGTTTGCGGCCTGTTCAAACTGCATGCTCTCCGCGGCCGCATCCATCTGTTTGCGGAGTATCGCTGTAAGGTCGCGATGACGGCCTTCGAGAAACAATCGGACACTTCGGACCGCCTGCGCGTAAGCGTCATCCGTGGTCAGCCCCTCAACACAGGGACCGAGGCAACGATGAATATGGTACTGGAGACAGGGCGCTTTGTGAACACGGCTGAAGTCGACCGAGCATGAAGGGACCTTAAAAAACCGGTGGATCAAGTGAACGAGGCGATGCGCCAGATTTCCGGGAAAATACGGGCCATAGTAGGTGCTTCCGTCTTTTCGAAGCCGCCTGGTTACATACACTCGCGGAAACTTCTCGCCCGTTAATTTTATGTACGGATACGTCTTATCATCGCGGAGTAGAATGTTGTAACGCGGTTTGTATTGCTTGATCAGATTGTTTTCAAGCGCCAGCGCCTCTTTGTTGTTGTCTACACGGATGATGTCAACGTCCCGGGCTTCGCTGATCAGCGTGTCCGTCTTCGCGTCGGCCAATCTGTCTTCGTTGAAGTAGCTGCGCACGCGCGAACGAAGATTCTTCGCCTTCCCGACGTAGATGATTTTGCCCTGCGCGTCTTTGTATAGGTACACGCCGGGCGTCACCGGTAATTGCGAGACCTTGTGCCTTAACTCTTCGCGCGGGTCCATGATGAGAGGGAGCGGGAAAGACGAGGAAACACCACGTCCAGGTGCAAGCTATACTACTAGTGTGACACGCTTCCATTTGTTTGTGCTAATCGTGTCCCTTGCGGCGCCTCTACTATCGCAAACACCGCCCCAGGAACCGCCGGAAGAGGATATCTCGCCCTCGCAGGCTAACAAGGAATATGTTCTAAACCCGCTACAAGCCGAAAAAGAGATTCGGATCGGTAACTACTACTTCAAGAAGAGCAGCTACAAGGCCGCGATGCGGCGTTACGAAGAGGCTGTCAAGTGGGATCCAAACTCGGCCGAGGGCTGGTACAAACTCGGCGAGGCGCAGCTCAAACTCGGAAATCACGAAAGAATTCCGCGAAGCCTGGGCCAAATATCTTAGACCTCGAGCCTGATGGTAAATATTCGGCCACGGTCAAGAAAAAACTTAACCAGAAATCCTAGACTGGCGATTGCGCCACTCAACTCCAATCGAAGAGACAAGTTGCGCGGCCCCTTCTCCCAGTCCGGGAACAAGTCGACATATTGCATATTCCAGGCGATTCGCTTGGGAATCTGGCAATCCGTAAGCCGCACCGGTACAACGAAAACATCGTCTAAAGGCATTCGCTCAGCTGACCGCAACGCATAGCGGACCTCATAGGGAAATTGGCCGCGTTTTGCCACCGATTTCGAAGAAAAGCAGGCTATGAAAAAATCGCATGTGTCGATCGCATGTTCGATGCAGCGTCGCCAGTTCTGGCCGGGCAGCAATTTCTTCCGATCCAGCCATGCGTTGAACCCAGCCTGCGACAAAGCATGATAGAGCTTCAGCGCATAAGGATAATCTTCAACGACGTAGGCGATAAACACGCGCGGTCCCGTGGTTCGTTCGAACGCGACACCTTCATCCGTACGCCGAAACGTGCCGAGTCCCTCCAAATCCACCTCAATTCCTTCGGCGAGGCAGTGCTTGATCACCTCACCGACGATTTCGTTTAGATGCGGTGGCATTGGGTTCCTTCATCATTTGGGAATTCCGTCCGGGCGAAATTACGCCGACACCGGGAACGGGCACCCGCTGCCCTTTCCGGAGTTTCTGCAAAACTTCATGGATGTAGCGATCGATCTGATCCGCCGCCTCGGCCTGAGTGACTGAAGATCTCTTCGCAAGCTGTCGTATAACCTGCTTCATACCTGTCTTAATCATAGGATCAGGGCTGCGGCGAGGCCTGGCATATTCGGACGGCATCAACGCGTAAGTAGCGTACTTTATTGCACTTACGACCTACAAAAAATTGTGGCAACGCTGTGAACCACTTGCAGAACTTCGTGAAAACACTATTGAGATCCCTCGTTGCAGGGCCTTCACCCGCGTTTTGGAGGTCAACGTGCTCGCGTGAAGAAATACTTTAGGTTTTTACATCGTCTTCCCTCATATCTTCTGCAACTTACAGCGCGATGCCACGGTTCCAGGCGGTTTTTTCGATGGCCTCGAAATTCCGCTTACCCTCATTGGCGCGGTCGTAGAAGTTGATCGACCATCTGCGCAAGAACGGAGAACATGAGATGCGCCATCAACTTTTGTGCACCGCGAACATAGATATTTCGAGCTCCGAATTCGTCGTTTAGTCTCCCGTTGACGCGCTCAATGAGAGTGCGTTCTTTGAAGCGCTCCTCTTCGGCCCACGTGAACTGACGAGGAAGTTTGGGCTCGGTGATTATGCTCTTGCTCGAGAAAACTCGTTCACCGGCTTGATGATGGGAACATGATTCAGACTTCTGTATGCGCAATGATCTCGTGGGCGTCGTAGGCCGAGTCCATGACATCGTACAGCGACGTGACGCGTTGGCCGTCATTGTCGCCAGCGGGATTGCCACCTGGGAATCGTGCAGCGAAGCGGCCGTCAACACTGCGCTGAATCGGAATCTTCCCATCGGCCACATCCAGATGCAGCTTGTAACCGCGCCAGTATTTCTGATTGCCGTCATTGCGGGTTTTTCACACCGAGGCTACAGTTGCGCGGCAGTTCCTTCAGCATGTCTTCCAATCCCATCTCGCGTTGACGCTCAAGCCGTGTTTTGGGCGCCTTCGGCGCATTCCTCTTCTTGTTCTTTGCGAGACCAGGACTTGAATTTCGGCTCGGCAGGCTTGAGCGGCTTCTCTGCAAAGCGTTCCCGGGCCTCAATGGCCGTGGAATCGCGCACGATGTGACCAACCAGGCGGTCTTTCTGCGTGTCCCGAATCAACGCTTCGTGGACGAACTGCGGCAGTTCGATCGCGGCAAATTCAGCAAAAGCGCGAGAAAACGTAGACTCATGAGGCACCTGCTCGGCTCGTCCCAGCCGCAGATGCGACGTAGTTGCGCATCGACCGTCAGACGTTCGAGCAGTTGCCGTGTCATGGACAGGTCATAGACGGCCTTGGCGACAAACGCGCAGGCGATTGCATAGCGATCCTTGGCCGGTCTTTCATTCCAACCGTGGCAGGACGGCACGAATCGAGAAAGCGGGATTATGGCGAGGACCGCAACCAGGTTTTCCGCGGTACCGGTCAGCTTCCCGGTGCTCTGTTCAATGACAGGGAAGAGTTCAGTCTGCAACAGGTAAGCAAATTGCGATAAATGCTGACGCAGTGTAAGCTTCATAAGGGCTCCCGAAGTTGGTCTTTGTTTCGCAGCAACATCTTACTTCGAAAGAGCTCTCCGCCCAAACAAAACCTACTACTTATGTTTGACCTAATCCTGGCCGCCGCTTCGTTTCCGGTCGAGGCTTTTGCAAGAGCCTGCGGTGATGGAGGCTGAGGGTGTATGGCGGCTTCTTCAGATCAGCAGTTTCCTAGCTGGTGTGTCAGCCGCGCGACTGGCAGCATACAATCGAACTGGTCAGAGGGTCCTTGAAATCGATTGGAGTTAGTGAAATTCGCGCTATTGCTATAGCCTTGCCGGAAGTGGCTGAAGGACCGCCAGTCCCGGCAGGTCGCCGTATTGCCGCGTTCAAGGTTGCGGGAAAGAGCTTCGTCGGTGTGGAAAAGGGAGGTATGGCCATAACGGTGAGTCTCGGCGAGGACGAGGCAAGAGCTTTCGCTGCTGAGCGTCCGGATGCATACGAGGAAATTTGGCGCAGCGGGAAGATCTTCCTGGGCCTTCGCGTAGATTTGTCCAAGGTTTCGGTCGGTCGAGTGCGTGAGTTGATCGAAACTTCGTGGCGCCATAGCGCGCCCAAGCGCGTTGTGGCCGCGTATAGAAAGGGTACGTTGCGGACGTAACTTTGGATGGTGGACGCGCGAGAAGGCGAGTGCTAAGTTTCTAATTCACACAATATCGATTATCCCACTGAGCGGATTGTTGGATGCTGTTGCGTTTCTCAGTAGTAATCTCGTGCAACGGAGATCTCACGGATTAATCCGTGACTTCGCATGCCAGCGGAACATAAGGATGATATCGCGAGGCCTCGCGAACCGCGAGGTGAAGATTGGGGCCATTCAGTTGAGACTGAAACGCCGCTGTTGACGGCTCATCGAGGCAGATCAATCAGGACGACATCCGCATTATCTTTTTGGCGATCGAAGATAATCTGCTGTCCGTCTAACGAAACATCGAAACTCTGTATCAGGGTGCCCGGCTTGAGATCGGTCAGTTGGCGCTCGTCTCCGGTGTCGACATTCATCCAGTAAAAATCCCGAGTGCGAAAGGACGTGTCCTTCAGGAATATGAGTATTCTGCGGCTGGGCAGAAAGCGGTATGGAGTTGCCCTGGTATACGGGACCACCATTCGAGGAATTGGAACCGGCGCCCCGTTCCGCCTTACAGCTTTCACCGCCATATTAGAGCCGCTCATCGGTTCGGAATACACGATGAACTGGCCGTCGGGAGACCAGACGGGGTTGTAGGAAGCGGTGTCCAGCAATCGAGTCGGGGCCCCACCATCCACAGGAATCAGGAAGAGACGCGTGCCCTCTGCGAGAGTCGCGGAGGCAGCCACCGTCTTTCCGTCCGGCGACCAGGAGACGGCGCTCCGCACGTCCAACGCTGGCGCAAGTGGACGGATGTTCGTCCCGTTCGCGTACATCAGGTAAAGTCCAGCGTGCCCCTTTCTCCAGTACGAGAAACAGATCTGCGCGCCATCGGGCGATACTGCCGGCGGGGCGGTCACGCTCCCATCGACGCCTTTCCAAAGTTCCCTTGTTGCGCCGGCGTCCTCACGCTTCCAGATCGCGTCACCTCCACCGCGGGAAGAAAGAAATAACGAGTAGCCGGATGCCATCCGCGGCGCCAGAGCGCGCGCGTTCTCTACTGGGAAACGGCTCACTTCACTCTCGGTCTGCATGCGATCTGCAACACGTACCGTCCAGAGGTTCACGATCGGATTAGCGACCGTGCAGATGACCCGCCGCAGGCTCGTTGCACTTGCTGCGACCGAAAGATACTGTTCCGAAATTCCGGAGCTGACCCGATGCGGAATTCGCCGCTCGACATCGGTCGTGTAGAGTGACTCGCCCGAGCCATTTTCAGCCGGGGCTGAGTAGATCAGCGTGCGCTCGTCGAGCCACGCTGGATAGGCGACTCGGGCGTTATGGGAAGTGATCCGCTCGGGGCGCAAAGGCCGCGAGCTTTCGGACGCGCGTATTCGCCAGATATCCATCTCGTCCGAGGTCGGAATGCCTTTAACGAAATAAATGAACTGGCCGTCCGGCGACCAGGTGAGATGGTGACAATGGTTGCCGGCTTTTTCCACGTAAATCTGCCTGGGATTACTTCCATTCGCGTCTGCGATGAAGATAGGGTCGCCGACAGCCGGCAGTGTGCCAGGCTATCCTGCTTCCGTCGGCGGACCAGGCAACTTCCATGGCGCCGGCGATGAAGGAATGCGGAGGGCCGCCCATGAGGGATGCCAACCAGCCCTGATATGGTCCTGCGCCATAGCCCTGAACAAACCAGACGTCGGCGCTATTACCCGAAAAAGCCAACTTTCGAATCGGAGCTGGCTCGAGATCGCGGAATCCGCCCCTTGTGATGTTTACAAACTCGCCGCTGCCGATAAGGCTCACCCACACATCGAAGCGGCCGTCCCGGTCGGAGACAAACGACATGAACTTGCCGTCGGGGGAGATCGCGGCGTCCACTTCGTCGCCGTCGAAATCCGTTACGCGCTCGATCTTTGCATCCGCAAGTGGATTACGCCAGAAGTAATCGCTCTGCCAAAGAAACCATAGAACTCCGCCGACCGTTACTGCGACGGCGGCCGCGATCGCGCTGATGACGCGCCTGACGTTCCTGGACTGGTGGATGTGCGGCCGCTCTCGTTCCGGTGTTGTGTCGATCTCTTCCTGTGCTTCGAGCAGCGCTATTTTCAGATCGTCCGCATGCTGGAAGCGCTTTGCGGGATCCTTGCGCAAACAGCGCCGCAGGATTTTTTGCAGTTCGTTCGATATGTCCGGCCGGTGCGCACGCGGGCTCCGGGGGGTCGTCCCTCAGAATCGCACTGACAATCGATGCTGGCGAACCACCACGGAATGGCCGCTCACCTGTCAACATTTCGTACAGCAAACAACCGAAGCTGAAGATGTCCGATCGTGCGTCGACCGAGTCACCTTTAGCCTGCTCCGGACTCATATAGGCGAATGTGCCCAGCACGACACCCGTATGCGTGAGCACGGCATCGGAATCCTGGTCGACTGGTTCTCTTAGCTTGGCAAGCCCGAAATCGAGCAGCTTGACTTTGCCGTTGCCGCCGACGATGACGTTGGCAGGTTTCAGATCTCTGTGCACGATACCGACGGCGTGTGCGGCGGCCAACCCATCCACAATCTGAACGGCATAGTCCACAGCGCTTTTCAGCGGCAAACCTTTGGGTGGGATGACGTCATCGAGCGTCTTGCCGGGGACGTACTCCATGACGAGGACTGTCTCACCCCTGGCATCGGCCAGATCGTAGAACGTGACAACATTTGGATGATTCAACGCTGAGGCAGCACGTGCTTCCTGCAGGAACCTCTTGCGCCGCTCAGCGTCGCCGAGGCGGTCCGGGGGAAGCACCTTCAGCGCGACTTCACGCCCCAGGCGGCTGTCCCTGGCCCGGTAGACCTCTCCCATACCTCCCGAACCCAAAAGACAAACAATCTCGTAAGCGCCCAACGCCTCACCAGGAGCGAAGTGCGGCCGCGCATCCTGAGTTAGTGCGTTGAGGAGCAACGAGTCTCGTTGCCATGCGGGGATCCCGAGCAAACACTCTGCACGTATTTCCCGCGCGAGCAGAGACTGGACCTCCTCTCGTAAAGCCACGTCCTCGCCGCACTGTTCTTGCAGATATTGCGCCCGTTCAGATTCGGGCCGCTGCTGCGCGGACTGGAACATCTCTTCAATTTGCCGCCACCGCTCAGGACTCATGATCGGGGCCGCGCTCCAGTTCGCGCAGAAGCCAAACTTTGGCAAGGCTCCAGTCGCGCAGCACTGTCTGGGGAGAGACTTTCAGCACTTCTGATGTCTCATCGATTGTGAGGCCTCCGAAGAACCGCAGTTCCACGACCTTGCTCTTGCGGGCGTCTATCTTAGCGAGCGCTTCGAGGGCATCGTCGAGGGCGACCAAATCCGGGCTGAGTTCGGGCGCAAGGATCAGGGCTTCATCTAAGGGTTGGCGAGGAGTTCCGCCACCTCGTTTCGTGAAAGCTTTTCGCCGCGCCGCATCGACGAGAATACGCCGCATGAAGTGCGCCGCAATTCCGAAAAAGTGCGCCCGATCCTGCCATTGAACCTGATTCGCATCAATGAGCCGCAGGTAAGCCTCATTCACGAGCGCAGAAGCCTGCATGGTGTGTCCCGGCGCGTTCGTGCCGCATGAATCGCCGAGCGGTCCGGTGTAACTCATCGTAGACCAGCGCGAAGAATCGGTCCCGAGCAGCGGTATCGCCGTTCCGCCATGCCAGGAGCAGGACCGTCAGCGAGTTCGTCTGGACTGTACGTTCCACCCTGAAATCTTACTGCCAAAAGAATTTTGGGCTCACGTTAGAGTTTCCGCGTCGAAATCGCGCCACATCTGCCGAAGGGGAACCTGCGATGCGAATCAGCGTCACGAGAACGGGCCGAGGCCAACGTATTGTTTCACAACTGCGGTGGCGCGGCAATCGTTCGCTCCAGCTGATTGCTTCCGGATTCCGTAAGGCGTTCGTGGTTTCGCTGCCGTGCCGAAACACAGTTCCTGAAATCGGGCCCGGTACAGAAACCACGGAGACAGAGAGCCCGACCAACTACGGGAACGAACTGTGGCCTTGTGGTCTGTTGCCAGTTGGGAATTGTTATACGAAAGGATGACACATGTCGAGTCAACTTAGCCGGCGCACAATCATGACGATGCTCGGTGGCGCCGTCGTCCGTCACACTTCAGCATGGGGACACGATCTGCGTCCCGGTGACCCAAGCTACCGTTTTCAGGACTACGAAGCCATCGTCAACCGGAGCGCCCGGGCGAAACAGGTCTATGAGTGGCCAAATATCGCGAATACACTAATTTTCGCAAACATTCGAAACAGTCTAAACGGCTTTCAGTTCTCGTACGACATTGCGGCAGATGAGATTCAAGTCGTTGTGCAGGCGTACTCGTCAGCGACTCCTGCGACGTTCGACGACTTCATTTGGGAGAAGTACCGGTTCGGCGAAGCGCTGGGCGTTCGTGACCCTCAAACGAACGAGCCAGCCACACGCAACATATTCTCGGCCAGCCCGGTCGCGCATACGACGTTAACTCCGGGGCGGCAACCCGCGGAACGCAGTCACCCTTTCTTTGATGACACGAGCATTGAAGGTCTGCAACGCCGCCGGGTGTTGTTCCTCGCTTGCCACCAATCGACCCATGCCCTCGCCAGTTCGGCAAGCGCGAGTGGTCGCAACCCAGACCAAAAAAGCGTTGAACAAATAGTCGCCGAATTCCGGCAGCATTTCTTGCCCGGGGTAATCGAGACCCCAGCGGGTGTTGGGGAACTTGTTCGTTTGCAGAACATGGGGTATCGGCTGGTAGTTAATCACTAGTGCATGTGGAGGCGCTGCCGTGCGTTATTCTGCAGCGCCTCGGCTCCTTCGAGAAGCCCTCAATTAACCTCGGCTCGATCGCGGTTTACGGGACCACGGCGATGCAGTCACCGGCAAACGCTGCAGCAGCAACAAAGACGAAGTCCGGCAACTCCAGGCGGCGGCAAATATGAGCGTGCCCGATCCGGCGAGTGGACACGGCCGCCGGCAATCGCGATTCCGCTCAGCAACGCCTCGCGGGTTGCCACCAGAAGGAGAATTCGCGCAGGCATCGCCATTGCCGCCGTAGGCGGGCGGAATGATTGTCGAGAACGACATATTCATGTCTGCTACCGATGACGCAATCTTCGCTTCGAATAGTGCGATTCAAATTGGCGGGCCCGCTCAGGGCAACGCGATGCTGAACAACAGGATCCGGGAACGCCTGCCGCCGCGCTCATGCGATTTTGTCAAAGCGGAGCAACTCCGGGGAACAATACATTCGTCTCGAATCATTCGACCGGTGTCTAACCATCCGTTGCCAACGTTTTTCTGGACACAGGCGCCACGAAAACGGTCGTTGTCGGACGCGCGACGAGCATAGAGGACCATGGCAGCGACACGGTGGCTTTACCGATGCCGTGAGGATGCCGGCGGTTTTTAAGCCTCTTTCTTCCGGGTTGTGCTTACCTGGGGCAGTTGATTCAGAAGGTTCATCAGAAGAAATTGTGAGTAGATTCGGGCTCGGACAGCATGCCGAGCGAGTGACAGAGCGCCAGTCCTCCGTAATCTCGGCTGGAAGCATTGGAGCCCATATGAAACGGCTCGTTGCAGTGCAGTGATCTTGTGGGTAGCGGCGCCGGGATTTGCGGCTGATCAAAACTGGGAAGACTCTGTGCGTATGGCTCACGAGTCCTGGACAGCCGGGCACCGCACGGATGCGCTTGATCTTTGGGAGCGGGCATACCAGGATCCGGACGCTGCGAAGCATCCCGAAGACAATGGCTGCTCTGGAGTTCAATCGTGACATTGACCAGCGCGCCCGCAGATTGTCGCGGATTAGGAACGATATGTCGGCATCGCGAATGGGATCTCCAGACGCCGATGCCGTTCACCTCAGCGGCGAGGGCGTTACACGTCCAGACCTCTGGCGGAAGCATGCAGATTGCTGTACGCTGGGAGACCACACGGGGCCCTCCTCCGTTCTATGGAGGTGCTGCGCTGGCGATTACGCCAATCCGCTTTATCGCCGCTATGGGAATTCATCATCTCGACGGATATCGAGTAGTCAACAGTCTGGCCGAATATCCGGCGTGGCAGTTTGGTGTCGTGCTGAGAGTCTCACATGGTCGATCATGTCATTCTGTCGGCCCTCTTGTGAAGTGCGGGAACGCTTCGTAACGTGCAATGAAACAGCTTGCCCGGTGGGTCTCGATCCTTGCGCACCCTTTTGCCATGATTGCGATGCTGGTTGCCGTGCCTGCGATGCGCCAATCGTCGGGCCATGCCGTCCAGTCGGTGCTCCTCGTTGCTCTCATCGTTATCCCGATCGCAGTGCTCATGTTCCGACAGGTGCGTTGCGGGCGATGGTCGAATGTTGACGCCTCGAATCCATCCGAGCGACCGGTTCTGTTTGTGGTTGCTCTTGCCGGAATGGTTGCTGCGCTTGGTTGGCTACGTCTTAAGGACCCGCATTCGTTCCTCGTCCAGGGCATGCTCGTCACTGGGGTGTTTCTTCTACTCGCTGCTCTCCTCACTCGCTGGATCAAACTCTCGCTGCACGTGGCCTTTACTGCTCTGACCGCCACGACCTTGTCCCTACTCGGTTCGTGGGTCGGCTATGCGCTCATCGCCGTAGTTCCACTGGTCTTCTGGTCGCGCATCGCCCTTGCACGTCACCGCGTTCACGAGCTAATCGTTGGGCTGGCGCTCGGCGTCCTCACCGGAGTTGTGCTTGTCCAGCTCTAACATCGATCTGCATTGTTGCCTGATCAAGTTCTGGTTTGCGCGCCGTCCGTCCACATCCAAGTTCATTGTTCGGTGATGTTCCTACCGGACGATGCAGGATCCGATCCTCGCAGCGAGGGTTTTTAGTCTATAGGCTATGGTATGAGAGTCGGCTCGATTGTGATCCGCTGTTATGAGTTCGACAGGATGTTGGCATTCTGGCAAGCGCACTCCATTACGTCCCCAGAGCGCCAGCAAAGGGTGGATGGGTGGTGCTACAGGACCCGCTCGGCAGAGGACCGAACATTTCCTTGGACCAGCATCCTGAAAGGCGCAAAGGCAAAAGGAGCCGACTTCACCTGGACCTCTACACGAGCGATCAGGAAAATGAAGTTGGACGCCTACTATCGCTGGGAGCCATTCGGTATCCATGGCGATACAGACCCGGGGATGACTTCGTTGTGTTGGCCGATCCTGACGACAATCTCTTCTGCGTCGTGCAAAGAGAAGAAACCGAGCAAGCTCATCGCGGAGGTTTGATCGATGATCCACGCCAGCCGGGGTAACAAACCGCGGCAACAACTCGGATGACTCTACTTCAATGTCCGGTAGGTGTTCCGTTCATCGGCAAGGCGGAAGTGGATTCGTTTTCACGAACCCCGCCGGATAGGTCCTCACAAGCCGGAATCGCAACTGCAATGATGATTGAGTTTTCCGATCGACTGCGACGGGAATTACTGACATGAGACGAGCGAATCGCAATGACGTCCCACTACTGGTTGGCCTGATGGCTGAGTTCTATGCGGAAGCCGGTTATGACCTCGACCATGAGCGTGCGGCGAGCGCCTTTGCCGCTATGCTCGTCGATGAACGTCTCGGATATGTGTGGATCATCCAGGAAGAGCATCGCAACGTTGGGCATATCGTGGTAGCCCTGAGGTATGCAATGGAATACGGCGGCTTCGTGGCCTGCCTGGATGATCTCTATGTAAGGCCGGGTTGGCGCAACAAAGGCCTCAGCACGGCTGCCCTACTGGAACTACGAGGATTTTGCGAGAGTGCTGGTATCCGAGCTATGACGGTTGAGGTCAGTCCGGACAACGCTCCAGCACAGGCGGTCTATCGCCGGGTCGGTTTTGCGGAAGCTGCTGATCGTCAAGTGCTCGCTCTCCAGCTTGCAGCCCCTTCGCACATCTCTTAGAACCGGTTTCAGCGATGCCGTATCCGTAAGCTCCGCTTATGTTGAAATGTAGTCGCTTTCGCGGAAGTCCCGTGTCCTGGGAAGCCGGCCAGCATCCGGTGAATACCTTCACTCATGGCAGCATCCACCGATCATCTTTCCCAACCAGCCAGCGCCATATCAGAAATGCTGCTACACTCAGCAAACCATGTCTGCTCACAGTGGAGATAAAGCTCGTTTCAATCGTGCGCGGAAACGCAGAGCAGTTCGAAGGGCTGCCATGCGTAAATTGCGCGCCGCTGCCGCCCGGCCTGCGCCTACGTCCTCGACGTAAGGAACGGTAGTACATTTCCTCTTATCTCCCACGTAACCACGTAACCAGATGTTTCCCCACTCTCGACGTTGAATTCGGAAATGAGTGCGCGCTTACTTCGGCGATGGTGACGACATGCCCGCTAGACCTCGTGAAAGCCTGCGGCTGCGCGCGCCGATGCAACTGTCTTTTGGAGCCGACTGAAATGCGGTAATCATCTCCCGAGAACCGGCCCGACGGCTGTGTAAACGAGCCCTTTCCGCCAGAGACTCATTCCCGGCGGTTTAGCCGTCGGCCGCCGCATTGGGACATTCGGCTGGGCTGTGCTGGAGGGGAAGGATGACGCGACGACAACCTTGGGAAGATACCGGATACAATGAGTGATGGCCCTGATCCCCAACTTCGACCGAATTGTCGCGACGATTACAGCTTCCGACATCGACAAGTTCCTGCATTCCGCCGCTCCGGATGATGACAAGCAGCGAGTGCGAGATGCCGGCAGCAACGAGATCAGGATGCGACTGGTAGGTGGTTATTTGATACGTACCAACCAGGTCACGCCGGCAAGGCTCAACCCGTCGCTCGTGAAGCCGAAGGTCAGCAGTAAAGCAGGAAAAGTAGCCAAGTCTTCCAAAACAACCAGATCTCCCAAAGCACCGTCGGCCGGAGCTTTAGCGGAGGTAACCTCGGCTAACTCGGTCTAGTGAGTTACCAATCCGCTCCACCAGAGTCTTCAGTTGAAAAATCGCCGATACCGATCAGGGGCCCTGTCCTTGCCGTATGGGTGCGCTCTGAGTTCGAACTGGCCTCGCAATCGAGTGCGGCCCACTACTGATCGATCAGGCTCGAGAGAAACTCGGCGAGATGGATCCCAAGTTGAAATACGTTCATCAACGAGGGCGGCCGAAAACAAAACGTAGCCGTCAGAGTCCTTGAGTTTGAATCCGCGCAAGCCATCATCGGTATCTTTCAGCGGTTCGGAAAACTCGACATTGCGCGAGGAGAACTCTGCCGCGAGCGCATCCGGATCGGAGACATGGAGGTAGGCGTCCCACCGGGCGATACCTTTTTTGACGTCTCGTGTGTAGTTCGGCACTGGATCGACGCCGCCGTCCAACTGCCCCCCATAAAGATGAATGAAGCTCGCATCCTCTGCAAACAGCGCCGCGATGCCCGCGCTGTCGGAAGTATTCCATGCGGCTGCCATTTGTTGCAGGATGGCCTGAACGCCTTGTTCGTCTATTGTCATGATGAATCTCCTAGCTGTCGATTTGAATGTTTAGCTCTTCGAGACGGCCGGGTAGTACCCTCTTCGGAATAGCTCAGGGCCGGGCTGGGATGGGGAGATCCAGGTTTCGATGGTGGCTATGGCGTCACGCGCCGCTTTTTCGCCGGCGCGAATCAGTTCATCCGCCTTACCGAACCCGTTCCAACCAAAGGACCCAACGTCCGGCGTGATGATAATGTCCGAGGCAGAGCAACAGTCTCGGACGGTGCGAGATTGCACAATTTGAAAGCAGCGGTTGACAACGCTGAAAACATTCGCGCCCGCCGATTTCCATCCCTGTGAGGGCAGGTTGACGGAGATCACGTGAGTGGCTCCGAGGGCGCGGCACACAAGCGACGGCACTGCCATGCTCATCGCGCCATCGACAAGGAGCCGAGCGCCGTCCTGAACGGGCTGGAACAGCCCCGGATAGGAGCAACTGGCCCGCACAGGGATGGTCACCTCGCCTCGGTCACGGAATACGACCGGCTGACCGGTCGCGAGATCAGTGGCAACGATACCGAGGGGAATACGCATATCTTCAAATCGAAAGCGCTTCAGCAGTTTTTGCAGAAAGAGCTCCATGCGCTCAGTGCGGACCAATCCCGTACGGCCGATGGCCAATCTTGCTACGTCTTTGAACCGCATCGCCGAACCAATCTCGGCAATCTCCCTGGCGCTGGCGCCGCTCGAGAAGGCAGCCGCCGCCACCGAACCGGCACTCACGCCGGCGACGCAGTGTATGGGGATGTTTCTTTCTTCGAGTACCTTCAGCACACCGGCATGAGCAAGGCCTCGCGCAAAGCCCCCGCCGAGCGCAAGGCCGATTCTGATCGGTGAATTGTGGCATGTCTTCTGGCTCACGGAGCCGAAGGAATCTGAGGCGGCTAAGCAAGTGTCACGGTAAATCATTTCGTTTCTCCCCTTCTGTCTTGTTTCGATCCGAACTGCACCAGAGGCTGATTTTTGCCGCCTCATGCTGCGTCGTCCCCGACGCGATCCCAACGGATTCACCCGGTAATGGGAGAGCGGGCCTGCGGATTGTATCGAAGGTTTTGCAATTTTTTTCGCGTGGGGAGTAAACTGTCGCAGCGAAATAGAAATGTCCGGTTAGCGCGAAATAGAAATGTCCTCTTGACAGACTCGGGTCTGGATGGGAGAGGACAGGTTGGCGATGAGCCAGAGAGAGCGGGACCGCCTCAAGATCTTGCATGAGGTCAGCAGGAGGCAGATCACGCAGAAGCAAGCGGCCGAGCATCTGAAGCTGAGCGAGCGTCAGGTACGGCGGCTGGTGACGAGTCTGAAGCAGCTGGGCGATGTAGCGGTAGTCCATGGGCTTCGCGGACGAGCCTCCAACCGCAAGACGAGCGGTGACTTGGAGCGGCGTGCGATCGAGGAACTGCGCCGTGAAGAGTGCCGCGACTTTGGTCCGACCTTCGCAGCCGAGCACGTCAGTAAGGTGCTGGGCATCAAAGTTGGGCGCGACACAATCCGGAAATGGCTAATCGCTGCCGGCCTGTGGCAGAGCCGCAAACGTAAGGTAGAGACAATCCACCAGTGGCGTGAGCGGCGTGCCTGCTTTGGAGAGTTGGTGCAATGGGATACGTGCATTCACGATTGGCTCGAAGGACGTGGCGAGCGTCTGTATCTGATCGCGATGATCGACGATGCGACCAGCCGCGTCCATGCCAGGTTTGTACGGCACGACACGGCGGAAGAAAACATGCGGGTATTGTGGCAGTGGTTAGAGCGATATGGACGGCCTCTGGCTTTCTACACGGACAAGGCAGCGATGTTCGAGACCACACCCAAGTCTTCGCACGCCTCAGAGCAAGAGGGGATGCAGCCGACGCAGATCACTCGTGCTTTGACGGAGTTGGGGATCGAGCGCATTTCGGCTCACAGTCCGCAGGCCAAGGGACGGATCGAGAGATTTTTCAACACAGCCCAGGACCGGCTGGTGAAGCAGTTGCGCCTGGCCGGCGCGTGCACGTTGGAGGCAGCGAACGCTTGCCTCGAGACACAGTTCCTGCCTGACTGGGACGAGCGGTTCACTGTGTCCCCGGCTAATACGGCCGACGCGCATCGATCCCTTACCGAACTGCACAACCTGGCGGCGACGCTCAGCCGTGTCGAGATGCGCACGATTGCAACCGATTACACGATTCAGTTTGAGCGCAAGCGGTATCAGATTGCCCGAGCCAGTGTCCGGGTGGCAATGAAGGGACAGAAAGTGCGAGTTGAAGCACGGTTGGACGGCAGCCTTGCCATGCGGTATGAAGGCGCGTACCTCGACATCTCCGCCTCGATCTCCCGCCAGCAGGAAGACAAGCCCGCACCAACACACCAGCCTGTGCGCAAAGACCACAACCGTGGTGGCCGCAGCCGCTGGATGCGCGACTACCCGGTGATCGCTCCCAAGCCGATCTGGCAAGCCATCCGCGAATCCAATCGCAACAGCTAATTTGGAGTGCCGGGCAAACCCAGCCCGGCAATCTTCGCGTTTACGCCCAGAGCCTCTGTTCGGGATTCACCGTCGTGATGCAAAATGGAAAAGCCCTCCGACCGAAATCGAAGGGCTCGCCGATCACGCACGGAGCCATCCGTCGCATCGGCTCTGGGCACCCGCTCAGGCGCGACCCCGCGCGGGTGCTTCAAAATAACATGCACATCCAGAATCGCCGGTCAGAACCGGACCTTTCTACTTCGCTCCGGATAGGACATTTCTATTTCGCGCCGACAGCGTGGGGAGTAAACTCGATACCACACGTGTCGCCCAAACCCGCCCTTCAGCCCGATACCGTGGCCCGGCTGATGGCGAACTTCCGCGATGGCGACCCTGAGGCCGCCGGCCAGCTAGTCGAGCTTTTCTACCCCGAACTACGGCGGATCGCCGGCGCACGCATGCGGGCCGAGCGTCTGGATCACACGCTACAACCGACCGCAGTGGTGAATCAGCTTTACCTCGAACTCGTCAAAGTCAAAGCGCTTCGCCCGGCCAGTTCGGATGGCGCCGATGAGAAGGCCGCATTCCTCGGGTTGGCCGCGTTCCTGATGAAGAGGCTGCTGCTTCATCACGCCCGTCCGCTTTCGAGACGTTCGGAGAAAGCTGAGCTTGGCGATCTGCCTGGCTCGCACTCGCAGACCGAGCATTCGCTACTTGAAGTGGACGATGCTTTGAACCGGCTGGCGGCCATCAATCCCGCACTCCGGCGAGTGGTGGAACTGAGGGTCTTCGAAGGCCTGACGCGCGAGGAGATCGCCCGGGAGATGGGCTGCGGCACTGCAACGGTTGCCCGACACTGGAACTTCGCTCGCAACTGGCTGGAGGAGGCCTTCGCCGGGACGCCGGGACTATGACCAATGAGCGCTGGCAACTAGCGTACTCAATCTACGAGGCCGCTGCTTCCCTGACTGAATCGGAGCGTAAGGAATATGTCGAGGCCAGCGCGCCGGATGCCGAAATCGCCGCCAAGGTGCTGGCACTGCTGGATGAGATGGAGAGTACGGCCGATTCGGATGGTTTCACCGAAACCATAGATTCCGGCCCGCCGCTGATCGCGTCAGAAACGTGCCGAACGGCGCCGCGATTGGCCGCTTTGTCATCACCGGTTTTGTCGGCCAGGGGGGAATGGGGCAAGTGTATGCGGCTCACGACCCCGATCTGGATCGCGCAGTCGCGCTGAAACTGATCGCAGTTCAGGACGAGGCTTCCTCCGAACGCTTCGTTCGTGAGGCGCATGCCGTTTCGGCCCTGAACCACCCGAACATCGTAACCGTGCATGAGGTGATTCGCTCCGGCTCCATGGTGGCGATCGCCATGGAGTTGGTGACGGGTACTTCGCTGCGGCAATTTTGCGGCGCGTCCCAGCCCGTCGGTAAGGTCACACTCTGGGGAGCGCAGATCGCGCGCGCGCTCCACGCGGCTCACGCGCGCGGCATCGTTCACCGCGACATCAAGCCGGAGAACCTGATGCTCCGCCCCGACGGATATGTAAAGGTCCTCGACTTCGGACTCGCGCGCCAGGCAGGCGCCAGCCGGGCAGACGATGAATTGACAGCGGGTACCATCGGATACTTGTCGCCGGAAGAGGTTCTACGGCGGCCCATCACGGCCGCGAGCGATATCTTCTCCCTCGGCATCGTTTTGTACGAATTGGCATCGGGAGCGAATCCGTTCCGGGGAGAGTCGGCCGGCGCCACTACAGCGTTGATCCAGGGCATGGAGCCGCCGCCTTTGCCGGCCCACGCCAAAGGTGTTCCGCAGGAGCTCGACCGGCTGTTGCATGCGATGCTCGCCAAGTCACCGGGGGATCGTCCCGCGGCTTCGGAAGTTGCGTCGCGGCTCGAAGCCCTTGCTCAGCCGCGCCTTTTCCGACGGCCGGACTGTTTGGGTTGCAGCCTCACTAGCGTTGTCTGTGCTCGGCGGCATGGCCGCGTGGCGGGTGGCGCCATCACAGCAGGCGGACAACACGCCCGTTCTGCTGCAGAGTTTGCCTCTCACGAGCGAGCCGGCGTCGGAAACAGATCCCGCTTTCTCGATGGATGGCGGCAGTGTCGTTTACGCCTCCGACTCAGGCTCGCCCGGGATTCATCGCATCCTGACTCGCAGTGTGTCGACACCGGCTTCGGGCACGACGGCATTGAGCCCGCCACACACACTGACATCGGCACTTCAGGACGATACGAATCCGGTCTGGTCACCCGACGGGTCCCGTATCGGGTTCCTTCGGAGGATCGATGCCGAGACTGTCCACGCGATTGTGATCCCCTCGGGCGGCGGGACCGAGCAGGTGATCGCGAAACTTCCAGGGTCGCGGCGTCCGGGCGCCCGCAAGTATCTGACGTGGACGGCCGACGGCGAAGCACTGGTAGCCACGCACCGGGTGACGGGCGGCTTCGCGCTGCGCCTGTATCGGTTCCCGATTTCCAGTGGCGCCCCGCAATTGATAACCGAGGGACCCGAGACAACACAGGATGTCTCCCCCGCTTTTTCTCCGGATGGCCGATGGCTGGCTTTTCTTCGCTGGCAGAATGGCGCCACTTACGGGCTGTGGGCAGTTGCGCAGCCGGGTGGAAAGGCGAAACTGCTAGTTACCAGCCCTACTCCGATTACCACGTTCGCGTGGAAACCCGACAGCCGGACCATCGTTTATGGCGGTGGCGCCATGAGCACGGGCGAACTGAGGCAAGTCACGATTGACGGCCGCGGCTCGCCAGCGCCTTTCGTTTTAGAGGGCGCATCCGACCAGATCACCATCGCGCCCAAGAGTGGCCGGCTCGCGTACGTGCTGCAGAATCTCGATACCAACATCTGGCGCTTTCGGCTGGACCGAACGGGCACGAAGGAGCCGCGTCCGGGCGAGAAGCTGTTTGCCTCCATTCGCGAGGAGATGGATCCTGCATTCTCATCGGACGGGAAATCGATCGCATTCATCTCGAACCGTTCGGGTCATTGGAACCTCTGGACCGGTAACGCGGACGGTTCCGGGTTGCATGAGCTTTCGGCGCAATCGCTTCTGCCGGCCCATCCCGCATGGTCGCTCGACAGCCGTGAAATCGCGTTCGATTCCAAGGCATCAGGGAAGAGTGAGATCTGGGTGGTCAACGCCGCCGGGGGACCGCCACGGCGACTGGTTGCGATGACCGGCGGTGCCGAAGTCCCGTCCTGGTCACGGGATGGCAAGCGCGTCCTGTTTTATACGAATGCCAACGGCTCCCGAAACATCTGGGCGGTCGCGGCCACCGGTGGCGCTCCGGTTCCGTTGACGAACGAAGGATCCTATGACCCGTCGGAATCGCCGGACGGGCGTTATCTATATTACGGGAGTGTAGTGTCGGCCGGCATCTGGCGCATCCCGCTCCTTTCCGGGTTGCGGGGTGGAAACCTGGCCGGGCGGCAGGCGGAACTGATTCGCGAAACACTGCCGGTGACAGGCCATCGTTTCTGGGCGCTGGGACAAGGCGGGATTTATTTTGTGGATGCACAGAAGAGGCCCTCCGTATTGAAATTTGTGGACCTCGTATCGCGCGCCGTGACGGTCGTCGCCACCCTCGACAGACCGCCTGCCAAGTTCACCAGAGGTCTCTCGATCTCGCCTGACGGCCACTATGCCTTGTATTGCCAGGCTGACGTCGACCGGTATGAGATTCGCGTAGTGGAAAATTTCCAGTAGCGAAAGCCGCGCCCCGAATCCGGACAACTTTCTTGCAATGCTAGCCAAAGCAACGGCGCAGCGAGTGATGGTCAAAATCAGCCATACTCATGTGTGGCAGGCACACCTTCTCCGCCGTCGTGGTCGTATGACGACAGACGATTCGGAGCCAAAGATATTCAAGACCCTTGTTACTCCCCGGCACGGGGTCAGCGAGCCATGTGAGTGAGAAGTCGTCGTCTCGTCGAAGTGCCGGGGCGGATCAGTACCCAGAAGTCGGGGTTGCGACATGCCAACTCCCGACTGGCGCGTATCTGTTCGGAATTGTATAGATCGCTTGACACTACGAAAGCAAATTGGTTTAACACAATCGCCCCGTTGTTCCCCTCTTGAGGATCGATCGCTATGCCCCACCACCCACTTGCTTATATTTGCTACGCACCACTTTCTCGGGAATCGGTACCAATCGGGACCACGACGCTATAGAAGGGATTCATCATTTCTTCCCAGGTCATTGTCCCGTAATAAACGGTCTTGTTGGGGTTCGGATTAAACTTGTTGTTCGCGGAGTTGTCGAAGTGAGCATCCACTCGCATCACTGTGCCTGGGGACCTGGATGCCAGTGTGGTAACCCAATCAAAGGTGTGCGATTCGTGCTGTCCGTAGGTGTCTTGTCCTGACGTGGAGACCATCTGCGACGGCAACTCAGCTTCGGGCCGGTCAACTTCCGTAGGCGCGTAAATCTCTCGGTCCCGAGCAGAGCACCGCGTCACGAAATACATCCTCGGCCCCAGAGACACCGGTCAGCCAGGACGTCGCACAAAATTGCAATTGCTTCCGGAACGATGACTTGCGAGATTCATGCGGGACAGAGCATTTGAATTCGGTTGCGTTGATCCAATCTTTGCGACTTAATCCTCACCAGTCTGTTTGCCGGTAGTCCTTCAAAAACTGGCCCCATACGTGTTGCCCCGTATTGATGCCACTGATGAGAGGATCGAGGATTCGAGCCGCACCGTCCACGATATCGAGCGGCGGATGAAATCGCTGCTCGACAATCTTCCGCGCGGCGATCGGCATCGGATCTTCATCGGTCACCCATCCCGTGTCCACGCTATTCATGTGTATACCATCGTTGAAATAATCCATGGCCGCAGTCCGGGTCATCATGTTCAAAGCAGCCTTGGCCATGTTGGTATGAGGATGGCGGGTCGTCTTCCGGTGTCCGTAAAACTGACCTTCCATCGCGGACACATTGACGATATGCTTGTCACGCTCCGGCGTTTGCATCATCAGGGGCTTGAGCCGCGCATTGATAATGAACGGCGCGACCGCATTGATCAACTGAACCTCCAGCAATTCCACGGAAGACACTTCCGCCATCAACAGTCGCCACGAGTTCCGTCCGCGCAGATCGACTTGCTGCAAATCCTGGTCGAGACGGCCTTCCGGAAACAGATGCTCTTGCTTGACCAAATCCTCGATCAGCAGAGGAACTTGAGACAGCTCTGCGGACTGATGTATCCAACTCGACCGATGCAGCAGGGCGGCGGTCGGTTCGTCACAGGCGCCCAGCAGACGGCGCGCCTCCACGGGCATGAGATCAAGCGCCGCCCTCTCGCCCTCGATCATGTGCGCGTAAAACTCGGGCGGCCGTCGAACTGTCTGGCAAGCATTGTTAATAATGAAATCGAGCCTCGGATGAGTGTCGAGCAGGTGTCGGCAAAGAGCCTCAACGCTCGAAGGGCTCCGCATGTCTAATCCAAAGATTTCAAGGCGGTGAGACCATTCGCTGAAGTCCGGTTCCCGCGCGTAGCGCTTAGCCGAATCACGAGGAAAACGCGTCGTGACAACCAAATGGGCACCTGCACGAAGCAGCTTTAGGCCTGCCTGATAGCCAATCTTTATACGTCCGCCGGTCAATAGCGCGACCCGACCGCGGAGGTCGGCCAATTCTGTTCGCTTATTGAAATTGAACTCGGCGCACGGCGGACACATCTGATCATAGAAATGGTGAACCGTCGTGAATTTCTGTTTGCAGATGTAGCAGTGCTGCGAGTCGATCTCGGCGGGGCTTTCTCGCTCCCGCTCCTCAAACTTCTTAGGGGCAAATACACTGGGGGTTGTGAACTCAGGCTTCCGGCGGAGCTTTCGAATCCCCGTCTCGCAAAGCACGGCATCTGCGCGTTCTGCTCGCGCTGCCGTCCGTTCGCGTGCGGCGGCCTGCACCCTGCGCCGCCGGGCAATTGGATTAGGAAGGTACGCTTCTGCGATGGCCCGATGGAAACGCTCTCGCTCATCGGCAGGTACGCCCATAAGGAGTTCGCGGTTCGACGCGATCGATTCCAGCAGCTCGGTTGCTGAACGGAGACTCTCCAGGAATGTCCCGTCCTCTGTGTTCGCGGGCGCCGAAGCGCAATTATTGTTAGTATCGTGCAAAAGAATCACCTTGGGTTCGCGGGAACTGACCTCCGTGGTACAACCCGATTTCCTAATTATCCCTACAACTCGGTGATTGGGTTCACCGCGACGGCAGCCGCCCGCGGGCGCGTCACCGAGGAGCTATCCGGAAAGAAGAAGTGTCGACCAATGGATCTTTCCACTTATAGGTCCTAACGCGTCTGCGAGCCACTGGCCGCACTGACTTCGCGGACGAAGCACTCGCGAAAGAATACTCTTCAGGTTATCGACAGCGGGGGAAAGATTGGCGATTGCTGACAGCTCAATTGAGTCAATTAATAAAGATTGGTTGACGAATACACCAGTGATTTCCAGTTCGGCGAAAAACGCGTGTGTTTTTTGTCAGCGGAAACGCGGTTTGCGATGCGCCGAGTAGAATGAAATTTAACGCCGTGACTCTGGCAGCTGGAATTCGCCTCGGTCCCTATGAGATGATCGGCCCGCTCGGCGCGGGCGGCATGGGACAAGTGTGGAAAGCACGCGATACGCGACTGAACCGCACTGTGGCAATTAAGGTTGCCAAAAATGAATTCACCAGCCGTTTTGAGCGCGAAGCCCGGGCGATTGCGGCTCTGAATCATCCCCATATTTGCCAGATCTACGATGTCGGTCCAGATTACATCGTGATGGAGCTTATCGAAGGATCGCCGCTGAAAGGGCCGATCCCGACTAAACGAGCGATCGAGTATGCGGGCCAGATTCTGGATGCACTCGCTGCGGCTCACAAGAAGGGTTTAACGCATCGGGATCTGAAGCCTGCGAATATCCTAGGCACTTCGCAGGGCATCAAGCTGCTCGATTTCGGCCTGGCCAAACATACGACAACAGTGGAAGGGAGTGATTCCACGTGCACGGAAGATTTGACGAGGGAGGGTCAAATCGTCGGGACATTACAGTACATGTCTCCTGAGCAGCTCCAGGGCCGCGAGGCCGACAATCGCAGCGATTTATTTGCGTTCGGAGCTGTCCTGTATGAGCTTCTCTCGGGCAGGAGGGCATTTGAAGGCTCCTCAGCCGCAAGCGTCATCGCGGCGATTCTTGAGCGAGAGCCTGCGTCAATCGATGTTGGGCCTCCACTTGAGCGCGTAATAAGGACCTGTCTCGCCAAGGATCCGGAGCAGCGTTTTCAGACCGCGCTCGATCTCAAGCGAGCACTCGACTGGGCTTCGGACCACCAGCCTGCCGTGAGACGGCGGTTCGCAGCAACTTGGGTTGCCTTCGCGGCGCTCGCGTTGGGTGTATCTGGCGGCTGGGTTGTGTCGCAGTTGTCTAGGGCTTCTGCTGGCGGACACGCAGTCCGTTTGCAACTCGCGCCACCAGATGGCGGTCAATTCAACCTCTTCGCCGTTTCGCCGGATGGGCGCACTTTGGCCTTTGGAGCAGTCGTCAAAGGCAAAAGCGGACTCTGGCTGCGGCCGCTGGATGCCATGAACGCGCGGCTCTTGCCGGGCACGGATGGTGCCAACTCTCCTTTCTGGTCACCGGACGGAACATCAATCGGTTACTTTGCTGCGAACAAAATGTGGCGCATAAGTGTAGCCGGAGGCCCTCCAAATGCCATCTGTGATGTAGTCGAGGGCCGCGGTGGCGCCTGGGCCAGCGATGGCACAATCATTTTTGCACCAGTGCAGAGCAGCCTGCGCCGTGTATCCGCTTCCGGCGGTCCCTCTGCAGAACTGACCCGGCTCCATCATGAGCGCGGCGAAGACGCTCACTATTGGCCGCAGCTTCTCCCTGGAGGCCACATTCTTTATTGGGGACGCGGCAGGCCCGAAGATACGGGGGTTTATGCTGCCTCGCTGTCCAAACCACACGAATCCACCCGTCTTCTGGCGAGCGATACCAATGCACTGTACGCAGAGGGCCACCTCCTGTGGCTGAGGGGATCAACACTGATGGCGCAGCCGTTTGAAGCTGATCGCCTGAGACTCCGTGGTGAGGCATCCTCAGTTGCCGATGCTGTGTTCAGAATTCCGCAGATGGGCTTCATGTTTGCAGCCGCGTCCCCCGGTGTCTTGGGCTATACCGGCGTTCAACCCACCGCGCAATTCACATGGCTTGACCAGAGCGGCAAGGCTGAGGCAACGTTCGGCGAGGCTGGCAATTACACGAGCTTTGCCCTGTCGCGCGATGGTAAGCGAGTAGTGGCATCGCGCGCGAGCAACTCGGGCGCCGCCGACCTCTGGCTGGTTGATGCCGAACGGAACGTCTCGAGCCGCTTCACGTTCGAACCAGGATTGAATATGTACCCAATCTGGTCTCCGAATGGGCAGTCGATTGTATTTCGGTCCGGGATTCCCTGGAATCTATACCGTAAGGACGCCAGCGGCGTTGAAACGCAGGAGCGCATAACGCAATCGACGAACTCACAGTGGCCAGATGATTGGTCGCGTAATGGACAGTTCCTGTTGGTCGAAGAGTTCACACAAGCGACAAGAACCGATCTCTGGATCTTGTCGATGACCGCCGATGGGAAGCCGGAGCCTGGAGTCAAGCCACGGTTATATCTCCGCACCCCGTTTGACGAACGGGGAGCCCGGTTTTCCCCGGAACCTAACCCACTGTGGGTGGCCTACACGTCTGATGAGAGTGGCCGTTACGAGGTCTACATTCAGTCCTTTCCCGAGCCGAAAAGGAAATGGCAAATATCCATGGGCGGCGGCGGCAGTCCCGAGTGGGGCCCGGCAGGCGACGAGCTCTTTTACATCGGACCTGGCAACAAACTGATGTCCGTGAAGCTGAAGGTGGGAGCGGAGTCCGTCGAGCCTTCAACTCCTCGTGAGTTGTTCTCCGTCGCTGGTCCTTACCGGGTGGCACTCGACGGCAAGCGCTTCCTGGTGCTCGCGGGAAGCGAGAGCGGTCCGCCGCCGCTTCAACTCATACTGAACTGGCCGGCGCTGCTGAAGAAACGTACGCCGCCGGAATAATCACCGCTTCCCGGGCTCGGCCATCGACGATGGAAGCAACTCGACCTACCCTATGTAATTAGCCCGCGACAGGTCGTCAAGATTGACCGACGTTTCCGTTACGATGAGACAACCGGCCATCAATAGTTCCGGCTGCGGTCAAGTTGCGGTTCTATCGCGCATGCCGCTGAAGTGAAGAGCCCGCCGAACGGATACCTCCCGAGTCGTCGGCAATCCGGGAAGTGGGTCTAAGACAAAGGATCCTGGTAGCTTGTCTCGTTTTGTGCCTCTTGCTCGATTTGACCTACGGCTACTCCAGGTCGAGCACGACCACGGACTTCGGCGGCAACATCGCTTTCAGGCTGCTGGACTCAATCGCCGCACCGGTGAACGCTGCCGCCTTCACCACGGCCGGCTGCTCGAATGTGTTGTGGGCGTTGATCGCCGCTGCGGTCAGTACGCCCCCCCGTAACCCCTGTCGCCCTTCCGCCGGGTATCTTCGCCGTGATCGTTGCCGGCTGGTTCGGATTGACGTTCACCAGGAGATCGCCATTCTTGTCGCGGACATACTTAACGGTATTCAGACTATACGGCAATATCGCTGGAGCGATCGCTCGTCTGGTCATGGTATGGGTTCGCTAATATGACTCTGAATGCCAGCTGAGCCATTGCGAGTCGCCGCTTTTTGCATGTACCTCGGTGCGTGGTTAGTCTCGGCGGTTGCGGCGCTGCTCGCCCTGCCTCGACTTAAGAGGAAGCCTTCCGCGCGGATTCAGATGAGTCCATCAGAACTGACAGGTATGCTGATGCAAGGCGCAGCCGCACTTCCGATCACTCTCACATTGACCAATTCGCCGCTGCGACCAGTGACTGCCGAACTGATAGGTACGATTGTGCTGGCGCCACTTGCCGTTGGCCTTCTATTCTGGACGCTTTGGTCCTCACCCGACGCCTCTGCATCCCAGACACTGGTCACCAAAGGCTCATATTCGTGGATGCGGCACCCGATGTATTCGGCCTTTCTCGCGATGTTGCTTGCGACGGGATTGGTGGTGTCGGCGCGGCTGAACTTGACCGCCGCAGTGGTTCTGTATGTTGTGGGCACCGAGTTGCGGATCACCTCAGAAGAGGGCGCGTTGGAGAAGCAGTTTCCAATTCAGTACGAGCAATATCGTCTGAAGACTCGCTGGAGGTACGTGCCAGGTTTGCGGTGACCAGCCATATTCGGCTACGCCGGTCGAACCTGCCAATACCGTTCGCCGATGCGCATTTTCTCCCGGCGTGAGCAGCATACGGAAATGGGGTGCTCGGGCATTACGACTGAAGTACGCAGTCACGTAAACTCGGACAGAGATCAGACCGGGAGCCCGGCAGGGTCAAGTCAACCTCCGGGTGACTCGGAAATATGACCAAGGACTGGTAAACACTACGTAGAAACCATATGGATCTGGAAGGGCCCTTGCGATAAGCGGCGGGAGCTCGGCCAAGTGTGGCTTTTACGCTGAAACCCGCGGAAGCGACGAAGCGTGAACGAGCAAGCCCCCACATCTCAACCGATGCTACTTCTTCAGAATGCGGTCGGCCTTGGCGTCGATCTTCTTCTTATCAGCAGCGCTCAGTTTCCCCCGATGCTCCATTTGAGAGGCGCGAGCCTTGGCGTTCCTGGCGTGGCTCGCATCCGGCATTGGGTATTTTCTCTGCTCCGGCAGCCCAAATTCGCTCTTGGGCTCTGTATTTTTCTTCGCGGCTCTAAGTTTTGCCATGCTGACTCTCCTTCGCAGATGTGTCTGCACGCCAAGTTCCCTTTCAGCGAAGGAACTTGAGTTGTCGGCTATCTGGGACTGTTCAACACGGCCGACTTCGCCTGGTCGAGGTCAGGCAGCCGCAACACCGTTTTCGGAACGCACCGTTTCCCTTTGTTCACGTTCCTTGAAATCCACTGCGACCCTCCTGGACCGCAGAACGATGATGGCCATAGTCAAAAAGACAAGTCGCCGTGACTCGGTCAGGGTCAGTAAACACCTTGGAGTACAAGAATCACTCTTCGCGGCTGGCTTAGTGCGGAGATGTGGACTTGTTTCATTCCGACGCTACTGTTTCAGATCCGTCATCCATAGATTACTGCTAAGTTCGCCCATCGCGAATATCAGCTTGTTCCCGACGGGACAAATACTGACGTTCCCGGTGTCCGGAATGTGCAGCAGCGAAAACCGAGAATCATGGAGGTGCAACACGGGGTGGATTGGGCCGGAAGGCTGTTTCGTTGCAGGGTTCAAGTTCCGCTTCCAGATGCAGCGGAACCCGTCGCGGTCGGAAAGGAAATAGATCTGATTGCCGTCGGAAGACCATCGGGCTTCGCGGTCGAGAGCCTCGCCATCTGTGATAGGGATCCAGTTTGCCGGTGGAACCGGATAACCGTTGTAAGGCGCGACGAATACTTGCCGTTTCGATGACATCGTTTTCTTTCCCGCACGGTGTTTTCAGACGTGTGAAAGGTCAGCCAGCTCCCGTCGGGGGACAGGTGCGGCGCTGTTGTGTTTAGGATTGCGTGCTTTGCGATCTCGATAGACTTCGAGGTCGCGGGATCGACGGAACTGATCCCGTTCGTGTACATCCGTGGCCCCCCCGCTGTTATGACCTTCCCATCCGCGAGACCAGTCGTCTGGTCTGCCGCATGGTTCACAGAGCCGACGTTGCTCGCCGCCGCTGACCGCGGCGAGCCAAATCGTCATGCCGTCCCAGTACGCAACCTTGGTTCCGTCGCGCGAGATCGCCGCGGAATTCTCTTGGATGGCAGTGTGTGTGAGAGCAACCTCGTTGCCCTGAAGAAGATCTTTAATCCACACTTCGAAGTTGCCCGTGCGGTTGGATACGTAGGCTAACTTGGAGCCGTCCGCGGAGATGGAGGGCCTATAGTTTATGGCGCCATCGTGAGTAATCGCATGCATCGCTGCGGCAGTTGCGTCCTTGCCGGGAGTCGCTTCCCAAATCCCCGCGGCATACGTGTGGTTTGCGAAGACTAGTCGCCCCCCGGATGACACCGACGGCATCACCTCGTTTCCTGTTCCGAACGTGAGTCGTCTCAATCCTCCCACCAGCCGGTGCGTTCCGGTCGCGACTGTTCCTGCCCACACGTTTGCCGAGTCGCCTTGTTGCCTGGAGACAATGATCCGGTCGTTCAGCCAAGCTACCGACACGGCGCTGACCTGACCGAAAACTGCACGGTCTTCCGAGACCGGTTCGACAGTGAGTTGCGTTGATATGCCGCCATTGGGTGAACACGACCAGAGGTGAAGAGGTCGCAGTTGCAGATTGTCCCATCCGGCGAATATCAAGGTGGATCCGTCGCGCGACCAGGCAGCGGGGCCTCCGACATAACGATCTTGAGCTGCTCGCTTCGTAGATCCCGTTCCGAATTCGTATATGTGCAAGATTCCGGAGAAGCCGCCGGAGCCGTAGTGCCCCACAGAGTAGGCGATTCGCGAGCCATCGGGAGAGTAACGGGGCACATGCCCATCGCGAATGATCAGCCTTGCTTTGCCGCCAAGCGCCGAGACCGCGTAGATTCCAGGCGGGTCGCGCTCAGATCGAAAGATGACCGTGCTTCCGTCGGGCGAAATGTCCGGTTCATGATCATCGGCCGGATCGTCAGTGAGACGGCGCGGTTCACCTCCCGCGGTGAGTTGCATCCAGATGTCGGTGTTACCCTGTCCTGCGCGGTCGGAGGTGTAGGCCAGTAACTTGCCGTCCCGCGAGATTACGGGCTCTGAGGTCATGCCGGAGTCGCGCGTGAGTTGCATCGGAGGGGATGCCGTCCATTCCGGCTTCTCGCGAAACCAGAACCAGTAAACCAGGATCGCGGCCGCCGCGAACAGCACGCCACTGCCGCCAACAAGGAGCGGCAACCGCGACCGCGCCCGAACCGCTTCCAACGCCTTGGGCTCTGGCGCCGGATCTGCTACGCTCTCCACTGGCGCGATAAATCGATAGCCCCGGCGCGGCAGGGTCTCGATGAAGCGCGGGTTCGACGCCGAATCGCCGAGCGCGTCCCTCAGCTTTCGGACCGCCGTGTTGAGGCCTTCTTCGAAGTCGACGTGAGTCTCACCCCAGAGTTTCTCGCGAAGCTCGGCTCGTGTCACGATTTCGGCCGGGCGGTCGAGCAGTGCCAGCAACAGCCGAAAGGGCTGCTCTTGCAAACCGACCGGACGGCCAGCCCGCCGCAATTCGCCCGTCACGGAATCGGCTTCGAATGTTCCGAAGCGAAAAAGGTGGCGGCTCCGATTCTCCATAGTTCCTGAATTCGACCGTGACACGGCCCATTATACGGCCTTGACGCGTTCTGGGCACGAGTTCAGAGGCATTCATAGCCCAAGCTGGCAAAGGACTTAGCGGGTCAGGTCGCCCCCACGGCGGATCGGCGGCAGAACACCGTCCGTCCATGGAATGGTAACCGCTTGTGGGCCAAAGTCGAGGCCGTATGCGACCTCGACAACTCCTCAAAACATGCCTGCTCTTTACGATTACCTGTACCCTTTCATACGGCCAGGCGGCCGCGAACCTGGAAATGACCATTCATGTTTACGACTATGCCGGAATCGACCCAGGTGTACTAGCCGAAGCGGAGGCATTTGCGGCGCGGATTCTCCACGAAGCGGGGCTTCGGACGCAGTGGAGCAATTGCCGGTTTTCTCCAGCAGCGACGGGGCTGAGAAGGTGCGCCGCCGCCGCCGGTGGTGTAACTCATCTATACATCCGCCTTCTGCCCGAGGCAATGGCGGGCAAGCTCGCCGCTTCTACGAGAATGCTGGGGACGTCACTGCCCACTTCTCGCGGAACCTTTCCAGTGGACGCTTATGTTTTTGCCGAACGCGTCGGCGTCTTGGTCGAACAAGATCGCGATCGCGTGCCACCCCTGCTAGGCGCAGCCATAACCCACGAGGTGGGGCACCTGCTTCTTGCCGGTAACGCACACACAGTCAACGGCATCATGAGCGCTCAGTGGGGGCCGAAAGAAAAGAAGGACGCGCTCATGGGGGTGTTGACATTCAGCCAAAGTCAGTCGGAGCAGATCCGCGCTGACGTAAGCCAGCGGATGAGCGGCTCGAATCAACGCGCTCATATTGCCAATGAGGAACGACGGATTGAGGCGAACCGTGGCCGGTGGCGCCAGCAGGCTGATCGGATCCCGTCGAACGATTGAGTGGGTCTCCCGCTTCGTGTGGACGTTCTCAAGGTTCGCGATAAGCATTGAAGTGGATCTCTCGCGCCGAGACGGCACACGGTATCTGCATTGTAAAGCTTGCCTTGTATTGGGCACTTCATCGATGGAACTAGCATAAGGATGCGATGGTGAGTTCGTGTTCAGGGATCGGACAGCTCGCCGCTGAAGGTTTTGAACGGCGGTAATGTTTAGTGTGCCTCCGACGGGATAGTCGGCGATCCGGAAAGTGGGTCTCCGACCAGAAGATCTTGCCATCTTGTCTCGTGTTGTGCGGCCCTCGCTGAATTTGACCTTCGACTATTTCAGGTCGAGCACGACCACGGACTTCGGCGGTAGCATCGCTTTCAGGTTCCCGGACTCAATCGCCGCACCGGTGAACGCTGCCGGCTTCACCACGGCCGGCTGCTCGAATGTGTTGTGGGCATTGATCGCTGCTGCGGTCAATACGCGCCCCGTAACGCCTGTCGCCCTTCCACCGGGTATCTGCGCCGTGATCGTTGCCGGCTGGTTTGGATTGACGTTCACCAGTGCGATGTGGAGATCGCCATTCTTGTCGCGGACCGCAGAGGCGCTGACCGCCGGCAGCGTCGAGCCGTCTTTGTTGTACCAGGCAGATTGAATCTTCACGGGCAGCGCCGTGCCGTCCTGGTACGACTTGAACATTTCGAACACGTGATAGGTCGGCGTCAGCACCATCTTCTCATCCTTGGTCAGGATCATGGACTGCAGCACGTTGACCATCTGCGCGATGTTCGCGAGTTTCAGCCGATCGGCGTGTTTGACGAAGATGTTGATATTGAGCGCCGCTACCAGTGCGTCGCGCAGCGTATTCTGCTGGAACAGAAAGCCAGGATTGGTACCCGGCTCAACGTCCCACCAGGCGCCCCATTCGTCCAGCGCGAGCCAGACACGCTTGCGTGGGTCGTACTTGTCCATGATCGCGGAATGCTTGCTGATGAGGTCGTCGATGCGGATGGTGGTGGCTAGTGTCCTGGCGTATTCAGCCTCGTCGAACGTGATGGCCGAGCCTTTGTGCTGCCAGTTGTGCGTGATGGTGTAGTAGTGTAGCCCGATGGCGTCAAAGCGGCTGCCGGCGTCGCGCATCATCACTTCCATCCAGTGATAGTCCTCGTCGGATGGACCGGAGGCCGATTTCAGGATGCGCACACCCGCTGGGACTTTGACGAAAGTGGAGTACCGGCGCGTCACGTCGGCGGCATACTCCGCTCGCATGTTGCCGCCGCAGCCCCAGAGTTCGTTGCCGAGCCCGATATAGGGCAGTTTCCAGGGAGCCTGACGCCCGTTAGCCGCCCGCTCCGAAGCCAGCGATCCTGCCGGCGAGGTCACGTACTCTACCCACTCGGCTAGTTCGCGCGGTGACGCCGACCCTACGTTGCCGCTGATGTAAGCTTCGGCCCCGATCATTTCCGCGAAGTCCATGAACTCGTGCGTTCCAAAAGTGTTCGGCTCCGTGACCCCGCCCCAGTGCGTGTTGATCTTGACCGGCCGCTTCGATCGTGGTCCTACGCCTTCGCGCCAGTTGTACTCGTCGGCGAAGCAGCCGCCCGGCCAGCGGACCACTGGGACCTTCAGGTCCCGGAGAGCCTTCACAACGTCGTTGCGGTATCCCCGTGTATTCGGAATCTTGGAGTCTTCGCCGACCCAGATGCCGCCGTAGATTCCTGCGCCGAGGTGCTCGGCAACGGCCGAACAGCTGGCGATTGACCTGCGGCCCGGGCTGGTCGGCGTTGATGGTGAGGCTGGCGGATGGAGCCTGCTGGGCTAGGGCGGGCAACGCCGCGGCGGCGAGGGCGAGGAAAATTCGCGCAGACATAATAGCGCCGTCAATTCTACAGCAATGCGCGGCACGAACCTTCCGGCACCGGATCTGTTTCACACGTTCCGCCGCAGACAACTTCCCTGCGGGTCGCATCGGTCGCGCCCTTGAGGTCCACAGCTACACCGATTCCGGTCTCGCCGAGTCGAGGCTGCATCGGAACGCTCAGCAGCGCCTATTCCCGCTCGGAGGCCAATAGAAAAAGGGCTTCAGTTCCGCTCACCTTACAGTCCCATGTGAGTAGCGGCTCATGACTGTCTCCTATACTTGAGACAGTCCATGCCCAATAGTTCGCGTCAACTCCTTCGCTGTATCGCTCGATGGCTACGCTGCCGGCCGAAACCAGAGCATCGAGAATCCTCTCGGCCTCGGTGGACCTGAGTTGTTCGAGTGGTTTTTCTCTACGCAAACCTGGAAGCAGATGCACGGGCATGAGGGTGGCTCGACGGGCGTTGACAATGAGTGGGCCCAGCGAGGAATGGAGAATGTAGGCGCCTGGATTCTGGGCCGTAATATGTTCGGCCCGGTTCGCGGCGCATGGCCTGACGATTCGTGGAAAGGATGGTGGGGCGATGATCCGCCGTACCGCGTCCCGACGTTTGTGCTGACACATCATCCGCGCACCCGGTCGAGATGAAGGGCGGCACAACATTTCACTTCGTGACGGACGGCATCTATGCCGCCTTGCAGAGGGCGAAAGATGCAGCGAACGGAAAGGACGTGCGCATTGGTGGCGGTGTCGCCACGATTCAGCAATACCTTCGCGCGAGCCTCATAGATGAACTGCACCTGGTATTCCGTCCAATCCTCATGGGCTCTGGCGAGAATCTATTCGCCGGCATCGACCTGGCGAGTTCGGTTATCGTTGCACCGAACATGTTTTCAGCGAGTTCGTGATGCATGTGGTCCTGAAGAAACCCGCGTAAGGCATGTCGCGCCGGTTTCATGAACGCGTTATCACCGAACTCAGCACCCGCTGAAGCCCAGCTCTGCACTTTCACGATGGATAGCCTCATTGAGCAAGCTCGCGTCATGTTGGCGCTCTGTTCGTACGACGGGTCAAGTACGAACTTGATCGGCTGAGTGGGCATCAGCGGAATCGGTCCTGGCCCGCGAATTACTCGCTGCGAAGGCGGCCTTCCAAGCTAACGCCACTTGCCGGAAGTCTTATCGCTGTACTACTCGATCGTAGGCGGGCCAATGCGGCGCGGCTCGAAAATGTGTTCACTTGGGCCGCCGGCTTATGTCCGCACGAATGTGAGCGAAACGTCGACTGTCCCGATAGCTCTTTCAATGACGATGCATCCGGATGGCCCGGAGATTACTTTTCTTGCAGGCGCTCCGGCCGCGGCTCCCGGTGAGCCACGCCCTTGGCCATATTCCAATGGTCCGTTCCTCATCGTCCCTTTTGAGTAAAGCCGCGCCGAGGTAATCATCATGATGTCACTGAAGGGCGCACGGTCCCCAGCGTTTCACGATGCTTCGCAAGGGTGCCCACGGCGTGCCCGCAGGAATGAAGTCGGGGAACTGCCTCCGTAAAATCGAGCACGGGCACGCCGATGACAAACTGGGCAGGAGGTTGCTCCGCAGTCGCCTTCCGATCTTCGGTGGGCGTTATCGAGAATAGCTGAATGGCTGAAGTGATGAAAGTCCAAATCCGAAAAGCAACGCCAGCTGATCGTGATCAACTGGCCCTGCTTCGCGAAGCACTCTGGCCGGACACTACGGCAGCGGAACACGCCTGCGAGCTTGAACCGATACTGGCAGGCGAGACTCCCGGCAGCATGCCGCTGGTTAACTTCGTCGCGGAGGCGGCCGATGGCAGACTCCTAGGCTTTGCTGAAGTTGACTTGCGCTCGCACGCTGATGGCTGCGATCCGGCGCGGCCGGTCGGTTATCTGGAGGGCTGGTACGTCGTGCAGGAGGCTCGGCACAGCGGTATCGGTCGCCGGCTGCTTTCTGTCAGCAGAAGATTGGGCCCGGAGCCACGGCTGCATCGAAATGGCATCCGACACATGGATCGACAACGAACTGTCGCAAAGCTGCCACGAAGCTTTGGGATTTCAGATCGTCGACCGATGTGTGCACTATCGAAAGACGCTTTAGTTTCATTTCGCAGATCGGGACTGATGAGTCTCCCAGGGTCGGGTCCACGTCCGGTCGCGGTGTTCGCAGCGCGTGTTCGCAGCGCGGGTCTCACTCCGCGGCCCCGTGTTAAACTCCACCCAGAATGTCCTCAAGCATGGCCGCTCCGGTTGCGACCCGTCGTGTTTCGAAGGCGCCAGTCTCGCTGGGCTTCTGCCTCATCCTGTGCCTGGCCTTGCCTTGCCGCTCGATGGCCGCTGATCATGAAGCGCTCAAGGCCGATGCCGAAGAGTTCTTTCGTAGCCGCGTAACGCCCTTTATCACAACCTATTGCCTGCCCTGCCACCAGAACAAGCGGCCGACGCGGGCGGGAGTCAATTTCTCACCGGCGCTCAAGGCTCCCGGTCACGCTGCCTTCACCGAACAGTGGAAGAAAGCGGCCGCCAGAGTGAAGGCGCATGACATGCCGCCCAAAGACGCGCCCCAGCCGGACGATGCCGACCGCCAGATGTTCGCCGCCTGGCTTGCGAAGCTGAAGTACCTCAGCCAAAAGGATCCGGGACCTTTTGTCATCCGGCGGCTGACCAAGACCGAATACAGCAACACGCTGCACGATCTGTTCGGCGTGGAGCCGTCGATTGCCGACGGACTGCCGGATGAAGTCAGCGGCGAGGGGTATCTGAATTCGCTTTCGCCTCTCCAACTCGAGCAGTATCTGAAGATCGCCGATAAGGTGTTGGGCCGGATTGTGGCGCCGCAAGGCGCTCCGCCGACCCCAGTCCAGAAGCGACTGTTCGGCGAATCTGCCGCGGCGGGGACGGACCCGCGAAAAGCGGCGCGGGAGGTCGCCCGCTCTCTTGCAAGGAAAGCCTACCGCCGGCCACCGACTGAGGCGGAGCTGGATGTCCTCGTTGAGACGTTCGAACTGGGAAGGCGACTGGAACAACCTGGCCTACCAGCAGGCGCTTCACGTGATGCTCAAGGCCATCCTGGTTTCTCCTCAGTTTCTGTTTATTACTCCGGCCGGAGAAGCCGGGTCGGGCACCGGGATCGTTCCGCTGGATGACTATCAACTCGCTTCGCGATTGTCCTATCTGTTATGGGCCACCATGCCTGACGATGAGCTGATGGCGCTGGCGGACGAGGGAAGGCTCCATCGAGCCCGCGGTTCTGGATGCGCAGGTACTGCGTTTGCTGAAGGATCTCCGCTCGCGTGCGCTTTTCGACGGTTTCGGCGCACAGTGGCTGGGCGTGGGCGGGTTGAAGCGCCAGGTTTTCGATTCCGCGATGTTTCCGCAAATGACCGCTGCGATGCGCCAGGCCATGTACGATGAAGTCCGCCTGTTTTTCGAAAGCATCGTGCGTGAAAACAAGAGCGTCATCCGTTTCGTGGATGGCGATTACACCTATCTCAACGGAACCCTGGCTCCGTTTACGGCCTGGAGAAAACCGTCAGGGGACCCGAGATGCGGAGAGTACGCCTGAGCGATGGCAATCGCGGGGGAGTTCTGGGAATGCCGGGCGTTCTCGCGGCAACCTCTTTCCCCAACCGCACGAGCCCGGTTAAGCGTGGCGTGTGGGTGCTGGAACAGTTGCTCGGGGAGCATGTGCCGTCCCCCCCTCCCGATGTTCCGGCGCTGGACCAACAGGACCAGACGACCGTCACGACCCTTACTATGCGTCAGCGTACCGAGCTGCACCGCACGAATCCGGTCTGCGCGAACTGCCATAAGGTACTGGATCCGATCGGGTTCGGTTTGGAGAACTTCGATGCCATCAGGGCGATGGCGTGACCGGGACAGCAATGGCAAGCCGATCGATGCGGCGGGCGAACTTCCCGGC
>CAWHYW010000034.1:0-186216 GCA_963833675.1 Bryobacteraceae bacterium | reverse complement strand
CAATCGTTTATGGGAGCAATTATGGCCATCGGAATCGCCGTCGCGAACTCGATTCTGCTGGTGAGCTTCGCGGAAGCGGCGAGACGCGAGCTGAAAACAACAGTTATCGAAGCATCACGCGAAGGCGCGCTCGGGCGTTTGCGCGCAGTGCTAATGACAGCGGTCGCGATGATCATGGGCATGGCGCCCATGGCGTTCGGACTTGGCCAAAGCGCAGAGCAGTCCGCTCCTCTTGGACGTGCCGTCATCGGGGGGTTGATCGTAGCAACATTTGCGACCCTGACTGTCCTGCCCGCGATCTATGCAGTCTTGCAGGGCCGGGCCGGCGTGCAGTCGCCTTCCTTGAACCCTGCTGATCCGGAGAGCCGATATTATGTGCCGACGAATAGTTAAGATCTCGTTAGTATGTGTCCTGGCGTTAGCGCATGCTGCCGGGCAGCCCGTAGATGTAGTGCCGGTGCGCTCTCAAGCTGTCGAGCGAAACATGGTTCTTACAGGCGAGATCTTGCCATACCAGCGTGTCACCTTGCAGGCTCGGGTGAACGGGTATGTTGAGCGCGTGCTGGTCGATCGCGGCAGCGCGGTTAAAGCGGGACAGCTTCTGGTATCGCTTTCCGCTCCGGAACTGACAGCACAGACCGCGGAAGCTGAGTGGCGAGCTGAGACTGCGGAATCGGCTCGCGCGGAAGTCGAGGCGCGCCTGGCGGCAACCCGGGCCACATACGAGCGGCTCAAGAAAGCAGCCGCCACGCCCGGCGCTATAGCTGGAAATGAACTCATCCAGGCGGAGAAAAGCGTGGAAGCTGCCGAAGCAGCGGTTCGATCGGCGGAAAGCGCAGTTCGCGCAGCGAAAGCCTCTCTGCAGGCCACCAGGCAGTCGGAGGCGTACCTTCAAGTGAGGGCGCCGTTCTCGGGTGTGATTACTCTGCGATTTGTGCATCCCGGAGCGCTTGTCGGGCCTGGCAACGGATCGGCGGGTGCACTGCTTGAACTCGAGCAGGTGTCCCGCTTGCGCGTTGTCGTTCCGGTGCCGGAAGCGGAGGTTGCCGGCGTTCGTCTGGGGCGGCGCGTTCAATTTCGGGCGCCTGCCTATCCGGGAAGGGCGTTCAGCGGCACAATCGCTCGAATTGACCGGTCGCTCGATCCCAAAACGAGGACAATGGCAGTCGAATTAGATGTGGCGAACTCAAGAAATGAGCTCTCGCCCGGTATGTACCCGCAGATCGATTGGCCCGCACAAAGAGGAGACCTCTCGCTCGTTGTGCCGCCCACCGCGATCGTCACGACGACAGAGCGTACATTCGTGATCCGGATCAACTCAGGCAGCCGTGCGGAGTGGGTCAACGTCCGCCGCGGTCAGCCGGCCGGCGAGTTGGTTGAAGTGTTGGGGCAACTCTCTCCCGGGGACCTGGTCTTGCGTCGCGCTAGTGATGAAATCCGTGAGGGCACTCAACTGCAGGTCCGCAAGGCGTATTAGCCTATATAATCGAACGGATGTTACGGCGCAGACTTTGCCAGATGATCGCGACCGGCGGTCTTAAATTTCCTCTGGCGCGGGTTCAGGCACGGTCTTCAATGTTGGTGATTGAGCGATTCCAGCCCGGCCAACCACATCGCGGCAAAGTGCTGCTGGCCGTCCAAGCGCACTCCGATGACATTCCCTTATCGGCGGCAGGCACAGTCGCCAAGCTGATCGAAGAAGGATATACCGGATATCTTGTTCGGACGGCCAACGGCGCAAAACCTGCCAATTAAAGGCGACGTGCGGGAGTGACCAGCGTTCTGTAGTATCCTGCAATCCTGAAATCAAAATGTGTGGCATTGTCGGATTCTTTGCAAAAGAAGGCGGCGGTCAGAGCGAGATAGGGCAGACCGTTCTGAACATGCTGCGAGCGCTGGGATGCCGCGGTCCCGATTCGGCCGGGGTCGCGCTATTTGGCGCGCGGGACGCTGACAAGTTTGTAGTGCGCCTGAAGCTGGGCGACGACGGTGATCTCGATTCGCGAGCGCATCACATTTCCGAGCGCCTGGAATCGTTCCGCGGTGTCAGCCATTTCTCGACAACCGGAGCTTATGCGCGCTTCGTGATGGGCGGCGACACCGATCTCAATGGGTTGATCGCTTCCATCGAATCTCTAGATAAGGAGTTCGAGGTGGTCAGCATCGGTCACAGGCTGGAGATTGTAAAACAAACCGGCTCGCCCGACAACCTTGAGAAGACATACTGCATTTCGCAGATGAAAGGTACTCACGGCTTGGGCCATACTCGGCTTTCGACAGAATCGCGGGTTGATCTTAGCCACTCCCAACCGTTCTGGGCCCACGGCCTTCCGGATCTGGCAATCGTGCATAATGGCCACATCACGAACTACCACCAACTCCGGCGCCGTTACGAGCAGAGGGGTGTACGGTTTTACACCGAGAACGATTCCGAAGTCGTGGCGATTTATCTCGCCGAACAACTCCGCAAAGGTGCGAGTCTCGAGGATGCGCTACACGGGATGTTACGCGATCTGGACGGTTCGTATAGTTGTCTGGTCGGGACGGAAAGCGGACTCGGATTCGTCAAAGACACGTTTGCGCTCAAGCCGCTGGTCCTGACAGAGAACGATGATTTCGTGGCAGTTGCGACCGAAGAAATTGCCATTCGAGCGGCGCTGCCGGGCAGGTATACGGTTCGCGAGGCACAGGTGAGAGAAGTGCGAGTATGGCAGAGATAATCTGCAACGGTAGCGGCCCGCGCGAGATCAACGCGCAAATCCGGCGGGCGATCGAGGCCGGTGATACGGAAATATTGGTGCAGGATCCCGGCGCGCGACACAATCTGGGCGTGGCGGTCCTCCAGCCGGTTCACATTCGCTTTGCGGGGAGCGTGGGATATTACTGTGCCGGCTTGATTGACGGTCCGCGGATCGAGATCGACGAAAGTGCGGGGTGGGGTCTGGCGGAGTCGATGATGGGCGGTGAGGTTGTAGTGCGCGGCAGCGCCGGTAACGGCGCAGCGGCAGCGATCCGGGGCGGGACGGTCGTCATTCACGGGGATGCGGCAGCGCGGCTGGGCGTGTCGATGAAAGGCGGTACCGTACTGGTGGGCGGCAACTGCGGCTACATGGCGGGCTTCATGGGGCAAAAGGGCACGATGGTAGTCTGCGGCGATGCGGGCGATGCTTTCGCCGACTCGATGTATGAGACCGTTTGCTTCGTCGGCGGGCGCATCGGCGGGTTGGGGATGGATGCCGTGGTTCAGGAGCCGTCAACAGAAGACATTGCCTGGCTCGATTCCACATTGGCGCAACATCTCCCGAGCGTGCCTCGCCACGGTCAAGACTTCAAGAAAATCGTTGCGGGACGCAGACTTTGGAACTTCGATAAACGCGAGTGGAAAGTTTGGCAGGAGGCGCTGTGAGTACGAGAGAGCCCTTGCAAGCCTCGAGCACCTTCCAGCCTGAGGTCATCGATGACATTCAGGCCAAGGCAGCGTCGGGACTCTATCGGATTCGCGGTTGGGGCACGTTACGCGAGAGGCGCTGGGCGACCTTCGACGACCTTACGTTTCTCCCCTGTTCCCTGACACGCATACCGCTCGAGGGCTATCGCGAGAAATGCTCGACGAGAACCGTACTGGGCACGCGGTTCGCGCGCAAGCCGATCCAGTTGGACATTCCGGTCATGATCACTGGAATGAGCTGGGGCGCGCTGTCGTACAACGCAAAAGTAGCGCTGGCTCGCGGCGCACGGGCGGCTGGATCATCGAATACCACGGGCGATGGCGGCATGCTGATGGCCGAACGCGAAAACAGCCGCACGCTCATTTACGAGGTGCTGCCATCACGTTACGGCATCAATATCCATCACATGCGAATGGCGGACGCCATCGAACTCACTATCGGCCAAGGTGCGAAGCCTGGTACGGGCGGTTTGCTGCTAGGCAGCAAGGTTTCGGACATGATTGCAGTGCAGCGCGATCTGCCGACCGGCGTCGACCAGCGTAGCCCGGCGCGGCATCCGGATTTTCTCGGACCGGATGACATGATCATCAAGGTCGAAGAACTGCGCGAGGCGACCGACTGGCAGGTTCCGATCTTTATCAAGATGGGCGCCAGCCGTGTGTTCGATGATGTAAAGCTCGCGGCCAAGGCGGGCGCTGACGTCATTGTCGTAGACGGGATGGAGGGCGGCACTGGAGCTTCGCCTGCCATCATGCAGGAACACACGGGTATTCCGACGCTGGCCGCGGTATGCGAGGCGCGCGCAGCGCTCGAAGACTGCAGGTTATATGGTGAAGTGCAGCTCGTTATAGCGGGCGGAATTCGTGATGGCGTGGATGCAGCCAAGGCGATTGCTCTGGGGGCAGACGCAGTCTATATCGGGACGGCAGCACTGATCGGGCTCAACTGCAACCGGCCCCTATATGTCGAGGATTATCGGAAGCTCGGCACGGAACCGCACTATTGCCATCACTGCCACACGGGACGATGCCCGGTCGGCATTACGACGCAGGATCCGGACCTGATGAAGAGGCTTGATATCGATGAGGGCGCAGAGCGCGTGGCGAATCTGCTGCGTGCCATGACGCTCGAAATTCAGATGCTCGCACGGGCATGCGGAAAATCGGATATCCATCATCTCGAGCCGGAAGATATGGCAGCTCTGTCGACGGAGGCCTCGGCCATTTGCGGCATACCCCTGGCGGGGACGAGGAAGGTTTTTGGGAGGTGATGCGGTGTCTTTTTTGATACCGCTGCCCCCACTGCGGCAAGCGAAGCGTCTATGAATTCCGCTTTGGCGGCGAGGTGAAAAAGCGCCCTCAACCCGACGCAGCAGCTCTGGAATGGATGGAGTATACCTACACCAAAGCCAACGAGTCCGGCGTACAGAAAGAGTGGTGGTTCCACCGTTCCGGGTGTCGCCAGTGGCTACAAGCGTTGAGGAATACGACGACTAACGAGGTTGTAGAAGCGTTCTATCCCGAGTAGGGACCAGTGGCGGAGAACACCGAAAAATTCACAATCCAATTTGACGGCCAGAGCGTGGAAGCGCGCTCGGGTGACACAGTAGCGTCAGCACTCTATCGAGCGGGCCGGCGAATCTTCACGCGGAGCTTCAAATATCACCGGCCGCGCGGTTTGCTGTGCATGGCGGGGAACTGCCCCAACTGCATGATGAATGTGGACGGAATACCCAACGTACGAACATGCATCACGCCAGCGCGTGCGGGCATGCAGGTTCGCCACCAGAATGCCTATCCTTCACTGGATCATGACTGGCTTGCGGGTGTGCAGCGTTTCGACTGGCTGATGCCGGTGGGTTGGTACTACAAAGCCATGACGCACAAGTCGACCTGGCATTTGGCCGAGCCGTACATTCGGAGGGTAGCCGGCCTGGGGGTGGCTCCCGAACCCGGCAGCGGATCGAAGGATTACGAGCACGCGTGGATGCACTCCCAAGTCACTGTAGTGGGCGGCGGGCCAGCGGGATTGCAGGCGGCGTTCAAACTGGCGCAAGATGGGTCTCACGTCGTGCTAGTGGATGATCAGCCGGAACTTGGCGGGCACCTGCGGTATCGAAAGCAAGCCGGCGGCATTTCAGCCGAGTTGATTGCACAGCTTAAGTCCAATCCCCGAGTCGAGATCCTTTCTCGCGCGTATTGTTTTGGGTTGTACGAAGGTAATCTGCTGGGTGTTCTGCAGTTCAGCCCGCACGCCGGCGCAATCGAACGGCTGATCCATTTACGTTCTGAGCGCGTCGTAGTCGCCACAGGCGCGTACGAGGTTCCGTTCACATTTGAAAACAATGATCTGCCGGGCGTGATGCTTTCTACGGCAGTCCAGCGGCTGATTCGTCTGCACCAGATTAGGCCGGGCAGTCGTGCCGTAATCATTGCACAGGGCGAGCAGGGCGATGAAGTTGTGGCGGACCTGCGTGAAGCCGAAGTCGAAGTTGTAACGATCTTGGGCCCGCATCAGGTCATCTCTTGCGCCGGCTCGTCGCATGTCACGGCTGTGCACGCCACGGACGGAAGGTTCGCCTGCGATCTTGTGGTGATGTGCGGACAGCGCGTGCCGAATGCCGGTTTGCTAAATCAGTCCGGAGGAAAACTCTCGTGGGATAAAGATCGAGCAGCTTTCCTGCCAGTTAATCTTCCGGCGCATATCAGTGCGGTGGGCGAAGTGACGGGCACTGGACTCGTTCGCGCATTGCTTTTGCCGCCGGAAGACGTTTCATTCCACAAACGCTCGTTCGTCTGTTTCTGCTCCGATGTTTCGACCGCCGATTTGCGAGACGGAATCAGCGAAGGGTTCGATCATATCGAGACTCTGAAACGCTACACCACTCTGACTATGGGGCCATGCCAGGGCAGGATGTGCCAGTTGGCGGGAATAGGTGTCTGCGCGTACCAGACGGGACGCGGCATGGGCGAGACGGGCGTGACCACTTCGCGACCGCCGAATCCGTCGGTCTCGCTAGGCGCGCTCGCCGGGCCCCGTCACCATCCCGTCCGCCGCACACCGATGCACTACGCGCACGATCAATCCGGCGCGGTGTGGCTGGATATGGGCGAATGGAAGCGGCCGCGGTATTACCGGACCGCCTCCTGCGATTCTGAGCGGGCATGCGTGGAACAGGAGTACCGCGCGGTTCGTGAGCATCTTGGTCTAATCGACGTCAGCACGCTGGGCAAGCTGGACGTTAAGGGGCACGACGCCGGCAAGCTGCTCGACAAGGTCTATACGAATCGCTTTTCGGACTTGAAGCCGGGCGGTGTGCGCTATTCCGTGCTTTGCGACGATGCCGGCATAATGCTCGATGATGGCACTATTTCCCGGTTGGCGGACGATCACTATTTCATTACGACCACCACGGGAAACCTCGATTTCGTTCAGCAGTGGCTCGAGTGGTGGCTGGTGGGCACTGGCTGGAACGTGGGGATTACGAACGTGACTGGCGGGCGGGCGGCTGTGAATCTGGCGGGCCCGAAGGCGCGTGATGTTCTCAAGACCCTAACGGAGTGCGATCTCTCTTCAAATGCCTTTCCGTATATGACTTGCCGGGACGCTGAGGTTGCCGGTGTGCCATCGTTCCTCATGCGCATCGGTTTCGTCGGTGAGACCGGCTGGGAAATTCATTTTCCTGCTGAGTATGGCGAATATCTTTGGAACAAACTGTTGGACGCCGGTAAGAGCCTGGGGATCCGGCCGTTCGGGATTGAAGCGCAACGCCTACTCCGTCTGGAGAAGAAGCACGTGATTGTCGGAGTCGATACCGATGCGCTGTCGAATCCGTACGAGTCCGGAATGGCGTGGGTTGCAAAGCTGAATAAGGCCGATTTCATCGGACGGAATGCGCTTTCGCGCCTTGCGCAGGCAGAGCCGCAGCAGAAGTTGGTGGGCTTCGTCATGAACGAAGAGGCGATACCGCAGGATGGCGCTGCGATTCTAGTGGACGGCGCATTGGCGGGTCGGGTGACGAGCGCTCGCTACTCGCCAACGAATGGAAAGGCTGTCGGACTAGCCTGGGTTTTGGCCAAATCGGCTGCCGAAGGCGCGGAAATTCAGATTCGCGTCAATGGCGGCGTGGCGAAGGCGCGCATCGTACGGGACGCCTTCTACGATCCAGCCGGTGAGCGCCTAAGGATGTGACTATGACCGCGATCCGTCACACAGCCCTCTTTCATATACACCGGGGAGCCGGTGCGAGCCTGACGGAGCACCACGGCTGGCAGGTTCCGGCGTATTTCGCAGGGGCGGAGGTAGAAGCGAAGAATCTCGCAAGAAGTGCGGCTCTCGGCGACGTAAGCTGGATGATAAAACTCGATCTTAAGGGCGACGGACTGGAGATGGCGCCCGTGATCCCGGATGGGCGCGTTTGGGGACTCGGGCGGCAGCATTATCTCGTTACTTGCGAACCGGCCGCAAGCAATGCAGTGAGTGCACAGATACGATTGGGCTCACCCGCATCATCAGGTCTGCCGCAGCAGTTCCATATCACAGATGTGACATCGGTCTATGCGCAGTTTCTACTTGCAGGTCCGCGCAGTGTCGATATTTTGCGGAAGTTGACGTCGCTAAACGTCGCCGCTCTGCAGAACTTCGCGTGCCGACAGGCTAGCCTGGCCCATGTGCACAGCACTGTGCTGAGGGAGGATCTGGGGAAAATTCCGGCCTTCCATATCCTGGTGAGCCGCGAATACGGTGAAAGCGTCTGGCATGCCATCCTGCATGCCGGGCATGAGTTCCAGCTGTCGCCGTTCGGGTTGCAGGCACTCCAGTTGGTTGGTGGCGGCGCATGCTGAAATTGTTCCGCAAGGAGCGCATGTGGCGCTCCCATACGCTGAAGCCAAGTTACGACGTGGTCATCGTGGGCGCCGGGGTGCATGGTCTGGGCATTGCGTACTATCTCGCTTCGCGCCATGGGATTCGGAAAATCGCACTGCTCGAACGCGGCTATTTGGGCTGCGGCAACAGCGGACGAAATACAGCCATCATCCGCTCGAATTACCGGACTCCGGAAGGTATTCCGTTCTACGAAGAGTCCGTCCGGCTTTATGAGCGCCTCTCTGGGGAACTCGAGTGGAACCTGCTCTTCAGCCAATGTGGGCACCTGACGCTGGCGCACACAGAATCCGCCATTGCAGGTCTGCGCGTCCGCGCTGAAAACAACCAGGTTCTCGGCGTGGATAGCCGGCTTATCTACCGTGATGAAATCCGCAAGCTGGTGCCCGCAATGGACATGAGTGATCGTCCGCGGCTGCCCGTGCTCGCGGCGCTCTATCATCCGCCGGGCGGCATCATTCGCCACGATGCTGTCGTGTGGGGCTACGCGCGTGCGTGCGACCGGATGGGAGTGGAAATCCATCCATATACCGAGGTAACCGGTGTACGTGTCGCCGGCGGGAGGGCGCAGAGCGTCATCACGAATCGCAGCGAGGTGGCCGCCGGTACCGTGGTTAACGCAACGGCGGGCTGGGCTTCCATGGTGGCCAAGCTGGCGGGAGTGACGCTGCCCATCGTCAGCCATCCGCTGCAGGCTTGCGTGACCGAGCCGCTCAAACCATTTCTCGACAAGGTGATCGTCTCCGCTAGTCTCCATGTTTACGTCAACCAGACAGACAAGGGAGAACTTGTGATCGGTGCGGAAATCGATCCCTACCAGTCGTACAGCCTGAAGGGCACGCTGCCGACGCTGGAGCAGATGGCATCGTACACGCTTGAGCTCTTTCCCCAACTCTCGGGCTTGCGCGTGCTGCGGCAGTGGGCCGGCATCTGCGACATGACGCCGGATTTCGCACCCATCATTGGCGTTTCGCGCGAAGTAGAAAACTATTATCTAGATGTCGGCTGGGGGACCTATGGCTTCAAAGCGGCGCCGGCAGCGGCCAAGTTGCTTGCCGAACTGATCGCGACAAAGAAGACGCCTAAACTGATTGAGGCGTTCTCGCCGGCGCGCTTTTACGGCGGACAGCTAGTGGGCGAGAAGGCCGCGGCCGCCGTTTCGTCCTGATCGTAAATGGGCATCCAGCTGTTTCAGTTACGAGGAGATCAAATGCTGAGTCAGATCCAGGGGCTGGCAAAAGACAAAGCCATCGAGTACGTTTTCTGCTCGTTTGTTGAATTGAGTGGCGCGCCCAAAGCCAAGCTGGTTCCCATCGCTCATCTGGAGGAAATGGCGCGTGACGGGGCAGGTTTTGCGGGTTTTGCGGCCGGTGACTTGAACCAGGGCCCGCACGATCCGGACATTATGAGTATCCCGGACCTCGATTCGCTCACGATTTTGCCCTGGCGGAAGGATGTCGCTTGGATGGCGGGTAATCTGTACGTCAATGGCCAGCCGTGGCCGTACTGCCCGCGCAGCATCCTGACAAGGCAACTAGATCTAGCGCGCCAGAAGGGTTTTATTCTGAACGTTGGTGTCGAACCCGAGTTCATGCTGCTCAAGAAGAACTCCCACCAGGAATATGAGCCGTGGGACGCACTGGATACTGCCGCCAAGCCCTGCTACGATCTGCGAGCGCTATACCGCAACTTGGACGTGATGACCACACTGCTGGGATACATGCAGGAACTCGGCTGGGATCCTTACGCAAGCGACCACGAGGATGCGAACTGCCAGTTTGAAATCAATTGGACGTATTCCGACGGGCTGACCACAGCGGACCGCAAGACGTTTTTCAAGTGGATGGTCCGGACGGTCGCTGAGCAGCACGGCCTGTGGGCCACTTTTATGCCCAAGCCGTTCGCGAACGCGACCGGCAACGGCGCACATTATCATATGAGCCTCGCCGACGCTGAGACACGCAAGAATCTGTTTCTGGACGAGAGCGATGCGCTGGGTCTTTCACAGGTAGGCCGATGGTTCATGGGCGGTCTGCTACATCACGCGTGCGGCCTGGCTGCAATCGTCGCGCCGCTGGTGAACAGCTACAAGCGTTTGATCCGCGGGGCGCCACGCTCCGGAGCCACCTGGGCGCCAGTGTATGTGACTTATGGTGTATCCAACCGCACCCAGATGGTGCGAATTCCCGGACCTGGCCGTATCGAGAATCGGGTTGTGGATGGCGCTGCCAACCCGTATCTCGCGACTGCGGCGATGCTGGCGGCCGGCCTCGACGGAATCGAGAACAAGATCGATCCCGGCGAAGCCAACAGCGACAATCTATACGAAATGCCTGAGCATGAACTGCGGCGGCGCAACATTACCTGCCTACCCACGACCCTTCAAGAGGCTGTGGATTCTTTCGAATGCGATGATGTGCTGCGGAAGGCTCTCGGAAAAGAGTATGCCGCCTATTACGCGGACGTCAAACGCGAAGAGTGGCGGCAATACCACCAGAGCATCAGCGAGTGGGAGCGGCAGCGGTATTTGCATATTTATTGAGCGAGACGGGTGTTGGCAAGAGCTTCGTCGCCTGCGCTTTGGCACAAAAATCGTGCCGTGACGGATACTCAGCACTATATCTGCGAGCGGCGGCGTTGTTCCGCGATCTGGCAATGCCGCGAGCCGATGGCAGCTTACGAAACTTACTTGCCAAGCCGAGCCGAATTGATTTGCTGGTAATCGATGATTGGGCGATGGCGCCATTGAGCGAGCCCGAACGGCGCGATTTCTGGGAAATTTGCGAAGACCGCTATCGAAGGCGATCGATGATTCTGACGTCGCAACTGCCGGTGGCGCGGTGGCACGAGCAGATCGGCGATCCCACAATAGCCGATGGCATTCTCGACCGGCTTGTGCATAATGCACACCGTCTCGAAATGCGAGGAGAATCGATGCGGAAAAAACGTGGTGGCCAGCCGCCGAGCTGACGCTCGCCGGGGTCTCTGTGCAATGAGCGGGAAGGGACTGCGCCCCTTTCCCCGCACCCCTATCCTCGCTAGCAACCGTCTGTCCTCCGCTTCGTTTCGGATCGTTTTGCTTGACGAAGGCGAATAGCTACTGCACAATCGAAGTGCCAGCGTCGCTACGCTCCGATCACTGTTCGCCTTCAGACCGGAATGCCGTTCGCGTTCCCTTCGGAATACGCGTTCATCTTCGACGGAATCCCCAGCTCTCACCGACATCGAAAATCCAATTTCTCGATCGATTGGTCCAGGACACAACCCCGCAGCCACAATCAAACCACTCACTTTCAACTTATATGGTCAAGGTTGCTCGATAGGCGGCTATCTTGCACGGTCCGGTGATCCTCCGCCGGGACCAACTGTTATGTGGAGAGGCCTATCTCGCCGGGTGGATATCGAATTAGGCTTCTCGCTCGGCTCGCCACTTATGGGTAATTGAAAGCTACTTCGGACGGTTACGCTTTTGTCGCTTACGCCGTGGGTAGTCTTGCGAGACCGATCCCGCACGGAGGTACTAAGATAGTACTAATCGGGGTATTTAATCGGGATTGCCTGAGATCTTATCATCTTTTTTTGGGATGCCTGGCAGTAATTCAACCGTGTAGTCAATTGGAGAAATTGTGTCTTTAATGAGGCCGATTGCGCCTTGGCGCGCCTTAATCCTAACCACGCTTTGTATGTCGGCACGAGCCCAGTCCAACGTCGTAATCAGTCAAGTTTATGGCGGCGGCGGGAATACGGGCGCGACCTTTAGGAACGATTTTATTGAGCTATTCAATCGAGGTAACGCCGCCGTAGATATCAACGGCTGGACCATCCAATACGCCTCGGCCTCCGGATCCAGTTGGGATCGAGCCCCCCTTACCGGCTCTATCCAACCAGGGCAGTATTATCTCCTGCAGCTGGCTCAAGGAAACGGAGGAACGAGCGCGCTGCCGGCGGCAGATGTGACCGGCGGACTAAGCCTGAGCGCAACATCAGGTAAGGTTGCATTGGTAACTGGCTCGACCCTGCTGACCGGAACCTCCCCAAGCACTTCACAAATTGTGGACTTTGTCGGCTATGGTGAAGCGAATGCTTCTGAGAGTCGGCCAACTGCTGCGCTGACAAACACCACGGCAGCGATCCGCCGTTCTGGCGGTTGTGTTGACACAAACGACAACCAGACGGACTTTACTACTGGCCCGCCGTCACCGAGAAACAGCCGATCCGCATCAGCGCCATGCTTCACGCCGGCCACACCGCAAATCTCCTCGGCGGGAGTGACAAACGCGGCAACGTTTTTGCCCGGCGCTATTGCTCCAGGTGAGATCATAACGATCTTCGGTTCCTCGCTTGGCCCGGAGGCGTTGTCGGGATTGCAACTGACGCCAGACCGGCAATTCATTACCAAATCCGTATCCGGAACACGCGTTCTATTCGACGGCGTCCCCGGCCCTATCATTTACACTACAGCCGGCCAAGTGAGCGCGATTGTGCCGTACGCTGTAAGCGCACGTGCCACAACAGATTTACAGGTGGAGTATAACGGTCGGATTTCCAACCGAATCACACTTGAAGTCGTGCCATCTACGCCTGGTATTTTTACATTTGACTCGTCAGGCCATGGCCTTGGCGCAGTACTCAATCAAGACAATCAAGTCAACAGCGCAACAACTCCCGCGGGGAAAGGTTCGGTTGTGGTCGTGTATGCGACCGGTGGAGGTCAGACTGTTCCGATGGCCGAAGACGGGCGGATTACAACAGGAGCCACAACGCAGGCCCAGCAAGTTTCCGTAAGTATTTCAGGCATCCGCGCGGAAGTACTTTATGCTGGTTCGGCCCCTGGTCTCGTCAGCGGTGTTCTGCAGTTGAATGTTCGTGTTCCTGAATCGGTTGCAAGTGGTCTCCAGCCGATTGAGATCACCGTGGGCACTGCTTCGAGTCAGCCGGGGGTGGTGATCGCCATCGCGGGCGCAACGCAGGCGGCTGGAACTGGACCGCAGATCGATGCGCGCTTGCAGCAACTGCGCGGCGAACGCAGTCCTGCATTTCTGCCCGAGATTCCTACTGATCGCGATCAGATACCCCCGAATTGGCTTGCGATTGTTTCCTGGAATACCCAGGTTGGTGGTACGTCATCAACATCAGGAAGCGCCCGACCGCCGATGGTGCAAGCCGCACTTGTCAGTCTGTTCGGCGGTTCCTACCAGGTTCTCGCGGCACAGGAGGTTTCTAATGATGAATCCGCAGAATTCCTGCGTACGATGCTACCCGGCGGGCCATCTGCTTGGGATTCCGCATTCACCGACACAACGGATTCCATGGACAACGGCTTTTGGCATAGGAATTCCGCGTTTCTGAGAGATTCTTTCCTCTTACTGACAACAGACCGCAGCGATTCAGCCGGAAGAATTATAGCTGACGAGACGCGCGCATTGCACCCTCCCCGCGTCGGTCAGTTCCAGATTGGTGATTTCGATTTCACTTTCATTACCCTGCACCTTAGGTTTGCGGACGGCGATACAGCCGAATCCATGCGTGAGCTTCGTGCCATCCTCGATTATTTGGACTGGTACTTTACCCAGACGGATCATGATCCTGATGTCGTTGTGTGTGGCGATTTCAACACGCCATCGTTGCTGAGTGGACAGACAGGTAACGGAGGCATCACACTTGACGAGGTGTTCGACAGGGATCCACGATTTCAGTCGGGTGAACGCCGTTTTGCAGTGACCGTGCATGACCCAACGTCACGCAGCCCTGCTGCAAGTGGCGGCGCCGCGGTTCGGAACTATGACCATTGTGTGGTGTCTGCGGACGCGTTGGAGGAGTTTGTTCAAGCGCGGCGCGTCGCGACCGACATCTTTACGAATCACGCCGAAGATCCTGAGGCTAGGCTCACGTCAGATCACTTTCCAGTTGTGGCTTTCTTTAAAACGCGCGGCGAGGGTATTTCGTTGGACTTGCGCCGGCGAATTCGACCGTGAATGTACGGTGTGACTGATCCAGCTTTCCCGAAGGCATACTCAGTACGCGCCGAGCCTCCGTTCGCTGTGGTACACATGAATCTCAATCGCAAGGAGCCGAGCGATGCCGAGGATACCTAACGCTCTGCCGATCGATAGTCCGCGATGTGACCCGCGACTGCCGGAAGCCGCACTGCGGTACCGGCGTACCAGTAGCCCTCTGCTAACGACGCGCGATGCCCTGGGGGCAATCAATGTCACCGCCTGGCTCTATCGGGACAGGAATGGCGTGGAGGGAATCCAGGTAAATCCTAACGTAACCATTGCCGAACTCACTCGATTGTTCGGTCCGGCGGCAAGTCCCAATGCGGAGGTCGGCTTCCACTCTGAGGGACGTGCGGCGGAGTGGTTCCGGACACGGCCGCACCTACAAGTACTTCAGATTTTCACCGAACGTATCCCTTGCCGAGAGATGTGCGGACCCATGTTGCGGCACTATTATCCGGGTATACCTTGGTATTCCTACTACGACAGCAATTCGTGGAAAGGCAATCGCGGAGAACTGCTGAAGCGCGCCGGAGACATACTGAAGACCGTCTACGGTTTATGAGACCCTCGTTACCTCTGTCTCGGCGAACGTAATATTGTTGCTGGCTCGAAGCATGAGATACGCCGTAAACTGGCAACATGGTCGTCAGCCACGATTCGGGCAGTATCAGCGATGCAGGGCATCGGCGGCAACTTCGCCGCGCGGTGCTGGCTGCCACAATCGGGACTGCGATTGAATGGTACGACTTCTTCCTCTACAGCACCGTCACCGGCCTTGTGTTTGCCCGCCTCTACTTTCCGCAGGCCGATCCTCTTGTCGGCACTCTGGAGGCTTTTGGTGTTTACGCCGTGGGTTTTCTCGCGAGACCGATCGGCGCTGCCATCTTCGGGCATTACGGTGACCGTCTGGGCCGAAAGGCTGCATTGGTTGTCACGTTGCTGCTGATGGGCATTGCCACATTTCTCGTTGCCCTCGTCCCCGGCTATCAACACATCGGGATTTGGGGTGCAATCCTGCTGACGGTGCTGCGCTTCATTCAGGGCATCGGCGTCGGCGGCGAGTGGGGCGGCTCGGTGCTTCTCTCGATGGAATGGGCGCAATCCAACCGACATCGCGGCTTCATCGCTTCCTGGCCGCAGTTCGGTGTGCCGGCCGGACTGTTTCTTGCGAATCTCGCAGTCCTGGCAATGAGCGCCGTGTCGGGCGAGCAATTCCTGACCTGGGGTTGGCGCGTGCCTTTTTTGTTCAGCATCGTTCTTGTAGTGCTCGGCCTGTACATCCGGTTGGGTATTCAGGAGACGCCCGTATTTGTTCGACTCGTGGCCGAGCGCCGGATTGAGCGCGCGCCGGTCCTCGAAGTACTTCGTCGCCAACCTCGCGAGATCCTCCTGACAGCCTTATGCCGCATGGCTGAACAGGCTCCCTTCTATGTGTTCACTGCGTTTGTCTTCGCCTATGGAACGGAGGTATTGCGCTTCACCCGCGACTTTCTCCTGATGGCCGTGCTCGCCGCCGCGACGCTCTCATTCGTCTCCATTCCTTTCTTCGGGCATTTGTCCGACCGGCTTGGACGCAAACGAATCTACATGCTGGGAGCGGCTCTCACTGGTGTCTTCGGGTTCGCTTACTTCATGCTGCTCGACACCAGGATGCCGTGGATGGTCGCTACTCGCCATTGTGCTTTCGCTAATACCGCACGACATGATGTACGGCCCGCAAGCTGCGTTGATCGCCGAATCCTTCCCTGGACGCCTTCGCTATAGTGGCGCGTCGCTGGGGTACCAATTGTCCTCCCTGATTGCGGGCGGTCCCGCTCCTCTCATCGCGTCCTGGTTGCTGCATCGCTATCGCTCCGCTACGCCGATTGCTGTGTTCATCCTTGCGTGTGCGGTCATTTCGCTTCTCGCGACCACGATGCTGAAGGACTACACCAACCAGGACATCTCAGACGACTGAACGCTCAGCGGAGTCAGGATTTTAAGCAATGTAGGCTGGTTCAAAGAGGTTGAAATCCGCGCCTCAACGAACACGCAAAATGATAGGAGATTTTAATGGGACGATTGAGCGGCAAGAGTGCGCTTCTCACTGCAGCCGGTGCTGGAATCGGGAGGGCGACTGCCGAAGCATTTGTACAGGAAGGCGCGCGTGTCTTCGCGACGGACATCGATGCTGCCAGGCTTAGCGGTCTTGCCTGTGAACTGCGGCAGCTCGATGTGCGATCCACCGGCGACGTTGAGGCGCTTGCACGCGAAATCGGCCCCGTTGACATTCTCTTCAATTGTGCAGGATTCGTGCATCACGGGTCCGTGCTGGAATGCACGGACGCAGACTGGGATTACAGCTTCGACGTAAACGTGAAGTCAATGCACCGGACCATCCGTGCATTTCTGCCGGGTATGCTTCAGCGAGGGAGCGGGTCGATCATCAACGTCGCCTCGGGAGCATCTTCTGTCAGAGGCCTGCCGAATCGATATGCCTATGGCGCATCTAAGGCGGCAGTAATCGGGCTGACGAAGGCCGTTGCAGCGGATGTGATCCGGAAGGGTGTACGCTGCAACGCGATTTGTCCCGGCACAATCGAATCACCGTCGCTCGAAGTCCGCATTGAAGAGTTGGCGCGCCGCGAAGCGAAACCGGTCGCCGAAGTCCGCCAGGCGTTCGTCGATCGCCAGCCGGTAGGCCGCCTCGGCAGACCGGTCGAGATTGCCGCCTTCGCGGTGTACCTAGCGTCGGATGAGAGCGCCTTTACGACCGGCGCGATCCACATGGTCGACGGTGGCTTTTCGCTATGACTTGCGGCCGGTGACCTGCCGGCATATTGAGGCTGATCGGTTGCGCTCCCACGGCCAAGCGTCTCACTTTTCTCATTGCGATTCGCAAAAAGCAAAGTAGACTAATGTGCTACTCGACAAGAGATTTGGTCTAGAACGTACTGCGCACGACAGACTTCGGTACCGGTAGCTCTAACTCTGGTCGACGGTGATAACGCCGGCGGCGCAGTTTACTTGCCCAATCAAGGAGGGTTCATGAGTCTTCTACCACGGTCACCGCGGAAATCTGTAGTGGCCACGTTGGGAATCGGTCTGCTGCTGGGCCTCCAACTCGTGGCGCAACCCACGGAACAAAGCCCAGTGGATATTTCCCGTTCCAGCACGGTCCGGGATCCTAATCCACCGCACATCGACTTCAACTATGGAATCGTGAATGTGAAGCTGACAAATACCTATGGCAATACGGACGAAACCTCTCCTGGCCGGCTCATAGCGCACGAATGGGGCACATTGAAGGTTCTTCCCACGCCGGGACCTGGAGCGGAAGTTCGGCTCAATGGAATCCCCTACGATCTCGTACAGTTTCACTTCCACACTCCATCCGAACACACCGTCAACGGCCGCCGAACGGATATGGAAATTCATTTTGTTCACCTGATCCGTAACAGCCAAGGTGGAGCTGCGGCATGCGCCTCCAGCAACCGCCCGCTTCTGGTTATCGGCGTCTTCATTGATTCCGGCAACTCTGATAGAGAACTTCAGCGGCTGTTTCCGCCGGACTTGCCCAAGCGCACGGGTTCCGCAGTGGATGTCTTCGGCGTTGATCTGCGTGCTCTGATACCTGCGGGCGGCCCGACCTGGAGTTATGAAGGCGGCTTGACGGCGCCCGCGAATGACTGCCCTGGTTTCCAGCCGCTGAGCACTCAGGCGGTGACCGGCGATTTTCCCGAGGCCGTACACTGGTATGTTTACGATAAGAAAATGCATCTGCCGAGAAATCTGATCGATCGCTTCAACGCTCTTTTCCCGGAAGGGAATTCGCGCCAACTTAAGGCGCTCGGTAAGCGAACGATCAATATTCTCCAAAACGCCAGCGAGTAAACCGGAGCCCGGCCTGCGGCCGAACAGTCATAGCCGATCTTCGCGCTACTGCGACCTATGAAAATACCCTGCGGACGCTTGAAGCGTCGAATGTGGAGCGGCGTCGATTAGGATGGAGATTCTGGTGGGGAAACCGTTTGCGGGCACAACCCTGGTGACCGCCTCGAAGGCTCCGGCCTGACGCGATGGCGTGTTATCGTGATGCCAATCATGATCCGCGCCGCCTTGATACTCCTCTTACTCTCCTCTGTCGTGAGCGCCCAGTCTGCAGACAAATTGGCCGCCATGCGCTCCGATCTCGCTGGACAGGTCGAAGGCATGAAGAAGCGGACGCAGGTGATGGTCGATTCCGTCTTCAGCTTCGCCGAACTCGGATTTCAAGAGGTCGAGACATCTCGCTATCTGACGAATATCCTCGAGAAAGAAGGCTTCAAGATCGAGACCGGCATCGCTGGTGTCCCGACCGCCTGGATCGCGTCATGGGGCTCCGGTAAACCGGTGATCTCTCTTGGCTCTGACATCGACTGCATCCCGCAGGCCTCGCAGAAGCCCGGAGTCGCCTACCGCGAGCCGCTGATCGAAGGTGCCCCGGGGCACGGAGAAGGCCACAATTCCGGCGCGGCAGTCAACATCACCGCTGCATTGGCGATCAAGCGGCTGATGGAACGAGAGAAACTGCCGGGCACGATTCGCCTCTGGCCGGGAGTTGCCGAAGAACAACTCGGCGCCGAAAGCCCACTATGTCCGCGCCGGCTACTTCAAGGACGTTGACGTCGTAATCTTTACTCACGTCAGCAGCGAATTGGCTACCTCGTGGGGAGACTCTTCACAGACCGGAATGGTCTCCGTAGAATACACGTTCGAAGGTGAGAGCGCCCACAGCGCGGGTGCGCCTTGGCGTGGACGCAGCGCTCTCGATGCGGTTGAGCTGATGGACATCGGCTGGAACTTCCGCCGCGAGCATCTGCGGCTCCAACAGCGTTCCCACTACGTCATCACGAACGGTGGTGACCAGCCGAACGTGGTGCCGCGCAATGCTTCCGTCTGGTATTTCTTCCGCGAACTGGACTACCCGATGATCATGGATTTGTGGAAGGCGGGCGACGAAATGGCTCAGGGCGCGGCGCTCATGACGAAGACGAAGTGGACGTCGCGAGTGCTCGGCTCGGCTTGGCCGAATCACGGCAACAAGCCGATCGCCGAGGCCATGTACAAGCACATCCAGTCCGTCGGGATACCGGTTTGGTCGGAAGACGATCAGGCCTTTGCGAAAGCTGTGCAGAAGATGCTCGGCAACAAGGAAACGAACGGCCTCAAGGTCAAACTGGAGGAACTGAAGGCGCCCTCCAAGCCCGAGCAGCGGATGGGTGGCGGTTCCGACGACATTGGCGACATCATGTGGAACGTGCCGACGGTAACGCTCCAATATCCGTCGAACATCCCCGGACTCCCCGGTCACAACTGGGCCAACGCGATGGCCATGGCGACACCGATAGCGCATAAAGGAGCAACCACAGGCGCGAAAGTCCTGGCGCTTACGCTCCTCGACATCTTGACGCAGCCGGAATTAGTAAAAAATGCGTGGGACTATTTCCGGAATGTCCAAACGAAAGAGTTGCAATACAAGTCATTCCTGCGGCCGGAGGATAAGCCCGCAATCTGGCTGAATCGGAAAATCATGGCCGAGTACCTGGAGCGAATGAAACCTTTGTATTTCGATTCATCGAAGTACGATAACTACCTGGACCAACTCGGAGTCAAATACCCGACGCTGGAAAAGAGGTGACATAGCCTTTGCCCGCAAAGCGAACGCCGCCGCGATCAGCACCGCGTCATGCAGCAAAGAGTGTCCGAATGCCGGGTAAGTCCGGCAGTTCGATATGCAGAATTGTGTTGTCCTACTTGTGTTGTCCTACTTGTCTTGTCCTACTTGTCTTGTCCTACTTGTCTTGTCCTACTTGTCTTGTCCTACTTGTCTTGTCCTACTTGTCTTGTCCTACTTGTCTTGTCCTACTTGTCTTGTCCTCCTTGCGGGCGGACCCAAACCGCAGTTGGTGCTAAAATCCGACCGCGATGTATGGCGTGCTTTAGATTATGAATCCCAACCCGGCAAAAAACCAAAACGGCCAACCTAAGACCAGCCGTTAACACCCCCAACCACGAGTATATCCACCTTAAAATCCAACAACTTAACCAATAATCACTCCCGAAACCCACCACTACGCATGGTAACTTTCAACCAGGAGGAATCATGCGCACCGAAGCGAAAAATGGAAGCATCCGGAGCTAACCGCGCCAAAGCGCGGAATTCTAACCCGAGGAACGAATCCCATTACGCAGCCGCGCCTACATACGCGGCGTCGAAAGTCTCTTTTCGATCTGCGCCCGGATAAACCAAAAATTTCCAAACGAACCCAAGAAATTCAGCCAATAATCTGCAGCCATGATCGAAGTCACGCCCAATTACGGGCCGAATTCCGGAGCCGCCGTGATACGTGTACATCGGCAGCCAGAGCCCAAAGAAGAATCAAAGACAGAGGCGCCCAAGGCAAAAACGGCTGACCTTCCGAAACCCATCGAATGGAGCGACTTCCTTCTCATCCTCATGCGAACCCTCATGCCATTCCCCGATGCGCGTGCCGCCGTCGAGGCCTACGAAGGAGCTTCTCCATGATCAGCCGCTGATCTCGCAAATGGACGCAACTCGGCCTTCGCTCAACCCCATGTAAACTCCAATCTTCCAGGATCAAGAAACTTCCGCGTAGGAAGACATTGTTTTCCGCAAGCGCTAGGAGTATGATTCTGCTACCTAAGGGAAAGGGAGGTTATGGCTCCTCAGCCGCCGACCGAACTAGCGGCGCAAAATCTTGACTGGGTCCATTCGGAACAGTACACCCTTGAACAGAGTGAACAAAAAATCTGCGCGGATCGGACACGTGCGGTGTAGAAACTCGAAGATGTATGCGGCCCGGCAAACGTTTGCCGGAAGTTCAGCGATGAATATTTGAAACCATCGCTGTGCAATGGAACGATCCAATCTGAAAAGGGGCAGCTATGCGAGTTCTGGTTATTCTTTCATCAGTTCTTTGTACGGCGATGATCTTCGGACAATCGCGCGATACTGCGGCTATCTTCGGTGGGATCTCAGATACTCAGGGAGCCGCGGTTCCAGGGGCATCGGTAACGTTGGTCAGCGATAGCACGGGCCAGGTCCGCAAGATCGTTACCAATGAAACCGGTCAGTATCTTTTCCCTTCGCTTCCGGTCGGAACCTATTCCCTCACAGTCGAGCAGACGGCCTTCAAACGTTACGAGCGGACCGGCATCTTGTTGCAGGCCACCGAAAGCGTGAAAGTTGATGTCACGCTCGAGATCGGCGATATCAAAACTACAGTCTTAGTCGATGCAGCGGCATCGCAGGTCGAGGTTCGCTCGTCCACCATTAAGGAAACGATCAATCAGGCCCGGGTTGTCGAATTGCCGCTCAACGGACGCAATGCTGCGGACCTGGCGTTACTGGCAACTGGGGTCGTCGCATTCGGCAGTAACACGGGCGACGTCACCACGAGTTGGCGGCCCGCGTGGAACCAAGGAATATTCGGTCAACGGGTCGCGTAATAACAACGTCCGCTTCACGCTGGACGGCGGCACGAATATGGATAGCTTGATGAACACGAACCTTCCGTTTCCGTTCCCCGATGCCGTTCAGGAGTTCTCGGTTGAGACCAGCAATATGTCGATCGACCAAGGGAATACCTCAGCGGGCGCGGTCAACGTGGTGACGAAATCAGGCACAAACAAAATCCATGGCGACGGTTTCTGGTTCGTTCGCAATACCGCGCTGAACGCCAGCAATTTCTTTTCCCGCCAGCAGGATCAGCTCAAACGCAATCAGGCTGGTTTTACGCTCGGTGGGCCGCTTCTCCGAAACAAGCTGTTTGCCTTTGGTGGATATCAGCAGTATTGGATTCGGACTGCTTCCGGCGCTACGCGCGTTCAGACCCTGACCGCGGCCGAGCGACAGGGTGACTTTTCCTCCAACCCGATTACAATTTACGACCCTCTTACCAGGGCGCCTTTTCCACAGAACATCATCCCGCAGAGTCGTCTTTCGCCCGGGGCGTTAAAGTTGCTCAGCGTCTCGCCACTGCCCGATGCGGATGGATTTACCCGCTACACCATTGCCATTCCGGAAAACGGAAAGCAGGTCATCGGTCGCTTGGACTATGTAGTGAATGAGAAACATAACCTGCTTTTTCGCGTCTTTGAGAACCACCAGAGCAATCCCTACCACTCGCCCTCGGATAACATCCATGCCGGTCGCGTCCAAGGTTATCAGGACACCAGCAACGCCACGCTGGGGCATAATTTCATGCTCCAGCCTGGTGTAATGGTGCATACGCCAGATCAGTGGGGTGCACCAGGTAAGCCAATTGATCAGTGATTTCGACAAAAACGTGAATGATTTTGGGCTCAGGCTATACGCTGCTTCGAACGACGTGGCCGTATCTATGACGAATAGCGGCGCCAGCATAAACAGCGACCCGAAAGTCGGCTTCAACCGGGCGGCGGAGGAGATCCAGCATGACTGGAGCTGGATGAAAGGGTCGCACACATTTACTTGGGGCGCCCAGTTCGCCTGGAGTCAGTACAACGAAGACACGGTGTTTCACAGCTCCGGCGCGTGGCAGTTTGATGGGCATGTGACGAGCGGCGGCAACTCACCAGGTTTTGATCGCGCCGATTTCATGCTTGGAAGATTTTCCAATTTCACCCAGAACAACGGCGAATTGGAAAACCGGCGCCAGTTTACAAAGGGCTTCTTTTTTGGCGATGTCTGGCGTATAAGCCGTCGGCTCACGATAAACCTGGCGCTGCGCTGGGAACCTTTCGACTTTATCAGCGACACGATGCTCCGCAACCAGACATTTGATTTGGGCAATTACCAGAAGGGCATCAAATCAAAGGTTTTCCTCAATGCGCCCCCCGGCCTCCTCTACTACGGTGATGACGATCCGAAGGGCGGTAAGATACCCGGACCCGTCTCTCAGCGGGATTACAACAACTTCGCGCCACGGATTGGCTTCGCTTGGGATCCCTTTGGAGATGGCAAAACTGCGATCCGGAGCGGGTACGGAATCTATTACGACGCTCCGCTTCTGTGGCTGTCGAACAATGCTAATAACGTTGCTCCATTCAGCTACAGCACGCTGTTCTTTGACGGACAACTCGAAAACCCATATCTCGGACGGGAATCGAGCAATAAATTTCCGCTTTCAAGTTTCGGGCCTGATAGCCCCTTCGACACCCCGCTGGAAACCATAGTCGTGGACGGCAAATGGGTTACTTCCTACACACATCAGTGGAATTTCACTATTGAGCGCGAATTGTTCAAAGACACCCGTTTGCGGGCTGCGTACGTAGGCACGCAGTCGGTTCACCTCAAAAACGAGTACGACCAGAACGCGCCCATCTACAATCCGAACCTTACTTTGGCGCAGAACCGCGCAACGATCGACGAGCGGCGGCCTTTGGAGGATTATTCGCGAATTGTCAGATTCTTCCATGGGCTCAACGCCTCGTATAACTCGCTCCAGGTCTCGGTCGACAAGCGTTACAGCAAGGGTTTTACCGTCCTGGCCTCTTATACGTGGTCGAAAGCGCTCGACTATCAGTCGCGAAACCAGGCAGCGCAGGACGCGCCGTTTTCGAATCCATTCAACTTTTTCTTAGGCCATGGCCCAACGACGGGTGACCGGAGGCACCGATTCGTCGGGTCGTACGTATGGGATCTGCCCGGTCTCAATCGCGGCGTAGTGGCAAAGGCGCTGACACGGGACTGGAAATTTTCCGGTATTCTGACCCTGCAATCAGGCCGGTTTTTCACAATTGCTGCTACGGGTGACCCGCTCGCGGGCATTGCCGGCGCCCGCGTCGATTTGCTTGGCTCGGGCAACCCGGTGCTGCCGAGCGATCGCCCGAAAGGTGAGAAGATCGACAAGTACTTCGACACAACCCGCTTCGCTAATCCAGCGCCGAACACACTCGGTACCTTGGGGCGGAACATCCTTGAAGGCCCGGGCTTCTCGAATTTCGACATCTCGATGGTGAAGGGCTTCCGCCTTCCCATGTTGGGCGAGAGTGGCTTGGGCCAATTTCGGTTTGAAGCGTTCAATCTGTTCAACCGGACAAACTTCGGTTTGCCGAACACCGGCATCACCAACTCGAACTTCGGCAAATTGACGGGCACCGATGGCGACCCGCGCATTCTGCAGCTTGCCCTCAAGTTCTCATTCTGATGTTTATATGGTAGATCTCAAGAAGACCTACGATGCCATCGTGGTCGGTTCCGGAGCCGCTGGAGGCATCGCGGCAAAGGAACTGACCGAAGGCGGGCTCCAGGTATCTGTTGCTGGAAGCAGGGCCGCGGCTGGATCCTGCGAAGGACTTCCTTACTCATCGCTGGCCCTATGAGATGCCGTTTCGCGGGTTCGACCGGCCCGGCGATCGACAGAAGTTCTACCCAAACCAGATCTATACCGACGAATACACACGGGCTCTGTACATAGAAGACCCGCAGCATCCGTACACGACACCGACGGATCAACCTTACACCTGGGTCCGCTCGCGATGTGTCGGTGGCAAGATCCTGCATTGGAGCCGAAATGCGCGCCGGCTAAGCAACTATGATTTCAAAGCGGCTGAGCGCGATGGCTACGGAGAAAATTGGCCCCTAACCTACGAGGAGCTGGCGCCTTTCTACGACAAGGTAGAAAGCTTTATCGGTGTATCCGGTTCTGTCGAAAAGATTCCACATCTTCCGGACGGCAGATACCTGCCGCCGTTTCCGCTGAACTGTGGTGAGCGCATTGTCCAAAAGCTGGCGCCGAGCGTCGGCCTCGGAATGCGCGTTATTCCGAAGCGCGCGGCGCAGCGATCGCGAAGCGTCAACGGCCTCGCCGGTTGTCACTATTGCGGAAGCTGCGGGCGCGGTTGCGATGCCGGGGCTTTTTGGAATTCTATCTCTGATACTCTTCCGGCGGCGGCGAAAACCGGTCGCCTGACGCTCTGCGCCGACGCGGTCGTGCGCGAAATATTGGTCGATAAAAACGGCAAGCCGAAGGGCGTGCTGTTTTTCGATCGCTCCAGCAAGAAACCCTATGAAGCCAGTGGCCGCGTAATCGTGTTGGGGGCTTCGGCGTTAGAGTCTACACGTATCCTTCTGAATTCGGTCTCCCGCTTTTGGCCGAACGGAATGGCGAATTCGAGCGGTGTACTCGGACACTATTTAATGGACAATATCGTGGGGCCGAACATCAGCGGATTACTGCCGCAACTACGCGATCGCGAGGTCGTCAACGAAGACGGTAAGGCCAGCGGCATTGATATCGTGGCCTATCGCAATATCGACACCCATCATGACAAGTTCCTTCGATCCTACGTTCACGAAGGCAGTTCGGGAGCGCGTCTTTTCCCCGCTTATGCCAGAACAATGGTAGGTTACGGCGCTGCCTTCAAAGCGACGGTCCGCAGTTATTACACCTCTACGCTCGGCTTCAACACGCGTGGCGAGATGCTGGCTCGATGGGAAAACTATGTCGAGATCGACAAAAACGTGGTGGACGCCTGGGGCATTCCGGTCCTAAAGATCCATTGCCGTTGGAGCGACAACGAAATCGAGATGGCCAAAGATGCGCGTCAAAACCTGCGGGCCTTGTTTCATAAGTTGGGAGCGGAACACGTGCGGGTCACCCGCGACCTTGCGAATCCAGGCGCTGCTATTCACGATATGGGAACCGCTCGCATGGGCAGCGATCCAAAGAAGAGCGTCCTCAATAAATATAATCAGGCGCACGATGTCAGGAACCTCTTTGTGGTTGACGGCGCATCGTTTGTGACATCGGGAGGTTACGGCCCTACTTTGACTATTGGAGCGCTCGCCGCCCATGCTTCCGATTACATCATTCAACAGATGAAACGGAGGGAGTTATGAAACGGCGCACGGCTCTGCAAGTAGTCACCGCGGCCATCGGTCCCGGTCAGCTCGCAATGGCGCAGCATCATCTGATCACTTTGGCGGAAGCGCCCGAATCTTACAAACCCCGGTTCTTCAATCCGGAGCAGATCGAACTGCTATCGCAGCTCACTGAGATGATCATTCCCGCGGACGCTCATTCTCCTGGAGCGAAAGAGGCTCAGGTGAGCCTCTTTATTGATTTGATCGTGGCTCACAGCGCGCCCGACATCCAGGAGCGCTGGAAATCCGGCCTCAAGCTGGTGGAAACGGAAGCACACAAGCGTTCGGACAGGCCATTCCTCAAATGCTCCCCAGCGGACCAGGACAGCATTCTAGGGACGCTGGCGGCTGGTGAGGCCGATCCAAGGACCGAGTTGGAACGCTTCTTCGCGCTACTGAAATTGATGACGATAGACGGCTACTACACGTCCTCTATCGGAATTCACCGCGAATTGCAGTACAAAGGCAACGCCGTGCTTGCCCGATTTCCGGGATGCAGTCATTCGGAACATTAACGGCCGAGCGCTGCTCGGATCCGGGCAAGATGATGATAGCTGTGGCGCACCGCATGATCCTCGAGCATGAATTGGCACGTAAGCGGAGCATCGCTATTGAGCGATACAGGCGCGGCGCCGTCCAGTTCTTCATCGCTGAAAGCACGGATTGCAGCGGCCGCCGCGGCGCTGTTTGTTGCCAGCAAGTCGAGCGTGGCTTCCTTCGTGTTAACGTCATTCTCTTTGGCGTGATCTCGGTTCATTGCGGCGATACCATCCCACGTGACACCGGTAATTGGCTGACCTTCAGCGAGCAGACGTGCCAGTTGGACCTCGATTGGGTACACGCTGGCAACGTGATGCACCACGACACCAATCTTCCGGCCGTCGCTCGGAAGACGCATCTGCCATTCTTTTTCAGAAAGTGTGGCCGCCATAGTGGCCAGTGCTTTGGCGCCGGTCTCGAGGCGGGCTGCGAGAAATTCGGATCGGTTGCTCATATTGTCCTTAAAGCGAGACGGTCACTCGCAGGAATGTAGCAGGTATGGACGTGCCACCGTTTGGGCTCGTGTTCTGTGCTTTCGCCAGTTCAACGAGTTGGCTATAGAGGTCCTCTACCTTTCCAGTCTTTTCAGCCGCATCGAACGCACTCATAGTCGGCCCATAGAACCGTCTGAATAAGTCGATGAATTGAATGGGGCTTTTGTGAGACGAAAGGAAATGATAGGTGTCCTTCGCCATCGATATGTTCTCCTTGGGCACTCCGGCCTGACCGAAGCGCTCGATAATATGCATATCCACGCCCCAAGTCATCGGGCTGACAAAGCCCTCCGGCGGTGGAGGAGTAAACGCAGAGCTAATCTTTAGGACCTGTGCCACAAAAGTAGGATCGTTCGGAATCCAGTTGCCCATCACAACCCGGCCGCCGGGTTTCGTTACGCGGACCATCTCCCTGGCTACATCGAAAGGCTTGGGCGCGAACATTGCTCCAAACACAGAGAGGGTCAAATCAAAGCAATGATCATCAACGCCCTGAAGGTTGCAGGCGTCCCCTTCTTCGAATTTCAGCCGGCTGAGACCTGCTTCTCTAGCTCGCCTGTTGCCCGCCTCAACCAGGTTGTTCGCGATGTCGATGCCAACAACTTCCGCACCCAAGCGGGCTAGAGGCACTGCCGTTGTGCCATCTCCGCATCCGAGGTCCAGGACCCGCATATCACTCTTTACCCCGAGAGAAGTAGCCACCGCTTCTCCGGATTCACGCATGAACGAGGCAATCTGTGTGAAATCGCCCTTCTCCCACAACGCTTTGTTCGGATTCATCTCATCTCCTATCGTTACCTGCGCAATCCGAGCGTGGAATGAGATAACTGAATTTTGGGATCACTTCGAAACGATGCGGCTTCTGATGATGAAGCTTGAGAGGCGCCCGATGTTCCTACTAGTACGGAAGCGCCAGCATTGCCATACCCGCTATACGTGCGCTTCGTGTATGCTTTACCCATACAGCAGGCAAGGGTAGGGAGGTAGCTCCATGATTAAGGGGTTTCTCAAGAGTGTTTTTCTGCTTACGTGCTTGCACGTAAGCGCCGTAGCACAATTAGCCACGACTACCTCGTTAGTCGGAACTGTTACCGATTCTTCCGGTAGAGCGATTCAAGGCGCGAAAGTCACTGCGGTCGAAACCCGCACTGCCGCGACTCTCAATACTACGACTAACGAGCAGGGATACTATTCCTTCGAATTCATTCCTGTCGGTGAGTACAGCATTACTGTGGAGCAGCCTGGCTTCCAAAAGGTTACAAAGACCGGAATCCAGGTGAGCACAAACCAGACCGTTCGTTCCGAATTCAGGCTCGAGGTCGGTCAGTTGACTCAGTCTGTTACGATCCAGGCCGAGGTATCCGCCATAAAGACGGACGACGCTTCCGTATCGGAAATACTGAGTACTCGGGCGGTTAGTGAATTGCCTTTAAATGGCCGCGATCCGATGATGCTTGCCGTCACCACGCCGGGAGTCCTCGTCGGCACGAAATCGAACATGGCCGGCATCCCGCCGGGCAATGATTTCGTCGGCGCGGGCACGCGAGAAATTCAGAACAGCCTCGCGCTCGATGGTATCAGTATCGTAAATAATCTGATCACCACGACTCCCACGCGGCCCATGGTCGAAACCGTTCAGGAGGTAGAGGTGCAAACCGGCACCTACTCCGCGCAATACGGCGCCTACATGGGCGTCCACATCAACATGGTGACCAAGGGAGGCACGAACCAGTTCCACGGCAATGTGCTGGAGTTCCTGCGCAACGACGCGCTGGATGCGCGCAACTTTTTCACCCTGCCGACACCGGCCAATCCAACCGCCAAGAAACCGCCGCTCCGGCAAAACCAGTTTGGCGTCGAGTTCGATGGTCCGGTAATCCTCCCCAAGATCTATAACGGCAAAGACAAGACGTTCTTTATGGGCTCTTATGAGGGGCTCCGTCTACAACAGCAATCCACCTCGTTGTCCACGCAGATGCCCGCTGAGTTCTTTAACGGCAATTTCTCGCAGGTTCCGGCATCCAGCATCACTGGAGGAACTATAAAAGATCCTCTTACCGGCTCGCCATTTCCCGGCAATATTGTTCCGCAGGCCCGCATTTCGCCGGTTGCCCGCAAATTGCAGCAATACTACCCCGCTCCCAATCTGCCCGGGCTTGCCAACAATTTCTCAGTGCCCGTCGCTAGTAATCAGCGATACAACCAGACCTTGGATCGCATTGACCAGAACATCGGTGACAAGGTGCGGCTCTACGCCCGCGCCCACTGGCAGGAATGGAACACCTTCGGCGGCAATGCGGTTCCGGTGAACTCGACTACCGTGCCAACCGAAGTCAGGAACTACACGATCGGCTACACGCACACCCTGACTCCCACACTCGTGAACGATCTGCGTGTGGGCCGCAACTTCTTTAAGTCCGATGCGCTGAACGCCTTCGCCGTTGCCGGTCTTAATACGGCCGGATCGGACCTCGGTATTCCCGGCTTTACTGGAGACGTCCTGTACAACAATCCCGGCGTACCGGACTTCAACATCACCGGATTTAACGGACTCGGCAATGGAGGAACCAACTGGTATCAGAACGACAGCACTCACCAGATCTCCGAACAGATCAGTTGGTCCAAGGGATCGCACAATATCATGGCCGGCTTCGAATTCCGGCGGCTTGCCACTGGACGCGCGGCTGTGAACAGCGCTCGCGGCGCCTTCACCTTCAATGGCACGCAGAGTGGTTATGCGCCGGCAGACTTCATCCTCGGAAATCAGGTGAGTTTCTCGACGCCGGGGCCGGAAATTCGTGGACGTGTCGCCGGTTGGCGTGACGGGTTCTTCGTCCTCGATAAGTGGCAGGCTTCACGCAAACTCAGTCTGAATTACGGACTGCGCTACGAACTGCCCACAGTCCCTTACACCATCAACGGCAACGCGAGTTTCCTGAATGCCGATCAGACGGCTTTGATTGTCGCCAAACCTGGCACGGGCTTTATCAAACCTCAGCACAAGAATTGGGCGCCCCGCGTCGGTTTCGCGTATAGAATTACCGATAAAACCGTGTTTCGCGGCGGCGCCGGCATCTACTACAATCCCAATCAGACCAACAGCTACACGTTCCTGAACACTAATCCACCCTGGGCGACTATCTTTAATTGCAACTGGTCGAGCGGTCTCCCTACGCTCAGCCTTTCGGACCCTTTCGCCGTGTCTGCCGCGTGCCCTGCCGCGGGCGCCAACCCGAGCGGACTGATTGTCACGCCGCCTTGGGACCAGGCCACCGGCCGAATGAATCAGTGGAGCGCCAGTTTGGAACGTCAACTCTGGGGCGGCGGCGGATTCGAATTACAGTACCTCGGATCTCACTCCTATCATCTCGATCGAAGCTACTACAACAACACTCCGGGGCCTGGACCTGGGCCCGTCAACTCACGCCGGCCCAATAAGAATTTCGGCGGCCCGATTCGCACCATCAATAACGATCTGATCGCGAATTACGAAAGCATGAGCGCCATCTTCCGCCAGCGCATGAGCAAAGGATTGCAGGCCATGGTGAGCTACACCTGGGCGCACACACTGGACGTCAACACGGATTCGAACGGTGGCGGGGCGGCGATGAACCCGTACGACTGGAAAGCCGACTACGGTAACTCCAACTGGGACATTCGTCACCGGCTGGTTTCCACATTTGTATATGACGTCCCGTTTTTCTCCGGGGCCAACCCGTTGTTGAAAGGCGTCTTTGCGAACTGGCAGGCCAATGGAATTATCACCTTACGCGGGGGATTACCCTTCAACGTAAATACCGGCACTGACACTGCGAATACCGCGTCGGGCGGCGTTTACCGACCCAACCTCGTCAAGACTGCAACAGCCGACTGCGGACGTGGACACCTGATCGGGTGCATTGATGCAAGCGCCTTTACGGTGGCGGATCTATACCCGAGCAATCCGGCAAACTTCGCATATGGCAACGCGGGGCGCAATATCCTGCGTGGTCCTGGCGCTGCGGACGTAAACTTCTCCCTCGCGAAGAATTTTCCCATCACCGAGAGAGTGAGATTCCAGTTCCGGTTCGAGACCTTCGGGTTGTTCAACCACACTAATTTTGCAAATCCGGCGTCGACGATCAACACATCTTCTTTCGGGAACATTACAAGCGCTACCGGCAACCGCAACATCCAGCTTGGAGGCAAACTTTCGTTCTAAGGGAGCTTTTGAGAAACGAAATGCGCTATCTCACGACCATTCTTCTGATCTCTGCCTGCGTCGCAGCTCAGCCGCGTCCAAAGTATGACGTCCTGCTTAAGGGCGGCCATGTGATCGATCCCAAGAACAACGCGAACCGTGTCATGGATGTCGCCATAGCAGGCGGCAAGGTTGCCCGTGTGGATGTAGCTATTCCTGCCTCCGATGCCGCGAAGACCGTCAATGTGGCCGGGCTATACGTGACGCCCGGCTTGATCGACCTTCACGTTCACGTATACATGTGGCGCGAGGCGAGCGGAGAAGCCGTTCAGCCGGATGCCTTCTCCTTCCGGAGCGGTGTCACCACTATGGTCGATGCCGGGTCGGCGGGCGCGAACACCTTCGATGATTTTCGCGATCGCATCATACGGCACGCGAAGACGCGAGTGCTGGCCTTCCTGAACATTGCTTCCGCGGGAATGGGCACAGGGCATGAGGATGACGTGTCGGGCCTCGACTCCGCCGCAGCTGCTCGAGTCGCAAAGGCGAACCCGGACCTGATCGTCGGCTTCAAGAGCGCGCATTATGCGGGCCCCGGATGGGAATCGATCGATAGCGCGGTCAAAGCTGGTGAGGCGACCGGGCTTCCGGTAATGGTGGATTTTGGCCGGCTGAATGCTGTTCGCAATCTCAATACGCTGTTGCTCGATAAGCTCCGCTCGGGTGATATCTACACTCACTGCTATTCAGGTCACCGGCAGGAGTTGCTCGACAATGGCAAGCTGAATCCGGTGATGCCGGCGGGCCGGAAGCGAGGCGTCATTTTTGACCTCGGTCATGGAGCCGGCAGTTTCTACTGGTACGTCGCCGTGCCGGCATACGCGGCAGGCTTTTACCCCGATTCAATCTCGACCGATCTTCACACCGGCAGCATGAATGCCGGCATGAAAGATTTCACCAATACCATGTCCAAGGTGCTGAATCTCGGCTCCTCTCTTGCCGATGTGGTGCGCATGTCGACGTGGAATCCAGCGCGTGAAATCAAGAGGCCGCAACTAGGTAACCTCGACGTGGGCACAGAGGCGGATATTGCTGTGCTACGACTGGATCACGGGTCGTTTGGCTTCGTAGATTCGGCGGGCGCCAGGAGGGCCGGAAATCAGTTGCTGACTTGCGAGATGACGCTCCGGGCGGGGAAGGTCATGTGGGATCTGAATGGCCGCGCGTCCCAGGATTGGGAGAAGTTTCCGTATAAGAAGCAGGCGTGGACTCAGCCGTGAGGCGCCGCATCAACCAACCTAAGAAGGGGACGTCAATGGGCAAAGGTTCTTCAGTTTTGATCGCGATGGCGATACTTATGCTGGGCTGCAGCAACAAGCAAGCCGAAATGGAGCGGCAGCGTCAAGAGGCGGAAGTGGCAGCGCAGAAAGAAGCCGCAGCCAAGATCGCTGCCGAACAGGCAGAAATGAAGGCTTCCGCCGAACGAGCGGAGGCCGAAGCCGCCGCCGCAGCCGCACAAAAGAGATCAGCCTCTGTGAAAAGGAGCCGACCATCCGGCGGGAATTCTAGTCAAGCAAAGAGCGCTGGTAATAATAAAGAGCGCGGCTTCCAGGAAACGGTTGTTGACGGCGCCAAAACAACCGGCAACGCCGTCGAAACCGGCGCCAAGAAAACAGGAAAAGGAGTGACATGGCTTGGCAAGAAGGTTGCCGACGGCGCAACCAGTACTGTTAACGCCGTCAAGCCTGGTGATAAAACCGAGGCGAACGCTCTCAAATAGATTGCGCTGAACCCAGTATCGCCGCGAACCCAAAGTGATCCACTAATCAGCAAAATTGGTACTTGGCTCGGCCCCTAAAGCTGCGGCTTCGAGGCCTGGATGAGATGTTCGGCGCCACGAACACACCGCAATTCTTCAATCCCGGCGCCACTACGTTGAACATGACTCTCAACGCGAGTGGCGAAGTGCAGGCGCTAAACGGGTTCGGCGAAATCACCATCGTCAGCGGAGCGCGGCAGATTCTCGCGCCGCGAAATTTACGTTCTAGAGTTCGAAATCGCTTTAGCGCGAAGCGTAGGAAAGCCTAGGGCATCAGCGGAATTTCCGAGCTTAGTTGAAGATCGATCAGATTCGAAAGCGCAGTCTCTGCCTGAAGAAACCGTGCCCCGACCTTCGACCCCAGAGCCGACTTCATCTGGCCGTAATACTTCTTCATCAGAGCCGATCGCTCGGCCTGCGTAGCCTGAGCGTTTGCCACCAGTTGATCGGCTACCGCGTCAGAGACATTTGGGTAATTTTCAGCGTACTTGCTGATATTGGCCAAGCGCTTGTCCCAGATCTGGGATAGCTCGTGTTCATATTTTTCGTAGATTGGGTAAAACTTCGATTTCTGGGAAGAATCGAGAGCCATCGCCTGGTCGACGATAGAAGACTTCTCTTTGCGGAGATCTTTGCGCAAGAGATCCATGTAGTCCTTCGTCGTTTTTTCGGTCGTGGCCTTGCCTGCGGTCTGCCCGGCGGCCAGGCTGGTAAGCAGGAGAGTTCCGAGAATCGCGAGCGCATGGGATTTCATGCGCATAGGACGACGGAAGCGACCTTGGAGCTTTAATTTTTTACAGACCCCGCAATGTGTACCTGCAGGTACATCCGAAAGCGAGCTTAAGCCGATCAATTCATCTGCAAACGCTTTTCCACGCCGTTGATCGTGAGTAATGGGTGCTTCACCCACGCCCGGTATTCGTATATCCCGTCCAGGTTCAAGCCCGGAACGGATAAGGTGAACGTACCGGGCGCTGCCATCCGCATCGAGGGCCCTGGCTGCCACGCAATTGACCGATCGCTTGCGTCCAGGCCCACGATGCTCCGATACTCGAATCCCACATCCAGGGCCGCCGCGTCTCCCATATCGACAAGACGTCCTGTCAACGTTACCGTCCGGGCCGCTCGATCGAACGTCGCCCCGGACGTCTCCACCTTCGGCGGCGTCAGCGCGGGTTTCACGTTCGTGATCTTCAGCACGATCGGATTTGGCCAGCGGCTGTTGTCCTGCAGCCGCTGCGTAAACATTGCGCGGACATGTAGTCCATCCGCCTCTTGCCGGAAGGAAGGAGCCGGGTTCACAGCCGGCCGGTACTCCAGCACGCGCTCATTTTGCCCGAGCACAGACACCTTTGTCTGGTCCGTGGCCTTAACGCTCTTCAGCAGAAGATCCTTCCAGGAGCCTCGAGCCCAGAGTTCGGGAATCTGCTTGACGATTGCGTAAACAGTGTCCGCATCCTTGCCTTTCGTAAACCAGATGTTCTGCTCATTCGTGATTACCCAAGGCCGCACGCCGTAAATCGCCTCCTGGTTGACCTGCATCCAAAGCGCAATTTCACGAAGCCGCTCCTCCTGCTCAATGGGCAGTTCCCCGTCCGGTTTCGGCCCGACGTTCAAAAGCAAATTTCCGCCCTTCGCGCGAGTCTCGACAAGCAGGTCGATCAGTTGCCCGCCCGTTTTATACTGCTCATTCTGAGGTTGATATTGCCAGGCAGTCCCCATCGTGTAACACGCTTCCCATGCGCCCTCGAGTGGGATCCCAGGTACATACAACTCCGGAGTCGGAATGGCGCCGCGAGTCACAACGACGTTTGGCTGCAGGCGCCACGCGAGATCCCTCAGCCCCTGCGGTTCGCCATCGAAGAACAGAATATCGATCGGACCATAGTTCGACATCAGCTCACGAACCTGATCCTGATCCAACTTCATAAGGCCGGGGTTCGCGCTCGGCTGAACAGACGGGATGTTTCGCTGGATATCGATTTTGTTCTTCCGAAGCCACCAGAAATCATCGGGAGAGAAGTAGAGGCCGGAAGCGATTCCCTGCGCACGGAATGCTTCCAGCGTCGGCCGCACGATGTCTCGCCGAAACGGAGTCTGCATGACTCCGAAGTCTGTCGTTCGCGTCTCCCACATCGCGAACCCGGAGTGGTGCTTCGCCGTAAACACGACGTAGCGAATCCCGGCGAGCCGCGCTAGAGCGGCCCAGTCCTGAGGATAGAACTTACGAGGATTGAATGTCTTCGGGAGCTCGTTGTAGAAGCGGTTCGTGTACGAATCATCTGCGCCGGCAAGCGAATGCGAAATCACCGCACCCGTTTGCGAATCCACTGACCAGTGGATGAACAGTCCAAACCCAATGTCGCGAAACCACTCGATTCGTTCGGGCTTGTTGAGTGATCCCGGAGGAGTCAGATGATTCTGGCCGACCGCACCAGCAGCCAGCAACAGCACAGCGGTGATACCGATTCGTGAACACATAAAGCTGAGCCCATCGCGAGACATGCCGCGGAGATGGTCCGAGGCGCCGATTAGTTAGAATCCTCCTGTCCGGGAAGGCGTAGGTCGAGGCTGAGTCGGCCGCTCCCGCTTGGGGTCATACGCCGGCGGCCAACTGGTCCATGCTTGGCGTTTGGTAGAACTTGCTTCCGCCACAACCGAGATCTGTCGCGCCCCAGTCATCGACGAGGATTGGCAAGATATTTAACGGCTGTTTCGCCTGCGCTCGCGAGAACGCGAGCGAACTACACAACAGTTCTCGCATCGTAATCATTGGAGGTCTCCGTTTTCAATGCACCGAACCTCTGTCATTGCGTCTCCAACGATTAACGGAGCCGCTCCAAATCCTCATCGTTCATCCTCGAAGGAGCTTGCGCGAAGATAAAGTTGAAGGCTACTACCACCAGGCAGCAGAGTCGTGGGAAGGAACCCAACATAGCGTTATCTTACTTTGACGGGGGCGAACCGATCCGATCGCTCTCCTTTCAAATGCACGTTTCTGCGCCGACTACACCTGCTGTAGAGAATGATCGTGCGCATGTCGCATTCGCGCTGATTTAGAAGCCTTCACATTGTCCGGGAATGCGCGGCCGGTCATCTCCTGATACACCTTCTCGACTTGGGCGGCAAGTCCATCACCCACATATCGAGCAATTCTAGTTTGCGAAGTGAGTTCGCCACGAATCGTCTCGATGGCATGGTAAACTTCCTCCGGACTCTTTTTCGAACGGACCATAGCTCCCACACGATCGCTCAGCTGCTGGAAAAATAGCTGTTGTTCTCCGAGCACTTCCCCGGCGCCTCGCGGCCCGTGGCCCGGGCAGATCATACGCGCTCCCAACTTCTTGGCGGCATCCAGCGTTTTGATCCATTTCTCAACATCTCCGTCACCGACATAGTTGTAGGCGCCGTTCACGCACGCATCCCCGGTGAACAGGATCTTCTCTTTTGGGAGCCATGCAAAGGCGTCGCCGTGCGTATGCGCAACGCCGAGGTGATGAAGTTCCACCCGGTGTTCGCCGTCATCGAAGTACAGTTCTCGCGGAAACAGAACAGACGGAGGCGAGAGACGCGAAGCGGCGACATCGGGGCGAGATTTTGCCGTGTCCTCCCATCGCCCGGGCTTGCCGTCGTAATAGCCGGTCTCATACCGTTTCATCTCCTCAAGCACCCCGGTGTGCGCAACGGGCGTTGCCCCATTCTCAACCCAGACCTGATTGCCGTACGCATGATCGCCGTGGTGGTGTGTATCGAAGGCAAAACGAATGGGCTTCGTCGTGATCGACCGGATCTTCGGAAGGATAGTTTGAGCGCCAGATGGAAAGTTGGCGTCGATCACCAGAACGTAATCTTTGAAGATGATCCAGCCGTTATTGCAGTGGCCCGTTTTGTCGATGTCGCCCTGGTGAAAGTACACGCCTGCCGCAACAGGATCAACGCGGTTCACCGAAGCGGTGGCATTTTGAGGGGCGGCTGCCGCAGCCGAGCCCATCGTTACAGATGCGGCAGTTCCAAGCAAAATCTTTCGTCTGCTTACGTCGCACATGCTGGCGATGATATCGCAAAAAGCCCGGCATGCAGAAGGCCGTAATAAATAAACTCTTACATCGAGTAGAAGAACTCCTCGTACACGACTTTGCCATCGGCAACCTTGTAGACGGCAATTTCTTCCATCTGAAAACGCTTGTTTTGCGGCTTGAACGTCACGTCCAACTTAAAAACGACAGAGAAGTAAGGGCCGGCAACAAGCGGACCTTCTACAGTAGCCGAATGAATGTCGTGGTTCGCAGTCCACCATTCACCCTTAGCAAGAACTGCGTCAAGACCTTTCGATTCTCGCGAGCCTCCTGGAGGAGCTCCAGCTTCCATGCTCACGATATCCTTCGAGTACAGAGCTTTCGCCGCTTCTTCAAACTTGCCTTCCGAACAAAGTTTCACGAGCTGATCAGCCACTTCTTTGGTCGTCATTCGACTCTCCTTCGGGAATTTTGTGCTTTCCCTATTTTCAACGATTATTTGCGGATTTTTCGGCCAGGCCTTTCTTAATGATGTCCCAGGCCGTTTTATCCCCCGGATTGGCAGAGGATGGGTATCGCTGAAAACAACTGAGTAGAATGAGGCGGTTCATTGATCTGTCACTTCTCGATCACAACCACGTCTTTTGCTAGCGAGAAATTGAGCACTGTCTCGGCCGGAACCTCTGCTGCGGGACCACGAGTTGCCATGTTTGTTGCGACGCCTGCCCCTGCTCCGATTCCCGCTCCGATCGCGGCTCCTTTTCCGCCGCCGGCAATCGCGCCGATTGCTGCCCCAGCCCCTGAGGCAACACCCGTTCGCATCAGATTTTTCTTGGTTCCGCTCTTCGCCTCTTGGGAAACGCTGTTTGTAGCGATCGGAACCGTCTGACCGTTGGCGAGACTCAAACTTGACAGCGCCAGAGTCAACGAGGCCTTTCCCTTCACTCGACCGCCTTTGTCAGCATTTACCACCCTCCCGATGACCGTCGCTCCACGTTTCGCAAGGGTGCGTCCATCCACAGTCAGAGGGCTCTCAAGAGTTGCCTCAAACTCATTTCCACTCTGGCTCGACTTCGTATTTACACCGCCGGTTGTTCTGACCGAGATAGGTGTTCCGGCCGCAATTACATATTTCTTCGGAGCCGGTGGTTTCGGCTTGGCTGGCAGTGGCGCCGTTTCTGTCTGCGCGGGCGGTGCAGCTTCAGGCGGAGCGGAGGCCTGTGTCGGCGCAGCGGCGGGTTGTGTTGCCGCGCTAGCCCCTACGCCCGTTGAAGCCGGGGCATTAGTTGCATTTTCGGCTTTTCGACTGCATGCCGAAAGCGCGAGAACTCCGGCAATCAAAACTATAGAAGCACTCGGATATTTCATTAGTAAACCCTCTCTTCCTGCCAGACCGATCCGCGACTAAGACGCGCACCACATATACGCGTCTCAAAAAGTTTCGATCTCAACAGCAAATGTCCGGGTTCGAAGAGAGCCATTAAGCGGCTGGCTACATAACCTAAGACAACCGCTTCAAAACAGCCAATCGAAGTCGAGCCGATACCGGCGCGGTCTGCGCCCAAGCACTTCTCCTACCTGCGGATCGGCCGTATTCCAACGGACGGCATCGTAATTGCCGTGATCGGTCACATTGAACATGCTGAACGACACTCGCACCTTATGACGCCTGACAACGATGTCCTTCGAGACACCCACGTCGAAGCTAAGGAATTGCGGCATCGATTGCGTGTTCGGTAGACCGACGTAGCCCTGATACTCGTTAAGGAGCGTGTAGGGAAACCCGCTCCGCCATTCGAACACCGGGGAAAACCGCAAGCCGTAGCGCAGAGGAAACACGCCCCAGGTCAGAAAGCGATGGGGAACGATACCCGGCAGAGGCGCCACGACATCCTGCCGTAGCAGCGGCTCCGGAAAATCACCAAGAAAGCGGTCGAAACGATTGATGTTCCCGCGGCCGCTTGTGTGCACATACGATATGACCCATTGCTGCTCGGGATACCAGGTTAGCTTGGTCGTAAACTCCGCTTCTTTCGTCTTCGAATAACCGGAGGCCGAGAGTTCGGTGGCTCCGAGTTGGGGTCTCACGACAAGAGACCGGGAGTAATCCGATTGTAGATATCCGGCGTGAAGCAGGACGACTCTATTAAGCCGGTGATCGATTGCCGCAGACGCTGTCCGGCTCCGCGGCGCCAGGTTATCTCCACGGATCAGAACATTGCGTAAACCAAAGCGTTCCGGATAAGAAGGGAACGCGAAAACATTCATCGGCACGCGGTCGTAAAACCAGCCAACTCCTCCACGGAACACAGTTCGGCCTCCTTCTACGGGCGTCCAGGCCACACCGATTCGGGGGGCAGTGTTCACAGCATGCGCAAGATGATCGAGGTCCACGCGCAGCCCTGCGTCGATCCGCAGCGTCGGAAAGGGCTCCCACCCGTCCTGAACGAAGATTCCGCCGTCCCAATTCCTGAGCCGGTATGCGCCCTGGTTGCGGAACGTAAGGCCCGCAAGCTCCTGGCCCTCAAACGAGATTATGCGGACATCGCGGGCTACGGCCGAACCGTCGAGAGCGGTCCGTGCTACAACGGCTCCCGTTTTCAGTGCATGAGTACCCCAGGCCCTCATAGAGCGTAGACTCCACGTTTCCACGAACTGTGTGCGCCGAGTGCGACGATCCTGCGTTAGAAAATAATTACCCAGAGTGGAAGTTGGAGTGAACGCCGGCGATTCGAAGCCTTGACCTGCGGTACGGCTCTCCAGGTCGGCAACGGACAAAACAGACTCGAAGACTCCTGCTTCCTTTTCGACACGATCCGATACGGCTCCCCTGTATTCTTGTGCGCGCCAGGATGGAGCGGCCGGCTGCGGCGTATAGAAGTTCAAACCCGCGAAATTCGCGCGTTGGAGAACACCATGCAAGGAGACGCTGACAAAGTGATTCCCTCGCGGAACGTAATCGAACTGCGTGTAGGCGTTTATTCGCTGGGATTTCTCTTCATTAAATGGATAAGGAAGCGGATAGACAGGACGCTTCCTGAGCTCAAATGACCCGGCGCCGGCAAAGAAAAGCTTGTTACGTACCAGAGGCCCGGTGGCCGCAAATCGAGGAGTAAACCCACGGATGCCTACGATGTGTCCGCTTCGGATGCGCATCTCAGGTGTGGGATCGTTCAGCTCGTAGTGCCATTTCTCTCCACCCCGACGCGTCGAGACCGCCACCACAGCCGAGCTAAAGTGACCGTACTCAGCGAGAAACGGACTCTTATACACCTGCATGGTTTCGATGACATCGATTGGAACCGTCGCTCCGAACGAGCCAGTCGCCGGGTTAGTGATGTCAACCGAATTTACGAGGAACGTACTCCGATATTCGGGGGTGCCGGAAATTTGCAGTCTGCCTTCGGGTGTCCGGACGACACCCGGGATGAGCGGCAGCGCATTTCGGACATCCGCCACGCGCTCCGGAAGAGAGCGAATCTGGTCGCGAGTTACCTCCAAGGAATTCGAATTCTGCTCAAGTGACGACGCACGATCCTTCACGGTAATCGAGTCGCGTCTGACAACTGTCAGTTCGACGCGAGCTTTCTCGTCTCGCGCTATGTTGAATGGCTTCGTTTCGGAGGTGTAGCCTTCAGCTAAAGCAGTTGCATGATATTGCCCCGGCGTGCGCAAAGTCACGGTAGCCTCACCGTTTTCATCGCTCAGCGCGTCGTATTTGATTGCGCCGGATTCAACGCGAATTGCGACACGTGGGACGGTCTGTCCGCCGGCCGTCCGCACGCTGACTGTTACGGAACAACAAAAGTCAACGGTTTGGGTATGCGTTGACGCGACAAACAGCAGCATTAACACAACGGCGAAGCGGACCATATCGCTTCTTCAATTGTGTCCCGTCCTACACCTGGACCCAGGTTCGCTCGGTCGATTGATGTCGGAGCTCTATCGTTGGCTGGCTCGTCCCGAAGAGACCCTCACGTTGAACTCCGCCGACCGGTTCCGCGGTATGGTCAACGATTGCCAGCGGTTCTGGGCGAAATGCTTCGCCAACATCACAATTTGGCCTACGTGATAGGCATAATGCGCCAACTGTCGATTGATAGCCTGCATCACCGAGTGCGCTTCGCCGCGAATGGTGACCGTACGTCCCAAGTCCGCATCTGATAGGGACTGTACCGCAGAGAACACCGTAGCCCAGCCTTCCTCCCATATGTGTAGCAACTTCTCGCGGGTATCCGGCGGTTGTACAAACTCACTGTCACGATTGCGGTCGGACTTTTCACCGTCGGTGGTGAGAAAGTCGGTCCAGCGCGAGCGCATATTGCCCGTCATGTGCTTCACGACAATCGCGATCGAATTCGATTCCTCATCCGGCACGGCAAAGAGCTGTCCATCTGAAACCTGGTCCATAGCGCGTTCGGCGAGTTTCTTGTAATAACGGAAGAGCTCAAGCGAGTCTTCGGTGTAAGACGTCGTAAATTTCAGCGCCATTTCTTTATGGTATTTGAGAATGGGTAGCGGCGATCCAGGCGTGACGTTGTTTTTTGCATTAGTTCTCCGTATCCTGCATTAAGAACACGTTCGAGAAGCATAAGTCAGAGTGCATACATCTCAAGGAGAAACTCGTGTCGACTTTCGTTGCAGCGTTTCTGATCGGTGTCGTGGCTGGGCTTCGCGCGTTGACTCCGGTTGCAGTCGTAAGCTGGGGTGCTCACCTGGGACGCTTGTCATTAGGAAATACGTGGCTCGCGTTCCTTGGACACACGGCAGCTCCGTACATCGCCAGTGCTCTCGCTGTTGGCGAGTTGGTCAATGACAAGCTCCCTAAAACGCCGAGTCGAAAGGTACCGCCGTCTTTTATAGCCAGAATTGTAACCGGCTCATTGAGTGGAGCCGCGATCGGCGCGTCGAATGAAGCTTTGATCATGGGCGCTGTTGCGGGAGCGCTAGGGGCCGTAGCAGGCACACTTGGAGGCGCAGATATTCGCGCTCGCATGGCGAGGGCCTTTGGGAAAGATCTTCCTGCGGCTCTGATTGAAGATCTCGTGGCGGTAGTTGGGGCCTTACTTATCGTTTTCCACCTATCATGAGCAAAAAATACGACGCGATCGTTATAGGAGCGGGACAAGCAGGTCCCTCACTGGCCGGCCGCCTGGCCGCCGCCGGCTGGAAAGTCGCTTTTGCAGAACGCAAACTGTTCGGCGGAACCTGCGTCAACACGGGTTGTATTCCCACGAAGACGCTTGTGGCAAGCGCGTATGCAGCCCACATGGCGCGCCGCGCAGCGGATTTCGGAGTAAGCATCCAGGGATCCATTGCGACAGATATGAAAGCGGTAAAGGCGCGCAAAGATGCGATCTCTGGGAAGTCAAGAACCGGCGTGGAGAGTTGGCTCCGAAATATGCAGAACTGTACCGTCTACGATGGCCACGCTCGCTTCGAATCATCGCATCAGGTACGAGTGGGGGATGAACTGCTTGAAGCGGATCGTATCTTCATCAATGTCGGAGGGCGCGCCAGTACTGGCGGGATTGAGGGCGCCGGTGAGGTGAAGTACCTGACCAATTCGTCGCTGCTCGATATCGACTTTCTACCCGAGCACCTGGTGATTATCGGCGGGAGCTATGTCGGACTCGAATTCGCGCAGATCTATCGGCGGTTCGGCAGCGAAGTTACGGTGATTGAAAAGGGGCCTCGCCTGATTGGGCGTGAAGATGAAGATGTGTCTGAAGCGGTGAAGGACATTTTAGAGGGCGAGGGCATAAATGTACGGGTTGGGGCCGAATGCATACGCCTCAGAGGCGGCGACGGAAAGGTCACCGTTCAGGTCAATTGTAAGGACGGTGCGCCCGAAGCGCATGGCTCGCACGTTCTATTGGCAGTCGGACGCCGACCCAACACTGATGATCTCGGACTTGACCAGGCTGGCATCGAGCGAGACTCGAGAGGCTACATCGTTGTGGACGACCAGTTGCGCACGAGTGTTCCCGGTGTTTGGGCGCTTGGCGACTGCAACGGAAAGGGCGCGTTTACGCATACCTCCTATAACGATTTTGAAATCGCAGCCGCGAATCTGCTGGATGGTGAGACCAGAAAAGTAAGCGATCGGATTCAGGCTTACGCGATCTACATTGATCCTCCTCTGGGCAAAGTCGGTCTTACAGAAGCAGAAGTCCGCAAATCCGGCCGAGCTGCATTGATCGGTATACGTCCGATGACGAAAGTGGGCCGCGCTGTTGAAAAGGGTGAAACGCAGGGTTTCATGAAGTTGCTTGTCGATGCCGAGACAAAGAAAATTCTCGGCGCCGCAATTCTCGGAACGGGAGGGGATGAAGCGATACATTCCATCTTGGACGTGATGTATACCGGCGCGCCCTATACGACAATTCAACGTTCCGTTCACATCCATCCCACGGTTTCGGAGTTGATTCCTACCGTGTTAGGTGAACTGAAGCCGCTCAATTGAAAAAGCGGCCTCTATGAGCCATTCTCGAAGAGTCGTACGATCTCTGGATTTCCCGACGCTTTGGCCAGGTCTTAGAAAGGTGTTCCCTTGGTATCCCGCGCCTGTCGCAGCGTAGGGAAACGATTCAGGAAGCGAGCGACCCAGCGCTCGTCTCCGAGCTGGATAGCGGAAGCAAGATCGTTTAGCTCTATCAAGGGCGGTGGCGCCCGAATTGTCCGTTTGATGCACCAGGCTGCGATCGGTTTCGAGCACAGCTCTGACAGCGTCGAGGTCGCCTCGTTGTACTTCTTGGATCAGCTTCTCAAGATTGCCCATGACGTAACCTCTTACGCGTTACCCGGAAATGGCGTGCAGCCACGGTAGGAAGGCCAGTCGGACGAGAGTTTGGAGGGCCTAAAACTCCCGCCTGCAACCGCAGGCGGCACAACATAGATCACGAGAATACGCGAACCCCGAGGGGAGCAACTTCACTTCGCGCCAATAGTCGTAACGTTCTACGCCTGTCCTTCTGGAAGAATTTGAATCGAGCCGGCATTTATCCCTTCTTAGGTCCATCATGAATTGGCCCGGCATGATTCTGATCTTGTTGAAGGTCAGCATCGTGCTTAACGTGCTCGCCCTTGGGTTGGAGGCGACCTTCTCCGACGCGACGTGCTTGTTTCGGCGCCCGCGTGAGCTTAGTCGCGCGTTTCTATCCATGAATGTGGCGATGCCCCTGATTGCGCTGGGGCTGGCCGAGGCGTTCGACCTGAAACCGGCCGTGAAGATTGCTCTCGTCGCTCTCTCGGTATCACCTATCCCACCGATGCTTCCAAAGAGGCTCTTCATGGCAGGAGCGAGACATGACTTTACCGTTGGTCTGTTAGCAGGAGCCGCCGTGCTGGCCATTGCGGTGATACCTCTTACAATATGGATCATTAGCAGAATCGCCAGCATTCCGCTTCGTATGTCTGTCGGCGCTGTTGCAGTAGTGGTGCTGCAAACAGTTCTGGCGCCATTGCTTGCCGGAATCACAGTCCGTACGCTGGCGCCGGCGCTCGCCCAACGAATCGCCAGACCGCTTGGCGCCGCCGCCTTCGTGTTGTTGATCGTGTGCGTCGTGCCGGTCCTTTTCGGTTCAATACGGGCGATTGTGTCTTTGATCGGTGATGGTACCCTCCTGAGTCTGACCGGATTCGCTCTGGTTGGTTACTTTGTAGGCCAATTCTTCGGCGGTCCCGATCCCGAGAGCCGCCGAGTTTTGGCAATTTCAACCGCCTCGCGGCACCCAGGAATGGCTGTGGCGATTGCACGTACGAATTTTCCGGAGGAGAGGCTAGCTGTGGCAGCCGTTGCTCTTTACCTGATCATCGCTGTAATCGTATCCACTTTACTGTCGAAACAGCGTAGTTCGAAGTTGGTGGCGAAGTCAGCAACCGTACCGTAAAAGCTGCACTTTGTCATCTAATCTAGCTTGGCTTAGCGCCATTCAGATTTGACGGGAACAGGCTTACTTCATACGGTCATAGAAGCTGGCTGTTAGCTCACGGAGGGATCGGTCGTGCTTGGCTCCCTCCAGGTGTTGCAGGATACCTGCTTTATCCGCCTCACTGCGCTCTTGTCCGAGTTTAAACTTGCCCTCCAGCGAATCGATCGACATTTCGAATCCTACGATGCCACCAAGCATTCCTGAGACGTAGCTGTCGGGAAGCGCGCTGAAATCGTAAGATCCCTCTCCATAGCGGTCTTCGAACTTCTTGATCAATCGGGCGAGCAGATCGTGAAGCTGTCTCTTATCGGTGATCGGTTTTGGTCTTCCGCTTGCGTGGACAACAGCGAAGTTCCATGTGGGAACGGCCTCGGCTTTTGCATACCAATTTGGCGAAATATAGGAGTGAGGTCCGCGAAAGACGATCACCGCGCCGTGACGGCCATTCAACGTTTGACTCTGCGGATTGTTGCGCGAGAGGTGGCCATACAAGGTTCCGTATTGACCTGCGGTCCGCTCGAGCAATACCGGGATGTGTGTAATGCGAATTGACGTACTCGCGGTCACTACCTCGACAAACGCGTACTCATCCATGAAATTGTGCAATAGGACGCGATCCTCAACGAGATGCGGCTTCGGAATATACAACGATTCAGCCTGTTCTTGCGCAGAAGCGGCCCCGGTGACCGCAAAGGCCAATCCGGCGAATACGTCGCGGCGTTTCATAGGACCGTAGCATAGCACCGTAGCATAGCACCGGCTAACCCACGTTCCCGAGGCCTATTTCGGCAGGCCGAAGCACATAATATTCGAGCCGACAGCAAGGGCTACGAACTGTTCTCCATCGACTGCGTATGTCATCGGCGACGTTTTTATTGTGGCGTTGAGCGGCACGCGCCATAGCGTTTTTCCGTTTCTCTCATCAACGGCGATGAAGTAGCCGCTTAGGTCGCCATAAAAAAGGAGCCCCCCGGCTGTTCCCAACACCCCTGCCATTCTCTTGCCGTCTGTAGGTCCTGTCTGCGGGACTTCCCAGACGGTCTTGCCGGTCTCGATATCCAGAGCGCGGACATACCTTTTTGCCGGCTCCTCCCGCGGACGTCCGGCCTTCCAACTGCCGGCCGACAGCTTGATGGAGCACTTCTCGAGCGCTATGACGTAATAGAGCCGTGTGACTGGGCTAAAGGCGGTCCCGTTCCAGTTCGTCGCATGGTCCGGGCAACTGAGGTCCTGTTCAGGCATACGTTGCGGTCGTCCATCGGCGCCGATGCCGCTAGCCCAGGTAACCCGCTTTACGAATTTCTCAGACAGCAGAAGGTGACCATTCGTTCGATCAAAAATGTAGAAAAAGCCATTCCGGTCGGCATGAAGTAGCAATTTTCGATCGCGCCCGCCGAATTTTGTATTAACAAGCACGTTGGGCTCCGTTGCATCCCAATCGTGAGTATCGTGCGGTGTGAACTGGTAATACCATTTCAATTTCCCGTTGGCCGGTTCCAGCGCCAGAACACAGTCCGTGAACAGATTGTCTCCGCCTCGCTCGCGGTCGTCTGAATTCGGATACGGATTACCGGTGGCCCAAAAGAGTGTGTCAGTGTCGGGATCGTAGGACCCGGTCAGCCATGTGGAGCCGCCGCCATAGGTTACGGCAGTTCCTTTCCACGTTTCGAAGCCGGGGTCCCCTTTTGCCGGAACCGTCCAATGACGCCAGACGCGCTCTCCCGTATCGGCCTTGTAAGCATCGATGAATCCCCGGATTCCCCAATCGCCTCCGGCGACTCCCGCAATCACCATATCCTTGACCACGAGCGGTGCTACTGTCCCGCCGTACCGCTGAGGTTCATCCGGCATGACGACCTCCCATACCAGACGGCCCGTGATGCGATTTAGCGCAATTAGATGCGCATTGTCGGTCACCATGAAGACCTTGTCCCCGAGAACCGCAACGCCGCGATTCGTGCCCAACGATGGATCCGAGACCAGACCTGAAGTTCGCGGGCGCGAGTATTGCCAGAACTGCAGTCCGGTGCGCGCATCGAGAGCAAAAGCCTGATTCGGTCCGGTTACATACATGATTCCGTCAACAACGAGCGGAACAGTTTCCAATCCGAAATAACGCATGTTCTCGCGATAGTAGGGAGTATCGGGAAGGAACTGTGACCAAAGGGGAATTGAGAACGTCCATTTGAGGCTAAGCTTGTTCACGTTCCCCCTGTCGATCTGAGTGAGGTCGCTGTATCGATTGCCGCTCAGTTTTCCGTTGTAGGTTGGCCAGTCTCCTGACTTCGGATTGACAATCCTGGAGAAATCAATAGCACCATCGCTCGAAGAACGTGGCGGGGCTGGCGCTCCGGGCTGCACTCCCGTTAAACGGCTGAGGAATGCGACCAGATTCTGCAACTCATCAGGGCTGGCTTTCACGGGCGGCATCATCGACCCCTTCTCGTCCGTGATGGAGGAGACTTTATCGAGCGAGAGCGGATGCAAAGCGCCATTCAGATCCTGCAGGGCGAGATCGAAATTCGTCCTGCTCCGCTCGAATCCTCGCAAGGCGTTTTGGTCTCGGAGATGTACCGTAACCAAGCCGTATCCCGGAGCAATACGCGCTTCCGGCCGTAACAAAGCTTCTCGAATCTCGTCCGATGTCATTTCGCGAGCGATACTCGACAGGTCCGGACCAATAGGTTTGCCCGCGCCTTGAATCATGTGGCAGGAATCGCATTGTCCCTTGCCAAAGAAAAACTCCTTTCCTGCCGCTCGATCTCCCGGGACCGTGCTTTCGGCCGCCGAAGCGTTGAGCGATACCACCAGGGTTGCAAGCGCCTCGATTGTGCTCGCCGGCAAATCGAACGCCGGCATTCCTGCAGTGGGAATTCCGTTGCGGATGACGTTTCGCAAGCTTTGGGCAGATCGACGACGTACCCAGGGATTGCCTGCCAGTCCTGGGCCTTGCTGTGTGCCCTTCGCATCGGCCCCGTGGCAGCCCGAACAGAGCTTGGAGTATGTCTGCTTGATATCGCTAGCAAGTGGCGAACTCGATGGATCTTGCGCGAACAGCGGGATTACGGCGAGCGTTGCGATAAGAAATTTGTTCATAGGTCTACACCAGGACGGCGCTGGGCTATGAGAATTACATCACACGCTCGCTGCTTTACATGACCCTGGATAATATGTGGATGCCTGCTCCTGAAGTGCTAACCTACACTAATCGAAAATCGCTGCCCGCACGATGGAGGCAAACTCGTGGATAGGCTCAAAGATAAGCGTGCTCTCATTACCGGCGGAAGCAGCGGAATCGGCTTCGAAACCGCTCGCCAGTTCTTAATGGAAGGTGCTCGCGTCGCGATCACCGGGAAGAATCTGGAAGCACTCGATAGAGCGCGTACGGAACTTGGAGGCGGTGTCCTGATTATTCCTTCGGATGCGGGTGATGTGCACGCGCAGAAGAAGGTTGCAGAGACGATTCGTCAGACCTTCGGGGGATTGGAAATTCTATTCGTTAATGCCGGCATCGCCACACTCAAGCCCATCGAGGAGTGGGATGAAGACGCCTTCGATCATGCTATTTCCGTGAATGTGAAGGGGCCATATTTTCTGATTCAAGCGCTCTTACCGGTTTTTACAAATCCGGCATCCATTGTGCTGAACGCATCCGTCAATGTGCACATTGGAATGCCCAACACGACCGTATATTCCGCAACGAAAGCTGCGCTCCTATCTCTCATCCGCACTCTGTCCGGCGAATTGATTTCACGCGGCATACGAGTGAATGCCATCAGCCCTGGTCCAATCTCAACGCCGCTTTATAGCAAACTGGGCGTGGCTGAGACAGACCTCAAGTCAGTTGCTTCCTCGATTGAAAGCCAAATTCCCCTCGGCCGTTTCGGCACACCTGGCGAAATCGCGCTCGCGGTTGTTTTTCTAGCGTCCGATGAATCTGCATTCACTGTCGGAAGCGAGTTGTTGATCGATGGCGGAATGAGTACTCTGTGAAATATCGGAGTGCCACCTTACGAACTTCAACGTTGTACGTGCGAAACGCAGGAAATCTAATGCTGATTCGTCCACGCCGCAGTCGCCGCTCCTCGGGACGAACATAAAAATGGCAGTTTTCAACTGATGCATCACTTTGGCATCTTGTGTCCGCCCCTCGCCAGTCACATCGGCACGGCGATCTCGTTGGCGAAAGAATTGACCGGCCGAGGCGAGCAAGTCACTGTAATCAACATCGCCGATGCGGGCGGCTGGGTGCGCGAGGCGAGCCTTTCTTTCCACGCCGTGGGTGCTCGAGAGCATCCGCTCGGCTCGTTAGCCCGCTTCTCCTTGGAGTCGAGTCGGCGAAATGGCCTGTCCCAGCTGATGTATGGACTTAGGACCGCTTTGAGTGAGACCCGGATGTTGCTCGACGAGGCGCCCGACGCTCTCAAGAGATTAGGCGTGACGGCACTTCTGGTAGACGCAGGGGAACCCGCCGGTTCAACGATTGCAGCCTGTTTGAGAATTCCTTTTGTGACGTTCGCCAGCGGGCTCATGTACATTCGCGATAATACGGTCCCGCCTTCGACGACACCTTGGAAGTATCAACAAGGATGGCTGCCGAGGCTACGGAATGGCGCAGCTTATGAAGTAATGGATGCCGTGTTAGGAAGCTTCCTGCGTACGATTAATCGCTTTCGCAAAGCGCACCGCCTGAATCGCTTGACCGATCTCAATCAAACGCTATCACTGCTGGCCCAACTGAGCCAACAAACGATCGATTTTGATTTTCCTTACAGGGGATTGCCGAGCCATTTTCATTACATTGGACGCTTCGAGCGGCATAACGCCATCCCGATCTGCTTTCCCTACGAAAAACTGGACCGCCGGCCACTCGTCTACGCTTCACTGGGAACCGTTCTATCTGGCAAAACATGGCTTTTGCAAAGGATCGCAGAGGCATGCGCGCAGTTGCCGGTACAACTCGTTATTTCGTATGGCTCACGCGAACTGGCTACACGTCGTGAGGTGTTTCCGGGCACGCCGCTGGTGGTTTCTTTCGCGCCGCAGATGGAGTTAATCCAACGCAGTGCGCTGACAATTTGCCATGGCGGATTAAATACGGTGCTGGAATCGCTGGCCTGTGGTGTGCCAGTAATTACCATCCCTTTAGCAACCGACCAGCCCGCCATTGGGGCACGTGTAGAACGGTCCGGAGCCGGTGAGAGTATTGCTTGTAAGTCCGCAACAAGCGCTACACTTCTGGTGGCCATCAAGAGAGTGCTGGAAAATCCAACCTATCGCGAACAATCGCTACGCCTGAAACACTCGCTGGCGGCTGGAGGCGGAACACCTCGCGCAGCAGACATCATTTTGAAAGTCCTGGCGACACGACTTCCTCGATAATTTCTGCGGCGGCTTCAGCGCCGCGTGTCATGGAGATTTTGGACGAAAAATCCTGTGCGCGTCGGCGGTAAGAGGGGTCGGTCAGTATCTGCCGAAGTGCAGTCTGCCAAACTTGTGCGCTGTGCCTTCCTTTATAGAACGTCCTGCCGGCGCCATGAAAAGCCACTCGAGCGGCCACTCCCGGCGTATCTGGTGTGAAAGGCGCCGGTATGATGATCAGCGGAACGGCGTAAGCCAATGCTTCCAGAGTTGAGTTTAATCCGCCGTGTGTGACGAACAACGCGGATCTTTTTAGCAATGCAATTTGAGGCGCGTAGTTAACGATCACCGGATCGCCCGGCAATCGAGGAGGTTCTGCCGTCTCGTCCCTCGCGCCGCGGGAAATTACCAGCTGCAAGTCGAGTGCGGCGCAGGCTTGAGCAACCGCTTGCCAAATGCGCGGCTGCTCGCCTATCAAGGTTCCGAAGGCCATATAAACAAGCGGCCGTCCATCGAGCTTGTCATAGGGAAACGGTGTCGTATCGTTTCCCTTGGTCGCGTATGGACCTACATAATGTAGTCTTGTGGCGCGCATGCGTGGGAAATCCAACTCGCGGATGAGTTGCGTGATTTGCGCCAGCCGTGAAAATGTGTCCTCGGGGCCCTGATACAGAGGAAGCTTCCATTGTCGTCGGTAACCGTTCAAAACTCGGGTTGCCGGCGTCAAAACAAGACGGCGTAAAGCGTAACTCAGACGATTACAAAGACAGGCGAGAGCAGATTTTTTGTAGGGCCAAGGCAAGAAGCTGGGCGGGAATTCCGGTTCTTCATTCATGGGCAACGCGCTACATACCGTCACAAAAGGAAGATTCAGCGCATCAGCGACACATCCGCCTGCTGGTAGCATCTGATCGGTGAGGACTGCCTGAACACCGGCTTCCCGAAAGGCGGCCGGCAGACTCTCACAGAGGTAGCGCATCGTATTCGCGATGTCCCGTATGTCCCACCCTTGATCTGGACCGTCTCCGAGACTGGTAAAAGACGCGCCTTCACGTTCTGCCCAGGCTGTCATCTCGGGCGCCTGAAAAAGAGTAAACTGATGTCCTCGGGCGACTAGGGAACGACCAATCTCAGTCGTGGACATGAAATGGCTATGTGCCATCATGGTCACGGCGCCGAAATGCATAATCATTGAATAGTCTACGATGACCCTCCATTCCATGGTTCACCGCGACTTAATTTTGCCTATCTGGCACGAGAGTCGCCGCAAAATTTGTCCAAAAAGCTTGAGAGTTACTGTTAAATATTGCAAGCAGCTTCACAAAAGATAGTATGGTTTCGTAATGAATTCGCTTCTGCCGCTCTCATTGACCCTTGCATTTGCGCTCTCAGCAGCCGACACAAGGGTCCTTTACGACCCATCTTCGCCTGATATCGGGCCTTTTCCTACGAATGTCCTTACTAAGGCGGATCCTAACCAACTTACGGCGCGGCGAGTGGATCTCCCATTTCCGGCCGGGTGCACGCCAGGATCTCCTCTATCCGCGTGTTCCGATGTTGCGCTGCTGAATCAGCTTGACGGCTTCAGCTTATATCCGCAGCTTCGAGTCTGCTTCTCGGGTCCGGTGAATCCTGCGACGATCTCAGACGGCCTTATCGTCGTGCCGCTCAAGCTTTTCTCACCCTGGATCCGTACAACTCGAATCGTGTACGACACCGCGGCCAACTGTGCATACGCGAAACCGGATCGCGTCCTCGAACCGGGTCAAAGCTATGCCTTGATAGTGACTACCGCCATCCGTGACGCGGCTGGCCTTCCGGTCAAGGCCGATTCGAAGTTTACGAATGGGCTGCGTAATGGATTGAACAACCTTCCGGTGCAACTCGCCGGTTTGGAAAGCTTGTTACCGCAGTTGTCGGGCGTGGTTGCCTCAGCTTCGGTATTCACGACCTTGAGCGCAACTGACTGGATCAAGAAAGCCCGATCGTACGTCTCTGCCGATCGAGTTTCGGGAGCATTGGCCGCCTTTAAAGTTGTCGACATGAAGCAGCTGTCTTCGATCACTTGGTTGACGCAAACCACCGTCGCCGGCGTCACTCCCAGTGAACTCACTCCATATGAGATCCCACTCGCAAGACTTGATGGGATTGGCCGCCTTGCAGTTGGCACATTCCTCTCGCCGAATTTCCTGTCTTCTACACTCACCATTCCGCAAGTTGACACAAAGAAGGGATCACTAAAGACTCAGCCTTACGTATTACCTATTCCCGATGTACCTTCCGGTTATGCGCCCATCTCGTTTCATGTGTTTCTGCCTTCGGGCGATGCGCCGGCCGGTGGATATCCGGTCGTTATCTACGGCCACGGAATGGGTGATGATCAGTGGAGGGGCGCTACTACCTATATTGCGTCCACTTTGGCAAAAAATAATATTGCTCTTATTGGTGTCGAGGTATTCGGGCATGGCTATGGCCCAGCGAGTGTAATCCGTCTTGCCCGTTCGACTGGTGATCCGGTTTTCGTACCTTCGCCGGGTCGCACAATTCCGATCGACGGAGCCAACTTCAATCCTGAAATGGGAGGCTGTATCATCCTGCCGGGTCCGTTCGCCTCACGCGACTGTTTCCGTCAGACCGCTGTAGATATGTTTACGTTAGTCAAGTTGATTGCGGGGCCGAACGGAATTGGCAGTCAACTCAATCTCAACGTAAACCGGATATCGTATGTCGGCCAATCATTTGGCGCCGTTTTAGGGACGATGGTGGTATCGACCGAATCTCGTGTGAAAACTGCGGTCCTGAATGGCGTAGGTGGTCCTGTAGTAGATATCGCGCGGATGCAGAACCCGCCAGTGCTTGGCTACACGTACTTGCAGACCCGTACACCGCCGCTCCTGTCGTCGGACGTGCTCGCATTCCCGGGAGGGGCGCCGGTGACGACGACCGACTCGGCAGCACTGAAGGCGTTTGAAGTGACGGAATGGTACAACATGTCAGGCGATCCTTTATCCTTCGCCGCCGGTCTTATAACTAAGCCAGTGTTATTCGCAGATAGCTCTAGGCGACGAAGAGGTGCCGAACCCGACGAACTCTTTACTCATCCGCGCAGCTAGCGGTCAAGCGCGCACGTGGATGTATCGCGGGGATCGGGCTGCATCCATCGTAGGAGTAGACGCTCTGCCATTGGAACCGCACCGTTTTCTATCTGAGCCTCCGATGTACGACTCAACAGCTCGGACATCGATTGTCCTAGCCGCACAGCAGCAGGTGGCGGATTTCGTCACCTCCAATGGCAAGCCTGGGGATCCGAACGCTCACCTGACCGCCCCTTTCAGACCGAGCGACAAACTCTTCGAGATCCCAACGGTGCTTCCGGACACCCTGAATTACCCGTACTGTGCGAAGTACTGCAAGCCATAGTGCGGGTAAGCGCCGAGGCTCTGTACCGCTTTCCTGAGAATCAATAGCGAAGCCAGGGGCCGAGCGGCCTCTGCTGCTCTACACCTGGCTTGCTCCAGTCGCAGACGCCATTCGGGAAGATCATCTTGAGCCGCTCTCTCTGCTCCGGATTAAAGGCGGCCTGATACTCCGCGAAATCGATCGGCTTTAGCTGGCATTTCAGAATGTTATTGGTCATCGGACCGCCAGCGATCATGCGGGGTGAAGGGAAGGTGGGGTACAACTTGTTGCATTCCCCGCCGGAGAAAGTCTGTGGCTCAACGATGCGTTGGCCCGTCTCGGTGTAGCAGGAATCGACCAGGTCCGCCGGCTTCGCTCTCGTGATCTTGACTATCGTGGGATCGTTTGAGCTATCTCGCATCAAATTCGTGAGCCACTCGTCCATTTTGGCGAGAGCATATGCCTGCACTGCGTGCGACGTTGGACTTTGGCCGCTCGCCACCAGCATCACTTCATTCGCCGTGGTGTGATTCGCAGTTTGCAAGCGTTCCCGGAGCGAAAAGGAATGATACTTGAGATGGACATCGCCGCGGTCGGTAAGGTCGACGTACCCACGAAAATCGATAATCGGCAATTTTGCCAGGCCCCCACCGCCATAGGTGATCCGGCCGGTTTGATAGGCTGCTCGCAAGGCTTGGACATCGGCGATCGCGCGGCCGGGCATGATATTTCCGTCGTTATCGTAACCGCCGATCTTCGCATTGAGATCGAGAAATTCGTCGACTCTGAGAACGCCATCGTTGAGAGCCTGCAGTCCATACTGCACGCCGGTGTTGTCGATGACGCGCCGGGCAAATCCCGTGACCGGGTCGCGGCCGTACACGTTCACGTTGTGATCGAAGATGTCGCAACGCGCGCCCGTTCGATTTAGGATCGGATGATAGCGAAGTTCGGGCGGCAGAACAGCCGGACAGAATGTGGACGGGTGATCCGCCCTGCGCCGCCGGCGATCCCACTTATATTCATTATCGTTCCAACACCGGAGATCGCTCGCCGCTGCTCCTCCGTTAATGACTGGCCGGCGGTGTCGAAGTAGCGTATCCAGCAACTGAGCATCCGTCAGGAACTGTGTCGTTTCGAGAACTTCCGGAAAGGTCGCGCTGGGTATGATGCCGTCGAGCAGTCCGGGGTAGTTGTCGGCGATTTGCAGCTGCTGATACGCGCCTCCCGAACCACCGCGGCCAAATGTGAAAAGCGGCGGGCCGAAAGTCTCGATGAAATGCTCCTTCACCATCATCATGGTTTCCGCGGCGGTAACGTCCTGACAGTTCGTCCCGAAGACGTTTAGCGTGGAAGCGGCCTCAGCATAACCTTTGCCGACAATATTGTCGCTGACAAGGGAACCGAGGCTCCCACCCTGTCGGTACCACCCGCCGGCGCAGCCGCCGCCAAACGAGTAGAGCAATTTCCCATTCCAGGATTTGGGAGGATTAAGCGGACCCGGATCTGGCTCCGTAGTCGGATCGTGAAGGATAGCGATTTGGTAAATTCCTCTGTTGATCGTTCCCGTTTCGATTCGAACGATATAGGGCGCTTTGCGGTCTGCGGTCGTGGTTATCCACGCGACGTCGGCGGGCAGCGCGTCTCGAGCCAACAGCAGGTTTAAGCTCTGTGGGATCGGGAAGACCGTTGGGACCTTTTCGGCCTGTAGACATAAGTTATGACGGTTTTCACCGAACAATTCGCATCGACGGGATCTCCAAGCAAGCTTCCATCCGGAAGCCGGAATGTCTGCGTTTCACAAACGAACGGTTGCTCGTGCGGGCCGGAAAAAACAGGCCCGGTCGCAGCGAAGTTGACGACTGAGAGTTGCGCGGCCGGGCGGTCAACGGCATCGTAGGCTTCCAGCCAATTTTGGCCGATCCGCAGCCCTGTTAACAGGCCAAGCAGCGCATGCGAGGAAACGATCGCCTGGAAAGACTTGGTGACATCCTGCTCGTTTCGTTTGATCGTGATGTTTTCGAGCGGTACATCCTTCGGCACCTCGACGCGGACCAGCGCATCACCGCCGCTGATCTTATCCGGTTGGCTCGAGAGTGTGACTATACGGAATGAGCTGCCGGCGAGGGCCGGCGCGGCCAGCAAGAAGCCAAAGTCGCGAGAGCAGACGAAACACGGTAAAGCAAACGATCGAGCATATCGCGTTTCAGACGGAAAAGCCCGAACTAACGGATTGCCGAAAATGGGTACGGACGAAGGATCGAGTTGCTGATATTCGATACGATTTCGCCATCGCTGACGCCCGGTTCGTTTTTCAATTTGTTCCACTCCGGACTGGAGCCGAATGCGCTCCACGCCTTCTCGCGGGCGGTCAGATCATCGAATACGAGCATATAGGTGAGCTGCGGCAGGTTCGGTCCGGCGATAGCTTCTCCGAAAAACACCGGTTTCATTCCGAGTTTGCGAAAAAGCGCAATCTCGCCTTCTTCGAACATGCGGATCTTTCGCGTCAGAGTTCTCTGGTTGTTGGATTCGTAAGTACGCAGCTCAAAGACGTGCGTCTTGCCCTCCGAACGGGCGTTGGGAAGCTCGATTCCGGGAATCGAAGCGAACCCTCGAAGCACAACGATCTCTTTTCGAACGTACGGAAGACCGGCGGAGTAGAATGCGTCGCTCGCCTTCAGCAACTCCTTGTCGTCGCGGAGTTTTCGACTTGCGCTTTCCCAAGTCGCGGCATCAGGATATTCCGTCAGGAGCACGGTCGCTGGGTTCCCTTCGCCGATCAGGTTCGTAAAAGCCCCTACGCGCTTAGCGCCTGCGCGTTGTAGCGCCGGAATATACGACGTGGATAAGAAATCATTGGTGGTCTGAGCCATTCCGTTCTGCGTGTTTCGCATCCGGATATTGCAGAGCTCCAGGATAGATGGCTTATTTTCCGTGGCATTACCGGCCAGCGTCAAGGCGAAGGATCCTCCTGCTGAAGCAGCCAGAAACTGTCTGCGATTCATAATGAGCGGTTATATCATGCGGCGGGAGCAGCGCCGAACCGCCGCTCCCGCTTACGAAACGAAGCCACCGCCGCCTCTAGGTGTGAGGCCTGGAAATCCGGCCACATGACAGGAAGGAACACTAGTTCGGCGTAGGCGCACTCCCATAACAGGAAGTCGCTTAGTCGCTGTTCGCCACCAGTGCGAATTAGAAGGTCAACATCGGGCGCAGGTAGCGCGGCGGCGACAGTCTCACGGGTTGCCTCAGGGCCAACTGCCCGCGCCGCTCTGACTAGGGCATCTCGCGAAGAATAGTCTACTGCGATCCGTAGATGGAGGAGGTCGCAAGCGCCGGTTAGGCTCTCGCTTTCTGACATGAGCCTGGCTACGGCGCCGCCAAGACGGTCACGTCTCCCGATAAACGAGATTCGCACATTCTTCCTGAGGCATTCTTCGACTTCGTTCTCCAAGTATTGTTCGAAGAGACGCATGAGGCTAGACACTTCCTCGGCCGGCCTTTTCCAATTGTCCGACGAGAACGCATAGAGAGTTAACGCATTGATCCCGAATTGAGGCGCCGATTCGATAGTCCTGCGGACCGCGTCTGCCCCTTTCCGATGTCCCGCAATTCGCGGCAGGCCTCGTTGCGCCGCCCAACGGCCGTTCCCATCCATAATGATGCCGGCATGTATAGAACTTTGTTTCGTAAAGTTCAAGGGTAGACTCCTCCGTAAACTGATTCCGAGCGCTTATACTCCGCGAGTTGCCCGGATCAACGCTTCCATGTGATTGAGATATTTTTTGAGCGCATCACGCCCAGCTTGCGTCAGGGCGTATTCCGTCTGAGGCTTCCGGCCGGCAAAACTCTTGGTGCAGGTAATGTAGCCGGCTTCCTCCAGTTTTCGAGCGTGGATACTGATATTGCCGTCGGTCGCGTCCAGAAGCTTTTTCAACTCCGGAAAAGTGAGGGAATCGTTCGCCGCCAGTGCGCTTACGATACCGAGCCGCAAACGCTCATGGATAAGCCGGTCCAGTCCGGCAGTTTCCTTGGCCGCTGTGCCCACGATAACGGGGGGCGTTTGGGATGCGGTTGAACTCTTAGCCACCGTACCTCCTCGCGATGATCGAGCCGAAGATCACGTGTAGTCCTCCGAAAGCAGCAGCGAGCCAGAGATTACCCCATGCCGGCGGCGAAAACAAAGCCGCGACGCCGGCGCAAACGAACCCAATACCCATAAACGGAATGATGCGAACGGAATAAGCTCCTGCCGCCATGATGCCGGCCCCGTACATGCAAAGCCAGAGTCCTGGAAGTAACGCTTCGACCCCCGCTCGCAAAACGGCAAGCGTAAGAACGGCCCCGACCAGCAGTGGCGGTGCAAACGCAAGAGCGAATTTCCTGGCGGGACCGGAATCGAGAGCGATGTGCAGTCCCCGCGCCTTGTGAATCATCGTGCCAAGGCCAATCGCTAACGCCACCACCGCTTCGATCAGCCATATCGCCAGAAATAATTGCGAATAAGCCATCACGGCCATTGCCGCGGCGAATGCCGACAATCCCATGACAATACCGCCCGTTCCCGGAACGGCGGTGAACGATCCCGCGCGCTCCATCGTTGCGCGAATGAACCTCAGGTTATCGAGGGCGTGATCTTGAAGCGGTATTGGTTGCGGCCGCGAAGCCATACATGAAGTATATGCACAACTCCGACGAACATCAAGTACTTTGTACTGCAGAGTAAATCTAGTGCGTGTTTTTCCCCGCGACAATCACGGCCACCGGCACGTCGCCGATCTTCGTTTGCACGACCCAATCCGATTCGCCTTGCTGGCTGATTCCAGGTTTGAAATCGCTTTCGACTCGCCACATGCTTAGCACTGCCGGATGCGGAGTGGAAGAAGCCTTTCGGCTCTGCGCCACGAGGGCGTCGAATGACAGGTTCTTCTTTACATCCTGGTCGTCGGCGACGGGTGAAAGAACCAGGAAATCCCGTTGCGGTTCAACCCCTTGATGGTCCCCGTTCTGAGGGTAATTCCCGTAGCGCAGAGTGTACATACCCGGCTTGATGGTTTGACCGCGACGGTCCGCGCCGCGTTCCGGAAATCGTATGATACCGAGATACGCTCCTTGGGGAATGTTCGGGAGAGTCACCGCCTCTTCACTCGACTTTGGACCCGCCGGCGCCGCTGACACAAACCAGAGTTCACACCAGACTTTCTTTCCGTCCAGGACTTTGATGCCGTCCTTCTGCAATGTCGAGGCGATGGCCGGATTGAGGTCCGAAGGCGGTGGACCGGCAGGTTCCATCGTGTGCGCGAACAGAAAGGAGGCGAAGAGCAACGGAGTCAATAGAATTTTTCTCATCTCTTTGTATGGATGCTCCTTAAATTAGGGATGGTTACCAAAGTGATCGTGCCCGCAGGGACTTATCGGTATTCCACGCAGGCGAATTTCGCCTGGTGTTCCCTTCACCACAGTCCCGATCTCGATGGCACCAGACGTCGGAACCGGGCTGGTGAACAGCAGTTCGTAATCATCGCCACCGCACAGCGCATGTTTTTCGCTCGCGCCGGCAGCCAGTGGCACCCTCTCCAGCTTAGCGCTGACGTTCGAAGCGAGGCAGAGGCGATGTAAATCGAGCGCAAGTCCATCGGTGATGTCGATGCAAGCCGATGCCCGCAAACTACGACCGAGCTTCAATCGCGGTTCAAACATGCTTGGTGGATACCCTCGCGAAGCCTGACCACCGAGAGGCCCGGATACATAGATGCGATCGCCGGGTTTGGCGCGATCGCGTCGCAATGCGCGCCCTCTGCGGACCGCGCCGCAAACGACAATATCGCAGGCCAGAAACTTCCCGGCTGAGAGATCTCCTCCCGCCAGCAATGTCCCTGTACGTTCAGCCAGTTTCAGGAGCCCGCGATAGAAACGTTTCAGCCACGGGTCGCCGACTTGGCGAGGTTTCGTTAACGAAAGGAGGCAGAACCGGGGATACCCTCCCATGGATGCGATATCACTCAGACCACGAGCGAGGGTGCGGTGTCCGATGCTCTCCGGAGAATCCGTGGATCGGAAATGAATCCCTTCAATGAATTGATCCGTCGTAAAAAGCAAGTCTTCCTGCGATCCGCGCGGTCGAAAAATCGCGCAATCGTCACCGATTCCGAGCACTACTCCGTTACCGGTTGACGGCGTCACTCGCTTGAGCCACTCGACTACTTGCAGCTCGGTCACCGATATCCTCTTACGCGAAGACCAGGCCGGTGGGCAGTTCTTCGCCGAATACGCGACCCATCGAACCAAGGTCACGCGGCTTTTCGCCTTCGAGGACGGGAATCAGTTCGGGCTTGGTCGCTTCGAGGGCGCGTCGGACCAGATTAACCGCCGCCGGTGGAAGGTCGCGACCGACGTCGCCCGTAACCTGGGCAATCGACGCAAGCGCCTCCTCAGAATTCTTAACGCGAAGAAGCGCATCGACCCAACGGGATGCGGTGACCGGTGGAATCACCTGGTTAATCGGACCATAGAAGAGCTGACGCGCCCCAATTCGGGCAAGGCACCAGAGGTCGCTGGCTACTCCTTCGCCCGACTTCAGGCGCTTCACCAAGCTCTCACCCAAGTCCGTTTTTGTTTGTATCGGAAGCAGTTCCAGGCTTGCGGCAGTGCGCCACATTTCGCGGAGGAGGCTCGTGTTCACTCGTGGAGTCTTCTTGCCTTGCTTGGGTAGCAGTGTCTGGGACAATCGCTGAAAGATGTCGGTTTGTTGATTACGATTGAAGCCACCCGCAAGACGACCCCACATGATCCACCATTGAATTTCGGATTCGACGCTGTTCGGGAACCGCAATCCCGAAGCATAGATGCGCCTGGCCTGATCGATGCGGAAGTCATCGCCAGGATAGCCGAAACCCGGTCGCAGGCAAAAACTGCACAGATTCAGCCATCGCGCTTCGAGCGCCGCTCCTCGACCGCGTCCTTCAGAGGATTCCAACATCCAGTCCGCGAGCTGGCGGATTGTGGGCAACGGCCATGAGTTACGGCCGAGGGCGAGCGTCTGCTCGAGCTTGCTCGGCAATTCTTCCGGCGGAAAGGATCGGTCGGGCCCGAATGTTGCCGCAATCAGCTCGTGAGCGGAGTTCATAGCAGTTTCGCTAATGACCGCGGCCGGCCGGCTGGGCTCTTCTGACTTTACGGACTTGCGCAATTCGAACTGAAGGCGCCAGCGATGTTCGCTAACTCGCGAATCGGCCCAGATTTCCAAAGTTCCGACTTCGGTTAGTCGAACGCCGAGCTTGACCGGGATCGTGCGTTCTTCCGCTTTTCTCCCGAACCGAATCACGGCTTGAAGTGGAGCATGCAAGTGTAGATCGGGATCGGCGGCATCGAATTCGACTACTTCCCCGAGCTTATCTTCTGTACGAACGAGCGAACTGTAGAGTCGGAAGGCGACAGCTTTGTTGGCAACCAGCTGCAAGTCTTCGCGGTCGACCTCCAGCACTGAACCTTCTTCGCTTCCGCGGGGCGCGAGACAGACGGTCCGGATTTTGCCGTCGTATGATCCGATACCGATGTAATAAGCCCTCGGGAGTCCGCCGCGAACCAACAGGCCTGCGCCTGTGGAACGCACGTACGAGTAATACGCCGCGCCCACGGCGACAGCCAGATCCAAGTCGCGATTTTCAAAGACTGCGGGTCGTTTGCCGTACCAGCGCTCCATTACATCTACGACACGATTTCGCAGAATGTCTGGAATAAAAAAGCCGCCGTTAAAAAGAATGGCGTCAGGCTGCGCGTCCGTAGTGCTCAGAAACGCGGCCAAGTGCCGTGTGATGGCGGGATCGGAGACATATGGCAATCCGAGTTCACGGAAAACACTTCTCTTTTCTTCCTTCGGCTTGTCGTCAAGATCGCAGAAAGGAAGAAATCCTTCTAGCGCGAGTTCCAGCACTTCTTCGCGCAAGATCTCCGTCCGCAGGGTGCCGCCGATGAGTCCCGTTCCAGCGCCGAGAACCGTGATATCGAACTTCTGCGCTTTCGGGTCCGCCAGGAGTTTTTCTTTAGCGGCCGCACACTGGCGTCGGAGAGCGCTGCGCTGGCGCAGTGACAGTGTCGTCCCGAGTTTGCTTTCGACAAGCCATGTCAGCGTGAGGTCGAGATTGTCGCCTCCGAGCAGCAAGTGCTTCCCAACAGCGGTCCGCGTAAATTCGACTCGGTCACCTTCTCGCTGGACTTTGATAAGCGTGAAATCGCTTGTCCCACCGCCTACGTCACAAACAAGCACTACCTGGCCATCGAATAAGCTTTTCTGCGACTGAGTAAGATGGTTCGCAATCCAGGAATAGAAAGCGGCAGCCGGCTCTTCGATCAGAGTTAGATTCTGTATTCCCGCTTCTGCAGCGGCCTGAACCGTAAGCTCACGCGCTTCTTCATCGAAGGAGGCGGGAACGGTCAGAACTACATGTTGCGCGTTTAGCGCATCGCCCTTTCTGGTTTCCCAGGTTTCACGAAAGTGCTGAAGATATCGGGCGGAAACTTCCACCGGCGACAGGACTCGTCCAGCCTCCTGCGCATCCCACGGCAACACCTTAGCTGTTCGATCTACGTCCGGGTTGGAGAGCCAGGATTTCGCGGAGTGGACAGTTTTGGTCGGTACCAGCGCGCCCTGCTCGCGCGCATAGACGCCGATATATATCTGGTCATCGCCGAGGAACAGGAACGACGGAAGCGTGCGCTGCGTCTCGACTGCATCCTTGCGTACGTGTTGCGGGATATCGAGGATGTGAATTGGGGGAAAGTCGGCGTTTTCCGCTTCGGCGGGGTCGATATAAGCGAGAGCCGAATTCGTGGTGCCAAGATCGATCCCGACATTCATGCGTTCACTCGCTCGCGCACATTGAACTCGAGCTTCCAACGGCGGCCGTCTTTTGCGACACACCAGAGCTGGAGCATTCCCGTTTCGGTGACGACGGTCTCGAGTGTCACCCGCGCGATTTCGCCTGCGTGGCCGTCCGCCGGCAGGTTTACTTCCACCGGAGAGAGTTCTTCCAATTCCTCCCCGACGTCATCAAACAATGTGCCGGGAGCATCATCTTTCCGAGTGGCTGACGTGAAAAACCGGAATTCGGCCGGCTCTCCCACAATCAGACCGAACTCGCGATCCGGGAACTTGTGGTCGGTACCTTCCTCCATCCCGAACGGAGCGACTGTCAAGGCCTTCAGCGGAGCGGGCAGCCCTGGAACGGCAGGCATGGCGCTTTCAATGCCGACATAATATGTTCGGCCGATACCACCGCGAATGCGAACGCCTTTACCGGATCGCGCAAGACCGTAGTAAGCCGCGCCTCTCGAAACGGCGTGCATCAGATCCTCGCCGGAGAGCACTTTTACCGCAGATTTCCCTTCCGCTGCAAGCCACTGGTTCAGCGTTTCGAGAATGCGATCACGCACGATTCCGGCGCGTAGCACGCCGCCATTGAACAGGATGTGCGTCGGCGCTGCAAATCCCGAGCCTTGCTGCCGAAGGAAGTTAGCCATATGCCGCGTAATTGCCGCATCGGCCGCGTATGGCAAACCGATTTCCTGCAAACCTACGCGCCGCCGCGCTTGCGGTTTGTCCTGACTGGACACAACGGGGAAGAACCCATCGAGCAGACACGCGATGAAGGTCATCGCGCGTAAGAGAGGATTTGATCGTTCCTCCAACCAGTCCTGTGCCGCGACCAAGAATCGTGACCGGGTGCTCGGATTTTTTCCATTCCGGTTGCAGCATCGCCTCTTTCGCCACACGGCATTGCTGCCATAGCGCGTGGAGCTGCATGTTGTCCAGGCGTGTGTTCTTTTGCGCGAGCTGTGCCTCGACCGTGCGCGCAAGAGCCAAGTCCATGTTGTCGCCGCCGAGGAGAATGTGTTCTCCCACGGCGACGCGTTCCAGTCGAAGCTCGCCCGCTTCTTCGGTTACGGAGATTAAAGTGAAGTCGGTGGTGCCTCCACCGATATCTACGACCAGGATCAGGTCGCCTACTCCGACTTGCTCGCGCCAGTTCGGGTGACGTTCAATCCAGGAATAAAAAGCCGCTTGCGGTTCCTCGAGAAGGACAATATTCTTGTAGCCCGCCTCTTCCGCGGCGTGCAAGGTCAGTTCACGCGCAACCGCATCGAACGAAGCAGGCACGGTGACGAAAACTTGCTGTCTGTCAAACGCGTCCTCCGGATGAGACTGATTCCAGGCGTCACGAATATGTTCGAGGTAGGCGCGCGACGCCGCGAGCGGTGAGATTTTCCCTACACCCTCCGGCGCGGAGAGAGGAAGCAACGCCGACGTCCGGTCGACCCCTCCATGGGACAGCCATGATTTGGCCGAGGATACCAACCGGCCGGCGTTCTCCGATCCGCGCTTCTGCGCAAGCTGACCCACTACGTGGGCTGGATTCTCATTCCAAGGCAGCGCGATGGAACCGGCGGGGAAGTCGTTGGGTCCTGGTAAATACAGAAACGAAGGAAGAAGAGATTCCTCTCGGACCTCTCCGGGATTCGTTAGTTGCGCTACTGGGAACTGCGTTACCGGAGGAAGACTGTGCGGATCAGGCGCCGCATCCAAATGGACTGACGCTACTCCAGAATTGGTTGTACCAAGATCAATACCGATGATATACGGCAAGGCGAGTTACTCGATTTCGATTTCGGCCGGCGCGAGAACTTTGGCGTCCTGACTGGACGGAATCTTCGGCAGGTCCACCTTCTGAGCGCGCCAGCCTTTATGGCGAAGGATTCCCTGCGAGGCTTTTCCATTGGCAGGCACATTGCCAATAAGCTTTACAGAATTCGGCTCGTTCTTTCCGATCTGGGTGCGTGTGCCTTCCACTGCATCGATGACGGGAAGGAGGGTCACATAGCGCGATAACGCAGCCCGGCTCTGTTCATGAAGACTACGAACCGCCGCGCCAACCTGATCGTCCGAATAGCCCGAGATATCTTCCATCAGAAAATCAATTAACCGCGCATCGCGTTGCAGAATGGACAGCATTTGAAGCGCTCCATCGCTGGTTCGGATTTCCGGTTCCGCCTTGACTACAGGCGCAGGCTTCTCTTCGGCTTTCTTCGCGTAGCCAAACTCCTCCGCGACTTCCGAAGGAAGTTCGCCATTGAATAGGATGGTAAAGAAACTGCTGAAAGCAGACGAGATGCGTGACAATGGTGCCTCAGGTTTCAGGATACAACGGCACGACGAAGCCCTTCCGTCGCTGTTCGGACGGAAGGGCTTCCGCAACCGTCATTTCAATGTGGCTGGAGCAACATATTTAACCGCGGCCAGCTCACTCAGTTGCTTGAGCTTGGAGGCGTCGATTCGTCCGATCACGATCTTCATGGCGCCCGGCTTGCCGGTAAGTTGGAACCCGAGCGACCCGAGTTGTGCCATCACCGTCTCGCTAGTATCTTTCAAGAAAACCTTCACCAGCACCTTCCCGGTCAACGTCAGAAGACTCGGATCGAGCTTCAAGGCCTGATCGCGCGATTCATAGGATACTTGCGCCTTTGCGGCCGGAGCAGGTGGAGGCGGCGCAGCCATTTGCCGGGAGGGAACTCCGCCGACGATTCCACCGATTACACCGCCGGCGAATCCTGTGGCCGACACAGCGTAAGGCCGGGAGGCAGCATTGATGAGCGAATCGGTTTCCCTGCCGAAGACGCCTTCATGGCTCACACCCTCAGGCATCTCGACCGGTACGTCGACACGCCTGGGCTTACCTCCGTCCGTGACCACTGTTTCCTCCACCGCGACGAAGGAGGTGTAAGGTGTCATCAGCCGGTATTCCAGATCCGAGCTTAGTGATCTCCTCGCGAGCATCAGATTCATGGGTGAGCGCGTCGATCCGAGTTCGTGCCCACAAAGTCGCAAGGACGTCGTGCTTCGGTTCCGATCCCGGCAGGTCCACCGTGAGCTCGCGTGTGATCGGCCGGCCGGCATATGTTCCTCGCAAATTAATAGCTCCTCGCGAAGCGCCGGTGTATCTGCCCGTGATCACAATCGGCTTCGCGCTGAAGACGTCTGGTATGCGCTTGGGGTAGATGTCCGTAACCGGCAGTCCCGCCCAATCAATACTGATATCCGTCAGAAGTGGATTGCGAATGCGCTCATGGAAGCGGCGCGCCGCAGTGGATCCATCATCTTTCAGAGAGACATACTCCACCTCACCCCGACCCGCTTCTGCCATCTTGTCCAGCAAATAGCGATTGACCGAACTGCCGATCCCAAACGAAAACACCCGGGCATTCGCATAGCGGCCTACTTCGCGGATGATTTCGTTTTCGTTACCGACATATCCGTCCGTCATAAAGCACACCACGCGGACGGCTTTGGAAGAACTGCTCGGCGCCAAGGCCGCAGTAATGGCCTTCATCATCTCCGTACCGCCGCCGCCCGTTCTTGACGAGAGGAAATTTTGAGCCAGTCGAAGATTCTCCGCCGTGGCAGATACAGGCTGCGGGAAGAGGATGTGCGTATCTCCGGCGAAAGTAATAAGGTTAAACGTGTCGCGCGGGTTGAGACTGTCGAGCGCGAGCTTCATTGTCTCCTTGGCTTTCTCGATCGGAAATCCAGACATGGATCCCGAAGTGTCCAAAACAAACACCAGCTCTTTCGGACTAATGTCTTCTACGCTCGCCTTGTCAGGAGGCTGCAGAATCAGCGTGAAGAAGCCGCCACGTGCGCCGCGATGTGTCAGGATCGCGTCCTCGATTTTGCCGCCTGATACATCGTAACGGAGTACGAAATCTTTGTTCGGAATTGTCGTGAGATCTTTTAGACGCACACTGGCGCGTTGCGCAGCCGGCCGGTCTATGACTACCTGATGCGTAGTGGCATTCAGGCTCTGGAGTGGCACACCGGCATCGACGTTCACGGTCAGAGAGATGTCGTGACCTGCCCGTGTTCCGGGTTTGGCGACAACGGGTGTGATTTTCGAGGCGTCAGGAACTCGGTCTGTATCAAACGCCCAACCTCCGCTAGCCCTACTGACGGGCGTGCCTGGAATATATCGAGGACCGACCACCATCGGGAAGACCCATTCATAGTTGCCATCCTCGTATTTCAGCCGCTCCACGTAACTAATAACGATGCGTACCTTATCTCCCGCGCGGATATTCGCGACATGCTGCGTAAAAATGTTGGGCCGTTCCTGATCCAGCAGCGCTGCCATTTTTCCTGCATCCCGTGCCGCCTCATAGATCGCGCGCGCCTCTTCGCGGCGTTTGATATCACCCCGAATATGCCGGTCGCCGACATACATGTCCATCGCATCTACCGCGGCCATATGCGGCAGCGGAAAAACGTAGACTGCCTCGATCTTGTCTGCCGCCGTATTCTGAAATTCCTGTGTGACGGTCACGCGCGACAGAAATCCGGTGATGTCGGCTTTCACGTCGGTGTGCTTCAGTGGGCACTCCCGGCCCGTCTGGCCATCTTTATCGATGGCCAATAAGCTACCTTCGGTGACGGTGGCGAGGGGCCGCCTGCCCTTACCGTTCACTCCGGCCGCCTGGCTGAGACCGAGCACTCCCGCGAAGACCGCGATGCTCGTGATGATTGTATGGTTCACTTGCCCTCCTCGCCACGGATATGCCGCGACAGGGACGGGCCTTTCAGTCCGCAGGCCTTAATGTTTTTCTAAGTACCAGTACTGTCCAAACTAGGGAATTGACCTTAGAATGGACTGTCGTGGAGTTGATAGCTCGGTTTTCTTATCTACAGGTCCTGGATATGGTGACCACGGTCCTTTTTCTGTCGGCAGGCGCAGAGGAGGCCAATCCATTTGTGAATCTCGCGTTGCGATCCGTGGCCCATCCGTGGCTGGGATTGCTGCTTGTCAAAATCATCGCGTTCGCGATTGCGTTCTATTGCTGGCGAATCGGAAAGGACGCCGTCCTGGTTCGGGCAAACCGCTTTTTCGCCTGCATTGTCGCCTGGAACATCATCGCGGTTACAATGTCCATGATTCAATGGTCGTAAGGTTTGTAGTTGATTCCCCGTAATACCTGGCGAGCTTCATCCAAGGCTTCCGGCGCGACGTAAAAGAAGGCGCCAATACGCTCTGAGGCGAAGATGATCCCGCCCCGATATGTGTCCGGCTCAACCGCGTAGTCAATACCAGCTTCGGTGAGCGTCTCTTCCAGCCGTAGAGCTTCCTTAAGCTTTTTCGCGATGTACAGGAGCGGAAGTTCAGTATCTCCAAAAAAATCGGGCGGTTGGCGCATGCGTTAAGCTGGGGACCGGAACATCGGGAACTCGCTCCGATCTCGTCCCCAGGGTAGCATCGGGGTCAATTACACAACGTAGGGCTTGCGGTAATCCCTTGTGAGTAGTTTGTTTGCCTCCGTATCGTTGACAAACTTCGGGCCCTGCGTGAGAGTAAGCTTGCGACCGACGCGGTAGCTGATATTCGCCATATGACAAAGCGCAGCGCTTAGATAAGCGTTGCCGATCTCGTCGTGAAGTTCTTTATAATTTCGGGACCGGCAAGCCGCGAGGAAGTTCTGCATGTGTAGTGCCGTACTATCACCGCTTGCGCCTCGCTCCGCGCGCTCTTCCATGACAAGCTCATTGCTTTCGCCCTTGAACGCTTGAAAGCCCTGTTCTCCGAAAGCTGCCCATCCTTCGGTTCCATAAACGAGATTGCCGACCATGACATTCATCGGGCCTACCTTCGCGCGGGGTGGTGCTGGTTGGAGCTGGCGAGGAGGGAGGAGCCACTGCACCCGATGCTGGCGCGCCAGTGCGGCGTTGCGTCGGGAATCCTTCTCCTCCGGTAAGCAGGCCGCGCACTTCGAAAACGATCTCACGCCCTCCGAAATCAAAACTGGCGAGTAGTGTGTTCGGCGTTTCCTGGTCATCGTCGTAGGCATATTTTCCGCCTTGCGCAAATGCCGTCTTCGGCCATTCCGGGTCGCCCAGCGCCCATCGTGCCACACCCATCTCATGCACGCCCTGGTTCCCGATATCCCCATTGCCCGTATCCCAGAACCAATGCCAGTTATATTTGAAGCGCAATTCATTGAAGGGACGCATCGGAGCAGGTCCGAGAAACAGATCCCAATTCACACCGGGAGGCGTCGGGCTGTCGGGCTTGTGCCCGATTGAAGCGCGACGTTTGAAACACAATCCCTTGGACAAATAAATCTTGCCGATCAGTCCGCCCTGCAACGCTTGCATAGCCTTTATCTTGTAAGGCATGCTTCGGTGCTGCGAACCGATCTGCAGCATACGTTTGGTGTCGCGCGCCACCTGGATCATCTTCTGTCCTTCGTAGATGTTGTAGCAGGCGGGCTTTTCGCCGTAGACGTCCTTGCCCGCCTTCATCGCCCAGATGGCCGCCAAGGCGTGCCAGTGATTCGGCGTGGCAATCGAAACCGCCTCTACCTTTGCGTCGGCGAACGCCTCCCGCATGTCTTCGAATTCCTTGGCCTTCTCGCCGGTATTCTTGAGAAGCGTCGACTGCGCTCGTTCCCGCGCCGCCTGGTTTACGTCGCACAGCGCTACGACGCGAGCTTCCGGCAGCCGCGAATACGTGTTGAGATGAGCTGTGCCACGGCCGCCAAGTCCTACGATGCCGACGTTAATCTTATCGTTCGCGCCCCAGACTCGCGTCGCCGCAGCAGCAGTCGCCGCGCCGAGGAAAAATCTCCGAGAAGTGGAATCAGACATTAAATTTGCGCAACTCCTTTGCCGCTGGAAGTATATCAGGGCTTACAGGAGACGTCAGATCAAGATGTTTTGGAATCGCGGTCTTTTTCCAATGCGCGGCAGAGTAAATCGAGGGCGAATTCGACCTCGTTCGGATCATTTCCACAGGAGCCACCGAGCAACCGGCGCTCCATGAGACCTCTGGTCAGATCCACTACTGTCATCGCAGCCAGCTCGGTATCGACATCCCGAATTTCGCTTCGGGCGATCGCCGCAGCAAAGGCCTGAGCCAAAAGACCTTCGCCCTCCCGCATCACGTGATAGAGCTCGCAGTGGATTCGAGCATTTCGCATCATCATCCCGCGGAACTCGGCCAGGTAGATGCGGAGGAAGTCCTGGTTCGTCTCAAGATGCTCCATCCGAACGGTCACGTAGGCGCGCAACTGGTCCTGCCAGGAGTCGACCTGCTGCATTCTCTCGCGGGTTTGATTGTTTAATCTCCGCGCATCTTCGAGGAGGGCGCCCATATAGATGTCCTCCTTGGAGCGAAAATATAGATAGAGAGTTCCTTTGGCGATGCCGGCTTGCTCCGCAATGTCGTCGACAACCGTAGTCGGCATACCCCTGGCGCGCGAAAACACAACGCGCGGCTCTCAAAATGGAATCTCGCCGAAGTTCGATAGCTTCCTTCCGCTGCGATTTCTTTAGAGCCATTGTTGAATCCTGACTACTGGGTCAGCATCTTAATGATAGGTATCGGCGGACGGGAAGTCAAATGAAACCGTGAGTTTTTGCACGTATCTGGTGATCTCCCGGGTCTACACTGTAAAATAAGACTGACTGGTCAGTCACAACCAATCTCATGCTGCCTCAAGATCTCTCGAAGCGAACGTATCTAGGATTTTCTGTTTTCCTTGTTCTCGGATCTCTCATTGTGTCGGGTTGTCGTTCTCAGGCGCAATCCAAAACGCAAGGTGCGCCGGCTCCGAAGGTCGAGGTCACTGAGGTAGTACAGCACGAGACGCCAATTTATTCTGAATATCCCGGACAGACCTACGCGCGAAGTCTCGTTGAAGTTCGAGGTCGGGTCGACGGATATATCGAGAAGTGGCTATTTCGCCCAGGTCAGAAGGTGAAAGCCGGCCAACCTCTTTACGTCCTCGACCTGAGACCCTACAAGGCTCATGTACAACAGGCGCAGGGAACGCTGCGGCAAGCTGAGGCGGACCTCACTTTTGCGCGGGAGCAAACCTCCGTTTTGCAGGCCGAAGCGAATCTCGCGACCTCCAAAGCCAACCTCATAAAGGCGCAGCAGGATTATGAGCGATTCAAGCCTCTGGTCGAACAGGATGCGGCAGCGCGTCAGGAACTCGAGGCGTCGGTGGCCGCGCTTCGTGCCGCGGAAGCAAGCGTCCGGGCCAGCGAAGCGAACCTGAAGCAAGTGATGGTGAATACACAGACTCAGGTCCAAAGTTCTGAGGGTAAGGTACAGGCTCAGATCGGAGCACTGCAAACCGCCAAACTCAATCTTCAATATGGAACGATCGCAGCGCCTGTCAGCGGGCTGATCGGTGACACGCTGGTTCCCGTTGGTGGACTCGTGAATGCCAATTCAAGCCAGCCGCTCACCACGATCGCTCCTTTGAACCCGATATGGGTGCGATTCAAAATCAGTGAATCGCAATATCTCGATTTTCTAAAATCGGGAGGCAAGTCGGACAAGCCGCCGACCGTGCCGCTTCAACTCATACTTGCCGATAACAGCGTGTTCCCACACGCAGGCCATATTGAAAATGCTTTGAACCAGGTGGATTCGAAGACCGGAACTCTGGAAGTGCAAGCGCGGTTCCCCAACCCGGAAGAGGCGCTTTTACCTGGACAGTTTGGACGTGTTCGGTTCGTTTCGCAGCAGCGAGCGAATGCGATCCTGGTTCCTCAACGCGCGGTTCAACAAAATCAAAGTATTCAAGCGGTGTACGTAGTCGGCGAGGGAAATAAGGTCCAGGCAAGACCGATCAAGACCGGCCCACGGGTAGGAGATGACTGGATCGTAGAGCAGGGTCTGAAACCAGGCGAAAAAGTTATTGTGGAAGGCCTGCTCTCGGTCAGGCCCGGCGCTGTTGTTAACCCCGTACCTTACACCGCGCAAAAGTAAAAACACACAAATCCATGGCAAGATTTTTTATCGATCGCCCCATATTTGCGATGGTCGTGGCCATCGTGATCGTCATCCTGGGCGCAGTTGCGATCCCGAGTTTGCCCATCGCCAGCTACCCCCAGGTTGTGCCGCCGCAAGTCCAGGTGACCGCGACGTACCTCGGAGGCAACGCTCAGGATCTGGAAAAGACGGTTTCGCAACCTATCGAAGAACAACTGGTCGGTCTGGATGGGATGCTCTACTATCAGGCAACTGCCGCCAACAACGGTCAACTCACCATCAACGTAACGTTCGCTCTAGGTACCGATCCGGACATCGCTACTGTTCAAACGCAGAATCGTGTGAATGTTGCGCTGCCGCGCCTTCCGGTCGAGGTGCAGCGACAGGGCGTCACGGTGAAGAAAGTATCGAGCGCATTTTTGATGGCGGTGGCGATGATCTCGAACGACGAGCGATACGACTCGTTGTTCCTTACGAACTACGCGCAGATAAACCTGGTGAACCAACTTGGCAGCTTGCATGGCGTAGGCGAATCACGTCTCTCCTCACAGCAGCTTTATTCGATGCGCATCTGGATCAACCCCGACCGGATGAGCACGCTGGGGCTGAACGCTACCGATATCAGCAACGCCATTCAGGCTCAGAACCGGCAAAATCCGGCGGGAGCCCTAGGTCAGGCTCCTTCGCCTAAAGGCACCGACTTCCAGTACGCAGTGAACGCTCCGGGACGTCTGACGAATCCCTCTGAGTTTGAGAACATCGTTCTTCGCGCGCAGCCAGACGCCTCGCTGCTTCGCATCGGCGATGTCGGGAAGGTTGAGCTTGGCGCGCAGACTTACAGCGGCTTCAGCCGGTTGAATGGCCGGCCGTCTGGCAACGTCATCATATACCTCGCGCCGGGCGCCAACGCTGTTGAGACTGCAAAAGAAGTCGAGCAGTTCATGCGCGAAGCGAAGCGCAGCTTTCCGGCGGGAATCGACTACGTCATTCCATATAACTCCACGATGTTCGTTCGGGCGGCAATCGAGGACGTCGTTCGCACGCTTCTTGAAGCGGTGTTGCTGGTTATTCTTGTTGTCTTTGTCTTCCTTCAGAACTGGCGCGCAACGCTCATTCCGCTTTTGACCGTTCCGGTCGCCATCGTCGGAACTTTCGCGTTTTTCCCGCTGCTCGGTTTCTCCATCAACATCACGAGCATGTTCGGTTTGGTGCTTGCGATAGGCATTGTGGTGGACGACGCCATCGTTGTCGTGGAAGCTGTACAGCGACATATCGACGAAGGCAAATCTCCTCGCGACGCGACGATTCAAGCCATGCAGGAAGTGTCGGGGCCGGTTGTCGCGATCGCATTCATTCTGGCCTCTGTGTTCATTCCGGTAGCCTTCATCGGCGGTATCAGCGGACAGATTTACAGGCAATTTGCGCTTACGATCGCGGTTTCGGTTCTGATCTCCGCGTTCAGCGCGCTTTCCCTCAGCCCTGCGCTGTCCTCGCTTCTGCTTCGCAAGCACGGTAAGCCAAACCTGCTCATGCGTCCATTCGATTTTTTTAATCGTGCGTTCGACTGGTCGAACAATCGTTATCTCTCGGGAGTCGGATTCCTTATCCGGCGATCGTCGCTGGCGCTGCTGGGACTTCTGGCATTCGTTTTGGGTTCCGGATGGCTTTTTCACACATTGCCCACTGGTTTCCTCCCGAACGAGGATCAAGGCGCATTCTTCGTGTCTGTTCGACTGCCTGATAGCGCGTCCACATCACGCACTGATGCCGCAGTCAGGAAAATCGAGGCTGTTCTAAGCAAAGTACCGGGCGTAGACAAGTATTTCGTTCTCGGCGGTCTCGATATCGCAACCGGTACCTCAAATTCGAATGTCGCGACAGTCATATGTACCCTGACACCTTGGGATGAACGGAAAAGCCAAGACCTGCAACTCGAGTCGATTCTCGCCAAATCCCAGGCTGGTTTCGCAAGTGTCCCGGAAGCTTTCACGTTTGCCTTTGGCCTTCCGCCGATTCTGGGATTGAGCCCCACTGGCGGCTTCCAATTCATGCTGGAGGACCGAGCGGGTGGCGATATTCGTTCGCTCGCGGCAGCGGCGGACGCTCTTGTCGCAGCGGCGCGCAGGCGCCCGGAACTGGCGAACGTGATCAGTACATTTCGTCCGAATGTCCCCACGTACTCCGTAAAGATGGACACGGACAAGATTCAAACGCTCGGAGTTCCGCTAACCGATGCCTACAACACGCTCCAGACTTTTTTGGGAGGGTTGTACGTCAACGACTTCAACCAGTTTGGCCGCGTGTGGCAGGTGTTGGTTCAGGCGTTACCTGAATTCCGGAGCCAGCCTTCCGATATCTCGCGATTCTTCGTGCGGAATTCCGGGGGCGAAATGGTACCACTTTCGACGTTTGCTACGGTCGAGCCGAGCAGTGGTCCCGATGTAGTGTATCGATACAATCGCTTCCGCGCTATTCAAATCTTGGGCGGGCCTGCGCCCGGATACTCCTCGGGCGAGGCCTCGGAAGCGATGCAGGAGGCCGCGAACTCCGTATTGCCTCCGGGTTTCGGCTACGAGTGGACAGGAACGACCTATCAGGAGAAACAGGCCCAAGGAAATGAAGGAGCCATCTTCGGCTTCGCCGCTGTGCTCGTGTTCTTGTTGCTTTCAGCCCTGTACGAAAGCTGGTCTATCCCTCTGGCTGTCTTGTTTGCTTTGCCATTGGGCATCTTCGGGGCGCTCCTCGGTATTTACCTGCGCTCCTACGCTTATGACATTTACACGCAAATCGGCATCGTCACCTTGATCGGTCTTGCAGCGAAGAACGCAATTCTGATCGTCGAATTTGCCAAGGAGCGACGCGAGCACGGTGATTCCGTGCGCCACGCGGCAACGGAAGCGGCGCGTCTCCGTCTTCGACCCATACTTATGACGTCATTCGCCTTTATCTTGGGCGTCCTGCCGCTTGTCATTTCGACGGGCGCCAGTTCAGCGGCGCGACGTTCTCTCGGAACGGCCGTTTTCAGCGGCATGATTGCGGCGACTATGCTGACGATTTTCATTGTGCCGGTGCTGTATGTGCTCGTCCAGGAATGGACGGAGAGACGCAAGACGAAAATGGCACGGCAACCCTTGCCGGAGCTTGCCAAATGAACAAGCTGTACTTCACAATTCCCTTATTTTTCTCTTTAGTGGGCTGCACGGTTGGGCCGAACTACAAACGGCCCCAAGTCCAGATACCAGGCGAGTTCAGGGGCGGGGAAACCCCGAATCCTAGCGCGGCTGCATCGCTGGCGGATACGCAGTGGCCTGAGTTGTTTAAGAGCGAGCCGCTGACTAAGCTGATCGAGGCGGCTTTAGAACGTAATTTCGACTTGCGGATTGCGGCTGAGCGCGTGCAGGAGGCTCGAGCACAACTCGGGATTACTCGGGCGGAGCAGTTCCCGTTCGTCGATGTGCAAGGGCAATTCAATGCACAGAAGCAGTCCTCGATCGGCAGCTTTCGATTTGTACCTGCCGGCACAAACCTGAGCGCGAGCTATACGCAGGCCGGCGCCTCTCTGTCATGGGAACTCGACCTATGGGGTCGGCTTCGCCGCCTGACGGAAGCAGCGAGGGCGGAATACCTCGCCAGCGAAGAAGGCCGTCGCGCGGTCATCGTATCGCTGATCGCAGATGTCACGACCACATATTTTCAAATGCTGGAGCTCGAGTTGGAGTTGGACGTCAGCCGCAAAACGAGAGACATTGCTGCCGACAGTCTCAGGCTGGTTCAGCTTCGGCGAGAGCAGGGCGCGGCATCAGGACTCGATGTCCGGCAAGCCGAGCAATTGCAGTATTCCGCGACTGCGCAAATCGAGGCGGTAGAGCGGGGGATTACACAGTCCGAGAATTTGTTGAGCTTGCTTCTCGGTAATCCTCCATCCGATCAACCGAGAGGAGTGAAACTCGACGAGATTCCCGTTCCACCGGTCGTGCCGGCAGGTCTACCTTCGACCTTGCTTGAACGGAGGCCCGATATCCGCTCGGCGGAGCAGACTCTGATTGCCGCGAACGCCCGTATAGGCGCAGCGCGGGCGTTGTACTTTCCACAGCTCTCGTTGACGGCTTTCGCCGGAGCACAAAGCCGGGCGTTGACCGAAATTGCCGCGGCGCCGGGCCGCGTGTATACCGTGGCCCCATCGATGCTCCTTCCGATTTTTCACGCCGGACAAATTCGTAACCAGGTAAGGCTAACCGAGGCGCAGCAGAGAGAAATGGTCTTGAGATACCAGCAGACCATCTATAATGCCCTGCGAGAAGTTTCGGATGCATTGGCGAGCTACACGCGCACACGGAATGAGCGGGATCAGCAAGAGCGATTGGTTCGCACGCTAGACGACACCGTTCGTTTATCTACCCTGCGCTACAAAGGCGGATTGGACAGCTATCTCCAAGTCCTCGATTCGCAGCGCAACTTGTTTGCGGGCGAGTTGAATCTCGCTCGTCTACGACTGCAGGAGCGGCTTGCCGTCGTGCAACTTTATCGCGCGCTTGGCGGCGGTTGGTCGTAGACTTCACGCGTCTCATCTCGCCGATGGCTCGAAGAGGAAATGTAGAACTATGTCACTTGCGACCGGCGTAGTTCCCCGCTGCGCAGGCTGAAATTTCCAGTTTCGAGCTGCTTGTAGGGCAGCAGCCGTAAGGTATTGATAGAGTCCTGCCGCCGATCCCACCGGTTCGGCGCTGACGACCTTACCGGTTTGGTTCACATACACCCGAACCTGGACATCGACCGTCCGTTTCAGCATCGCGATCGCGTTCTGCGGGACGATTGGCTTCACTTGCTGTGTCGGCCTGGGTGGCTGGACGGCAATGACGACCTTTGCCGGAGGCGGAGTATTTGCGGGAGGCGCCTCGAACTTCGGTGGCGGCTGCTGGAGCGAAGGCTGGAGAAACTCGGGCGCCTTTAGTCCTGCCCCATTTAACGGAATCTGCGCAGTGGGAGGAGCTTCAGTCACGACGGTGGGTTCTGCAGCTTTTGGCCGCGGTACAAGTCGCGCCTGGAATGTTCGCACGGGAGCAGCGCTATCTTCCGGGATTCCCTGTTCGCTTGCGGATTTGAGAGCCGCTGCAAGTCCGCCGGGATTCGGTTTGGCTACTGTGGGCGGAGTGAACGCGACCGATCTCCACCGAACCGTTGGCTGTCGCAGGAACATCGTGGCTTCCTTGGTCGATTTCCCGGTAGACGAAAAGACTTCCAAGGTGATTTCCAACTGATCCGTTTTTGGCGGATAGATCAGCTTGTTCATTTGAAGCTGAACTTTCGTGAGAGGCAGCTCTACCTGCCAATCGCCATCCTTGATCGTCAATACTCCGATCCTCGCATCGCCAAAACCGGGCAATTGCGAGTCCCAGGTGACTTCGACGTTCTTATCCAACTGAGAAACAGAAAGCAGTGTCGGTGAGGACACGGATTGTCGCGCGGCCGGTTCAGGTTGCTTCGGCTCCTCTACTCTCTTTGGAAGATAAGGAAGAAGGTAAGGGAAGAGAGCATACCCGCCCGCAAGGAGGGCTATCGAAAGTCCGGCAATCAAATACGGCATCTTCGAACGTGGAGATTTCGCAAGGACCGGTTTGGGCTGAGCCGGCGCGGCCGGCTGGCTTATCGGCTGGACGACTTGTGCAACAGGCGGCGCAGCGGCGGGAGGAGCCACTTCTTGCGACGGAAGCAAACGTTCATCGAACGGAAATTGCATGAATGTCGCTTCACCGAAAATACGTCCTCCATCCCAGAAAAAGAAGCCGGCGTCGGGCGTCATTTCCTGATCGATGCGTACAACCAGGAATACCTGCGAGGGTTGAGAAAAGAACTGCCTCGCCAGAGCCAAGTCCTCTTCATATAACTGCACTCCTCGACGGAAATCGCTTCGAAAATAACCGACGACGGAGGAATCTCGCTCGCCGTTTTGTAGCGTCAGCCCGAGCAGTTCTTTCTCAGGGCTGGACAATACGAAATGACGCTCTGGCCGGTCAGGCCGGAAGGGCTCGAAATCCGTAATGTCGACATTATTGGTACGAACTGCACCGAGCAGCAGACCTCCCCTCTCCTTGCATTGGGTCGGGTCCTGGTCTACTCCGCTGAGAAGATACTCGCGAATTTTGGAGACCGCGGACAATCTGAGATGAATGCGAATTGGGGCGCCCGGGAAGTTCCACAGGTAAGCACGAGGCAGCTCGGCTGGAGCAGCGGCGTTCTTCATACACACTCCGGTCCGCCAATCATACCTCAGGTAAGGCCTTATGTTTTCGGCCACACAGTTAGGTATTAGTTCGGACGGCGACGGTATATGGCGAGGTTGACCAGGTTGTCTCTCGGACCGGTCCAATCACGAACGCGAAACAGATGGCTCCGCAAATCAGCATCGCAGCTACGCTCAAGAAAGCGAGCTGAAATGAGCCGGTTGCCTCGACGATAAATCCTGTGAGGGTCGGCGCCACAACGCCCGCCAGATTCCCGAATCCATTCTGCAGTCCGGTCCATTTGCCGGCCGCAGACGGTCCGGCTAGGGTTTGCGTGATCGCCCACAGGTTCGAGGAGTAAAACCCGAAGCAGAAGCTTGCGACCACTAATAGTCCGACGGCGAAATGTGCGTCAGACACAAATGCCACCAGCACCATAGGTAGGGACAGCAGAAAACCGGCTACCACGAAGCCCTTGCGGACCTGTGTAACACCCATGCCCCGGGCAATCATACGGTCCGAAAGATATCCGCCTAATGTCGTGCCGAGCGCGATGCAAAAGAAAGGAAGCGAGCCGAGAATCGCCATCTTCTCAAGGGAAAAGCCACGCGCTTTTACAAGGTACAGCGGCAGCCAGGTGATCAGGAAATACCACACGTAATTCCCGCAGAACAAACCGAAGAACGTTCCCCATGCGTCGCGCCTACGCACGATTTCTGAGATTGCGGGAGCTTTAGAGCTTGCCGAGACCGCAAGAGCGCGGTCGCGAGGACCCCAGATGAACCATAACGGAACCCATATCAAGCTGCCGAAACCAAGAAAAAAGAACAGGGCTCGCCAACCGAGTTCGGCGACGATCATCCCTCCGGCGAGTGTGCCGATGGCTGGACCCGCTTTAGATCCAGCATCGATCAGTGCATTCGCGATGCCTCGATGAGATTCGGGAAAGTTGCCGGCCAAAATTTTCGAATATGCCGGATAAGCAACGCATTCTCCTATACCGAGCAGTAGCCGGAACGCAAGAAGGGTGGCGAACGACGTGACGAATCCCGTGCCGGCTGTGGCAAGCGACCAGAGTACGAAACCCAGACCGTAGATAATTCGCACGTCATAGCGGTCCACCAGCCAACCACCTAAGAGCTGACAAATTGCATACGTCCAGAAGAAGGCGGACAAGAGAATGCCCATGTTCGACGGCGATAGGTTCAACTCGCTGGTGAGTTGCGGAGCCGCTACAGACAGGTTTCCCCGGTCGAAATAGTTAATGAAGACCGAGAAGGCCAGGAGAATAATGACGATCCATTGCCGTGCAGACATGAGGCTCCCGCTACCTTATCATCACTCGAACGCAGGTTTGGAAGTCGGATTCGATATAATCGCCCTGCTCATGAAAATAACCGGAGTTGAGGCGATCTACGTTCGCCAAAAGGAAGTAAAGACCCAGTGTGACAGCGGCCAGGATGCATTAGTCGTGAAAGTTACGACGGATGCGGGCATCACCGGTATCGGTGAAGTCGACTCGAATCCACTTGGCGCGAAGGGCATTATCGAAGGCCCTTTCTCCCATACCACCGCCGCGGGACTCGCGAGTCTCGTTATCGGCGAAGATCCGTTTGAGACTGAGAAAATCTGGCACAAAATGTACCGCGGCAACATCTACGGCGGCCGCCGCGGTGTCGGATTTCATGCGATTAGCGGCATTGACATGGCGCTGTGGGATATCAAAGGCAAGGCGCTTGGAGTTCCGGTTTGGAAGCTGCTTGGCGGCGGATTCCATCAGAAAATGCGCGCTTATGCGAGCACGCTCTTCGGGCCGACTCCTGAAGCAACCGGCGAAATTGCGCGCAAGCTCAAGGACCAGGGATTTACTGCCGTGAAATTCGGCTGGGACCCTATGGGAGTGGACCGTGAGACCGATCGGGCTCTTGTCCGCGAGGCCAGAAAGGGCCTTGGGTCGCAGCCTGACCTCCTTATTGATGCCGGATTGGTATGGGATGCGAAGACCGCGCTCCAACGAGCCAACGATTTTGCGCAACACGACATTTTTTGGCTTGAGGAGCCTCTGCGGCCCGACGATTACGACGGATACCGGAAGCTCGCTGAATCCACTCCGATCCGAATCGCGGCCGGCGAGGAAGAGAGCAACCGGCAATCTTTTATTGATCTGATGGATCGAGGCCGAATAGACGTCGTTCAGGTGGATCTCACGCGCTGCGGAGGATTCACTGAGGCGATGAAAATCGCCGCCCTTGCATGGGACCGTGGACTCCCGGTTGCCAATCACGGATTCACGACATATATCAATGTCACCGCCGCTCTGCACTGGTTGAACTCGATTCCGAATGCGCTGATTTGCGAGTTCGTCACGGAAGAAGAGACGAATCTACGCGAGTCTCTGACGAAACAAAAACTGCGCGCAAAAGACGGTTACCTGGACATACCGCAGGAACCGGGACTGGGCATTGAACTGGATGAAGACACGATCGCGCGGCTGCGGTGTTAAGGAACGAAATGACTGACAAGTACCGATACGAAGAATTCACCTGGCCTGAAGTCAGAGAGGCGGTCGCGCAGAATCGAGTGGCAGTTCTGCCGGTTGGCACAATCGAGCAGCATGGGCCGCACTTGCCTCTGATCACTGACGTGCTCACAGCAACGGAAATGTCGCGACGAGCCGTCGCGGAAATACCTACCGAAGCCGTCCTGCTGCCGCCTGTCTTCTATGCGTTCAACGAGCACCATCTGGACTTTCCCGGTACCATCTCCGTTCGCGGCGAGACGTTCGTGCAGTATGTCACGGATATCGGGCGAAGTCTCGCGCATCATGGCTTCAAGAAGATCCTTCTAGTGAATGGCCACGGCAGTAACGTGCCGTATTTGGATATTGCGGCTCGTAATATCACGATCGAGACGCAGGCGATCGCGGCCATGATTCCGTGGTGGAATCTGGTACCGAAGGATCTTTTTAAAGAACTGCGCGAATCGGAGTTTCCGGGCGGGATGGCCCACGGCTGCGAACTCGAGACGTCGGTACTACTTTATCTGCGCGGTGATCTGGTGCAGATGGATAAGGCGGAGAAAGATATGCCGGTGCAGCGCTCGGAATATTTCTATTGGGATCTACAGGCTCCTTCGCCGGTGTTCTTTCAGGAGTTCTTCAGCCGGTATTCAAGGACCGGGACATTGGGAGATCCGACAAAAGCGACTGTAGAAAAGGGCGAACGCTTCGTCGATTCCGTCGTGCGGAGATTGGTGGATTTGATTCGAGAGCTTCGGCAGCGAGAGATCTTGCCGAGAGTGGACCATCACTGAAAAAAGGGAGGGCTTTCAAGTCAGCCCTCCCTCGTTTCTCTATCTATAGCTCACAGTTTTCGTGGAGCCCGAAACAGCGACGACTCCAGCGAAATCCAGGCCTGCAGTTGGCGGTAAAAGTACCGGCTGAGTATTGTTGAAAACCGATAAGATACCGGGGACCTGCCCAGAACTCGCCGGCAGGGCTGCAAGCACGTAGGAAGGTACTGTAAATTGTCCCGCGCTTGTTCGCTCCAGGCATACGAAGCCGGCTCCGGTATTTCCGGCACTCGAGGTGCCGAGAATGTACACCGAGCCAGTGGGATCTCCACCGCTCCACGTGACGTTCAATCCGCTGGCACGTGTGACGGTCTCAGTCGCATCCATGTTTGTCCAGTTAAGCAGCTGGGGAATGGTGAGCTTCACATTGAACGCGCCGACCGCATCGGAACCGCTGCCGCCCGAACCATTGTCGATTGTGTAAGGGCCCGGCTCCAGGAAATCCGGCGTGGCGGCCCCGCCAGGAACGCCCGGGATACTCGGGGTTCCGCCTCCCAGTTGTGCGGTGTACGATCCACCGTTCTGCTTTGTCAATTGTTTGGTTCCCTTGGGTCCGGTGACATTGATTACCGGTCCGGCGTCGAGCGGCACTGCCGTAACGACCGTGTCGGCAGGCACGGACGAGTTGGCGCTGGCGGCGAATACCGTACACGCGCCGTAGGTAGTTGCGAACCCAGTTCCGGCGCCCTGAGATTGAATCAATTGAGTAAAACTGTATCTCTGAAACGACGCGGCGCCGGAATCAGTCTTGCTCTCTATTGAGCCGACTCCGGGGAAGCTAAATTTCGCGACAGATCGTTGGAGCGTAATACCGCCAGTCCTGAATGTGCCGGAACGCTGGGCGGACTCCAGTTGCGTGCCGGAAAGACCGGTTGCATCGGTACAAGCTCCGTTATTACGGGCCACCGACATGGTCACAAAATTACTGACGACGTCATTGATCTTCACGACGACGGGCACGTAGCATCCGTCCACGCCTTCCGGAACCGTGAACACTACTTGATCGGTGACACAGCAGCCCGAGCGACCTTTATAAGATACGTTCGCAGGTTTGCCGCCAACATAGACCTGTAGACTAATTGGCAGATCACCCGGCGCCGCTCCTTTGGCCTCGTCCTGCGTTACCGGGCCGAGTCCCGTTCCCCAAATGATTACCGTCTGGCCTGGGCGTGCCGATTCGGTGAGAGTGTTTACCCGTAGATCAGTGGAGCTGTATGCGTTCTGAAAAATACCAGGTCCGCTGCCGGCTTGATTCAAGGTGAAGACGCCAAAAGAAGAAGGCACAACACGAATGGATGCGGGCGCGCTGGTTTGGCCGTTATAGGTCACAGTCAGTGTCCCGGCGCCCTGCGGTGTGCGGGACGGCAAGATTGCCGCAACTTGCGCTTTCGACGTGTACATCATATAGGCATCGACAGCGGTCCCGTTCACTGTAACCTTGACCGACGTGCCGTCCTGCTGTAAAGGTAGCGGATAGCTGCTAAATGTAGGCGTTTTGTCGGGACCCAGGTTATTGCCTTTGATCACGATCAAACTGCCCTGGGCAAGACTGCCGTTCGGCAAATCCGGTGATGCATAACTTGCCCCATTCGTCACGCCACCACTAGTGATTGTCGGCGTCTGCGCAGCCAAGATTCCCGCGAACACGACGCCCATAAGAAATCGGGAGACAACCTTCATCTATAAACACCCTCCGCATGTTAAGGCGAGGAAACTGAGTGAAATGGCTCACCCTTCCTTCGAAGCAATGCCAAGCGACTTCATCTTGCGATAGAGGTTGCTTCGCTCCAAACCTAGCAGCTCGGCCGTCCGGGTGACGTTCCCTTGAGTTTCTTCGAGCTTCTTTAATATATATTCACGTTCGGCTGATTCGCGCACTTCCTGCAGACTGCCGAAGCGATCCATTGGGCGTTCGAAAACCTGGCGCCGCGCAGGATGCAGCGGGATGTGACGGGCGTCGATCCGAACCTGGGGATTCATGATAACGATTCGCTCCATCAGATTCTTCAGCTCGCGCACATTGCCGGGCCAGTTGTAGTCCTGCAAAATCCGGTAAGCTTCCGGCGTGAGTTCCTTCGGCCTGCGGCCGTAAGAGGTCGTAAACTCCTTCAGGAAATGATCCGCGAGCAGGGGGACATCTTCCAGCCGGTCTCGCAACGGAGGCACGTAAAATGGAATGACATTCAGTCGATAAAACAGGTCTTCGCGGAAATTGCCGCGGCTAATTTCATCTTCCAGGTTCTTATTCGTAGCAGCTACGATCCGCACGTCCACGGTGATCGACTCGTGAGCTCCTACAGGCTCGAAGCGTTGTTCTTCTAGCGCGCGAAGAACCTTGGCTTGCGTTTTCAGACTCATGTCGCCGACTTCATCAAGGAACAACGTTCCGCCGTCGGCCTTTTGTAACTTGCCCGTTTTGTCCTCGCTCGCTCCCGTGAAGCTGCCTTTCCGATGCCCGAAGAGTTCGCTTTCGATCAATTCCTCGGGGATGGCCGCGCAGTTCACTTCCACGAATGGATCTCGCACGCGAGCACTGTTCTGATGAATCGCGTGCGCCACGAGTTCCTTGCCGGTACCGCTTTCGCCGAAGATCAAAACTCGCCCGTTGGTCCCTGCCATCAATCCGAGTTGTTGCCGCAGGGCTTTCATTGGCACGCTTTCGCCGATGATTCGTAACTCGCCGTCGCCCTTTTTCAGGCGCTCTATCTCCAACTCGAGCCTGCGCTGCTGGCACGCGTTCTTTACCAGCACCACGACCTTCTCGATCGTTAGCGGCTTTTCCACGAAATCGTAAGCGCCCAGCTTGGTCGCGCGAACGGCAGTTTCGATCGTTCCGTGACCGGAGATCATAACCACCATTGGACGATCCGATTGCGGGATTTCCTGGATACGGCACAAGGTTTCCATGCCGTCGATTCCAGGCAGCCATACGTCCAGCAACACCGCGTCGAAGGACCGCTCGGTTAGTCTCTGGAGACAGGATTCACCGTCGCCGACAGCTTCTACTTCATAGCCTTCATCTTCGAGAACACCGCAAAGCGAACCGCGGATTCCGGGCTCGTCATCGACCACAAGCACGCGTTGCCTTTTCATGCGCTCGCTTCGACCGGCTGCGTGTCGGGTACCATGGCGCCTACCTCGATAACAAACCGCGCTCCCTTCGGATGATTATTTTCCACACGGATCTGCGCTCCGTGCTCGGATACGATGTGATTCACAATTGCAAGCCCGAGTCCTGTTCCTCGCGGATTTCTCGTAAAATACGGCAGGAATAATTTTTCCTTATCCTCGTGCGTAATGCCGCAGCCGGTATCGGCGATGATCAGTTCCACAAAGTCCCCGCCAATCGCGGCTGTGCCTACATAAAGCTGTTTGACGAGAGAATCTCGCATGGCTTCCGCAGCATTATCGATCAGATTGACGACGACCCGCTTGAATTGTTCCCGGTCGATATTTACCTGCGGCAGACCGGGGGAAAGATCCTTACGCAGTTCGATGCCGTCCAACCGCCCCGCGAATACCGCCATAGCATTCTCTACGACCTCGTTTAAATCCGCGGGAGCGGGCTGCGCGGCGGGCAATCGCGCGAAGTGAGAGAACTCGTCAACCAGCGTCTTAACCGACTGTACTTCCGACGCAATGATATTCGAACATTCGCGCAAAATGCGGTCCTTCTCCGGACCCCCAATTTTGTCCAACTGCCGGCTGATGCGCTCGGCGCACAGGCTGATGGGCGTAAGCGGATTCTTGATTTCGTGCGCGATGCGGCGCGCAATCTCGTGCCATGCCGCCGCCTTCTGCGCGCGCAGCATATCCGTGGTGTCTTCGAGTACGATCACAAATCCCGAAGTGACTCGCTCGTCGAGCGCCGAAACAGTGACCGAGAGATGAAGCAGACGTTGTTCATCCCGAATTTCTATCTGGCTCGCCGCTACGCTCATGCGGCGCGCTCGATTCATCAGGTAGCGAATTTCCGCGGCATCCTCAGGAATGAAGAGATCTTCAAGCCGGCTCGCGCGATTTACCAGGTCGACACCTAATAGCCCTCTCAATGCGCGGTTTACACGCTGCACCCTGCCGTCGGAAGTCAGCGAGATTACTCCGGTTGGAATACTCTCCAAGATGGCCTCGGTGAATCGTCTCCGATTCTCCAACTCGCGGCTGTTCGCCTCGAGATCGAGCGACATTTCGTTAAATGCTCGAACCAGGGATGCGAGTTCGTCGACTGCGCCAACCTCCACCTTCGTACCCAAATTACCCTTGCGTATCTCTTGCGCGGCTGCAAGGAGGGCAGTAATCGGTACGCTGATCTGCTTGGCTAGAAACAGCGCGAGCCAGGTAGCGAAGAAGAGGATAAAAAGAGTTATTAAAACTAACAACTGGAGATAGGACCGCTTTATCGCCTGACCTTCGGCCGCAAGCTGATGGTATCTGTGAACGGCTTCTGTGATTTCGTGTTGAATTCGAGCTAAATCCAGCACGGGCGCGGCACGCAGTACCAGGTCGCCGTATCTCACTTCTACGTGGCTTTGTTTCTCAGCCTGCGCCGGTCCACAGAGCCAGATAACAGCGCCATCGGCCGGCTCCAGTCGTAGTTCCGCGATCCCCCGCTGCTGACAGGTGTTCTTAAGATCCACGTGCAGGTTCTGGCGGGCCTGAGCAACTTCGGAGGATTGAGCGATCCACATGGCGAGAGCCTCCGCCTTGGATCGGTTTTCCCGTTCAATCGCTGCGCCGATCTCGATGAAATTGAGACGTATATTTTCGGCTGGCTGAGTGAACCATCGGCGGAGGTTTATGTTTAGTACGCCAATGCTAAAAAAAACGAGGAATACTACCGGCGTGATCGTTAAGGCAAGAGCGCCGAGCACCAGTTTCGTCCTGATCCTGGAGCCCTCCCGATTTCGCCGGTGGTCGACATAGAGCTTGACGAAGTTCCGCACCAGCATGAAGCCGAGCGTCACTGTCAAGATGAAAATGAGAGTGGAAACCGCCCAAACGGTGTAAGTCTGCTCAGGACTGGAAGGACCGAACTCGCCAAAGCTGAACGAACTTTGCCATACAACAAGCGCAAACAGGACCGCGAGCAGCAAGGTAGCGCTTATGTATACAACCCGCTTGCGCAAAGGGAAGCCTCTCGACCGATTATAGCGGTGAAGGCGCCTACACGGATCTCGCGAGTCAGGTGACATTTGTCCAAAGGGAGCTTACAAAAATTTACCTTAGAGAACGCGTGATTTTGCGTTCCTACAAAGCGCATAAAATCCGTCGCTTGGAGTGTTGAAAGCGCTTTACGCCAACCGCATTTGCGGCGCCCAGAGCGCAAAGATTTACCGAAAATTCATTGAAACGGTACCAACGTACTGCTATAACGTTAGTACTGAAGTTGGTCATCTCGAATACCACTCGCGTGTCAAGTGCTCGCTGGCGGCGTAGAGTGGCTATGTTGAGGAGAGGACTTGGTATGAATTCGACTCGCGATGCCGCTGGTCATGTACACGTGCTGGTAGTAAGTCCCTTCGACAGCGATCACACATCGCTCGCGCACATCTTCGGACATACGGCCTGGAGCTTTGACAAGGCCCGGAGCCTTAAGGAGGCAATGGCAAAACTTGCCGATCAGCCTTCTCCTGTGATCTTGTGCGAAGAAACACTTCCCGACGGTAGTTGGAAAGATCTGTTGGCTTCATGTCAATGTGCTTCTGATCCGGCCTACCTCATCGTTACCTCGCAGTTTGCCGACGACCGCCTTTGGGCGGAAGTTCTGAACCTCGGGGCGTACGATGTTCTCGCCAAACCTTTCCACTCGAAAGAGGTTTTTCGTGTCATCGGCCTCGCCTGGCGGCATTGGACGGATTGCCGCAAGTCTGCGAGCCGTGCTTATTCTCAAAATGTAGAGCTAACTGCTGGAGCGGTCGCATAACGTAACTCTGAGTTACGCTTTAGGAATGCGAAGCGGACCGCGAGTTCTGCTGGTCTTGCTCATTGGACTCGCGTGCCGGGCCAGTGACTTGCACTCGGCTGCTCGGGAAGGCGATCTCGCCAAAGTAAAAGCTCTTATTGTCGGCGGCGCTTCCGTAAACGAGCGCGATGCGCTCGGGGGCACTCCTCTTCACGATGCCGCCTGGAGTGGGGACGTTCCGCTGATCGAGTTGCTGATTGCCAACGGTGCTCGGGTAAATGAGCCTCACTCCGAGACGGGATCAACACCTCTCCAATACGCAGTAATCACAAATCATCGCGCGGCAGTCGAACTGCTGCTAAATCACGGCGCAGACCTGCAGGCGCGCTATGCTTCCGGTGGCACGGCTCTTCACCTTGCGGCCAATCGCGGTTACAAAGAGATTATTGAACTATTACTTGCGCGCGGAGCTTTAGTCGATGCGGCGGATCGCTCGGGTGCCACGCCATTGTTTGAGGCGTCATGGAAAGGACATCGCGACGTCGCCGCGCTGCTTATCGACAAAGGCGCGAATGTTAAGGCAGTCAATCTAGAAACGGGATCGACGCCGCTCCACGAAGCTGCCGCGAAAGGGCACTCGGATGTTGTGGACCTCCTGATTGCTCACGGAGCGAATCCATCCGCCAAAGACAAGAGCGGCGCTACGCCCCTCGACCGGGCGCTCGAGTATCGCCAGGCCAAAACCGTCGCAGTATTTCTCGACCACGGATTCCAGCGTGGAAACGAATCGGCTTCCAAGCAGTTGAAGAATGCGGTGCTTCGTGGCCAAGAGGACATGGTCCAAATTCTGCTCGACCGCGGAGCCGACCCCAACTCGGAATGCGTTCTTCATGACGCGGCGCTAAAAGGATTTACGCGCATTGCGGACCTGCTCGTGGCTCATGGAGCCAACGTGAATGCGCGGAACTCAGCCGGAGCAACGGCATTACATGACGCAGCGCTCGCCGGTCAAGCGGCAGTGATTGCGATTCTTTTGGACCGAGGCGCCGATATCAATGTTCGCGACCTGGATACCGGCGGCCACTCCCCTTTTTAATGCAGCTTCCTGGGGCCGTGTTGACGCGGTCCGGCTTCTGCTCGAACGTGGCGCCGATCGGAGCATCCCGAACAAGCCGGGTATGAGCGCGCCGCAATCCGCTGCGGCAAATGGGCACGATGAAATAGTCGCGATTTTGAAACAGGACGCCTCCCGCAAATAATAGGAGAGTGAAGCGGACACAACTCACCGGTTCAGCCGATTCAACCGAACGCGGGCTCACACATCAGATTCGTCACCTGAGCGAAGTTCTAAGACCTCGGCTCTCCAGACTCGAAAGCAGCTTCGATTCGCGGCTCAGACAAGAGGGTTACGACCGGCGAGCCCGAAGCGCGCTCCATCGCATCACGCCGCTGGCTGCTGCGAAGTTGCTTACGGGAAGGAAGGCGCTCACTACATTTCTGGACTTTGCCCAGACCGCGGGACGGGAACTTGCCAAACTCAACATCTCTCCAAACGAGGTGATTCGAGCTCTCGCAGGCTTGCGATCGGATCATCGATTCGGTCTGCCCTAATGGGCGTTGCACATGGGCTCGGGAGCAACTCAGTTTTTGCACCGTTCTTGCGTTGAATCAGGCCTACTATGAGGTTCGCGAGGCGGAAGCGCGCGCGTTCTACAAGTTGTTTCACATTGAGGCGCAGTCCTCTAATGTCGATTATTTGTTCCGGCGGTTCATTGAATCGATGGCAGAGATTTGCGGCGCCGCGGCGGGTCACATTTTTGTACTCTCTGAGGAGAGTCGAAAGTGGCGGCTGAAAGCGAGTACGGCCCAAGCGGCCTCAAACAAAACCCAGGTTCTTGTGGCTGCATCCGGCCCCGTCCGACGCGCACTGGCTAAACCGCATCGCACGCGCAAGCCCGAGTTGATTCTCGATCAGGGCTGGCGCAAGAGGTATCGATGTGTCTGGTCGCTCCCGCTTGCCGACGGAGGGGTTATCCAGTTTGCGTTCAAGCAAGAGCGCGACTTGCTTCCGCGCGAACTCGAATTGCTCGCTGCCGCAGGGGAACGCTGTCAGGCATCCGCTCGCAAGGCTCGTCTGCTCGAGGATATCGCCAACCGCGAGGAACAGCTTAGCCGTCTAGCGATCCGCATGCTCATGGTGGAAGAGAACGAGAGGCGGCGCATCAGCCGCGAGCTTCATGACGACGCGGGTCAGTCGCTAGTAGTCATTCGACTACAGATGGAGATGATTGAGCAGGATCTCCCACCTAATACACAGGAGCGCGAAAGACTGGCGGAAGCACGGGACATTACCGAGAAAACCATATTAGATTTACGCCGGTTGATCTCGGATCTTAGCCCGGCGGTTTTGGAACAACTGGGGCTCGGAGCGGCATTGCGTCAGCTTACAAACCGTTTTCGGGCGAGATATCCGTGTGAAGCCCGAGTTCATGTTGGCGATCTCGCGCCGATGACTACGAATTTTCAGTTGGTTATATATCGATTGGCACAGGAGTGCTTGAATAATATAGCGCAACATTCACAGGCTAGTACCGTAAACATTTCATTAAGCATGGTCGATAGGGTACTAAGGCTGCACGTTGAAGACAATGGCAAAGGATTCGACGTCGAAGAGGCCTTGAATCGTAAAGATTGCTTCGGTTTAGCCGGTATTAGGGAGAGAGTCGCCGTACTTGGGGGGAGTGTTTCAATTACGAGTACCCGCAAAGAGGGGCAGTATGCCCGAATACGGAAAAAAAGCGGTACAGTTGTTGAGATACAATTGCCTATTCCCTAAGAAAACTCTCGAAAATTATCGTAAGATGTAGTACGATGACAAAGTCCCTACGGTCATCGCGCGTACTAAAGGGGTTGATTTAAATGTCGAAGATTCGGATTATGCTCGCGGACGACCACACGTTGTTTCGGCAGGGGATAAGGACCCTTATCACGACCGAAAACGATATGGAAGTGATCGGCGAAGCATCGAATGGCGGCGATGCGGTTGATAAGTGTGGCGACCTGCGACCGGACGTTGTGCTGATGGACATCGGGATGCCCGGGCTCAGTAGCTTCGAAGCGACTCGCCAGATCAAGAAAAATCGACCCGAAACAAAGATTCTTTTTCTTACGATGTACGACGACGAAGACTACCTTGTCGAAGGCATGGAAGTCGGGGCGAGCGGTTATGTGCTCAAGGACAGTCCCGCGCAGCAGTTAGTCGCCGCAATCCGCGACATCTGCCGGGGTGGCAGTTATCTGAGCCCGCGGATGCTTTCGCAGTTGGTCGACGACTTCCGGACACGGATCAAGTCTGCCAATCGTATGCCGCGGTTCGCCACTCTCACCACTCGTGAGCGCGAGGTCCTGAAGATGCTGGCAGAGGGCCAATCGGTTAAGGAAATTGCGTGTGATCTGAGCCTGAGCGTAAAGACGGTGGAAGCTCACAAGTTCAACCTGATGCGCAAACTCGACATTCACAACAAGGCGCAGTTGGTTCAGTACGCAATCCAGAAGAAGATCATCAAGATTCCAAATTTGGTCTAAGACTTAACCACAGCCTGTCTTTTTTCGTTGACGCGAGCGGTATGCTTAGACTGAGCCCTTCGAGGCTTACCGCTTATGAAGAAGTTCCTGATCGGACTTTTCACCGGCCTTATTCTGGCCTTCCTCACTGGAGTTGTATTCATCTTTTCGGCGATGCGCTTGAGCGAGCGGCGTCCCTCTATTCCCGATGGGGCTACACTCGTCCTCAATCTGGATAGCGAAATTCCGGAAAAGCAGCCGGTCGAAATTCCTTTACCGTTCTTTGGGTCATCCGATACCTTTACCGTGATGGACGCCTGGCGCGGGCTGCGTGCCGCCGCCTCAGATTCACGAATTAAAGCTGTGATCCTGCAGACCGGCCGCATCGGAGCGGGCTGGGGGAAATTACAGGAATTACGCGAGGGTTTGCAGGCGTTCAAAAAATCAGGCAAGCCCCTCGTCGCCATAATGCGCACTCCGAAATCACGGGAGTACTATCTGGCAACCGCGGCCGACCACATCTACATGACGCCTGAGGACCTCTTCGACGTGAAAGGCTTGCGCGCCGAGGTGATGTTCCTGAAAAATGCCCTCGGAAAAATCGGTGTGGCCGTCGAGATAGAACATCGCGGCAAATACAAAGATGCCGGCGACATGTTCAGTCAGACCTCGATCACGCCCGAATCGCGGGAGGTGATCGATTCGATTCTCGATGGTGTTTACTCGCAATTGCTCCAGACATATTCCGAAAGCAGGAAAAAAAGTATTGAAGAGATGCGGACACTGATCGATCATGGGCCGTATACGGCGCGACAGGCTGCGTCCAAGGGTTTAATCGATGCGATCCGGTATGACGATCAGGTTCGGGGTGAATTAAAGGACCGCCTTAAGCAAGGCGAATTGAAGAGAGTATCTTTTTACGATTACATTCGTTCTATGGCGCCTGCGAGAGGGGCAAAGAAACGAATTGCATATGTGGTCGGGGAAGGCGCAATCGCGCGCGGCCAAGGCACGGACGCTATGGGTACAGATGAAGGATTCACTTCCGGCGCCTTTATCAAGATGTTGCGCCGGGTCAGCGGCGATAATTCGATCGGCGGTGTTATTCTTCGCGTCGATTCACCCGGCGGCGATGCGGTTGCATCCGATGAGATGCTTCGCGAAATCCGCCTGTTGAGTAAAAAGAAACCAACCGTGATCTCGTTCTCCGACTATGCCGCATCGGGCGGCTACTACATTTCGATGACCGGAGATCCCATAGTTTCGTATCCAAACACGATCACGGGATCGGTCGGAGTCATCTACGGGAAGGTAAATCTCCGCGGGTTATACGACAAGATCGGAGTGAATAAAGAAATCCTGATACGCGGGGCGAATGCCGCCATCGATAGCGACTATACGCCGATGACGCCCGAAGCCCGAGCCAAATTGCGGGAGGGCATCGACGAAATTTATCGCGAGTTTGTCAGTCGGGTAGCGGAAGGTCGCAAGCGCAAGTGGGAGGAAATCGAACCGTTAGCGCAAGGCCGAGCGTGGCTTGGAACTCAGGCGAAACAAAACGGTCTCATCGATGAACTCGGTGGGCTGGATAAAGCTGTGGAATTAATCAGGAAGCGAACTGGATTGAAGCCGGAGGATGGTATCGACTTGGTTCCGTATCCCCCGAAGCGGACGATTTTGGATCAGTACCTGAAGAGTAACGCGGACCAGAGCGTGGAGGCCCGGTTGCGCGATCTGTTAGGTTTCGATTTCAAAGTATGGATGACCGGGGGCATGATGCGCATCATGCCCTACACGATCGATATTCGCTAATTAGAACGCATTTGCCGAAGAAATACCCGCCGTTTGAAGGGCGACGCTCATTTTCTCCAAGGCCGACTTGTGGATTTGCGAAACACGGCTTTCATTGATACCGAGCCGGCCGCCGATTTCCTTCATCGTCAGCTCGTTCGTGTAATAGAGCGTCACTACCTGCTTATAACGGTCCGGCAAGGTGGTCATCGCTTTGTCGAGGACGAGACGAAGCTGTTCGCGAGCACACATGTGATCCGGCTGTGTTTCGGGCGCGCTCGGATATTCGGGCGCCGGCAGATCCTCATGTTCGGTCGAACGGGTATTCGCCGAGATCAGACCCACGTTGCGCAACTCCAGCATCATTTGGCGCCAGCGATCGACATCCATGCCCAGGCGTTCGGCCACTTCGGCCTCAGTCGGAGCGCGGTGAAATTCCGAGGCTAGCTCGCGGGTAGCCGCCTCCACCTGCTTGTGGCGACGACGTAGGTCGCGAGACGCCCAATCTAACTGGCGAAGGCTATCGAGGATCGAGCCCTTAATCCGGTGTTTGGCATAGCTCGAAAAGGCCACTTGTTTGTCGGGGTTATACTTCGTGGCGGCATCGAATAATCCAAGAACTCCCGCATGCACCAGATCGTCCAAATCGACATGAACCGGGAGGTTTTCGTGAACACGGACCGCAATGGCTTTTACCAGGGGAAGGTGTTCCAGGACCACCTGGTCGCGGCTGGTCATTTTAGCGGCAGATAAAGCCGGAGCTTTTTGTTTGCCCGCCGCCGCCCGGTTCGTACCTTTCCGAACGGAGTCTTCTTCCGCCAGCGGAGTAATTTCCTCCTCGGAATCGAAGGACTCGGGAACTTCAAACGTGGCAGTCCACTTGTTTAGGACGGCGGAACTCAACGAATTCAAAGCACTGGCCATGTTCTCTCCAAACAATGCGGCGATGGCATCAATAAACGCAGCTGTCGCTCTGCGGAACCGTAATCTGCCGACCTTGGGAGATTTCGAGTGGCGCTAATTACCTTCAGCTCGTTTTTAGCCTAGGTGAATTTTGTCATCAAGGAGGCCGAATGTATCTTGGCGGATCACCTTAAGTAGGCTCCGGATTCTTACCTTAGACCGTGCGAATTATCGCGGGTACTTTAGCCAATTCCGACGGGAGCGGTACTGGTACGAGATGACCGGAATTTAATGAAACCGAAGCGCGACTTCCATCCATCTGTTGCGCTCGATAAGCCAGGAGGTCTAAGAAAATGAAGAAGATGTTGACAATCACGGCGCTTGCCGCCGCATGTCTTAGCACTGCAAATGCGGGTAATATTCACACCCGCGAAATCAGGCAGCGAAGACGCATCGCGGAGGGAATACGTACGGTATTTACACCCCATGAAGCGGCCAACCTGGAAAATAAAGAGGCGGCGTTGCGCCGGGAATTCGCCGGGATCGCGTCGACGGACCAGGATTGACGTTAAATGAGCGGGAAAAGATCGCCAGTCAACAGAATCGAATTAACCGTCAGATCTATCGTGAATCACACGATCGCCAAGCCGGATATCGGAGTTCATTGTAAGTTGTACATAAAATTGAGCTGCAGCCGGATCACAGCTCCTCGGAACTCGGAGGGCAGGGGAGGAAACGGGTTGGAAGCGCTGATGCCCGCGACCGCGGCACGGTCCAACGCCTCCGCCCCTGACGGCGCGGCGATGACAAGCTTGGGGACCGTGCCATCTTTGCTGATCGCAAACTGAATCACAACCTTGCCCCTTCTCCCCAGCCGGGCGCTTTCCGGTATTACCGCCATCCAGTTTCGTTTTACTGCGGATAATACCCGGATCAAATAAGGCTTGAAATCTACGCCCATCGGATCACTCTGTAACTCCAGGCTGGAACCCAACTTACCCGGTACCGGCGCTGAAGGCGAGTTCGGATTGATTCCAAGGCTCGGTTCCTCGTCGCCGACAATCAAGCCTCTTGAGCCTCCTCCGCGAGCGACTTGCCGGATAGCGTCATCTACAGAGTTCTTTGGGGCCTGAATGCGAGGCGCTACGCCGGTCTGGTTTGGAGTTCCGGTCATCGAGCCCGGCGCTTCAAATGCGATTTCGGTTTCTCCTGGGTCTGAATCTGAGGCGGGGCCGGAACGTTCGGAGACCCGAGCGCCTGCGGCGGAGGCGCTGTGCTCCCGCGAACCGCTAAGGATGGAGCGTCTGGGATAGCCAGAGTGGGAGCGGGCGTTCCAGGCTGCTGAGAAGGAGTGAATTTCTTTGCAGGAACTCGCTTGGGGGTGGCTGCCGCCCCCGGAGTTGGTAAAACCCGGTTTTCTGGCCGGGGCGCAATACTCGCAATATTGAATTCCGTGCTGAGAGGCTTTTTGTTGGCCTCTTTTTGAGTCAGTGCCGCAGGGGGTGCGATCAGGGGGGTTACCGTGAGGCGCCGGGATTCCGGATGAATCCGGAGGTCCGTAACACGCCTCGCACTGGGAATTCTGGAAATCGGAATCGCAACCAGCAACAACAATATATGAACCACGACGGATGCGACACCCATTCGGGCCCAGTGGCGACCATCGACCCGATCGGGCGTGATCAGCAGGAAAGTTGGTTCTGCGTGGTTGGACAACTAGGTTAAGACGGAACTTATTTTTGCGGGGTTGCCCGGTTTCGATCGACGGTGTTGGCCACCACGGCTCCGTGTTCCTCGATTTTAGCAAGAATAGCGAGCGCCACACCGAGTGCCTTGGCGGCATCTCTGCCGGTAACCAGCGGCGTCGATCGGGTTCGTACGCATTCGAGAAAGCCCTCGATCTCGAGTTGGAGCGGTTCTCCCTTTGCGACGGCGAACGAATCGAACCCAATTTGCCGGTCGGCAAGGACGGTAAAAGCGGCCGCATCCTGGCGCTGGTAATCGAGCGAGATGTATTGATTCGGCTGGAATAAACGGATCTTTCGAACCTTTTCCGTCGAAACCCGGCTCGCGGTAAGATTTGCGACACAACCGCCGGGGAAAGCCAGCCGGACGTTCGCAATATCTACCTTATCGGAAAGAATTCGGATTCCGGCGGCTCGGATTTCTTCGGGCTCCAGGCCAGTGAGCGCCAGCACCACGTCGATGTCGTGGATCATCAGATCGAGCACCACGTCTACATCGAGGCTCCGCGGGCTGAACATACTCATCCGGTGAATCTCAAAAAATAGCGGGAGCCTGACTTTCTGTTGTACGGCCTGAACTGCGGGATTAAATCTTTCCAGGTGTCCGACTTGCAGGATTTTTTGATTTGCTTCCGCGGCCGCAATCAAACGTTCCGCATCGAACAAGTCCGCTGCGATGGGCTTCTCGATCAGGACATCAATCCCCGCCTCGAGCAGCGGACACCCGACCTCTGCATGGGCCGATGTGGGGACAGCGACAACGGCTGCCTCCACCTTTCCCGGCAGATCTCGGAAGTCAGTGAACGCCGAGCATCCGCATTTCGCTGCTGCTTCTGCTGCTCGGGATTTTTCCGTATCGACGACGGCGACCAGTTCTGCGGAAGGGGACTCGTGCAGAACGCGCATGTGGTTTCTGCCGAAGGCGCCCGCGCCGACGACAGCCACTCGAATCTTTTGCAATAGGGGGCTCCTGACGCCATGGTAACTCGACCTTGCATGTGTTACGTTGGTCCCGTGAACGGCAAAGGAAAGGCGAATATCGCTGCTCAAGGAAGCTTCGCGCTCGGGTTTCCCGAATTCGCGGAACAACAGGCGCTTGCGCACAGCCCGGATCTCACTGCGGCTCTTGTCCGATTCGAACAATGGATGGACGATCCGAATTCGCCCGTCCGCGCCGTTAAGAAAATACCTGCTCGGACAGCTGTGACTGCTCCAATTCCGCAGATCGTAGCGCCGGAATTGCGCAAGGCCCTGTGCCAGCGCGGAATTTCGGAACTCTATTCTCATCAAGCCGAATCGTTCGATCTGATTCAGTCCGGAAAAAATGTGGTGGTGGTGACTCCGACAGCCAGCGGCAAAACGCTGTGCTACAACTTGCCCGTGCTCAACCGGATTCTGGCCGATTCCGGGTCGCGCGCCTTATATTTGTTCCCGACAAAGGCGCTGGCTGAAGACCAGCTTCACGAGTTTCAGGCAGCGGTCGATGCAATGGACGCCGATATCAAGGCATTTACATACGATGGCGATACTCCGCAGGATGCCCGCAAGGCGATCCGGGAACGCGCCAATGTGGTGCTGACCAATCCCGACATGCTGCACAGCGGAATTTTGCCCCATCATACGAAATGGGCGAAGTGCTTCGAGAATCTTCGCTTCGTAGTTATCGATGAATTGCATTACTATCGCGGCGTGTATGGGAGTCATCTTGCAAACCTGTTGCGCCGGCTCAAACGCATCTGCGATTTTTACGGATCGTCTCCCCAATTTCTATGCTGCTCGGCCACCATCGCGAATCCGAAAGAGCTCGCGGAGACATTAACGGGTTTACCCTTCGAACTGGTCGAGAAAAATGGGGCTCCATCCGGTGAGAAATACTTCGTCTTTTACAATCCTCCGGTCGTTAACAAGCAGCTCGGGATACGGCGGAGCTACCTCCATGAGACTCGCCGGATTGCCCTCGAATTCATCGATCGCGGACAGCAGACGCTTGTTTTCGCCAACAATCGGCTGGCCACCGAAGTGCTTCTTACATATCTGAAGGAAGCCTGCGAGCGCCGGCCCATGGGAGCCGAATCAGTGCGCGGCTATCGAGGGGGGTATTTGCCGCGGGAGCGGAGAGAAATTGAACGCAAGCTGCGTGAAGGCGATATTCGTGCAGTCGTTTCGACGAACGCGCTTGAACTGGGAATCGATATCGGTTCCCTGGACGCGGTGGTGATGGCAGGTTATCCCGGCACGATTGCGTCGTCTTTGCAACGAGCGGGACGCGCAGGCCGACGCGCAACGGCTTCGATCGCTGTGTTGGTGGCATCCAGCGGGCCCGTGGATCAGTACATCATCGAGCACCCTGAGTACTTCTTCGAGCGTTCGCCTGAGCACGCCTTCGTGAACCCGGACAATCTGGAGATCGCTCTCAATCATCTTCGCTGTGCCGCGTTCGAGTTGCCCATCCGGGAGGGTGAAGAGTTCGGGGCTCATGACACGGCGGAACTCTGCAGGTTTCTCGAAGAGAGCGGCTTTCTTCACAAGTCCGGAGACGCTTGGCACTGGATGTCGGACACGTATCCGGCGGACGCAGTCAGCTTGCGCGCAGTGACGAGCGATAACTTTGTGGTTGTTGACATCACGGGCGATCACAAAGTCATCGCTGAGGTTTCATTCCCTACGGCGCTGACAACACTACATGAAAAGGCGATCTATCTTCACGAAGCCCGCCAATATCAAGTCGAGAAGTTCGATTACGATGGTCGCAAAGCATTTGTTCGCCGGGTGGACAGCGACTATTTCACGGATGCGATCGACTACACGCAAATAAAGATTCTTGATGAGTTCGAGCGCGCCGATCTGAACGGAGCTACTTTCCTGCATGGCGATGTTCGCGTCAACACGCAAGTAGTCGGCTTCAAAAAGGTGAAGTTCTACACGCTCGAAAATGTCGGAGCCGGACATCTCTCGATGCCGGAGCAGGAAATGCACACGACAGCCTTTTGGCTCCATTTCCCGGCCACATTTTTGGCGCAATTCAGTGATTTGTCCGCAAGCGACCGGCAGAGTGGAATGACAGCTTTGGGAAATGCCTTGCGTTCCGTAGCATCGCTCTTGTTAATGTGCGACCCGCACGATCTGGGAGTCTCGATCACCGAAAAGGTGGCTCCGGAGAACGGGATTTTCGAGCCGAACCTATATCTTTACGATACGTATCCCGGCGGAGTCGGCCAGAGCAGCCCGCTGTTCCGGTGCGCTCCGAAGCTCTTTTCGACAACAGCTCAGTTCATTACGCGATGTAGATGCGAGTACGGCTGCCCGAGCTGCGTGGGTCCTATAGGAGAAGTCGGCGAACGAGGGAAAGAAGCAGCTGCCCGGTTCCTTCAAGCTTTGTGTACGCAATCCGTCACGGTTTGACGTAGGAAGCATCTAATATGTAACGTGAGGTGAATGAGGATTCGCCTCTCGGAGTTTGTATGAGTCCCAAGAGCATCGCGATCTTGAAGGAACCCCATCCATGCGGCCATATTGTTTACCCCTACACCGACGAGCAGCGTATCGTCGATGCAGTAGCAATATTTGCGGGAAGCGGGCTTGACAAAGGCGAAGCGATAGTCATTATTGCAACCGAGCCACATTGCGACTCGATTAAGAAAAGACTGCATTCAGAGGGTTTCGACATCAAACGCCTGCAGCAGACCAACCAATTTATATGCGCGGTGGCTCAGGATGTTTTAGCTCGATTCATGAGAGAGGGGATGCCGGAGCCTGAGCTTTTCCGCTCGACGGTTGGCGAATTGATCGAAAAGGCGAAGCAGGGCAGCCCAGACGGAGCGGGGAGAAGGCTCCGGTTTTTTGGGGAGATGGTGAGCCTGCTGTGGCGGGCAGACGTACTCGCTGCGGCCCGACTGGAAGAGTTGTGGAATGAGATGATAGCAACGCACTCGGTTGCTCTTCTTTGCACATACGCCCTCGACATTGGCCGGCATCGCTACCTGCCGGATTCGCTGATGGACGCCCATTCTCATTGCCTGGACGTTTAATCTCACGGATGACTGGTTCGTCCCCACTGTGACCGACGAATACTTCATGCGAGAGGCTCTTGCCTTAGCATCAGCGGCGGGGAATATCGGTGAAGCGCCGGTGGGCGCGGTTATTGTACTTGAAGGCGAGATCATCGGCAGGGGTTACAATGCGCCGATCGCCCATATGGATCCGACAGCCCACGCAGAAGTTATTGCAATACGAGAGGCCTCGAAAAATCTTTGCAACTACAGGCTTGTCGGAGCGACGCTTTATGTAACGCTGGAGCCTTGTATCATGTGCGCCGGAGCATTGGTGCACGCGCGTATCAGCCGGCTGGTATTTGGAGCCAGAGACCTCCGCTTCGGTGGCGTCCGCAGTAAGTTCCGCCTCGCCGACTCCGACTTGCTGAATCATAAGGTGAAGGTTTCCGAAGGCCTGTGCGCGGCGGAAGCCACACTGTTGTTGCAACGATTCTTTTCCGTGCGACGTTAGACTTGAACGATGCCCGAGCTCTCCATCACGACACCCGATGGGCAATCCACACCGGTGAAACTTGCAGGTCAGCGCGTCGCGCTTGGCCGTTCCGCGACGAACGACCTTGCTTTCCCCGAAGACAATGGACTGTCGCGCCAACACCTCGTGTTTGAACGGGATGAAAGCGGCTGGCGTGTCGTTGACGTGGGAAGCAAGAACGGCACGGTCGTAAATGGACGCCGGATTAACGGCCCGACTCCTCTGAAACCCGGCGATCAGATCCTCGCGGGTCATTTAACCGTCGTGTTCGACGCTCCCAGCCGCAAGTTCGAGCGGACAGTCGTGGTCTTCGAGGGGCGAGAAGAGCGCGCGCGAACCGCCACATTCGCTACCGATCTTACCCACGCGGTTTCGCCGGACCGACCCGTCGCGCCAAATCGCGTTGATGTTTTGATTCGCGCTGGTCAGGAACTTGCCAGCCACCGCCCGTTGGAAGAGTTGTTCACTCTCATTCTCGATCTTGCTGTCGATTCCGTCCAGGCAGAGAGGGGCGTTCTGCTCGCATCGGAAGGAGACTCTCTCGTGCCTCGTGCAGCGCGGGGTGAAAATTTTCGGATCAGCACCGGAGTTCGAGATCGCGTCCTGAAACAACGAGAATCCATTCTGGTCAACGATGTTCAGGCTAACGAGGCATTCCGGGCAATGCACAGCCTGGTGCAACAGCAGGTACGCATGTTAATGGCGGCGCCGCTGCAGACCAAGGAAAATGTGTTGGGTCTGATTTACGTCGATTCACCATCACTACTCCGCGAGTTCACGGCAGAAGACCTGAGCCTGCTTACCGTGCTGGCCAACGTAGCGGCAATCCGCATCGAGCACGCGCGCCTGATCGAGGTAGAACAGGCCAAGCGAATTCTGGCAAAAGATCTTGACCAGGCAGCATTAATTCAACAAGGGCTCCTGCCTGCGCAGGCTCCGACCGTACACGGGATCGAACTCGCCGGACACAATGCGCCGTGTCGCACGGTGGGGGGAGACTATTACGATTTCATTCCCTATCCTGACGGACGTGTCGCCATTGCCTTAGGAGACGTTTCCGGGAAGGCAATGCCGGCAGCGCTCCTGATGACCAGCCTGCAGGCTCGTGTCCGGGTGCTTGCTGAAGATCCACCTGATGTGGCGTCGATGATGACAAGATTGAATCGCGCGACCGCAGCGAATTGTCCGGCCAACCGATTCATCAGTTTTTTCTTCTCCGTTCTGGATCCGAGGACGGGTGAACTCACGTATGCGAATGCCGGCCACAATCCGCCGATGGTCGCGCGCGCAAATGGCACAATCGAGCGACTCGAAGGCGGCGGACTGCTGATGGGAATCATGCCTTCGGCTGAGTACGAATCATATCGCGTGCAGTTGAAACCGGGCGATGTTCTCGTGCTCTATAGCGACGGAGTGACAGAGGCGACCAATCCTCTTGGCGAAGAGTTCGAAGAGGACCGGTTAGCCGAAATTGTGCGACTCAATCGGCAACGACCTCCGGACGAGATAGTGGAAGCGATCACGCGCGCCGTGTCTGACTTCAGTGCCGGCGCGGCGGTTGCAGACGACCTAACGTTGGTCGTGGCAAAACGCTGACGATGCTCAAGCCGCGGTTTCCGCCGCCAGCGGTGGAGGCGCCGGAGATTCTTCGCGCTCGATCGAGATTACGCTCGGTACACGTTCATGCAGCAATAGCTCTGTCGCCAGAACTTGAGGCTCGGCATGGAAATACTGCTGTATCGGCTCGTCAAAAAGCAAATTGCAGACCGCAAGCAAACTCATGCCCTGATGGTGTGCCATCCAGGATCTAACCACTTCGGGATGGCCTTTACGATAGTCGATGGCTTCATAAAATCCGCAGCGGCCGAACCAGCCTTGCTTAACCATTTCCCGCAGATTGTTCACTGCGGCTTGTGGATGAATAGGCAGCGCCAGAAAGGTAGAGTACGGCGAAACGACGTGCAGATCCGAATCGGGACGCTTCATCGCAAGCTCCGGAATACCGAACGCGTGATATCCATAATCTTCACCGTTTTCGGCGGCCGAACCGGATTCCGAGATCCCCCAAGGTATCCGCCTGCTACGCGCAACCTTTTGCTGAATCTCCACTACCGCTTCCATGCTGTCCTGCATGATGGTGTGCCGGTGATGGGTCATCCACAACGCGGGCATAAGATACTCGAACATCGTGCCTGTCCATGACACGAGCACGCGCCGGCCGGAGAACAGAGTGTGCCGGCGTCCGAGATGGAACCACGCTTCTTGCGGTACATCTCCCTTGGCAATAGCCACAAAACTCGCTATTCGCGACTCCGACGCGAGAAGGTCGTAGCTTGACGGTTCAAGTCGTTGGGTATTGACATCGAAACCTACCGACATGACCTTTTTCCGGCGGTGAAACAAAAAGCCGAAATCCATCTCTGTGACGAGCCGGTCGCACTCCTCCGCGATTGCCTTCAACTGTGCCGTCAACTCATCGGTCAAGCGATGCTCCAGCCACGCTCTTGTTTGCTGAACCCGGTTGACGAGCTCGCGCGCCCAAAAAGCCTCGTGCTCTGGGACACGCGCGAGAAGGCCATTTGCGACTTGTTCGAGCACCGGCAGGTTCTCCTGCCAATCAGGCCTTTGCAGATGCAGATCCAGTTCCGGCGATGCTTCTTTTACGATATCCACGATGCCGCTCCAGAGTGTTTCATCAGAAGGAGCTTTCGTTGTGAAAGAGAGTGCGGCTTGTTTCAAGGTCCACAGACAAGCCGCCAGATTTCCGCTGTCGACCGTGGAGACAAAGCGTGGATCCAACGGGCCCAATGTTTCGTTTGAGCACCAGTTAAATATGTGGCCCTTGTGCTTCGGGAGTTTACGCACAGACCGAAGTGTGTTCAGGGTTTGATCGGCGAACTCCGGAATCGTGAGGTAGCCAAAATGGACTGCGGCAATTCGCGCGTCCAATAAAAAGCCCAGATTTGTTGGAGAAAGACGCGGTACGGATTTTCCGTTTTCGAGTACATTGTCGGGGATCAGCCAATTGGTCTCCTCCGATGACCACTCCTGGAAGTAACGCCAGGTCCGCAGGGCGGTATCGCGTAAGAAGTCGACATCGGTCTGCGCGAGCTGACGGTGACCGGTTCGCGGCGCCCGATTGAGCCATGCTGACAGGAATCTCGCGGCGAACCACATCGACAGGATAGGCGCAGCAACGGGCAGCGCCGCCGGCCGGACCAGCCATACCAGCAAAGCAAAACCTACGGCCATGAGCGGCGACCAGGCAAGATAAGAATCCACGGTGGAAGTTCGTCGCTTAGCGTCTTCGGCTTCGGCGGCAGTCTCCCATTCGAGGAGCCGCTTCTTCGTTACAAATACGCGAGAGATTGAGCGCCAAATCGCGTCCAGCGACAGCATCGACTGATGTAGCAGAAAAAGCAACTGCAGGAAAGCAAAGATGTGTCCGCGGAAAAATGTCTCGAACGTGTCCTTGATCCAAGCCATGAACGCCGGCGACCCCAAGGGCGCGCGCAGAATCGAAAAGAATAAGCCTGCCCAAACCGGGGTCAGCAGGATGCATATGCTCGCCAGCGTCCAATAGCCGGGATCTCCTGGGAGAAATAACCAACCGCCGAGGAGGAGCGCAAGAGTAGCCGGTTCCAGCAGACTGCGACGCAGGTTGTCCAGGATCTTCCATCGGGAAATCAGGCTGATCGGATTCGCGATGATACGCCGATGAAAATCGGGCACACGAGGCAAAAGCCAGCGCATAATCTGCCAATCGCCACGGACCCAGCGATGTTTCCTCCGGCTGTAGGCGCTGAAATGCGACGGATAGTCGTCGATTAACTCGATATCGGACACGAGCGCGGCGCGAGCGTACGCGCCTTCGATCAAGTCATGACTCAAGAGCGCATTTTCGGGAAAGCGCTCGTCGAGAGCGGCGGCCAGGGCGTCGATATCGTAGATCCCTTTCCCGGTGAAAATACCTTCTGCGAAAAGATCCTGATAAACGTCTGAGACCGCACGTGTGTATATGTCGAAGCCTGTCTGCCCGGAGTAGATGCTAGCTAGCCGGCTGCTGGATGCCGATTGTATGCTGATACCAATCCGCGGCTGGAGAATGCCGTATCCCGCCACAACCATTTTGGTGGAGGGGTCGATTACGGCACGATGCAGCGGATGTGCAATCGCGCCGACGAGCCGCTGGGCCGCGTCTCGGGGTAGCTGAGTGTCGGAATCAAGGGTGATCACATACCTAATGCCGGGCAGAACGCTAAGATCCCCAACCTTGACCGGGAAACTATCAAATCCACCGCGCATCAGGTGATTCAAGTCCAGCAACTTGCCGCGCTTCCGCTCCCAACCCATCCAACGGCCTTCGGAAGGGTTATAGATCCGATAGCGGTGAAAGAGAAAGAAAGACGTCCCGCCGCCGGTTCGCGGATATCGTCGATTCAGATCTTCGATGAGGCTAATGCAGACCTCCACGAGAGGATCACGTTCCTCCTGCTGTTCGCTCGCATCTGGCGAGTCCGTGACAAGAGCAAAATAAAGGTTGGGATCCCGATTCGCGAGGAAGCGAATTTCCAAATCAAGCGCCAACTGCCGGACCTGCTTCTCCTTTAACAACAGCGTCGGAACCGCAACCATAGTGGCGCAATCGGCCGGTATGCCTTCACTGAAATCGAGCTTGGGTAGAAAGCGCGGGGGCGCCAGGTAGCTCGTCAGGTTGTTCATGAAATCTACCGCGGCCTGTGTAGCGGGAATGATCAGCAGAATAAGCGCCGTCAGGGTCGGGATGACGGATTGCGGCCATTCCAGCAGCGTGACCACAATCAAAAGAGTCAAAACCTCTATGCCGATCAGGTAAAAGGATTGCGGCCAGCGAAGTATGAAATCGAGCACACGACCAGAGAGCGGAGCACGATAGCGGATATCCTGCCGAAGCCGCTGCAGACCCGAATCCAGAAGCCAGTAACCGACATGTCGCTCCCGCTCACTATCTTTGAAAGCGGCAGCGAGCGCAACCGCCGTCTCCGCTACCTTTGTTTCGGAAGCATCGGAATTGTGCGCAAGCTCAGCGATCAGAGTTCGGTAATAATCGCGGCTGGCATAGTCCATTCGAGAGAAAACCGCGGCAGGATCGCGAGCTAAAATCGCGTCGACGACACTGACGGACTCGAATAGCTCCTTCCACTGGCAATCCCCGACAACTCGCAAGCTGGTAAGCAACACGGGAAGCGATACGCCGGAAGTCTCAGCCGCAGGAGCAATACGTTCCAGAAGCAGCATCTGCAGGGCCGGCTTCAACGCCCACAGCTCCGCCATTTCCAGAACATGGAGTTCCTGGAATGCACGCAGAAAAGCAGTCAGACCGTCTTCGGTGACGAAATCGAACCCAGCACCGAGATATGCTTGAGCGACTATATATGGGAGCGGAAGAGGCCGCCGTTCGGACGAACCTTCGATGATTGCCGTGCGATATTCGCGACAGGATGGCGCTAATGTTCGAATCTCCTTTAGAGCCGTCCGAACGAGCCGGTAATTTTCCAGCAGCCATCTTCCGTTGGCATCATCCATCTTCGCCGTTTTGAAGGAATGCCGGATTCCCCACTTCGGCATCATGCGCCCTGTGACGAATGATTGAAGCGGCGGCGCTAGACGGCGGCTCAATTCTAAGCCCCTTGGCAATTTGCCGCCCGGCACTTGCCAGACGCAACAAGTCAATGTCCTGAGGTTCGGGTATGGGTAAGTTTACTATCTTTTGGTGTATCAACATCACCGGTAACTTGCAGCTTGTAATTCGAACATCTCTGCGTAACGAGCGCTCAACGCCATGAGTTGTGCGTGCGAGCCCTGCTCCGCAATGTTTCCGTTCTCGAGCACGACGATACGGTCTGCCATGCGAACGGTGGAAAAACGATGAGAGATCAAAAGAGCCATTTTGCCGTGCGTAAGCTCGGCAAAACGCTGGAAGACCTCGTATTCAGAGCGGGCATCCAGCGCTGCCGTCGGCTCATCCAGGATCAGGAGTTGCGCATCCCGCAGATAGGCCCGCGCGAGCGCAACCTTCTGCCACTCGCCGCCCGAAAGGTCGAGGCCGCCTTCGAAGCGTCTGCCGAGAAGTTGCTCATAGCCCTTCGGCAGTCGGCGAATGACTGCATCCGCCAAGCTCTTCTTTGCGGCTTGCTGTATGTCCGCTTGCGACTCATTGTCAATGCGCCCCACGGCGATGTTGCTTCGGGCAGTCATCTCATAGCGCATGAAATCCTGAAAGATAACGCCGATCTCGCGGTTCAGGTCTTCGATGCTGTAATCGCGCAAATCAACGCCATCGAGAAGAATACGACCGCCAGTAGGGTCGTAGAGACGAGTGATCAATTTGACGATCGTGGTCTTGCCTTGGCCGTTCTCGCCGATTAGGGCGATCCGTTCGCCGGGTTCGATTCGTAAATTGAGGTGGTCAAGCACTCGGCGTGGACTTCCCGGATAGGAAAAGGAGACATTCTCGAACAAGAAACCATCGCGAATCGGTCGCGGCGCAGGAATCGCGTCGGGCTTGGAGGCGACCGTCGGCTGGACTTGGAAGAATTCGACCAAATCCGTAAGAAACAAAGATTGATCGGCAATACTCGAGAATGTCGAGAAAATGGTTTGGATATTGTTGCTCGCTCCGGCGATGGCGCCGGCCAGGAACTGCAGCGTTCCCCAACTGAGGTCTCCGGATACCGTCCGATAGACAACGTATGCGAAGGCTCCGTAGTAACCCGCCGTGCTTAAAAGAGACAGAAAGGCGCCCGCCCACAACCTCCGCCGAGCCAGCGCGACGTTCTGATCATAAAGATTGTTTGCGAGCCGGGCATACTCGTCTGTTATGAAATCCCCGAGGCCGAAGAGTTTTAGTTCTTTAGCAGACTCTTTGCTGGCGCCGAGCACGCGCAGATAATCCAACTGACGGCGCACAGGAGTCTGGCGAATGTTTAAGGAATACCCGAGAAATGCGAAGTGGCTTTCTCCCAGGAAAGCGGGAACTACTGCAACGATCAGCAGAAGCAGAAGCCACGGAGAGAACCAAAAGATGCCGGCGGACAGGCTGACAGCGACGATGAACTGCTGGATCAGGGCGCCGATCGCGTTAATCATTGCAATCCGGTCGGTAGCTTGTACCCGAGCCCGCTCCAGCTTGTCGTAGAAGACGGGATCTTCATACGACGCGAGGTCCAACCGGGATGCGTGTTTGATTACTTCAACGCTGACATGCCGGGTGAAGCGGTCGGCAAGCAGGGCATCGAAAAATCCAGCGGTCCGGCCCAGAACGGCGCCGGTGGCGGCGAGCAGAAACTCCGCCCCAACCAGCCACCAGAAATGCTCCGGTAAAGGCTTGCCGCTGAAATGGATTTGAACCGCATCCAGGATCTGCTTTGAAACCCACAACATCGCGATTGGGATCAGCGACGCGAGGACCCGGCAACCCAGTCCACTTGCAACGACCGTCGGACCAGATTGCCAAACGATCAGGAGGAGCGGTGGGACATTCCGAAGCGCTCGAATGCGCTCCCGCCAGCCACCCCAAAATGTATTTGGGCTTGCAGCCATAGTGTTCGAAAACTATAGAATCCCGGCTGGTGTTGCCGGCGTCCAACAAACAAGCGGCGTGAATTAGGACGTCACCATGGACTAAGGTGTTTCTCCTATAGAAGCTTACCGTTATTTATCTTACACTGATTTTATGGGAGTGTGGGGTCCCCGTTACGATAGCCGTCGTTTCTCACGGCGGGACGCGCTAAAAGTCGCCGCTGCCGCGGCACTCGGTAGCCTGCGGCCGGCGCGCGCCGAAGAAGCGCAGGCAAAGCCGCAACCGAAAGCTTCCGAGTTGCTGGATGAAATCGAGCGCAGGTCTTGCCTGTATTTCTACGAACAGGGGCATCCCGTTACCGGTCTCGTCCTCGATCGAGTTCGGACTGATGGAGTGGACGCCCGCCGGGTCGCCAGTGTCGCCGCGACCGGTTTCGGACTAAGCGCGTTGTGTATCGCCCATGAACGCGGCTATCTGAAGAAAGACGACGCCGAGCAGCGCGTCGAACGCACTCTGGACTTCTTCGCTCGCCGTGCATTTTCTCAGCGTGGATTCTATTTCCATTTCCTGGATTGCGTGTCCGGGCAGCGGGCTTTCGAGTGCGAACTCTCGTCAGTGGATACAACGTGGCTACTGTGCGGCGCACTACACGCGCGAGAGCATTTTGGCAAAGGCTCGATCAGACGCTTGGCGAACGAAATTATTCATCGTGTCGACTGGCGCTGGATGACTGCCGGCGGCCCTACGCTTTGCCATGGTTGGACACCGGAGAAAGGTTTTTTGCCGTATCGATGGGACGAGTATGCCGAGCTGCTCGCGATGTATCTGTTCGCAATCGGCTCGACGAGCTATCCGATTCCGGCATCGAGTTGGGATGAGTGGAAGCGCCCCAATCTGATCGAAGACACGGGAGCCTCTTTCATCGAGTCCCGCGCTCCGCTATTCGTACACCAGTACTCGCATGCATGGTTCGATTTCCGCAACCAGCAGGATGGCTGGGCCGATTACTTCCGTAACTCGCAGCTTGCGACCTTGCGTCACCGCGAGTTCTGCGTAAGCCTCAAGGGCAAGTTTCCCTGGTTCGATGAAAACATGTGGGGTATTTCGGCCTCCGACTCTCAGTTCGGGTACATTGATTGGGGTGGGCCGAAGACAAAGGCCAACGAGAGAATCGACGGTACATTAGTCCCTTGTGCCGCCGGAGGATCGGTGGTATTTCTGCCGGACGAGTGCTCGCGCGTCCTCGGTAATATGTTGGAGAGGTACGGCAGCAAGGTGTGGACGCGCTACGGATTCGTGGATGCGTTTCACCCGAAGGCAGGCTGGTATAGCCCGGATGTAATCGGGATTGACCTGGGCATTATGCTGCTAATGGCGGAGAATTTGCGGAGCGGAAGCGTGTGGTCGAAGGTGATGTCCACCCCCGAAGCGATTCGTGGATTCAAGGCGGCAGGTTTTTACAATCCTCAGACTTTGTAAGCGATGAACCGACAGCTCGAAGTTGATGGCGCCGAACTTACGGAATGGTTGCCGCATCCTCCCGCTGAATTATTTCGTGAGCCCTTGCGCCGTCTGGGCGAGGGCGTTGGAAAAGTAGTTTACGCATCTCCTCACTGGGTCGTGAAACGCGATCGCTCACCCACGGAAGTGGTTGCTATTATTCTTCTTTGGAATTTTCTTCGAAGACTGAAGCGCATCCTCCCGAGCGGCTGGGTGGACTCACTGCTTCGAGGTCCATCGAAGGAAATACGCCTTCTTCGTGTCATGGTACAGGGCGCGATGATGGTGATCCCAAAGAGCATCTGGTTCAGCAGGCACATCAGGAAGGCGTGGACCGTCTACATGAGCCGCGACCGGCGCGGACGCCGCCTCGCCGAGCAGCACCTAAAAGGCACAAGCCTCATACCGGAGACTGTGACGTTTCCTCCAAGTTCAGTACGAGTTGCGGGATGGCCTGGTTGGCTGACGGTCACAGAGGCGACCGAACGTGTCGAATGCACTTTGAACGAGAAGCTAAGAGAGCTGGCTGACGCCGGAAAGTTTGAGGAGATCGAAGAATGGCTCGACCGATTCCTGGATTTGCGTCAGTCCGGGTGGAGCCGAGGGCTGTTCTCGATGGACGCTCACCTCAAAAATTTCGGCGTATGCGGAGATCGCCTCGTGCTGTTAGATACTGGGGGTCTGACGAACCGCTGGACGGAAATCATGGATACTCTCGCGTACGAGGAAGCCGTGACAGAGCCTCATTCGCGGCTCGGACTCGGCGATGTGCTCGAGGATCGTCCGGATATTGCGGCGCGATTCAATGCGCGCTGGAAGTCGCTTGTCAATTCCGCGGCGGTTCGCGACCTTTGGCCTACACGCCCGGAAAACGTTGAATGAAGCGAACTCCTTACCTGATCCTAGCGGCCGCGCTGTTTTTATTTGCTGCGGATGCGCGCCCGAAATGAAAAGCAGCAGCAATGGCCGGTTGTTGGGGGCGGACCGGAAGGCATGCGTTATTCCCCCCTCGACCAGATCAACCGCAGTAATGTTCAGAAGCTTCAACAGGTATGGCGTTTCGATTCCGGCGACGAATACGAAGGCTCGGAATTACAGTGCAATCCGCTCATCGTGGACGGTGTCCTTTACGCCGCCACACCGCGACTCCGCATCATTGCGCTAGATGCCGCGACCGGGAAACTGCTTTGGGATTTCGACGCCAGGCGCGGAGAGACGGTCAAAGGAAAACAACGCAACCGGGGACTCGTCTATTGGGCCGAGGGCAACGATCGGCGCCTGTTCTTCGGACTCGGACATTGGCTCTACGCGCTTGACGCGCGCACGGGACAGCCGGCGAAGGACTTCGGTGAGGCGGGTCGTATCGACCTGCGCCAAGGTCTGGGCAGGGATCCTGAAGGCCTCACCGTGCAGGCCAACAGTCCCGGGGTGATCTATCGCGACATGTTGATCCTCGGCATGCTCACGTCGGAGGATCTCCCCTCAGCCCCTGGATTTATTCGAGCTTTCGATGTCCGCACCGGCAAGATCCGTTGGGCTTTCCACACGATCCCGCAGCCTGGCGAATTTGGTTATGAGACTTGGCCGAAAGACGCCTGGACTTACACGGGAGGAGCGAATTCGTGGCCCGGCCTGGCATTGGATGAGCGTCGCGGGCTGGTGTTCGTGCCGACGGGGTCTGCTGCTTTCGACTTCTATGGATCGAATCGCGCCGGAGATAATCTGTTTGCCAATTGTCTTCTCGCGCTCGATGCGGCGACCGGTAAGCGAGTCTGGCACTTTCAGTTCGTGCGGCATGATGTATGGGATCGCGATCTGCCCGCGCCACCCACGCTGTTGCAAGTGCGCAGGAATGGGAAACTGATCGACGCGGTAGCTCAGATTACAAAATCCGGTCACGTCTGGGTCTTCGAAAGAGAAACCGGAAAGTCGCTATTTCCATTTGAGGATCGTGAAGTTCCGCCCAGCGATGTGGACGGCGAGGCGCTTGCGAGCAAGCAGGTGTTGCCGTCTTTGCCAAAGCCTTTCGCGCGTCAGGAGCTTACGGAAGATATGTTGACTCAGCGTACGCCCGAGGCCCATCGCGCTGCAGTGGCACGATTCCGTACGGTTCGAAGTGGTGGTCAGTTCACCCCACCGAGCTTCGCGGGCTCAATCGTTTTCCCTGGATTCGATGGTGGAGGCGAGTGGGGAGGCGCAACTTGGGATCCCGAAACCGGTCTTCTCTACGTCAATGCCAACGAGATGGCATGGATTCTGCGCCTTGTGCCTCGCGGCGCTTCCAAGGGGCGTGATACCGGCAGCAGCCTGTACACGCGAAATTGCTCGGGCTGTCATCGAGCAGATCGAAAGGGGACCCCGCCGGAATTTCCTTCACTTGCAACCATCGGCGAAAGCCGTACGCGTGATCAGGTAACGGATGTTGTCCGAAAGGGAGCGGGCCGGATGCCTGGATTCGCGCGATTAGGCGATGGCGCCGTAAACGCAATTGTCCGATTCATCATGACCGGAGAAGATCTTCCGGTTAGTGGGGCGGAGCACAGTTCTGCCGTAAAAACGTCTCCGTTGAAATATGGAATCGACGGCTATAACAAATTTCTGGATCCGGACGGCTATCCCGCAGTTGCGCCTCCGTGGGGCACTCTGAATGCGATCAATCTCAACACGGGCGAGTACGCGTGGAAAATTCCGTTCGGCGAGTTTCCTGAACTCGCGGCGAAAGGTCTCACCGGAACGGGCTCAGAGAACTATGGCGGATCCGTAGTCACGGCCGGTGGCTTGCTTTTCATCGGGGCAACCAATTTCGATCGCCTTTTCCGCGCGTATGACAAACGGAATGGCAAGCTGCTCTGGCAAACTACCTTGCCGGCCGCCGGTAATGCGACGCCGGCAGTTTATGCGGTGAATGGCCGCCAGTACGTTGTGATCGCCGCGGGAGGCGGTAAATCCGGTCAACCGAGCGGTGGTAGTTACATAGCGTTTGCGTTACCGAAAAATCAATCTAAGTAAAAAAGCCTGTCGCCGAACTGCCGCATCTACAGTAGACTATTCGCTGCGATTGCGGATGGCGGGAGTTACATATGGCTGGTGTTGGGAGGCTCATAATGCATCCCCTCGGTGAGGCTGCTTATGCTGCTCGTGTGTTCGACGTTCTTCGGCACGGACTGATTTTTCTCGATTCGCATTGGCGTGTTGTCAGCGCAAACACAACTGCAGAGCGCCTTCTGGGGATCTCCCGCCAGGAGACTTCGGGAAAAAGTTTATGGGAAATCGCGGAACGCTTTCCTCATGAATTTATCGAGAGTATCCGCGGGGCCGAGAGGTTCCCGGTTTCGTTCCAATACCAGCGAGAGGGTTGCTGGATTGAATTGGAACTGACACCTGTCGATGAAGTCTCCCGCATCATTCAGGTCAGGGAACTGCAGGGACGGGCATCGACGGTCTCGGAGGACCAGCAAAGAGCACTGAATCGTGAGATAGCGGCCCGACATGAGGCCGAGGCGGCTTCCGCGGAGATCAGAAGCATTCTGGAGCGCATTGGCGATGCTTATATCGCTTTCGATACGGAGTGGCGCTACACCTACGTGAACTGGAGAGCCGCTGAATTGGCGCAGAAACCTGCTTCCGAGCTGATTGGCCGTTGTGTGTGGGATGAATTTCCGGAGGCCGTGAAGACCCCCTTCTATTCCGAACTGCATCGTGCGATGCGGGAGCAGACTCCAGTGGAGTTCGATAATTACTTTGCGCCTCTGGGCAGGTGGTTCGAGAACTCTGTCTATCCGAGCCCTTCCGGCGTCGGCGTATATTACCGCGATATCACGGAGCGGGTTCGCATTCATCGCGCGCTGGAGAAACGGACGGCCGATCTGGCTCGAAAAAACTCTGAGCTCCACATGTTTGCGTACATCGCCTCTCACGATCTGCAGGAACCGCTGCGAATGATCGGTGGGTATGCGGCTCTGCTCGCAAAGAGATATTCCGGTGTTATCGATCGTGAGGCGGACGAGTTCATTCAGTTCATGACCGCCGGTGTAGATCGCATGCAGCGCCTTATTAAGGGCCTGCTTGCGCTCTGCCGGCTCGAGGAAGCGGGCGAAGCTCCCTACTGTGACGTGGACTCCGGACAGGTTCTGGATTTAGTGTGTGAGAATCTCGATCTTCTTATCGAAGATACGGACGCCGTTATCGAACGCAAAGAACTGCCGGTTATCCAGTTCGAGGAGATGCAGTTGTTGCAAGTGATGCAGAACCTGGTTAGCAACGCCCTGAAGTATCGAATGGAAGCGCCTCGCATTGTTGTGGGCGCGCGCCGTGAAGGAGCAGGCTGGACGTTTTTCGTGAGTGACAACGGCATCGGCTTCGAAGGCCAAAGCGCCGAGCAGATCTTCATGCCGTTTAAACGCCTGCAGAAGGCGGATGATGGCGGAACCGGGATAGGGCTGGCAATTTGCAAGAAGATCATCGAAAGTCGCGGCGGACGAATCTGGGCTGAGTCCACGCCCTGCAAAGGTTCCACCTTCTTCTTCAGCATCCCGGATGCGCCTCCAGCTGCTGATTAGAGTGTCTGTTTTTCTTATGCAGTGGAACCGCGGCTAATCCGCATCAGAGATATCCCGATTGGAAAAGCCAAGATCCCAATAAACATACCTGCTATGGCATCGACGGCATAGTGATAGCGTCCGTACACTGTCGCGATCGCAACTAAGATGGCATAAGCGAAGTAGGTCGAGACGAGAAGGCGATTCCGAGGCAACAGATGCGCAATGGCGCAAGCGGCGGCAAACGCGCCCGATACATGGGCGCTTGGGAAGACGCTTGTGTGTATGCCGTAATCGCCCACGATCGAAAGATTGAACGTTCGCAGAAAGGTGTGCACGGTTGGCAAGTCCTGGCCCGGAAAGACCGTGCGCGGAGGTTCCGACGGCCAGAATGGAAATTGGGCATAAGACAAGAACAAGCCGAGCAAGTAGATGGTTAGCAGTGTATCCGCCTGTCGTCGCAGTCCTGCCCTATAAATCACGAGCATCGTGATAGGCGGTACGGCATAGACGAGCGCGTAGCAGAATTCGAGGACGGCCGGCAGGACGGGTCCCATGAACTCGATCAGGGATCGGCCGTGCATGTCATTCAGAAGAATTCGATCCCAGACAATCCATGTGTGCTCGAAACGAGATGTGCGGGTTGTAGGCGCAAACCAACCCATTTCCTTATACGCGAGGACCATCAGTGCCTGAGGGAGCCAGTCGCGTACCGTCCGCGCCCACTCATGTTTTTGAAGACGTAGTAAAGCCACGTATGCGAGCAGAACGACCAGGTTCGCCAGCATGGTTCCGACTCGCATATGGCGGGGTATTTGAAGACTCAACGCCAAGATCGTCGTCCAGACAAAGAAAACCGCAATGACCCATTCGGAGACTCTCATTGTGCAGATTGTGAGACTGCCAAACTATTCCACTGGGCTCTCCGCGATCAGCCGGTCATAAGTCTGTCGCGCGTGGTCATAAGCTCGAACCATCTCACCCTGCTCGGTTAGTCGTACACGGCCGACTTTCTGGCGATAGCAAACATCTACGGCTTCGCGCAGCCACGTGGCGCTCCGTTTGGATGCTCTCACTGGCTTCTCATCGACCATCACCCAAACCGGATTAGTGTGCGAGGAAGGTAGGATGCGCAAACAGATCCAACTGCTTCGCTCTACAGGAACATTGAATGCGACATGCCGCAACTTGCCGTCAGCCTCGACCTCTTTCTTGTCAACAACGCGCCCGTTGACGACTACTTCGAGTGGAACTCTCCGTGAATTGCCTATCCTGGCTCTCTCTACGTCCCAGTACGGTTTCTTGTCGTAGGAGAGGCGGCGTATGCTTTCGTCCGGCTGTTCCTCCAGAAATGCGGCGACTTGGGCGGTTACTTTGACGGCTCCCCCGGCGGGCAATTCCACGTCTTTGCCGGAACCCATCTCGATCCCATTAACGCGGAAATCGATCAGATGACTTTTGCCATCGGATGCGTAGTTGCGTCCTTCGCGTAATCCCGCTACCCAATCGTCGTAGTCAAGCTTGGTTTGACGCACGTAGCTGCGTCCCAAACCAACTCGTTCACCATAGATGCAAGGGAAGTCCGTTTCGCCGCTGATGCGCGTACGGTAGCCGACGTTGAGGGCGTGGTACCAGACGTTCAATTCCCATGCATAGGGCGTATCGACTGCGGAGATCACGTCAGGGGCGCCGTGGGTGACCGTCATCACGTATTCATTTGCGCCAATGCCGTCAAAGGGCGGCATCTCGTAGCTGGGCAGTTTCTCTTCCTTCAGCGCGAGTCCCCAGCCGGAGTGCGTGTAACCGACCACCGCCCCCTGCTGCTTCCCCCATTTCAGGATCGGCAGGCCCCAACTCGGCCAGTCTTCGATTCGTTTCGTGCCAGGGTAATCCTGATCCTTCAATCGCAGGAGCAACAAGTGTCCGGTGTGACTTGACGGATGCCCTGAGACCTCAACGTCATAACGAATGCGATTGTCCTGTGTCGATACAGCGTTGTCCTTGCCCTCGAAGAAGGTTTTCTGAAAATACCATCCGGGTCCCCAGGTCAGAACGGAGCCGATCTTCAGATCCTCACCCACCACGTGCCGCATCATGTCTTGCGGATAGACGCCTTCCGTAGGCCGGTCATAATGCGCGCAGCCTGCGGCATGAATGTGATGATCGCCCGAATACCATCCCAGCGTTGCGGGATCGATCCAACGCTCGAGCCGGAACGTTAGCGTGCGTGGGGCATTGTCATTGATGACTATCGTCTGACTGCTCTTGTGGTACTCGGGGCCACGAGAATACGCGATTGTATATTTGCCCGGCGGAAGGGCGACAGATTCGCCGTCGCCTCGATAAACCTGTGGCTGGAAGAAAAAGTCCGGCGCCAGGCGCTTCGTCTGCGATGGATATACGCGCTGTCTTTCATCTCTGATCAAGAACGAGCCGGTGGTTGGCTTGTCATTCCAATCCAGCACGCGAAACGTCACCTTGGCGGATGGAGCGATCGTGAAAAGAATATCGACTTCGTTACGGAAGCCGAGATCCTGAGATCCCTGGCCGACGTCGAACGCCAACTTCGCTTCGCGTTTCCCAGCTTCTTTTGCGTATAGCTGTAGAACGCGATATTCCAATTCAAGGCCTGAGAGATGCGCCTTCATCGGCTGTTTGTTCACCATCTCTATGTCCATCCAACGCACTCTCGCGGCATCGTTCGGGCCATTGGGAACGCGACCGGCGTTGGGACTGTCGACAGCAAGCACCGCAGTAACGCCTGCCTGGTTATGAACCTTGACGAGAAACGCTCGCCAGCCCTGCTCGATAAGCTCCGATTTCGCCGGACCTTGTTGAACCTTTACCCGGCTTTCCGGATTGATATCGACACCGGCCAGGCAATGCTTATCGAGCACACGCTGGATCTGCTCTACGGTCTTTGCTTCTTTCAATTGCTTGGTATCGGCGGCAGGCAAAGGCTCGCCAATTATTTCGAGCGCCTGCATCACGCGCGTAACTTGAGCAGTTAACGGCTGAAACTCCACTGAATTGACTATGGGAAGCTCCTCGCCGGAACAAAGCAGCGCGGCCAGGAATGTCAGTCGCTGCATCGCCTTCATGCCTGAATTCATGAGGACGAGCATACTCGAATTTCGAGAACTGCGCTATTGCGCCGCGGTAACCTGAAGCGGCTTGTCCAGGTTGAAAGTCAGGACCGATTCTACGGGGACTTTAATAGATTTCCCTTTGGTGAGGATCTGAGTGAGCGCTCCAGCGCCGGCGCCCGCGCCTGCTCCGATTGCGGCTCCTTTGCCTCCGCCCGCAATCGCTCCAATGATCGCGCCGAGCGCAGCGCCGCCACCCGTATAAACTGCGGTACGCTTATTCGCGCCCACGCCTGATTTCCCCTTCTGGGCGACGTCGGAACTGTTGATGAGGTATGGCTTGCCGTTGATTGTGACGGATTGTAAATCGAGCACAAGATCGGAAGCTCCTTTGAAGCGGCCGCCTTTCGAGGCTGACTTGATCACGATCTTGCCCCTGGATCCTCGCGGGATCACGACGTCGCCGTTCGCGTCTGTCGCATCTCGTGTCACCTGTGCGTCGAAGGTCTGACCTTCCGCCGCGGTTGCGGAGTCGATCGCTTCATTGGTTCGCACCGAGACCTCGCTGCCGGCGGGCAGTTCGTAAGTCTTAGTGGTTACCGGTCGCGGAGCCGGAACTGGCGCCGGCGTAAGCGGAGACGCAGATTCCGAAGGTTGTGGCGGTGGTTCCTGCGCAGCGGGCCGCGGAACCGGCGCGGGTTGTTCTTTGACAGCGGTCCTCTTCGGCGCAGGTACAGTTGGCGACTGCTTCGCAGCAGTCTCACCGTAATCTACCGATTTGACCTGATTCAAAGGTATCTTGTGTTCGATGCCGTCCTCGCCGGCTACGACCATATCCGTTTGTGAACTCGCCACGATCGCTCCGGCCAGATCGGTTCCACTTTTCAGATGGATCACGGCGCGTGGTCCGACGCTCGACTGGGCCGGCGCTGCGGCGCCGGGTTTAGCTACCTCAGCGCTCGGCTGTGTCGCCTCTGGATTCTCCTTCTTGGCGCAAGAGGAAACGACTAATATCGCAATCAGTAATAGTAAGCCGGTGTTACGAATCATGAGCCAAGCTCCTGGTAAATGTAATCACGACGGAACAGTTGCCAGTATACAGCGAGTACGCTGTGGTACCTTCCAGTTGTGAGTGGTCGAAAGGTATTAATTAGTCTCGTCGTTTCGGGGGCATTGTTTGCACAGTCGTGGCAGACTGCATCCGACCTCCCCGGTGTCGATCTCTCCGAGTTATCCGCGACTCTAAAGTCCGCGGCGCTGAAAATGATTCGCGAACAGGATTGCAATTGCGGCTGCAATCTGAAGATCGCCGAATGCAGGATGAAAGATCCCAAGTGCGGCTACAGTCGAGCTCTTGCGGCGGCTGTTGTTCGCGAGTTCAAGGGCGGAAAGAACGCGGATCAGGTCTATGCAGTTCTCCGTGAGCTGCAGAAGCAAGGTCCTGTCAAGCCTCGTGTGCTTGAAGATGCCGTGACCATCCCGGTGAAGGGCGATCCTTCGCTAGGCCCCGAGTCGGCGAAGGTCACAATCGTCACATTCTCCGACTTCCAATGTCCCTACTGCGCAATGGCCGCTCCAAAAGCCGTAGCGCTTGCCGCCCAGTATCCGCGAGACGTGAGATTGATGTTCAAGCAATTCCCTCTCGATTTCCATTCGAACGCTTACCATGCAGCCGAGGCATCTCTCGCCGCGCACGCACAGGGCAAATTCTGGCAGCTTCACGATAAGATGTTCGCCAACTTCCGCCAGCTCACTCGTGAGAACATTCTTCGCTGGGCAGAGGAGGCGGGCCTTGATATGGGCACTTTCAAGGCCGACCTCGCTTCCGGCAAATATCGCTCCACGATTGACCGCGAAGTGAACGAAGGGACCGGCGCCGGAGTCATGGGAACGCCGACATTCTTTATTAACGGGAAGCGTTACAACGGGCCTTTCGAACTTGAAGCGATCAAGCCGATCATCGACGCCGAATTGAAAGCTATTGCCGGACCCTCGGCCCAGCAGCCATTAAACCGCTGATCGCAGCACGCCTCCATCCACCCGCAGAGCGGCCCCGTTCGTAGCTGAGGAAAGCGGACTACAAACGAACGTGACCAATGCTGCAACCTCCTCGGGAGCTGCAAAACGACCCAGCAGCGATGTCGGACGTATGTTTCGGAAGAACTCCTGCTCCACCGCAGCGCGATCTGTTCGTCGGTCCTCAGCTAGACGCTCAACGAACTCCTCGACACCCTCTGAGGCTGTCGGACCCGGCAACACTGCATTGACAGTAACGCCCGTTCCCGCCGTCGTTTCGGCTAAACCGCGGGATATTGCGAGCTGCGCTGTTTTCGTCATCCCGTAATGAATCATTTCGGTGGGAATCTGGATGGCCGATTCGCTAGATACGAATACGATCCGTCCCCAGCCGGCCTCTCTCATGCGCGGCAGATAATGGCGGCTCAAACGAACACCACTCATCACATTCACTTCGAAGAGCCGAAACCAGTCTGCGTCTGGAATCGATTCGAATAGCTTGGGTTCGAAGATTCCCATATTGTTTACAAGAATGTCGACTGACGGGAACCTTCGAATTGCCAACGCAGCTCCATCGCGGGTCCCTATGTCGGCCGCAATTCCGTCTGCCCGGAGTGTTAAAGCACGAAGTTTCGCCAGAGCAGCGTCCACACGGGGCTGGCTCCTGCCATTCACGATAACTCTAGCGCCCTCGCGCCCAAGTGACTCCGCAATCGCATAACCTATTCCGGCGGTAGATCCGGTGATGAGGGCCGTCTTGTCCTTAAGTTGCAGATCCATGTGGATGTAGATGCGTCGAAAGCGTCAGAGGCGTCGAGCGTCTCTCGAATCGGCCGCGGCCAGGCGGACTTTTCCATCTCTATCGCTATTTGCTGTGAGACTTGACGGCCGCGGTTGAGAAAGGGCCGGCAGAGATCTCAAAGGAGTACACAGTGAAACGCCTCTTACTTGCAATGGGGCTCTTAGCCTCTATTTCTATTTGTCCCCTGCTCGCCCAGACCGTCGTATTGAAAGGGAAAGTGCCGTTCGATTTCCACGTCGGCTCGGTCGATATGCCCGCCGGCGAGTACACAGTGCAGCAATCGGGATCCATCGTGAGAGTTCGGACGGCCGAAGGCCGGCCGGTGAGCGCCGCGTATCTGACTTCGCCTACGCGCGCCCCGGAGGCGCGTCGAGACGGAACCATGGTCTTCAATCGTTACGGAGACGAATACTTCCTCACGAAGGTTTGGATTCCAAACTCTACGGAAGGCCGCGCCCTTCCCAGAAGTAAGCGCGAAAAAGAGCTGATCAGCCGGGCCGCTACGGTCCAAACGGCTAGTACCAGGCTCGAGCGCAAGTGATCCCGCAGCCCCAACCTCCTTTGCGGGACGAAGGCGGCAGAATGCAAATCCCCCCGTCGCTTCTGCCGCCTTCATTTACCGTGTGCGATACCGCGCACAAGCCGTTAGCTGCTGGTCTGCGCTATGATATGCCGCACACAAGCGAGGCCGGTGCCGGATATGGGAGACATAACGGAGCTCCTTCATAAATGGCGCGAAGGAGACCGCGAGGCCGAAAACGAACTGTTTGCCCTGGTACTGCCGGATCTGCGACGGCTTGCGCATTACCTGATGAAGGGTGAGCGCAAGGATCATACCTTGCAGCCGACGGAGCTTGTAGACCAGATCTACTTCCGGCTGGTCGGCGCCAAAAATCGCGATTGGCACAACCGGCAGCATTTTTTCGCTATCGCTGGTAGGGCGATGCGACGCTACTTGATCGACCATGCTCGCGGACGTCCCAACGCGGAGTTTGTGGCTATCGAAGGAATGGAGAACCTGATTCCTGGCGACAGCGCAAAAGGTGAATTTGGCGCTGACTGTCGATGGGCTGCTCGATCAGCTCGCGGCTACGAAGCCCGAATGGTGTACCCTCGTCGAGGTTAAATACTTCCTCGGGCTCACGGATGAAGAGGCGGCCGACGCCTTAGGCATGAAGCTCCGCACCATGCAACGAATGTGGCTGGAAGCGCGGAAGTGGTTGTTCGACCGGATGGAGTCTGGAAGTGCCAGCCAAAGCGCATGACGATGACCTGGTGATGAGTCTCGTGGAGATGGCCCTCGCCTCGCCACGCCCCGACCGGGACCGTTACCTGGAGGAGCTATGTGAGGACGACACGGCGCTGATCGACCTGGTTCGGAGCTATGTCGATTGGGAAAGGCGGATGGACGGCTTTCTCTCGGAGCCGCTTTATCCACGCAGATTTCTTGAACATCCCGTTTGAGGCGGGTCAAGCTTCTGCAGGGACGATTCCGGATCATCCGCGAAGTCGCGCAGGGAGGGATGGGCATCGTCTATGAAGCGCTCGACGAGAAGCTCGATCGCCGTATCGCGCTGAAATGCGGAAAGGCGGGATTCCGTAAGCGTCTTGCCGCCTGAAGTCCGCAACGCCAGTGACATCAGCCATCCCAACGTCTGTAAGACGTTCGAGATCCACACTGCATCCACCGATTCATGGCGATGTGGATTTTCTCACCATGGAGTTCCTGGACGGCGAAACACTCGCGGAACGTCTCCGCCGCGATGCCCTTGACCGAACGGGAAGCTCGATCCATCGCGCTGCAACTCTGCGCCGGACTCGCCGAAGCGCACCGCAAGCAGGTAATCCACGGTGACCTGAAGAGCAACAATATCATTCTCACCACAGACGGCAATGCCTTGCGCGCCGTTATCACCGATTTCGGCCTGGCATGCCGTCCGGACTCCGCCACCAGGGCTCTGCAATCCAAGCCAGATGGCCGGCACGCCGGATTACATGGCGCCCGAGCTCTGGAAGGGCGCCAAGCCGTCGAATGCTTCCGATATTTATGCGCTGGGAGTTATTCTTCGGGAGCTCTTGCCGGGCCGGCGCTGGTCACGTCTGATTGCGACGCTGCGTTGATCCCGATCCTGCACGCAGGTTCAATTCCGCAGACGAATAGTTGCCGCACGCGATCGCTCCGCGGTCCCGGCGCTGGTTCGTGGCTGCCGCTGCTGCGGCGATGTTGGCTGTCGATCTCCGGTGTCGGTTCCTATCGAACTGCGACAGCTCCGAAGGAAACCGTCCGTTTGGCGATGCTTCCCTTCGATTCCGCTCCGGAAGATCTCGTCTCGCAATATCGCGGATCGATTGAGTCAGGTAAAAGGCAGTTCGCAAACCAAGCTTGCGCTTATGCCGTTGAGTGAGACGCTGCGCCAGCGTGTCAGCTCGCCGGAGAAGGCGCACGGACGCTTGCTCGGAGCGACGCACGTCACTACATGGGACGATTGAGAAGAAGAACGGCAGGATTTTTGTACATGCCTGGCTTACGGACACGCGTTCGCAAGTACCGGCGAAGGAGTGGAAAGCCGAATTATGCGCCTGGAGAATTGCGATATATCCCCACGGCTTTGGCCGGCATCGTGACGGAAACTTTTCATCTTCCGGCGCTGACCGAGATGGCGGCAATCAATGCGGCCGCCCGACAGGATTACGAGAATGGTCTCATTTACGTGCGCTACGACACAAAGGCCGATTTAGCGGTCGCTTCCATGCAAAAGGCCGTGGCAGCGGATCCGGACTCCCCATTGACGCATGCCGGCTTGGCCGAAGCGTGGTGGGCGAAATATTTCGTCACCAAGGACCGTAAGTATCTGGACTTGGCCGACCAGTCACTCAAGGAAGCACAACGGCGTAATGCCGATCTTGCGCAAGTTCATCTTATCGCGGGTCGTTTACAGGCAAACTACGGATACTATGAGCCCGCCGTTGCCGAATATCAGAGAGCAATCGAACTTCAAGCCGCGGAATCGGACGGACATCGCCGGCTCGGTCAGGCTTACGATGCGACAGGGCAGCATCAGCAAGCATTGGCCGAGTTGCGCCGTGCGGTCGAGCTTGGGCCGGACAACCACCGTAATTATCAGGCTATGGGCCACTTCTACAACCAGCGAGCAGAGTACGCAGACGCAATAGAAAACTACGAGAAAGCGGTCGAGCTCGCTCCGAATGAGCCGGCGACTCACTTTGCTTTGGCTGCCGGTTGCATGGATGCGGGCCGATTCGCTGAGGCCGAGCGTGAACTCGCAAGCGCTGCTGCTGGGTGAAACGACGGATGTCCTGAATACCCTGGGTATGGTGCTGATGTACGAGGGTAAGGATCAGGAAGCAATTCTCTACATCGAGCGTGCCTTGAAAGACTCCGCCTGAGTCGTATATTTCATTGCTTTCGTTGGGTATCGCGTATCGTCGACTCAACCTGTGGTGGATTCGAAGCGTGCCAACCAGCGGGGCATTGCGATCGCAGAGTCTGAGATGGCGACGAACCCGCGTGACAGTTATGCCCGAGCCTGCGTAGCCTATATGTATGCGCGGCTTGGGGACCGCCGACAGAGCGGAGGCCGAAATCAATCAAGTCCTGCATGCAGCGCTGAATGACCTGCATGCCCGATGGATCGCGGTCATGACCCTCGAGGCATTGGGACGACGGTGACGACGCTCTGACGCTGCTGGAATCTTCACCGGAAGGTATGATCGCCGACGCCGGCCGGTTCCCGGATTTGGCGGACTTGGCGCGCGATCCTCGCTTTCTTCACATATCGGGTCTCAAACGAGGCAAGTGACCATAAAGGAGATCAAAAGCAAATGCTAATCGAGTACCGCCTTGAGTTCCAGGCAAGCGGGCTAACGATAACGCAACGTATTGATATGGACGGCTCCGCTCCGCCTGCAAAGTACGGGCGCGCCAATCAACGTACAGGTAAAGCCCCGGCGCAAGTTCAGGCTCAGCCGCAAGTTCAGCCTTCGGTCCAGGCTGCCGCCATTCCGGGTGTCGAACTCCCGGAACACATTATCGTGCCCGCATCGACGGCCGCGATCCCTGGCGCACGAAGTCAAAGATCATCCAAAAGCTGGCGGAGGCGTCCACGGATCGACCGATTCCGGCGGAGGTGTACACGATCAACCGATCCGGGCGGAGGCGGACCAACAGCAGGTATCGTCATCGCGTTTGGCCCGATCGTCATGCTGCCATCGAGGGGGTCGGAGGCGGAGTACATGGCACAACTGACCCGGGTGGCGGCGTTCATGGCTCAACCGATCCCGGGCGGAGGCGTACACGGCACCACAGATCCTGGCGGTAGCGGGGGAAAGTAAATCGTGGCCTTTCAGATACAAACACAAGAACACGACCAATGGTGTTGGGCGGCTGTTTCGGCGAGCATCCATGGATATTTTTCCGGCGATGGCGCCCTTAGTCAGTGCGACATCGCGTGCCTTGTTCTGAATTCCCCCTGCTGTGTCAGCCCGATTCCCTGTAACACCCCGGCTTTCCTGGAGGATGCGCTCGACAAGATCGGGAAACGAGGTGACGTTTTGCCGCGAAGCCTGTCGTTTGAAGAGATCATGAACCAAATCGACCAGGGCATGCCAATTGGTGTTCGGATCGGGTGGTTCGGCGGCGGTGGCCACTTTGTCGTGATCCGGGGATATCGCAATCCGACGGGAGCCGAGCTCCTCAGTATTGCCGACCCTTGGTTTGTCGACTCGATCCAGTACTGCGATGTCTTCACGTCCAGCTATCTTGGACGTGGAGAATGGACCGACACATTTCTGCTAAAAGGCGCATAACGTTTTGTGTTCGGAGGACCTATGGCTCTCAAAATGCCACTGCCAAGCGATCAGGCTCGCGAGGCGCTCCAAGCCGGCGCGGCGCTCTTTACGGATAACGAGGCTGAGCTTACGCGTCTGCTCATCGCCGCGCCCGTCGGTTTACGCCTGCTTACGATGACTCTGGCTGACGTCCAGATGAGAAAATTGGCGACCGGAGTCTGATGGCTGGCGATTTCTAGCCAGCAACTCGGCGGGGGACTTTATCTCTGGCGAAGTATCGCCGACAAAGCAGGGCCTCAGACTTACCAGCGTTTCTCGAGATCCGAAAGCTGCGGAACCGTTTTATGCAGCAAAACAGATGGAACAGTACGGCAAAGTAAAGGAAAAGGATTTCATGGTAAGTGTTTTGAGAGTACCTGGCATCCTGCTGGAGGCCTTGTGGTTGAATCGGATATCGACCACGAGGTGCTTATCGTGCCCGTATTGACGCCAACTTCGGACACACTGCGCCGCAATATCCCCACAGATGTCGCTCAGTTCTTCGGCACGATTGAGCCCTTGGTGAGCAGATTCCTACAATTCGATAACTATCGTCGGAAGCCGTCCAGCACTCAGTAAGGGTGAGTTCTTGCCCTTACTTCTGGGCCGCTGCCGGCGCATACTCCAGAACCTGTCCGTCAGCGACCAGCCGCGCCCGGAGTTTCTCGTATGGGACATCCTGGACGGCCATGCCGCTATCGATAGCCATCGCAGCCGCGGTCGCCGCCGATTGGCCAAGAATCATAAAGACCGGTTCCATGCGGATGGAACCGTACGCGATATGCGAACTCGACAGGCACACGGGCACGAGCAGATTCGCAGCCTGGCCTTTCTTCGGAACCAGCGAGCCGTAGGAAATCTGATAAGGCCCGTTCGTGCTGACTCCGATGTCGCCCTCATTCTGCACGTAGCCTTCGGGCGTTATGTAGCGTTGGATGTTATGCGAATCGATGCCGTAGGAACCCATGCCGACCGATTCGGGCGTGGATCGCTTCTTGGTCAGCTCGTTTTCGGTCATCACATATTTGCCGATCATGCGCCGCGCTTCTCGCACATAGATCTGATGCGGCCAGTTCCTGTTGTCTTTGAACTCGTCTTTCGCGAGTCCCCATTTCGCCATCTCCGTGCGGACCTCTTCCGGCACACGCGGATCGTTGGCGATGAAATAGAACCAGCCCTGCTGATAATTCACGTGCTCCTGAATGATTTCGCGACGACGGGCGTAACTCGGCTTCCGGGTAATCCCAATTTCGACCGATGTTATCCGTGCTGAACGGCCCATGGTTGTTGGTGTCCGTCTTAGCGTTGGGAATCGGGTCGAACTTCGCAAACGTCTCGCGCCAGCCAGCATTGAAAATTCGTAATAGCAGTTCGTATTCCTTCGGATCGTAGCCGGCCGGCTTGGGAAAGGCGAACCCGGTTCTTGGGTACCTGGGTGAGGCACATTCGGAAGCAATACGCCTGAACCTTTTTATCGCCCTCCCCGTAATTCCCGGGCGGCTCGGTGCTGATGCGAGGCAGAACGCCGCTCTTAGGATCGCCTGGGTCAACGTAGGGGGAAATGGGTGTTTTCAGAACGCCGAAATGATGACGGTGATGAAGCACGCCGGTCTGCACTCCATTCCATTTCTCGTCGTAAGTTCGAGTAGATTCCCGGCCTACATGGAAGTCCACTCCGGCAGCGGCCATCAAGTCGCCTTCATAAGTGGCATCGATGAACATTTTGGCCGAAGTAGGTCTTTCCATCGAGCGTGGTAATGGAGACGATCCGGTCGCCTTCCTTCTTTACACCTTTCTCGCGATCGAGCCAGGCATTGCGGATGATCGGGATCTTCGCTTCCTTCACCCAAGCCTCATAGACGTTCTCAGCCACGTGCGGCTCGAAGATCCACATCGTGCGGTTGGCTCTGTCCAGAGCCTCCGTGCCTTGGCCTTTGTTTCCGAATTGTTCCCGTTTCTGCCAGCGCCACGCCTTGGGTTTGTCATAATGCTGCCAGACGCGATGGTAGAACTCCCGAGAGAGGCCGCCAATCACGGCCTTGTTGCCGGAGTCCGTCCAGCCAAGCCCTCCGGCGGTGAGTCCGCCCAGATGCTTCTCCGGGCAAACCATCACGACGGATTTATTCATACGCTTGGCCTGAACTGCGGCAGTAATCGCGCCTGAAGTACATCCGTAAATCAAAATGTCGGACTCGCGCTGAGCCGCCGCAGACATCATGCAGAGCAGCGCGCCGGAAAGCTAAAAAACGAGAAAGCGAAGCAGATCATTTGGCTATCCACTAATCTATGCGATAGCCGAAATGTCTCTGAACATTTACTGCGCATTGTTCTTCCGGGAAGCGATAGAATCCACTTCTTAATCAATTCGGCGCCCTGCTGATCCACCATGTTGGTGCTGATTGGAGGCATCTGCTTTTCGCCGCGGCGAGTGATTCGTTTGTAGAGCACCGATCTTTCGGGCGCTCCCGGAGCAATCAGCCTGGCATCGGAAATCCCGAGGGTTTCATGCACCGGAAGTTCGTCGATGATGTTCGCCTTCGTAAGCGGGGTCTTCGACCCGAGTTCCATCTTAGAATTGCCCCCGCCATCGGCAACGTGGCAGATTGCGCAATTTACTTCGAAATACGTCTTGACGCGACGATCGAGATCGGCATTTGTATCCCGAGGATCGGGATAGGCGGCCATGTCGGCCGCGGCCTTTGGAAGCGCTTCCTTGAAGATTCCAATATGAGCGTACGTGCGAAGTTGATTGTCCGTTCGGCCGCTTGCAAACTGATGCTCCCGATTCATTTGCGGAGTCTTCAATCCCAGCACAAATCCGGCCGCGCGAGAGTGGCAGAACATGCACTCATCCCGGCTGGGATAGTGCCAGACCTGCTTCCGTACCCCGCCCGGAGCACTCGGATCTTTAATCTCGTAAGTGGAATCCATGCCGTTGGCCCCACCAGGACGGCGTCTGTCTGCTCGTTATTCCACCGGTACGTGTAACCGAGCCACTGATCGTCCTGCTTCAGCACGATTCGGGTTTCAATGTACTTTCTCGACGCTGGATTTCCGGCTTCAAAGTCGAGAGAAAACGACTTCACGGTCACGGCTCCGTCAGGCCATTCCCAGTCTTTCTGTGCTTCGAAGTCGATTGTAGATTTACCAGGCAGCGCAAAGAAGCGTTCTTTATTAGCCCCGTCGGACCAAAAGGGCGCATTGATCGAATACGGCATCACACCCGGAGCGACCTTATGGTCGCGAACCGATGTAAACAGCCCCGTCTCGCTCGATTTGCGCGGAAATGGTGGCCGCTTCACTGCAGGTGGAGCTTTCTCCAGTTGCGCGATGAATCCTCCGTCGTAATCGAGCGCATAGAATGAGCCGTCCCGACCGACTCCAAAACTCGAGATCTTTACCGTACTCGATGCAAGTACTTTGTGCCATGTCACTTTTTTCGCCTTGTAGTCGTAGCGAAGTCCCCACACTTTCCCGTACTGGTAGTCACCGTAGAGATAGGCATCGCGAAGCTCTTTGAATTTATCGCCCTGATACACATACCCGCCGGTGATGGAGCGGCAATCGGAGTGATGATGCTCGACAATGGGAGCTACGATCGGCGTGGGTCCGCGCTTCCGGCCCGGCTGGAAAGGATGGGTTCCTTCCATCACGCTCCAGCCATGATTCGCGCCCTTGTGAGTCAGTTCGATCATCTCCCACAAGTCCTGGCCGACGTCGCCAACCCACGGCTGGCCGGTCTTCGGATCGAACGAGAACCGCCATGGATTTCGAAAGCCGTATGCCCAAATTTCCGGCAGAGCTCCCGGCGTATTCACGAAGGGATTGTCTTTTGGGATGGAATAGTTTCTTCCGGCATCCGGATGATCCACGTCCAGACGCATCATGACGGCTTGCAGGTCGGTCAGATTCTGACCCGAATCATTCACGTCGGAACCGCTCGTACCATCGCCGGTCGATATGTACAGGTATCCATCGGGGCCGATGATCGCCTCACCGCCATTGTGCCCTCCGGAAGGCCACTCCACGATGATCGTCTCCGACTCGCGGCGCAGACGCGGCGGATTGCTGCCGGGCTCGAGCTGAAACCGCGAGACACGACTCTTCTGTTTCGCACGGTCGAAGGCAGCTTCATGTCCGCGTGACTGAATACGAAAACGAATCCATTCTCTTTGTATTTCGGATGAAAGGAAAATGCCGAGATGCCTCGGCCCATGTCGAGAAAAAGATCTTTCTTGCCGGTCGGGTCGTTCGGAAGAAAGCTATAAATCCGGCCTTCGTACTCCGCCACAAGGAGGCGATCCGAGAGTGGATCCTGGGCGATGAAAACGGGTCCCTTGAACGAAACCTGCGGAAAGGCCCGGGTAAGACGATAGGCCGGAGGCGGCTCCGGAGAGCCTTCCAGGCGCGATGTCGTCCAAAGCGTCCGTTGCTTCGAGTCCGAATGGTTTCTCGCTGCCGGAGCAGCTTGCGTAATCGAATAAAACAGGCCGACCGCAGCCTAGCGTGGCCGACGCTGAAACGAAATAAATGCGCACCGGGAATCCTGGGCAAAGATTAACATGATCGCGGCGCGCAGTGTTATGATCGCGCGCGTGCACCGTTTTTCAGTAGCCTTCTTCTCTGTGTCTCGCTTCACGCCGAACAAGTCCGCGTTCCCGGCCTCGAGCAACCCGTCGAGGTGCTTGCGCGATCGTTGGGGTGTGCCGCACATTTACGCCAGGAACACGCACGATCTGTTCTTTGCGCAAGGTTATATGACCGCCACTGATCGGCTCTGGCAAATCGATATGTGGCGCCGGATAGGAACCGGCAAGTTGGCCGAAGTCCTGGGACCATCCGCAATCCGTCGCGATCAACTCGCACGCGCGGTGCAATATCGCGGCGACTGGGATGCGGAATGGAAAAGTTACGGTCCTGACACTAAGGCCATCACTACCGCCTTCACTGATGGCATCAACGCTTACATTCGATCTCTCAAAGGCAAGCGCCCGCTGGAGTTTCGGCTCGCCGGCTATGATCCGGGAACTTGGGTTCCGGAGGATTGCGTGGCTCGCGTTGCCGGGCTGCTCATGACGCGCAAATCTGCCTCGAGAGGTTGCTCGCGCGCAGGACGCTCGCCGATTCGGTTTGCCGGAATTGCGCAAATACCTCCCGCCCGACCCGGTTGTGCCTCTCGAGGTTCCCCGCGGACTCGATCTTGAAGATATCGGACCGAGTATTCTTACAGCCTTCAACGAGACGATAGGTCCCGTTCGTTTTGCGGAGCAGGGAAGTAACAACTGGGTCGTGGACGGGACTATGACGGCGACAGGTAAGCCGATCCTGGCTAACGATCCTCACCGTCCGATACAAACGCCTTCTTTGCGCAAAACCGTTCACTTGGTCGCTCCCGGTTGGAATGCTTTCGGAGCTGGGAGAGCCTGCGCTTCCCGGAATAGCTCTCGGCCATAATGAGCGACTGGCATTCGGTTTCACCATCGTCGGCATTGATCAGGCGGATCTGTATGTCGAAAAGGTCAATCCGGACCGTCCGGATGAATACCTTTATAAAGGCGCATGGCGCAAGTTCAAGATTGTGCGCGATACGCTTGCTGTTAAGGGCCGGTCTGAACCCGTGACCATTGAGCTGCGCTATACCGTTCACGGTCCTGTCATTCACGAAGATTCCGCCAGGCATCGCGCGTACGCGCTTCGTTGGGTCGGCTCGGAGCCGGGCTCGGCTGGGTATCTTGCCGGGTTTATCCCTCATGCGCGCACGGAACTGGAATGAATTCCGATCCGGTCTGGAAAGGTACAAAGTCCCGAGCGAGAATCTCGTCTACGCCGATTTGGACGGCAACATCGGATGGCAGGCGGGCGGATTGGCTCCGATTCGTAAAAATTGGAGCTGGCCTTTTCCCGGTGCCAGGCGATACAGGCGAATACGAATGGGCGGGTTTCCGCGCGGCAAAGGAGCTTCCGTTCTCGTTCAACCCTCGCAGCGCACTTCATCGCGACAGCAAATCACAACATTCTTCCGCCGGGATACAACGTGCCGCTCGGATATGAATGGGCGTTACCCTTTCGCTTCGAAAGAATAAAGGAGATGCTGTCCGCGGGTCGGAAGTTCACAGTCGCGGACTTCGAACGAATGCAGCAGGATGTAGCTTCTCTGCCTGCACGGCGCTTCCAGAAGATTATCCGGGAGTGGAAAGCTCCCTGAGCCTTTAGCCACGTCGTTGCACAAGTCGAATCGTGGGACGGAGTTTTAAGCGCCGACTCGACCGCGGCTGCGATCTATGAGTTCTGGATCGCAGCCTTGCCGGTGTCTGTCTTCGGTCGAGAACTCGGGCAGCGCGTCGATTTGCGAACCACACTTGAAAAACTCGAAAAGGAACCCGATTCCGAAGCTCTTGCGAGTTCGTTAGAAGGTGCCTTGTCGGAGCTAGAAAAGAGATTGGGGAGTGATCGGCGGTCGTGGTCCTGGGGACGTATTCATCGCGTCGTATTCGCTCACCCGGTTCGAGGTGTTCCTGGAGCCGGCGAGTTCGCGAGACCCGGCGACGGGAACACCGTCAATGCGACATCCGGACCGGGGTTTCAGCAGACGGCCGGCGCATCTTACCGGCAAATTATCGATCTTGAGCGATTGGGATAAGTCTGTCATGACCAATACCCCCGGAGAGTCGGGCAATCCCGAGAGTCCTCATTATGCCGATCTGGCCACGGCATGGGCGGAGGGCCGATATCATCCGATGCCGTTTTCGCGCAAGGCGGTGGAAGCAGCCACAACACACAGGCTCACTCTTCTTCCGGCCCAACAGGAAAGTAGCGAAGGTGAGTCGCAAGCAGATCAGTGGCTATATCGTCGTCGCTCCCTGAAAGGCTGCTGCGTTCGATTACAGGCTTGGCTGCAGGAGCAGTGCGTGAAATCGGCGAAGTCGTTTTGCCCGCTCGTGTGCGCCGGTCGCGGCTTTACGATTCGATTGTCGACTCGACGTTGCGATTCCTGATCGAGCAGGTCGGTCAAGTGGAGGCGGAGGGAAACTCTGCTTCGCTTCCCAGCGATTTCCTGATGCGCCGCACTGCGGGCAATGTTTTCGAACTGGCTGGAATCGCGGCGTTTCGTGCATCGCCGGTTTGGGTTCTGGCCGCGTTATCCGACTTGGCCGGCGCGGGCAAGGACCTGATCGTTGAGATCGCGGACGCGCTCCAAAAAGACGGCCTCCTGCCGCCAGGCCGAAACTTCCGGAACGTCAGTGAGTTGTTGGACGGCCTCGAAAGCACGGCAGGGAAGCTCGCGGAGACAGTCAATACTCCTCCATTGGATGTTGCGGGTCTCCGTGAGGAGTGGAACAAACTTCAGGCTGAAGCGTCCCGCCTGCCACGTGCAGCTTTGCCGGATGTGCATAGATTAGCCGATCAATGGCGAGACCTGAAGCTGGAAGCATCGCGGCAAGGACGATCCGTGCTGGAACTTTCTTCGGTGATGGCGATCGCTGCAGTACGATCCTTACCCGAGAACGGCAGGTGGCTGTCTCGAGCGGCGCGAGCCGGCGGACTGCGGACTGGCGAGGTCTTAGCCCGCGGCCTGCTGGATCACTATCGCGGCGCCCTGGCCGAAATTCACGAATCGGGATACCTGAAGTACTGGTTCCGCGAGTTCCGTCCATACCTGCGCGGCGCAGTTCGCCAGTTTTCGACGAAACACGTATCTCTGACAGAGCGCCTTTTGAAATATTAGTTCAAGGTTGGACCATGCGCCCGTTGATTGTTTTAGCGCTTGTATCGTTGGCGGGATGCGGTTACCCCAACGCTAAACGACCGGAAATTACGGTTGCGGCCGCCGCGAATCTCGCTGGCGCTTTCGATGAAATTGGCGCGGCGTTCACCGAGTTGACCGATACTGACGTAACTCTTAGCTATGCCTCTACCGCGCAACTCGCGCAACAGATCGAGAATTCAGCGCCTTTCGATGTGTTTGCCTCCGCCGATGTCGAGCATGTAGATGAGTTGGTCAAGAAAGGCAAAATCACTCCTGGCAGTCGCGCTATCTATGCGCGCGGGGTTCTCGCGCTGTGGATTCCGAAAGGGAAAGAGGCCGGTGTCAAGAACCTGCAGGATCTTGCGGCTCCTTCGATACGATCGATCGCGATCGCGACACCGAGTGTTGCTCCATACGGTAAGGCTGCGGTGGAGGCGCTTCAGAATTCGTCTTTATGGACGACGCTTGAACCGAAGGTTGTCTATTCAACGAACATCAACATGGCGAAACAGTTCGCAGCCACGGGAAATGCTGACGCAGCTTTCACCGCTTATTCTCTGGTATTGAACGAAGCCGGAACGGTGGTTCACGTTGACGCCAATCTTTACACGCCTATCGATCAGGCAGTGGGGCTTGTGCAGGGGTCAAAAAACCAAGATCTCGCGAAGCAATTCATTTCGTTTCTTGTAAGCAATCGCGGCCAAGACATACTGAGGAGATTCGGGTACCTGATACCGGAACGGGTTTCGTCAGCTCCCGGAAGCCGGTGATTCCAGGCGGCCAGCCCGCTGCAGGGGCAGCCGCACCTGAAAGCATGTCCGTCCCGGACGCGATTCGAAGCGAATGTCGCCATGATGCTTCCGGATGATTCGTCCGACAAGGTCCAATCCCAGGCCTGTGCCATCGCTCTGCTGTTTTGTCGTAAAAAAGGGCTCGAAAATCCTGGCCTGAATCTCAGCCGGAATTCCGGGGCCACTATCGCAGATTTCCACGAGAACACCCGACCGATTGAGCTGCGGTTCGAATCAGAAGGAGTTTTTCTCCAGAGATCCCCTTCATGGCATCGACCGCATTTTGGAGAAGATTGGTCCATACCTGGTTCAACTCACCTCCGTGCGCGCATACACGCGGCAAGTCAGGATCGTATTGCCGCTCAACGCGAATCCCGGATCGAAACTGATGCTTCAGAATCGTGAGCGTATTTTCGAGTCCCTGATGAATATCGATCTCACGTTCCGGCTGAGTATCCATCCAGGAGTATTCCTTGATGGCCCTCACGAGTTCTGAAACACGTGTAGTGCTTTCCTGAATTTCGGCCGATATTTTGTACAACGCGAGCACTGAGGCCAACCGAGTAAGCACCGATCCTAAGGCCTCCGGACCAACCAGCCTCGGAAAGCTGCGTGATGATCTGTTGATTCAATCCGGCATCGGCAAGCTCGGGCGCCAGATCCCAGGCGTCGGCGATACCGGCGCTGCTCAAGGATGATCCGAGCTGCTCCTCGCGATCGCTTCGCGTAAGCGAATCCAAGGCTGTACATGCCGACGCGCTCTGTATTGCTGCTTCCTCCAGTTCGCCGATATCGCGCCACGCTTCCGGACTTATCCCGGCACGGGTTAATGACGCGTCCGCAATGCGCAATCGATCCAAAAGGCGCCGGATTTCACCAGCCGCACTGCGGGCCGCTGCCGCCGGATTGTTCAGTTCATGAGCGAGGCCTGCCGAGAGCTTCCCCAACGCCGCCAGCTTCTCGTACTGGATGTCCATCTTCGTGGTATCGCGGATGCGATCGGCCATAACTCCCATGAGCCTGGGACGAAGCTGAGGAATCGTTGTCAGCATTTCATCGAAGTGCCTTTTGTGCAACCGGAGCAGCCGCGTGGGCGCCGCTGCCGTGGTAGTACGAGCGAATATTGTCATTCGTGACTGTGGCAACAAACCAGTGATTGCTCCCTTGCTGGCGATGTATACGGGGAGGTTCGGGTTACCGCCCTCGGCCCGCGCCTGGATTTCGCCATCGAGAATGATGATCAGGTATTCTGCAGGTTCGCCCTGATGGCTGAGTACCTCGCCGGGAATGTAGTTACCTTCTTCAAGATGATCCACCAGCCACTGGAGTTCGCTGTCATTCAAGTCAGCGAGGAGCGGTATTTCCTTCAAAGCTTGCTTTACCGGCTTTGCCGTAGTAGTTGATGACATGCCCGCTTCTCCTAAAGAGTGCTGAGATGTTGGTGAACGAATTGGACTGCGATGGCTCCCTCTCCTACAGAGGATGCGACTCGTTTGACGGATCCATAACGCACGTCGCCAACCGCGAAGACGCCGGGAATGCTCGCTTCAAGTAAGTAGGGGTCGCGATCGAGCGGCCAGCCCTTGGGTGGACGACCTCCCTGCATCAGATCGGTTCCAGTAAGAATGAAGCCTCGCTGATCACGTTGTACAGACTCTTGCAACCAACCAGTCCCAGGCTCGGCGCCGATAAAGATGAACATCGATGTTGCGGGCACCGTGTCGACTGCACCGGAGCGTCCGCAAGAGATGGATAGCGCCTCCAGCCGGTCCTGGCCATGGACCTCGACCACCTCGGTGCGCGTCTCGACCCTGATGTTGGGAGTCTGATGGATTTGATCGATGAGATATTGCGACATCGTTTGTGACAGCGACTCGCCGCGAACCAGCATGATCACTTCGCGTGCATAGCGCGAAAAATGCATCGCCGCTTGTCCCGCCGAATTCGCGCCACCCACGACGTAAACAATCTCGTCCTTGCAAGAGATCGCCTCGGTCATCGCGGCTCCGTAATAAACGCCAGCGCCCTGAAGACGCTCCATCCCCGGCACTTGCAGCGTTCGCCACTGGACACCGGTCGCGATTAGCAGCGCATGACAACTAATCCGCTGACCGTCGGCGAGTTCAACGATACGGTATGGTCCCTCGACCGTGAGCCGTAGGGCTTCCTGAGGCGCCACAATCTGCACACCGAACCTCCGGGCTTGTACCACCGCGCGGCGGGCCAGATCCGCGCCGCTTAAGCCGGAGGGAAATCCCAGATAATTCTCAATCCGCGAACTCAGGCCCGCCTGGCCTCCGGGCGCCTCGCGTTCGATAAGCAGAGTGCGTAGACCTTCGGAAGCGCCATATACGGCCGCCGCAAGTCCCCCAGGGCCGCCTCCGATGATCAACAGATCGCAAAAATCGCCCTCCGCTCGCGTCCGCAGTCCTAGCCGCTGTGCGATTTCAGAGGTCGAAGGCCGCGTCAACGTCGATCCGTCCGGCAGCAGGACTGAGGGCAGATCCGATGTTTGCAACCCGCCGAGTGTCGCCAGCAAACGCTGTGCTTCCGGATCATGATCCGCCGATTCGATATCGATCCACGTATACGGGATTTGGTTGCGAGCCAGGAAATCTTTCAAGGAATGCGTTTGCGGGGACCAACGTGCTCCGATGATCCGCACACCCTCGAATGGACGGTGGTAATCTGCCTGCCAGTCCTCGAGTTGATCGTCGATCACCGGATAGAGGTTTTGCTCCGGTGGATCCCAGGGCTTTAAGAGGTAGTGATTGATCTGGACACGGTTTATGGATTCGATTGCCGCTTCAGTATCGGAATACGCGGTTAGCAAAACACGATGCGCGTCCGGGTAGATCGCTTTCGCGCGCTCCAGGAACTCGATGCCCGTCATTGAGGGCATACGTTGATCACAAAGGAAAAGCGCGACGGTCTCATTCCGCAACTGAAGCTGTTGAAGCAGGTCAAGAGCCGCCATTCCCGACTCCGCGCGCAGCACGCGATACCGATCCGCATAGCGCTTCCGCAAATCGCGCTCGATTGCTCGCAGTACCGCAGCATCATCGTCGATACTTAAAAGGACGGGTTTCGATGCGCCACTCCGAATCTGCTTTTCAGCGGCCATTCTCTCGGTCCTCCAGATTTACCTCTCATGATGGCATCCGGTGGTCATGAAGTCTCAATTGCATAAGAACCGCAAAGCGTATACAATCGGTATACGATACGCCATGAGACTCATTGGCCTAAGTATCACGGCAATCGCAGGTCTGGTTTTTCCGCTCCCAGGCCAAACTTCCGATCAGGGTGATTTCTTCGAGAAGCGGATCCGTCCGATTCTGGTTGCACGTTGCCAGGGGTGTCATAACCCGAAGGCCGGTACCGCCGGCCTGGATTTAACGACCGTTGGCGGGATTCGAAAAGGGGCGGATAGCGGTCCGGTCCTGGTTCCTGGAGATATCGAGAAAAGCCGCTTGCTCCATGTCGTCGGATACCAGGAGCGCATCAAGATGCCTCCTACGGGAAAGCTGCCGGACGAGGAGCTTGCGCTGCTTCGGGAATGGGTCAAGATCGGCGCGCCCTGGCCGTCGATCGGTGCGGAAACGTCTGCTGGCGCACAGGCTCCGAAGAAGAAAGGCTATACTCGCGCGCAGAGGGAATTCTGGTCTTTCCGTCCGCTTCAGCCGGTTACCCTACCGGAAGTCAAGGATAAGGCTTGGATTCAGTCTCCGGTCGATCGCTTCGTCCTGGTCCGCTTGGAATCGGAAGGGCTCTCTCCCGCGCCGCCGGCCGACAAATTGGCTTTAATTCGCAGGGCGACGTTCGACCTTACGGGTCTTGCTCCGACGGAAGAGGAGATCCGCGCATTTCTGAATGACCAATCCCCGGAGGCTTTCGCCAAGGTTGTGGATCGATTGTTGGCTTCGCCTCGCTATGGGGAGAAATGGGGGCGTCACTGGCTGGACGTTGCACGGTATGCAGATTCGACGGGTGCCGACGAGGATTACCGATACCCGTATGCATGGAAATACCGTGACTACGTGATCAATGCCTTCAACCGCGATATGCCTTTCGATCGCTTTATTCGCGAACAGGTGGCTGGTGATCTTCTGCCGCCATCCGGAGGGCAGAAAGTCAATACGGATGGCGTTATTGCCACGGGCTTTCTTGCGCTCGGCCCGAAGCTCGTTGCCGAACAAGACAAAGTCAAGATGTTTTATGACATCGTAGACGAGCAGATTGATGTTACCAGCAAGGCGTTCCTAGGGCTTAGTATTGCCTGCGCCCGATGCCACGACCACAAGTTTGATCCGATTTCGACGAAAGACTATTACTCACTGGCATCGATTTTTGCCAGTACAAAGCAGCTAGCAAAGATCGAGGGAACGGTATCCAAGCTCTATTACGCGCCGCTGGTTCCTAAAGAGATTGCCGATCAGTATGAGGCGTATGAGAAGAAGGTCGAAGACAAGCAGAAAGAAGTCGATGCCGTAAAAGCTGCCGAGGGACGACGTTATCGCGATGAGCTCGCTCCGCGGATGGCGGACTATATGCTGGCGGCGCGCGACATTTATGAAAACGGCGCTGATGCAGCGACTCTGGCGAAAGAACGTTCTCTCGATCCGTCGGTTTTGGAGCGCTGGACAAACTACCTGAAGCCCACCAAGGAACGTCGCGTTCATTTGGAGGATTGGTACAAAGCTGCTCCGTCGGACCTGGCCGATGTTGCGAAGCGCTATCAAACGGATTTCATCAACGTCGCCGCCGAACGACAGAGAGCTCAGGACGACTGGAAAGTGAAAGCTGATGCAGCTCGCGCGAAAGGCGAGAAGCCGCCGCCGCCCCCGAAGTTCATGCCTGGGGACAACCGTTTTTATACAGAAGTAGGCGGAGGAAAGGGGCCTCTGGCGCTTCCTGAAAAGGACCCGGAAAAGCTCTTCTCGGAAGAGGCTCGCGCGAAGTGGACTCAACTCAAAGCCGAGTTGAAGGCCATCAAAGATGCGGCTCCCCCTGAACCCCCCTTCGCCTGCGGAGTTGCGGAAGGCGAACGGGTGCAGCAACACGTGTTCCTGCGAGGCAACCACGATTCTCAGGGCGACCTTGTCGCGAAAGCATTTCCGGCGATTCTCGCTGGTGAGAATCAAGCCCCGATCGAGAAGGGGAGCGGTCGATTAGAGCTGGCGAAGTGGCTTGCCCGGCCGGACAACCCACTTCCTGCGCGAGTGATGGTCAATCGGATCTGGCAGGGACACTTCGGAGAAGGTCTCGTTCGCAGCGCCAATAACTTCGGTATCGTCGGGGAGCGACCGTCGCACCCGGAACTGCTCGATTGGTTAGCCGAGACTTTCATCGCCCAGGGCTGGTCAGTGAAAAAGATGCATCGGCTGATTATGCTCTCGAGCGCCTACCAGATGAGTAGTGAGGTTACGCCTGAGAAACACGAAAAAGATGCGGACAATCGCTTGCTGTCGCGTTTCGAAGTGCGCCGCATGACGGTCGAAGAGATTCGAGATTCCTTGCTGCAACTCGACGGTTCTCTGGATGTCACCATGGGCGGAACGCTTCAGACTGGTGAGGGAACAGATAAGGAGTTCAGCGACGGGCGCAAGAGTCTTCACCCGGACAGTACAAAACGGAGGACAGTGTACCTTCCGCTGCGCCGATCAAATCTCGCGACTCTGCTGACCTTGTTTGACTTTGGGGACGGCACAACGAGTACCGAGATCCGCGAACAAACGAATGTCGCCCCACAAGCATTGTTCATGATGAACAGCAATTTCGTGACGGAGCGGTCTCGATCCCTGGCGCAATTGCTGCTCAAAACAGAAACTGCTGATCTGGATCGGATCAATCGCGCCTGGTATAAAGTGCTCGGGCGGGAGCCTGTAAGAGAGGAGGCCGAAGCAAGCCTTCGATACGTGCAGGGATTTCCAGGGAAGGCCACCGATGACACAGGCCGCCTGCTCGCGTGGTCAAGTCTGTGCCGTACCTTGATCGCCTCGAACGATTTCATTTACATACACTGAGGGAGAGCTATGAAGGACCGACCATCTCCGTGCCACCCATCCAGGCGGTATCTCCTTCGGCAGTCTGCTTGCGGGTTCGGCTTGATGGGACTTGCGTCGCTGCTTGGTAGGGAGGCTGCGGCCGCGACGATGACGGATCCGCTCGCCCCGAAGCAGCCGCATTTCCCGGCACGTGCGAAGCGAGTGATCTTCCTGTTTATGCATGGCGGTCCCTCGCACATGGACACTTTCGATCCGAAGCCACGGCTGACCGCAGACAACGGCAAGCCATTGCCGTTTAAGAGACCACTCACCTTTGCGGAAAACAGTGTCGGCAATCTGCTGAAATCGCCTTGGGAGTTTCGGAAGTACGGTCAGAGCGGTATCGAGATCAGCGACCTCTTTCCGCATATCTCCAAGCATGCGGATGATCTGTGCATCATACGGTCCATGGTCGGGGATAGCGTGGCGCATGGCGGCGCAACACTTCAATTGCATACCGGCTCCAACACATTCACGCGCCCGAGCATGGGCTCCTGGGTGATTTACGGGCTCGGCACCGAAAATCAGAATCTGCCGGCATATATCACTCTGAAGCCGGGTCTGTCTCACGGAGGAGCCAAGAAATGGAGCTCCGGCTTTCTACCGGCTGCGTATCAGGGCACGGCGGTGGGACTGGGCGGCATGCCGATCGAGAATTTGACGGAGCCAATCGAGCACCTTAAGAACCATGGCCTGACGCCGGAGCAGCAACGCTACGAGTTGGACATGATTCAGAAGATGAATCGAGCGAGCGCCGCGCGCTGGCAGTATGAATCGGACCTGGAAGCTCGTATTCAGACCTTTGAACTGGCATTCCGCATGCAAACGGAGGCGCCAGAGGCCTTCGACATTTCAAAGGAGTCGGAAGCAACGAAGAGGCTGTATGGGCTCGATGCGCCGGAAACGAAAGATTTCGGATGGCAGTGTCTGATGGCGCGCAGGTTAGCCGAGCGCAATGTCCGATTCATTCAAATCAATCATGAATATGGCCCGGGCAACGAAGTAGGTTGGGACGCGCACAGCGAGCTCGTTCGCTTGCACACTCGCACGGCGCTACAGGTCGATCAACCCATCGCCGGGCTGCTTCAGGATCTGAAGACGCGAGGCTTGCTGGATGACACCCTGGTTATTTGGGGAGGCGAGTTTGGCCGTACCCCCGTGGCGGAAGCCGGCGACGGCCGTGACCACAATCCATATGGCTACAGTATTTGGATGGCCGGCGCGGGTGTGAAGAAGGGATACGTCTATGGGGCAACCGACGAGTTTGGATACTACGCCGTCGAGGACCGCATGCACATCCACGATCTGCATGCGACCATGCTCCATATTTTGGGGCTGAATCACGAGCGGCTAACTTTCAACTACGGAGGCCGCCCATTCCGGCTGACCGACGTGGCGGGCGTCGTGGCAAAGAAGATTCTCGCCTAAGTTCCGAACAGCCGTAACATTCGATCCCGGGATACGTTGATGTGATCTGACATTGCTCGCGCGGCCTCCGCTCCGTTTCGTGCTTCGATTGCTCTGACGATGTCACGATGAGGAACTGCGCGATTGTCGCGCTGCGTCGAGAGCACATCCAGCCTGTGGACGTACTCGAGCGTGAGGTTCAACTGATCGAGCACACGTTGATTACGAGCGATTTCACCCAGCCGAACATGAAATTCCTGATTCGCTTTCAGAAAGGAAGACATGTCCACGCCGGTCTGATCCTCAATGGAAATGATCTCGCGCAATGCCTTGATTTCGTCCGAGGTGGCGCTAGCCGCGGCTCTCTCGGCGTTGAAACATTCGAGAAGCTTACGATATTCGTAGACCTCGACAATTTCCCGAATTGAGATGGAGGGCAGCATGTAGCCTTTGTGCCGGATTCGTTGGATCCATTTTTCCTGCGACAAAAGATTACAGGCTTCACGAACGGGTGTTCGTGAAGTTTCGCATTGGCGAGCGAGGTCTACTTCGGAAAGAAAATCGCCGGGCCGCAATCTCGCATCCAAAATCCAGCCCTTTAGAAGACGATAAACGCGCTCTACTTCCCCCTCGCGCTCGGAACCCGCTTTACTCGCAACCATGAGTTTTCAATGTTGCCACGTTGTCCGCTTTGTTTCAACTTGTCTACGGCGCTGAGACATCGGGCGATATCATCATGATCGTTGTAGAGATGAACGGACACGCGAATTCTCCCATCTCCACCCCACACGATTACACCTTCATTTACCAGCTTCTCGGCGACGCTGTCAGCCTCGGAACATCGGAAAGACACGATCCCCGACGCGAACTCGGGGGCTGACGGGGTGAGAAGATCGAGTCCGTGCTCCTCAAGACCGTCGCGTAGCTCCTTCACTAAAGGCCGAAGCTCACGATCCAAGCGATCGACGCCAATGGAAAGCAGGAAGTCTATGCCGGCCTTAAGAGCGAAGAGTCCAGGAAAATTAGGCATGCCCGACTGCAACTGTCCGGCGCAATCCTTTGGCCGGAAGCTTTCGAAGCGCTGCGGATGAAAGACGGAGTCGATGGAGTACCATCCAGCCGTTCCCGGACGCAGCGTTTCGCGCATCTCGGGCGCCAGATACACCATTCCTAAGCCATGCGAGCCCAAGATCCACTTGTAACTGCTGGCGACGAGGTAGTCGACGCCGCGCACCGACACCGGAACGCGGCCCAGGGCCTGCGTTGCATCCACGCAAAATAGCGCACCCGCACGATGCGCTTCTTCGGCCAGGGCTTGCATGAACGGGATTTGGGTTCCGCTCATGTAGCTGACCTGACTGACTGACACCACCTTGGTGCGGGAAGACAGATGGCATGTCCAATCTTCCAGGCGCATGATACCGCCCTGCGTTGGAATTACGATCAGGCGGACGCCCAGTTCCTTAAGCCGGAGCCACACGACGACATTCGAGGGAAATTCCAGGTCACTGATGAGAACTTCATCTCCGGCCTGCCAACGGATGGAGTTCGCAAACAGATTGAGGGCTTCCGAAGCATTCGCCAGCAGGACGATATTATCGGCTGACGTTCCCAGCAGCGTGCCGACTGCTTGCTCGGTTTCTTTCTGAACCTCGAACAACCGGACACGTCCCGGCGTCCCTCTACTTTTCTCCTGCCAATAAGACATCAATGCCTGCTTGCTGGTGAGGGGAGGAATGCCCTCGGCGGCAGTATCGAGGTACGATACTCCCTCAACTAGCGGAAAAAACTGCTTGTTCGTTTCTAAAAAGTTGTTTTTCATTCGAATCGTAAGAGGAACTCGCGGTAGAAGGATACGGCCGACACGACCTGATCGCACTCCACATATTCAACGGCCGCATGTGCGCGATCGATGCTGCCTGGTCCAAAGATGATGCTTGGCACGCCGTGGCGAGATAGCTTGCTGGCATCGCTTCCGTAAGGAACACCCGCAAGCTCCCCGTTTAGGCCGAGATGAGTGAGTATTTCGCTGGCGACTCGAGATACCTGGGCCGATGCTTCCGTTTCAAGCGCCGGGTCTGCGAGCATAGGCCGGTCCGTCTCGATTTGCATCGAAGGATTCTGGCTGCGTAGCTCGTTCAGGATACCTTCGTGATGCTTCAGCACGCTCTCCGGAGTCTCGCCCGGAAGCAGCCTGCGATCTATCTCGATCTCACAGACGTCGGGGACGAAATTGACCTGCACGCCACCGCGTATAACGCCGACATTGAGAGTCCCTGGACCTAGAAGCGGATGTGTTTTCTTTCCGAGCGACTCGGCTTCACGGTCCAGGGCTGCGATGATCTTTGCCATATGGCTGATAGCGTTGACTCCGAGGTGTGGCTTAGAGCTGTGCGCTGCTTTGCCTCTTACACGCACCTTCCAGCGCAGCACTCCCTTGCTGGCGATGATGGCGCGCAATTCAGTCGGCTCTGCCACAATCGCCGCATGGGCTTGCAATCCTTCGCAGAGCGCGACCACGCCTCGAAACATGTATTCTTCATCGACAGCCGCGGCAAGCCACACTTCGCAAGGCGGTGTAACGGAGTTTTCCTTGAGCTCCGCGATCGCATGCATCATGGCGGCGAGGCCGGCTTTTGTGTCGCAGGAACCGCGACCGTAGAGAAGGCCATTGTTCACGGTTGGCTCGAACGGCGGAATAGTCATGCCGGTGATCGACGCCGTATCCATGTGTGCTTCCATTACGATTCGGCGCCCAGGGTTGCGCCCGGAAAGACGCGCGATGATATTCGCTCGTCCGGGCATCACATGTTGGCGAAACGTCTCAACTCCACGCTCGCGGAAGAAACTCTCGAAATACTTTGCGACACCCTCTTCAGGCACACCGTTCTCGTATGCCGGGTTGATGCTGTTAATCGAAACCAGATCGCCGAGTGTGGCAAGTACTTCCTCTGATTGCTTTGTCATACTGCGACCACGGGTGTGGCGTTGTTCGAGATCCATGCGACGGGCTCCATCTTACCGAGGCTCATGAGATATATAGAAGTTCCAACAAGGATAACGATCGCTGCAGCAGCAAATGCCAGCAAGTAAGAGCCGGTCACTGAGACGATCCAACCTGTCAACAGCGGTGAGATAACGCCGCCCAGATTTCCGATCGCGTTCTGAAATCCTGTCCATCTGCCGGCCGCCAGAGGTCCAGCCAGCGTTTGAGTTATGGCCCACACGTTGGAAGTAAATAATCCAAGGAAAACGCACGCCAGGGTAATCAGCAAAACTGACGTGCCGGAACTCTTAACCAGCGCCGCGGGAACGATGGCTCCCGCGCACAGAAGCAGACCGCTTCCGGCATAAAGCTTTCGTACCCTTCCGGGACTGGCGCCTGAACGAATCCATCGATCTGAGGACCACCCGCAGATCAAAGTGGAAAGCGCCATACTCAAGAACGGAATCGAACCCAATATGGCCATGCTGCTCATGGACAGGCCACGTTCTGAGACGAGGTAGCTTGGCAGCCAGGAAAGAAAAAAGTAGTGAACATAGCCGAGGGCGAACATTCCGACCGACGTCCCCCATACCTGTGAGCAGCGCAAAATCTCAGTCCAACCCGGCCCCTTGGTTTCCCATACGGCGGAAGTTGGCGTGTCGGATTTTGTGAGCAGTAACCACGGCACGAGCCAGACCAGGCTCGCCGAACCTAAGACAAGAAACATCGCACGCCAGCCGTATGTGGCAACCGCCAGGCCCCCCAGCAGCGTACTCAGTCCAGGGCCCAATTTTGCGCCCGTATCGATCAGAGCGTTCGCCAATCCTCGTCGATCCTCGGGGAAATAGCGGACGATCACCTTGGAGGACGCCGGGTATGCAACACTTTCGCCGATGCCGAGCAACAGGCGGGCAGCGAGCAACATTGGAAGCCCATTCACCAGGCCTACTGCTGCGGTTGAAATCGACCAGATGAAAAAACCGCCGGCATAGATCCATTTAATCGAGAATCGGTCGACCAGCCATCCTGCCAGCAACTGGAACGTAGAGTAGCTCCAGAAGAATGCGGAGAACAGCAGGCCCATCTGGGCAGTCGACAGGTTGAGGTCGCGCAGAATCAACGGCGCTGCTACGGAGAGAGCACCCCGATCCACATAGTTAATCGCAACCGAAGCGGTCAACAAAATCAGCAAGGCGTTTCCCGCGTTAGCACGGGAATGCGAAAACTGCATACAGCGAGTATACTGTTGTGAGCGAATGTTTGCTGCGATAGATGCGCACGTTCATGTCTGGACCGACGATCGAGGGAAATATCCTCGAGTCAAAGGTGAACAGGATTACACTCCTACGCGGTTTACACCGGAGGACCTCTTCCGCCATTCAAAGCCCGCCGGCGTGACACGAGTGGTACTGATTCAAATGAGTTTCTATCGGTTCGACAACTCGTACATGCTGGACTCGATGAAAGCGCATCCGAAGGTGTTCTCCGGAGTCGGAATCGTCGATGAGTCGGGAGCGGCCCCGGACAAAGATATGGAAGCGCTGGCGAGCAGGGGAGTGCGCGGCTTTCGAATCGTTGCGCCGCGATCTCCCGGGAACTGGCTCGATACGCCGGGCATGAACTCTATGTGGGCGATGGGCGCGAAGAGAAGCCTCGCCATGTGTCCCTTAGTGGGGCCGGACGCCTTGCCCGCCATCGACCGGATGTGTGTGAAGTATCCGGATACGCCCGTGGTTATCGATCATTTGGCACGCATCGGAGCAGATGGCCAGATCCGTGATGCGGATGTTCGGTTGCTTTGCGGATTATCAAAACACAAAAACGTAAAAGTCAAAGTGTCGGCGTTCTACGCGCTAGGCCGCAAGCAGGAGCCGTATAAGGATCTTGCGCCGCTGATTCGGCGCGTGTTTGAAGATTACGGACCGAGACGGCTGATGTGGGCCAGTGACTGTCCATTTCAGGTGGAAAATGGGCATCGCTATGAGCCTTCCATCGCCCTGATTCGTGATGGTCTTCCGTTTCTATCGCAAGAAGATCGCGAGTGGATGCTGGGGCGGACTGCCGCATCCGTGTTTTTCAACTCTTAGCGGACGAGCAATTATCGGGTGCGAGCGGCAGCAGATCCGACAGCGACGGCTCGACGACTTTCCGAAGGCACGCGGTTCTGGAGTTGTTTCGAAATCTCGGCTGAGGCCTTCAGCAGGCTTTCGATCACAGGCGAATCTTTGCGCGGATTGAAGCGCGACGTTGGCCCTGAAATGCTAATAGCGGCCACTGCTATTCCGGAGGCATTCAGGATCGGAGCGGCGACACATGTGGCCAGTGTCGACGTCTCCCCACGATCGAAAGCGTAGCCACGATCTCGTGCCCGCCTGATCTCCGCCATCAACTCAACCGGATTTGTGATTGTCTGGCGCGTAAGCATATGGAGTTCACGCCCTGCGAGCAGACTTCGGGCAAAGTCTTCGTCGGAATACGCCAGGATTACCTTGCCTAATGCGCTTGCATGCAGGAAGACCGCTGCGCCCGGACGCTCATGCAGCCGCAGCGCGTATTCGCTGGGAACAACTTCGATGTAGGTGATCTTGTCCACCTGAATATGCCCCAGATTGACGGTCTCTCCGAAGCGATCTCGAAGCGCGAGCATATGGGGCATTGCGGCCCGCCGCACTGCTTCGATTCCGGCTTCCGGCGCGACCAGGTCTCCCATGGTGTGGCTTACGAAGTAGTTCCGGTCCGCATCGCGCACGATATATCCGAGATTCGTGAGGGTGGTGAGAATACGAAACACCGTGGACTTGGAGATGCCTGTCCGTTCTGTTATTGCAGCCAGTCCGAGCGCTCCGCTGCGGGAAAGCTCTTCAAGAACCTTAAAGGTGCTCCGAACCACCGGTACCATGTACTTGTCGCTGGCATTGACTTCTACTTGGAATTTCTTCTTCAATCGCGTTCCCTCGACGTGAACTCGCGCCAAGTATAGCAGGTTTCAATAGCGAAACAAGGGCTAATCAGGCGATCGCGCGCTCAACGGCGGCGATCGTTGTATCGACGTCATGCTCGGAATGAGCCGTAGATAAATACCAACGACCATCCGGTAATACCATCACGCCTTCGTCGAGTAAGGCGAGCGCAAAGTCGCTGTACATTGCCGTGTTCGCATCCAGAGTATCTCGATAGGTTCGCGCCGGACGGTCTGCGAAAGCTAAGTGAAACACTGGTCCGTCACCGTTGGTGACTGCAGACAGACCGGCCCCACGCAACAAATTCTCGAGACTCGATCGCAGACGCTTGCCCCGCTGATGGAGAGCAGTGTAAACGGACCCGCCGTCCTGTGCGAGGTAGTCAAGAGCAGCCTTGGCTGCGGCGAGGCTGAGCGGATTGCCGTTCAATGTTCCGGCGTGCACCACCTTTCCGGCAGCTATCAAGTCCATGTACTCATGCTTTCCGGCCAAGACACTCAAAGGAGTGCCTGCGCCGACGGCTTTGGCGTATGTGGCGAGATCCGGCATGACGCCATAGAACTCCTGCGCTCCGCCGAGTGCCAGACGGAAGCCGGTGATCACCTCGTCGAAGATAAGTAACGCGCCATATCGCTTCGTGATCTCACGCAGGAATTGGAGAAAGCCGTCCTCGGCAGGCAAACAAGAGCAATTGCAGACCAGCGGCTCGCAAATGATAGCCGAGATCTGGCCTGAAAAAGCCTCAAAAGCCTTTTCCACGCTTTCACGACTATTCCATTCGGCGATGACTACATTTTGATGAGGCAACTGGCCCAATCCAACACCAACGGGCTCGCCTCCGGCTGCGGCCAGCTGCTCTGCCGTAGGGCGATAGCTGACGAGCACTGAATCGTCCCACCCATGGTAATGGCCTTCAAACTTAATAAACTTCTGACGACCAGTCGCAGCACGAGCCAGGCGAAGGGCAACCTGCACGATCTCGGTTCCGCTGTTGGCGAAGCACACTAAATCTGCGCACGGGATGATCCGTTTCAATCGCTCCGCGACTTCGTATTCGAGTTCATGCTGGGCCCCGTATGTCAGGCCGTGTCGAACTTGAGCCGCTATAGCATCCGCAATCAATTCCGGAGCATGGCCGAGTATCAGCGGACCCCACCCCATGGCAAAGTCGATGTATTCGTTTCCATCCACGTCGTGAATCCGCGAGCCCCGGCCGCGATCGAAGTACAGGGGATATGGGCGGGCGCTGCGCCGTAGACCGGTAGAGACTCCTCCGGCCAGAGAATCTAGCGCTCTCTTATAAAGGCGTTCCGACTCGGCGGTTTTTGCTCTGACGGACCGGTCTCGCTGAGAAACACGGAAGGGAGGAACTTGAGGATCGATCGACGTGGAGGAACCAACAGATGACGTGGACATATCAATAATGAACTCAGAAGCGCTGATGGAATCAGGAACTCTATTATCGTTGAGCGATGATTTCGATCTCGACCAAAGCGCCCTCCAACGGAATACCTGCGACTGCAACCGTTGTACGAACGGGTGGCTGCGCCGAACTTCCCGAGATACGCTTCGTTCATTGCCTTATAGTCTTCTAATTTTGCCAGGTAAACGTTGCATTTCACGGCATTGGCCATCGTGGTACCGGCCGACTTAAGGCATGCATCGATCTCATTCAGCACAAATTCTGTCTGCTCGCGTATACCTCCGACCTTGTTCGTGCCGTGGCCGCTGACAAATACGAAATCTCCACATGAGATGACTTCCGAGTACAGCGGTGTTGTGGAGGGCTTTCCGTTTCGGTAATGGACTGTCTTTTTACGATCGCTCGGAGACTTGGATTTGTTGGCGGCGCTTACAGTTAGTGGAATTGCCGCGGCGAGCGCCAAGGCGTCTCTTCTAGTACGACTCATCTTTCTTTCAACTCCGTTTCTGGAGAATGTCCGGCTGCTGCTTTCAGTGCACAAGGATAGCGCAATGCCGCGTTTCTATGCAAAAACAGTTGTTCAAAATGAAACACGCTGACTTGGATGGGCAAAATGCTCTCCCTGTCACGCAGCAGCGCTTTCGGTCACTTCCTTGTGCGGGATTAGGGGCTCAGAAGGATCAATCAGGACGAACATGATTCCGCTAAGAATCAGCATCGCGGCCAGCGGAGTCAAAGCCAGGTCATAGCTGCCAAACCACCCGATTAAATAACCAAAGGCGACAGAAGAGATAAATGAGCCGATCTGGCCAGCCATATTCATCGCGCCGGAAACGGCTCCGGCATGCTGACCGCCCAGGTCAACACAGAGCGACCATGCAACCGGAAGCATCGCGTTCATAATGCCAAGACCCGAAGCCATCAGCGCAACGGCAGACCAGTTGTCCTTGGTGAATGTGGCGGCGATGACGCAAACGCCTGCCAAGATGAGGCTCACGGAGCCGATTGAGCAGCGAGCGACGCGAAGAGAATAGTTGCGTGCAAGACGATCGCTTAGAGCTCCGCCAATGATCACGCCGATTATCCCGGCCAACGAAGGAAGAGACGAAGCAATCTTCATTTCGTTCTCTGTTAATCCCCGGCCGACCTGAAGATAGGTTGGCAACCACGAGAGATAGAAATACGCCCCCCAGCAATAGAGATGGTACATAGCTAGTAAACGCTGGAAGTTGCGGTTCCGCAGCACGATTCGCCATGGCACCTGGCCATGCCGAACGCCGGCAGGTTCGCCGATTAGATTCACTTCATCGGGCGAGATCCCATGCTTCTCCGAAGGGGTGTCCCGGAACCACCACCGCCAGATCGAAACCCAAACGAGACCCAAACTTCCAAAGATGAAGAAGGAAGCCCGCCAGCCATAGGCTTGTTGAATCGGAACCACAAGCAACGGAGTGATCCCACCCCCAATAGATGTCGCCAACCAAAAGACGCTGGTTGCGCGTGCCCGTTCCGGCACTGGAATCCACCTGGAGACGGTGGCGGTGCAGTTCGGGAATGCGCCGGCTTCTCCGGCGCCAAATAGAAAACGAACGGCCAGTAGTGGGCCAAAACTCGAGACGGCGCCAGTAGCAGCCGTGAAAGCCGACCACCATAGAACGATTCGAGTGAGCACCTTGCGTGGGCCGATTCGGTCCCCAAGGACTCCACTTGGCACTTCGAAAAGAGCATACGCGAGCGTGAAAGCGCCCATCACCCAGCCCCAATCGCGAGGGCTAAGAGCGAGTTCGTGCTGCATGCGCGGTCCGGCCACCGCGATGCATAGCCTGTCCAGGTACATGATCAGAACGAGAAAGAACAGCAGCACAAGGACGCGATATCTGTATGGCATGCTTATTCGTTCAGACTACAGCCGTTTTGATCCCGAAACAACTGTTTCTTATCTGGAACTTTGATAAACTGCAACAAAATATGCCAACCAACAGCGCTCGTCCTATTGTCGCGATTGCGAGCATCATGCACGAGTCGAATTCTTTCAACCCGGATCCGACCACTTTGAACGATTTCGAGTTTCGTCAGCACGAGACGCTGGAAGGGACGTTACGAAACTGGTCCACGGGCGACACCGAAGTGGCGGGATTGGTCGACGAATCGGCCCGTGCTGGTTTCCACATTGTTCCGATCCTGTATGCGAGCGCGACACCTAAGGGTCCGGTGGATCGCCAGACCTTCGAAGAGCTTTGCAAACGCCTGATTGACGGGCTTACATCGATAGAGAGACTTGACGGAGTGTTGCTTGCTCTGCATGGCGCGATGTACTCCCAGGATTTTCCGCATGCGGATGAAGAAATCGCGCGCAGAGTTCGCAACGCCATCGGCCCGAACGTTCCGCTGATTGTTACGCACGATTTTCATGCGAATGTTCCTCCTGGCCTTATTGAGTGCACGGATGCTCTGATTACGTATCAACAGAATCCGCATATCGATACCAGAAGTAGAGGCGTGCGGGCGGCATCAATTCTTGCGAGGATGCTCCGGGGCGAAGTTAAACCTAAACAGTTCCTGGTGAAGCCGCCGGTTCTGTGGAACATCGCGTTCCAGAACACACTGCAGGAACCGCTAAAGGCGATCACCGAAGCAAGCATAAAAATGGAGAACACGCCTGGTATTCTCGCCGCGAGTGTCGCGGGTGGATACCAGTACAACGATGTCCCACACATGGGGCCATCGGTGGTTGTTGTGAGCGATGGGGATTCGCGCATTGCCGAAAAAGCCGCCCGGCAACTGTCCGACATGATGTGGGAGCGGAGAGAAGCAACCCGGCTCGCCTTACCGGATGCAGCCCAGGCCGTTCGGGAAGCGCTCGCATCGGACCGTTTTCCCGTAGCCCTATTTGACATCGGAGACAACATCGGAGGGGGCGCAACTGGAGACGAAACCACCATCCTTTCTGAACTGCTTAAGCAGAATGCGCGCGGATGGGTGTTTGTGCTCTATGATCCGAGCGCCGTCAGAGCAGCGAAGTCAGCGGGAATCGACGGCACGTTCGCTATGGAGGTAGGCGGCCGGTGTCACGGTGTTCGTAGTATTCCGGTAAGGGTCGAGGGCAAGGTGCGTTCGCTACACGCCGGCCGTTACATCGAAACGGAGGTCCGACATGGCGGGCAGAGATATTGGGATATGGGCCACTCCGCCGTTATTGAGGTGACCGGCTCCACTCCTGACGATCTCGCACTCCTTGTTGTCACAGAACAGCGTTCCAGCCCGAACTCTTTGCATCAACTCATCAGTTGCGGGATCTATCCTGAGCGGCAAAAGATCCTGGTTGCAAAAGGGACCGTCGCCCCGCGAGCAGCCTACGATCCGGTTGCAGCTCGCGTCATTCTCGTCGATACACCCGGCGTAACCGCCGTTAATCCTGCTCGCTTTAAATTCGACAGGGCGAGAAAAGACTTGTGGGGCATGGAGAGTAGCGTCAAATGAAATTAACGAAGGTCCTATGCAGCTTCTGCCTGACGTTTGCAACTCTGGCCGCCGACAAGGCGCCGGTCATGCAGACTCATCGGATATCGCGCGACTTCTCTTTGTCGGCCGATCCAGAGGCTGCGCCATGGCGCGAGGTCAGCGGAGTGATCGCCTCAACGGATCCCTTTGGCCGTCCCCTGGCTGACGCACGCACGGAAATCAAGAGTAGATGGACGCCGGATAATCTCTACTTCCTGTTCATTAGTCAATACGAGAGTTTGTATCCAAGGCCCAACCCGACGCCGGAGAAAGAAGCATGGGGGCTCTGGGATTACGACGTCGTCGAAGTCTTTATCGGGAATGATCTCGAAAACATCAACTTATATAAGGAATTCGAGATCTCTCCTGACGGCGAGTTCATCGACCTCGATGTGGACCGGAAGCGCAAAGGAAAAGAAGTCGACTGGCTGTGGAACTCCGGGATGAAGTACAAGACGCGAATCGATCGGAACCACAAGGTATGGGTTTGCGAAATGCAAATTCCGTGGCGATCGATTGACACGCGCACACCGAGCGTCGGAAATGAACTACGTCTGAATCTGTACCGAATCGAGGGTGGTCCTCAGAACCGCAAGTACATCGTCTGGAGCCAAATCGATAATCCGAGCTATCATACGCCCGAGAAATTCGGTCGTTTGCGTCTTGTAAAGTAACGAGTCTGTCTGGTGCGCCGCTCGGGAATATATTTCCGCGGATTGCGGATGTACTGTGAGGTCGGAGCCTTTAACCCTATGGTCATTACGATCCGGCCAGCTGTGTCGGAAGACGCGGATGCCAATCGCCCGCATGTTTCTCGAAAGCACTGAGTATCACGCGCGGCTTGATCCCGAACGTAATTTGATTCCAGCTCTTGAGACGGTACTGACACGCTACCGTGAAGGCCGGCAGTATCCGGCAAACGAATGCCGAGAGGGCATCACTCTGGTCGCGGAGCTCAGTCTGCAGATCGTCGGATTCATCGATGCTCGGCTCGAAGGGTCGCCGGATCCGATGCATCGAAGAATTCTTTACTGCCACATTGCCGAGATTGCGGTCAGCGAACGATACCAGAGTCAAGGAATCGGTGGACAACTGCTACGAGCAGCTGAAGAGTGGGGGCGGCAGCAGGGTGCACATTTTGGGCCGCTGGAGTATTAAGTCGCAAACACACGTGCGGGCAAGTGTTATCAGGATTGTGGGTACTCCGTCGCAGCTACGATAGCGATCAAGCGTCTGTAGATCGACTCGCTTCGGTTACGGCGACTGAGTTTTTTGATGTTGCGGGAATAGAACCCGCAGTTCCGTCCTTCAACGATTTGCAAGGCGCCGCCCGTGACTGAACGGAAGATGAGATGTGAGATGCTCGTTGCGGGCTTAGTGATCGGGCGCATCATCCTTCTGATTGTTGCTGTCGCTGGAAGCGCAGATCCGTCGCCCGAATCCGAACGAACGGCATTCGCTAACGTGGCATCTCTCACTCGCGGTCATTGGTCGTGCTGGTGGACGGATCGCCGGATTTATATATCGATTCGTGCGTGCGGGCCGTAACTCGGGAGCGCCTCAGAAGCGAAGTGATGGTTAGAGCTGTTTCACGCTAGCTGCTTGGCGCCAGTCAGAGTTGTCAGATCTAGTGGCGAGGCGGCGAAGAAGAGGACCCGATGAAGCTGGGACTTGTTAATACGCAACCGCGCTCCTCGAACCCCGGCGGTCCAGGACGCGCGCATGAGCTCGCAATCACGAACGGCGGACGCAGCGATTTCAATTCAGTTGCATACTGGATCGCGGCAGTCGCTGAGAGACTTGTTCCGGCTCGCAGAGGACTCGGAAGCAGAACTGGACCGATACATCGAAGTCGGCGATGTATTCGTGGCCCGCACTGGCACGGCAGTTGTCGGATACATTCAGGTGATAGCTGGAGCCACGTCTCGGATAGCTTCGGTAGCGGTAGTGAGCTCGAAGCGGCGCCAGGGATTGGAACCGCCCTGATCAGCGCGGGAATGAACTGGTTGTTCTCCGCGGGTGCAGAGAGCGTTCTGGTCGGAACGGCCGCTGCGGACATTGAAAACTTGCGCCTCTACCAACGGCTCGGTTTCCGAGTCCTACGGGTGGAGCGGGATGCCTTTACGGTTGATCGCGGATATTCGCGGGACCTGAACGTCGGCGGCATTCCGATCCGAGACAGAGTCTGGTTGTCGGTGGAGGCTCCGGCCGCATAGGTCTTTTGCGAAATGAATACCATAAGCACGATAGCTTCAAACAGGATGCGAAGATCTGAATGGGCCGCGTTACCGCTGCGCCTAATTGTCGGATACGGAATGCTCATGCATGGAATCGCGAAGCTTGCCAGAGGCCCCGGCGATTTCGCGAACATTCTCCACAGCCTTGGCGTACCTTTTCCAGTTCTCATGTCCTGGTGCACGATCGCTGTTGAGATATTGGCTGGGACCGCCGTCCTGCTTGGCGCGTTAGTAGCATATGCGGCGCTGCCTCTGGCCATCGTTCTGCTGGTTGCGATGTTTAGTGTGCATCTCCCGTACGGGTTCAGTTCCATCAACTCTGGCCTGACCGACGCAGGGGCCCAGTTCGGACCGCCAGGATATGAGACGGACCTGCTGTATCTGGCCTGCCTCGGCGCTCTGTTGATAGGCGGATCTGGGCCGCTTTCGGTGGATCGCCTGCGGGCGAGAAATCGGACAGGGCGCGATTAACGCCCTCGCCTGTCTCGTCCTGTCTGGTGATTGACGTACGTTAGGCGCACTCGGTCGTAGTGCGCTCTTATTTTCGCCGGAGCCCGGCACGCGCCGCGCCCGGCTAATCTGCAGCCTTCGCCTCGTGCTACGGCACGTAGCGTCTCAACCAAGAAAGGAAGATACTTGTCACACTTATCGCCATTCAAACGCCGCGTTCTGTTTCGTCGCGGCGCGCTTCTTATAATGCCGCGAGTTGTCTCCTGTTTAGCGAACTGCTCGCCGCCAACGAAAGGGACCGGTTTGAACCTACGCCGTCCGATGTCGTCTATGTCGAGAGCAATATCGGCACGCCAGGGGCAAACTCGATTCTCACGTTCCGCCGGGACCACGACGGCAACCTCACGCCGCTTTCGGGCTCCCCGTTTCTAACGGGAGGAACCGGTGTTGTGGATCCATCTCTGAAACTCGGACCCGTTCGACTCCGATCAGAACGTTATTTCCAATCCCGAGCACACGTTATTATTCGCGGTGAACTCCGGGTCGAACAGCATCGCGGTCTTTCATATTCGGCCCGACGGATCGCTGTCAGCGGTAGAGGGTTCGCCCTTTCCGTCGGGAGGGCAGAATCCCGTAAGTGTCGGGCTGTCCAACAACATTCTTGTCGTTGTGAACAAGAATGAGGACCCTCGACAGGACCTCTCGAAATCGCTTCCGAACTACACGAGCTTTCGAGTAACACCAAAGGCAAGCTGATTCCGGTCCCTCACTCTACAGTTGCAGTAGCGCAGGGAAGTTCCCCTTCCCAGGCTTTGACAGTAAGGTCCGCGCCGCTTGTGTTCAGCACGGATTTTCTTGGGTGGGCTGCTGGAATCGTTTGTAATCAATAACAATGGCCGTTTGATTCGGAATACGCCGCAAACACTGCCGGAGTCGCCGTTCGTAACATCTCCGGGCGCCCCGCGACTGCCTCTGGGGCTTGCCGCTCATCCGTTGTTCCCAATCTTGTATGTCGGATTTACTCCGATCAATCGCGTGGGCGTGTATGAATACAACGCGCACGGCGACCTCCATTTCGTAAAAGCGGCGGAGGCCTCCGGGGAGGCGGTGTGCTGGCTGACCGTCAACCGTGCCGGAACAAGGCTCTACGCCTCGAACACTGGCGACAATTCAATTTCTGTTTTCGATCTGTCAAACCCGAGGGACCCTAAACAGATTCAGCATGTCTTGCTCCGCGGTCAAGGGAGTTCCTTTCAGTTTGCCTTGGACAATAATGAGAAATTCCTGCACGTTGTTGATCAGCGTGCGTCTGCATCGACTCCGGAAGGTCAGGGTGACTTACTCCACGTACTTCGGGTGGATGCGGACGGCATGCTGACAGAGGTCGCCTCTTCGCCGACCGACTTGAACTTGCCCGAGAATACACGATCACAGGGGGTAGTCGCGTTCTAGGCGGAACCCTGAACTGCACCCGTACAAGCCTCTCTTTTTTTCGCGGAAAAATGACAAGAACCTTTTTACAGCCGATGCTCCTCTGCGCAACCCTGGCCGCGGCTACCGGAACGCTACTGTGCGCAGAAACACCCAAAATCGGCGAAAGGGCTCCGGACTTCTCACTGTCGAGCATAGATGGGAAATTGATACGGCTTGGTGACCGGATTGCAACCGGGCCGGTCGTGCTGGTTGTGTTGCGCGGCTATCCAGGCTATCAGTGTCCATTCTGTAGCCGGCAAGCCGCCGACTTTCTTCGGAACGCACGCGGGTTTTCGGACGCGGGAACCCGCGTGATTCTAGTATATCCGGGTCCACCCGAAGGATTGCAGCAGCACGCAGCCGAGTTTGCTGCGGGAAGAACCTTGCCAGATGATTTTGATATTTTGCTCGATCCGGATTATATGGTTACAAACCTGTACGGCATCCGCTGGAACGCACCTCACGAGACGGCCTATCCATCCACATTCGTAATATCTCGAGCTGGTGTCGTACGTTTCAGTCGATCTCCAAACAACACGGCGGGCGCACTACGGCCGCCGAAGTTCTCGATGCCCTGAAGCACGGCAGATCCTCAGCAGTAGGTCCGCAGAAATGACGTCCGGTCCCGCAGCGCAGTCGATTTTGATGGAGCGCTCGTACCATTCGAGGCACCGGACCGGGTACCGGGAATAAATTCATCGGTACCTCTCCTTTTCTTATGTGCATTCTTATGTGCAACAAGATCCCGTAGGGGAGATGTAATGAGCGACACGGCTGAGTTGCACCTATCGGTCGGAAATGGCAATATACTATCCAAACCGACGCGGTCTGAGGGCACTAACTTGGCGCGGAAGCCGACGCTGGCGGACTTTGAAGCCGCGGCGATGCCGCACATTGACGATCTGTTTCGGACTGCGCAACGGGTGCTAAAAGACCCATCGCGCGCCGAGGATGTGGTTCAGGAAGTCTATCTTCAGGCGTGGAAATCCTTTGGGCGTTTTGAACTGGGGACGAACTGCAAGGCTTGGTTATACAAGATACTATTTCACAGCATTAACCATTACCGGCGGAAATGGTTTCGGCTACATCTGCTGAGTGAAAACGAGGAGTACCTCGAAGAGAACCTCGCCTGGACTCCGTCGTTGCCAGATCATTTGACCGACGCTAAAATTTTGGCCGCCCTCGACGATATTCCGCAGAACTTCAAATCTGTTGTCCTCCTCGTGGACGTGGAAGAGTTCTCATACAAAGATGTTGGAGAGATTATCGGGATCCCCATAGGGACGGTAATGTCGCGCTTGAGCCGCGGCCGGAAGCTACTACGGGAACGATTAGCAGGTGTCGCCACTTCATACGGAATCAGAAAGGCCGCAAATCAGGGGCAAAAATCATGAGCAACGTACCTATGGCCGATTCTAGTTGCAGAGAGGCCTTGCGGCAGATGGACGCCTATGTCGACGACCACATCGACCCTGCTGCAGGTACTGGTATTGCCGCCCACGTCGAGACCTGCCCGTCATGCCGGGAGGAATTAGAGTTGCGGCGCCAATTGCGGAGTCGCCTGAAATCAGCCATCGACAGCTCGCCCAGCATACCCCATTTGCCGACGAAGGTTCTGGCCCGCATTCGTGCTTCGCAACCCAAAGCAACGTGGTTCGGAATGGCTCGGCTTTTTGTTGCGCTCGGGGCGATGCTCATCATAACGATCGGTGTCACGGGAGTCGCCTACGAGCGCGGACATTTGCGATTCACGAGGAAAATGCAGCAAAGCTATATCGCGAGTATCTCGTCGCGAGTCGCATCGATTATGCGGGTTGGCCTCGGCGATCACGTCCATTGCGGAGTATTCCGGAATTACTCGAAAGCAAATGAGCCGTCGCTCGAGCAAATGGAATCCGATCTCGGTCCCGCTTACAAGGGACTGCTGCCCGTGGTGGAGCCGCACGTACCGCATGACTTCCGAGTGGTGTTAGGCCATCGCTGCAAGTATCAAGGACGGCAATTTGTTCATTTCACTATGAAGAGTGATCGCCAGCTAATCTCAATCGTCATCGCTCAAAAGCAAGACGGAGAGACCTTCCGCACTAGCACGCTCGTTCCTGTAATCGAGCATGGTGGTCTGGCGATCTACCACGACGATGTACAGCGATTTGACATCACGGGATTTGAAACTCGCGGTCACCTGGTGTATCTCATCTCTGACGCTCCAGCGAACGATAATCGCCAGCTGATGATCACCCTGGCGCCCGGCATTGGAAGTTATTTGGCGAAGCTCGAAGTTTAGGGCACGTCGTCTGGAAGCGCTGGGCACAGCGCGCTAGGACTATAGCTCCATGTCCGCGGAACTACCGCCCGTGCGGCTTTATGGAAATGAGATCAGTTCGTCCACTGGATTCTCCAAAAGCCCTGGCGAGCGTGTACACGATTCCATCGCCACCTATGGCGATCGAATTTACGTAACGAGGATTTTCGCCATTGTCCAACACGACGGCTCCATGATCCGTATACCGTCCTGATGGTATGTGCCAGGTAACGAGGTGCAGATTCTCTTCGCCTTTCGCCTCACCTCGTGACGTGCTTGCCTTTCCTTCGACGCGCTTGCCGTCCGTGAGAAGAGGCCCTCCAGTCAGGTAATACAGGGTTTCGCGATCCGGACCGAGCGTGAATCCCAGATATCCATAACTAAACTGATCGAACATTCCACTGCGGCGAGAAGGAATCGAGGTCAGCCGGTCGACAACTTCGATGTCGCCGCGCTCCGGATCGAAGATGAACAAGTATCCCGAGTTTCCGTGCACTCCATAGAAACGTTTTTCGCCTTCGTGCCAAACTACTTGCCGCCAGCAATACGCCATGTGGCCGGGAGAGGAAGGATCATACGTACCAAAGTAGTCCTTCTTCATCGGATAGCCGGGCAATTGCTCGACCTTGTCGGAGCCGCGCCGGCATACGTGAATGGATCCCTCTCCGCGTGTGAAATATATGGAACCATCCCGAGGATCTACGGCTAGTGACCGGCAGATTGTTCGGTAATGCGCTCCGGTCCCTAACTCGCCGCTCTCGAATACAAGGCCCAAATCCGTGCTCCGGCGAGATGCAACATCGAATCTGAAGAAGCGTCCTTGGGGCCATGTGAGTCCGTACACCTGGCCGCTACCGGTATCCATACCCATCGTGAGAATACCTTGGCACGTAATCGGAATACCGAAGTCGTGAATCGCGCCGGTGGTCAGATCATACGCCAAGATATGGCCTCCGGGATATGGCTGGCGGCCAGTCGGAGGAGCGCCCGGCATTTCCTTGCCGTCGATGATGTCGTAGTAGCCGACATGAGTCGCGAACCACAGGCGACCATTTGCTTCTACGAATGGCACGTGACTCTTGCCTTGACACACGGTGTTTTCTTCACCGCACGCTTTGGTTAGATCCGCTACATGACGAATGTTGCCACGGCAAGGATCGAAACAATACATCTGAGCGCCGATTGCCACGTCTTCCGAACAGAGGATGTAGTAGATTCGACCGTCGCTGGCTCCAGTGATCCCGTTGTACGTATCGTGGGAAAGCGGGAATCCTGAATCGAACACCCGGCCCCGGAGACCGACACCAGTCAGAAGACTTTCAGGCATTCATCGCACCTGCTTCATGAGTTCGTCGATTTTGGAGTAGATCGCCATTTCGACCGAATCATGGAATGGCCCGGTCTGCCCGTAGTACATCATCGCGCCGCCGCCTTCATAACCGCCCTCGTGGAGGATGCGAACACTGGGCACATAACCGAAAACATCATTGCTGTATCCAGCGACCCAGAGCTTCTCCGCGCCATATTTACGCTTCAACTCAAGCGCGTAGTCCACAACAACCTCTCCGCCCAGAGCAATCAACGTAAGATCCGATCCAAAAGACCAGACTTGAATCGGATCGGGGTAAGACGAATCAAGATGGCCGTTTCTAGCGAGCTTCCGAAGTAAAAGGCGAGCATGACGTCGCACGTACTCGTTAGGATCGCTCAATCGCTTGAGCAACTCTTGCTTTGATGGCGGCTTGGCAAAGGCAAGCTCCACAATCCCGAATGCGGTTCGCAGCGGACCGCGAATCGGATCCCCTGCCGGCTGAATGCCCCTCACCGCATCGGCGAGCTTCGATCCGTTCTGGATTGCCTGCTCAAGGGCTCCGCGAGGTCGCGGGTTGGCATCGGCTCCGCATCCCATGACAAAGAATGCGACCGCACCCGGGTTCCGATCCTGCAATGCCGCTTGCGCGTACCCTGCATAATCACCATCAAAACTGCAGTGCTCTGCGCCGATAGTCGTGTTATGGCACGCGTAGCCAAAGACCAACGCCAGCGCTTCCCCTTTGGCATCGGCAACCTTCAGAAAGGGAACATCGTGATCGACAGGTCCGTTCGGGTTCAGAGCCAAGCGGCGATTGGCTGCGAAGTCAGCCATGCCACGCCCGAAAGTAAGAGTAGCGGGGCGCATCTGCTTCAGAGCGACGCCGATCACGTCAACAACTTTGGAAATGAGTTCGTTTGTGTACTCGTCGATGTCTTTCCATTGCGGAGGAACGAGGTCATAGGCCACGGCGAGCATGTCATCAATCACAGGGCCAGAATGCGTGTGCGAGGAATTAAGCAGAAGCCGGTCTCGCGTGATGCCGTATCGGCGAAGCGCTTCGGCGGCGATCTGGTTTCCCACGCGTCCCGTGAAGCCTAGCAGGTCGCTGGTAACCAAAACAGCCTTTTTCCCGGAACCGTCGTCGAGAGCGAGAGCTTTCGCGTAGATGCGGCTACTCGCTCCGTCCGACTGCGTTTTGCGAGCGCTGTACCCTGCCATCCACAGAGGTTGGCTGGGTGTGATGTCAGCGGCTGCGGCTCCTGCTTTCCAGAGAGTGCTGGTTTTGGCTCCGGCCGGAATAGCAATAAGCAGGCCGGAAAGAAGAATACCAATCAAACGATGGATGAGATCACCTCTCCGTGTACTTCTGTGAGCCGCTCGCGGCGGCCCTGGTACAAATAGCTGAGCGCGTTTTGTTCGAGGCCGAGTTGATTCAGGATCGTCGTGTGAATGTCCCGAAGATGGTGGGGCTCTTCAACGGCGTTCAGTCCTATGTCGTCGGTTGTTCCAACAGCAATACCACCTCGCACTCCGCCGCCAGCCATGAACATGCTAAACGCGGTGTTGTTGTGATCGCGCCCTTTGCCGCCCTGCGCTTCCGGAGTGCGGCCGAACTCACCTCCCCACACGACGAGAGTTGAATCGAGCAGACCGCGCTGCTTCAGGTCTTTGAGCAGACCGGCGATGGGCAGGTCAACGCGTGCCGCCATACGAAGATGATTCTCTTCGATATCGTCGTGCGCATCCCATTGCGAGATGGCCGGTCCACCGGAAACAACCGTGACAAAGCGAACGCCGTTCTCTACAAGGCGTCGCGCCAGTAAACAGCGCCTGCCGTAATCGTCGGTAACCTCATTGCCGATCCCGTATAAGTCCTGAATCTTCTTAGGCTCTCGCGAAATATCGAATACAGCCGGCGCCTCCGTCTGCATCTTGAAGGCGAGATCGTAGGTGTTCAATCGGGCGGAGAACTCGTCGTCACCAGGCGTCATGGTCGCTTCGTCGAGTTGCCGCACGAATGCGAGTGTTTTTCGGCGCTGATCCAGGTCGACGCCAGCCGGCAATTCGAGATTCAGAACCGGCTTCTTGCCGGCACGGAAGATGCTCGGCTGATACATGGACGGGAGAAACGCATTGGAATACACAGGCTGGCCTGCTTCGATCGTGCCGTACGGATCAGGAATAACTACGTAGCCGGGCAGAGACTCGCTCTCAGAGCCGAGCCCATAGACAGCCCAGGAACCCATGCTGGGGAAACCGGGAATCACTCGGCCAGTGAAGAGCTGGTATTGTGCGGACGAGTGAATGAAAGCGTCGGCCTGACATGAGCGGATCACGGCCAGATCGTCTGCGCATGTGGCGATGTGCGGTAAGAGATCGGATACCCATAATCCGCTCTTGCCATGTTGCTTGAACGTTCGCCTTGTTCCGAGCAGTTTTGGTTCGCCTTTGATGAACTGGCGCTTCGGCCGGGCGAAGGACGCCGGCATTGGCTGATTGTTGAGCTGATTCAAGACTGGCTTCGGATCGAACGTCTCCATTTGGCTGGGGCCGCCCGCCATGAAAAGAAAGATCACTGATTTCGCCGGCGCATGGTCTGGATTGTGAGGGCGGCGTGCCGCGAGCGGATTGACGTAACCGGCCTTGGCCTGTTCAGCATGCAGCATTGCTCCGAAGGCGAGGCTACCGAATCCGCAAAAAGCGTCTGTGAGGAACTCGCGTCGATTTCTCGTGATTTTGACGTGCTCACTCATAATCCCAATCTCACTTTACGTACAGAAAATCGTTCGAAGCGAATATAGCCAACGCGAATTCGCGCAGAGGGCTGATAGATAAAAATTCCAATGAAGCCGTTCGTTCAGTGGCTGAGGGTGGTCGGCCGTATGCCAGCCCGAACGCGCGGTCGATTTGGCGCGATGGGGAATTACCCGCTTCTCGCACAAGTCGCTCTGCCAAGGCTGCGGATACCTGCTGAGTCAGCGATCCATTCAGGAGTTCCAATCCTTGGGGAGCGTGCGTACTGCTCTCTCGCCGAGCGCAGCTCAGCAAAGCGTCAGGCGAATCGAACACCTCAAGGAAGGGCAACCGCATGTTGCGCTTGTGGAAAATGTAAATGCTTCGGCGAGAGTGTTCCTTGACATCTGGCGTTACCTGCCATTGAGAGGGCTTGTAGAGGAGGTTGACCAGTTCCGGCTCGATTGGCACGATGACGCTCGGACCATATTTATGTGGATTCAGCGTCCCGGAAACAGCCAGCATTGAGTCGCGCAATTGCTCCGCGTCGAGACGGCGCCTTGGGAAGCTCCAAAGTAATTTGTTCTTGGGGTCTTTCTCGATCGCCAGCTTCGAAGGTGACGCTATAAACGCCTGCTGGTAGGTGTTGCTCAGCAGGATCATGCGATGAATCGGCTTCATACGGAAGCCGCTCTCGACAAACTGATCGGCGAGATAATCGAGCAGTTCCGGATGGGTGGGTCGCATGCCCATACGTCCGAAGTCGTTTGGAGTACCTACGATGCCGGAGCCGAAGTGCCCAAGCCAGATCCGATTAACGAGCACGCGTGAGGTAAGCGGGTTCGCCGGATCGGTGATCCATTTCGCCAAAGCAAGCCGGGGTTTATCGAGACTTTCATCGAACTCCGGAGTGCCGTCCGGCAACAGGACTCCCAAAGTTCTCATGCCCACTTTCTCACCAGGCGCGGCTGAGTTACCCCGTTCGAGGACATGCACCGGGACGTATTTGGCTCGTGCATCCTGAACCGTTTGCAGCGAGGGAAGAGGATCGGGAAGCAGCTTTTCTTTCTCGCCCACAATCCGTTCCAAAGCAGTTTTCTCGGAGCCTTCCAGCGTTTTTAGCTTCTTCTGTAACGCGGATAGCTCCTTCTTCAATTCCGCAGTCTTGCTGTTCCAGGATTCCTGTTCTGCGGCGGATGATAACGGAATCTCGCGGTGTTGGGTTGTCGCGAAGAAGGCTTGGATACGGTAATAATCTTTCTGGCGGATCGGATCGAACTTGTGATCGTGACAGCGGGCGCAACCAAGCGTTACCCCGAGAAATGCTGACCCGATTACATTCGACATTTCCGTCAGGACTTCGTTGCGGATATACGCTTCATCTTGATTGCCGGCGTTCTTTCGATACGGGCCAAGCCGGTTGAAGCTGCTTGCGACGAGCATCTCGTGATTCGTGGGATCGATCTCATCTCCTGCGAGTTGTTCCTGCACAAAGCGGTCGAAAGGTTTGTCCTGTTGAAATGATCGGATTACATAATCGCGATACTCCCATGCGTTCGATCTGTGGGTGTCGTATTCAAACCCATCGCTCTCGGCGAATCGCACGACATCAAGCCAATGCTGAGCCCATCGTTCGCCGTACTCAGGCGATGCAAGAAGTCCGTCGACAAGCTTCGTCCATGCGCCCGGCGACGTTATCCGTCACAAACGCAGAAATCTGCTCTGGCGTTGGCGGCAGGCCTATAACATCCAGATAAACTCGGCGAATTAAGGTCTGGCGGTCCGCTTTGGGAGCGTGTGTGAGGCGTTCCTTCTTGAGGCGGGAAAGGATGAAGGCATCGATCGGCGATGCTGCCCATGTACGATCTTCGGCGGCCTGAAACTGCGGAATCGCGGGCGCGGACCTGGGACGGAAAGACCAATGGTTGCGCTCAGCGGCAGAATACTTCTCTGTTGGGGGAATGTTGGCGGATTTCAATAATGCGACTGCTAGAAAGAATCCCAGTCCGATCCTCGTGCTCATTCTGTCTCCGGGCGCAGACGCATCTGGTCTGAGATCAGTGCTGCCGCGTCTCGCAAATCGGTTGCTATGGCTTTGATTCGGTCTCGCGTTATGCGCGCGACTGGTCCGGAAACACTCAGTCCCGCTACCGGATAACCGCTTTGAAGGATGGGAACGCCGATACACCGGCCGCCCTGCATGCTCTCTTCATCGTCGAGAGCATACCCGCGCTTCCTGGTAAGTGCAAGTTCTTCGTCGAAGCGCGATGGATCGGTAACTGTCGCGGGTGTAAGTTGACGCCAGTCATTTAGCAAAGGGCGGCGTTCAGGCGGCAGCCATGCCAGTATCGCTTTGCCGATCGAGGTGACATGTAGCGGGATCGACAATTCCCAACGACGCCGACACCCTGAAAGCATGTTCGCTTTCGATTGTTTCGAGATACAGGACGGAGATTCCTCTGAGCTTACCCAAGTTGATCGTCTCGCCCAGCCGGTTGCGGAGATCCAACATGATTGGCCGCGCGATGTCTCGAAGCGACTGATGCTGCCTTCACTGTCGGCGCGAGTTCGAGTAACTTGAGCCCAAGCGCAAACTTGCCGGAATTGGTGCGCTCCACATAGCCGCGTCCGATCAGGTTCAGGAGCAGTCGGTGTGCCGTGCTTCGAGCAATGCCCGTATCCCTGACAAGCTGGTCAAGTGACTTTGCGCCTCCCGCCGCTCTGCAAAGTATCCAGCAGGTCAAAAGCTTTATGAAGGACTGCTATCGCGCTCGGGCGACCTTCACCGGTTCAGGACTCAATCCGCAGCACTCGCTTGACAACGGGGCTTAACGATGGGTAATGTTGAGCCATCTCTCGATGTGGGATAGCATACCACGATGTGGGACGAAGACACGGAATTGAACCGCGCGTGAGTTTGCAACGTTGGTTTTTTGGCGCATCCCGGTTGGCCTGCGCGCAGACCATCAGACATGCCAGCAGGAAAGCGATTCAGACCTATGACTACTCTCGATCTGCCGCGCATGAGGGACCAGATACCGCAAAGATCTCTTTGACGACTATCTGCCGTTCCACGAGCGCTTTGTCAACGACAAGAAGTTCGGCGGCTTTTTATGCTCTGTCCGGCCGAACGGGGAATTGGTGTCCGACGAGAAGCGTGTATGGTTTGAGGGTCGCGGCGTGTGGGTTTACTCGTTTCTCTATAACCATCTCGCTCGGGAGCAGAAGTATTTGGATACGGCCGCTGCCTCGGTTCGGCTTCTGGCCCGAAATAAGACCCACGATCCCGAAGAATTCTGGCCTAAGACACTGCATCGGGACGGCTCACCGGCGGGACCTCCGGATACGGAAGTCTACAGTGACCTGTTCGTTGCCGAAGGGTTGGCCGGATTCTCGCGGGCCTCGGGCGACCGCAAGCACTGGGACGAGGCGCGGACTATCTTGTTGAAGTGTGTCCGCCGTTACGACAAGCCGGACTATCATCCGCAGATCGGGCAGACATACCTGGGACCGTCGGCGCCGTGCATTTCCGGGGGCTCGTGTGCAGGGAGTCTGGATGGTCCTGTTACGCGCAACGACCCAGATGCTCGCGCCTCAGAGACGATGCGGAACTGCAGAAGGTCTCTGATCGCTGTGTTGATGCCATTCTCAATCATCATTACAATCCTCGTTTTGGACTGATCAATGAGCTCATCAACCATGACGGCTCCAGACCCGCAAATGAATATGAGCAGTTGGTCTACGCCGGTCACGCCATCGAGACATTGTGGATGTTGATGGATGAGGCGTTACGACGCAAGGACAACGGATTGTTCGACAAGATCCGTCGGGGATGTTCAAACGGCATTGCGAAGTCTCGCGTGACCGCGTGTACGGTGGACTTGTTCCGCAATTTGACCAATGTCGACCAGAATGTGTGGACTATGGACAAGACGCTATTCCCTCATCAAGAGGCGCTTATCGGCTCGCTCATGCTGATTGAACAACGTGGGGATAAGTGGGCGGAAGACTTCTACATAGACATGGATCGCTACACTCGCTCGAAATTTCCAATGCGCAGCATTTCGTCCCCACTTTGGCAGGTGATTGGAAATCGGCAGGTAGATCCCACGCCACGAAATGACACGAGCGGAGAACTACCATCATCCGAGGTTTTTGATGCTTAATTTATTGGCGGTTGAACGGATGATCGGGAGAAAAGGAGCTGCGGTTGGCGCGCGCTGAATTCCTTGCCGGGTTTGCCTCAGAAATCATCACACCGGATCTCGGCTGTCCACTGGCCGGTTTTGACGCTCGCAAAGGAGTTGCGACGGGTGTACATGATGATCTTTACTCGCGAGCTTTGGTGTTCGATGATGGCGCCACGAAAGTCGCTCTCGTCAGTATTGACGTTTTGGGTGTATCTCGTGAGTTTGCGGATGGCGTACGCGCCGCGATCGAGCGTCGAACGGGAATACCAGCCGCGCAATATCGTGCTTTCTGCGACTCACACTCATTGCGGGCCTGTCACTCTGAATCACTTCTTCAATCAGGGACAGCCGCTGGACGGATGCTATCTGGATAAGCTTGGCCGCGCAATCACTGCCAGTGTGGAGCGAGCACATTGCTTCGTTAAGGCCTCGGCAACTCCGAACTGGTTTCGTGCCGGTCAACGGAATCGCAGTAAACCGGCGTACGGAAAATGGGTTGCCGATCGATGATACCGCGGGTGTCCTCGTAGTCGAGGAGCCTCATGGAAAATCCGCGGTGGTAGCCATATTCTATGCGTGTCACACGACGACGCTTGGGCCGGACACGCTCGAGATTACGGCCGACTTTCCGCATTACACAATTCAGAAGCTAAAACAGCAGCTTGGCAGCGAAGTGGAAGTGATGTATTTAAACGGCGCCGAAGGCGACTTAAGCGTCGGCCACAAGAGCGATTTGAGCGCCGTCGGAGTTATTGCTCCGAATCGTACTTTTAAGCGTGCAGAAGAACTGGGCTCCCGCTTGGCTGACTGCGTTCTCGCTGGCTGGGATCGGTTCGCGCCGGAAGTCCCGATTCTCGAGGCGAAGACGAGCGTTGCACGTTTGCCACTGAAATCATATCCGCCCCTAATCGACATGCAGGCTCGCCGTGCTCAGGCCGGAGAGGCGATGCGCAAATTAGAAGTCGTCGGGAGCGCCCGGAAGTGAAGTGATCTTGGCCAAGCAGCGTAGTCTCTTCAGCCGGATTGATGAGTACTATGCGTTGCTCTCCGAAGGATTGCCCGAGCCGAAGCTGCTCGACGCCGAACTTACTGCGATTCGCATCGGGAATACGGCGTTGCTCACCTTTCCGGGAGAGGTCTTTGTAGGGATATCGTTGGAAATCCGGCAGCGTTCTCCCTTTACGCGAACAATGTTCGTGGGGCTGGCGAACGACTACATCGGATATGTACCCACGTCGGAAGCGAATGAATCGCTCGGATATGAAGTTGTCGCATCGAGAGTGACGCCGGAAGCGGCCGGTTCTCTGATTGACTCAGCAACTGCGCTCCTGGAGATCGCTGAGATAGGTGAATGGAGAAGAAGCTGCGCATCGGCGTCATCGGCCTCGGCATCATGGGCGAGCAGTACGTGCGCATTTATCAACGTTACCCGTTATCGGAGGTGGTGGCAGTCGCTTCGCGCACGCCGGAGAAAGCTGCGGCGATCGCGGAGAAGTATGGCGTGCCGCGCAGCTGCGCGACCTGGCAGGAATTATTGGCGCTGGAAGAAGTGGACGCTGTTTGCGTCGCCACTCCCGACGGCGAGCACTTCGAGCCGGCCAAGCGCGCAATGGAACTCGGGAAGCACGTGCTGATTGAGAAGCCCATGACGGTCGATCTTGCCGAAGCTGATGCACTTCTGGAAACGGCCCGCGCGACTGGCGTCAAAGTTCAAGTGGCATTTAATCATCGCTGGCTAGCGCCGTATCATCATGGACGGATCGCAATTGAGAGCGGGTCCGTCGGCCGCCCGATCAGCGCTTATGCGCGCAAGAACGACACAATCTATGTTCCGACGGAATACATCTCCTGGGCGGCGCAGACGACTCCGGCATGGTTTCTCAGTTGCCATGACATAGATCTTGTCAGGTGGTTTTTTGCGAGTGAACCGGTCGAAGCTCGCGCATGGGGAGTGAAGCAGGTACTTGCTGCCAGAGGGATTGACACTTGGGATACGATCCAGGCTCAGGTTCGTTTTGCCTCCGGCGCGATTGCGGTATTCGAATCGGCCTGGATATATCCGAATACATTTCCAACCATTGTGGATTCGTTCGTCGCCATCAATGGCGAAGCCGGTCACCTCCACTTCGATCGCAAACGCGAAAGCATCGAGTTGAGCACGAAGGACGCTTTTACGTATCCGAAATGTTTTCTGACCAATGAAGTATTCGGGACTCTTCGTGGAGCCTTTCCTTCGTGCCTCGAGGATTTTGTGCGATGCGTGCTCGAGGATCGTCCTCCTGCAGTCAATGTGGTGGATGGCCGGCAAGTAACGGCTGTGCTTACCGCCATTCATCAATCCCTTGCCACCGGCCAGAGTGTCGCAGTGCCGCCTCTGCCAGTGACGAACTTTATTTCTAAAGTTGGAATTTCGGAATGACAGATCGCTATTCAAAATCGCGCTCTTTGCTGAAGCGGGCCGAACAGTCGCTGGCAGGAGGCGTCAGCAGCAATGTCAGACGTGGCGATAAGCCTCTGCCTCTTTACTTCGATTCCGGCGTAGGTTCACGTCTATTCGATGTCGACGGAAATGAGTACATCGATTACGTGCTTGGGCGCGGGCCTCTGATCCTTGGTCACACGCACACGGAAGTCATTGAAGCAACCTGCCGCCAATTGTGGCGAGGCCAAGTTTACGCCGCGCAACACGAGGCGGAGATCGAACTGGCCGAGAAGATTGTCCGGATCGTTCCCTCGGCCGAGCGAGTACGTTTTGGTATCTCCGGATCAGAAGCCGTCCATGGAGCGTTACGCCTGGCGCGTGCGTTTACGGGCCGCGAACTCGTTATCAAGTTCGAGGGCCATTATCATGGTTGGCTCGACAATATCCTGTACAGCCTCTCGCCCTCGGTGGACGCAGTCCCAGACGGATTGCCTGAAAGCGCCGGTCAATTTTCCGCGCGCGATAGCCGTGTGGTTGTTTTGCCATGGAATGACTCTGCGGCGGTGGAGAGCTATCTAAAAATTCATGGCAAGGATGTGGCGGCGATCATAACCGAGCCGATCATGGGCAACACCGGAGTGATCGAGCCGCGTCCGGGATATTTGGAGTTTCTGCGCGAGATCACAAAGAAATTCGGCATCGTGCTGATCTTCGACGAAGTGATAACTGGCTTTCGAGTATCACTGGCGGGAGCGCAAGGAAAGTACGGTGTTCGCCCCGACCTGAGCATCTTCGGCAAGGCAGTGGCGAATGGTCTACCCATGAGTGTCATTGCCGGACGGGAGGATCTCTTCGCGTTGATCGCATCCGGCAAAGTCGGCCACGGTGGAACTTACAATAGCCTGCCACCTGCGATCGCAGCCGGTGTGGCCACTCTCGGCGTCCTCGAACGCGACAATGGCGACATCTATCGGAAGATTCAGCAGACGGGGTCAGCACTGATGGAGGGTATTCGCGCAAGTGCGGCAAAGGTTGGCGTGCCCATCGTAGTGCAGGGCGACCCTGCCGTCTTCTTCGTGGGCTTTCCGATAGACGTAGGCAAGGCAACGGACATGGTCGATTACAAGACGTCGCTGGCCATGGACAACGAACTTTATGCAAAGTTTGTATCTGCTATGACGCAACGTGGTATTCGGATCATCCCCCGTGGAAACTGGTTTCTATCTGCCGCACACTCGGATGCGGATGTCGCGCAGACCCTGGGGGCTGTGGAGGAATCCCTGAGCGAGGTTGTTGTTCCGCATTATGCTTCGGCGGGAAGCGCTCTGCGATGAAGTATCGATGCTTGCTGCTGGGCGCATTCGCGGTTAGCTGCGGAGCGGCTTCTTTGGCGCCCTGGACGATTCGGAGTGATTTCGAGTCTGGTATGCGGCAGGGGTGGGAGAGTTATCCTCTGGCGCAGGACGCGGGATATGAGCCGACCCTCGATCCGGTCCAATATAAAGATCGAAAAGCGTTGGAGCGACACAGTGCTCCCACTCGCGACGGGATATGGCGACTGGGATTCGTACGAAAGGTGCGAGCGGCTGCCGGCGGCAATCCGCAGCTGAAGTTCTTTTACGCGGTTCCGTCCTCGGGAGCGACCCACATTGAGATTCGTGTCTTTTCCGGCGACAAGCCTCGCGTGCTCTCGATAGCTGCCGCAAAGAACGATGGTTGGACCGAGGCCTCGCTCTCGCTGCCGACCAATGATCGAGGAGCGGAGATTCGTGCGATCTCTATAACGGCGATATTTCCGGAAGCGCGGGAGGGCCGCGAAGAACGCTTCCTGATCGATGATGTCCGTATATCCGCAATGCGCGAGCGCGATCTACCAGTCTCTGCGCCGGCGAGCATCTGGGACGAAGATCGACGACTGCATTACGTCCGTCGCTCTTACACTACAGGCGAAGAGTTGCGCATCGAAGCGCCACAGGCCAAAGTGCGACTGTTCGATCCGACCAACCAGTTGATTAGTGAAGAGGCCACCTATCGTTTCACTTCGAAGGACAAGGCCGGCATGTGGCGCGCCGAACTGAAGAGTTCGAGTGGAAGCGCCACCATGCTCCTACTCCTGAAGCCCAACAAGGAATCGGGATTGCTCTTTGATGATATTCCCCCTGCTGGCAAGGACTTGCTCGATGTCCTTCACCAACGCGTAACCAGGCTTCGGACGACAATTCACCCGGAACTTGGGCCGAACATCATCGCCTACAATGATCGCTGGTTGCTGCCGGGTTTGCCATCCTATTTCAACTTGCTTCAGCCACCTTCGGAAGCCGCTGTCCTTGAAGCGTTACAGTATCGCCACACGGGCAATGAGGAGTCACTCTCGAACGCTCGCAAGATTCTGCTGTCGATGGCTGCCTGGCCAACATGGATTCATCCCTGGTTTCCCGCGCACGGATACAGGACCTATTATCCTGTCGGAATCGTCGCCTCGCATCTCGCGCTTGCGACTGATCTGATCCGATCCAAGTTATCGCAACAGGAAGTCGAAATGATCGAGCGCGGTCTCGCCGAGAAATCGGTCATTCCGGCGTTCGACGAATACGTTTTAAACGATCGCATCATCTTTCACACCAGCAACTGGATCGGTCACGCGGTCGGAGGCGCGTTACTTGCTGCTCTTGAGGCGAACAATCCCGATCTCGCCGGATACGCATTGGGGCTGTTCACAAAGCTACGGGATCACATTGATGCCACCTATACGGCGGACGGTAGCTACGGGGAAGGCGCCAGCTACATGAAGTTCGATATGCAAACCAGCTCGCTTGCCGCAGCAGCATCGAAGCGGCGACTGGGCCAAAACATTGATGCTCCGCTTATCCATTCCTGGAAGCATCTGCTCTATGCCTTTTATGGGAGCGGAGAGGCGCTCGACCATGGTGACTCGCATGCTTCGATCCGTCCTTTCGGCGTGTATGCATACGCTGCATCACAGAATTCCGATCCAACACTGAGCCGAACATACCTCGATCACAAAGACTCAGGGGGCGGCTCACTCTTGTCTCGTCTGCTTTGGGAAGGATCGATCCACACCCCAAAAGATCCGCCGGTCCTGCCTCGCTCTGCGGTATTTCCAATTCGAGGAAACGCTACATTTCGCAGTGGATGGAGTCCTGAAGCCACGGTAATCAACATGCGAGCGGCGGCGAACTTCAATCACAATCACGCGGACCAGGGCAGTCTTTCCATTGCGCATCGCGGCGAGCTTCTTATTGATGAGGCAGGATATTCGGATTACTACAAAGACCCCTTTTATCGGCCCTATGTCATACAAGCGCTCGGTCACAACACGCTGTTAATCGACGCCGATCCTGAAAGCCAGAGAATTCCGGACAACCGCTTTCTCGGGGACTATCCAAAAATTATCCAAAGTTCCCTCGGAGACGAGTTTGACGCTGTCCGTGCCGATCTGACTCCGGCTTACGGCGATCGCCTCGAGCGGTACACACGAACCCTAATTTATCGTAAGAATGGCGCGATCATCGTGATTGATCGTGTAAAGAGTCAAAGCCCGCATAGGTTCTCCGTGATCTGGCACCCCGCTTCGGCAACCGAAACGCAGGGACTCAATCCCGCGCACATTCATAAAAATAATTCAGCATTAGATCTACAGGTGTTGGGATCCATCCCCCTGCAGGAATCTCGGGAAAACGCGCCTTTGCTCCTGAATCAATTTGAAAAGTCTGAGAAAGCGCTCATCACTCGTCCCGTGATCTTGAGCTACGCGATAAAAGAGAACTCTCCGGAAGCAGTCTTTGTTTCCGTTCTACGGCCCCGTGGCGCGGCGGACAGTCCCGAGGCGGCTACGTGGACTTCTAAAAACGGAGTTTATGAACTCAAAACCGGGAATCTTGCGGTCCGAATCGACGGCGAGGCGATAGATGCAGTGGATGGCCAGTCTAAGTTATCGTTTCCTGCCAGTTCAAATTAGTGGGGCGTTCGAAGTTGCTCGCGCAAACTGGCGGTAATCCCCGCTGGCGTACAACTTGTCGAGAGTGCGTAGCAGCGCCGGCTGCCCTGCTAGGAGCCGTTCCACGCGCAAAAAGTACCGTTCGCGGACTAAGTCTTGATAAAAACGCTCACCTTCGCGGCTATCGTGAATCCGACGTCCGACTCCGGCCGAGCTTCGATAATCAGATAAACGATCGCGAAAATATTGCTCAATCTGGTCTTCTCGAAAACTCGACTCCTTCATGCGCAAGAACGCCTTCATGGCATCGATTGCGACTCGGTTCTGCGCTACGGCATCATCCAGCAGCGTTGTGTAGCGGGAATTGAGAACTCTGTAGTTAAGAGGAACTGGCTGTGGGCGGTCCCGAAGCTGAATTGTGCGGTCCATCGTTCCATCCCCATCCACATCTGTCTTCCAAGTGTCGACAATCCCGTCTTTATCCGAGTCTTCGTAGCGGATTTCGAAATCAACTTTCCCATCAAAATCGTAATCGGCTTTCAACCAGCCCTCGTCTGCTCCACGCAAATGGATACGCCGGTCAACAGCCGAGTAATAGAGCTGCATTCGGCCGCTGTTATCGAGATCGGTTTCATAACGTGTATTGTACGGCCCAACAGGAGGGCCGCCGACCTGTGGAAACTTGTCTGTGGGACTCGCGATCACTCCTTCCCAACGGCTGTGAGGATCCTCGTCGGGACGCGAATCTACGTTGTTATTATTTTCAACCCAGGCCATCAGCACACGGCCCCAGTCTGCCTTTTCTCCAAACTTGCGCGCGTGCTTCCAACCGAGCACGGGATCTGCGGGAAAACCCTGCAGAGTTATCTTTTTGGTGAGATTGCTCGGCAACGCTATCGTTCTCCCGTCACTTTCCTTGCGGGAAGCGACACAGGTGAAACCGAAGTCGTAATCGTGAGGATTACCCGGTCGCGTGTCATTGTCGGCGTCGAAGCTATACCGCATGCTTTCTACTTGGTCGCCTTTGCCGGAGAAGCGGATCACCACTTCGGAAAGCTGATCGTGGTCCTCATCATAAAAGCCGAACGGGTTCTCCCAGCCAGGGATCCATCGCTTTTTCTCTGCGCTGAATACGTAACTTGAGAAGACCTCGTCGCCATTGAAATCGCTGCGAAACTGACACTCCTTTTGCTGGTAACGATAGTTCACCGTCTCCCACAATCGATGATCGTGGCCGATGTCTCTGGACCACCACACCTGAATCGTGTCGGTGCCAAGGTTGCGACTATTGGCAGAGTAGGTGTAAATGGCCATCTCATCCAACGCTTGATCATGATCACGATCGATATACTCCACCACGGAGTCGATTGTTCCGTCAGCATGGAGATCTACGACATACATGTCACTGTCCCGATCCGGGCTGCCAGTGCGCTCCATATCGCCGTCGCGATCGATCGCTTTCACAAGAATCGGACGCAGCCGATCATCGTGCTTGGGATCCGGATCGATGAAGTAGATCGTATCTATCTTCCCGTCTCCATTGGTATCGAGCTTTAAACGACTCGCCGGAAGGTAGCGACTTTACCTTAGCCACCGCAGCCGGATCGAAGTGAATGGAATCGCCGAATATCTGGCGGAACAATTCCTGATCGTGATGTTGTTGTTGGCCCAAAAGAGCAAGTAACGGAAGTATGATGAATCCAACCTGAAGTACTCGCCTCATTTTGTCTCTACAATCTCAAGGGCCTTCGATGCTGCTGATTCCATCTCGCCCGATTCGTAGCTAGCGATGAAGGCTTCGATCAGCTTTGCCGTTTTCCAAAACCGTAGCGTATCGCCTAGAGTGTAGCCGCCGTCCACAGGGCCAGGAGAAAACGTTCGTGAACTGTTCTTCGCGGCGGGAAGCGAGGCATACGGATTTGCCGCATTCCTCTCATAGAACAGGAGCGCGCAGCGAGAAAATACAACTCACGGGCGATATCAAGACAGAACCGCCGCCTTTCAGCGTTGTCCGCTTTTTGCGCCTCCGCTTCGTAGGCAACCGCAAGCGGCGATTGGACAACTGTTTTCAGAACGGAAATCAGCTTTTCATTACCACGGATCGCTTCCGGCAGAATTCGATTGTTGTAATCCTCCCGCATCGCATCTCTTGTGAGCTTCACAGGGCGGCTGCGAACGTCGAGGACCCGACTTACGCGTACTGGAACAGGATTGGAGCCAAGCAGCACCTGAGTGGTATCCAGATATCCATCGCCATCCGAATCGAAGTAGCGGAACTCGAGGTCCTTCGTATTGTTCACGAGGTGGCCAACTTCCATCCATCCTTCGCGAGCGCCAAGAAGGTGATACCGCTTATCCACATCCGAGTAGTACAAGGAGCGTTCCTTTGAGGGCAGGGGCGAATATTCCCTTCGCATATTCCACCGCATCACAGGACCACCAGTGTTTGGCATGTATTCCCGTTCGTAGATCCAGAACTGTCCCTCCCATCGGAAGACGCTGCGAGCTTCATCCCAGGTGAAACCCGTGCTTTGCGCGGGATAACGCATGCGCCATGTCTACACCGGATGTGCGTGGAAGTCGCATTACGGTTTGAGGCGGTCTCCTTCTCGGATTCGTGTATCGCATACCAGGAAAATCATAGGGCTGCTCGCCTACGAGATTGAAGCCGAAAGTGAAGTGGGGCTTCTCCACGGGCTCCTTCCTCGGGTCGGGATCGAGATTGTAACTAAAGCGAACATTCATGGCGCCCATCTCGCTTAATGGCGTTGCTTTTGGCGCCCACATGTAGTCGTAGCGATTCGCATAATCCGTGTCGCTGCCCGAGTTGCTCGAAAGCGGCGCTGCGGATACGCGGAGAACGAGATCACTGTGGCCGTCCTTGTTCAAATCCCAAAACGTGAATGGACACTCCGAGAGCGGTAGCCAACTCCGCGAGACCGGGTCATACTTATTTAGATAAATTTCCGAGTCGCCGCGAAATTTATTTCGAAAATCGTTGCCGCCAACATAGCTCCAGTTCTTAAGCATGAACACTTGTCCGCCTTTGCCATCGTGGTTTTCGCTGAACCACGAATAGCGGAGATAGCCGTCACGGTAATGGCGAAAATCCGTCTCATCGGCTTTGCCGTCGCCATCGTTGTCGATGTAGACCACCATGCGGTCGACTAGCCCAGTGGCATTGAAGCTGACTACATAGGCTGCGCTGGATTGATTGGACGCGAGATCCTGCGCCTTGCCGCTGTCATCGATGATCTCGACCACATTTCCATCTCTTTTTTGGATCAGAGTGTCAGGCCGCCCATCGCGGTTCAGGTCAAGCGTGAAACTGCCGCCTTCCGCGAGAGCCTTTGCTCTCGGCCACCAGGATTTACTTAGAAAGGTGAGCCGGCCATCATCGGTCATCGCCGTCTCTTTCATGTACCAGGGCAACTCCGCCGCAGACACACAGAAACAGCAAAGCAGCGAAAGGCCGACTCGTTTCATAAGGCGTTATGTCAGGTAGTGAGAAGCCACTTTTTCGATTGCGCCGGCGATCTGCATAACGTGAGATTCCGTGTAGTTCTCATTCCACTGCAGAGCGATTATCTGAGAAAGCGCAAGTTCTGCGTTCGGACAAAGTCCTCTCGCAAAGTTCTGTCCAGGCCATTCTGCGAATGGATAACCAGACGATCCATATGTCTTTTGCTCGGCGAATACGGGCGAGAGATAGAGAGGGTCGATAATGTACTCAACCCAACCTGGAACGCCTTCCGCGAGCAAAGCTTCGCCGAACTGCCTAGTCGAGACTCCGAGTATGTCCGAGTCGACATGAAGCATGTACAACCACCATGCTGGACTCGTTTCCTCTGGCACGGGAGGTGGATGAACACCTGGAATATTCTTTAGCGCTGCCGTCAACTGTTGAGCGCAAGCTCGTCGTCGAGAAACAATGCCTTCAATTTTGGGGAGTTGTCCGAGGGCGACAGCGCCTTGCAATTCCGACATCCGGTAGTTCTGAGAAAGAAAAAGAAATCGCCACGATCCGAGTCCACCTCCGTCGCGAGGCCAGGCTTTATCGGAAAACAAGAGTGCCCGACGCGCATAGTCCGCGTTGGATGTCGTCATTAGGCCACCCTCACCGCAAGTGATGTGCTTGCTTTGTTGCAGGCTGAAACACGCCATATCTCCGAGCGTTCCGACCAGCTTGCCATGATGCTCGGCCCAGAAAGCTTGAGCGCAGTCTTCGATTAGGACCAATCCATGTCGGTCGGCAATCGATCGCAGCGCACTCATGTCGCACGGTTGACCCGCGAGGTGGACAGCAATGATCGCGCGAGTACGACTGGTGATCCGCCGCTCCACATTGACAGGATCGATCGTCAGTGTCCGCACATCCACATCGGCGAAAACAGGAATGCAGTTCTGCCAAATGATGGGTAAGATCGTCCCCATGTCAGTGATCGGCGGCACGATGAATTCATCTCCGGCTTCAGGATCAAGCGCCGCAATTGCGAGATGAACAGCCGCAGTGCCCGACGAACAAGCTACTGTATGCATCGTTCCGAGACGCTGTGAAAAAGCAGCCTCGAACCCGCGGACCATGACGCCGCCATTTCGCGTCAGACAACCGGATCTTATTGCCTGCAGCAATAACGCCTCTTCCTCTGGCCCGAACGTGCGACCATCACTGCGCAGAAACCCTGGTAGAGGATCTGGCACGGCTTTGGGCCCGCCGTTTACGGCGAGAGCTTTAGTCGTCGTAGACATGATTACAAAATGACCGTGCGCTGTTCTTCAGCCGATTTATATGCCGCCAGTGCTATAGCAACCGCTGCGCGTCCGTCTGCGCCGGTGACCGACGGAGCCCTCTTCTCGCGAATGCTGTTCAAAAACTCGGCGCCCTGTGCGGCGTACGCTTCTAAACGCACCGGATCGAGCATTCCCTTACCTTTGAAATCAATCGGCTCCTGTTCGGCTACAACACTCCACTCGCCATTCCTGCCAAGGCGAAGAACCCCATATGCATCGAGGTCCAGAATTCCGGTCTCTCCAACGACACGCGATGAGAACGCGCTGTGCGGAAACCCCGGCATTGGTATTGTCCAGCTAACCCAGACGGTCGCCATTGCGCCATCCCGCATGCCAAGCACAGCCATCGTGGCCACTTCGTTGTTGGATGGCGCCTGTCGCTGGATCCGCGCCGACACGCTGATCACTTCGTCACCTGTAAACCATCGGATCTGATCCAGATTGTGAATACCGTGCCCGAAGAGAGTTCCAAGATTCTCCGGCTCGCTTTGCCACGGCGGCAATGACGCCAGACCACCAGAATTCAAAGCGCAGGTATGGATCTGAGTGATCCGTCCGATAGCGCCTTCTTTGATCAGATGATAGGCCTTGAGGTTGATCTTTCGAAAGCGCTGGCCGAACATGATCATCACGTTTACGCCTGTACCTGCCAGCCGCGGCGATGATTCGATCGCATGCCTCAACGCTGGCCGCCATCGGCTTATCAAGGAGAATATGTTTGCCGGATCTGGCAGCCATCTCCGCCTGCATTGCGTGTTGCGCATGCGGAGTGCTGATGAATACCGCATCTATGTCCGGACCGGCCGAGCAGCGTTGCCACGTCCGGATCGCATTCCACGCCGTATTCTTGCGCTAATCCCGGCAGCTCGTGTCCCGCCTGCAATCGAAACCAAACGGGCGCCCTTCAAATATCGCGTAATAGTCTCTGCATTGGTCCGACCCATGAAGCCGGAGCCGACTATTCCAAGCCGTATTTCATCCATAGTGATTTGTCAGTTTGAGAAGACGGCGCGCATTGCCGGAAAAGATCGCCTCACGATCGGAGTCCGGAATTCGAGCGTGTTCGATCTTCGTAACTCCAGCAGCGGCATTTTGAAGCGGGAGCGCAGAGCCGAAGAGAACGCGCTCGCTGCCCACTTGTTGAACAATCTTGGCGATTGCGTCGAAGCCCTGGATACAGGAGGTCTCAATGTGCACTGTAGGGAAGCGCCGCATCAACGCCAATCCTACTCGCAGTTCATGAAAATAGTTCAGGCCGGTCAAAATCCATGGTGTTCGCGGATGTCGCTCTACGATCGCCGCAATCCAGCCAAGTTCCAGCATCGGCAGGCCCCAGTTCATCAGCACGCGTAGCGGAAGCTGCACAGGAATTTCCAGGGACGCAGCCTTTTCGCAGAGATCGTCGATAAACGGTTCGTACAGTAAGTGATAAGTCTGAAATTGCGGAGCTAGCCTTACTCCACGCACGCCTGACGCGGCGCTGAGGTCGAACTCGTTCGCCTCCAGCTTGTGACTTAATTCCGGTGGACCGACGCAGGGAAAGGATATAAATCTTTCGGGAAAGCGGATCTCCGCCTTGGAGGCTTCCGTATTTCCATCACACCAGTTAACGAACAAGCTTCGTGTGGAACTTATGATTGCCGTGTCGATCGTGGCCTTGTCCATCACTGCGATCACCTGTTCTGCCTCGGCTTGCGGGACCGGCCAATACGGCCATTTCCCGATATAGGCGTGCACATCGATTCGCATCAACCGAGTCCGATCAGGCGAGCTATGTTTCCGCCGCAGATCAACATCCTTCGCGCTATCGTGATCGCGGTGTCACGTATCTTAGCGATTTGCGTCCAAGGGTCCAGTAAAGGCATGTCCGTGCCAAAAATAATTTTCTCGGGCCCTAGAATCGATACCGCAGTTTCCAGAAAATTCGTGTCGATTGTGGAGCTGGCTGTTTCGAGATAAAGGTTCTCGAAGCGCTGTGCCGCCATGATCGCTCGATTCCAATCCCCTTTTGCAAACGGCTGGCCGCCCGCATGCGCCATCATGAAACGACATTCGGGAACGGCGCTCATCAGGTACTCGCACTCGGAAGGTGTAGTGTGAGCTAGGACCACAAACTGCAAGTCCACACATTTTTCCAGAATCGGGATCATTGCAGGCTCGGCAATCGATGCTTCGGGCGTGGAGTAGATCTTCAAGCCAACCATTCCATATTCGTCATGACACCGTTGCAGTTCATCAAGAGCAAGCTGACCGAAGCGCGTCGAATGGAGACTTGCGTACCCGATGATACGGTCCGGAAACAACTTCATCTGCTCGTACAGCAGCCGATTGCCTTCCTGCATGTCGTAAAACAACGCGGTCAAGTCAGTACAGAAGATTCGATCGATGCCGAGTTCGTCCGCCGTCCTGACCAGGAACTCTCCAGTGACATCGATTTGAAGGCGGGCCGATTTGCCGATGTGGACGTGAGCGTCGATCACCATTCGGTTACGCCTAGTAAACTCGGTTTGGAGCATTTTGTCAACGACAAATTGACTTTGTCTATGACAAATTACTCTCGATCGGACTGCCTGAAGGCCGGCTTTGGAGACTCGGAAGACGACCACAGCGTTTCGGCTATGGCCTTGGTCGCGTCGCGCAACGCTGCCGCGACCACTGTGACATGCGCCTGGTTCAGTCGTACATTCGGCGCCGCGATGCTGACTGCGGCGATCGGATGTTTTTTCTCATTCAAGATTGGAGCCGCGACACAATAGCCGCCAAGCATGCTCTCCTGATCATCAACGGCGTAACCTCGCGTCCGAGTCTCCTCAAGATCTGCCTTTAAGGCTGTGATCGTATTCAGCGTATGTTCGGTTACCCGCGACATGCCGTGTACCCGCATTAGCTCGCGAACTTCGGCAAACGGAAGATAAGCCAGATGTGCTTTGCCAAGAGCCGTACAGTGGAGAGGATCGGTTCCACCCACTCGCTCTACAAGCCGGAATCTCTCCGGGCTTTCCCGCACCTCGACATATCGTACTTTGCCATCCATAATCACGCCGAGATTTACTGTTTCTCGAAAGCGCTCCAGTAATTCATCCATGAATGGACGTGCAACGGCAACGAGGTCCGTGTGCCGCATCTTCGCGCTGGTGAGATCCAACAGCTTCGAACCCAACTCGTATTGCTTGTTGATCTTGGTCACGTATCCGTGGACGGCGAGCGTGTAAAACAGCCGAAACACGGTATTCATGCTTTGGTCCAAGCGATCGGCGATTTCCTTTAGAGAAAGCTGCGGCTTCTGTTCGTGTACGAACACCTCGAGCACATCGAGCGCCCGCCCGACAACTTCGATGTAATAGACGTCCTTACCGGAAGGTTTCATTGAAATGCAGCGACCATACTATTGTGCTTCGGCTTCGACCTTGTCAGGCCGCGGAGTTTTGGTGAAACGAAGTTCTCCGATTGCTAAGTCGCGTTGAAGTAACTCGGCCGACGCCCTCGAGAAACGTGCGAAGCTCCGTGATCCCGCTACCGCTCCACGCCCCTGCCACCGAGTAGTCAGCAGATACCACTTCACCCGCACGAAGCTTGTTTCGCAAAACGAGCGCGTGGTTTCCTCCATCCTCGGTCTGAACAATAGTTGGAGTGGCCAAACGCTTGAGGATCGTAATAGAATCCGAGACCGATGTCACCATCTCGCTGATTTTGCCGGCCCGTCACAATCACGTGTCCTGGTGAAGTCGTGACGGACTCAGCCGGAATCTGACGAAAGCCGAAGCCAACCTCATATTCAAGGCCGGTCCGCATTTTGAGGGGCGCCGCCTCAACGTGGCACCGAACATGCGACTCACCGGCATCGATCGTGTAGAGCGCTCGCAGCCCAACCACATCGCCGTCCAGATTCCAGTTGTCGAGCCTCGCCTCGATGATGGCTCGAATCGGTCCTTGTGCCACAACGCGATAATGCGGCACGACTTCAGGCGAGGGCTTATGCGCGTAAGTAGGCACATTCATCGGCGGCTGCCAAATCTTTTCATTTCGCCGCAGGAAGACTCCTCCCAGCCCGAGCGTTTTGCCGATGTGGAATACATCTCGTCCCGCGCCGAGATCCCTGTAGATCGAAACGTAGCCGGCAAGGTCGTTATTAAGGCCGAATGACCCGCAGATCGGCCCATGAAATCCAGGAAGAACCCACCGTATGTGCGATAGCCGATCAACTCTGATTCGAGCGCTGCCACCTCCCTGTTGTAACCGTAGGTATGCTTCGCCTGAACCTGCTTGGGATAGGAAACTGTATCCGTGAGCTTCGTCGAGTAATACACGTCGACCTGCCGGCTTTCGCCAGGCGCAAGCTCGACTGGAAATTCGAATTGATCGGGATCTCCATCGGCGTCAAGATCATCGGCCTGCGAGGGCAGAAAGGTAGCGGGTCTTGACTCACCGGGTTTGCCCACGAGTAGCGCGAAGGCGAGCCGGCCAGGGAATTCCGGCGCAACTGTACGCGCCTCGGTGACCGAAAGAGTTGCCAGTCGCTCTAGCCGGCTCCTTCCCGGGATTCGAAACCTGCATGCTTAAACGCGAATCGAGATTCGGCAACAGCCATTCGGTCTCTCGCTTTTGACCCGCTGCGATGTTTCGAGAGCGCATAAAAGCAGTATGTGCCGGTAGATGTTCCTCATACAGTATGAGAAAACGCAGCTCCGCGGCGCCCTATTCTTTCTCAAAAAAGTCAGACCGAAAATCGCAAGCCCAAGACCAAAAACGAGATCGATCCAGCGGGCCTGGGACGAATTCGCGACCAGTCCGGCAAGCGCCAGTAGACAACCGACAATAATGGTTGCCGCTCCAAGCGCGGGTCGCGCCGAATCTTCGCTCGAGGCCTTAACCTCATTTGGGGCTACGGGAGTGTCGAGATCGCGAAAGAAAAGTGCAATTCTGGCTTGCTCCTCCCGGTCTGCTTTCGGTACGACGCTCCCCAGCCACAATCCAATGGCGGTCACCGCGATATTGGTAAAGATCGAAAAGCCTTCAAAGCGGTAGGAGGCCCATTCCCCCTGCATCCCCGGCAGCGCCGGCAAGTACCAGGTTTTCAAAATGAGCGTGATCGCGCCGCTCGCCAGGCCGGCGATGAAACCTGTTAATGCGCCCTTCCAGGTCACCCATCGAACGGTCAGTCCCGCAAGAATCGGCAGCATGGTCGGCGCAAGAAATAGCGCAAAGATTGTCACCATCAGGCTGAATAACGATTGCTGCTGGCTTACGGCGATCCACAAACTCAGGCCGATGATGATCACTCCTAAGCAGAGAGTGAAAATCCGGCCCATCCGAACCGACGTACGGTCGCTGGCATCAGGGTTCAGAAGGCGCTGATAAAAATCCCGAGTAAGGACGCTCGCGATCGCGTTGAGGTCGGCGCTAATCGTCGCCATCGTTGCGGAGAACATTGCCGCAACGATAATTCCCACCATGCCTACAGGCAACAGCTCCAGGACGAGCAATACATATGTATCGGCTGTCTTATGCTGCGAAATCAGATCCGGCAAAAACTTGCGCCCGATCACGGCAGGAAGCAGCATGAGTGGCGTCCCAACGAAATTCAAAGCAGCCGAGAGATAGGCCGCCTTGCTCGCCGAAGGCTCATCCGGAACGGAATAATATTTCTGCGCAAGCGCCCACGTCGCGTTGTAGCTGATGGTGATCAGGGCCGCGAAGCTGAGCAGATAGGTCCAGTCATAAGGGCCCCCTGTAATATGCAGGAACCCTGGCGGCAGCCCGTTAAATGCCTGTGCAGAGCCGCCTGCGCGCCAGACCGCTAGTGGCAGCAGCAGCAGCATCGCCGCAATCTTCATCAGGAACTGGACGTAATCGGTAACAACGAGAGCCCATAAGCCTCCCAGGAGCGTATAGGTGACTGTCACGATCCCGCAAACAATGATTGCGGCCTTCAGATCCACGCCTACGCTGCGGAAAGAATCAGCGCAGTGGCAAATACTTTAAGGGCGTCATCGAAGATTTTCACCGGAATGCCGGCCCATGCAAACATCTGGCGCAAGGGAGCGTTGAAGCGTTTCTCGAGGAACTCCACTGGGGTAATGACTCGCGCCCGGCGCCAGCGCCGCGCAAAGATAAGGCCGCCCATCACGCACGCCGGTACAGTTGTCCAGAAGAGTGTAATCGCTACCCAGCCGTAGGTGTAAGCAATTTGCGAATAGGCAATAAAGGTGAAGGCGCTGAAGCTCGACATGTAATGCGAGATCCCCGCGAGCCACCAGGGAACCTGATGCCCTCCCGCGAAGTAATCCTGCGCCGCCTTTTGCTTTTTGTTGAAATACAAACCGACAAGAAGCACAAGAATGAAATACCCGGCGATGACCACATAATCAGGGAGGGTCAGCCTTATCGCAGTCACAGTGACGTCGTCCGAATTCCCCAACGTTCCAACTTCGCGGGATCCACTTCAAAGCCCCACCCAGGTCCCTCCGGCGCATTAAGCGTCCCGTCGGAGGATAACTGCATCTCCGGTTTCAGGACATCATCTTCGAACCAGCGGTCGCTCGGTTCGACATCGGTCGGAAATACAAAAGCAGGATGCGCAGCCAATGCAAGCGCCTGCGCGGACCCGACACCTAATTCAGGCATTGTGCCCATCCACATTGGCACCTGGTTACGAACGCACGCATCGATAATCCGCAGGCTCTCCGTAAATCCGCCAACGCGTTGAATTTTGAAATTCACGATCCGGCAACTTCCCCGATGGATCGCCTCTTCAGCCAAGGCTGCAGTCTCGATGCTTTCATCCATGCAAACGGGTGTTTTGATGGCTTTTTGAAGCTCCTGAGAACCGTCCAGATCGCTCTTGCCGAACGGCTGCTCGAACATCATCAGTCCAAACTTATCCAACTCTTGGAAGACCGGAAGATCCGCGATTGTGTAATCGGCATTCGCGTCAACGAACAATGGAATCGATCCAAACTTCTGTCGGACGGCCTGGACCAGCTCTACATCCTGACCTCGCTTGATCTTGATCTTGAGCCGCTGATATCGCTGGGGCTGCTGCCGTTCAATTGCTGCGAGCAGTTCCGCGGTCGAATCGTAAAGGCCGATTGCAAGGCCGCTCGGAATCGGCCGCGACCCGATTCCCAACAGTTCCCGAACGGAGACTCCATGTTCTCGAGCGATCATCTCCCACGCCGCAGTCTCGATCGCTACCCGAGCAAAGCAGTTGGAACTGATAGCCGCGAGCTGGTTATCGAGTTCTTGAATTGTCTCGAAACGCTTGCCAATGACCGCGGGAAGCAGCACGTTGAGAAGCTCTGCCTCGCAGCCATCCGGAGTCTCACTGGAGTAGAATCCGCCTCCCATCGCGGATGACTCACCCCACCCGTAAAGGTCGCCGTTAGAAATCCGAACAAGTAATACGTCTTTGCGGCTGACCTCACCCGAACTGATGCGAAACGGCTCATGAAGAGGAATCGAAACGCGAAATACCTCTGCCCCAGTGATCTCGATCGGCCCAGCTCGAGCGGGTATGGCGCTGAGATTCACGCAGCCTCCCTCACACGGTTCCGCAACGTGCCGATTGAATCTATTTCACAGACGACCTCGTCGCCGTTTTTCAGCGCCTTACTTCCGGAACCGAGGCCAGCTCCTGCCGGAGTGCCCGTGGAGATGATGTCGCCCGGTTCCAGTCGCGTAATCGAGGAGGCGTACTCGATTTGCGCGGGAACATCGAAAATCATTGCGCGCGTGATCGCTTCCTGCCGCAACTCGCCATTGACAAACAGGCGTATGCCCAGATTGTGAGGATCGGGAATCTCGTCGGCTGTCACGATCCATGGACCGCATGGAGCAAAGCCGTCAAACCATTTGCCGGCGAGCCAATCAAAAAACACATCGAGTTCGCGCTTCTTTCGATTTGCAAGCCGGCTGTTTAATTTCCGCTCTGAAATATCGTTCAGGATCGTGTAGCCAAAAACATGATCGAGCGCATCCTTGGCCGCGATGTTGCGACCGCCCCGGCCGATCACGACCGCCAGCTCAACTTCCCATCCGACTGCGACGTTGTTGGCGCCAATCGGAATTTCCGCTCCGTCACCGATCAGGCACGTGGAAGGTTTGAGGAATACTTGCTGCGTTAGGACATCTTCCATTTCCGGCGCGGCATATCCGCTTTCAACGATATGTTCCCGATAGTTGCCTGCCAGACAAAGCAACTTGCCCGGTTTTGGAACTGGCGGAAGCACGCGGAACGAACTCAGCGGCATCGCGCGTTCACGACCAACGTTCTCCAGTTCCCCTGGTCCAAACGCCCAGGGCGGATCCGAATCCCCTACAAAAAATTCAATCTGGTGTCCTTCAGGACCATCCTTCACGATTCCTGACCGGATCCTGCCGTGATAGTCGACTGTGCTGATCTTCATGAGCGTGAGGTATCTGCGTTCTCCTCAGTTAACCCGATCCTTCCCACTGCAGTCAATAAAATTTTGATTGTGGCAACGTCTCTTTGAGAGGAACAATCTGGATGCGAGCCCCACCGCGCGAAGGTCTTTTGACACTGACAAAGTAATTTTGATCTTGACAAGTCTTTCGTTTCAAATCAAAATTCACGTAAACGCCCCGTCAGCTGTCTCGCAAAAGAGGAGCTCATGAAAAACGCCATCAAAATGGCTTGGCCACACTGGCCTGTTTATTAGCCGTAGCTAGCGCTCTTACCGCTCAGAACATTACCGGTTCCATCGTTGGCCAGGTAACCGATCCATCCGGCGCCGCTGTGCCAGGAGCCACAATCGTCGTTCGAAACCAGGGCACAGGAGTTGTCGTGGAGGCGGCTGTCGATGCCGGTGGCTCTTACACCGCGCCGAATCTCTTTGCTGGGCAGTACACGGTGTCGGCCCGCAAGGAAGGATTCAAGTCGGTTGAGATAAAGGACATTCAGCTCCTTGCCTCACAGACTGCGCGCCAGGACATCACTCTGCAGGTCGGTGAAGTGCGTCAGACAGTGGAAGTGGCTGGAAGCGCTCCCTGGTGCGAACGGACCTGCAGACGATTGGTAATACGGTTGGCGCTAAACAGTTGTCCGAACTCCCGCTGCCTACGAGGTCGATCGACGGACTCCTTGCCCTCGCCGCGGGCGTGTCGACGACCGGCAACAATCCTCGAATTTCGGGAAGTAACTATTGGGGCGGAAATCACTTTACACTTAACGGTGTCAGTGTGAACGACCCCGGAAATGGCGGCGCCTCCTATAGTTCCGGTGTAGCTGGCCTGGGGCTTGCGAATATGCCCGCTCCCGACAGTTTGCAGGAGTTCAAGATTGACAGCGGCAATCAGAATGCCGAGTATCGCGCGGTCGCGACCGT
>CAWHYW010000033.1:0-36697 GCA_963833675.1 Bryobacteraceae bacterium | reverse complement strand
CGGAGGCAGATGAACTGACCGGCTACTACCTGACGATCTCCGCGGGAGGAGCTTTGGGCGGCATCTTCGTCGGCCTCATCGCCCCGCGCATCTTCAACGAATATCTGGAGCTCCCGCTCGGTCTGCTCGGCTCGATGCTCCTGGCCCTATGGCTGCTCTATCGATTTCCCACCAAGCGAGTACTCCGCGTAGGCGCCGCAACCATAATCGCGACCGCTGTCGCAGTCTTGCTGCCCGACACTTCGCCACGGCATAACGTTCGTCTTCGAAATTTCTACGGCATTCTTCAAGTGAGCGAACTCGGGCGCAGCCGACGCAGTCTACCGGTCTCTCTTCAACGGCACCATCCAGCATGGAGCGCAATTCATGATGCCGGATCGCAGCCGGATCCCGACCACCTACTATGGTCGAGCGTCGGGTGTGGCAATCGCAATCGACAAGCTTCGTGACGGGCCGATGCGGGTCGGGGTGATCGGACTCGGGACCGGCACTCTAGCTGCTTTCGGCCGTGCTGGTGACGTTTATCGCTTTTATGAAATTAATCCGGCAGTCATCGACATCGCGCGGGTGGAATTTCGTTATCTGCGGGAATCAGCGGCAAAAATCGAAATCGTTCCCGCCGATGCGCGCTTATCGCTTGAACGGGAGCCGCCGGAATCGTTCGACGTGCTCGTCGTCGACGCATTCTCGGGAGATTCCATCCCGGTCCACCTGCTGACAGCCGAGGCTTTCGATTTGTACTTCCGCCACACAAAGCCGACCGGCGCTTTAGCGATTCACGTGACGAACAAGCATCTTGACTTGGCCCCGGTGGTCAGTCGCGTCGCGTCCCATGAAGGCGCGCGAGCGCTCCTGATCCACAACAGCAGCGACGAGATGAACAAGATTCACTTCTCGAGCTGGATGATCGTTACCAAAAATGTCGAGCTCGCAAACCAGCTCCAATATCTATCCAGTCCGATTCGCAAGAGCGTACCGCTCTGGACCGACGACTACAGTAACCTGCTGCGGATCGTCAGATAACGCAGCGGTAACCATAGCGGCGAATCGGTCGCCCAATGTGATACAGTTCCATAATTATTTCAGGACATGAATCGCCGACAGCTCCTAACCATCACTGCCGCAGGCGCGGCATCCCAGATCGCCTCGATCGACTCCACCGCACAAGGCGGCGACTCCCAAGCGAGCCCTGATGAAGCTCGGCTGCCAGAGCGGGCCAACTAGCGATCAACGGCTGCAGTTCTTCAAACGCCATAGCGTAGATGGCATTTGCGGCTATCCCGAGGATCCCGAGAAGAAAGGCTACTACTCCGTCGAAGACCTTTCGAAGATTAAAGAGCGTTGCGAGAAACACAAGATCGGGCTTGACTGCATCGCGCCTCCTTTCCTCGCCTCCAGTCATGTCGACCGGACCGAGCGGCCGGCAATCATGCTCGGGCAAAGCCCCGAACGCGATCGCGATATCGAAGCGATCCAGAACATCATTCGCAATTGCGCGAAAGTCGGAATACCGGCGATCAAGTACAACATGAGTCTGCTCGGAGTCCTTCGCACCGAAACGAACGCCCGGGCGCGGAGGTTCGACGTACTCCACCTGGCGCCTCGCGGAGGCGAAAACAAGCGACAAATTCCCTCCGGAAACCAAGGCCGGACCGGTAAACGCGGATCAATACTGGGAGCGCATCACGTACTTCCTGGATCGTGTAATTCCGGTGGCGAATGAAAATAAGATCAGAATGGCCTGCCATCCGCACGATCCCGGTGTGCCGCCTGGGGAAGGCTTTCAGCGCATCGATGCCGTGCTCGGAACCGTAGACGGCCTGAAGAAATTCGTCAGCATCCGCGAAAGCCCGTATCACGGCCTCAACTTCTGCCAGGGAACCGTATCGGAGATGTTGCAGGATCCCGGGAAAGAAATCTTCGACGTCATTCGCTATTTCGGATCGCGAAAGAAGATCTTCAACGTCCATTTCCGCAATATTCGAGGCAAGCGGAATGACTTCCAGGAGACGTATCCCGGACGAAGGCGACGTCGATTTCGTGAAGGCCATCCGCGTGTACAAGGAAGTCGGCTACCCGTATCTGCTGATGCCGGATCACGTCCCCGTCCATCCGGATGACAGGGGCGGAAATCAGGCCTTCGCCTTCGCCTACGGATACATTCGGGCCCTCATTCAGGCCGTCGATCACGAAGCCTGAACGGGCGCTACTTGCGTGCAGGCCCGGTAGACTCCCGTACCAGGAACTCCGGGTCAATCACGATATCCCGGCCTGCGCGCGCCATTGCCGAGTTATTCAATAACGCTTCTACCGACATTTTGCCGATCTGCTCGCGCGGAATGTGAATGGTGGTCAAGCGTGGGAAGCAGAACTCAGACCAACGAATATTGTCAAATCCCGTAACCGAAATATCTTCGGGAACGCGAAATCCCTGGTCGCGCAACTCCCGCAGAACGCCGATTGCCATTAAATCGTTCACGCACATGATCGCGGTCGGCTCGAAGCCCGACCTCAGGATCTCGCGCGCTCCAAGACGTCCTCCTTCGAGACTGTCCGCATCACCCGCACGCCTGACCTCGAGATGCGGGGAATATTTAGAGGCGAGTTCCATCAATGTCTGTGCTCGCTCGCTGATGGGATCAAGCGCGTCATGGTGACCGACAAATCCGATGCGCCGGTGTCCCAGGTTGTGGAGATATCCGACTAAGCTCTCAATGCCCTTGCGGTAGTTCACGCGGATATTCGTGATATTCTGCCGCGCGCTGCCGACATCGTAAAAAACCGTCGGAATTCGGGACAATGTGAGTTCCTGCATTAAAGCAGGATCCATTTCGGAGACCATAACCGCGAGTCCGGTTACCCGCCTGCCAATCATCAGGCGCACACTATGCACCAACTGCTGCGAGTCGTATCCGGTATTGGCCACCACCACGTCGTAGTCGCGGGAGTGCGCCAGCGCCTCTACGGTCTGAAAAATATCCAGAAAAAAAGGATTTTCGAGGTTGGACACGATCATCCCGATCGTCCTGCTCTTGCCCCCAGCAAGCGACCGCGCATGGAGATTCGGGTGATAATTCAGATCCGAGATCGCCTTCATCACGCGGGCGCGCGTAGTGGGCTTGACGACCTGAACATTATTCAGTACTCGAGAAACCGTGGCAGTAGATACCTTGGCGCGTTTCGCGACTTCTTCGAGATTCATATATACGTCGGAATTAAAATATCACCTGGTCTTGCCCTGCATAAATCTTGCTCCCGGAGCGGTAGGATGGAAGCTGAAGGAGTCGTTATGTTCGCAAGAACGTTGCTGACTGCCGGTTTCTGCTCCGCAATAGCTGTCGCTCAGGAAGGGCCTTCGGAATCCCCGAAACCCGAACCGCCCTCCAGCCTCAAGCCTGCCACTCCTCCGAAAACGTGTTCCGTCCCGCTGATCAACGTGACTCCGTCTGCGCGCCCATTCATGCCCAGGATGCGGATTCGCGCTCAGATCGATCCGAAGATCATCATTCCGCCGCCCGCGCCGGCTTGTGAAGATGAACGCGAAGGCACGCCTGTGTCCCGCAGGAAAGATCCGAAACCTGCAGACCCGAACCCATCGCCACGTCCTTGATACTCTAAAATCAGAGCCGAACTGCAGTCGAAAACCGGCCAACGACTCTGCATGAAACCTCTCGGACGAGTTCTGCTGGCTGTGCTGGCGTTGTTTTCGTCCGCGCAAGGCCTCGACCTCAATTCACTTAAACCACAAGGTTACTTGAGCGATTTTGCGGGCGTGGTCGACCCGGCGTCACGGCAAAAAATCGAACTATACGCCGCCCGTCTCGAAAAAGCGACCGGAGCGCAGATGGCCATCGTTACGCTCCAAACTCTCGATGGCGAGCCCATTGAAGAAGTAGCCAACGATCTCTTTCGTCGCTGGGGCATCGGCAAGAAGGGGGAAGACAACGGCCTTCTGTTTCTGTTAGTGATTCAGGATCGTCGAAGCCGGCTCGAGACCGGGTTTGGTCTGGAGCCCATTATCAACGCTGGTCAGGCAGGTTCGCTACTCCGCTCGATGCGTCCGGCGCTTCGTCAGAATCAATATGGAGAAGCGCTATGGGTCGCGGCTACTGCAATGGGCGACAAGATCGCGGCTGCAAAAGGCGTTCAGGTCGACATGGACGCTCCCCGGCCGCGCCGCGCGCCTGAGCCGGCCCCCAACGACATACCTTGGCCCCTCATCATTGGAGGAATCTTCTTGCTGCTAATGATAATGGGCAGAGGCAACCGGCGAGGCGGTGGAGGCGGCGGAGGTTTTTTGCCGGGCTTGATCCTCGGCAGTATGATGGGCGGACGATCATCATACGGCGGATACGGGGGCGGCGGATTCGGCGGTTATGATTCCGGTGATACATTCGGAGGCTTCGGCGGCGGCGACTCCGGCGGTGGCGGAGCGTCCAGCGACTGGTAGGCGGAACGATGGCTGACTCGCAACAACTTCCGAAAGAACTCGCGCAGAAGCTGCAGAAGGCCCATGCAGATCGTCTGGTATCGGTCGTGCTTTATGGTTCGGCTGCGGTACCGGGAGCCAAGGACCGCCACTCCGACTTCAACATACTTTGCGTGCTCACCGAGGTCACTCCCGAGACGCTGCGCGCAACCGAGCCGATTTTTCGTTGGTGGCGTGAGATGAAGAATCCCGCTCCGCTGTTGCTGTCGCGTGAAGAACTTCTAACCTCAACAGATTGTTTTCCGATGGAGTTCCACGATATCAAGGAGCGCCATTGCATCATTGCCGGTGAGAACGTCGTGGCCGGCATGCAAGTCGATTACCGCTTTTATCGCGCCATGGTCGAGCATGAACTTCGCGCGAAGATGTTACGTCTAAGACAGAAAGCGGGTGGCATTTTATCGGAGAATGATCTCTTGCTCCGTTTGATGGCCGATTCGGTTTCGACGTTTTGCGTATTGTTCCGCCACGCATTGCGACTCGCTGGAGAGGAGCCTGTGTTCGATAAACACGAAATCGTCCAATTAGCCGGCCGTCGCTTCGGCTTCGACTCTGGACCTTTCAACACTTTGCTCGATCTGCGCGAAGACAAGGTGAAGCCTCGCGACGTGCAGCCCGCGGCATTGTTCCGCGAATATCTTAAGCAGATTCACGTTGTTGTTTCGGCAGTCGATCAGATGAATGTGAGGGAGACATGAAGATTGGTTTAGTAATCATAGGCGTTCTGGTTTTGGTTGGACTGCTCTTCGGCGGGAAGCTGATGGGCACGCGCAACGAACTCGTTCAGCAGCGCGAAGCGATCAACGGCGCGTGGTCCCAGGTCGATGTCGACCTGCAGCGCCGGGCCGACCTGATCCCCAACCTTGTAAGCACCGTCAAAGGATTCGCCGCGCAGGAAAAAGACGTCCTCGCCAATATCGCCAACGCTCGCGCGGGACTCTTGAATGCGCGCACGCCCCAGGAGAAAATCAACGCCAACTCGCAACTGGATAGCGCTCTCGGCCGCCTGCTGGTGGTTGTCGAAAACTATCCTCAGTTGAAATCGAACGAGAACTTCTTACGCCTCCAGGATGAGTTGGCAAACACGGAAAACAAAATCGCGGTAAGCAGGCGGCGATACAACGAAGTGGTCCAGCGCTACAACACAAACATCGACCTGTTCCCGAACAACATTGCCGCATCCTTATTCGGGTTCCAACGGAACGATGCCTACTTCAAAACGGACCCTGCTTCCCGTCAGACTCCTAAGGTCGCCTTTTAACTTCTAATGAGCACACAGACATTCGCAAACTACATCAATGGCGAGTGGGTTTCCGGACCCACATTTGAAAACCGCAATCCCGCCAACACCGACGAAGTGGTCGGTTTGATGGGAAAAGGCTCGGCCGCCGACGTAGAAGCAGCGGCGAACGCCGCGCAGGCTGCCTTGCCGGGCTGGTCTACTATGCCCGGTCCAGCCCGCGGCAATCTCCTCTACAAAGTCGCCGATATCCTCGACCGTAAATTCGATTCCATCGCGGCCGATATGACACGCGAGGAAGGCAAGACGCTGCCCGAAGCGAAGGGCGAAGTCCGCCGCTCGATCAACATCTTTCGCTATTTCGCAGGCGAAGGCTCGCGCATGCCGGGCATGATAGTGCCCTCCGAGCGCGACCGCGTCCATATGTTCGCGCTCCGAAAGCCGATCGGAGTCGTCGGCCTGATCACTCCATGGAACTTCCCAAGCGCGATTCCCGCGTGGAAGCTCGCCCCTGCCTTGATCGCCGGCAACACGGTTCTCCTCAAACCCGCGTCCGTCGCGCCTCTCAGCGCGTGGCGTATCGTCGAGGCATGTCATGAGGCCGGTATTCCGAAAGGGGTCGTTAATTTTATCGCCGGATCCGGTGGAGAAATCGGAAACGCGCTCGTCAACGCCAAGCCTCTCAAAGCAATTTCCTTCACGGGTTCGTGCGAGATCGGAAATTGGTTGCATGCCGAGGCATCGAAGCGGCGCCTTCGCATCCAGTTGGAGATGGGCGGAAAGAATCCGACCATCGTTCTCAACGACGCCGATTTCAACACTGCAGTAGAGAACACTGTAAACGCGGCATTCTTCTCTACCGGACAGAAGTGTACCGCCACCAGCCGCGTCATTGTCGAAGAAGGCATCTACAACAAATTCATGGATGCCATGGTGGAACGCACGAAGAAATTAAAGGTCGGCAACGGCATGGAGCCCGGCATCGATATCGGGCCGGCAGTCGACGAGGGCCAGTTGAAGACCAATCTGAAGTACATGGAGATCGGTAAAAAGGAGAGCGGCAAACCCAAAGTCGGAGGCAATCGTCTCGAAGGAGGCGCCTATGACAAAGGGTACTTCTGCGAGCCTACCATCTTCGCGCGACGTCGATCCGAAAATGACCCTTGCCCGTGAAGAGGTGTTCGGTCCGGTGCTCGCCGCCATTCCGGCAAAGAATCTGGATCACGCCCTCGAGATCGCCAACGATATTCCTTTCGGGCTCTCGGCGTCGATCCAGACCAGCAATCTCTCCCGAGCTTTCGACTTCATCTACAAGATGGAGGCCGGACTCCTCACGGTCAATCTCCCGAGCGCCGGTGTCGAGTATCAACTCCCCTTCGGCGGCACCAAGGATTCGAGCTTCGGTCCGAAGGAACAAGGACCCGCGGCGCTCGAATTCTATAGCGATTACAAGACCGTCTACCTGAAGTACTGATTGCAACCGCCTTCGCGAGCGCAGCGGATCTCGGCCCTGATGGCGCGAGTAAAATCGCGCGGCACAGCGCCCGAGAAACTCCTCCGCCGCGCTCTGCGCAAGGCCGGTCTGCGATTTCGTTCTCATGACGCCAAGCTCCCAGGCAAACCCGACTTTCTCCTAGACTCGCGGCGCATCGCGCTATTTGTCGACGGCGACTTCTGGCATGGCCGGCAGTGGCAAACGCGTAAGCACGACTCCCTTGAAGGGCAATTCGCCCACAGCGAATCGCGCGATTACTGGCTTGGCAAAATCCGCCGGAACATGACCCGCGACATGGCGAATACTGCGGCACTGCTCGACCGCGGCTGGAAGGTCGCGCGATTCTGGGAGACCGATGTCAATCGAGATCCTGACCGCTGTCTGAGCGTGCTTTCGACCGAATCAACCGACTAGCTCTATCAGCCTTCTTCCCCAGCGCACAGTAGCCGAGTTCTTCGCCGGCATCGGCCTGATGCGCTACGCTTTCGAGCGCCAGGGATGGCGCGTTGCGTTCGCCAACGATATCGACCGAAGGAAAGCCGAGATGTACACTGCCCATTTCGGAGATGCCTTCCATCTTGGAGACATCCACCATCTCGATCCCGCGACGATCCCCGCCGTCAGCATCGCGACCGCCTCTTTTCCATGCACAGATCTCTCGCTTGCAGGTGGACGCAAAGGCTTGTCGGGCAAGCACTCCTCTGCGTTTTGGGGCTTTCTCGGACACAATCGAAAACATGAACTCCCGGCCGCCGCTGGTCCTGGTGGAGAATGTGCCCGGATTTCTGACTTCAAATCACGGACACGATCTGCACGAGGCGTTGATCGGCTTGAACCGGCTCGGATACTCGGTCGACATCTTCACGCTAGATGCAGTTCACTTCGTGCCGCAGAGCCGCAATCGCCTGTTTCTGATCGGCCAGCCGCAAGGACCCAGAGACGGTCAGCGGCCCCCCGTGCTGCAGCGCTTTATCGAGCGGCATCCTGATGTGCAGTGGACCATTCGCCGGCTTCCTCATCCGCCGGAACGCAGTAAGCGCCTGCTCGACATCATCGATCCCAGACGCCGAATGGTGGGATGCGGATCGCAGCGCTTATTTGTTGTCCCAAATGGTCGGCATTCATCGCGTCACCGCGGAAGAGGCCATCCGTAAACGTCACTGGACATATGGGGCGGTATTCCGCAGGGTGCGGCAAGGCCGCACAGTGGCCGAACTGCGCATAGATGGCATAGCCGGCTGCCTGCGGACGCCTCGCGGCGGCAGCGCGCGTCAGATCCTTTTTAAAGGCGGCTATGGACGTTATCAGTTTCGCCTCTTCAGTCCGCGCGAGTGCGCGCGGCTGATGGGCGCCGATGACTTCCATATCGAAGCGTCGCTGAATCAGGCGCTGTTCGGCTTCGGCGATGCCGTTTGCGTTCCCGTAGTCGAATGGATCGTGACGCATTATCTGATGCCGCTTTGCACCGAGCTGATTCGTGGACGCGTTCTGATACGCTAGTCGTTTACCAATCAATAATGAGACTCGGTCAAATTAAGTGGCACAACAATACGACTGCGGCTATCTTTGAGAGCGACGGAACAGCGCGGCCCATTCCCGATTACACGGTCTACGATCTCATGCGTCTCTCCGAGATGGAACGCAATCCACTCTCGAAAGTCGCCAACCGTCTTGCTTCCACGCATCGCGAGCCGGCCGAACCAATCATCCCCATCACGCCAAAGGAAGTCTGGGCCTGCGGCTGCACGTATAAGCAGAGCTCTGATTTCCGCGATGCGGAACACGGCACGCGCGAAGGATTCTACGCGCACGTATATCGCGAACCACGCCCGGAAATTTTCTTTAAAGGTACATCTCGTGTCTGCGTTGGTCCCGAAGGGAAAATCGGTATTCGCTCCGATTCGAAGTTCACCGCTCCCGAGCCCGAGCTGGCCGTCATCCTTGGAACCGGCGGACACGTAGTTGGCTACACACTGGCCAACGACGTTTCCGCTTGGGACATCGAACGCGAGAATCCGCTCTATTTGCCGCAATCGAAAGTGTTCACGGGTTGTTGCGCGCTCGGTCCCGTCATCGTCACCGAGGATGAGATCACGAATCCGTACAACCTTCACATGACCTGCACGATTGAACGTGATGGGAAAACTCTGTTTCAGGGTAGCGCCAACACTTCGCAACTGAATCGAAAAATCGAAACGCTGACCGAATATCTGTTGCGAGCCAACCCTGTGCCCGGAGCCTCGGTTCTATTGACCGGAACCGGCATCATCGTGACGGAAGAATCTGCGCTCGTCCCGGGAGACGTCGTCACCATCGAAGTACCAGAGATCGGTCGTTTACGCAACACAGCCATCACCGTCGAATAGCGATTTATGCGGTTTGCCGTACCGTTTTGTGCGCTGATAACGGCAAGGCGCAATCTGAATAAATATCCGCGTTCATCGGGGTTAATCTGCGGCCAATAGATTAGCCCTACGAACCCCGTACTCCCAATCCCAACGCCTTACGGCAATAGTCCAAACTCCGCTCCATGTGATCCAGTTGTTGCACCTTCAGCGCTTCCATGTACTTCTCGCGAGCTCCCGGTACGTCCGCCTCAACCTGAGCCTTATCGTACGGACGTCCCCGCTTCGCCAGCGCCACGAATCGACTCAGATCGCGTGACCGCGCCCGCGGGAACCACTTACTCCAGAATTCCTCTGAATACACCGGGATCACCACCGGAGGACGCGCTGTGATCGGCTTGCAATAAATGTGAACAGGTGGCAGAATCTCAGCCGCCCGCGCGACCAGCGCCTTGAAATCCACCGTGCCTTCGCCCAACGGAACCCATTGCACCGCGATTCCTTCCGGATGTTCGTAAACAACCGAATCGCGCAGATGGAACGAAACCGCAACCGGGCCGAGCTCCTCGATTGTCGTCAATGGATGTTCTGCGACAAACACCGGATTCCCAGTGTCGAGGTAAGACCCAACAAACTCCTTGCCCGCAGCCTCGATCAATTGCCGCGTCTCCCAAGCCTGCAAATCCTTGTGATTCTCGATCGCAATCTTCACGCCTGCGTCCATCACTTGACTGCGGACTTCTTTGAGAAGCTTCACTGTAGTCGCGATGTGCTGCTCTACCGGCCCTTCCGGCATACTGTAGCGATCGCCCGCGAGCAGAGCCCTCACAATAGGCGATCCCATTGCAGATGCGCGTTCGATATTCTTCCGAAGAGTCGCTATCGTACTCGCGTACGCATCCGCCGACTTCGGAAGGATGGCGCCGCCTCCAGTCTCCAAATGAAGCCCGAGATCTTTGGACCATGCCTTCACCTCAGCCCAGTGCTTCGGATCCATTACTCCCGCGTCAAGCGAGTCCTGTAAGAACACTGCGTCCAGCTTCTTGCCGGAGCAATAATCCATCAATTGTTTGTCATTCCAGCGCTGGAAGCGGAGACAGTACGTGTTCAATCCCAGCGGCCATTTTCGCGGAGTCGCAAACGAACTGGCGGCAGAAGTCACAGCCGAGACAAGGAACTTACGGCGGGTCACTCCACCAGTTTATGCTTTACGCATCGCAGCGTAGATCAAAAGATCAGTCGCAACCCGAGTTGAACAGTTCGTCCCGGCCGCGCGCTCGAAATCACACCGAAATCCGCGGCCCCGACAGTATGTCCAGGGACATCGAAATTCGCATGATTCAGCACGTTGTAGAACTCTCCGCGAAAATCCGCGCGATACCGTTCGCTGATCGCGAACTCTTTGCCAAGAGTCATATCCACAGTTTGTTGGTACGGTCCCCTCAGATTCGAGCGTGGCGAGTTGCCGAACGTAAACGGAGCCGGAGCTGCGAAAGCAGCCGTGTTGAACCAGCGATTCAGTGTGCGTTCGCCCGACTGCGGATCGCCAACCAGATTCGGCCGCAGCGGACCTGCCGTGAAAGCGTTTGTCGTATTCGAGGCCATCACTACAGTGAAGGGAGCGCCTGATTGAAACGTGCCGAACAAGCCGAGCTTCCAGGAACCGAGCACTGCATTCAGCAGCCGGCTGCTCCGATAGGGTCTCACCTCGTACAGCGCGCTCAACACCGTGCGATGCGGCACGTCACTGCCGCTGAGCGATTTATCCAGACGACGATTATAGGCGTCCATGTAGCTCGCCGGGTCGCCATATTCGTTCGCCGAAGCTACGTCATCGATGAACTTTGAAAACGTGTAATGGGCCAGAAACGAAAACCCGCGGGAAAACCTCTTCTCGGCCTTCACGAAGCCTGCATGATATGTCGAGTTTCCAATGGCGGCGTTCAAAATAGACACATTGCTGAACTGCGGAAACGGTCTGCGCGCCTGCGAATCTCCCGGACCCATCAGTTCACTTGGGACCTGATTCAGGCTGAGATCGTTCGCCGTGAGGTGATGACTGACATTGCCCATGTAACCGGCTTCAATAACCGTGTTGCCCTTCAGCTCATGCTGAATGTTCAGGTTGTACTGATAGGAAATCGGCGTTGGCCTGTCACGCTCGAAGAAGCCGGCCGAAAAATTCGGCTTCTCACCCGGGGCTACCGCGCCATATCCCGGACCGAGTTCCGGCCGGGTAGTCGCTGGGACGCCATTTCGAAGTTGAATCGCGCTCAACGTATCGAGTTGGGGCACCACTAGTGACACGGATGTGGAGAAGCCTGCAGCCGCCACATCGCCGATCGTATTGCTCACTGTCGGTCCGTAAAACACTCCCGCGCCACCGCGAATAATTGTTTCTCCCAAAATCGGGGCCCGGTAAGCGAATCCCAGTCGCGGGCCGAAATTGTTCAGATCGGTATTGAAAGCCTGCCGGGGGACGCCGTTCCGGCCGGAGAACGTCACGATTCCCGGAGTTCCCGAAACCGGATTAATCGCGGTCAGGTCGAAAGAGTTCTGCCGGTCATCGTCCACGCGTCGGGGCAACTCGCTTTCCCAACGCAGACCGGCATTCACGGTCAATCGGTCCGTGACTCTCCAATCGTCCTGCACATACCACGCCCAATAGGCCGCTCGCGACAGGATCTGGTCGGAGACAACCATGTTCACTGAACTCACTTCCCCGAGTAACAGGCTGGCGATCGAGTTGCCCGTGCCGGAAACGCCTGGCTTGCTCGTAATCAGCGGCGTAATCCCCAACGCGCCCGCCGAGGATCGGTCGCGTAGTTCGTTATTCGAGGCCCGCCGGTATTCCACCCCGGCCTTGAGCGCATGGCGCCCTCGGAAGTGCGAGATAGATTCCTGAATCTGTGTATCGCGGATCGGAGTTTGAGTTCGGCTGACGTTCGTCGTTCCACCGAGCGATGCGTAGCCCGGCACGGTGAACGCCGGGAATGCGGCGGCGCTGACCCCTGTCAATCCCAACGTGGCTGCAAGATTCTCGTCGGCCCCGTATCGGAGGTCGATAAACTTCCGCTGCAGGTAACTGACTCGAAACTCATTCACCAGGCTCGCATTGAACGTATGGGTGTGGCTTCCGAGAATACTCTGAATGCGAGCATCATTCGTATTGGCATCACAGCAGCCACCGGGTCTGGAAACGACCCGCGATTGTCGATGAAGCTGTCATTAATGTAGTATCGAGCGGAAAATGATCGTTTGTGCTCAACTGGTGATCGAGTTTTCCCACCACAATATTTCGAGTCAGACCTGAGTCGCTGTTGGAAACGTAATTGTTCGCGCCCGTAGTCGTTCCCTGCCGGTTAGGCAATGGATAGTAACTCAACACCGCTTTCGCCACCGGATCGAATCGATTCGCGGGAATACGATTATCCGGAAATGGCTGCCGGTCGCGCCCGATTGTTGTCGCAGGATCGTAGATCAGGATCTGCCGCCCGCCGAATCGCGGAGCTGCGAAAAATCTCCGTTGCGCTGCAGTTCGTCGGGCACCGTTTGTAACGCGGTTACGCTCGTGAGTTGCCGAGTCTGTTCCCAGCTTGCGAAAAAGTGCGTCTTGTCCTTCCGAATCGGACCTCCCACAGCGGCCCCAAACTGATGCATGCGCAGTCCGGGCTTAGTGGCAGAGAAGAAATTTCGCGCATCCAGCGCATTGTTTCGAAGAAATTCAAACACGCTTCCATGGAAGTCATTCGTGCCGGATCGCGTGGTTAGCTCAATCACGCCGCCAGTCGAATGTCCATACTCCGCCGCATAGGTATTGCTGAGCACTCGAAATTCCTGCATCGCGTCCATCGGAAGACTTGTCATCTGTTGCGGGCGCGTCAAACCGACAGCATTCGTCACATTGCCTCCGTCCAATGTGAAGTTCTGATTGCGCGCCCGCCCGCCCGCGATGCTGAACACGGGATAATTTTCCGCTCCTTGCCCGCTATCGATCATCACCACTCCAGGAGCCAATGCCACCAGCGATGTCGCTGCTCGATTGGGCATCGGTAGCCGGCGACCATCTTGCGATTCACCACCTGGCTCACGCTTGATGACTGTGTTTCCGTCAACGGAGCCGCCGATTCAACATCGACGGATTGGCTCGCCTGCCCACCTGCAGCACAAGGTCCACCGGCAATACCTGTCCAACAGTGAGAGTCAGACCCTTGCGCGTCAAGGTTTCGAAACCCGTCAAGCTAGCCTCCACCCGATAGCTCCCCGGTAGCAGGGAATTAACCCGATACATGCCCGCTTCATTGGTGCGTGTCTGGACGGACGCTCCTGTGTTTTCGTTCACGATCGTGATCTCGATGCCCGGAACGCTGCCCCGGTCGCATCGTTTGCGTTTCCGGTGATCGCACTGTTGCCGGCCTGCCCTCACGCTACTACGACGAGAACTGCATCTAAACTCATCGCAATGAGCAGCTTAGAAAGAAAGTACTTCAATTTCAGGCTCCTGTACACCTACAATCCCGCTCACGATCCAAACGAAGTCGCAACGCGTAAGCGTGCTATCGTCGTGCTTTCACGATAGGTTTTAAGCGATTTAGTGCCGACAGCGCAGGGTCGTAAGATCGGGCGTGCCCTTCAGGTGATCGCTCGGATCGGTCCTGAGCGCAGCAGTTTGAAAAATGTCCGCCATTGCGTCCTGCTCTCGATAGTAAGGCACACGTCCCACACAGTCAAGCAAAATCTCTACTTTTTCTATCGACTAATGGTATTGTAGCTAATCATCGTGTCAGCCGGGAATTACTTACCCGATATGACACGTATCAATTCTTTGTTTTTAAAGGGAATCGAGATCAAAACAGTTTGGCACGTCGCGTGCTCCTAAGGTTTGCGGCCGAACTTGACGGGCCAAATAACGGGGGAATTAGGGCATGTCTTACTCGATGATGGAAGCGATATTGGTGGAGAAGGTTCGCAAGCTGCGGCAAACCGAGAATCGTCTCTTGCGCTCCTACATACAGTTGCAAACGAATCCGTCTGACGCAACCACATCGGCAGTCACCATGCGCCTGAACCATGTTGATAGCCAGGTGAGCGCCATTGAGGCGCTGATGGGCGAAATGGACCGAGTGAAGGGAATTGCATCCGCATATCAGGTCTAGTTCTGTGATGTCCTATCCTTACTCCCAGGTCGTCATTGGATGTCTGGCGGTAACTTCGTTGCCGTTCGCCGTCCCGTTGGATGGCGCAGAAACCTTACGACTCGAACCTTCCCTAGCGATGCAACTGGTCGCCCGGGTAAACGAGGCTGACAGCAAGCGCGAAGCGAACATCCGCAAAATCGTTTCTATACGGCGCTACGTTCTGCATAACAAACGATGGGATAAGGACGCTATCGTTCGCGTGCGTATGACATCCGAGGCCGGTATCGGCAAGCGATTTGAAATCCTGGAGTGGGAAAACGCGGGAGGCCTTCAGAAGCACGCCCTCGAGAAAATTCTCGAAAGCGAGGTCGAGGCATCCAAGCGAAGTATCGACATACAGGACGGCGCCATCACTTCGACGAACTACGATTTCGTTTCACTTGGATCGCAGATCTGGAACGGCCGTGAGTGTTATGTGGTTCAGCTCGTACCCAACCCCAAACGCAGCAGCAAATATCTGCTCGACGGCAAGGCCTGGATCGATCCGATTGAACACGCCATCGTCCGAGTCGAGGGCCGGACGGCGCGAAGCGTGTCCTTTTGGATTGGGAAACCCTACATAGCGCAGGACTTCGAAAAGGTCGATGACGTCTGGGTGTCTGCCCGTAATCGCTCCGTTTCCGACGTAAAGCTCCTTGGGAAAACAGAACTCGCTGTTGACTTTACGGATTATCAAATCGTTCGGGGCGACCCAGTACTCGCCCACACCCAAAAGCCCGAAAAAACCTACTGAGGACTTATCGTAAACTGTGAGCAGGCGCGGCCACCTTGCGCGCGGCTTTCCCCAAAAACCTGCGAGGACTTGAGGATGAACGTCACAGTAAACGGCAAAACGCGGCAATTCGAGGGTGAAGCCGAGATGCCGCTGCTCTGGTTCCTGCGCGATGAGTTACAGCTCACAGGAACGAAATTCGGTTGTGGCATGGGACTGTGTGGCGCCTGCACGGTGCACATTGAAGGTCAGGCCGCGCGAAGTTGCGTCACACCTATGTCAGCCGTAGTGGACAAGAAGATCACAACCATCGAAGGACTCTCCCCGGCAGGAGATCATGCACTGCAGAAGGCTTGGGAAACATGCAACGTCCCTCAGTGCGGCTACTGCCAAAGCGGACAAATCATGCAAGCCGCGGCAATGCTCAAATCGAAGCCGAAGCCCACAGATCTCGACATCGACGAGTCCATGCAGGGCAATATCTGCCGTTGTGGAACATACCAGCGAATTCGTCAGGCGATCAAGCTCGCCGCGGGAGTGAAATCATGATCGAGGTCGTCGATCTATCCCGCCGAAGTTTTCTCAACCAGATCTTTTCAGCCGCCGCCTTCGTGTTGGCCGCTCCGTTGCGTTCCGCCGCTCAGGATGGGGCTGCGATCACTTCCGGAAAAGTTTGGCAGCCCAGCGTCTACCTCGGTATCGAACCGACTGGCGATGTGTTGATCGTCGCGCACCGATCCGAAATGGGCACCGGCGCTCGAACGTGTCTCCCGATGATTGTTGCCGACGAGCTCGAGGCCGATTGGAGTCGTGTCAAGATCATCCAGGCAATTGGGGATGTTAAATACGGTTCCCAAAATACCGACGGCTCATGCTCAGTTCGTGATTTCTATGACGCGATGCGATCCGCCGGGGCATCGGCACGCAGCATGCTCGAGTTTGCCGCCGCCCAGAAATGGGGAGTCCCGCGTGAAGAGTGCAATGGCCAGAAGCACTTCGTAGTTCACGCCAAGACCGGCCGCAAGCTTGGCTATGGCGAGCTGACACCCCTGGTCTCTTCTGCGACTGCGCCTGATCAGAACGCCGTCCACTTCAAAAGTCCGGCGGAGTTTCGCTATATCGGAAAGGACCTTCCGATTACGGATCTTCACGATCTCGTAACCGGCAAAGCCGTATTCGGCATCGACGCCAGCATGCCGAACATGCTTTACGCCTGCATCGAACGCGCTCCTGTCCTCGGCAGCAATGTCACCAATGTCGATGATTCCGCGGCAAAGCAGGTTAACGGAGTCCAGCAGATCGTCACGCTTGCCGCCGCCAAGCCGCCATACGAATTCAAACCGCTCGGCGGTGTCGCCGTCATTGCAAGCAACAGTTGGGCCGCAATGCAGGGGCGCAAAAGCCTGAAGATCGAATGGAGCGCTAGCGATAACGCGAAATACGAGTCGTCGGCTTACAAAAAGCAACTCCTCGATACAGCGCTGAAGCCCGGTCGCGTAGCCCGCGAGGTAGGCAATGTGGACGCTGAGTTCGCCAAGGGAGGCAGAATCGTCGAGGCCTCCTACTACACCCCGATGCTGGCTCACGCTCCCATGGAGCCTCCTGCCGCAGTGGCGGACTACCGCGATGGCAAGCCTCTCATCTATGCGGCGACCCAGAATCCGCAGGCAGTTCAGGACACTGTTGCCAAAGCGCTCGGAATCGATGCGAAAGATGTCACCTGCCACGTAACCCTGTTGGGTGGTGGATTCGGGCGCAAATCGAAGCCTGACTATGTCGCCGAAGCGGCGCTTCTCTCAAAGCATGCCGGCAAGCCAATCAAAATTGTCTGGTCGCGTGAAGACGATATTCATTTCGACTATTTCCATTCTCCTGCGGGCATGTACCTCAAGGCCGCGATTGACGGTAGAGGAAAGCCGACAGCGTGGTTGCAGCGTAGCGTTTTTCCACCGATCGCCTCGCAAAACGATCCCAACGAGGAATATGGCGGATGGCAACTTGGAATGGGATGGATAGACATTCCTTATCCGCTCCCGAACTTACGTGTAGAAAACGGACCCGCGCGAGCGCATGTCCGGATCGGATGGATGCGTTCTGTCGCCAATATTTATCACGCTTTCGGCGTCCAATCCTTTACGGACGAACTCGCTGCATCTGCAAATCGGGATCGGGTCGAATATCTGCTGGAATTGATCGGACCTCCTCGCGTTATCGATCTGGGCAAAGAAGGTTTGAAGCAGCCATCCCGAGGGAATCCGAAGTTTCCGTTTGACACCAAACGACTTCGTAATGTGATTAACCTCGTAGCGGAACAGTCCGGTTGGGCGAAAAAAAAGCCTGCCCCCGGCCACGCCCTGGGAATTGCGGCTCATCGAAGCTTCTTGTCCTACATCGCCACCGTTGTCGAAGTGCAAGTCGACTCAGCAGGCAATGTCAAAATCCCGAACGTGTTCATGGCTGTGGATGCCGGTCGGGTGATCAATCCGGACCGCGTCAAGGCGCAGTTCGAAGGCGCAGCCGTGTTCGGAGCGAGCCTTGCTCTTATGGGGGAGATCACAGCCGCGGAGGGTCGCATCCAGCAATCGAACTTCAACGGTTATCCGGTTGCGCGCATCAATCAGGCGCCGCTGAAAACCAGCGTGCACATCGTCAACAGTGATGCTCCGCCGGCCGGTGTCGGAGAACCCGGAGTGCCGCCGATGGCGCCGGCAATTTGCAACGCAATCTTTGCCGCCACAGGCAAGAGGATTCGCGATTTACCGATCCGCAAACAGTTGGCGTAGCAATCAATCAACGAGTCCGAACGAGAGAATCGTCGATCCGGCAGCGATGGCAACATGCTGCTTGCCATCGAAGGAATACGTCATCGGCGACGCTTTCCACATCGCGTTCGCCTGAAAGCTCCACAGCGGCTTTCCGTCGGTTGCATCCACAGCCATAAAAGCGCCGCTGTCCTCGGCAACAAAGACGAGACCGCTCGCTGTCGTCAGCGTGCCACCCCATGCAAGCGCCGGTCCTACCTGCGGCAGTTCCCAAGCAATCTTGCCCGGTTTGAATATCGATTGCGCGCAGGATTCTTTCGCCTTTCATCCCCGGCACGACACGTTGGGCGCCTCCCAAAAAATGCTGTCCCGCCGCCCACTCCACAGGCGACTTCATATAAATTGAGCACCTTTCCAAGGTCTGCACATAATACAAGCCAGTCGCAGGATTGTAAGACGGTGAATACCAGTTCGTCGCTCCGCTTTGCGAAGGACAAACGCGCGTGCCCTTCTCGCTCGGCTCCATGTTGGGATTCATGATCGGTCGTCCATCGGCGCCGATGCCTTTCGCCCAATTCAACTGCTTCACGAATGGCTTGCCAAGAAGCAGTTTCCCGTCAGTTCGATCGAGAACATAGAAAAACCCGTTACGATTCGCTTGCAACAAAAGCTTGCGTGGTTTCCCTTCCCAATTCGCGTTCACCAGGACCAGCGTCTCAGTCGCGTCCCAATCCCACAAGTCGTGCGGAGTGAATTGATAGTGCCACTTCAGCGTCCCGGTCTTTGCGTCGAGAGCGAGGACGCAGTCGGCATAGAGGTTATCGCCGCCGCGTTCGTCGCCGTTGTAATCCGGCCCCGGATTGCCCGTGGGCCAATAAATCGTGTCCAGTTCGGGATCGTAGGCTCCCGTGAACCACGTTGGCGCGCCGCCATGCGCGATTCCCTTCCCTTTCCATGTTTCCGATCCCTTCTCACCGGGCGCCGGCACCGTCCAGAATCGCCACACTTCTTTGCCTGTAGCCTGATCGAATGCGGCCAGGAAGCCTCTCACTCCTTGTTCCCCACCTGCTGTACCTGAAATGACGAGATTGCCGACTGCCAGCGGAGCCGAGGTCGCGTTGTAATTCTTACGCCAGTCGGCCATTTCGACATCCCACAAAAGGCTGCCGTTGAAGCGATTCAAGGCGATCAGGCGCGCATCGTCCGTCACCATGAATACGCGTTCGCCGGAGACGGCAACGCCCCGGTTTATGCCCGATGCCGCATTGCCGGACAGCCCCTTCGTCCGCGACCTCTCGTAAAGCCATATCTGCCGCCCGCTACCGGCATCCAACGCGTAGCACAGATTCCCGCTAGTGACATACATAATGCCGTCCACGACAACAGGAGTGGTCTGTAGCAGCGAAGCATTCGGCAGAGTAAATGTCCATTTCGGCGCGAGCCGGCTCACGTTCGTCTTATCGATCTGTTTTAGCTGCGTGTACCTGTTCCCGCCCACATCGCCGTTGTACGTCGGCCACTCCGCATCCGAAGTAACGACGCGATATGCGTTGCCCGATTTGCGCAACAGGCGAACACGTTGATCATCCGTTCGCAACTGCATGTCCCAGGACGACTGATTCACGATCAATCCTTCGAGCGTTTTGCCATCGGTGGTCTGCACCTTTCCACGAACGGGCCTCAACCCGCGCTGTGGCTTCAGAGTCCTGAGAAACGCCAGCATCTCCCGCATCTCAGGATCGCCGAGCTTATTGGCCGGCATTCCCATCGCGGGGATCCCTTCGCGAACCACATGCATGAGACGTTCATCATCTCGCCGGGCGATGCGTCCCGCGATAGCAGGACCAAGTTCACCGCCATTTCCATCGGAGCCGTGACAGATCGAACAGCGGCTTTCAAACAGCTTCCGGCCGGCATTCACATCTTGAGCTAAAACGGGCAAACAGAGCAGGAAAACGATTGCTCGCATAAAAGGTCATCATATCCGGTGGTTCCGCCCTGATATAACCGTGTAAATGCTAAGACAAGCAATTTGCTTTGCGCTGCTGCCAATGACGCTGCCGGGCGCGCCGGAATGGCTGCTGGTCCGCCGCACAGACGGAACGCAGGTTGAGGCCAAGGCCGACATCAAATCGATAACGATCGAAAGAGACGGTAAGCCATTGAAGCTCAAGACGACCGAGATTCTCTCGATTCACAGCGGGGCTCCCGCTTCCGATTTCGAGTCGCAGCGCATCAAGGCAGATTTAGCCGACATTCAAGGGACGGACCGGGCGAAACGAGATCTCGCTGTCGACGAACTGACCGCGATCGGCATACCCGCGTTGACGCCGCTGCTGCAAAGTCTTAAAGACACCGACCAGCACGAACCGCGGCCTCTCTATCGACTCTTCGAACGCATCATGCCGAGCAATGCTGATGGTCTCGATCGCACCCTGGATCTCGTCCGGCTTCAAAGCGGTGACGTTCTTACGCGGCAAGCTTACTAACGCTTCGCTGCACTTGCAATCGACCGAGGTTCCCTGGTCTTCGATTCGCTCTATTGCATTCCGCAAAAAGCTCGTTCGTAAGACGATGCCAGTCCACTCGCTCCGCCACTGCAATCAGATCGAGTATCTCGATACCGGTGTCGTTGTTACGCCGGCATCCCGCGCCGACATAACTGCGCAGGGCTTTGTCCGCCTCTCCTGGAATGAGGATGGATGGGCCACCGACGCCGACGGACTCAAGAAGCCCGGCTCCCCTGCATACAAGACCAATCTGGTATCCGGCCAGCCGTTCGGAGCGCTCGTTGGCCGCATCGGAGCCAATGGAGAGATGTTCTTCCTCGGCAGGAAAGCGTCGAAGAGCAACCTGCCGGCGGGACGCCTGGAGATGGCGGTTAACGATAACGCGCACTGGCAAAACAATCTCGGCACGTACTCCGTCACACTGGCAGCTACGGACGCCTACGATCTCGGCGAGCCACAGTGAAAGCGCCCGGGCATACGATAAGTAAGGGAGGTTGCTTTGTCCTACGATTGCACCAGACGACATTTCTTTTACGGCACGCTGCTGGCGGGAGCGGTCCCGGCAGCGGGTTTCGGGAGCGTGCCATCGCTCAAGATGCTCGGCTACAAGTCGCCGAACGAGAAGTTGAACGTTGCGGCGATCGGTGCCGGAGGCAAGGCCTCTAGCGACATCGACGGCTGCAAAACCGAAAACATAGTGGCGCTCTGCGATGTCGACGACAAGCAGGCGGCACGCAAGTTCAAAGAATTCGAGAGCGCGCCGAAATATAAAGACTTCCGAAAGATGCTCGACAAAGAAGGCAAGGGCATCGACGCGGTCATCGTCACGATCCCCGACCACATGCATGCGACGGCGGCGATGTGGTGCATGGAACGGGGCAAGCACGTATACGTGCAGAAGCCTCTGACTCGCACCGTCTGGGAAGCTCGCCAGCTCATGGAGGGGGCCAATAAATATAAAGTCGCCACACAGATGGGCAACCAGGGCTACTCGAACGAAGGTACCCGTCAAGTCGCTGAGATGATTTGGGCAGGCGAGATCGGCAACGTCACCGAAGTACATGCCTGGACGGATCGACCGATTTGGCCGCAGGGTCTTACAGAGATCCCGCCTCCCGAACCAGTTCCTGAGACACTCGACTGGGATCTCTGGCTCGGCAGTGCCGAACCGAGGCCTTTCACCGCCGGCACGAGCGTTAAAGGATACCCGAACGAGTTCGGCGGCTATTTCTATCAGCCGTTCAACTGGCGCGGGTTCTACGACTTCGGGTGCGGCGCTCTCGGCGACATGGCGTGTCACATCCTGGGTGCTCCGAATCTCGCCTTGCATCTCGGCTCGCCTACCAGCGTCGAGTGCGTCAAGAAAGAGAGCCCGAGCTCGTTCATGTTCCCGACGAAGTCCACCATCCGTTTCGATTTCCCTGCCCGCGGCAATATGCCGCCGGTGAAGATCTTCTGGTATGACGGCCTGAAGGAGAATCCCGAAATACAAGGCGTGCCGAAAGGAGAGATTCTCGGCGACCTTCCCTACATCCCACGTCCGCACGGCCAGTCGGCTGCTGCGCAACCTCCAATGCGACCGAATGGCTACGTCGGACGCGTCTTCGATTACGAGGACTACGAAAAGGTTCGGCAGGATCCCAATGCGAAGACACCTTCTCCCGACGGCAGTCTCTTCATCGGAGACAAAGGAATGATCACGACGGGCACTTATGGCGAACAGACACGATTGCTGCCGGCGGAAAAGATGAAGGACTATCGCTTTCCACCGCCACTACTGACACGCTCGCCCGGCCACTACCGCGATTGGATACGAGCCTGCAAGGGTGGCGATCCGGCATGCTCGAACTTCAACGTTGCTTCGCCTTTCGTCGAATGGATGCTGCTCGGCGTCATCGCGCTGCGCGTTGACGGCAAGCTCGAGTGGGATGCCGCCAAGATGAAGTTCTCAAACAACTCCGAGGCCAACAAGTATCTGAAGCCGACCTTCCGAAAAGGTTGGCAGCTCAGCTAAGGACGAACCTCCAAATTCTCTAAAGAGATCGCCGGCACGTACGCTCCCAGGGGCGTACGTGTCCACCAATTGCGATCCTTCCCACTCGTAAAACGGTACTCGTACAACTGCGCTCGAATGAACTTCGGCGGTTTATCGGGGAACGGATTCCGCTCGATCAGCGCCAGCACTTGAGGCGAGCCCAACAGAAATCTCGCCAGTGTATTCACGAACCAGGCGTTCTCGCGATAGGTTCCAAGCGCGGCGAACCACATCTGCCAGTCGAGGCGCGGCTGATGCGGGGCTACCCATGGCGGAGCGCGATCGAGACGCCCCGGTTTGTATCGAAACTCGTATGCAAGCCAGTTCTCACCGTCGTTCGATCCTTCGACCACGATCTCGGGCCGCCTTGTCGTCATGTTGGCAAACAGGCCGTAGCTGCTAGTCAATGCGAAAGGCGCCGCCAGACCAACCAGCCCTCGAGTAACAGCAGGAAGGCGGCCCGTAATGGACTGCATGAAGAGCGACCCACTGAGCAATGCAATCAAAATTGTCATCGACCACGCGACCGCATGGCGAACACGTCCCGGAACGAATCTACTTTCGACTCGCGGCAGCCACGAGTCGTCAACCAGGAAAATGCACAACGCAATCGCAAGCCAATTGAAGAACGCATAGTTGCCGGTAAGCAGTATCAATACTTGTAGTCCAACAAGAAACGGCAATGCCACAAGGCGAAATTTCCGTGGACCGAGTACCAAAATCGGAATGGCGAGTTCAACAAAGAGCACCAGACCGCACGACAGCTTTTGGAACCAAACCGGAGCCTGATGCGCGTACCAGGCCAGCGGTGTCGGGATCGGCTGCGTCTCATAGTGCACCTTCAACGCCGTCAGGTTGCGCCACGTCTCATCACCGCTGAGCAGCTTCACTGCTCCCGACAGGAACATCAGCCGAAACAGAAGCCATCGAAATAACCAGACAATCACTCGGGAGTATCCGAGAAAGATCGCCAGGAATCCGGTTTCAAGCAGCAGGATGTCCCACTGATAGGAGAGGAACTCCTGCGACACATTCATCAACGACAGGTACAACACGAACGCTCCGAACAACGCGCCGCGCCAGAATACACCGAAGAACGCCAGCAGCGCGCAGATCATACCCGCGATGCATGCGCCTTGAATCGCTCCATCGCTGGAATTGAGCCAGAACAGCGTAGGAGCCGAGAGCCACGCTCCACTCGGAACGTATTGCCGGACACGAGCCAGATAAGCGCCGGCTGGAAGGATACCGTTGGAGCCGATCAATCCAATCGCTTGCACCGCGAAGGATGCGAAGGCGATAAACCATATGACGGCCAGCACTCTTCGGAAAAGCAGCGCGACGGCATCGTATTTGAGCGGCTGCACTGTGCGGCCGAATAACAGCACCGTGACCCAGTAAAAGACATCACGATGCGCCGCTATGAGCCGGTAAGCCCATTCCGTAATCGGCGCCACGCCCGGTAGCTCATAAACATTTGTGAGGCCAAGCGTGCGGAAAACAGCTGCTGCTCCGTTATGTACTTCACCGTTCGGCAGAACCAATTGAACCGACCGCTTGAACTCCTCGGGATCGATTTGGGGATAATTCTGCCCCACCTCTTGCGACGCTGCATACTCGATCCCATCACCCGTAAGTTGTTTCCAATACTCGATCCAGATGCGGCAGAAGCCACATTTCCCGTCAAAGATGAGCGTGGGTTTGCCAGCCATGCCTCCTCCGCATTATCACTGTTTCCGTTACGTCCCTGAGCCAATCCGCCTCGATATACCGCTTTTAGAAGTTGAGGAGATTCAATGCAGGTTCGCAGATTGTTACTTGCTACGTTAGGCGCCGCAACGTTGCTCGCGGCGCAAATTCCCGACTTCACACCTCCAACGCCCCTGTTCGGCGCTCTTCTCCGCGGTGATGTCGCTGAGGCGAAGCGCCTGCTTGCTTCCGGAGCCGATCCGAACGAAGGCCAATTCCGCGGGGCCTCTCCTTTGCTGCTCGCGTTGATGCGCAACGACACGGCCATTGCTCAAGCCATGATCGCGAAAGGCGCCGACGTGAAAGCTTTGGATGGCGCAGGCTCCAGCACGCTGATGTGGGCCGCGACCAGCGAGGTCGACGACGTATCCATGGTCGAAGAACTGCTTCGACGGGGCGTAGACCCGAACCTCGCAAACAAAAGCGGCGACACAGCGCTTACCTGGGCTCTTCGACGTGGCTATACTCCCATCGTCGAGTCGTTGAAAGCTCACGGCGCTTCCGATAAAGCCGTCGTGAAGCAGTCGGTTGATAAGGCAATCACCCTCCTTCAAAAGAGCGGCCCCGAGTTCTCCAAGGTCTCGAGTTGCAGCTCCTGCCATCATCAATCGCTGCCTCAGATGGCCTATTCGAAAGCCCGTGAGCGCGGGTTCACGGTGGATGCCGCAGTATCCGAACAGCAGATCAAATCCGTCATTGCCATGTTCCGGCCGGCCCGCGAATCCATGCTCGAAGGCAAGCCGAATATCCCGGATCCCTCGCTTAGCGTGAGCTACTCGCTTCTCGGGCTTGCAGCGGAAGGGTACAAGCCCGACTCGACTACCGAAGCGATGGCGCACATCGTATCTCTCCAACAGCTTCCCGATGGAAGCTTCACGGTTCTGCCGGCGCGGCCGCCGATCGAATCGAGCGCGGTTTCCGCCACAGCTCTCAGCTTGCGCGCCCTGCAACTCTACGGCAAAGATCCGGAGCCGCAGGTAGTACGCGCCCACGAGTGGCTGCGTACGGTGAAGCCGCAGACGAACGAAGAGCGTGCGATGCAAGTGCTCGGACTGGTATGGTCCAAAGCGACTGCGGAAGACCTGCGCCGGCCGGTCACCGGGCTCATCAGCGAGCAGCGGAGCGACGGCGGATGGGGCCAACTACCGACGCTGGAATCTGACGCGTACGCCACAGGCCAAGCTCTCGTTTCCTTGCAGGCAGCCGGCGTTTCGACGTCCGATCCCGCTTATCAACGCGGCATCGCCTTTCTGTTACGCACGCAGCGGCCGGACGGCTCATGGCTCGTGCGCACGAGATCTTTCCCGTTCCAGCCGTATCGCGAGAGCGGATTCCCGCATGGTAAAGACCAGTGGATATCAGCCGGCGGTACGGCTTGGGCAGTGATGGCGCTCACTCTGACGGCGCCGCCGCAAGCGGGGCAGATCTCGCAAGTATTCTAGTCGCGGTCGTCGTCATCTACCTCAAGAGAGAGAGGCGAAAATATAGCATTCTTTGGGGCTGGATACGGCACATTCCAGCCCTTATTTACCCCCCACAAGATCCGATTCACGCGCTCGGTCGGCGCGGCATCGGGCACCCTCCAGTTCATCCTCGCGGAATCCGCTGCCGCCGACCGAGCCTTACCCGACAAAGCGCTGAGCGGCGGATTCATCTCAAACAAGTCCTGCTTTGGCACGACCGACTCATAGGGTCTCAAATCGGGCTTATCGGTGAAGCTTTGCCGCATGTCGTGCGCGATCAGATCGAAGATCGACATGGTCGGCAGACCCCAGGATCAGCTCGATCGTTTTCAGCATGCTCTGATGCGAGTAGAACGTCGAATCGATATATCCGCGCCTCGCATACGGACTGACAATGAATGCCGTCGTGCGATGACCGTCCACATGATCGACGCCGTTCTGCGCATCATCCTCGACGATGAAGATCGCCATTTTCGGCCAGAAGCGCGATTTGGTCAGGGCCTCGACGATTTGTCCGAGAGCGAGATCGTTGTCTGCAACCATGGCCTTCGGCGTCGACGTTCCAGCGAGAGCCGCGTACGTATGGTTCGAAGGAAGCTGGACGAACGTGAGATTCGGGAGATTGCCATCTTTTTCGAACCGTTTCAGGTCTTCGAGAAAAATCGAAGCTCGCACTACGTCCGGAATCGCAGTTGTGTATGACGGGTAATTGGCCGCTAGAATTTTGTTCAATGGCTCGATTGGCGCACGGATCGACCAAGTCCTGGTGAAATCTCCTCCTTCTTTCCATTTCTTCAAAAGCGCCAGACGCTGGCCCGCAGGGTGCTCCAAACGGCCGGCATACTCACCGTAGACACGTACCGATCGACCAATAGCAAGCGCATAATCCCATAGAAAGCCGCCCGACGAGTATGCCATCGGATCGTCTCCATCGAACGGATAGCTACGCCCCTGATATCCGGGCCACAGACAATATTCCGTCTCATTGGCTTGCGTTAGCCACTGGTGGCCATCGGCGCTATTGCCGCCGGTGGCATAGAAATTATCGAACAACACAAACTGCTCAGCCAGTCGATGCTGGTTCGGTGTAATATCCTCTCCGAACATGACCAGCGACGGGTCACCGTTGCCCTTCTTTACATCACCGAGGACCTGATCGTAAGTACGGTTTTCCTTGATGATGAACACTACGTGCTCAATGAAGGAAGGCTCGCCGGACCGTTCCGGGATCGCGGCGCGCGGCACATTTCGCGCGACGGCGCGGCTTTCCGATCCGGAGCTTCCAGCGAGCCGGAGGCGGTTGTTCTCAGCAACCGCAGTTGTGTAGCTGGCAAGCTGGGCCGCGTCCGGCATCGTCACTACCGAAACCGATCCGCGATAGGAATGGACGTAACGCTGTTTCGGAGCGTCGCGCCATCCAGAACCCGCACCGAGCAGAGATGAGATAGCGAGATGCTCGCCACTCGGGTCGAGCGCCAGACCGTTCGGATACCATCCGGTCGGGATCAAGCCTCTGATTTTGCCTTCCGCCGTGTCGATTACAGCGACTGCATTGATTCCGCCACACGCAACGAACAGTGTTTTGCCATCGGATGAAACCTGAAGGGCGGTAGGCGCAATCCCACGCACCTTTTCACTGAATGGCTGCAACGGAATCGTTTGAATCACCTCATTCCGCCCGGTATCGATAACGGAGACGCTCTCACCGTTCCCGTTGGCGACATATAGCCGCATACGAATCTCATCCCAAGCCAAAGCCGTCGGGTGTAATCCAACGGCGATGGTTGCGGTCGCCTCGCCGGAGGCGATATCGACACGAGTTACCGAGCCTGTGGAAGCGACGCCCCTCGCATCCACTACGACCTTCTCGTCGCGCTTATGCATCGGGCTGGCATATAGCTCGTTTGGCTTTGGAGGCCGGCCGCCAAGGTTGCTCACATAGGCGATGGCTCCCTTTCGATCGATCACCGAGGCGAATGGCGCAATGCCAACCGCAACCTGTTTCACCATCGATGCGGAGGATAGATCCACGACCGCGAGCGTGTTCTCGTAGACAAGCGGCACAACGAGAACATCGTTAGCCATCGCCGGAGCGCCTGGCTGGAAGTTTCCTATTTCCGACACCAACGGCTGCAGACCGTTTTCCGTTACAGTCGCAAGCCGCGCCTTGCGAGAAGAGGTCCCCACGATTGCCGCGCCCGTCGCGGGATTCGAGAGAATCGACTGATTCCCGGGAACGCCACCATGCGCAACGCGACTGACCACTCGATTGTTCTTCCAATCCAGCCGGTAAACGCTAGACGCATGCAGCACCCAGAGATCCCCACTTTCGCCTGCCCATGCAACTCCGTATACACGTCCCTGGAAAATGGAAGGGACGCCAGCCGGCGTAATCGCCTGACGGGTTGTTACGATGCCGGGATCCGTTAAAGCCCGGCTCGGCTGCTCAACCGTCTGCCCGATGCAGCTCAGCGCACATAGAATCACTAGGGAAAATCGAGTCACCTTCCAAATTCTATTCGATCCATATAGAATCATTCGTAACCTTGAGGAGGTTTAGATGACCGGTTTGACCAGGGCAGCCCTGATAGTACCGATTCTGCTTGCGCCGCTGGCGGAAGCCCAATCCCCGCGAATATTCAATACAGTCAAACAGAAGCTGGCGGCCGGCAAACAGGTGGTGGGCGGCACCGTTTCCATTCCCGATCCCGACACGTATTGCGCAATGGCAAATGCCGGGTTCGATTTTCTTTGGATCGAGATGCAACACAGCCCGATGAGCTACCAAAATGTCGCGCACATGATTATGGCGTGCAAAGGCGCTCCCGCGATGCCCTTTATCCGTGTTCCGGATGCGACCGAGGGCGATATCCAGAAAGCCGTCGACATGGGCGCCGTCGGCATTATCATTCCTATGGTCGAGGACATCCAGAAAGTGCGTAACGCGATCAAGTTCGCGAAATATCCGCCGCTCGGCAAACGAAGCCAAGGCGGTGGACAATATGGCGCGCTTTGGGGTTCCGACTATCGTCAAATCGCGAACGATAACGTCATGATCGTCGCGATGATCGAGTCTCCCGCGGGCGTTGCGATCGCCGAAGAGATGGCCTCGACTCCCGGAGTGGATGTGATCTTCGCAGCCAGCACAGACCTCAGCAGTTTCTCCGGCTTCAAGCAAGGCGATCCGCAGTACGAAGCGCTGGTGACAAAAATCCATGACGCGACACTAAAGGGCGGCAAGAAGCTGGCTGGACCTCTGGCGTGGAAGCAGCGTCCCGGATACTCTTTCTTTCAGGGTCCCGGTGAGACGGTGCTGATCAAGAACGGCGCAAAGGCTGCGCTCGGAGAAACGACGATGGAGAGTCCGAAGAAGGGCATTGCTCCGACGGAAGGGGCGGAGAAATAGCGCGCTTCGTGTCTTCAGCCTGATGTTGATCGCCGATGGAGGGCCGGATCGTCACTACGCGGCGTGACGTTTTTGCGGATTGCGAAACGAAGCCATCTTCCTGCTTGCGATCACGCTGCAGTTTGCGCAACTGTTCGATTGCGCGATGGTAGGAGTTCTCAATAGAAGCGGCGTAACGGCGAATGTTGTCGAACTGCTTTTCGTTTGCGAGAAATGCCGCAGTCTCGTCGGCCGCTTCGCAGATCACTTCCTCGTACAGTCCTGCTTCGATGCGGCGGACCCGCAAAAGCCGCCAGTAGTTGGCCGCGATCTGCTGGACGAGGGTTTCCTCGGCGAGATTCGCCGGCTTATGCGCCGCAAACAAGCCAGCAACCAGGGCGTCGAACTCCCCCTGACTCTCGCCTTTAATGACGACGCGAGCACTGGTGAGTCCGTGACGAATGGCGTTTGCGCTGGAAGCAGCCTTGCCGATCTCAGTCTGCGGTCCGGTGCTGAGGAGGGAGTTGGCTCGATTGGCTTCGATTTTTGCGGGCGATGACATAAGTTTTTCCTTAGTTGAAATACGAAGAGCGCTCTACCCAAGTGGGCGAGCGCTCTCGACTCAGTTTTACCACGCGAGTTTTCAGGGGAAGTGGCGGAGTTGGATGCAAGTGGCTATGAATGAAGGAGATATTTGCGCGAGAAGTCTGGTGACCGACTGAGATTGTCTACTGTGACATTCGCCTGTGTTAATGGCAAGAGCAAGCGTAGAGCCAGATTCGTGTTCCCATCAGCATTGAGTTTTGAAGGGAATTCTCCTGACTGGTCGCTCTCCCAACCGCAATTCTTCGCGAGCAACTCAAGTTGACGGAAAAAGGTCGATGGCACATTTCGGTGGCGGTCGGACCTGCGGTGACCCTAAGCAGTAATACCGACTTAGCGTCAAGGTGGATCGCCGGGCATTACATGCCGAGGAAGCAGCGCATTTTCCGGTATCGGAACGTATCAGACCGGATCGGTCTACGCTGCGCAGTTTGGGGGTGATTTATCCCAGAATCCGTCACCTTCTCACGGCGTCGCGCTCGTCCAACGCTGACGAATATTAACATTACGACCTGGGATGTTTGGGTTGGAATAGGCCAATCTCGCCTCCGCCCGGCAGCCGGATCTTCGTGATTGAGCCCCAGCGCTCCTCGGCCACCATGGAGCATTCGACACCCTTCGCGCGTAGTGCTTCTATCTCGGTCTTGAGGTTGTCGCACATAACGTATCCCCAGGCTGCACTGTGCATCCGGAGTCACCGCCGCGACTGTGCCCATTCCGAGACCGCCGTTCTCGGGAGTTGGGCCGAATGAGTGACGTCACCGCCCACTTCTTTCGTGACGTACGCCTTGGCGGTGCGGCTCTACGGCAAGCGGGAACGGCGGAACAAAGGATCAAAGATGGCAATATTCTCGTCCAAGTGTGGCGAAACGGTTTTCACGGTCGCCAGTTTAGCTATGGTGGACGTTGCCGCAGAACCCGGCATACGTATATCGATGGCGAAAAATGGTGCGCTCCGCTGTCCAACACCGCCCGGAGTTTACCCGAGGGCGGGAGTAATGGGTTTCCGCCCCCTGAGCATCTCGATAAAATTGTCGAGGAGCGCAAATGGAGCGGCTCCTGAAGAAACTCGCTATTTCGCTAGTCCTGCTATCCGCCTTGAAAAGTCCGCCCCGGACGGCTGCGCAAACGCCCCTGCCGGATCAGACACCCGCTACCGGTGCGCCAGCAGGCTCTCCGCCTCAGGCACCCGAACCGTCCTCAGCCTCGCAGCCGGCACAGGCCTTCGACCGGCCGGTTTCCTGGAAAACATTACTTCCGAATATCCTCAACGATCAGGCCCGCATGTGGACGTTTCCGGCCAGACTCGTGCGGGGACAGAACTGGATTCCAACCACCGCCGTGGCGGGGACTACCGCCGGACTAGTGGCGCTTGACCCAACGGAGGCTGCCTATTTTCGCCGCACATCGACGTTTCAGGGGTGGAACAACATATTCACAGGCAACGCCACGGCCATCGGCACACTTGCGGCTCCACTCTCGCTATACGCAGCCGGGCTGATCCGGAAAGACTCGAAGATGCAACGAACGGCACTCCTCGCGGGCGAAGCCGTCGCCGACGCCGAGATCCTGACGACGGTTATGAAGGACGTCACCAGGCGTCTTCGTCCAGCCGAAATCGCACCGAAGGGGAACTTCTCCGACACTTGGTTTCAGAGCAGCGGCTCATTCCTGGGCGGACACGGAAGTTTCCCCTCTGGTCACACGATAGCGGCCTTCTCGGTGGCCACGCTCGTCGCCCGGCGGTACGGAAATCACCGCTGGGTTCCATATTCGGCATACGGCATGGCGGCACTGGTCGGGTTTTCGAGACTCACTCTGTCCGCCCACTTCTCGTCGGACGTCTTCATGGGTGGTGCGCTTGGGTACTCGGTCAGCCGATTCATCGTGTTGCGGCAGTAGCCGCGGTCTCCAGCGGGTCCTCCGGCCCGTGGCCCTGCTGACGGCTCTGGCGTTGGTTCCGGGAGTTACTGTTGGCGCAGCTTACCAGCGGCGCTATTCAGGGGACTCTCCGCGATCCCGACGGCCGCCCCGTGGCTGGCGCGCCGGTTCTCATTACCGGCGGGGCTGGTTTCCGCACCGTCGTTCACTCGAACTCGAACGGCGAATTCGTCATGACGCTTCCCTATGGACGATACCGCTTGTCCGTCGGCATTCAGTTCGGCGGCCAGTCTTCCGGCGCGACGATTTTCGTCGCCCCCCTCGAAACCGAACGGCTCGATTTGGTGATCGACGCATCGGGAGCAATCCGCGGCGTGCGACCGGCGCAGGCGGGGACTCCTGGCATGTGGACCGACGCGACACGCACTCTGCTCTATCCCGAGGCGTTCAGCTTGCCGGGGCTGCTGCTGAGCCGGGAGCCATCCAGCGTGACCGAGCCGCTCGATTTTGCCGGCCTCAGCGACAACCGGCTGGCGGTGGAATCGCAGCGCGGATTCTCGTGGACCGACACGCAGTACAAGCTGCAGGGCATGGATGCTACCGACTCCTATCAGCCAGGGCTTCCTGCGGTCTTGCCCGACGTCCAGGCGCTGGATGAGGTCCTCGTCTGCGGCGTGTTTGCCCAGACTGCTTCGTCGAGTGCCGGCACGGAAGTCGGCCTCTTCCTTGCCAGTCCCGGCGCATCCTGGCATGGCGAACTCTCGACGGCGTACGCCGGCGCCGCGCTGTCTTCCACGAACCTGCCGCCGCCGGCCTCGAGGGGATTGGTGCAGCAGGCCGACCAGTTTCGCTGGTTCACGAGAAACCGACTGGAGATCGGCGGCCCGCTCACCAGGTGGGCGGACATTTACGCCTCCGGAAGCCGGGCAATGGGCTTCGCAAACCGAGCCGCTCGCCACCCCCGGGACCGATCAGCACAGCCGGCTGCTGTTTGGGAATGCCCGGGGCCGCGTCCGGGCCGGCGATCACGATCGGTTCGATGCGCTGTACAGCGGCTCGCGGATCGATCTCTCCGACGGCGGCATGCCTGCGGGCCTCGAAGCACTGAGCGGGAACCGCATGGCGCCGTCTTTCGTCCTGCCGGGCGGATTCCCCGGTGAACGGGAGACCGACCACTTCGATTTTCATTCAAGTTGGCTGGACCCATCTGCTGCCCGCCAGCTCCGGTCCGGGCGCTGATCGAGTTGCGCTATGGATATTCAACGGCGCACCTCGACACCAGCACCGTCGCAGTCCGGACAGAGCCGATCGAGCTTTTGGGGGGCATGGTTTCAGGAGCGCCGCCGCTGGCGAACCTGGCCGTCCGCCCGCGCCAAGGGATCGAAGCGGCGTGGCAGCCGGCTTTGCTTCGCGCCACGGGTATGCGCCACCAGATCGTTGCCGGCGGAGGATGGAAAACATCCGAGCCGCGCAACCGCTTCACCACTCCTTCCGGCGATGAACCTGATCACTGCCAATGGTCGCCCTGCGTTCGCTGATGGAGTTCAACACGCCGCTCGATTCCCGCGGACTCGTGCGGTCTTTCTCCGCCTTATTTCTGCGGACCACGTGAGCCTGACGGCATTCGCTGTCGCTCGATCTGGGCGCTCTCGCTGATTTCTCGCGCGGCTCGCTTCCGGCGCAATCGAGCCCTGCGGGACCTTTCTACCCGGCGCGAACATTCGCCGCGCAACCGGATCTGATTGTCTGGAACATTCTGTCGCCGCGCGCCGGTTTCGCCTGGCAGGTCCCTCATTCGCACGGGCTGGTTCTTCGGGGGCATACTTCCCGGTTGTACGCGCCGCTTGGCGGGCAGGTATCTCGACTTCGGAAATCCGAACAGCCTCGGCGGGAGCGCCTATCAATGGATCGCGTCCGATACCGCCACCCGTTTCAGCCCGCCGAACAGCGGTCTGCTGCTACGCTTCGGCGGACCCTACTCGTCGATCTCGCCAGCCCTTCGCCGGCCTTATTCGGATGAATTCGACCTCGGCGCGGAATTTCCTCTCGCGCCGGCGAAGCGTCGCGAGCATTCACCTGTTTCGCCGCGACGACAAGGAACCGTATCGCGGCGATCAATACCGGAGTGCCCGCCCAGGCGTTCACGCCCGTCTCCACCCTCGATCCGGGCCTGACGGGATTCCAGGCACGTTCGACGACCAGCGGCTGACCGTCTACGCGCAAAATCCAGCCACTCTGGGCCAGGACCGGTACCTGTTGACGAATCCGGCCGGGCTGCGCATGCTCAACACCGGCGTGCTGGCGGAGGCCGGTGCGGACTGGCGGCGGTGTGACGGTTCACGCGTCCTTCGTGGCGGAGAAATCATACGGACCCACCAACCCGGGCAACGCGGTCTATGAAAACGATCCCGGGCGTGATCGGCTCCCTCTGTTCTCGACCCCAATACCGCCATTCATGCCGCCGGCCGAAGCTTCGTTGACCGGGCCTACGTGGGAAAGATTCAAGCCACTTACCGGCTGCCGTCGGCCTGGGGCGGAATTGACGTGGCCGGCGTCGCCGACTACACGGACGGGCTCGTGTTTGCGCGCCGGTTGCTGGTCACGCGGCCTTCCGCAAGGGCCGTTTCTGGTGGCGACGACGGTGCGCGGGAGCCCGGAGGGCGGTAACCGCAGCTCAGTATGTGACCAATTGGAATCTTCGGCTGAGCCGGCAGTTTGCGACATCCATTCGGCAGACTCGCTGTATCCGCCGATGTTCTCAACGTGACCAATGCCGGGCACGGCTTCAGGAAAACGATCTGAGCGGTCCGTCCTTCAATCTGCGGCTGCCAGTGGCAATTCAGCCTCCACGCTTGGTGCGCATCGGTTTTCGGTACGAATTCTAGCTGAGCGGTTGCCGACACTTACGCTGGTCGGAAATGGCGTTTGAGGAAGTCTCGCCGGATCGCCCTTCAAAGTTGGGTCCACATCACTTGGACTGGAAACGCCATCCACGATCAGGCGACTTCGAATGAGGTTCAGCATTAGAAACCATTAGCGACAAACCGTCAACTTGTATTTGTAAAACGCTGACGAATCAGAAGGTGCGGATTTCCGTGGGCGGCGGTACCGACGCGGCATGGAGCAAGAACGTCGAGCTGTTTTATCTCGCGGCGGATCGGAATTTAACGACCGTGCCGTACCGTGCGACAGCGGCGACCTTCAAGCCTGGCGCGGCCAAGGTGTTGTTTCCAGTTCCGGGAAACGCCCGAGATCGCAGCTATGCCGTGAGCGGTAATGGCAATCGTTTCCTTATCGGGAAGCCCGTCGATGAAAGCATTAGTGAGCCGATAACGTGGGTCCTCAACTGGCTCGACGAACCGAAACAGCGTGTGCCGTCGAAATAAGGTGTCGCGCCCACCGATTAAGCCGGCGGCTCGAGGTTTTGATACAGCCTCTTACTCTCTTTCTCAGTCTCTAGCTTTGGGCGAATTCTTGCCGACCCTGGCTCTGGCGACGCACACGCGCACACCGTGCCGCTATAGATCGTCCATGGTCGCCTAGGGTTTGCTGATTCCGCCCGGAAAACGTTAGATCCTTATCGGAAGCGACCCGGATATGAGGTTCGGGCGTGACGTGCGGTCGGGCCGGGTCGTTTTTGATAAGGCCGTTTGAAGTGACCCGCTCGCGTTTGCGGGGGACGCGGCCTATGTCCTTTTCAATGCTTTTTGGTACTTGGCGGGGAGGAGTTTGGCTCGGGTTGGGTGCTCCATGGCTGTCAAACCAGCCGTTGCGGCCCGTGTTTAGGCTCGACAACTGTGTCACTCTCCGATTCAATGGACCGGTATGACTGTTGTTCATTGGCGGACACATGTCTGCTTTGACCATGGTGCGGCATTCTTTTTCGCCTTCGAGACGAGTGTTACGAAGTGTTCTCAAAGCTCTGTCGGTCAGCAGATCGAGAACGAATCTGCTGAGGGGTAAGCCGCTCGAGAACTGTCGATCGAGCCGCCGCAACTAGGGCAGGCCCACGTTGCCGGAGTTGGGCTGTTCGCGACGGGCATGGGCGAGCGTGGTGCAGAGGCGCCGGCGAGTAGTTGACGGCAGAGCGGGATGAACTGGCGACGCCTTCGGTTAGCAAGTATGCCGAAGTGGCGGATGCGGGTGAAGCCGCGCGGCAGGATGTGCAGCAGGAAGCGCCGGAGAAATTCGTCGGCGCTGAGGGTCATCTTCCTCTTCTTGTTGCCGTGGGCGTAGTCCTTCCACCGGAATGTGACCTTATCATCCTCAAAGGTCAGCAATCGGTGGTTGTAGATAGCGACCCGGTGCGTGTAGCGTGCCAGGTAGTGCAGCACGTGCTCCGGTCCGCCGAACGGAGGCTTCGCGTAGACGACCAGTCCTGCCGGAACAGCTGTCGGAGAAACTTGGCGAACATCTTTGGCTGTGTGAGCGACACGAGTGCCCGTGGAACTGAAGCTTCTTACGGCGGTATAAATTCTTCAGCGCAGCATGGAATTTACCGCGGAAGACCTTACTGAGGACCCGGACTGGCAGAAAGAAGCCTGGTCGCGGATGGACCCAGCGCGACTGATCGGATGAAACGCCGCCGGCCGGAATCACACAGTGGAGATGAGGATGATGCATCAAGTTCTGTCCCCACGTGTGCAGCACACTGAGGAAGCCGATGCAGGCGCCGAGGTGGGCCGGATGGCTGCCACCGCCAGCAGCGTTTCGGCGCTTGTGCGAAACAAGAGGTCATAGAGCACCTTCTTGTTCTGCAGCACAAGGCCTGAGAGGTCATGCGGGAGCGTGAAGACCAGGTGGAAATACGGAAGTGGAAGCAGGTCCTGC
>CAWHYW010000032.1:0-251605 GCA_963833675.1 Bryobacteraceae bacterium | reverse complement strand
ATCGCCTTACAGTGTGAACACGCTTGCGGCATTAGCCGCGCGCGCCGCGGTACAGGATAGCTCCTTTATCAGCCGTTATGTAACTGAAGTTCTGGCCGCGCGCGAGTTGGTATTTGTCGGACTGGAGAAGCTTGGCATTCCCTATTTCGACAGCGACGGCAATTTCGTTTTAATGAACATTGGGGATCGCGCGATCGAGGTGCGGGATCGACTGCGGGATGCTGGTGTGCTCGTACGGGACCGAAGCTATGAGATCGCCGGCTGTGTCCGTGTCACCATCGGTACGCGAGACCAGATGCGGCGTTTCCTTGCGGAGATGGAGCGCATATGGAAGGCGTAATCGTGTTCGACATGGATGGCGTGCTCGTCGACGTTTCGCAATCCTATCGAGAGACGATTCGGGAGACGGTCCGACATCTCGGCGGCCCTGATGTATCGCACGAACGCATACAGGATTATAAGAACTCGGGAGGCTGGAATAACGACTTTGCATTAACGCAAAAAATTCTGCTCGATTCGGGTATTCATATCCCTTACGAGACGGTCGCGCAAGAATTCAACCGAATTTTCTTTGGCGCGAACAACGACGGCTTGATTCTGCGGGAGCGATGGATTGCCGATCCTGACATGCTGGGCCGCTTGAGCAGGCGACAGGCAATGTGCATCTTTACGGGCCGTGTGCAATACGAAGTGCAACTGACAGTGGGCCGCTTTGTGCCGGACTTCCGATGGTCCATGATCGTCGCCGACGATAACGTCACGAGATCGAAGCCGGCTCCTGACGGTCTGCTGGATATCAGAGCGGTTTATCCCGACCAGCCAATCACGTATGTTGGCGATACGATCGACGACGCCCGAAGCGCACAAGCCGCGGGCGATGTTCGCTTCATCGGGATTGCGCATAACAACAATCCTCGCCGCGATGAATTGGTAGCGCTGCTAAGAGAAAACGGCGCCGTCGCTGTGCTCGAAAATGTGAACGAATTGGAGATAGTTTTATGAGAGAAGCGAACGTAGATCGGAACACCACGGAGACTCAGATCTCGGCTCATCTCGTGCTCGAAGGCGCAGGCGAGTACGAAATCTTTACGGGAATTCGCTTTCTCGATCATATGCTAGAGCTGTTCACGAAGCATGGCGGTTTCAACTTACGGCTCTGGGCTAAAGGCGACCTTCAGGTCGATCAACATCACACAGTTGAGGATGTGGGCATTGTGCTTGGCCAGCTTTTCCGCCAGGCTCTCGGAGATCGCAAAGGAATCAATCGCGCCGGCTATTTTGTTCAGACCATGGATGAGACTTTGGCCGTCGTCGCGGTTGATTTCGGCGGACGGGTAGCTTGCGTCTACAAGGACCGCGTCAAAGTTCGCCGCGTTGGCGATCTCGAGGTCGAGTTGGTGGAGGACTTCTTCCACGGCTTCGCGCAGCATGCGCTGGCGAACGTGCATGTTCGCATCCTGTATGGCCGATCGAATCATCACAAGATCGAGGCGATCTTTAAATGCTTTGCGCGCGCATTGAAGTATGCCGTATCAACCGATGAGCGGCTAAAGGATCAGCTGCCGTCTACAAAAGGCTTACTCGTATGATCGCGATTTTGGATTATGGCGCCGGCAATCTTCGCTCGGTGCAGAATACCCTCGATGCGATCGGCGCGAAGTATCAACTGGTGACCGACAGCAAAGGATTGGAAAACGCATCGAAAATCATTCTCCCGGGTGTTGGGCATTTCGGGCAGTTGATGCGATCGCTAGACGAACTCGGCGTCCGAGCTACGTTGATGGATCGGATCCGTGCCGGCGTACCGTATCTCGGAATTTGTCTTGGCATGCAGGCTTTATTTCAGCGAAGCTGCGAGGCTAACGAAGTAACAGGGTTGGGACTTTTCAAAGGTGCTGTCGATCGCTTTCCTGCTGATGCCCGAGTACCGCATATGGGCTGGAATACGCTCGAATTCACCAAACCTGCGCGGCTGCTGAACGGTTTAGCGCCTCAATCGCACGTCTACTTCGCACATAGCTATTTCGTGCCGGTCACCGAATCTACTGCCGCAACATCCACTTACAGTTTTCCTTACACCGCCGCACTGGAGCAAGGGAACATCTTCGGCGTCCAATTTCACCCTGAAAAATCAGGCCCTATCGGCATGAAGGTAGTTCAGAACTTCGTGGAGTTGTAGCCGATGCTTGCCAAAAGAATTATCCCCTGCCTGGACGTCACCGCAGGACGTGTCGTCAAGGGAGTCAATTTCGTTAACCTGCGTGATGCCGGCGATCCGGTCGAACTGGCCGATCGATACAATCAGCAGTCGGCGGACGAACTCGTCTTTCTCGATATCACGGCATCGAGCGATGGTCGCGACACCATGGCAGATGTCGTCGCGCGCACGGCAAGAAAGGTATTCATTCCGCTAACGGTCGGCGGCGGTATCAGGTCGGTGGACGATGCGCGCCGAATTCTTTTGTCCGGGGCGGATAAGATCAGCGTGAATACTTCCGCTGTCCGCCGTCCCGAGCTCATAAATGAACTCAGCCGTGAGTTTGGTTCGCAAGCTGTCGTTCTCGCCATTGACGCCAGGCGTCGCTCGGACTTTGCCTGGAATGTCTTCACGAAGGGCGGCCGTGTTGACGAAGGTATCGACGCGATCGAGTGGGCCAGCCGTGGCGAGCAACTTGGCGCTGGGGAGATTCTGCTTACCTCGATGGATACCGATGGAGTGCAGACAGGCTTCGATTGCAGCCTCACCCGAGAGGTCTCCCGCGCCGTGAAAGTTCCGGTGATCGCCTCTGGCGGCGCAGGTAAGCCCGAAGACTTTTTGCGAGTCTTCGAAGACGGCGAAGCCGACGCAGCACTTGCGGCATCGATCTTCCATTACGGCACTTACACTGTGGACGACCTGAAACAATACCTCGAAGCAGAAGGTGTACCGGTGAGGAGAGTACGTTCGTGATCATACCCTGCATCGATCTTCAGGGTCGCAAAGTCGTTCAGCTAGTCCAGGGCCGGGAGAAGGCGCTGGAGGGCGGCAGCCCTCAGGAGATGCTCGATAAGTTCGCCGCGTTCCCGGTGATTCAGGTTATCGATCTCGACGCAGCCATCGGGACTGGCGCAAACGAGGACATTGTGGAATGGATTGCCGCCAGGGCTCGGATTCGTGTGGGAGGCGGCGTGCGCACTCCTGAAAAGGCCCGGCGCCTTGTTGATCTTGGCGTAGATAAAGTAATCGTGGGGACAGCCGCCTTTGGAGCAAAGGGTCCAGATTTGGATTTCCTTCAATCGCTCACCGCTACTGTCGATCCAGCCAAAGTCCTGCTTGCGCTCGATTCCAAAGGTGGGCGGATCGTTGTGAAAGGCTGGCGGGAGTCGACGGACTACACTGCCGAAGATGTCATTCGTCAACTCGAGCCATACTGTGGCGGTTTCCTTTGCACGTACGTCGACAAAGAGGGAATGATGCAAGGTACCGATCTTGACTGGTTTCAACGCCTTCGCTCCGCCACAAAACACGAGATTACTGCGGCCGGCGGAATTACTACTCTCGATGACATCCGAGCTTTGGAATCGATGAAAATCCACTCAGCCTTAGGCATGGCGATCTACACGGGCCGATTGAATTTGAAAGCTTTAGAGGAATTCGTGAGTCTATGATTGGTGGCACACCTATTGGACAGGAGGCGTTCCTCCGAGCCTATTTCAATCCGAAAACTGCAAAGATCCAAATGGCTCTTTGCGCTGGCGATGCTAGCCCTTGTCATCCAGTCGGGACTGTTATTTCTCGCCTTGTTCGCCCCTGGCCTTCCTTATCGAATCTCCAAAGCTCCCGCTGAGGACCTGAAAAGCGAGCACTTCATCCAACAGCTTGAAGCTCTCACCCAGTCGCCGGAGCGGGATGCGGGCAAGACTGAAGTATTCACGAATGGCGACCAGTTTTACGAAGCAGAACTCACAGCGATTAAAGGCGCCAAGAAGAGCATCAATCTCGAGGCGTACATCGTTCAAAAGGGAGAGGTAACCACACGTCTTGCGCAGGCGCTGGCGGAACGTGCGCGCGCCGGTGTCCATGTGAATCTGCTCGTAGACGCAATCGGCGCCATGAGCCTCTCGAAAGATTCATTCACGGAGATGACCAAGGCCGGCGGACAGATGGAATGGTACAACCCGATCCGATTCACGACCTGGCCTCGCATTAACAACCGGACACACCGGGAATTGCTGATCGTGGACGGCTCGATCGGATTTATTGGCGGCGCCGGATGGGCGGACCACTGGTACAAGAGCCAGGGAAAGAATAGCCCGCAGTGGCGCGACACGATGGTACGCGTGGAAGGTGACGGCGCTGCCGGATTGCAATCCGTTTTTGCCGAGAACTGGTTGGAGTCGTCGGGGGAGATCCTGACCGGTTACGAGTATTTCCCTTACGTGAAGCCGGCGATTAAGACTCCGGCCCTGGTTGTCGGCAGCGCTCCCACGACCGGTACCTCAACGAAGGCCAGAGTGCTTTTCCAAACCCTACTGAACTCCGCCAACAAGTCGATCTACATTACCACTCCTTACTTTCTACCCGACGCGAGTGCTCGCAACGAGCTCGTACGGGCTGTGAAAGAACGTCATCTGGATGTTCGGATTGTCGTGCCTGGCCATCACAACGACCACATGATGACGCGCAGTTCGAGCCGCCGCTTGTATGGTGATGTGCTGCAGGCCGGCGGCAAGATCTATGAGTACGAACCCTCGATGATTCACGCTAAGATTCTTGATCATCGATGGTCTATGGTCGGTGGTTGGATCGACGAATTTCGACAGCCGGTCCTTTGGGATCAACGATGAAGTCAACATGGCGGTGCTTGATCCGCAGTTGGCGGCGCGTCTTACCCAGGATTTCTGGAAAGACGTACAGCAGAGCCGGGAAATTTCTTATTGGCAATGGCAGCACCGGCCGCACATCGAACGCGCCAATGAAGCGTTGGGCGCATTGTTCGAGCGGCAGCAGTAGAGGCTAGAGGGAGGGGGCTGAACAGGAAGAAAGGAAGCATCGCCCGGCCAAAGCGGAACGATGCTTCCAGTCACCACAACAACTTCTATGGAATGACAGCCACTGTCACTCCGGGCTGTGAAGGAGCTCCATCAACCGAGACCTCGACCGGCACTTGCGCAGCAGCAGTGATGTTCAGATTGGTTGGAATCCTCACATTGATCTGCATGGCGCCGGCCACGAGGCCCGGAGCGGACCCGGCGTAGGTAATGTTGGCGGCAGGCACGGCCACACCGTTCAGTTTGACCGCGACTGTGCCTATTGGCCGCGGAAGCGAATCGACCGAACCGCTTGTGATCCGGCCATCGCTTCCGGCGGGCCGTACTTGACCTTCACCAGTGGCGTAGATGGAGATGATTTCGCCGCGCTTGGCGGGAGCCGCGGCGGTATTCACCGTGCTGTTTTGATTCAGAATCGAACCAAGACCGCGACCCGTTGAGTCCTGTGTGAAGATACCGGGGTTGGCGTCAAGGATCCGATATTCGATAGCATCCGACCGCAGGTTACGGTAGGAGATCTGAACCCGCGTTGAGGTCCGGCCAAACAGGGCATACGGAGCGATCGCATTTACCTGATCCTGCCGGGCGTATAGGATGGGCGCTGGAACTCCATCGAAGAGTACCTGGACCTCCGATACAGTTGTTTCGAGAACGTTGTTGGTGATCTTGCCGGAAACACCAGTGGCCGGACCAAGGTTCGCTCCTTTGATAGCGATGATCATGCCTGGCGCAAGCAATGTTGCTTCATTGCGCGCGGCATTCTCGATGGAGCGTATCACCGGCGCGCTCGCCGCAGCGACCACAAGCGTGACGGTAACCGTCTGCGCCGGAGTAGTCGAGTTAGTTCCAGTGACGGCGACAGTGCCGGTATAGGTTCCTGCTGTCAGGCCCGCCGGGGCGATTTTGAGCGTGAGATTTGTAGCCGGCGTTCCGGCAGCTCCCGTCGTTCCGGAAGTCGGAGTCACGGAGAGCCAGTTGCCAGTCGAAGTGGCGGCCGCAGTGAAGGTGATCGGGACACCCGAACTGGTCAGTCCGACTGTCACATCCGCAGGAGCAGTGGCTCCCAGGGCGTAATTCACGTTGAACGCAGTCTGCGACAACGTCAATGCAGCCTGAGTCCCGATCGTGAGCGATACAGGTATGCGTAGCGCGGTTGCTCCGGTTGGAGCGATGGTGACTACGGCATCGTATTGCCCCGGCGGCATGCCGGTCGTAACGAAGCTTAAGGTAAGTGAGGCAGGCAACGTGCCGCTCGTCGGAGCCACGGTGACCCACGGTTTGTCAGACTGCGCGAGGAACTGAATTCCTTGAACGCCACTGTTGATTTGAACCGTAACCGGCGCAGGAGGTGTGCCACCGGGCTGCGCGACAGTTACTTTGTCCGGAGTCGCAGTCACCGAAGCCGTGCCGCCCACGTTGAAGATCACGTGCACTTTCACTGGGACCGGTGTCGTCCCCGGTGCAGCTTGCGGCGTGACGACAATGTCGGCTTCGTACTTACCGGCTGCTGTTATCCCAGTCGGCAGCACGCCAACCGTAAAGAACGTACCTGTAGTGCCGGTCTGACCGCCACCAGGAGGACTGAGGACTAACCATGAGCTGGCGGTAGCCGGATCAAGCGTAGTCGTGAAGGCCTGGTTCGTATTATCCGTGCTGGATACCGTCACGGTCTGCGTACCGGGAACTGCGCCATTCAGGTCGGCGGCAAACGTCAGGGTGTTGTTTCCACTGCTGGTGGTTACGTTGAGAAGAGAAGCGGTACCGCTGATCGTTAGTGTGACAGGTAATGTGAGCGGGCTATTCCCGGCTCCCAGGCTGGCCACAGTGATGTTGGCCGTATAGGTACCCGCAGCTAACTGGGTCAGGCGAGTCTGATTGACACTCACAGACAGATTGCCCGGAGTCGCCGTATTTGTAGAAGTGACGGTGAGCCAATCCCCTCCTGTCACTTCTGCTTCAGCGATGTTGTAATTCAGGGTACCCGTGGTGGAAGTCAGCGAAATCGTCTGGGCAGGTGGTGCGGTACCTCCGAGGCTGTAGTTGAAGCTGATACTCTCCGTGCTCGGAACAAGTAACGGCGAATTCGTGACCGTCACATGAACCGGCACCGGGACCGAATTATTGGCTGTGGTGATCGTCACCATGCCGTCGACACTCGTCCCTGCCGCAATCCCGACCGGATTGACCAAGACGTACAAATTCTCTGGCGTGGTCCCCGACTGCACGGTTGCCCCGGGACCTGAAGCGGATTTCGCCACAGTAATCCGAGAATCACCGGACACCGTCGCCGTGTATGAAAGATTGGCGCTCGGAGAGGCTGTGATGTTGATGACTTTGTTGTTTGTCGTCGCAGCGAGATTGCCCGCCTGGAAGGCGAAGTTCAACGACGTCGGATTCGCACTGACTTGGCTCGTCTGCGTCACAGTCAGAATCACCGGGAGCGTCACATCGCCAATATCCGCTCCCATCGCTCGGAAATTCACGACTGCGTAGTGTAGTCCTGAAGGAACAGCAGCCAGATTGGCCGTGAGAGTCACCTGGGTCGCAGTGCCGCCTGCCGTACCGGTCGTTCCCGAAGCCGGGGTGACCGTGAGCCATCCGGAAGCGCCATAATACTGCGATATGGTCGCGACATAAGGGACTGGAGTCGTAGTACTGCTCACCGGAAGCAACACCGAAACCTGGCTTCCAGCCGTGCCCGCAATATTGACTGATGGCACATTCAGAGCAACTTGAGGTGAGTTACTCACCCGGAGAAAGACATCGATGTCGATCGGAGCCACGCCATCAAGCGTTACCCGAATCACTCCCTGATAGAGACCGACACCTAAACTAGCAGGACTGGCTCCGACCGTGACGAACGAGCTCGGCTGGCCGGTGGCGCCACTCGTAGAAGATGCTCCATTGACTGTGATCCAATTCGGAACGTTGCTTGGAGTCACCAGTTGAGTGGAGACAGTAAAGTTCTTCGGCGTTTCCGAAATTACCTGTAGCGTCTGTCCTTGCGGGGCGACATTCGTGCCCATTTGATACGCAAAGATATAGCGCCTGCTGTTCACATTTACGTTCGCCGGCAGCTGCGCGTAGGCGGCGCCGACGTAGGTCAGAATCAGCGTAAGCAATAGCCACGCCGATCGATTGATTCTGGATGCGAATTTCAAATCTGATCTCCCAAAGCGAACCATAAATCTCAAAAGGCCGTCAGCGCACCGACGAATGGTCTGTAAACGCAAAAACGCCGGCCCAACCCGGACCGGCGTTTTGAGAAGGGAGTTCTGTGAAGGCTCTACTGCGTTGCGTCCTTCACCTTGTCGGCGCCTTTTTCCGCCGCCCCAGCCGTCTTATTGACAGCCTTCTTTGTACCCTTCTTGACCTCTTTGCCGGTCTTCTTTGCTGCTTTACCTGTAGCCTTACCCGCGTCTTTCAAATCCTCGCCAGCGGATTTCTCCTGGGCGAAGACGGCAGTTGTTCCTGTAAGAGCAAGTACAACACCAAGTACTAAGGACTGAATTCTTCTCATGGTTCTCCTCGGACGAGAAGATTTGCAAGTCCGGTTCCAAATGATTACGGTAATGTTTTCAATACGTTGTACGGCTGCGGGAACTCTACCCCGGTAGCGGTTACATTAATGGGTGAAATTTGCGTTCGCACGACGAAGTACGCTATCGCCTCACAAGTGAGTCAATCCGCCTCACTTGCTACTCCTCCGGTATATACGCAGGCGCGTTCGCGATGACTTTGTCTTCAAAGGCGTAGTTGGACGCATCCTTCTGATGATGGCGGACGTACCACTTGTACGTTTCCTTCAGACCCTCCTTAAAATCGGTAGGTTGGAATTTCAGCACTCGCTGGGCCTTGTTAACTACCTGTGTAATCGCGGGCATGTCGAAATACATGCCGAAATAGAGATTCGGTCCCATCGGATGGCCGCCAAGCTGTAGGATCTTCGGCCTCGGGATTCGCACAACCTGACAAGGTTTCCCTGCGACTTCGGCGAGCAGGTGCACAAGATCGAACTGCGTAACCGGTTTCAGATTGGCCACATTGAACGCGTGACCGACTGCATGGGGATCTTCCGCCGCCCGCAACGCGGCCCAGATCAAATCCTTGACGTAGACGAACTGCATCAGCCTGCGGCCATCGCCCGGCATGATCAGCGGGCGATTGTCCCGCAGCCGGTCCCAAAAGAAGGCCTCACGATAATACGGATTCTCAGGACCGTACACATACGGGGGACGAAGCGTGACGGCCGGGAATCCGTTGCGCTGATGCATCCGGAACAGGGCCCGCTCGCTCATCGCTTTGTTGCGTACATAAGCGTCCGGATGGTTGTCCGGAGCCAAGGCATCACCTTCGTGGTGATTGAGCCCGTCACCATAGGCTGCCACGCTCGACATAAAGATGTAACGCTGCAACCGATCCCCACAAGCTCGAGCCGTCGCCTCTACCTGAGCAGCGGTCGTACCCCGACGCCAGTCGTAGACGTTATCGTAAACGACATCGAACTTGTGGCCGGTCAATGCAGATTGCAACGACGGAGTGTCGTTGCGGTCCGCTATGATTTCCCGAACACGCTTTCCCAGGTCATGACCGGGTTTGCGATGAAGTATGGTGACCTCGTGCTCGGATTTAAGGAGCGAGGCCACCAGACTACGGCCGATGAAAAGCGTACCACCTATGACCAGAACCTTCATCGCGGTTTAGACGAGCAGACTGCGGCTTCGCCTAGTCGTAATACTCGAGTCCCAGATGCGTAATCAGGTCTTCTCCGCGCATCCATCGAAGCGTATTCTTCAGCTTCATCAGTTGTATAAAGATGTCGTGCTCGGGATAGAGTCCCGGGGCAGTCATCGGCGCTTTGAAGTAGAACGATAGCCATTCCTGAATTCCACGCATTCCCGCGCGCTGCGCGAGGTCTAGGAATAACACCAGATCCAAAACGATCGGCGCGGCGAGTATCGAATCCCGGCACAGAAAATCGATTTTGATCTGCATCGGATAGCCGAGCCACCCGAAGATGTCTATGTTATCCCAGCCTTCCTTCGCGTCGCCGCGAGGCGGGTAATAGTTGATGCGAACGCAATGATAGAGGTCTTTGTACAGCGCCGGATACAGATCCGGTTGAAGAATGTCGTGTAAGACGGAGAGTTTGGTCTCCTCTTTTGTTTTGAACGCATCCGGGTCGTCGAGAACTTCACCGTCCCGATTTCCCAGAATATTGGTGGAGAACCAGCCGCTCACTCCCAGCATCCGCGCCTTGAGTCCCGGCGCGATCAGAGTCTTCATGAAAGTCTGGCCGGTTTTGAAATCCTTCCCGCAGATTGGAACGTTTTTATCTCTAGCAAGATCCAGAAGCGCGGGAACATCGGTCGTCATGTTGGGGGCGCCGTTGGCAAACGGCACACCGGATTGCAAGGCGGCGTAGGCGTAAACCTGACTCGGCGCAATATTCGGGTCGTTCTTGCAAAGACCCTCTTCGAACGCCTCCATTGTCTGGTGGCATTCGGCGGGCTTATGGTGCACTTCCGTCGACCCGCACCAGATCATCACAAGGCGATCGCACCCGTTTTCCTTCTTGAACCGCGCGATGTCGTCCATCAGCATGCGCGCCTTATCTTTGTTATTTGGCGCCTGCTTGACATGGGCTCCATTGAGCCGTTTCACATATGCGGGGTCAAATACCGCCGGCATAGGTTTCAGCGAATCCAGCGGCTCCTTCACCTGATTCAGGAGGTCTTTCTCCAGAACCTTTGCGTGCACCGCCGCCTCGTATGCCGAGTCTTCATAGATATCCCAGCCACCGAATACCAGATCGCTGAGATTCGCGAGCGGTACGAAATCACGGATGTAAGGTGAGCGGCCGTCCGTTCGTTTCCCAAGCCGTATCGTTGAAAGTTGCGTAAGCGAACCTACGGGTTGGGCCAACCCTCGTTTCACGGCCTCAACACCGGCCATGAAAGTCGTCGATACCGCGCCGATTCCTGGAATCAGGATGCCGAGTTTTCCTTCGGCAGGCGCGATTCGGACATTTTCAGTTGTTGGCAAAGCTTAATAACTCCTTCTGTTTAGGACAGTTCTGGAACGTGTAAAAATTGCCTGAATGCTATACTAACACTTCATGCCAACACGCGCGACGAGCATCACTACGGTCGTCGTCGATGACGAGAAACTTGCGCTCGAAGAACTGCGATTTCTTCTAAGAGACTATCCCGAAGTTGATGTAGTTGGTTCGGCCGAAAACGGGCTCCAAGCCGTGGACCTCATCGAAAAACTCGAGCCGGATCTGGTGTTTCTCGACGTGCAAATGCCCGGGCTCGACGGCATGGGTGTTATTCGAACCCTGCGCGAGAAATCGGAGGATCTGCCGCACTTCGTCCTGGTCACGGCATTCGACCACTATGCGCTCGAGGCGTTCCGTGTGGAGGCGCTCGATTATTTGTTGAAACCGGTCGAAAAGTTGCGGTTGGATGAAACGATTCAGCGCGCGCAGCGCCTCTTCGGCGAACATCGTTCCGTAGAACCCGTCCAGCTAACGCCAAAATCGAAAGAACGGACTAAGATCCTGGTAAAGAGCTCCGGCCGGAGCTTTATTGTCGACGCCAACGATATCGTTTACGCGACAATCGATGAGGGAGTAATCACGATCGTCACCTCCTCGCTGGAGGGCGAGTCGAATTATAAAACGATCGAGGAATTGCAGTCGAACCTCGACCCGGATACTTTCTGGCGTGTCCACCGTTCCTATCTGGTGAATATCAACCGAATTCGGGAAGTGATCCCGTGGTTTAAATCCAGTTACCAGATTCGGATGGACGATAAGAAGCACACGGAAATTCCGGTCAGTCGGGTGCAAACCAAGCGCTTGCGGTCATTGTTGAAGCTATAACCACGGCAGTGTAACGTCTCCAACAGGTTCGCATCCATTCTTCAGGAGATGTTCGATGCCAACACCTGCGAGTCCGGAGACAAACCGCTTTCGTTGCAATGCTTGCGGCCGATATTTCAATGATCCCGAAGAGTTGCGGGCTCATGCCGTCGAGTGCCGTGCAGCGAAGCTTGCGACAGATGAGGGCCGGCGCGAACTGGAGCGCGAAGATAGTCATCCACATCAGCCCAATGATCGCGAGGCAGACTGGGAACCATTCCAGCACGGCACTCGTAAATCCAGCTAAGATCGAACATGCCGAAAGCTTCATCCCGGTGGCGAGATGTCGAGATTGTGGATGGTCAGTTCGTCCGCAACCAGGCGGACGCCCGAACCGAAGAAACCATCGAAAAGATTGCGTGGTTGATGGATCGGTCGATACCAATCGGCGGGATGCGAATCGGCCTTGATCCGATCATCGGACTCATTCCAGGCGTGGGAGACGTGTTCGGCGCGGTGATCTCCACGGTGCTGATCGTGCACGCGCACCGGGCAGGCGTGCCGAAACCGACTCTTCTGCGGATGATTGCCAACGTAGGGATTGACTCGGCTGTCGGCGCCATACCGCTTGTCGGCGATTTCTTCGATTTTGCCTGGAAAGCTAACAGCAAAAATCTTGAGCTCTACCGCGCGTCCATCCGCGGACAGCATCACGCCCGACACGATTGGACGTTTCTACTGCTGCTTCTCCTAGGATTGGCGCTGGTCATCGCCATACCGATTGTTCTTGCGATCTGGATACTCCGCGCGCTCTTCTGATCAAGCCTGGTGTGACTGGATTCGTGTCATCACTCGTTCGGCAATGCGGTCGCAGCGTCGCGCGCCAAATGCAAACGCGTTGCTCATCGCCGTTCCCCAGGTACGCTCCAGCCGTCGGCGCAATAGTCGGCGAGCGCGATGGAGCCGAGTCTTAACCGTCTCTTCGCTGATTCCCAAACACGAGGCGGTGTCGGCTCCCGACATCTCCTCTACCTCGCGCAGCACGAAGACGCCGCGATATAGCGGCGGCAATGCGTCGATCGCCGATTCGATCGCTGTCTGCAATTCTTTGCCGTAAGCGGCCCGCTCCGGACTATCGTTGCTGCTCAGAGTTTCCGGCATCTCATCCATTCGCTTCCGTCTTCGGATACGGCCGAGCGCCTCATACACTGCAATCTTTGTCAACCATGTAGAGATCCTGGCTTCTCCGGCGAACTGGTTCAGATTGACGAAAGCGCTGAAATAAGCCTCCTGCATCGCATCCTCGGCTTCTTCGTCATCCCGCAGAATCGCCCTGGTAGCCCGATAGAGACGTTGATTGTAGCGGCGGATGAGAAGTTCGAATAACGAGGTCTCACCGTCCAGAACACGCCGGACAATCTCCTCATCCGTTATCGGAGGCGCCGCGTCAGCCAGTATGCATCCAGATTGAGCGCTCATATGTAACAGAGTCCCAGGTTTGCGAAAGGTTCCCAAAAAATCTTTTCGTCACCTCGGAAGCTTTCCGGACTCAGTTTCGGCAGAGGTGAACAAATGGAAAACTTGCAATTGAATCAAGTTTGGTGGTCGCTCCGGGTTACTTACGGACTACTCGCGTTCTTGGCGGGTCTCGATAAGTTCCTTAATTTGCTGACGAATTGGGATCACTATCTCTCTCCCACCTTGGCATCGATCGTGCCCCTTAATGCTTCAACGCTCATGCACCTGGTTGGCGTGGTCGAGATGCTGGTCGGAATTCTGATTCTTACGAAATGGACGCGGTTGGGCTCGTATATCGCGTCGATCTGGCTGCTCTGCATTGCCTTGAATCTATTGCTGACTGGCGCTTACTTCGATGTCGCCGTGCGCGATGTGGCGCTCGCAGTCGGAGCATGGAGCTTGGCGCGGCTCAGTGAAGCGCATGTCCCGGTACCCAGCGGCGCGCGGTCGGGCATTACTCCCAATCCTGCTCATATCTAGCCAGGGGCACGCTAATGAAGAGGTCTACATTTTTCGCAAGCGCGGTGTTCGGTATTGTGTTCATCGCAACAGTAGCGATGATGGCCGATGACGATTCGGCTGCCGACCGGAATCTCGCGCCCAACGATGCTGCTGTTCGCGACTATGCGGCACGGATGGTCAGGCAAGGTCGCGATATCTTCCGATTCGATACGTTCGGCGATGAAGCGTTTTGGGGTGGGAGTCTTCACCTGCATCAAACCATCGCCGGCAGCGCGAATGGAGGCACGGGGCCGGGTCTCAGTCCACGGGCGGCTCTATCTGTCGGATTGAAGGTGGATGCCGCGGCGCTGCCCGCGGACGTGGTGAACGCTGTGAAAAACGGCGCAGTGAATTTCGATGATCCGAGCGTAACGTTGACACTCCTGAAGCTCAACGCAGTCGTGGGCGTAAAAGGCTTCTTCGGGCAGGATGGCAAGCTTCAATCAGTAGGTATTCAGTGCGCGCTGTGCCACTCCACCGTGGATACGTCCTTCGCCACGTCCGCGCTTCCGGCGGGAAACATCGGTAATCGGCTTGACGGATGGCCGAACCGCGATCTGAATGTCGGCGCGATCATCGCTTCTGCCCCTACATTGAAGCCATTTGCCGACCTGCTGAGCGTTGACGAAGCTACCGTGCGAAAAGTACTGATGAGCTGGGGTCCGGGCAAGTTCGATGCCGAGCTGATCCTGGATGGGAAGGCCTTCAGACCGGACGGCAAATCCGCCGCGACTCTTTTACCCGCGGCATTTGGTTTACTCGGCATCAGCCAGCATACGTATACAGGTTGGGGCGGCATCTCTCATTGGAATGCGTTCGTCGCGAACCTGGAGATGGGAGGGAGCGGCACGTTTTGGGATCCGCGTCTGAATGATCCTGTACGATTTCCGATTGCCGCGAAAGCCGGCTTCGGAAATCGCCGCTCAGACAATGATCTCATCACCGCAAAGCTCGCCGCCTTACATGCTTATCAACTGGCAATTCCGGCGCCCGTGGTTGAGCGCAATCCGTTCGCGCCCTCAACAAAGCCTGGCGAAGAACTCTTCAATGGCAAAGCGCGTTGCGCGGCATGCCATGTGCCTCCACTCTACACGGAGCCCGGCTGGAATATGCACACGCCTGCTGAGATTGGAATCGATGATTTTCAGGCAAACCGCTCACCTGACGGACGGTATCGCACGACGCCGCTGAAAGGCATGGTGGCCAGACAAAAGGGTGGCTATTATCACGACGGGCGTTTCGCCGAACTCATCGACGTGGTAAACCACTACGATTCCTTTTTCCAACTTGGATTGACCACCGAGGAGAAGCAGCAACTGGTCGAGTTCGTACGATCTCTGTAAATGCTATCTTCTGTCAATGAAACGATCGGTCGACATCGGTCACTAGTGAACATGCCCTTCTTGTCGACCGATCTTTATATTCAATCTGAGGCTGGGTTGAGCATCGAGCAACTCGCCCAGCGCCATGGTATCCGGACCCAGGAAGTCCACGAGAGGATCGAAGCCGCTCGTCTGTTCTTCGATGTGCAATTAATTATGCCGGACTTCCCGCTGGATCTGATGTTCGGTGACCTGGACAAGCCTTCGAGCCGTCAGATATATCACTAAAGAATCGCTGTAACGCTCTGTCCGGTCGCCTCACTACGCACCGGAAGAACGAGACACGATGCTACCCCACGCACATTTTCACCATGAAGTTCCAGAGCTTCCGACTATCAGCTTTCTACACCTCGATTGTCCTTACGCACAAAGCAAGAGGACATCCGCAACGCTCGCCGGCCATTCGCATCGGGAATTTACGGCGCCACGGTCAGAGCGCCCCTCGCCTGGGCTACCCAGGCCGCGTCGCGACACCGAACAGGGAGTATGGCTCATGAGAGCTTCCGCGGTTCGGAGCGTCTCCAAGACTGACTCGTGCAACAATGGCTTGTCCATTCCCACGTCCGCCTCTGAGCTTATATACTATGGCTCACCACGACATACTGGGAATGGAGGACGAAGTTCGTCCGAGGGACCATCAACGTTCGCGCCGAGGTATGGTTTGGAGCTCCACTCATTTGATGAGGAATACGTTCGTGATCTGACTGAGGGCAAGCCTGCGGCCGAGCGCCACTTTACCGCCTACTTCGGAAATCTCATTCTCATCAAGTTGCGCTCGCGACGGCTGCCCGCTCACGTGATCGAAGATATCCGGCAGGAGACATTCCTCCGAGTGCTGGTGACGCTTCGCCGCAAGCATGGCCTGGAGCACCCGGAGCGGCTTGGAGCGTTCGTGAACTCCGTCTGTAACAACGTATTCCTCGAGTACCTCCGGTCGCGTACCGAAGCATCCCTGGATGACCAAGTCAATCCGCCCGATCCGGTGGATACTCGCGCCAATGCCGAAGCAACTCTCGTCTCGGAGGAACACAGGAAGGTCGTTGAGCAGGTCCTCGCCGAACTTCCCCGTAAAGACGAACGAATCCTGCGTACTGTGTTACTCGATGAGCGGGACAAAGAGAAGATTTGCGAAGACCTGCACGTCACCCGCGAGAACCTGCGCGTGCTGCTGCATCGGGCCAAGCTGCGCTTCCGGGACATCCTTCGCCGCAAATACCCGGACGGCAATTGGCTGACGCCGAATCCAAGCGACGACAAGACACATCGGGACCCACGCCAGCGCGGGCTCGGCGCATCCTGACGTAACGTCCTAGTTCATTTCCTCACAATACATCGCTCGACCTTGTGGCCCAGATTCTACTCAGTCAGAAGTAGTTTGCTCACCAAATACACAAGGCGCGCGGAGGAAAATCTATGCGCTTCTCAACAGGAGCGGTTCGTGATTATTTCCCTTGCGGAGTCGGTCCCGATCTTCCGCTAACAATTCCGGAAGCTGCCAATTTCCGGGTCTGGTATCAGTTGGCCGGAGACACGGTCATAACCAGATGGGAAAACGGCGATGTTTGGGGTTCCGATTTTCGCGATGGAACCGACAATGACCCAAGCGGCGGCAGCGACCTGCCTGAAATGTATTTCTATACAGGCCACGGCATCTGTCAAGATCCGCCCACGGCGACGAGTCCCGATTTCCTGGTGGTTTGCGGAAATTTCGGCAAACCGGACACAACGAACATCGGTACCCAGTCGCGGTGGGGAAACGGAAACCTGAAGTTCTGTTTCCTCGATGCGAGCTGCCCGATGGATCTCGTATCTTTAGGGACTAACTGGTTTCCGACTTTCCGAGGCATGCATGTGGCAACCGGGCACTCCGGGACCACAAATGCGGACACGCTCGACAGCGTGACTCGTGGACAAATGTTTGCCGCCTATTCGTCGGGGGCGTTCTTCTTCTTTCCATACCTGAGTGTTGGCTCGGCATGGATGGCCACCGGCACAATCGATATTCAAAGCGGCTGTTCCGCGGTGGTGATCGCTGCGGGCCGGGACCGCGATGAGGCGATCGACCGGCGCGAGAACGAGCACGTGCATGACAACCGGCCCAACCCCATCTCCAACTGGTTCGCATGGCGCTGGCTCACTCGATAAATCAATTCAAGGAAAAATATATGGATCGCGAAAAACTTTTGAAATTCACACCCGCGGATGACCAGCAGCTTGCGCAAATTCGCAAGCTCGCGGAATCACTTGGGGTTCAGTTGGAACAGGTTGTACGCGCCGGATCGCAAGGCACGGTGCTCGGCATTCAATCCGATCGCGTCATGCTGAGTCAGCGAACGGATAGCCGGACCGTATTCATTCACAACGCAGACTTCGGCGCTCCCTCCGATCCTGCAACGGGCCAGATACCTGACGACGAGTATCTGAAGCTCGCGGATAGTCTGCTGCAGAATCTGAATATTCCCAGAGCAGAAATCGCCGAAAGGTCGGTTTTGAAGGAACAGACACAGTTGGCGGAATTCGATGCCGCAACCGGGAAGGCACGTGTGGAGGATCCTGTCCCCGGGAAACGCTATGCCTTCTTAGGCAGGGCGATCGAGGGACTGCCGGTATGGTCTTCCCGAGTGATGCTCGGAATGACCTCGGATCGCCGCGTCGGCTTCCTCGAAGCGCATTGGCCCGAGATTCCGAAGCCTGTTATCGAAGAGGCCAAGAGACTGGCCGAATTGGTGAAGGCCGATTTCAAACCGCCGGAACGGTCGAATACCAAAATACGCGAGGTGCAAGCTGGAATCCTGCACTCCCCGCTGCCGGATTTGTGATGGATATCTATGCGGCCATTCGCGTCGTCTACGAACCAACCGACGATCGATACGGGAAAGCGGGGGTCGCGTACCTCGACGCAAATGGGAAGGACGTGCCGGTTCCCCGTCAGTTCGATGTTCCACCGGAAGAACCGGTAGAGCCTCGAGAAGTCGGAAACGGAGGCATCGAGCTCAGACGAGCCCGGTATCGCGAGTTGTTATTAGCTAACTCGCCGGTGCTTCAGTCGCTGCAGATGGACACTTCGTATGAAGAGCTGGGCTGCGTAGGGTATCAACCGCAGTTCCGAAAACTCGAAGCCGTGGTGTACGTGAAGAAGCATTTCGGTTATGGAGGCGACCTCTGTTCTCCCGGGTCGCCTGAGTATGTCCGCTTCTATCTTTCGTATGACAACGGCGCTTCGTGGGTTGATCAGGGCCTGGTGAATTTCACGGCCTGGAACATGCCGTTCAACGGCAGCCGTCTGGAGTATGCGGTTACTCTCGACATCAACCCCCCGGAGCGGTTCTGCTTTACCGAGAACCTTCCGCTTGCCAGGGCGATCCTGTCCTGGAACAGTCCGCCTCCACCGAATACGCCGAATCATCATCCGCACTGGGGCAACGTCCGCGATGCTCGGATTCAGATTGGCGCCAGGCGCAGGCTCATTTTCTCTGAGCTGGCATCTGAGTTCAAGCTGAAGCTGCCCGAGGTCTTGACAGCCATGGTGGACGTGGAACAGGCGCTCGATCTCAAGAAGAAGGAGCTTACGCCGAGCGAGCTGATTGCGCAATACAAAGGCAAGGAGGTTCCGCCGCATCGGTTCCTGCAATCGGAAGTGATGAAGTATGTTGCCAAGCCTCAGTTGACCTTCTCGCCCGGTTTGCTCGATACCAACTGGGCAAGCGTCATCGAAGGGCTGCTTGCCACAAACGGCGACACCACTTACGAAGAACTGACCTGCATCGGACTGGATCCCAACCTGGATCGGCTGAATGGCGTTATCAACGTCAAGCTTTCCAATGGATTCTCCGGCCCGCTTTGCAGCAGCGGAAGCCAGGAGTACGTTGCGTTCTGGATCGACTACGGCACGGGCTGGACGTATGCGGGAACCACGTCGGTGAACGTTCACGACCTCAGCACACTGTCAGCGGGAGGCGTGAACTATGCCGTGTTCCTGCCGGTTGATTTGACGGCGCGGCGCAAGCCCTGTCATCAAGGTCCGGTTACCGCACGGGTCCGCGCGATTCTTTCCTGGAACTCCGCGCCGCCTCCTGGTAACCCGAATTATCGGCCGCACTGGGGCAACCGGCTGGAAACGCTGATCCACATCAAGCCCGGTCCAGTGCTCGATACCGTGCCGTTCCTGAGTTCGGTCGGCGATGTTCCGGAAATCAACATCGACGCAAACGGGAAGGCGAACGGCAACGCGATCCACACCGGACTGGCGTTGTCCGATAGCCCGTTCGGCGGAAGAATTACGGTTGCCGGCCACATTCCGAATCCCGCGCCGGGCATGAAGTACCGCATCATGAAAAAACCGAACGGCGCTCCGGATTCATCGTACGCGCCGCTCACGTTTGCTCCACTGAGCCTGACCATCAACACGTGGACTATGGGTACGGGTTGGACGCAAACCAACACTACGGTAAACCCGGACGTGAATGGCTACTATCCGTTTGAGGATTACTCGTGGGATCACAGCGTCGAGACCAGCTTGATGGGTGAGTGGTACTCTTCGAGCGCTGACGATGGAAACGCTTACGACCTACGCATCGACCTGAACACGGACGGTGACCCCGCTCACGATCTGCACAGCAACGTGGTCACGGTGCTCGTTGACAATCGGGCGCCCGACGCGACTCTCGCGATCGATCTGGCCGGCGGAGTCCAATGCGCCGACTTCGCTCCCGGAGCTACGTTCACAGGAACCTTCTCCTGCACGGACACGCACTTCAGGAGCTTCCAGTTCGAGATCCAGCCTTCGGGTCCTCCGAACGATCCGGCGCACGGCGTTCTACCCGCGCCCGCTTCGGGAATGTCGGTAGAATACGGCGGCGTGATCGGCGATCCGGGAGTCCTTAGCGGGACGTTCACTCTGAATACCGGAGTGAATCCAGGACCTCCCCCGACAGGTCCGATGGATCCCTGCGGTTACGCCCTGATCCTTCACGTTTCGGATCGCACGAACGTGAATAGCGGCGGCGGCCATAACACCACGCAACGATCTGTGGGCTTCTGCCTTCAGATTCCGCACGAGTAAGACAGTGGGGGGCGGGATAAGGCTTACCGGCCAAAGTCCCGCTCCTTCCCTGGTCCTATAACCAATGCGGAACAATGCACAAGCTCGCAAGAAGGAGCATTACGCGGACCCGCTATTTCCGCAACAGCTGCCGGGTGGAATCCTGTGGGTGATGAGGGAGAAAGCTACGGCTTCGGGTAATTAATCCGAGTGGCCAAGTTCGGCAAGATACTTCCGCAATACTTTCTCGACATATTGCCGGGTTTCTCGATAGGGCGGAATGTTCTTGTATTTATCGACAGCGCCGGGTCCCGCGTTGTAGGCTGCGAGCGCAAACCGAACCGGATCTTCCGTATCCTTGTATCGCAACAGAAGCTGTTTCAAATACCTCGCGCCTGCATCCGCATTCTGCACAGGGTCATGTGGATTTACTCCTAAGTCAGTCGCGGTTCCCGGCATGAGTTGCATCAAGCCGATAGCGCCCTTCGATGAAACGGCTTTCGTCCGAAAGGCCGACTCGATGGCGGCAACACTGCGAACGAATTCGGGACGCAATCCGTTTTCGGTTGCAGCCTTCGCGACTATCTCGTGCGGATCTGTCACCGTAGCGGCAACTTCCGGATTCGTTGGTTTAGGTGCTTCCGGAGGGCTCGCAGGACGAACGTACTCTTCGATTTCAAAGGTGCGAATCTCGTGGGTTGGAAAGTCCAGAGTTCCGGTCCCGGTATGCAGTCGCGTTTTATCTTCTACGACTTCATGCCGGTCGGCGTAGATCCGGAATCCGTTTTGGAGGACGGCATACTCGCCTGCGAACACAGGGCAGACGAATAGAAGGCCAAGAAAAGCTCTCTTCACGCGAATAATTCCATTTTAGATGACGTTTGCATCCGCGTGGGCGTTCAGTTGTTGATACGGTGCGCACAGGAAAAGAGTCGTACTCGCAGTGGCTGACGAGAATCTGCAACCCGTACAGGCAAACATTGAGACGGTAGCGAGGCTAGAGGCAGAGTTTCTGGAAAGCAGAACTCTCAAGGACCGCATCGGCGATGCGATTGCCGGCTTTGCCGGAACCATGACTTTCGTCCTGGCCCATGTCGCCGGGCTCGTTCTCTGGTTTGCGATAAATCTCGGGACACTGCCGTTCGTCAAGCCGTTCGATCCCTATCCATTTATTCTCCTGGCGCTGATTGTCTCGGTGGAGGGAGTTCTACTTTCGACATTCATTCTGATGAAGCAGAATCGAATGAGCCGTCATGCCGACCATAGAGATCACTTGAACTTACAGATCGATCTTCTTGCAGAGAAAGAAATTACGAAAATGCTCGAGATGCAGAGGCGGATCTGCGAACATTTGGGCGTTCCAGCGGGCAACGATCCGGAAGCCGTGGAAATGAGCAAGCATACTGCGGTAGAGGACTTGGCGCGGGAGTTGGAGCAGAAGCTACCGCCCGAGTAGACGCCCAAGCGCTTTATCGTGCGCCCGGCTGAGAGTCAGCCATAGATACACAGGCTCCGACTAAGGCCATGAACATGTCCCATTGCGTGTCCCACGGGTCGCCTTGGGTGCCGAGAAAAGCGGTTGCGGCTTCGCCTGTGGCGACCGCCGTTCCCCACTCGACCAATTCATAGAAGGCGCTAAAAGCCAAACATACGGCAATCGATAAAAAGTTGAGCCACTTGCCCGGGCGCAGCGGCGACCGGCGGATCAAAATCTCGCGAGTCAGAATAAAAGGAACGAAGCCTTGAGCGAAGTGACCGACCCGATCGTAGTGATTCCGGGCGAGGTGCAAGGTATCTCGTATCCAGTCGAACAGCGGAACTTCAGCGTATGTGAAGTGACCTCCTATCATCAAGATACATGCATGAATCGCAAGTAATACATAAAGTAAACTTGTGAGGCGGAAGGTATAATAGGTAGGGAGCAGCAGCGCGGCTCCCACGAACACGGGAAGCACCTCGAGAAACCACGTGAAATAATCGTGAGGCCGAATCGCTGACCAGACCAGACACATCCATACTAGAGTCAGGATGCATAAATGGCTTCGTTTCGCAGGGCGGGCAACCGTTCGCAAGATATTGGCGTCCAATGACAAAGGCGTTAGGCCTTGAGTTTACTCTGTTACAATAAAAATCATCGGCCGGAGTCCGTTGAGGCTGAATATGAATAGCCGTTTCAAGCTTGTAGTCGTGACGTCATCGACGTTTCTTGTTGTCCTTCTCCTCCTGGGCGCTGTCATTGGACGGAGCGCATCGCCGGAGGAGCCTTACCGTCAGCTTTCCGTTTACTCCGAGGTTCTTTCGCGGATCAAGAGTGAGTACGTCGAAGAGCCGGATATTAAGAACGTCACGCTAGGCGCGATGAACGGATTACTGGAGTCGATCGATCCGTTCGCCAGCTATCTAAGCGCGGAGCAATACAAACAGTACCTGAAAGCTCAGGATGCCAAGAAGGCCGGCGTCGGACTGGTGCTTTCGCGGAAGTTCGGCTACGTCGGTGTCGTTAATGTGTTGCCCGGTTCGGCGGCCGCTCGCGCCGGCTTGGGAACAGGTGACATGCTCGAAAGCATCGGCGGTATCGCGACGCGCGACATGCCGCTGGCTTACGCCGACCTGCTGTTACAAGGCGAGCCTGGCACATCCATCGACATCACAGCACTACGCGTAAAAAAGCCGGAGCCACAAAAGATCACGCTCGTCCGAGCGCCTACACGCTACGCGGCGGTAACCTCCAAGCTACTTCCTGATGGGATTGGCTTAGTTCAGATTCCGGCCATCGAGAGCCCTGCCAAGGCGAAGGAAGTTTCCACCCAGATCGATGGACTGATTAAGCAGGGCGCTAAGAAGTTTGTCATCGACCTGCGGAACGACGGTATCGGTAAAGCCGAGGATGGTGTCGCGGTCGCAAACCTCTTCCTGGACAAGGGTTTGATTACGTACGCTCAGGGCCAAAAGGTGAAGCGCCAGGATTACAACGCAGACCCCGCGAAGGCTTTGTATAAGAACCAGCCGATCGTGGTAATCACGAATCGTGGAACCGGGAGTGCCGCGGAGATTGTCGCGGCAAGCCTGTTGGATTCCAAGCGTGCTGAACTGGTTGGTGAACGCACCTACGGTGATGCCGCCATCCGTAAAGCCGTCACAATGGACGACGGCGCTGCCGTCATTCTCTCCATCGCAAAGTATTATTCGCCTTCCGGTAAGGCTATCCAGGATACAGGGGTCACTCCCACGGTTCTCGTGACCGAAGCCGAGCCGTTTGTGGACACCGAAGAAGGCCAGGAAGCGCCAGCCACTCCCGAACAGCCGCGGAAGGACGAAGAAGACCTGCTGCTTAAGAAGGCGATTGAAGTTTTGACGAAGGGTAAGGATCCGGCCAACACGCAGGTCGCGGCGAAGCCCGACAGCCCATTGGCTGCTCCCAACCCGCTCACGAACCCACGTTAGGAGGATATTAGCAACCCTACATGCCCCTGTACGAATACAAGTGCGATAAGTGCGGTCAGGTATTTGAGGTGATCCAGCGCTTCTCTGACGATCCTCTTACGACCCACGAGGTTTGCGGCGGTCATGTCGAGCGGCTAATATCGGCTCCCTCATTTCAATTCAAAGGGAGTGGATTCTATATCACGGACTACGCCCGCAACACTGCCGGCGGAAATGCTCCGGCTACTGGCGCCAATAAGAATGGCGCTTCAACAGAATCTAAACCTGCGACGAGTACGTCCGAGTCGAAGCCAAGTTCGACGTCATCAACAACGGAAACGAAGAAGTAGCCCTGAGTTCCCTATGATATTCTCGAAAGCCTGCCGACCGTGGCAGGCTTTTGTCTTTTCAGGAGTTGCCAACGTATGTCCTCGACTAGACGAGATTTCCTTTTAAAGACGGGAGCCGCCGGTCTGGCTGCTCCGCTGGCAGCGCAGGTTCGCGCCAAGTCGCCTAATGATCGAGTTCAGATCGCTTTGATAGGCGCGGGTGGCATGGGTACTGAAGATGCGCTATCCTCCCTTGCCCACGACGGCGTGGAGATCGTAGCCGCATCCGATGTATACGACGGCCGGCTCACGCGCGTAAAGGAACGGTGGGGCAATCAGGTATTCACGACTCGGGATTATCGGGAAGTGCTCGCGCGACCGGATATCGACGCGGTGATCGTCGCCACTCCGGATCATTGGCACGCGCAGATATCGATCGATGCCATGAACGCCGGCAAGGATGTGTATGTCGAGAAGCCGATGGTTCAGAAGATCGCGGACGGACACCGCGTGGTGGAGGCGCAGAAAAAGACTGGCCGCATTCTTCAGGTTGGGAGCCAGCGCGTCAGCTCGATTGTGTATCAAAAGGCTAAAGAACTTCTGAAGAGCGGCGCGATCGGTCAAGTCAATATGATCGAGGCATGGTGGGATCGCAACTCCGCCATCGGCGCGTGGCAGTACTCGATCCCTCCGGACGCTTCGACAAGTACGGTCGATTGGGACCGCTTTCTCGGCTCCGCTCCGAAGGTTCCCTTCCAGCCGGTCCGCCTGTTCCGATGGCGCAATTATCGAGACTACGGCACAGGTGTTGCGGGCGATCTTTTTGTACACCTCTTCTCGGGGATGCATTACATCATGGGTACGGCCGGGCCAACGAAGGTTTTTGCGACGGGCGGGCTGCGGTTCTGGAAAGACGGCCGTGACGTTCCGGACGTGATGGTAGGGTTATGCGATTATCCCGAGACCGCGAACCATCCGGCGTTCAATCTCGCGCTGCGTGTGAATTTCGTTAACGGCTCCGGAGAGAATTACGGCTTCCGATTCGTCGGAAACGAAGGCGTCCTCTCGATCGAAGATGGAGTGACTGTCTCCAAACAGCCAAGAGAATCGGAGCCTGGATATACGATCGATACTTTCTCGCAGCCGGTGCGAGAGCAGTTCCTGAAGGAGTATCGCGAAAAATATCCAGTGCAGCGGGCAAGCGCCGATTCGATTCGGCCGCAAACCGAAGAGCGATTCATGCCTCCTCGTGGATATAGCGATCATCGCGAGCATCACCGTGTCTTCATCGATGCGGTCCGTTCGCGTAAACCGGTCATCGAGGATTCGACGTTCGGATTGCGGGCTGCCGGTCCCGCCCTGTTGTGTCTGCAGAGCTACTTCGACCAGAAGACTCTGGCGTGGGATCCGCAGACCATGTCGGTGAAAGGCTAATCATGCAGAAATCGGCAAACGATACGATTCAAATCGCGTTGATCGGCGCCGGCGGCATGGGTCAGGGCGATGCGAAATACCAGACCAGCCTCCCAGGCGTGAAGATCGTTGCGGCGGCAGACATCTATGATGGACGGCTCGCGCACATGAAGGAGGTTTACGGCTCCGGATTGTTCACCACTCGCGACTATCGCGAGGTGCTCGCGCGTCGCGATGTTGATTCGGTGATTATTGCCACGCCCGATCACTGGCACGCCACGATTACCAAGGATGCCCTCGCAGCCGGTAAAGATGTTTACTGCGAGAAGCCGATGGTGAAGAAGATCTCCGAAGGCCGCGAGGTCGTGGAAGCGCACAAGAAGACGGATCGGATTCTTCAGGTCGGCAGCCAATATGCGAGCTCGATCGTATTTCAAAAAGCCACGGAGCTGATGAAGTCCGGAGCGATCGGGGAGCTCAACACGGTGGAAGCCTGGCTCGATCGCAATACAGCCGTCGGCGCGTGGCAGTACACGATTCCGCCGGGCGCCTCTGAGGCCAACATCGATTGGGACCGTTTCCTTGGAAACGCGCCTAAGCGGCCGTTCGAGCCGATCCGGCTGTTCCGTTGGCGCAACTATAGCGACTATGGCACCGGGTCTGCAGGTGATCTGTTTGTACACCTGCTCACGGGACTGCATGTTGTCACGGGCTCGCTCGGACCGACGCGGATCTATTCATGCGGAGGCACGCGCTTCTGGAAGGACGGGCGCGATGCTCCGGATGTGATGCTGGGAGTTCTCGATTATCCGAAAACGGACGCGCATCCGGAATTCACTTTATGTCTGCGTGTCAATCTGGCGTGCGGAAACGTGACGGAAGGGTTCGGCGTGCGCTTCGTGGGAAGCGAAGGCGAGATGACGGTCGGCTTCGACGGCCTGGAGCTATCGAAGACGCCGCGTGAAGCCCAGCCCGGATATACGATTGACACCTTCCCCAAAGCAATCCAGGAGCAATTCCTTGCAGAGTACCGCAAGAAGTATCCGCCTGAACCCGCTAAGGCAGACTCGATTCGACCGCGACAAGAAATGACTTTCAAGGCGCCGCGCGGCTACAGCTCGCACCTGGAGCATCACCGGAATTTCCTTACGGCTGTGCGCACGCGCAAGCCGTTCTTTGAAGATTCCGTGTTTGGCTTTCGCACTGCCGGTCCGTCCCTTTTGACCAATACAAGTCTGTGGGAAGGGCGCGCCTGTAAGTGGGATCCGGTCAGGATGGTCGAGAGCTAAAGCACGACCATAAAATATGGCGGTGCTCGCGATCCTGTTCGGAGCAGCCTTCACGATATGTGTTTGCGTTGCTCTGGGGCGAGCGTTCATAGTTGATGCGCCGCTCAGCCCCTCGGAAGCTCTCGTTTTGCGGTTCCTGGGCGGCGCAGCAATTCTCAGCTTCGTGCAGTTTTGGATTGTTCTGTTCGGGCTGGCTTACTGGCAGACGTTCGCTGTTGTTGGTGCGATTGCGATTGGATCGTCGACGCGGATAACCTTCACTCGCTGCCGGTCGTGGCTCCGTGTCAGTCCCTTTGTCCTGTTCGGCGCGTATTATTTTGTTCAGGCACTTAAACCGGAAGCGAGCCCGGATGGATCGACCTATCATCTTGGCTGGGTTGCCCAGACGTTTCGGGAACATGGGTTCCAAGCTAATCCAGAAAACTTCTACTGGGCATTTCCGAAGGGTCTGGAGATGCTTTACCTGTTCGCGTTTGCCTTCGGAAAACATTCCGCAGCGGCGCTGACGCATTTCGCTTTTCTGATTGCGCTCACCGCATCGATGATCCTGTTTGCCCGGCGCCGCGATCAATTGCGGGCCGGCATGATTGCCGGTCTGCTTTTGTTTCTGAGTCCTGCGATAGCGCTCGATGGAACGACAGCGTATGCCGACGTAGCGTTGGCGGCCGCTGTTTTTGGCGCGTTTTGGGCGCTCGAATTGTGGAAGGAGACTGGCTCGCGACGTTTGTTGGTTATGGCCGGGACACTGGCAGGCTTCAGTTTCACGATCAAGTACACAGGGTTACTTGCTGTGCTGTACGTGCTCGCAGCAGCTCTGCTGCATACGCGCAAGTTGCGCGCGATCATGCCCGCGGCTGCTCCGGCACTGGTATTGACCAGTCTCTACGTGGTTCGTAACTGGATAACGCTGGGCAATCCGGTTTTGCCTTTTTTGAATTCATGGTTTCCGAATCCGCACGTTCACGTCGCATTCGAAACGATGATCCGCGAAATGATGCGACACTATCCCGGTCTCGCAAGCTATTGGCAGTTGCCCTGGGAGACAACGGTGCGTGGTGTGGTGCTGCAAGGTTTTCTCGGCCCGGTGTTTCTCCTTCTGCCGTTGGCACTGCTGGCAATCCGAACGTCTCTCGGACGAACGCTCCTGATTGCAGGAACTGTGTTTGCTCTGCCTGTGATCGGCAACATCGGGACTCGCTTCTGGATTCCTTCGCTTCCCTTTTTCGCCCTTGCGTTTGGGTTGGTTCTTGCGAAGCGACCCGTGATTGCCGGATGCATTGTTGCGCTGCATGCGATTACGGCGTTGCCACCGGTCGCTCGCCTGTACACTGCTCCACGCGCGCCGATGCTGAGCGGCCTGCCAATCCGGGCCGCTCTCCGATTGGAGCCCGAGGAGGAGGCGCTCCACAAACTGGCCGATAGTTATGACGTCGTTCGGATTGTCGACAAACACGTTCCTTCCAATGCGACTGTTTTTGCGTTGGCATGGGTTATGGAGGCTTATACAACGCCTACGATCCGAACTCACCATTTGTCTGCAGCGAATGAACGTCTCGCTGAAACGGTATGGACTCCGGTCACACCGGATCTTCAGCCGGAGAAGCGGTTCTCGTTCACGTTTCCAAAACTGAAGACCAGTTCGATTCGAATCATTCAAACCGATACCTTTGCGGCGGATCGACCGCAAAGCTCCAGGGATCCCGGATTCATGGTCTTGAACAAGCCGCGAATCCAAGCCGACCAATGGGGAATTGCCGAACTGCGCGTATTCGATTCTGGAAAGCAGATTCCGCAATCAAGTGAGTGGCGCGTCTACGCGCATCCGAATCGCTGGGATGCTTCTCTGTCGTTTGACAATAACCCTACAACCGCCTGGAAGACATGGGAACCAACGAAACCGGGCATGTTCTTCGAGATCGATTTCGGGCAAACTATCGAGATCGATTCCGTCGAGTTCGACAGCCCGAACTCGCAGGCGCCGATGCATTTCCAGCTACAGGGACATGATGCACAGCAGAGCGAAGCTCAGTTGCGGCCCGATCTGCGGAGACTAGCAACGGCAGCACTGCGACGTGAAGGCATCGGGTATGTACTTATCGATCCAACTTTGCAGGGCGCAGCCGACTTCAAGAGCAACCCGGAAGCATGGGGAATGACCTTTGTCGATGAAGCGTCAAATGGCGTGCGACTTTATCAACTGCAGTAAGGCTCATATCACGGGAGCTGCGGTCTGCTCTTCGTGAATCTCCTGCAAACTCCACACTCGAATCGGATCGCGGTGACTCGAGGCCACGGCCTCTCCGGCGGCCTTGGCCGCGCTCATCGTAGTAATGCAGGGTACGCGGTATGCGACAGCAGCTCTACGAATCGCCTTCTCATCACTAAACGAGTGCGCGCCGGTCGCCGTGTAGACGATCAACTGCAGGGAGCCGCCCTTCAGTAAGTCGACCGCATTGGGCCTGCCCTCATTCACTTTGAAGACCGTCTTACATTTCATCCCGGCAGCTTTAATGGCGGCTGCCGTTCCACGAGTGGCGGCTAGTTCAAACCCGAATTCGGTGAAGCGTTTCGCGGCTTCAACAGCGTCCGGTTTGTGCCGGTCATTCACACTGATGAACACCGTGCCTTTCAACGGAAGCGGAGTGCCGGCGCTAAGCTGCGCTTTCGAAAACGCCTCTCCGAAGTTTTCACCGACGCCCATCACTTCACCGGTCGAACGCATTTCCGGCCCTAACACCGGATCGACACCAGGGAATTTATTGAACGGAAATACAGGCGATTTGACGAAGAACTTCGGCGCAACCAGCACGCCATCGTTCGTTTCGCCGATGAAGTCTCGGAGATCCGCCAACTTCTTGCCGAGCATCAATCCAACCGCAATCTTCGGCAGCGGCACACCCGTCGCTTTGCTCACATACGGGACCGTTCGTGAAGCGCGCGGATTCACTTCAAGCACGTAGACGGTCCCATCTTTGATCGCATACTGCACGTTCATCAGACCGATGACCTTGAGAGCGATCGCCAGTTTTCGCGTGTACGTTTTAATCGTCTCGATCTCGGACGGCTTCAACGAGAATGGGGGAAGTACGCAGGAGCTGTCGCCGGAGTGCACGCCCGCCTCCTCGATGTGCTCCATAATGCCGGCGATGAGAACGTCTTCTCCATCGCACAGAGCATCCACATCGACCTCAGTTGCATCTTCAAGGAATCGGTCGATCAGGACCGGACGCGATTGCGAGAAGGTCACGGCCTCACGCATGTACTGTCGAACAGTTTCTTCCTCGTACGCGATCACCATTGCCCGGCCGCCGAGCACATAACTGGGTCGAACCAGCACGGGAAAGCCGAGCCGGCGCGCCACATCAACCGCCTCCTGCTCGCTGGTGGCCGTGCCGTTCGCGGGCGATGGAATCTGAAGATCGTCGAGCAGTTTACCGAAGAGCTTTCGATCCTCCGCCAGATCGATGTTTTCCGGATCGGTACCGATGATCGGCACTCCGAGCCGTTTCAAAGGAAGCGAGAGATTCAGCGGCGTCTGCCCGCCGAATTGAACGATTACACCCGTCGGCTTCTCGGTATCGACGATGTTCATCACCTCTTCGAGCGTGAGCGGCTCGAAGTAGAGGCGATCGCTGGTATCGTAATCGGTCGAAACGGTCTCGGGATTACAGTTGACCATGATCGACTCCGCGCCGAACTCCTGCAGCGCGAATGATGCATGACAGCAGCAGTAATCGAACTCAATTCCCTGCCCGATACGGTTCGGACCACTGCCCAGGATCATGACTTTTTGCGCATCGGTTGCGCCGGACTCGTCTTCCGACTCGTAGCTTGAATACAGGTACGGCGTGAAGCTTTCGAATTCGGCCGCGCACGTATCCACACGATTGAAGACCGCAGCGACTCCGAGCTGCTTTCGTGTGTTACGGACTTCGAGCGCTTGCGAGCCGGTGGCGCGAGCAATGCGGTCATCGGAAAGACCATCGCGCTTCAGGCGAACAAACTCTTCCTTGGTGAACGAATCCAGCATCCGACCATTCAGACTTCCCTCGAGTTCCACAATCTCGCAGACTTGTTTCAGGAACCAAGGATCGATCGCGGTCATCTCCTGGACCTGCTCAACCGTATACCCGCGTTCGAAGGCTAAACGAATGTAGCTGAGACGCTCCGGATTCGGAGTGATGAGCCGCTTCGGAATCAGCGACTCGTCGAGCACCTCGTTGGGAGACTTACCCGTCTCCATCGATCGGATGCCTTTTCCGAGGGCTTGCTTGAAGGTACGCCCGATGGCCATCACCTCGCCCACGGACTTCATTTGCGTACCGAGGACAGGTTCGGCGCCAGGGAACTTCTCAAATTGAAAGCGTGGGATTTTTACAACGACGTAGTCAATCGTCGGCTCAAAGCATGCGGGAGTGACCTTGGTAATGTCGTTCTTGATTTCATCCAGCCTGTAACCGACCGCAAGCTTCGCGGCGATTTTTGCGATCGGGAATCCAGTGGCCTTCGAGGCGAGCGCCGAGCTTCTCGACACACGCGGGTTCATCTCCACAACGACCATTCGGCCGTTCTCGGGATTAATCGCAAATTGAACGTTCGAACCGCCAGTATCCACACCAATTTCACGCAAGCAACGCAGCGCGCCGTCCCGCATCATCTGATACTCGCGGTCGGTGAGCGTCTGCGCGGGAGCGACCGTAATCGAATCGCCCGTGTGGACCCCCATTGCGTCGAAGTTTTCGATGGAGCAGACGATGATCGCGTTGTCGGCGAGGTCGCGCATGACTTCGAGCTCGTACTCCTTCCAGCCGAGAACGCTCTCTTCGATCAGAGACTCGTGAACTGGAGAAAGGTCGAGGCCACGATCGAGGATCTCTTCGAGCTCTTCGCGATTGTAGGCGATGCCGCCCCCGGTTCCGCCCATGGTAAAGCTAGGTCGCAGAATGACCGGGTATCCGTTCTTGGCCGCAAACTCGACGCCGCCTTCGACACTGTTCACGAGCTGCGAATACGGCGTTTCGAGACCGATCTTGCGCATCGCGTCTTTGAAGAGGAGCCGATCTTCCGCCTTCTTAATCGATTCAACTTTCGCGCCGATAAGCTCGACGCCGTACTTCTCAAGGACACCAGCTTCGGCGAGCGCGATCGACAGATTGAGTCCAGTCTGTCCGCCAACCGTGGACAGCAAGGCGTCGGGGCGCTCTTTTCGAATTACTTCTTCGGCAAAGGCCAAGCTGAGCGGCTCGACGTAAGTACGGTCCGCGAGTTCCGGGTCCGTCATAATCGTCGCGGGATTCGAGTTGATCAGAATGACCTCGTACCCGTCCGCACGCAAAGCCTTACAAGCCTGAGTTCCGGAGTAGTCGAATTCGCAAGCCTGGCCGATAATGATGGGACCGGAGCCGACGATCAGGATGCGGTGGATGTCATTTCTTCTTGGCATCTTCAGCGACCCTTGTTTTCCTTCATGAGTTTGACAAATTCATCGAAGAGATAGTAAGAATCGTGCGGACCCGGAGCAGCTTCCGGGTGGTACTGCACACAGAAGACCGGATGCGATTTATGGCGAAATCCTTCGAGAGTTTCGTCGTTGAGGTTGACGTGCGTGAGTTCGACTTCGCTGTCGCGCAACGAATCGGCATCGACGGCGAAGCCATGGTTGTGAGAAGTTATCTCGACCTTGTTCGTAATTTTGTTCAACACCGGATGATTCGCGCCGCGATGCCCGAACTTTAGTTTGTAAGTCTTGCCGCCCAGTGAGCGGGCGAGAATCTGGTGCCCGAGACAGATTCCAAAAATAGGCGCTTGGCCGATCAGTTTGCGAACCTGCGCCTGCTGAAATTCGAGCGGCTCAGGATCGCCAGGGCCGTTGGAGAGAAAGATCCCGTCGGGTTTCAACCCCATAACATCTTCCGCCGGTGTCAAGGCTGGGACTACAGTGACGCGCGTTCCCGACTGGACCAGCTTTCGAAGTATGTTGCGCTTTATACCGAAATCGTAAGCGACAACGTGATAGTTGGGCTCGCCGGCGGGCGTCAGCCGCTCAGACTTGGATACCGGCTCGACACCTTCGTGCCACTTATACGATTTCGCGGTCGAAACCCGGGTCGCCAAGTCCAGGCCTGTCATGGATGGCACGGCTCTCGCCTTGTCGACCAGATCGGCTTCCCTGGCGTCGGGAATTGACGATAGCACGCCGCGCATGACACCGCGCGTACGCAGAGCGCGCACTAGGGAGCGAGTGTCTATATCGCTGATTACAGGAATGTTGCTCTTAACCAGAAACTCGTCTGCAGCCGAATCCGATCGCCAGTTGCTGGCCAACGGAGAGAACTCACGCACAACTAGACCTTCGATAAATGGACGCCCCGCTTCGTTATCGTAGGCGTTCGAGCCATAGTTTCCGATCTGCGGGTATGTCAGGACAACGATCTGCCCCGCATACGAAGGGTCCGTGAAGATTTCCTGGTATCCAGTGATGGAGGTATTGAAAACCACCTCACCGTATCGTTCCGTGCGCGCACCAAAACTGCGGCCCTTGAAGACTGTTCCGTCCTCGAGGGCGAGCATCGCTGGATTCAATTCGTAGAGGCTCCTAAGGTAGGGGTGTAACTACTATTTCACCACATATCGAGGCGCTTTCTGAATTTTTCCCTGGCTCGCAGCCGAGCAGACACCTTCAAGTATTTAGAAAGCATGCTTGACCAATGCGGGTCAACAGGCATAGACTCCGATCTCATGCGAACCGTAGTAATATCAGCAGCATTGTTGACCTTAGCAGGCTGCAGTAACAAACCTGCGGAAGTAAAGCAGGAAGCGCCGCCTCCGCCTCCCTCGGCAGGCGCCGTCGTTCGGAATGACCCTGCGCTCAACGCCCTTATTCCAGAATCGGCGACCATCGAGAAGCTTGCCGGAGGTTTCCAGTTCATTGAGGGGCCGCTCTGGTTCCCGGCTGGATACTTATGGTTCAGCGACGTGCAGGGCAATGTGGTCCGTCAATGGTCCCCGAGCGGCGTGGTCGAAATTCTTCGGCCCGGCGGATATGATGGCAAAAACGCGCCGGCGGGCGCATTTATCGGCCCCAATGGAATGGTTGCCGATAAGGATGGAGCGGTGCTCCTGTGTCAGCACGGTAATCGCCGGATTGCTCGGATCACGCCCGATAAAAAGGTCTCTACCCTGGTCGATCGATTCCAGGGCAAGCGCTTCAACAGCCCTAACGATCTGGTGTACAAGTCCGATGGGTCGCTCTATTTCACGGATCCTCCTTACGGGCTCGTCGGAGGCGATCAGGATAAAGCGAAGGAAATCAAGTTCAATGGTGTTTACCGTCTCGCAAATGGGAAGCTGCAAGTTCTGGTCAAGGACCTTACCCGGCCCAACGGAATCGCGTTCTCTCCCGATGAGAAGGTCCTGTACGTCGCAAATTCCGATGAGAAACGGAAAATCTGGATGCGCTACGACGTGAAGCCTGACGGCACGGTAGCCAATGGCAAGGTATTCGCCGATGTCACGCAACAGACCGAGGAGGGCCTTCCCGACGGGATGAAAGTGGACGCCAAAGGCAATGTCTACGCATCAGGCCCGGGAGGGATCTGGGTGTTTACACCTGAAGGAAAGCATCTCGGCACAATCAAACCGACGGAAGTTCCAGCCAACTGCAACTGGGGTGATGATGGCCGGTCGTTATATATGACCGCGCGCACCGGACTTTACCGCATCAAGCTCTCAGTGGAAGGGAAGAAAGCGCTTTACTAGCCCGCAAAGGCCCGTTCCCGGCTTCATTCCAGCCGAGCAATCGCCAGCGTCTATGCCGGGACGAGGTCCGTTTTGCGGGCAATTACTTAGAAGTTTTGGAGCAAAACATGAAACGTAGAACTTGTCTAAAAGCCGCAATCGCCGCGATGTCTGCAGCCGGAGCCGTAAAAGCGGCAGATCGCCCGGCGCATGGAATCCGGTTAGATGTGGATCTCACCGTCGATCCGGCGCGCGAGAAGGAGATGCTGAAGAACTTCCACGAGATTTTTAAGCCTGCGGCCATCAAGCAACCCGGCTACATAGACGTGCAGATCTTCAAGCTCCGAACCGTAGTGATGGGAAAGGCGCCGGGCGATGCAAACTATCGCTTCGTATTGACCTATCAAAGCGAGGAACTGCGACAGAAATGGGTGGCCAGCGCTGTTCACCAGAAAGTTTGGCCCACGATTGAGAACACATTGAAGCACAAGAACTACACAGTCCTGCTCTACGATTACGCATAATCAGGTTTCGTCCTGGCGTTACTTGACTCATAGTTTCGGAAGGATATAAACTCCATCCAAACCAGGGCCGAGTGAGCAAAGGAATGAAACCTGCCACCACCGTAAGCAAAATTTGCCGCATTATGGCGGAATTCCGTACGCGACCCTGTATGGGTGTGACCGAGTTGGCACGCCGTGCGGATTTGCTTCCCAGCGACGTTCACAGGATCCTGAATTCGCTTGTGAGTTACGGGATGATCGAGCAGAATCCTGCTAACAAGACGTATCGACTGGGAATCGGAATGATGAAGCTTGGCCTGGCAGCTCTCCAACGAAACGAGTTGCGCGAGGCCTCGCGATCCTTGCTTCAGCGCCTTTGTGAAGAGATGGATGCAACCGCGCATATGGCGATCTTCGATGCTCGGGAGCTGGATATTTTCCTGGCGGAGCAAATTGATTCCCCAGGCGAGATCCCCTTCAAGCCGAAGTATGGCGCCATCGCGAGCCCGCATTCGACAGCGCTCGGCAAGGCCATCGCCGCAAATCTTGACCGGAAAACACTGATGAACCTTATTCAGAAAACGGGCCTGCCAAAATGGACCGCGCACACCATCACTCAGCTTCCGGCACTTGAACTGGAATTGGCTCAGACATACGATCAGGGATATAGTGTCGATCTTGAAGAGAGTGCGGAAGGAGCTTGTTGCATCGGTGCGCCAGTCCGGGACGGTTCCGGGGCTGTTGTCGCTGCGGTAAGTATCTCGATGCCCGCCAACCGGTTCTATCGATTTCCCCAGCCGCAGCTCGCGTCCTTCGTAAAGGGCACCGCGGCGGAGCTTTCCGTGGCAACCGGCCATCGTTCGATTCCGCTTACATCCCGCCATTAAACTGCCCGAAGTCGCAAGGCTATCGAAGATGGCATCCTCCGTCGATAGTTCCTATGAGCTCGTCGCTCGGGATGTTGCTATGGCCGGATGCACAAAATGCAACATATGCGATACACCCGGAACTCTGGACAATGCAATAGAGCGACAGAGAGTTCCCTGCAATGTTCGCGCTTTTAAAGAAAATGCCTTCACCGTGTGGCGTTGCAGTGGCTGCAGGTCGCTTCATTGCGCAGAGGATGCGGACCTCGACTACTATTACTCCGATTACCCGCCCCATCGTGTCGATCCAAATCAACTTGGTTTTATCACCCGGATTGGTTGCAGGAATCAACTCAGGATCCTCACTCGGCAAGGAGTGAAGAAATCCGACAGGATCTTGGATTATGGTTGCGGCGGAGGGATGTTTTTGGATTTTCTCCGGGAGCGAGGGTATACCAACGCGCATGGATACGATGCATACGTCCCGCTCACGCGGATCGGAGACTACTTGACGGGCGCTACGATGCAATCGTGAGTTGGGATGTTATTGAGCATGATGAAGACCCGCGCGGTTTCCTACGAACATTACGCTCGTTGCTGAGTCCAAAGGGCCTGCTTGTTATCGGTACTCCAAACGCGACTCACATTCCGCTGACAACTCCAAAGCCGGTTTGCATTCCTGAACTCCATCAGCCATACCACCGCCACATTCTTTCCGAAGAGGCGCTATTGCTGTTAGGGCGTGAGAACGGACTGGCGCCGGCCTACCGCTTGCATCGTTTCTATATGGATAGCCCCTATCCACTTATCAACACACGTTTCATCTGGGCCTATATGGCAGCGCAAGGCGGTTATTTGGATGCCCTTGGAGGATTCATCGATTCTGAAGGGAAAGGGGATTCTCCGCGACTGGATATTCTGTTCCGGTCGCCAGATCTACTTTGGAAGGCGTTCTTCGGCTATTTGTTTCCGAGCCGCACGAATATGATCATTAGTTTTCGCTCGAACTGAGCGCGATTATAAAATTCGAGAATTCGCCGGTCGCCGCCAACTCTCGACGTTATCCCACAGATGCCGTGCGCTCATGATGATTTCATGGATAGACCATTTCACCTCAGCGACCAGCAGATCATCGCCTTCGTTGCAGCCCGCGATCCAAATCGCGCCAGAAACTTCTATGGGGACCAATTGGGACTTCGACTCGTCTCCGAAGAACTGCCGTTCGCGTTGGTTTTCGACGCACATGGAATCATGTTGCGGGTGACCATCGTCAAAGAGTTTTCGCCGGCCGGATACACCGTGCTCGGCTGGAGTGTGCCTGATGTTGCGCTCGCGGTGAAAGCTCTGCAAGGCAAAGGCATCAAATTTCAGCGATATCCAGGCATGAACCAGGATGATTTAGGGGTGTGGAGTGCGCCGGGAGGTGCTAAAGTCGCCTGGTTTCAGGATCCTGACGGCAACACTTTGAGCATTTCCCAACACTGACTCGGGACATCAGATATCCCAATTCGACAGCCATAATGCTCTTGCGATCTCGGATATAGAGTTTCGTTCCCACTGCACCGGCGGCTTCCAAGCGATACTCGTCAACAACTCGGACTTGGCCGCTATCTGAAATCCTTGCGGCGACGGGTGCGCCAGCATCAGGTTGCCATCCTGGTCGAGCGTAATCAGCTTACCGTCCGCCAATACGAACGTAGCTTTCTGAATGCTTCGCTCCTGCCATAGAATTCGCCCGCTTGCTGCATCCACCGCGCTTAAGATCGCCTGGCTGCCTTTTCCGCCGCTCGTGAAATAGAGCGCTCCGTTGACATACATCGCGTTGGGGTTGTGGAGTCGCAGTCGATTGGAAGCCCAGGCCTCTTCCGCCTTGATTTGCATTCCGTCTCTCCGGAGGTGAATCATCTTCGATCCGGCCCCGTACTTCAGCGGAGACGAAGAGTAAATTTCCTGGACACCATACCGGTGTGGCGACGCTAATCCCATAATCCGCTTTGAAGGGAATTTGCCATTGCAGATCGCCGTTGTTGGGGTTCAGTCCGAAGACCAGGCCGTCCATTGTCTCTACCAACTGTTCGAGACCATCGACGTTGATGAGCAGCGGAGAAGAATAGGCGTTCGGAATACTACCCTTCGCCCACACAACAGTTCCGTCCGCTTGCCGGAAGGCCATGGTCGCTTTTCCCCGCCCGCCAACCGGAACGATCACGGTGTCACGAAAGGCGATTGGGCTCGAAGCGTATCCATACATCAGATTCGTCCCGCCATGGTCGTTCCACAGCATTTGTGTCCAGAGAACCTTTCCCGTGCTTTTCTCCAAGCACTGCAGCCGCCCGTTGACGCCGCTAGTGAATACACGATTGCCCACGAGCAACGGAGTGGCGTAGGGACCATTTCCCATCTCGGGATAGTCACTGCGAAAACTCGTAGGTGTCCGCTGCTCCCATAACGTCTTACCCGTGCCGGCGCTGATCGCGGTCACGATCTCCTCGCCCGGACGGCCATACATCGTATAAAGCGAATTGCCTTCGACGGATGGCGAAGAGTAACCCTCGCCCAACGGCCGTTTCCAAATGACTTTCGGTCCGGTAGCGGGCCAGTTTGGCGTCAGACCACTCGATTCCGTCGTGAAGTTTCGGCGCGGACCACCCCACTGCGTCCATGCCACTTCTTGTGGATTTGCGGTGGCGGCCGCGCCAGACGTCAGAAGAAACGTCCTGCGGGTCATCTGGTTTTAGACGGCAAGCGTTCTCAAATGTTCCGGCGGCTTCACTTTCCTGCCAGTTCATGCAACGCTCGATGCCCCAGCACGCTATCCGGCTTTCGTCCAAGAAGCTCCTCGATAGTTTCCCGAGCCCTTTGCCGGTCGCCTGACTGCACAAACGCCCGGGCGAGATTGAGATAAAGCATTTCGTTTAGAGGATCGACGCTGATGCCGTATCGAAACGCAGCAATCGCATCATCAAACTTCTGCGTCTGTGCATAGAGAACACCCAAATTGTTGATCGCAGAGACATGGCGCTTATCCGCGCGGATCGCCTGCTGGAAAACATCGCGCGCTTCCTGAAATCGGCCCTGTTGCGTTAACAATAAACCGAGCTTGTCGGCGGCATCCGCGTTTTGAGGATCAACTTCCAGAGAGCGGCGGTACATCCGCTCGGCGGATTGCGTGTCACCGGCTCGCGCATACGCCTGTCCGGCGCCGGCTAGCGCGAAGGCGGAATCAGGGTTTAATGCGATCGCTTTTTGAAACGCGTTAACGGCGGCTTTGTCATTTCCGACACTCAATTCGAGGCTGCCCAGGTTGATCCAGACTTCAGGGGAGTTGGGATTCAGTTCTGAGGCGCGGTGGAGATGCTCTCGCGATTGATCATGACGGCCTGCTTGAAGATGAATATGTCCGACTGCAAGATGCGCTTTGCGTTGCCGGGTTCAACCGCAGAGTCTCATTCATATAAATGAGCGCCTGTTCCGGATATCCGGCCCAAAACATCGCCGCCCCCAGCTTGAAATGGTTTCGATGTGGAGCCGTGTAGTAGCGCCCGGAAAATGGCAGCGCAAGCCGCGCACGATTCGGTTCCTGCAACAGCTTTAGATCCTGTTCGAGCACTGCCGCGTCGGGTATCTCAGGGTAGAACTTGTGGGCGCGCCCTGTTCCATCGACCAGGAACAGCATCGGCAGCGACATGTCCACGCGGTGATCGAAGAGATATCGTCGGAATAACGCGTAGGATGCGGCGACATCCTCGGGTTCGCGACGCAGGTCGACGATTCGAAACGGAACTTTTGCGGGCGCTCTCGTCGCACTATCCGCTACCAGGCAAACGAAGCCGGGACCCTCGCGCTTGTCTGGCAAAGGTAACGGCTCTAATAGCCAGGTCGACCCGAAGGCCGGTGTATTGTCTGGCATCGCTCCGGTATCGCTACGGACGGGCGGCTTCCGTTCGAGAAAAGGAACTCTTGGATACTTCGTCTTTTCCTTCCTCGATTCGATAACGATAACCCGATGGGAGATTCGCGAATTCCTGGATGGCGCCGGAGGGCCACACGACTCGCACAGATTCCGCGAGCTCAGAATCGCCCAATCCGAAATGAAGCGCCTTCGTGTGCTGCGAAAGATAGCCGGACCCGGCGCGCACGAACTGCGAAGATCGACCTCCGGCGTGCCGGACGTGCACCTCAGCTCCTATGGCGTCACGATTGGAACGAGTTCCGCGAAGTTCGAGAACGATGGATCGCCGAGTGGTTCCCCAGTCGTTCAAGAGAACACGAACTTGCGGCCCCATCCGACTCTTCAGGATCAGATCCAAGCTCCCATCACCATCGAGGTCTAGCGCGGCAAACGCGCGAGTGTCCTCCGCGAAGTCGGCGCCCGATATGCCTGAGAGGTCGAAATACTTGTCGCCTCTTCGCGCGTACAACACGTTCGGTTCCGCGCCGTTCCAGCTATATCCTTCGCGGATCAGTTGGTTGATCGCATTCCATCCGTTTTCGTATTCCGGGCGCTATCGCTCTAGTTGTCGGCGAGCGGGCTACTACCTGCCGCCAGAAGAAACTCATCAGGTCGGGTCCAGAAGCGCCGGTCAGCATTCCGCAAGCGATGTAGATTTCCGGACTGCCGTCGTTATCAAAATCGAGCGCATCAGAGGACCAGGCCCATCGCCCCATTTCGGCTCCGGCCGACTCAAGCTCATCGAATTTACCATCGCCGCGGTTCCGAAAGAGCGAATTGCCTTTCGCGTGGCGACGATAAGCAGTATTCAGGTACGTATCCGCCGCGGGGGCAAAGTTCTGGTCTGAAACTACGCGCTGCCCGGCCGCGCTCCACATGTTGCCGACATAAAGATCCCAGCGACCATCTCCGTCGAGATCCGACCAGCAGGCGCTCATGCCTGCGCCGATATCCTCCACTCCGGCATCGGCCGCGATATCGCTAAAACGGCCATCGATATTCCGGTAAAGATTATTCCTTCCGAAGTCGTTGGCGACATAGAGGTCCGGCCAGCCATTCCCGTCGAAATCACACCAACTCGCCGCGAAACTAAACCGGCTGTTGTTCTGATTTAGGCCCACGGCAGCGGTTACATCCCGAAAGAACCCCTCGCCTTTCGATGTCAGTTCATTGCGAAAGAGAAAGTTCGGCGGGCCGTTCTGCGCGTCGTGATAAGGAACAGGGTAAGTGTACTGGTCCTCGCTCTGATAGTAGATATATGTGCAGAAGTACACGTCGACACGCCATCGCGGTCGTAATCCGCAGCGGCCATTCCGGTGAATGTCCCCTGCGGCGAACGTGCAAAACGAAACGCTTCGGGCCGATGCCGAAACTTTCTGCCATCGTTTAGAAACAACTGCGGGCCAGAAACAGTTGCAACAATCAAGTCCTGGCGGCCGATATTCCGGAAATCGATGAAGAGAGCAGACGACGTGTCATCCAGCACATCGAGGCCGGCCGCTTCGGTGATGTCTTCGAATCGTCCGTTCCGGTTTTTGTATAGGCGATTTGGGAGTCCCGCCTGGCTGACATATATAGATCTCATCCCAGCCATCGCCATCGATGTCACCGACTGCGATTCCATTGTTTCCGTAAACATCAATGCCACATGCAGCGTCAAGCCGCGATCGCCAATACGGAACCCCACGCAACAACTGCTCACGATACGATGTGACCCCGGCGAAATAGGCGGAAGTGGCATCGACGAACAATGGCTTCGTTGCGAACGTGACAACTTCTTCGAGCGGCCGAAAGCTGGCAATTCCGACGTCCCTCCAGATTTGACGCCAATACCCAACCCGGTATTCGAGTTTTGCCATCGTGTGAGCTCGAGATCTCATAACGAACCCGGTTCCTCGGGCAGAACGGCGAAACGACTGCTTCGGATGGTCCCCAGAGATTCAAGCCATTTTTGAAATCCCGCTTCTACGTCATGGTCGTCAGGATTGAATTCAGCCTGACGAACATCGGCTGCAATGGTCTTCCAGCGCACAGGATCGGGCGAAGCTCCTTCCAAACCAGGAGCGAAGGGCAAGCGCCGGGATTGAAAGATGGAATTTAAGTGCGCCTCGGCTTCGGCGGCAAACTTTTCTCCAGAAAAGGAATCCGATCCGGGCACAACATTGCGGAGAATCGACTCGTAGGGATTCGGTTTGCGGAAGTGGACCGGAAAGGCGGCCCCATACGCCCGGGGACGCGCTATCAGTCCCGCGGCCGTAAGTGCCAGTAATTCGCGCCGGGTAAGAAAGTGCAAACGAACCTACATATCAGGCTCACAGTTTAGCAAGATTCACTAACCCGTGAGTGTCGTGATAAACGGATACTTTACATATTATTTACTTTCTTCTCGAATCCCGGTCAGCGCATAATTTAAACGGCAAACTTTGGAGTTAGGGGGCAGTACATGAGGCGATTTGCGCTTTCATTACTTACTCTTGCCGCATCTCTGCTGCTGTCTGGCCGTGTCGCTCAGCCTCAGACTACGACAGGATCGATTGTTGGAACCATCACTGACGCAACCGGAGCCGTTGTTCCGAACGCGTCAGTCACCGTCAACAACGTAGGTACCGGATTAACCCTCAAGGCGGTTACTGACGCATCCGGTAACTACGCCGTCACACCGCTTCCAGTGGGTTCGTACACAGTTGTCGTGGAGGCCCCTGGATTCAAGAAGTCTGTAAACAGTGGCATCACGCTTAACGTGCAAGACCGTATCGGCGTTAACGTCGTTCTGGAATTGGGCCAAGTCACGGAAACAGTCGAGATCACGGGCGCCGCCCGGTTCTCCAGACGGACACTTCTTATCTGGGCCAGGTTGTCGAAAGCAAGAAGATTGTCGATCTGCCTCTCAATGGGCGATTCTTTACGAGATTGGCAGGTGCTTACGGCCGGAACGCTACCGACGGCTGCCAGGCGCTCGTGATGAGCGCACCGGGGGCTTTAGTTCGAACGGCGTCAGACCTTATCAAAACAATTACCTCTTAGATGGAATCGACAACAACAGTCTTTCACAGGATCTGACGAACGAGGCGAGTTTTGTTTACGGCCCATCACCGGACGCGATTGCCGAATTCAAAGTGCAGACCAACTCGATGAGCGCCGAGTTCGGGCGTTCCGGCGGAGCCGTAATGAACGTGACGATCAAAGGTGGAACCAATGATCTACACGGCAGCGTGTTCGAGTTCCTTCGAAATAGCAAACTGGATGCGAAGAACTTATTTCGATTCTCCGGACTCGCCGATTCCTGCGTACAAACTCAATCAGTTTGGCGCCGCGCTTGGAGGACCGGTCGTACTTCCCGGTTATAACGGCAAAAATCGGACTTTCTTCTTCGCTGATTATCAGGGCACGCGCATTCGCACCGGCCAGACATTTCTCGCGACTGTAGCTCCCTCGGCATGGAAGACTGGCGATTTTAGCGGGTTTAATACAATTCTCGACCCGAACACAACAGTTGTTAACGGTTCCGATGTGAACCGTCAGCCATTTCCGGCAATCGCATCCCTGGAACGCTTCGATCCTGTTTCGCAAAGCTGATCGCGTGGATGCCAGATCCCAACGTGGCTGGTTCCATCTCATCCGCAGGAGTATCGAGAACTATCTGACCAATCCGATGGAACCGAACGATACCGACCAAGGTGATGTTCGGATCGACCACAGGATCGGAAAAAGATAGTATGTTCGTCCGGTTCAGCATGGCCGACCAGACGTTAACGCCGCCGTCTCCGATACCTCCACCATTAAGCGGAGCTGCATTCTCGTCAGGAGACTGGCTGAATAAATCACGGAACATCGTGATCAGCGAGACACATATTTTTTCGCCTCGGGTCGTTAACGAATTTCGGGCCGGCTACACCAGACTCCAAACCGAGCGCCTGCAATTCAACTCCGAGGATAATCTTTCCTCGCAATCGGTCTCGATGGGATTCCGTTTACGAGCGGAAACGGTGGTTTGCCTCGCTTCGATGTTAGCGGTTTGATTCGTTCGGCAGCGCAACTTATCAGCCTACACGCGAGTTCGAGAACGTATTTCACTTCATCGACAATCTCAGCTTCATTACCGGCCGGCACACATTGAAATTCGGCGCGGAATGGAAGCCGCAAGTCAACTTTAGTATTCTGCAGCCGCCGAATCCGCGAGGACGTTTCAGCTTCAACGGCGACTCTACTCGCGACCCAATGACCGTTCGAATACCGGACTTGGCTTTGCCGATTTCGTGCTCGGCACCTTGAACAGCTCCTCGATCGGTTCTTTTATCAACGATACGTTTCAGCAGCCTGGATATTTCTTTTATGTTCAGGACGACTTTAAGGTCAACCGGAAGCTCACTCTGAATCTTGGCCTCCGCTATGAGTTCATGTCCATGCCGAGGGAACGACGGGACGCGCAAGCCACGTTCAATATCGCCACCGGGACGCTCGACATCCTAGGGTCGGAACGATCCTTTACCGGCGAGCTTTTTCGCGGAGATTCCGGTTAACCGAAATGCGTCGCGACAACTCGTGCCGCAGGATCGCAACAATTTCGCGCCTCGTGTAGGTTTCGCGCTTCAACTGACGCCTAAGACCGTGATTCGATCCGGCTACGGAGTCTTTTATTCTTCGTATGAAGCCGGGCCGCTGAGTATTCCTAATCCGGGGAACAATCCCCCGTTTTTCCAGGAGTCGAATTGGAATCGAGTTAACTTCGTCACTCCCAATCCGATCGTCAGCCGGCTTTCGGTGGATTGCCGGCAAACGCGTTTACATCGCCGGTCGCGCCATCGCTGTTCTCGATCGACCCGAGGTTCCGCAACCCTTATGTACAGCATTGGAATTTGGGGTCCAGCGCGACCTTGGATGGAATACCGTTTGGGAAGTTTCCTATGCGGGCTCCGCGGGGAAAAAACTCTACGAGTTTCGGAATATCAACCAACCGGTAGCTACTCCGGATCCTAATGCGGATGTCGATCCCCGGCGTCCGTATCCCTTCCTTGGGAACGACCTGACCTATTGGTGCTCCTGCGATAGCTCCAGCTATCACTCGCTACAGACGAAAGTCGAGAAGCGATTTTCGAACAATCTGAGTTTCCTCGGAGCATATACGTGGGGTAAGTCCATCGACGAACAATCGCAAGCATCGCTCGGCTTCGATAACAGCACGAGCGCGCGAAGTAACTATAACTACCGGGCCGAAAAAGCTCGCTCAGATTACGATATTTCCCACAGGTTTGTACTGAGTTATACGTACGAGCTGCCGTTCGGTAGGGAGTCGAACGGTTTTGTAAAGGCAGTAGCTGCAGGTTGGCAGATCATTGGTATTCACTCTTTCAACACCGGTACTCCTTTTACGGTGCACGCCCGGACTGACTTTTCGAACTCTGGAGGCGATGCACGTCCAGATGTTGTGCCAGGCGTCTCCACCGAACCTCCGGGAGGCCGCACTCGCGCGCAGTGGTTCAACCCGGCGGCATTTCAAGACCCGTTCCCCGGCCAGTATGGGAACGTAGGTCGCAATACATTATCGTCGCCCGGGACGATATCGTATCGATCTGTCTATCTTTAAGAACTTCGATTTGACCGAACGCGCGCGTCTACAATTCCGATCGGAATTTTTCAACTCCACCGAACCACCCGAATTTCAGAGGCATCGATACGACTTACGACAGTCCCAGCGCAGGGGAATTAAGCACTGCCGCGGCAGCCAGGCAGATTCAATTTGCTCTGAAGCTGCTTTTTTAAATTCGAGCAAGCGGTTTGACAGTCTGATATCCCGTTAGAACTCTGGTTCTCATGAATCATGCGACGGAGATACTGTGATGTTCACAACAGGCTTAGTTCCATTTCTTATGCTCGGCCTCGCCGCCGGAATCGTTTTGATGATTGAGATCGGGCGCCGGATCGGTTTGCGGCATCGAGCGCTAGACCCAGATGGGTCTACATCGGGCCTAGGCGCTTTGGAAGGCGCCATTTTTGGACTTATCGGATTGCTGATCGCATTTACTTTCTCGGGAGCGGCATCGCGATTTGATGCCCGACGCTCACAGATTGTGGAAGAAGCAAACAATATCGGCACTGCATACCTGCGGATCGATCTTCTTCCGGCCACCGCACAACCGCAACTGCGGGAGGACTTCCGGAGATATGTCGATTTGCGGCTGGCGATCTATCACGCGCTGCCCGATATCGAGGCTGCCAAAGACCGGTTGGCCGAGTCCAACGCGTCCAAGGCGAGATCTGGACCCGAGCGGTGGCGGCAACCAAAGCGGCCGAGGTAAATGGCAACGCCGTTACGTCATTGGTGTTGTCTTCGTTGAACGAGATGATCGACATCACTACTACGCGCACGGTGGCATCGCAGACCCATCCACCGGCAATCATCTTCTGGGTTTTGATACTCATGGTTTTGGCCGGAGCGCTGCTCGCAGGTTACGGAACGGCGGCGCAAGCGAAGGACTTGGCTTCACATGATCGGTTTTGCCGTGCCTGATGACCCTCTCAATGTACGTAATCCTCGATCTGGAATTTCCGCGCTTCGGGATTGATTCGTGTCGACAATTTCGATCAGTTGCTGGTGGATGTACGGAATAGCATGAAGTGAGTCTTCTAGCCGACGACGATCGATAAGATAGCGTTATGGCCCGGGTGAGAATCGACAAGTGGCTCTGGGCTGCCCGGTTTTCAAGACACGTGCGCTTGCAGCGCAGTCGTGCGAACTCGGCAGAATCCAGTCGAATGGGCAGCAGGTTAAGGCCTCGCGTGAAGTCCGAGTGGGCGATGTGTTGCACGTGAGGAATACCAGCGGCGACTTCCAAGTGGAAGTCCTGGCTCTTAGCGAGATGCGCGGTCCGGCCTCGGTTGCACAGACGCTCTACCGCGAGACTGAAGCGAGTCGTGAGTTGCGGCTGAAATTGGCGGAAGAACGGAAAACCATGCCGCAATTTGACGACTTCCGGGAAGGTAGACCTTCGAAACGGGACCGGCGCGAGATTGAACGATTTCGGGGTCGGAGCTAGATCGAGACACTAATTACCGAATTCGAAAGCAAGAGCCGGAGTGTTTAGATTCTCCAAATGCCGCACCATCGTTTCAAGGAGAGTCATTATGGTTATTGTGGATCAAGATGTCATTTCGAAGCCGTTTTCAAAAGATGAAGATCGTTGGGCGGCCGTACTGCAACCGTGACCCTGACGCGGACGGGACGTTCTACTACTCGGTGAAAACTACCGGTGTGTATTGCAGGCCTACGTGCGGCGCACGGCCGCCACGACGCGAGAATGTCGCCTTTCATTTGACGCGCGAGATGCCGAGCGGAACGGCTTTCGTCCTTGCAAGCGATGCCGGCCAGACCGGCCGCCGCTTGTCGAGCAACATGCGACAGCGGTGGCGAAGGCATGCCGGCTGATTGAAGAATCCGAGGAAGTCCCCAGCCTTGACGCGTTAGCCGAAGCCGCCGGAATGAGCCGGTTTCATTTTCATCGGGTGTTTCGCGCAGTTACCGGTCTCACGCCCGCATCCTACGCTGCGGCAAATCGGGCCGATCGTGTCCGAGCCGAATTGTCGCGGACGCGAAACGATCACCGAGGCAATCTATGGCGCCGGGTTCAACTCTAACGGCCGCTTCTATGCTCGGTCATCGGAAATCCTGGGCATGACTCCAACGAAATTTCGGTCAGGAGGAGAACGGGAATCCATTCGGTTCGCTGTTGGCGAATGTTCGTTGGCTCGATCCTGGTGGCAGCTACGATCGGGGCGTCTGCGCGATTTCCCTGGGAGACGAGCCGGAAGGTCTGATTCGCGATCTCCAGGACCGCTTCCCGAGAGCACAGCTCATCGGAGCCGACAAAGAGTTCGAGCAAATGGTCGCCACTGTCGTTGGTTTTGTCGAGGCTCCGGCGTCGGCCTCGATTTGCCGCTCGATGTGCGGGGCACCGCATTCCAGCAACGTGTTTGGCAAGCGCTTCGGTCGATCCCTCCAGGATCCACCGCGAGCTACAAGGATATTGCCGAACGGATCGGAGCGCCGAAAGCGGTTCGCGCGGTGGCGCAGGCATGCGCGTCCAATCCTTTGGCCGTGGCGATTCCCTGTCACCGCGTAGTACACCTGGACGGCAGTCCGTCCGGCTACCGTTGGGGAGTCGAGCGGAAGATCGCGCTGCTGATCGGGAAGTGCGCCCCATGATGGCAGTGCTCCCGAATGCGGATCATTCGGAGAAGGTAGCCGCGCTCGATTGGGATCGGATTTCGGCAGACTCGATGCGTACGGCTGCGCTCTCACAGGTGAACTGCTTTCTCCAGAGGACTGTAGTTCCATTGCGCCTAGTTATGGCGCGGACGAGTTGTTCCGGAGCCGTGTCGTGATGGCGCGACATGGCTTCGGGCGCGGCGAGTACAAATATTTCAGCTATCCTCTGCCGGAAATCATCAGCGACTTGAGGTCTTCTTTGTATCCGCGTCTGGCGGCTGTCGCGAATCGCTGGAATGAAGCGATGGGAATCGACGTTCGCTATCCCGACGATCACGCGGACTTTCTCGATCGTTGCCATAGCGCTGGTCAGATCCGGCCGACGCCGCTGCTGCTCAAGTACGGCGAAAGTGACTTCAATTGCCTGCATCAGGACGTCTACGGAGAACACGTTTTCCCGCTGCAATTGACCGTGCTGCTCTCGATGCCGGGCTGCGATTTTACAGGCGGTGAATTTGTTCTGACGGAGCAGCGGCCGCGAATGCAATCGCGCGCCGAAGTCGTTCCGCTACGTCAGGGAGATGCCGTTATCTTCGCCGTCCGCCATCGCCCGGTAAAGGGGAATCGCGGAAGCTATCGCGTCAACTTGCGGCACGGTGTGAGCCGTGTGCGCTCCGGTCATCGCTATACTCTCGGTATTATTTTCCACGATGCGTTATGAGAAAGGGTTACTCCGATACAGGCATCTATTCGGACCTGAATTGTTCGACGCTCGAGCGAAGGCAATCGATCGCCGAAGGCGCTGTCCTTCTGCGAGAATTCGCTTCTGAGGATGGTCCGGCGCTCATGCGCGATTTGTCGGAAATTCTGCTTGTCGCTCCTTTTTCGCCACATGAGTACTCCTGGCGGCTTTCGAATGTCCGTGGCGATGACGAATTGCGGGCTCGCCGGCTGGATCTCGGATTCGGATGGATATCGCTACGCGCCGGTAGATCCGTCTAACAGGCCGGATATGGCCGGATATGCCGGCTTCTTTTAGGCGTCTAGCGACCACCGCGGCTCAAGAAGCCGGATATGCGGGATTCGTGCCGGACGCCTGTCTGATTAACCGTTACGAACCGGGCGCGCGATTGACATTGCACCAGGACCGCGATGAGCGGGACTTTACGGCCCCGATCGTTTCGGTATCGCTTGGACTGCCCGCGGTGTTTCTATTCGGCGGGACCACGAGAAAGGATCGCCCGCGACGTTTCCATCTCTCAAACGGTGATATTGCCGTTTGGGGCGGCCCGCACGATTGGCCTACCATGGTGTCGCCGCGCTTGGCGACGGTGAGCATCCACTGACCGGACGATGCCGCATCAACCTGACATTCCGAAAGGCGCGTTGAAAAATCTATCGCAGGAACATTCGGTCGAAAATATTTCTGAAGCTTGTCGATCGACGCTCCCTTCGTTCGACGTGCAAGTAGGGATTAATTCCGAATTCTTAAAGGAGACATTGACGATGCGATTCATGGTGATAGTCAAGGCGACCAAAGAGAGCGAAGCGGGGGTTCTCCCCGATACGAAAATGCTCACGGAGATGGGGAAGTTCAACGAGGAGTTGGTCAAAGCCGGAGTGATGCTTGCCGGCGAAGGCCTCCAACCGAGTTCAAAGGGCGCCGAATCAGGTTCTCCGGGGAAAAGCGCACCGTGATTGACGGGCCCTTCGCAGAGACGAAGGAGCTGATTGCCGGCTTCTGGTTGATTCAGGCTAAATCGAAAGAAGAGGCCATCGAATGGATGAAGCGCTGCCCGAATCCGCACCCCGGACAAGAATCGGAGATCGAGATCCGGCAGGTATTTGAGTCGGAAGATTTCGGACCCGATCCGTCCGGAACTCAGAGAAGCCGAGGAGCGCATGCGTGCGGAAATTGGGAAAAGCGCTAGGGCGCCGGCATGACCGCTACCGACGTACGTCGGACCATCGACGCCGTGTGGCGGATCGAGTCGGCCAAACTCATCGCCGCTTTGGGCGCGGATGATGCGCGACGTCGGTTTGGCCCGAGGAAGCTCGCGCAGGAGCGCTTGTTGCAGCTCTTGAGCGATGGCCGCAGACGGGCGTTCCGGATAATCCGGGCGCCTGGCTGATGGCCACCGCAACCGCCGAGCGTGCGTGGCGATCTTCCTCGTCAAACTAAGCCGGGTCGATGAGGCGCGTAGAATTCAAACGGGCAGCCGCGCTAACCAAAAATCAGCGGGAACGCGAGTTGCTTCTCAATCGGGCAGCTTCGTTCGGGAATATGGCCGATGCCCGCCTGAAGGGCCGCCGCCGGGAGTGTTAACGTAACAAACGGAGCGCGAAATCTCTGATCAGGAGCACTTAGATGAGTAAAGACATCTCCATCGGCTCGTGGGCCTACACCATTGGCCCTTACGCGAAATCCCCCGTCGATTTCGAGACTGTTTGCGACAAGCTCGAGGAGCTTGGATTCAATGGCGTCGAGTTAGGTTCTTTCAAACCGCATCCTAATCCAGATGACATGCCGTCAAAGTCGCAGCGTGAAGAGCTTATGGATAGCATGCGGGAACGGGGATTGTCGTTCAGTGGGATCGCAGCAAATCTCTGGGGCGAAAAGCTGATCAACACAGACGATCAGTCGAAGTACATCTCCGAATTTCGAAAGAACTCCGATTTCGCGCGCGATCTGGGCATCGCCGGAGTACGTGTGGATTGCGTGCAGCCGCCGACGATTCATCGGGAAGTCGACTATAAAACCGCGTTCGATCGTGTGGTTAAAACCTGGCAGACCTGCTGCGACATCGCCGCCGATAACGGGCAGTACGTCACCTGGGAGTTCGAGCCGGGTTTCGCCTTCAACAAACCGAGCGACATCTTGCGTATTCATGATGCCGTCGACAAACGGAACTTTGGGCTCCTCTACGACACGTGTCATGGGCAGATGGTTGGTGTGATCGGGGCTCGCCAGGAAGGAGAAAAAGAGACGTTCTCCAATCAGGTGGAACTCATCCGCAAGCTGGCCGGCCGCATCAATCACATCCATCTCATCGATTCGGACAATAGCTGCCACAAGACGGAAGATGGCCAGGACGAGACCTCCGCGCATCCTCCATTCGGCCTCGGACTTCTGAAATTTGACGAGATCATGCCCGAGTTGCTGAAAGCGGCGCGTGTCCCGCACAACTGGTGGACAATCGATCTGTGCTTCTGGCCCGATGCCTGGGCCGCTACCGAAACGTGCAAGACATATCTGGACGGCCTTGTCGCGAAGTACGGAACCGCGTCAATGGAGAACGCGAATGCCTAAAGAACTCCGCGTCGGCATGATTGGGTACGGGTTTATGGGCCGTACCCATTCGAATGCTTACAAGAGATTGAACGATTTCTTTCCTGTGGAACACCGTCCCGTTCTGAAGGCTGTTTGCGCGCGCAGTCCGGAGAAGGCGAAACAGTTCGCCGATAACTGGGGATATGAGCGCATCGAGACTGATTGGCGCAAATTGGTTGATGCGAAAGATATCGATTTGATCGATATCGGCTCGCCCAACGATACGCATTACGAAATCGCCATAGCCGCCGCCAAGGCAGGAAAGATGATCGCCTGCGAGAAGCCGCTCGCTATGGACGTGCGTCAAGCGGAAGAGATGGTGAAAGCGGTGGAATCGGCCGGCGTGCCGAACATGGTCTGGTTCAACTATCGCCGAGTCCCTGCTGTAGCCCTTGCCAAACAATTGGTCGATGAGGGCCGTATCGGCAAGCCTTACCACTATCGGGCCACCTACCTTCAGGACTGGACCATTTCGCCAGACGTGCCGCAAGGCGGAGCGGGACTGTGGCGTCTGGATGCGAAGGTTGCCGGATCCGGTGTCACAGGAGACCTGCTGGCCCATTCCATCGATACGGCGATGTGGCTCAACGGTCCGATTCGCCGCGTGGTGGGCAAGACGGCTACGTTTGTCACGGAACGGAAACACGCTGTAACGGGCAAAGTCGAGCCGGTCGGGATTGACGATGCCTGCATGTTTCTCGCAGAGTTTTCGAATGGATCGATGGGTACATTCGAGTCCACTCGCTATGCGCGCGGCCGCAAGAACTTCAACACCTTCGAGATGAACGGCGCCGACGGCAGTGTCTACTTCGATCTTGAAGAGCCCGAGTATCTGCAATACTTCGAGTACACGCAACAGCAATCCGGCAAGAAAACCGAGTCGCACCTGACCGGCTGGCGCAAGATCCACACCACGAATTCCGAACATCCGTATATGAATCGATACTGGGTGCCGGGTACGACCATCGGGTACGAGCATACGTTCCTGAATGCGCTCGCCGATTTTGTCATGGGCATCGAAAGCGGCAAGCCCACGCAGCCGGACTTTCGCACGGCCTTGCAAACGCAACGTGTGTGTGATGCCGTCCTCGAATCCGCGCGTAACGGCAAATGGATGGAAACGGGCGTGGAGGATGAGAAAACGGCGTCTGCCCATTAGGGAGATTGACCGTAGTAAGCGTCCGGACCGTGTTTGCGACGGAAGTGTTTGTCGCGAAGCGCATTAGGAACGGGCTCGCAACCAGGATTCAACATCATCGTGTGCAGAGCCATGCGTGCGACCTCTTCGAGGATCACGGCAGTTTGCACCGCTGCTTCAATGTTGGGTCCCCAGCAAAAGGGAGCGTGCCCTCCGACGAGAACCGCCAGGCATCGCCACAGGATCGAGATCCTTGAAGCGCCGGATAATCACCTTTCCGGTATTCCATTCATAGTCTTCTTCGATTTCGGAAGAATCCATGTGTGGTGTTGACGGAATGGGTCCGTGGAAATAGTCGGAGTGCGTCGTGCCAAGGCACGGAATTTCGCGGCAGGCTTGCGCCCAGACGGTCGCGTAATGCGAGTGGGTATGTACGATCCCGCCGAGCGCTCGAAATTCCCGATACAAGACCAAGTGCGTTCGCAAGTCCGAAGAAGGCCGAAGGTCCCCTTCCACGATGCGGCCACCGAGATCCGTGATAACCATGTGTTCCGGCCTCATGTCCGCGTAGGGAACGCCGCTCGGTTTGATAACGATTAAGCCGTCCTCGCGAGAGATCGCGCTCGCATTTCCGAAAGTGTAGAGGACCAGTCCGCGACTGACGAGTTCAAGGTTCGCTTCAAGAACCTGTTTGCGCACTTCTCCAACATGGTTTGCCTTTCTTACCTCAGTGGCGACAGTGCGCAGAAGCGGCAGAATCTCTCCCATAGATGCCGGCTCGGCATTCCGGGAACCGATCGCGAAGTAAGCCTTGCGAAAGCAGCCATAGACGGTGTCCGCGTGCGCGTCTGCGCGGCTTCCGGCGAGAAGACACGATACTTCGGACACAGCGCATCCTGAGCTTCTCGACCGTCTTGTATGTACCCGCCGCGAGGAACGCGAAGATAGCCGATCCCAGGCTCGTCGGGTCACTTTCCGGCACCAGGATGGGCTTACCGAGCACGTTCGCGTAAACGCGGTTCAAGGTTGCGCTGCGTCTGCGGGATTCCGCCAGCATTAATGACACGTCGCACAGGAACACCGTGCTCCTCCATGCGTTCGATGATCACGCGAGTATGATAAGCCGTACCTTCGACCGCAGCGAACAACTCATCCTGTGCTGTATGATTCAGTTTCCATCCGAAGGTGACACCGCCGAGTTCCGGATTCACGAGCACAGTTCGATCGCCGTTGTCCCAGGTCAGACGAAGCAATCCTGTCTCGCCGATTCGATACCTGTCAAGCCCGGCCGCCAGCTCCGCCACAGTTGTATTGGCGCGCCGCGCGATCGCTTCGAAGATATCTCCCGTCGCCGAAAGCCCCGCTTCAATTCCGGTATAGCTCGGGATGAATGGAACCGCGCACGACCCCACAAACGCCAGGGATCAATCCGGCATCTTCGCTGATCGCCATGATGCAAGTGGATGTGCCGATGACATTCACGATGTCGCCGATCCGCACTCCTGCCCCGATCGCATCCCAGTGCGCATCGAATGCGCCGACCGGAATCGGAATGCCGGCGCGAGTCCCAATCTTTCAGGCCCATTCTGAGGAAAAGCGTGCCGGCGATATGTCGGAGGTCGCGATAGAGCCGGTCAGCGTGCCGCGCGCCTTTCCAAGAAGCGGATCGACTTTCCTGAGAAAGTCCGCAGAAGGCAATCCGCCGAGCGATTCGTTCCACATCCATTTGTGGCCCATCGCGCAGATACTTCGGCTCACCTGAGCTGGATCGGTAATGCCGCATAACGTCGCGGCGACCATATCGCAATGCTCCAGCGCCGTTACCATCCGGTCGCGCTTCTGTGGATTGTGCCGCAGCCAGTGCAGCAGCTTCGCAAAGCCCCACTCCGAAGAGTACGTCCCGCCGCACCAGTCGATGGCTCCGAGCTTTTCTGGCGCGCAGTCGATGTGATCTGGGCCGCCTCTTCCCAGGCGCGGTGATCGCACCACAGATAGTAATCGTCCAATGGCTGCAGTCCCTGGCCTACCGGCACAACACTCGATCCGGTGGTATCAAGCGCAATGCGCCGCGATCGATCGGCCGTCGATTCCGGCGCTCTCGATCGCTTTTCGCATGGCGACCACCAAAGCATCCATATGATCGGCGTGACTTTGGGTCGCGTGGTCCGGATCGTCCTTTTTTCGATGCAGCGGATACTCTGCCGTGCCGGAGCCGAGTCTACCCTTCTCCTGATCGAAGATCGGATACACGCACACTCAGTGTGCCGAAATCAACGCCTGCAACGATAGCCATAATCGCTCATTGGTGCCAGTATATTTCCCAACCCAAGTATCTTCGTCGTCGCTTCGTGCGACGATCGCGCGCGGTGCTGGAGAGATTCGCGGCTACGTGATGCTCAAAGCCGCGCTCGCAGATGAAGCGCAGCAGATTCTGCAGTTGCGGGATTCGCGCGACACCTGCGCCGCCGAAGGTCTCGAGAGGATCGTTCGGTGAACTCTCCCTCGCCGAGATAGCCGCGTATCTTGCCGGTCGCGTCGTCGGTCGAGAAGCGCGCGTATGTCATCGGCGATGCCTTCACGCGGCCGACGCAGGTTCCAAAGTGTTTTCCTTGCCGACCGTGCCGGCGATTATCGCCTGGAAGTCCATCCGAACCTCCTGAAGAAATGCTTCGGCAAGTTGCTGCAATGGAAGCAGACGCACTTGTCGGGATCGTCACCGTAATTGTTGTTCCAATCCAGCAGCGCGCTCGGCGTCCCCGACGCCAGCGTAAGGCATGCATTGCGATCACGCCGCAGATGTCAACTTCGCACGCGCTCGACATGAGCTCGTTGCTCATCATGCTCATGACGGTGCAGGGCACCACCCCGAAGTATTCCTCGAGCGAAGTCCAGCACTGGACGGCGCTGATTGCGACGTTCGTCTCTGTCATCCATCCATCGATCACGGCGCCGAGTTTCGCCATTTTCAGCAGCGCCTCGCCGGAATGCCACTGGTGGAGACGTACTTATGAATTGCCGCGAGCTTGATTGCGCAGCCGGATCGTCGTCCTTCATCCGGTTGATGCGGCCGAAGATTTCCGATAGGTCGATAGGCTCGATCGGAATGCCGTTCGACTTCCAGAATCTTCTCGCTGTAGCGGACTGTGTTGAAGGCGGCCGGCCGCGCGCCGACCGCGCCGATGCGCAATCTTCGCAGGCCGTTCACTACTCGGCAAACGCCGAGAAACCACTCCAGGTCTTGGCGGAAGAACTCCGAATCCAGAGCTTCCGTGTGGAGCGTCGTCAGCGAATACGGGATACGGTACTGGGTCAGGTTGTTACAGGCCGACATCTTGCCGCAAAAGCTGTCGCGGCGATCGCGAATGGTCATGATGCCGGGAGAATCCGGAGTTGCCTGGACCAGGACGGGCACGCGCAGATCGGCCATACGCAAGGTGTCCGCAATGGCTCGTTCGTCGCCGAAGTTGGGCAGGGTGACGATAATTCCGTCGATGTCATTCCGATGCTTCTGAAAAAGGTCGGCGCACCGCGGCCTCCTGACGAGTCTCGACAGCTCCATGCTTGAGTCCTCGGGGCCGAGGACGATCGCCTTCACACCGGCCTTTTCGAGCACGCGGATGATTTCTTCCCTGCCGCTGCGCGCAAGATGATCCGGAAAGAATCCGCGATTCCCTACAATCACACCAACAGTCATCATTGCTTCCTTCTCCATGGCGCAAACTTGAACGTGTAAACCAAACCGAATGAGCAGAGAGAAGAATGCCCCACCAGATTTGCGCGTGAAGTTCGGCGAGAACTACCGTACGGCCGTTTGTTCGTGTACTGTCCGTGAGTCCGGCCCCGAGAATCGTAACACCGTAGATCAGCAGCAGAACCCCGATAAAAAACCAGATCGAAATATGATTGCGGCTTTGGCGCATTTTGTTACCAGAACAGAATATTCAGGATGATAAAGACTACTCCGACAACACAAGCCCAAAACGCGGGCTTGTGATACAATTTCAGGTTGCCTTCGAAAGGTATTTCGGTGACGCCGTAGACGAGGCCTTTTAGCTCGACTTACCGGCTTAGGCGTTGTCACCATGCTGACGGCAACGGTGATAATCACGCAGATCAGCCACGACCATAACCCGCGATACATGTTTTCAGCCATGTCTTTGGCGTTCGACGACAGAGCAATATAAGAAAGAGCCGAGGGATCGACCTTAACCCACGCCCACATCGCGATCGATGACAGGGTGCCCGCAAGCAATCCCCAGAAGCCGCCCGCGGGAGTGGCGCGTCTCCATAACATCCCCAGCAGCACGGTTCCGAATAGCGGCGCAATGAAAAAGCTGAACAGGGCCTGAACATAATCCATGATGCTGAGGAACTGCATCACCAGGTATGCCGTGCCGATGCTGATCAGCACACCCAAAACCGTACACCAGCGACCCATCGAGACATAGTGATCGTCCGATGCATTCTTGCGGATCAGGGCGCGATAGATATCGTAGGTCCATACCGTCGCGAACGCGCTAACATTGCCGGCCATTCCGGACATGAAACCGGCAATCAGGGCAGTGATGCCAAGTCCGAGCAGTCCCGGCCCGCAGTACCTGGCCAGCATCAACGGAAGCACTTCGTTGTAGCTGTGACCGCCGCCGGAAAGCGCCTGCGCCTCACCCACGAGTTTCTCGGGTAGAACCGCCAACCCGAGCAGGCCAGGAAGAATAACGATAAACGGAACCATCATCTTGAAGCTCGCGCCGATGATGGGAGCCATTTTCGCGGAACGCAGATCCTTGGCCGCGAGAACGCGCTGCACCACGAGGAAGTCCGTGGTCCAGTATCCGAACGAGATCACCCAGCCTAATCCGAATACGATGCCGGTCCAGTGAATTCCCATTGGGTTGTCGGTGAAGGAGCCCAGTGTGCTCCAGAGGTGGGTATAATCCTGCCCGGGAAAGTTAGTCGCGATGCGTCGAACCATGCCGTCCCAGCCCCCGGTTTCGATCAGGCCGATGATCGAAATCAGGAGCGCGCCAAGCCAGATCAAAACGAACTGAAGCACTTCGTTGAAAATCGCGGAGAGCAGTCCGCCCAGGAAGACATAAGCAGCAACCGTGAGTGACGAAACCCAGATGCTGAAGTTGATATCCCATCCGAGCACGACCTTCATTACCAGCGCCATCGAATACATGTTGATGCCGCTCATCAGCACGGTCATCAAAGCAAACGTGATTGCGGAGACCGCGCGAGCGGGCTCACCGAAACGGAGCTTCAGGTATCCGGGTACGGAGTGCGTTTTAGAAATGTAATAAAACGGCATCATCACGATGCCGAGAAAAAGCATCGCCGGAATGGCTCCGATCCAATACCAGTGGGTAGCGAGGATTCCATACTGGTAAGCTGCCGCTGCCCATCCCATCAATTCGAGCGAGCCAAGATTCGCGGCAAGGAAGCTTAAACCCGCAACCCACGCTGTCATCTCGCGGCCGGCGAGAAAGAACTCTTCCGCGGTGTTCGTGTATTTCTTGAGATAGAAACCGATACCCAAGACCATCACGAAGTACACCGCGATGATGAAAATGTCAACGGGGGCGAGCGACAACAGGCTGGATTGGGTCATGTAACCGCTTGCAGCAATGATATGGGCACTTTTAGCGAAAGTCAAATAGACAGTACTCGCTTCCGGTAACGAATCCGGATCGAGCAAGGCCGGAGATGGTTTTCATGCGAACGCGCAGCCGACACCGTCAAGCTCGAAGATTACCGCCTTGCGCGCTTCGGGAAATTTGGCGAGAGCGCGGTGAGCGAACTCCGGCGAATTTGCCTGGATCGGAAGCTGCCGATGCAGCGGCTGTTCGGGACTTTTTATAACTTTTTTTAAGCGCTCGTATGCCACTTCCCACTCCTGCTCTCAGGCTACCAATGGAAAATCGGACAAGTCGCGATTTTCGTGGTTTATTGCAGCAATGGAACGATATATTTCCTTTGAAATGCCGTGAAGGGGGCCGGGCGAGCGGGGATATCTCCGGCCGGCTCAGGTTCGTTTTCCAGTTTTGCGATTTGGTCTTCTGCGCGGGCGAGGTTTCGAGCTCGCTTTGAATTTCGGGCTCGCTTTGGGTCTAGGGTTCGTTTTCCGAAATGGACTGCGGCGGGTACTGCTCGCGGATTTCGTTGAATTGGCGGAGCGCGCGGTCAAAATTGCGCACGAAGCGGCTTTCGTACTGATCGTACGCTTTGAGATCGACTTTTCGGGCGTTGTAGGAGCAGGCGTGGACGAGCGCGGTGTCCCACTCTTCGTATTTGGCTTCGACCAGCTCTTGCTGGTTGGCGGATTCTTCATCGACGGTGGCGGTCTGGAAGGACCAGACGCGTTCGAGGCGCCATTGGTTGACGGCCATCTGAATGACGAGCCGCTCTTCGACAAAGTCCCGGGGTTGGAATTTGGTGATGAAATGAGTTTGATATTCTTCCCAGGCTTTTTCCGATCGCCATCAAGGACGACGATCTTGTTGGAAGAAAGTCCGTGAAGCTGTAAATGAATTAAACATTTCTTACTCATCATGTCGTAACATGCGAGCGGTGTGAGCCGCCATTCTGATAATGCCGAGCCCGGCCAAACAGAGTTCTTCTTTAGAGCCCCGGTTGCGTGTAGTTGACCGTGACCAGTTTGTTCTGCGAGCGATGAACATTGAACAATTAATGGCCGCGGATCATTCCGCTCGTGCGCTCTGGGAATTTGTCGGCCGTCTGGACTTGTCCAAGTTTTATGAGCCGATAAAGGCCGTGGAGGGGCGCCCGGGCCAGCCAGTCAATGACCCGCAGCTGATGATTTCCCTCTGGTTGTACGCTTCCTGCCGAAGCATCGCTGTTCGACTAGCGAAGGCGTGCGCACAGGACATGTTCGCCGCAGGAGACGTACAGCGGGAGGTAACAGTAGTGATCGTAGTAGCCGTGAAAAGAAGCGCGCTTGCCATGCAGAGGCAGGTCGGTTGTGTCTAGGTCGAGAATGATCTCCTCCGGAGCCCGTTCCTGTGACTCGATAAACACGCTGACGAGCAGCTCGTCAACCGCTTGCTTCCAGAATGTGATCTTGTAGCGATCCTGCTGGCCAGTGCCGAGTTCCAATCGGTTCAGCGTGCTCTTTTGCCCGCAAGCGGCTTGTCGAGTTCTTCTCGCCCGGCTAGCACCCCGAACAATGGATCCTTCCGCAATTGCTCATGATCGTTCAGGTCTTCATAACCGAGCGCCAATCCGTGGACGCGCTGGCCAATCATCTCCAGAATCGAGTGTTTCACCCGATCTGGTTCCCGTCCGTCAACAAAGCAGTTCGAGAAGCGCGCCAACAGATTCAGTCGCTGATCTGCCTCACGCAGGAGCAACGAGCGTCCATCTGAAGTGATCGTGCCGCCGTCAAAACGCGCTACGACCTCTCGCGCATAATGCGCTTTGAATTCAAAGCTGGACTGAGTACACTGTTATGGCAAAGGCAGCTCGTCTCCTGGCGCTAACTACTGGATTGGAAACCGAGTTATGCCATGAATGGCGGCCTTTTGCTACCGGTTGGTGAGATATCCAGGTTAGCGGGCGCATTTGCGGTGGGATGGGCGATTGTCTTTTACTATCTTTTTGGATCTCTCGAAGGGAGCTAGAAGTAAGGCGTCCGGTAATCGCTGTTGAGCAACTGTTACTCGACCGCGAATCGCGATAATCCTATTTCAGGATCGTCGTGTTTGCGGTATGCTACTGGCACTATGCGCAGGTCCACGTTGATTTTTCTTGTGGTTCTTCTCGGGTTCTTCGTTTCGATGCCGATGGCGGCCTCCACATTCGCGGGCGTCATGCTCGGCAGTAATGAGGTTCCGCCGAACGCGTCTCCAGCAAGCGGATTTTCGGCAGTCACCGTAATGGGTGACACGCTTACGGTGGATGTATCGTGGGACGGGCTGATAGGGGGCAACCCCGGAGCGGCACATATTCACTGCTGTATCACTCCCGGAAATAACGTTAACGTTGCAATTCCGTACCCGAGTTTCCCTTCCACTACATCGGGGACGTACAGCAACACGTTCGATTTGCTCGATCCGGGCATTTACACATCGAGTTTCCTCAACAATTTCGGGGGCGGTACTGCGGCGGGAGCGGAGGCTGCATTGAAAGCCGGATTGGCAGCCGGACTGGCCTACTCGAATATCCACAACATGGTTTATCCGGGAGGTGAGATCCGGGCTGACCTCGCGCAGATACCTGAGCCCAGCAGTATCCTCCTAATGGGTGCCGGCGTGTTCGGAATTGCCGCTTATGCGCGGCGGCGAATCGTGTAAGATCAGATCACAACATTAGACCCGATTTGACCGGGAGCCTACCCTGATGTTTGTATAGCAAGATGCGAATTTGCATTTTGCTGCTTTCTGTAGCCCTACTTCCTGTTTTTGGCCAGACAACCGCATCAATTCGTTCGGTGAGGGCTACAGGCGACGGCTCCGTCAGCGTGAGACCCGACTCCGCACGGGTCACGATTTCCGTCAGCAGTCAGGCTGGAACGGCTTCCGAGGCTGCGTCTCAAAACGCTACTGCGGCATCGGCGGTGATCGCCGCAGAACGCCAACTTCTGGGGGCTAATGCCGACGTCAAGACCGTCGCGTACCGCCTCACTCCTTTGTACAATCTCCAGCAGCAGATTACCGCTTTTAACGCTGCGAATACAATCCAGGCTGTAGCCGCAGATCCCAATCTTGCCGGACGGGTGGTGGATACCGCGATAGCAGCCGGCGCAACCAGGATCGATGGAGTGCAGCTTTTCCTTCGCGACGACGAATCGGCGCAGAGACAGGCGCTTCGCATTGCTTCCCAAAGAGCCCGGGCTCATGCTGACGCGATCGCGATGGGACTTGGGGTGCGACTCGGTTCTGTGGTCAATGCTCAGGAGGCAGTTACCCCCGGAGTCATCTCTCCGATCGGCGCTGTCACTGCCACCACCCCCGTAGAGGTGGGAAACTTGGAAGTGCGTGCAACTGTTACGGTTGACACTGAAATCCTGCCGTGAGGGTGACGTTGACTTCGATTGCACAAATGGGTATAGTTCTGAAGTACCGCTGTTTCAATGGTTTGTCATACATAGATTGCGATGATTTCCCCGCTGGCAACTCGCCTTGCGAACCGTTGAGCTGACAGATCGGAACCGGAGATTCGTCGTATGACCAGCAATGAGGACGATCGGAACATTGAGTCGCAGGCGCCGACAAACGAGGGCGACTATGCGCAGATGCTCGATGATTACAGCCATTTTGCCCCGCCCGCGGAAGGCGAGGTGCTTAAGGGTTACGTCCTTAAGGTCACCGACAAAGAAGTAATCGTCGACTTCGGTTACAAGTCTGAGGGGCTGGTACCGATTGCGCAATTTCAACATCCGGATGGGTCGGTTCATGTAAAGCCAGGCGACACCATCGACGTAATGGTCGACCGTTCCGGAGAGCGTCCTGAAGGATATGTGCTGCTGTCGTACGAAAAGGCGAGCCGGGTTCGCGCCTGGGATGATCTCGAACGGGCGCAACGCGAGGGTCTCACCATTTCGGGACATGTTTTGGGACGCACTAAAGGCGGCCTGAATGTAGATGTCGGTGTTCCGGCGTTCATGCCGGGCTCGCAGATTTCGGTCCGTCCGATCCATAACCTGGATCAGTTCGTCGGCCAGGACATTCCGGTCAAAGTCGTCAAAGTCAATCGCCGGCGCGGAAATGCGGTCGTCAGCCGAAGGCTCGCAGTCGCTGAGGAGGAAACGACACGGCGCGAGGCAGCGCTTCATGAATTGCACGAAGGAGCAGTCGTTCCGGGCGTCGTAAAAAATCTCACAGATTATGGCGCGTTCATTGACTTGGGCGGGATCGACGGACTGCTACACGTAAGCGATGTCTCATACGGGAGGATTACGCATCCTTCCGAAGCGCTACAGGTTGGCGAAACGATCAGCGTCAAGATTCTGAAGTTCGACCGCGAAAAAGAACGCATTTCCCTCGGGATGAAGCAGGTGGCGCCGAACCCATGGGATGACATCGAATCGCGCTACGCAATCCATGCGCGGGTGGTAGGCCGCGTCGTCAGCGTGACGGATTACGGAGCTTTCGTAGAGCTTGAGCCCGGAGTGGAGGGACTAATCCACATTTCGGAAATGACCTGGAGCCGGCGCATGAAACATCCGTCGAAGGTGGTTCATGTGGGTGATCAGGTGGAGGCCGTTGTGCTCGAGATCAAGCCGAAGGAACGGCGCGTGTCTCTGGGTATCAAGCAATTGGAGGCCGATCCCTGGACGACGGTCGCCGACCGTTACAGCATTGGAAGTGTCGTGGAGGGTCGGGTCAGGAAACTTACGGATTTCGGCGCCTTCATTGAAATAGAAGAAGGGATAGACGGGCTGGTTCACATCTCGGACCTCTCCTGGACCAAGCGTATTGCCCATCCTTCGGAGACCTTGAAGAAAGGACAGATTATTCAGGCGGTGGTGCTGCATATCGACGCCGAGAACCGGCGATTGTCGCTTGGAGTGAAGCAGTTGCAGCCCGACGCCTGGGAGACTTTCTTCCGAACCCATCAAATCGGTGATATCGTGCGTGGAAAGGTATGTCGCGCGTCTAACTTTGGAGTCTTTGTGGAGGTGGCGCCGGGAGTCGAAGGTTTGTGTCATAACTCTGAGATCCCAACTGCGGCCGAGAAAGGTAGGGGAGGTCCGGCTCTGCCTATCGGCGAAGAAATGGATTTCAAGATTATTAAGATGAGTGAGGCGGAGAAAAAAATCGGCTTGAGCGTTCGTGCGGCCACCGAGCACGACGAACGCAGCCGAGTTGAGGATTATCAGCGGCAGGCTGCGGCCGCCACGCACAACATGGAAGAGCTGATAAGCCGCGGAAAAGGCGGGGAGAGCTAGCGCGAGCTAGTAAAACGGAGGACCGGGAACATTGACGAAAGCTGACCTGATTGAAGAAGTCTCACGCGTGGTTGAAATGACCCGCAAGGACTCGGAAGTTATCGTCGAAGCCATTTTCGACAGCATCGTACGGGCGCTCAGGGCCGGCGACAAGATCGAGATTCGGGGTTATGGTAGCTTCCGAACACGCCAGCGGCAACCGCGCGTGGGCCGGAATCCGAAGACCGGAACCCGCGTAGAAGTGCCCTCCAAGCGCATTCCCTATTTCAAACCGAGCAAGGAACTAAAGGATCTCGTCAATTCCACCGGGGACAAGGCGGAGGCCCTCCCAACACCGGCGGGAACTCCGAATATACCCGATCCCAGTTAGCCGCGAATTGCACAATGGACCGACTCTGGAGCCCTTGGCGATACCGCTATGTCAGCGCCGCCGAGCCCGCTGCGGACTGTATTTTCTGCGCGAAATCCCAGGAATTGGACGATGAGAAAAATCTCATCCTCTATCGCGGGAAGTACAATTTCATCCTGCTGAATTTGTTCCCTTATACGAGCGGCCATTTGATGATTGCTCCCTATGCGCACGTCGCAACGCTGGAGGATGCCGCGGAAGAAACCGCCACAGAAATGATGCTGCTGACGCGGCTGTCGCAAGGCAAGCTTCGCGAAACATACCGGGCGCCGGGATTTAATGCGGGGATGAATATTGGTTCGTCCGCGGGCGCGGGTATCGCCGGGCATATTCACATGCATGTACTGCCGAGATGGCCGGGCGACGTTAATTTCATGACCACCGTAGGCGAGACGCGGGTCCTGCCCGAGGGCCTCGAGGAGACCTACCGGAAGCTATCGGCGGCTTTCCAGCGGAGCTGAACTGTTACGAACGGACGCAGAGAGGCGTCCATCGGGCATGATCAGCGCGAACACTCATACGATTGTCGGTGTTTTTCCAACGCCTCAAATCGCGAAAACTGCTGTCAGCGAGTTGGAGCGTGCGGGCTTCTCACGTGACAGTATCAGCGTCGTAACGACCGATTCCAGCCGAACAGTCAGCGCGCCAAAGATAGGTCCCGTACCGGAAACCGGAAGCCAGGAGGATGTTGGCGAAAAAGCTGCCATCGGCGGGGCCGCCGGATTCATCCTTGGCATCGCTGCGCTAGCTGTCCCAGGAGTGGGTCCCATCCTGGCAATGGGTCCTCTCGCTGCGGCTCTTGGCGGAGCCGCCGCAGGAGCTGCCACAGGCGGACTGATCGGAGTTTTCACGAACGAAGGCATTCCCGAAGAGGCGGCATCCCGCTACTCGAAGGCGATTGGATCGGGCCGGTTGATGGTCACAGTGCGAACCGACGCAGCACGAGTCGATGAAGCGGCAGGGATACTCGATCGCGCCGGTGCTATCGACGTCGATGAGCCGTCGGAGCGGATGACAGCCGGTGTTCCCCGATTTGACGAGAGTGATAGCCTGGTAGCGCGGCAGAAAAGCAGGGAAAGACGCATCGGTGTCTATCCGGGCATTACAGGGGGCGGGTCGAGCCCAACCGTAAGCAACTGAGGTGTTCGAGAGCGCATTATACTGGTCGCGTGAACCGCAGACAGTTTCTCGCGACCAGCGCCGGAGTAGCTGTAAACTCCGCATTCGCGCAGCAGTTCGATACGAGCAAGAAACGAAGGGTGGGCCTGATCGGCACGGGCTGGTACGGCAAGGCGGACTTGTTCCGGCTGATCCAGGTTGCGCCCGTAGAAGTGGTATCGCTCTGCGACGTCGACAAGAAGATGCTCGAAGACGCGGCCGAGATGACCGCGACGAGGCAGGCATCGAAGAAGAAGCCGCGCACCTTTCACGATTACCGAGACATGCTGAAGGAGAAGGACCTCGACATCGTCCTGATCGCGACTCCCGATCACTGGCATGCACTACAGATGATCGAAGCAGTTAAGGCCGGGGCAGATGTGTACTGCCAAAAACCGATCAGTGTCGACATCGCTGAAGGACAGGCGATGCTGGCTGCGGCAAGAAAGTACAACCGGGTTGTGCAGATCGGAACGCAGCGGCGCAGTACGCCTCACCTGGTGGAAGCGCGAAACGAGATCATTAAGGAAGGTAAGCTCGGCAAGATTGCTTACGTCGAGATCTGCTGTTATTACCACATGCGCGCCAAGGAGAATCCTCCTGACACGGCGCCGCCCGAGAATCTCGACTACGAAATGTGGACTGGGCCTGCGCCGATGCGTCCCTACAACGCGTTGGTCCACCCTCGGCGGTGGCGGGCATTCATGGAGTACGGCAACGGGATCGTGGGCGACATGTGCATTCACATGTATGACATGGTTCGCTGGATGATGGATTTGGGCGCGCCTCGGTCAGTGGATTCCACGGGCGGCATTCTCGTCGACAAGGAGAGTAAAGCAAATATCTCGGATACGCAGACCGCGGCGTTCGATCATCCGGAAGTGAAGATCGTTTGGACGCATCGAAGCTGGGGCAATCCGCCGGATCCCCAGTATCCCTGGGCGGCGATTTTCTACGGCGACAAAGGCACTCTGAAGGCCAGTGTCATGGGCTATGACTTTATTCCGGCCGACAAGAATGGGAAACCGATCCACAGGGATGTTAAGTACGAGCTCGAGGAGTATCCGGAAGACAAAACCGAAAAGGACCTGGAGCGGCACGTCGCGCCCGCGATCCGGCATCACATGATGGACCTGCTTGCAGCGATTGACAAGCGCAGCAGGCCAGTCGCAGACATCGAGCAGGGATATATCTCGACTGCCGCGTGCATCCTCGCAAATTTGTCCATGCAACTTGGCCGGAGTCTCGCGTGGGATGCGCAACAAGGAAAGATTGTGCGCGATGATGAGGCCAATCGCCTGCTTCGGCGGCCTTATCGAAAACCATGGATCCATCCTGAAGCAAAGAGCATCTAGCAGAGAAAAGAGTTAGAATGAAAACAGATCACCTGGAGGTTCTCGGATGAAGAGACTCGGATTGTCCCTTTGCCTTGCCGGAACGACATTGATGGCGGCCGGCTTGCAGAATCGAACCAGCGTTCGTGGCTCCTATTTGGAAGCGCGGACTGCTGATGTCTACACCGGCGCATGTTTCGCAAATTCGGAAGCAGGCCTCGTCGGCAATCTGGCCGTATTCGGCTGGCATATCGACGATGGCGCGTTTGAGGGAGTAAACCTCAATGGGCTGTCGGTCGTCGGGGTCGTAAAAGCAGACTCCACCCTCGGTAACGTGCAGACTGCGGCAAATCCTGCCAAAGCCGTTCTGATTATTGATGAAAAGGCTTCGCCGGAACAGCGTCTTGCGCTCGCGGCATTTGCCCATCGTATGGGCGGCGACCTTCTGGAAGACGTTCTCAAAGTGGAATATCAACCAGTCGAGATCGAGTTCCAGAACAATGATTTGCACAGCCGCACGGCAACGTTAACTGCGGGCACGCTGGCCAAGATTCAGACACGCGCTCTCAATCCTGGCGATAGGCTGTGCAGCCACGAGGAAGCCTGGTACGATCCGCTGACGAAGCTTGATCATGCGATGCCTGCATACACGCTGGCAAACGCGTACAACGGTAAAGAGCTGGGCACAACCTGGAGCAATCCTGAGAAGCGCAGCGCTTTTGTCGGTTCCTTCCAACTGCACGACTAATCTCTTCGAACACTGACGCCGATGTTTCTCACATCGGCGTCAACTCTATTTTTCCCCAATGCCATACAAAATTTTTCTGCTTGCCGTAAGTGTGTCTCTTGTGTCCTATGGACAAGGACCTAAGATCGGATCCTGTCCGGTTCTGCCCGACAGATAACATTTGGAACACACCGGTCGACACGCTGCCGGTGTCGCCGAACTCGAGCACGTATGTCAACACTATCGGTCCCGTATCTCCGGTGCATGCCGACTTTGGATCAGGCAGTTACAATGGAGGGCCGATCGGCATTCCGTATGTGAAGGTGGCGGGCATGCAGACCAAATATCCAGCCACGTTCCTTTACTGGGATGAGAGTGATCCAGGACCATATGCCGTGCCACTCACTGCGCCGATCGAAGGCGGCAACAACAGCACTGGGGACCGCCATGCGATCGCAGTAGATACGGACAATTGCAAGCTCTACGAGTTGTATCGAGCATTTCCCCAAACATCAAGCTGGAAAGCGGATTCAGGAGCGATTTACGATCTGAACTCGAACGCTTTGCGCACCTCCGGCTGGACATCCGCGGATGCGGCAGGTCTGCCGATTCTGCCGGGCCTGGTACGCTACGACGAAGTCGTATCGGGCGAGATTCGTCATGCGATCCGATTCACCGTCCCGCAGACGCAACGCGCGTTTCTGTGGCCAGCGCGCCATTACGCGTCCAGCCTCACAGATACGAAATATCCGCCGATGGGTCAACGTTTCCGGCTGAAAGCAAGCTTCGATGTATCTCCGTTTCCTGCCGATGTGCAAGTGATTCTGCGCGCCTTGAAGAAATACGGGATGATCCTGGCGGACAACGGATCTGCCTGGTTCCTGTCGGGCGAGCCCGACTCGCGTTGGAATAACTCGAACCTGAGTACGATGCGAGACATCACCGGCTCAGACTTCGAGGCAGTGGACGTATCTTCGTTGATGATCGACCCGAATTCGGGTCAGGCGAAGCAGACCGGAGCTTCAGTAGTCGTAACTCCATCGTCGGCTACGGTCACGACGCAAGCCACAAAGCAGTTCACTGCAAATACGGCTGTCAACTGGTCAGTCAATTCCATTGCGGGGGGAAATTCGCAGCTCGGCTATATTGATGCGGACGGACTGTATTCCGCTCCTTCCGCCGTTCCCTCCCCAGCCACCGTTCAGGTGATCGCTACAAGCAAGATCACTCCTACATTAAAGGGATCAGCCTCGGTGACGATTGTCGCGCCGCAGCAGGTCTCGATTTCGATCTCCCCGACCTCAGCGACCGTGCGGGTCCGGCGCACCGTCCAGTTCACTGCGACGGTGCAAAACACAACGAATAAGGGAGTCGCCTGGAAGGTAAATGGGATCACCGGCGGCAACTCAACCGTAGGCACGGTGTCGACCGGTGGTCTGTATACCGCACCGGGGACCGTACCCTCCAGCGCGGTTCAGGTGAGCGCCACAAGCATCGCCGCTCCGACAAAGATGGCCAGCGCCACAGTGCAGATTCGACGTAGATAAAGAACGATCTCATATCATGGTTATTTGGCCATTTCCATAACAGACTCGTCGAGCTCCGGCAGGCCGACATCCCACAAGCTACTGCTCCTTCTGGCGTTCGTTCTTTCGGCCGGGTCCTTGGCATACGTTCTGAACGATTTCGAACCCGACAAACTCTGGGGAGAGATACGGGCCATGCATTGGGGGTGGGTATGCGCCGCTGTGCTGTTCGACATCCTTGTTTACTTTCTCCAGGGATGGCGGTGGAGTCTACTCCTACGACCGGTCGCGCAGGTTCCTTATGCCCGGTCGATTAGCGCGATCTATGTAGGACTCTTTGCAAATGAGGTACTGCCGTTACGCACCGGTGAGCTGATCCGTTGCTATTTGCAGGGCCGATGGAGCGGTCTGCCGTTCACCGTCACACTTTCTTCGGCGCTAATCGAGCGCATCTTCGATGGAGTCTGGCTCTGCATCTGCCTGTTGGTTACTACTCATTTCGTAGAGTTACCCGAGCTCTATATGACGCTCGGCCAAGTGCTTGCCGGGCTGGTGCTGATCGGAGGCGCGTTGCTGGCTTCGGCGATGTTCGCCAAGCGCAGGACGCACGAGGCGCTCCACAAACATCCGTGGCTAGGAAAGGTGACGGTCCTGCTCGACGATTTGTATATCATCGGTCACTCGCCTTATCTGTACTTGTCCGCCGCGGCGAGTTTGCCTTACCTCTTACTGCAAGTGCTGCCGATCTATGCGCTGGCACAGGGATACGGCATCGATATCACTCTCGGACAGGGCTTTGCGCTCATGGTGATCTTGCGTCTGGTAGCGGTTGTGCCTCAGGCGCCCGGGAATCTGGGTACTTTCCAAGCGGCCGCCGTGTTCGGCCTGGTCTTATTCGGTGTCGACTCAAGCTTGGCCAAGCGATTCTCGTTCGTGATGTGGGCAGTAATCACGCTGCCGCTGCTGATCGTCGGCTTCATCGCACTTGCGATTACCGGATTGAGCCTCGGCGATATTCGTAAGCAGGCGCAGTCGGCGGCTGCTCCGAAGACCTAGCGCTGCGACGTCGTCGGTTGGTGAGATCCTGCGCCGCGAATGATCTTGCCGGGATGAGCGTTTGTGTGGCGCCCTTGATCGAGCACCATTTCACCGTTGACGAATACATATTCGATGCCTTTGGCGTACTGATGCGGCTTCTCCCAAACTTCCTCGTCGATGACTGTTTTGGGATTGAAGACCGTGATATCGGCCCAGATACCAGGGCGAATGAGACCTCGATCGTAGATGCCAATCTTCGCGGCATTGGCCGAGGTCATCTTGCGAATGGCCTCTTCCATCGTGAGCACCTTGGCGTCTCTGACATAACGGCCGAGCACGCGCGGAAATGTTCCGTAGTAGCGGATGTGCGGATTGCCCGCGGATAGCGGACCTTCCGTCTTCACCGCCGTTCCATCTGAGCCAATGGATACGAAGGGCTGCTGTAGCGCGTATCGCATGTCCTGCTCGCTGTGATGGAAGTAGATGGTCGGGATCGATCCTCGATTTTCGGATATCAGCTTGAATAGAACGTCAATCGGGTCGCCACCCAAGCTCGCGATCACCTCGCTCATGCGCTTGCCTTCAAATTGTTTGTACTCCGGATTTGAGAGTGAGACCAGTAGCATGCCCTCCCATGAGCCGGTCGCTGTGTAGTGGTTGTACCAGTTCGATCCCGGAATACCGTTGAGTACTTCCTCTTTGATTCTTGGTCGCAGATTCGGATCTTTCAGCCGCGCAAGCATCGCGTCCTTTCCGCCTTCATGCACCCACGGCGGAAGGATCGTAGCGAGATTGTTCTGGCCCGCGCGATAAGGGTACACGTTGGCTTCCACTTGTTGGCCGTTGACGCGCGCCTGCCGGATGGTAGCGACCAGCTCGGGCATCCGTCCCCACATGGTGTGCTCGGCTATTTTGAGGTGAATGATATCGACTGGAACCTGCGCACGGCGGCCGATCTCAATCGCCTCGGCGACGGACTCGAAGACGCCTTTGCCTTCCGTTCGCATGTGTGTCGAATAGATACCGCCGTATTCCGACGCGACTGTGCACATGGCAACGAGGGTATCGGTGTCGATCCAGGATCCGGGCGGTCCGCTAAGCGAGCTTGCAACTCCCAGCGCGCCTTGCTCCATCGCCTGACGCACCAGGTCCTGCATCTGCTTAAGCTCTTCGGGCGTTGGCGGACCGGCTTTCTCACCGCGCACATACGTCCATACCTGGCTGGATCCGACATAGGTTCCGATGTTGGTGGAAACCCCTTGTTTGAGGACCAGATCGAAATAGCCGTTGAGATCGCTCCAGCGCGGATTCTTCACGTCCTGCTTGCCACCGAGAGGAGCGGCGGAACCGCCTTCACCGAAGATCATCGACGTGACGCCTTGCCGCACCATGCTCTCGGCGTTCCCGTCCACGAGGATGGTGTTGTCGGAGTGGTTATGAATGTCGATGAATCCAGGCGCGACAATCAGGCCATTCGCATTAATTTTTTTTGCGGCAGCCTTGCCGTTGAGATTACCGATCTCGACGATGCGTCCGCCGCGCACACCGACATCCGCCATCCGCCATGGGTTTCCCGTCCCATCCACTAAACGACCGCCGTGAATAATCAGATCCAGGCGTTGCGGGAAGGCGGAGGCGACGAACAGCAGGCCGAAAATAAGCAGGCGCATTTCGTCATCTTATTGCATCGACCTAACGGTACGCCGCAATGCCCGTAACTCGTTCCCCGATAACCAAGGTATGGATGTGCTCGGTTCCTTCGTAAGTTTTGACGGTCTCGAGATTACACATGTGACGCATGATCGGGTACTCGTCCGTGATCCCATTGGCGCCGAGCACGTCGCGGCTAAGGCGGGCGCATTCGACCGCTATAGCTACGTTATTCCGCTTCAGCATCGAGACGTGCGCCGGGTCGAGCCTGCCTGCGTCTTTCAGCCGTCCGGCATGCAATGCGAGCAGTTGCGCCTTGGTGATCTCGGTGATCATCCAAGCAAGTTTCTCTTGTACCAACTGATGACTCGCGATCGGTCGATCATCGAATTGTTTTCGGTCGATAGAGTATTGGCGCGCCGTTTCGAAGCAGTCCATTGCAGCGCCGATGACGCCCCATCCAATTCCGTAGCGTGCCTGTGTGAGGCAACTCAGAGCGGCTTTCAAACCTCTCGCGGACGGCAGAACGTTCGCCTCAGGGATGCGGCAATCGGAAAACGAGAGGCTGGAAGTGACAGACGCGCGCATCGATAGCTTGCCATGAATATCAGAAGTCGAGTATCCCGGGGCGCCCTTCTCCACCAGAAATCCCTGCACACCGAGGTCGGTTCTCGCCCACACGATGGCGACATCGGCAATCGAGCCATTGGTAATCCAGGTCTTCTCTCCGTTGATGATCCAGGAGGAACCCTCGCGTTTGGCATTGGTCAACATGCCTCCGGGATTCGATCCGAAGCCGGGCTCAGTCAGACCGAAACACCCGACGGCTTCTCCCGATTGAAGACTTGGCAGCCAGCGCTGCTTCTGTTCCTCCGATCCGTAGGTGTAGATCGGATACATGACCAGAGCGCCCTGCACGCTAACGAAACTGCGCAAGCCGGAATCGCCCCTCTCGATCTCCTGCATGATGAGTCCATACTCGACGTTGCTCATGCCGGCGCAGCCGTATCCGTCCAGGTTCGCACCGAGGAATCCCAACTGACCGATTTCCTTGATGAGTTGCGATGGAAACCGCGCGTCGCGGTAGCAGTCGCGAATCAGCGGCAGGACTTGTTCATCGACGAATCGACGCGCCGTCTGGCGTACCATCAATTCCTGCTCGCTGAACTGGGAATCGAGCAGCATGTAGTCGACACCGCGGAATGTCATAACAGTTCATAGTATCGCCGTAGTGTTCTCGGCCGATCGCATGCGGGCAGTTCTTGTTCGCCAGACTCCAATCAGGGAAAACGCGAGCGCAAACACCACAGGTCCGATCACGATACCCGGCGCGCCAAAGGCCATCAGCCCGCCTACCGTCGCGAGAAAAACGTTAAGCGTATGCATCCGCATCTCCTTGCCGACAAGGATCGGATAAACAATGTTGTCGATCGTGCCGACGATGAAAACGCCCCATCCGGCGAGAATGGCCGCTTTGGCCCAATGCCCCTGAATTCCAAGGATCACGGCGGCGGGCAGCCAAATCACGAATGCGCCAAGCGAAGGAACCAGGGAAAGAAGCGCCATGACAACCGCCCATAAGAGCGCGGTCGGGATACCCAGCAGCCAGAACATCGTTCCACCGAGGCCGCCTTGGATCAGCGCGGTGACAACATTGCCGTAAATGGTCGCATGCACGATGTCACGAACGTCACGAAAGACTTTGTCCGACTCCTGGTCAGACAATGGACTCATCGACCGAAAACCCCTCATCACGATATGGTGATCACGAAGGAAAAAGAAAAGGCAGAACAGCGCAATCAATACCTGCGCGATAGACCAGGCGGTAGAGGTCAGAGTGTTTGTAGCCCACTTTTGCAGGGCGTCAGCAATCTTCCTCGCCTGTTCGTCGAGATCCAGCCGTGTTTCCACCCAATCGACTGCGGCGCCGATCTTCGGGTTCGATTCGAGCATCTTGCTCCAAGAGTTGTTCTGAGCTTCTGCTTGCACTTCGGAGATATTCGCGCTCACCTGCTTCGCAACCTGATATCCAATGAATAGGGTCGGTCCGAGAAGACCAACTGTGATGACCGCAACGGATAAGCCGGCAGCAAGATCAGGTTTGTGGACTCGTTTTGCGATCCAACGATGGATAGGAAAACCGATCACGCTTAGCGCGAGCGCCCACGTCAGGGCCGGAACAAAGGGGGCGAGCACAAACAACACGCCACAAACACGAGTCCGGTAAGGATCGCGAGCACGATCGTAAGCAGGCGGTCGCGATTCGGTTCTGTCATCGGTTTGAAATCGACTCTGTTGTCTGACTCTGATGATAATGGGAGGTTTCAGTACAAGCCGAGCATTTGTATATCGTCACTGCGTCAAAGCCCTCCTGAACCGTAGGTGGAACAAGCCGCGCGAACATCGTGTCGATTACGGAATCCGGGACAATTCGCTCACGCATGGCGTTGCGGGATTTGCAGATTTCCAATGGCACGTCGAAGAAGACGGCTTCCACGTCGCAGTTGTAGAGCCGGGCAGTATTTATGTAGGGACGCCGTTCTTTCAGAGTGATATTCGTCGCATCGATGAAAGTCACCGGACGGGCGAGTTCGAGTCTACGTCGAAGTAACAAGCGCAACGTGGCAAAGACTTCCCGATGAATCGTCTGATTGGATTCGTCATCGACGAGCAGATAACGCAGATCATCGCTTGATAGCACGGCAACGCCTTGCCTGCGCGCCCAGGAAGACTTGCCTGAACCCGGCAAGCCGACAAGTACCACTACGCGAGAACGTATCGTTCCGCCTCCAACAAGCGCCTCGCGATGCGACGACGAGACTCGATCGTGTTGATCCCTTCGCGCTTAGTCAGGCGTCTGAGAACGGCGAGATTCGTACGCAGGCTATCGCCGTCCGAGCTTGCCATCAGGATGGTTCGGGCTGCATCCTCGATGAGAGTCATCGCTGAATCCGTGAAAACAGCGGTCATCTCCACCCGCGCATTTCGCAGATGCGTTGATTCGATCGCGTACGCATACATCAGCACATCGGTAAGATTCGCGAGTATCTCCTGTTGGTGCCCCAGTTCGTTCAGGAAACGCTGGTAAGCAACTCCGAGGACTAACAAGCCGACTTTCTTCGCATTCGAAACAGGATCGGAGCTGATTTGGGGCGTCAGGAGTTCACTCTGGAATTGCTTGACTGCCTGAGCGAGCGGCAACTGACCTCGCTGCGCTCTTTTGAGCAACATTCCCGTCGCAAGCAGGCGATTGATTTCATTCGTACCCTCGAAAATACGATTGATTCTTGAATCCCGGTAAGCCCGTTCCACTGCGTAATCCTGATGGTAGCCATAGCCTCCGTGTATCTGAACACCTTCGTCTACAACGTAATCGAGCATTTCGGAGGCGAAGATTTTCACGAAGCTGCATTCCGCCGCGAACTCTTCGGTTGCTTTCAGCAGCGATTCTCCCGCAAACAGCCGGTCTTGGATTACTCCCGTCACACGGTAGCTGACAGTTTCGGCTGCATAGATGCGAATTGCCATCTCCGCGACTTTGTGCTGAATCATCCCGAACTCGGAAATACTTTTCCCGAAAGCCTTCCGCTCCTTTGCATAGCGAAGCGATTGCTGGAGCACTGCTTTTGCGCCACCAACGGCAAAAGGTCCGAGTTTGAGACGCCCGAGATTGAGGATGTTGAAGGCGATGATGTGTCCGCGGCCGATCTCGCCGAGCACGTTCTCGACGGGAACGCGCACGTTATCAAAGAATATGGGTGTGGTGCTGCTGCCTTTGATGCCCATCTTCTTTTCCTCGGCGCCCGCAGACACTCCCGGCCACTCGCGCTCGACGAGGAATGCCGTGAACTGCTCGCCGTTGACTTTGGCGAACACCGTGAAAAGATTCGCCGCGCCGCCGTTCGTGATCCACATCTTCTGACCGTTGAGGATGTAGTGCGTACCGTCAGCGCTCAAATCCGCTCGAGTCTTGGCCGCGAGCGCATCGGAGCCTGCCTGTGGCTCCGAGAGGCAATAGGCGCCTATCCACTCGCCACTGGTGAGTTTCGGCAAATAACGTTGCTTTTGCTCTTCCGTTCCGAACAGTAATAGCGGGAGCGTGCCGATGCCGGCATGAGCTCCGTGCCACGCCGCATACGATCCGTCTTTTGCGATGCCTTCGGCCACGATCATCGCGGAGACCAGATCCATTTCCATCCCGCCGTACTGTTCAGGTACCAGAACGGCGGTCAACCCCAAGTCTGCCGATTTGCGCAGTACGGACGCGGCAACACCAGGCTCCTGATGCTGGATTGCTTCGAGTTTGGGGACGACTTCATTGTTCCAAAACTCCTCGGTTGTTCGAGCGATCGCTTTGTGCTCTTCGGTGAATTGCTCCGGCGTGAAGATGCGGTCCGTGGATTCGAGGAGGAAACCGCCGCCTTTAGTTGACATTTTCGAAGATGCCGGCTGCACCCTGTCCTCCTCCAACACACATCGTGACCATTCCGTAGCGGGCCTTCCGGCGTTTCATTTCTCGAAGGATGGTAGCCGTGAGCTTCGCTCCCGTGCAGCCCAGCGGATGCCCAAGCGCGATTGCGCCTCCGTTCACATTGACGCGCTCCAGATTCAGACCCACCTGGCGAATCACTGCGAGCGCTTGAACTGCAAACGCCTCATTGAGTTCGATCACATCAATACGGTCGAGGTCGATTCCGGCGAGTTTCAACGCCTTCGGGATCGCAACCGCCGGACCGATTCCCATGATCTCGGGCGGCACCCCCGCAACAGCGAAGCCGGCGAATCGAGCCATTGGATTGAGACCGAGTTCGCGCGCCTTCGACTCCGACATTACCAGCGCTGCGGCGGCGCCGTCCGACATCTGCGAGGAGTTCCCCGCAGTAACGGTCCCCTGCGCGTGAAAGACGGGTTTCAGTTTAGCGAGCGCCTCCATCGAAGTATCCGAACGCGGCCCCTCATCCTGAGCGCAACCGTTGAGGGACACCGTTTCTTCACAAAAGGCGCCGGATGCCTGAGCGTTCAACGCGTTCGTATGACTGCGAAGAGAAAATTCATCCTGCTCCTGCCGGGAAATGTTGTATTTCTTTTGAAGACGCTCGGCTGTGAGTCCCATGCCCATATAGATCTCGGGACGATTGTCCACCAACCACGGGTTCGGAGCGAATTTGTTGCCGGCCATCGGTAGCATCGACATGGACTCGCTACCCCCCGCTATGATGATTTGCGCGCTCCCGGATCGAATGCGATCCGCGGCCATTGCGATGGCTTGCAGACCGGAGGAACAGAAACGATTGATCGTTACGCCCGGCACAATATCCGGGAGTCCTGCGCGAAGGGCAGCGATCCGAGCCATATTCATTCCGGATTCGGCCTCCGGCATGGCGCATCCCAGAATTACATCCTCCACTTCGTCCTTGGCGACGGCTGGGAACTTGACCAGGAGAGCTTGAATGACTGCGGCGGCCATATCGTCAGGACGCGTATTGCGGAGGGCGCCTCTGTTGGCCTTGCCGACCGGTGTGCGAAGACAATCAATGATTACGGCTGATTCCATAACAGCCGAATGGTAACAGGAAATTGTCACTAGTGATGAATGTGGGGCGGTAGCCGGAAATGGAAGCAGACGTCGAAGGCGGGCGCGGTTCTCGGAGGTAAACTACGCCCACCTAAGGATCACCGCAGATATCGGTGTGGAGATCATCTTCATAGTAACACTTTTATGAAGTAGATGACATAACCGTCACAAGGCGGTGACGGTTACGTGACCCCCCGACCAGAGACACTCCCTCGTCGTGAGATCACGAGCCCATCGTGTCTTCAAGAACGAAGGTTACTTTTAGAACTACCTTGTAAGTTGTAATTCGATTGTCCTTTACCTGGACCTCCTGTTCTTTAACCCAGGCGCTACGCACATTTCGCAGCGTCTTGGTAGCCCGGGCAATTCCTTGCTGAATGGCATCCTCGAAGCTTTTTTCTGATGTGGCGCTGATTTCACTGATACTGGCAACTGACATAATTCCTCCGTAGAGATTTCGATTCCTGTGTGAGAGATTCCCACGGCGGCGCTTACGTGTCGGAAAAACAATTTTTCAAACGGTTGTTGCATCGTCTGATAAAATACAGCTTCAATTCCGGGAGGTTGGCGCCACTTGTTCGCGATGATACTCCGTGCGTATAGCTACCTGTATCACCTGTTGCTTTGCCTTTTTCTATTGGGGTTATCTATCGTCGCGATGACGAGTTCGACGGTATTGAAAATGTCCATGCTGCCTTGGACCGGCTCAGAACTCATTTCGTGGTTAATGTGGGGCAGCATTTTCGGGCTGATCAGCATCGCGCTCGCGGTTACCGGAGTATTTCGGTTCCTGTTTCCGTTATGGGCGCTGGTGGTATTGGTGCTGATGGTTCAAGGCTATTTGCTGAAGCCCTACACATTTGCCGGCAGAACCGATTTTTTCAGCACACTTTGGCTTATCGCAGGCGCCTTGGTGGCCTTCCTGGCCAGCCTGACATTGTTCGGGTTTCGACGTCCTCGACGCGCTTAGCCAAGCCCGTCAGGACCAAAGTTCATGCACGGGCGCATACTGCACGCCCTGATTCGAGGGGACGTATTCAAACCCTCGCCCGACAGGATCGTCGTGACGGACGGTGGTCCAATCAATCCCCAATGCAGAGTAAATGGTCGCCTCGATATCTTCGGGACGGATATCGCGATTCATTGACCATCCAGGTTCGGCTGTGGCGCGGGCTGCCGGATCGGTTGACCCGATGGCCCGCTTGCCTCTGATCTGCGCGCCTGCCACGAGAACGGCCTGTTGGAGGAAGTGATCGCGTCCATTCTGGGTATTCGGAGCGCCTACTGTCCGGCCGAACTCACCCATCGCGATGACGAGAGTCTCTTTGAGGAGACCATCCTGATTGAGGTCGGAGAGAAGGGCGCCCAATCCGTTATCGAACTGGCGTGCTAAGTTCTGCAATCCTGTATTCGACGTGTAGATATTCGAGTGCATGTCCCATCCGCCGATCGTGATCTGGATGAAACGTGTGCCGAGATTTGCGCGCAATAAATTACGGGCGGTGATGCACGCGTCACCAAAGCCCGTGACCCCGTACCGATTTCTCTGGTCCTGATCGAACGTGAACACCTTATCGACATCCGTGTTGTACATCAACTTCCGAGCGCTGAGATTGAATGACGCAATTTCATCGAGCGATGGGCCGATCTCCGACGCGCCTGTGCGGTTCTCAGCGTCGATGTTCTGCAGGAGAGCGAAGCGGCGGTCGAACGCCGTCTGGCCGTCGCCATGTCTGGCGTTACCTAGACCGCTACCGTTGGGACTGATATAGAAGGGCGCGTGCTCCGGCGTGAAGTAACCCTGGTCGGGTCCACTCGCCGCATTGAGCGAGACGAATGCGGGAAGCGTAGCTTTGCGGCCGGCTCCCAATTCCAGCGACACAACCGAGCCGATGTGTGGCGCAATTTTGGCCAGGCCCGAGATCGGATTGCGGCCAATCTGCACCCACGTGCGCGCCAGTTCGTGAACGGCTGCCCAAGACTTGGTGGACCGCAGAAGAGCGATATTGTCCAACTGATCTGCAAGCCGGGGCATGATGCCCTGCGGCCAGCGAATATCCCCATACGACGCCGGAGCCATAAAGGAAGGTGTCCAGGATCCTTCCTTCAAATCGAAAGTATCGGAGTGGCTGGGACCGCCGGCCATCAGCACGAAAATCACGTTCTTCGCCGTGCCGATCGGACTAGCCGCCGCGCGCGCGATGGTTTCCATTGGTCGCGAGGGCAGCAAAAAATAGCCGCCTACCGCAGAGGCGGTATGGCGAAAAAACATCCGCCGATTCACTTGCGGGCGCGCCCAAAAGAACGACCCCGTCTTATTTGACCAATCAATGCCGAATCGATCTTTCATCGACGCCCCTCAGTAACTGAACAGGAAGTCTACCTTGTTGATCGCAACCCATGCCAAGTCTTCGATGGCTGCATTGCGCGCAGCCGGCGTCGTGGCCTTAGATATGTAATCGATGGCCTTACCCCGCTCGGACTCGGTCGGTTTGCGCGACAGGAATGTGAGCCATAATTCGCTAACCATCTGTAAATTGTCAGCGATCCTGGCGATATCCTTCAACGTCGGGGAATTCGCCATCCGGATTTTCGACAGCACCATGGTGTTATCGTTCATCAGATTTAGCTCCTGTAGGATGGAACCGGCTGAGGAACGGCGCGCAGTATCACGATTCCCTCGTGTGAAGGAAGTCATGAAATTGCGTGCGGCGGCAGTGCTGCGAGGCTCGGTAATGTCGGGGAGTTTCATTGCCCAGGAGACCGGATCCGATTGTGGGACGGCGCTCGCAGCCGTTCCCCGAGACATCGTGTCGGTACTGACTTTCGCCCAGGTGTATCGAGGCAACACTTCAGTGGCCCGCACGATTGCGTCATGAATTTCTTCCGCCCACAATCGCCGCGGGTAATGCCGCGCAAATAGCGGAATATAATCGGCTTTCCATTCTCCGTCATAACGCGAGCTGAGTTGATACGCAGACGATTGGACCATCAGGCGGATAAGAAAACGCAAGCTGGTGTCGTTTTGCATAAACTGCTGCCCGAGCTTTTGCAGTAAAGCGGGATGAGTCGCCTGCAGACTCCATGGAGCAGCCGGAGGATCATTCGGATCGAGACGATCCGGATCGATGCTGTCCACTGGATCGATCAGAGCCAAGCCGAACAATTCCTTCCAGATCCGATTAGCGAAGTTGATACCGAAGATCGGATCGGATGTTAGTTTGTTTGCAAACGCTTCGCGCCAGTTTCCGCTTGCCTTGGTTCCATCGCGATACTCCGGGGTAAAACTCCGCTCGGTACCAACCGGCGCACGCGTTGGGCGATTCCCTGCGGTCGTGTTCAAGTTATAGGCGCCGGCGTCAACGTCCTGTACGTCGGTGCTTTGATAAAGCGGCGATTCGTATTGGGTGGCATTAGGGACTGCGGCAAGGCGCGTCCTCGAGAAATGCGCGGCCATACGCTCCGCGTCTGAACGAGTCGTGCGCGCTGCCCACATACTGATCTGATCAAGGTGTCCGCGACCGCTATGGCATAGCAGGCAATCATAGTGGCCGATACCGAGATAGGCGCCAACACTCTTCACCAACTGCAGATCATAAGTGTCCTGAGCCGGCCCCATGGCGGCGCTGCCCAGGACCATGAAGCTGGCCGGACCATTTTCGGTGTAGAAATTGTTGCCGGTCGCGGTGAGTGTCGCCTTCACAATCTCGGACATGGGCCTGTTGTTTTGCATCTGCTCGCGAATCCAACCGTCGAAGGAATTTCTGCCCTCAATGCGAGGACGGCGTGCGCTGGTGGAAAGGATCTCTGTCATTCCGACAAGATCTTCGAACCACACAGACCACTTATCGCTGAACTCAGGAGTAGCGAGAAGAGAGTCGATTAACCGGTCGCGCTTGTCAGGGTCGGCGCTTTGCCCGAAGTCATTGATTTGCGCTGGCGAGGGTATGCGGCCGATCAAATCGAGAAAAATACGCCGGATAAATTCCTCGTCTGAGCTGAGCCGGGCGGGGGCTATTTTCGCCTGCTCGAGTTTTCCGAATATCTCCTCATCGATGAAATTCCGGCGCACGGTAGCCGCGCCTTCTGCAAGCCCATCTGCTTCCGAGTATCGGGCCGCGGCGAGCTTCCTCACGTTGTCATGTACAGCCTGACGAACGCGCGATTGGGTCTTGAGAAACTGTTCCGGGTCGGCACGAAACGTACACCCCTGTTCCGGTGTTGCAACCGAATCAATATCCGACTTGATTTCCTGGGCGAAACTGCCGGTCGAAACAATTATGGCCAAGAGGAGACAAAAAGATACCGATTTCACTATCACCCTCCGACAATCCCCCTCCCGTACGGTAAGCCAAGTACGCCCCGACCGTCAATACGGCGGCTTACGGAAGGCACAGGTTTGAAAACCCTATGCAACACTAATAGTTGCGATGGCTCAATCGCTTGTCGGTCTCGACGTCGATGAAATTAAGGAAGCCCTGGGCGAGACACAACCTGCATTCCGGGCACGACAGGTATATCAGGCCATTTATCAACAGAAAGTACAGCAGTTACAAGAAATAACAACGCTGCCGGTCTCATTGCGGCAACAGTTGGAGCATCAAGTCCGTGTTGGGCTGCCCAAGGCGTCTTCCTGGTTCGATTCTTCGGACGGCACTCGCCGCTACCTGTTGGAACTGGAAGATGGACGGACCGTTGAGACCGTTCTGATGCCGGAGGAAAGCCGCGACACGATTTGCATTTCCTCACAAGTCGGCTGCCCGGTGGACTGTCAATTCTGCCTCACTGCCAAAATGGGCATCGAGCGCAACCTGACTGCGGGCGAGATTGTCGGTCAGATTTTGCTGGTGGCCGGACGTCACGATCTGTCTCCAGCGGACAGCCGGTTGAATGTCGTGATGATGGGCATGGGCGAGCCGCTGCTGAATCTCGCCAACGTACTGAAGGCATCGCGCATCTTATTCGACCCGGCTGCTGTAGGCATGTCGCCGCGCAGAGTCACCGTTTCGACCGCCGGCATAATTCCCAAGATCCTCGAATTTGCCGCCGAGCCCATGCGGCCCAAGCTCGCCATCTCGCTGAATGCCTCGCATGAAGAACAGCGCCAGGAGTTGATGCCGATCACAAAGAAATGGCATTTGAAGGACCTGATGGCCGCCTGCCGCGCTTATCCGCTGCGCCCCTGGGAGAAGCTTACTTTCGAGTACGTGCTGCTTCGGGGCGTGAACGACTCGGATGCAGACGCGAGACGTGTTGTGGGGCTGCTCGGCAATATCAATTGCAAGGTGAATCTTATCGCGTGGAATCCGGGTCCGGGCATTCCTTACGAGCGGCCGAGCGACGAACGGGTGGCAGCCTTTCAGGAAATTGTCAGGCGGTCGGTTCCGTGTTTTGTCCGGCGACCGAGGGGTTTGGATATCTACGCAGCTTGTGGTCAACTGAAGCGCACAACAGAACTGGTAAGCTTGAGCCCGCTGGCGCCGGCTGCTATTTGATCAGCCAGGCTTCGACTTCAAACTCATCCTTGGCAATATTGTGGAGCGTTACGTCACTGAACAGCATCGCGTCGGCTCGTCGCTGCTTTCCAGCGCCGCCGGCAACTGGAAGCGATTGCAAGCCGCCAAGGATTTTCGGAGCGTAGTAAAAAAAGATTCGATCGACCAGGCCTGATTCGAGCGCGCTCCAGTTCACCTTGCTGCCCGCTTCAATCATTAGGGACTGGTAACGATTTTCGGCGCGCCATCTCGCAATCGCCGGAAAATCAACGCGGCCGTCCGGGCCATCGAACGTCAACACCCGAATTCCACGATTCTCGAGAGCACTGCGCCGCTGCTCCGAGGCGGCGGACGTGGTGACAATCGCTACATCGTTTTCCGCCGACAGTACCATCTGTGAATCAATCGGGATGCGAAGCTGCGAATCTACAACCATACGAAGAAGCGGCCGGCTGCGAGGCTGACCACTGCGGTCCGTCAGCAGGCAATCGTCTGAGAGCAAGGTGCCGATCCCGGTGAGAATCGCATCGTTCTGGTGACGCAAGGTCTGCACATGGGCGCGAGCCTTGTCACTCGTGATCCAACCGCTGTTGTCCTGTGGGGCAGCTATCTTTCCGTCCAGCGTAAGAGCAGCCTTTAGGGTGACCAGCGGCAAACCCGTTCGCATAAAGTGGACGAAGGACTCATTCAGCTTTTCAGCGGCCCGAGTAGCATCCATGTCGATCTCGACTGTTATACCAGCATTGCGCAACCGTGAAAACCCGCGTCCGCTGACGAGAGGGTTGGGGTCTTCCATCGCCGCAACGACACGTGCGATTCCCGCTTCGATCAAGGCGTTCGAACACGGACTGGTGCGGCCGATGTGCGAGCACGGCTCGAGGGTCACGTAGATTGTAGCGCCTCGGGACTGCTCGCCTGCTTGCTGAAGAGCTTCAATTTCGGCGTGATTGACTCGTTCCCATAGATGATGTCCCCGGCCGACGATTTTCCCGTCTCGCACGACGATCGCGCCGACAGCAGGATTCGGGCTGGTCTTGCCGGCGCGCTTTGGCCGCTTCGGCCAGCGCCTCGGCCATAAAAGGGTCCATTACTTTACTGAAATACGGAGTTTATGAAGGTCTCGGGATCGAATGGAAGGAGATCGTCAACTTTCTCGCCAACACCGACGTAGCGAATCGGGAGACCGAGTTCGCGGCTAATCGCTACCACGACTCCGCCCTTCGCGGTCCCATCGAGCTTGGTCAACACGATTCCAGTAACGCCGCTGGTCTCGGTGAATCGGCGGGCTTGCTCAAGGCCATTTTGGCCGGTCGTGGCATCCAGGACAAGCAAGACTTCATGCGGAGCGTCGGGAATCAGCTTCTTCACAGTCCGCCGCATTTTCTCGAGTTCAGCCATCAGGTTCTCTTTGGTGTGCAGACGGCCTGCCGTATCGACGATAACGTAATCAACTTTGCGTGCCCGCGCGGCTTCAACCGCGGTATAAACGACAGAACTTGGATCGGAGCCTTGCTGCTGGCGAATCACATCGACCCCCGTCCGCGTGCCCCAAACCTCAAGCTGCTCGATTGCCGCTGCGCGGAAGGTATCTGCAGCGCAAAGTAGCACGGAGCGACCTTCATCCTGAAACCGTCGAGCAAGTTTCCCGAATGGTGGTTGTTTTCCCGCCCCGTTCACTCCCACCACCATAACCACGGCCGGCGGAGCGTCCACGCGCTTCACGGGACGGTAGTTCGCCTGCAGAATTTTCGAGAAGGTTTTCCTTGATCAGATTCCGCAATTCATGCACATCGTTGATCAATTTGCGATCGACCCTCATACGAATCTGATCGAGAATTTCAGTTGCAGTCCGGACACCGATATCGGCAGTGATCAGCGTATACTCAAGTTCGTCCAGAAGATCGGCATCGATCTCCCTACGACCGGAAATCACGTCTTCGATGCGGTCGACGAGTCCGGCGCGAGTTTTCTCGACTCCTGCCTTCAGGCGGTCGAGCAGCGTCGGCTCTTGCGGAACCGAACCGAATAAGGTTTGAATGGCCACGTTAATTCAATTTTAGCGTGGCGGACGGCGAAGCCATTCTAGCCCGCAAAGGTCCGTTCCCGGCCTCATTCCAGCCGAGCAATAGCCAGCATCTATGCCGGGACGAGGTCCGTTTTGCGGGCGATTACTTAAGAGCTAGAAGGTCGCCGTCACCGCCTGTGAGGAGCCGACACCGTTCGTCAGGACCACCGTCACGGAATTGACCGTGGCAGTGTCTCCCTGGATCGTAAACGGGATTGTCAACGTGAACTGGCCACCGAAGTCCGCGGCGGCCGCGCTCTGGAAATAAGTGTTGAAAGTCGCAGCGAGAGCTACGGTCAACTCGGTTGTTTGCAGATTCGTCGTACCTGCGAAACGGAACGTGCCTTGCGTGATCTCCCGCGTTGTCGAGAATCCGGTGACAACAACATTAAACCCGGTCGCCGTCCGCGTGACACGGACCCCGCTGAGTACGGGCGCGCTTGGCGGAATAACGATCGTTTGATTCAACTGGCAGTTGCAGTTAATTGGCGATCCGCCCGCTTGCAAGGAAGTCGCCAGCGTAATCGTTCCGGCCGTGGTGCCGGTCTGAATGCCCAGCGCGCCATTCGGGAAGACTGCTTGCGTCTGGCCGGCAGGAATCGTAAAGCTAACACTGCGTCCACCCGTCGAGAACTGGATCGCCTTATCGTCCGCGTTGTTTGCGGCGTTTGGTGCGAAGGTCAGCGTCATCGTTCCGGTTATCTCAACGGGATACGGTGAGCCGATGGAAAGGCCTATTGTCGTCTGCTGCCCCGGCGGCGGATTCGCAGGAATCGTGACCGTGAGTCCGGAGACATCCGGCAATTGAACCTGTATCGAGAAGGACCGCTGAATCGTTTGTCTTGGCGTTCCCGAATCCGCAACCTGCACGATGAAGTTGGAAGTGCCGGCTGCCGTCGGCGTTCCGGTAATCGTTCCTGTGCTGCTCAATGTGAGCCCCGCAGGCAAGCTTCCGGTCGCGATCGACCAGGCATACGGTTGGGTTCCGCCGGTCGCCTCGAAAGTCGCCGAGTACGCCGCTCCCAATCTTGCCGAGGGAAGAGACTGAGTGGTCACTACAACAGGAGTGACAACCTTGACCGAGTACGACTTCGAAGCCACAGTATTGTTGGCGTCCCGCACTTGGGCAGCGAAGTTGGAGTCGCCGGCGCCGGCCGGTGTACCCGAGAGAACTCCGTCGGCGCTAATGCTGACTCCGGATGGTAACGATCCACTCTGAACGCTCCAGGAGTAAGGCGGCAAGCCGCCACTCGCTGCGAGGGTGGTTGAAACCGGCGTTCCAGCTACCATGTTCCCAACCGTCTGGGTGGTAATCGACAGCGGAACGGCGACCTCGACGGGGTAAGTGCGAGTATTGTTTTGGTTGTCCTGGTCGGACACTTGGGCCGAGATTGTAAACGAGCCGTTCTTAGTCGGCGTACCCGAGATCGTGCCCGTACCGCTATCTATCGTGAGCCCATCAGGCAGCCCTGTAGCGGACCACTTATAAGGCGGAGTTCCACCGCTAGCTGCCAATGTTACGCGGAATGGAATACCGATGACCGCATTGCCGACCGTCGATGTCGTTATCACCAGCGGCGGAGGCTTGACCACCATAGAGAATCCGCGCGAGCCCTTTTCTCCCACGGAATCGTTCGCCTGGACCGTGAACTGGTAAGTCCCTGCTTGCGACGGAGTGCCCGAAGCGACTCCTGCGCTGGAAATCGACACGCCTGCCGGAACCGATCCACTGATCACGCTGAATGTGTAGGGCGCAATTCCGCCCGTCGCTGCGAAGGCGGTGGAATAGGCCTGATCGACGCGCCCGTCTGGAACTCGTTCAGTGGTGATGACCACCTGCGGAGGCTTTATCACAAGATTGAAGGAGCCAGTTGCCCTGCCGCGAACGTCGTCCGTGACCACAACCTGGACCAGGGATGTGCCGGCCGTCTGCGGCGTGCCTAGAATCTCGCCGGCAGAAGTTGCCGTGAGACCTGCAGGCAGGCCTGAGATCGCCCAACTATACGGCGGCACTCCGTTGCGCGCCGCGAAAATGAAAACGTACAGCTTGCCGACATTGCCCTCAGGCAGCGTCATCGTGCTGATCTCGACCGGTAAATTGCCGGGTACGGGCGCGTCCCCGATGAACAGAGTGAATTGCTTCGTACTGGAAAGGCCCGTGCGATCGATCACTTGCGCTGTGAAGGTGGCCGAACCGGCTTGGCCGGGAGTCCCAAGGATCTGCCCCGCGGTAGTGAGACCGAGTCCGGAAGGCAGAGATCCGCTGATCAGAGAGTACGTGTACGGCGGCGTGCCGCCTGCACTCGCCAGCGTGAACGAATACGCGACGAGCACCTGGCCGGCCGGAAGGCTCGGCGTGGTAATGACCGGACCCGGATTGACCACCACAAGGGTAAAGACTTTAGAGGCCTGGACCACCACTGCTGTTACCGACTGGTCTGTAGCTCTGGCGGTGAACGTGAAGTTCCCGCCCTGCGTCGGAGTCCCCGAGATCAGTCCGGCGCTGCTGAGTGAGAGACCGGCGGGTAATGCTCCTGCGCTTACTTGCCAGCCATAGTTACCGCTGCCCCCAGTAGCCGCGAGTTGTTGCGAATAGGAAGTGTTGATCGTCGCATCGGGCAGAGAAGACGGCGTCGTGATCGTGATCCCTGTGATATTGATCGTGACCGTGAGTTGCCGAACCGCATTGGTCGCAAGGCTGTCCGACACTCTCGGAGTGAATGTGTAATCGCCAGGGGTAGTCGGCGTACCCTGAAGTACTCCGGCGGACGTAATTATTAGACCGGGCGGCAACGTCCCGGAACTTGACGCCCATGTGTAAGGCTGAACCCCACCAGTGGCGGTCAGAGTTTGCGAATACGCTGCGCCCACGAGTCCAGCGGTCAGCGTTGAAGTCGTAATGGTCAAAGGCGCCGGCGGAGCGACCGTTAGAGTGAACGACTTCGCGCTACTCCCCTCATTTGTGTCTCCCACGACTGCCAAAAACGTTACTGTCCCCGCTTGGGTCGGAGTGCCCGAGATAACGCCCGCGGACGATAGCGTCAACCCGGGAGGCAAGGATCCGGACTCCAGAAACCACGTATACGGAGGGGCGCCGCCAGTCGCCGTGAGCGTTTGTGAGTACGGAGAGCCCACACTCGCATTCGGCAGGGGCGATCCGCTCGTGATGGTGAGCGGAGGGAACAAATTGACGGACAGCTCCAGAGACTTACTGTCGGTCCTCCCGCCGGCATCCAGCACCTGAACGGTGAACGTAAAGAAGCCGCCGACGGTCGGAGTGCCGGAGATGATACCTGCCGATGTCATCGTGAGTCCAGGCGGAAGACTGCTCTCGATACCCAGAGAGTACACATAAGGCGCTTTTCCACCCGTTGTTGTCAGACTCAGAGAGTAAGCAGTATTGATGACCGCATCCGGTACGGGACTGACTGTTGTGATTGTGGGCTGTCCCGAGCCCACAGTGAACTCGTAGGGTTGGACCGCGAAGTTTCCTGCCTGATCCGATGCCGTGATGGTGATAGGAAATACGCCTTGTTGTGTGGGCGTTCCTGACAGTTGACCGGAAGAGCTTAGACTCATCCCGGTCGGGAGCGAACCCAGCGCAAGCGCCCAATTGTACGAGGGAGTTCCACCGTTACCAGTTAGAGTTTGCGAATACGCCGAATTCAACACCGCATCCGGAAGAGTCGACGGAGTAATCGTGAAAGCAACGGCGTTGATGTGAATCGTGAAAGTTTGCGATACGACCGCGTTGCTGTTTCCTGCGAGCGGGTTCTCGGCGCGAGCGGCAACGCCGCCTCCCGACGCATCGAACACCAGTACATCAAAGGTGTATGTGCCTTGCTCCAGAGGTGTGCCTGTAAGCGAACCGCTGGACGTGACGCTCAGACCAGGAGGTAATACACCTTGACCTTCGGCGAACGAATAGGGTGGCGTTCCACCGGTAACAAGAAAGTCGTAGTTGTAGGGCTGATTCAGCGTGCCTGACGGTAACAGGCTACTCGACTGGAAGGCCAGCGCGGTCGAATAAACCGTCAGCGACAATGCCTTGGCGGCAAACTGGCGCGGCGTGCTTGCATCGCCTACCTGCACCACGAAGTCGGATCGGCCAAGAGTTGTCGGCGTGCCGGTGATTGCGCCGGTGCTGGCATTCAGCGTGAGCCCGGCAGGCAAAGCTCCTGAAGTGATTCTCCAATTGGTATACGGTGTCACGCCGCCGACGGCTGCCAATGAAAGCGAGTAGGAACTGGCTTGAGTTGCTGGCAAGAGCGGACTCGTGGCGCTGATGGTCAGGGGACCGGAGACAACGGGCAGGGTCAATGACTTCGTCGCTGTCTGTGGCGTGCCACTCGAATCCTGCACGCGTACTGTGAATGTGGAGGAGCCGGTCGTCGTCGGTGTACCGCTAATTTCACCAGTCGAGGAATTCAGGGTCAGATCCAACCGGCAGTGAACCTACTGTTACGGACCAGCTCAATGGCGCTGTGCCACCAGTTGCGGCAAGCGTACTGGAGTATGGACTATTCGCTATGGCGGTATTCAGAGGACTTGTAGTGCTGATGCTCAGCGTCGTCGAATTGATGGTCAGCGCAAACGCCTTGGTTGCCGTTTGCGGCGTTGCCTGACGAGTCCTGCACTTGAATCGTGAAGTTCGCGGCTCCGGACGCAGTCGGTGTCCCAGTGATGGCTCCTGTCGGCGTTCAACGTCAGTCCCGCCGGAAGCGTCCCTGTCGTGACTGTCCACGTGATAAGGTGCTGTGCCGCCGGTCGTGGCCAAAGGTTTGGGAATAGGCGGTTCCTACAGTTCCTGCCGCCAATGGACTCGACGGTACTAATCGTCAGCGCTGCCGGATTGATGGTCAGCGCAAACGCCTTTGTTGCAGTTTGCGGCGTGCCCGCCGAGTCCTGCGCCTGAACCGTAAAATTCGCTGTCCCCGGACGTCGTCGGTGTGCCCGTGATCGCTCCGGTTGCGGCGATTCAACGTCAGTCCTGCCGGAACGCCCCTACCGTGATCGACCACGTGATAAGGCGCCGTGCCGCCGTCGCGGCCACGGTTTGGGAATACGCCGTGTCCACACGTCCCTGCCGGCAATGGACTCGCCGTACTGATGGTCAGCGTCGCCGGATTGATCGTCAGCGCAAACGCCTTCGATGCCGTTTGTGGCGTGCCAGCCGAGTCCTGCGCCTGCACCGTAAAGTTCGCAGTTCCCGCCGTCGTCGGTGTGCCCGTATCGCGCCAGTCGAGGCGTTCAACGTGAGACCAGCCGGTAACGCCCCAACCGTGATCGACCACGTATAAGGCGTCGTGCCGCCGGTCGCGGCCACGGTCTGAGAATACGCTGTGCCAACAGTCCCTGCCGGCAATGGACTGGCCGTACTTATCGTCAGCGTCGCCGGATTGATCGTCAGCGCAAACGCCTTCGATGCCGTTTGTGGCGTGCCGGCCGAGTCCTGCGCTTGAATCGTAAAGTTCGCCGTACCCGCCGTCGTCGGTGTTCCCTGATTGCGCCGGTCGGCTTCAAGTGAGTCCCGCCGGCAACGCCCCACCGTGATCGACCACGTATAAGGTGTTGTGCCGCCTGTCGCGGCCACTGTCTGGAATACGCTGTGCCACAGTTCCGGCCGGCAATGGACTGGCCGTACTTATCGTCAGCGTCGCCGGATTGATCGTCAACGCAAACGCCTTCGATGCCGTCTGTGGCGTGCCCGCCGAGTCCTGCGCCTGAATCGTAAAGTTCGCCGTTCCCGGCGTCGTCGGTGTTCCACGTGATCGCGCCGGTCCGAGCCTTCAGAGTGAGTCCGGCCGGCAGCGCCCCCACCGTGATCGACTCCACGTATACGGTGTCGTGCCGCCAGTGGCGGCTACAGTCTGGGAATACGCCGTGCCAACGGTTCCTGCCGTGCAATGGACTCGCCGTACTTATCGTCAGTGTTGCCGGATTGATCGTCAGCGCAAACGCCTTCGATGCAGTCTGTGGCGTGCCCGCCGAGTCCTGCGCCTGCACCGTGAAGTTCGCAGTTCCCGCCGTCGTCGGTGTTCCACTGATCGCGCCGGTGCCGGCATTCAACGTGAGTCCAGCCGGTAACGCCCCCGCCGTATCACTCCACGCATAAGGCGGCGTGCCTCCGGTCGCGGCCACGTCTGGGAATACGCCGTGCCACAGTCCCGGCCGTGCAGCGGACTCGCCAGTGCTAATCGTGAGAGTCGGCGGATTGATCTGTCAGCGTGTACGCCCTCGATGCCGTTTGCGGAGGTGCTGCCGCGTCCTGCACTCCAACGGTAAAGTTCGCCGTTCCCGCCGTCGTCGGCGTACCTGTGATCGCTCCCGTCGAGCTATTCAGTGTGAGACCAGCCGGTAACGACCCCGCGGTGATTGACCATGTATATGGCGTGGTTCCTCCCGTCGCATGCAACGCTTTGCGAATACGCCGTCCGACACCGTTCCGGCGTGCAGAGGAGTTGTAGTAATGATGGTCAGAGGCGCAGGACTGATCGCGAGCGAGAACGCCGCGGACGCGGTTTGCGAAGGAGTCGCCGAGTCCTGTACTTGTACCGTGAAACTGTAGCCGCCTGGGGTAGCGGGTATGCCGCTGATCACACCGGAAGTCGGACTGAGAGTAAGACCCGGAGGGAGGGCGCCGGAAATCACCGACCAATTTACATAGGGAGACGTCCCTCCTACCGCCGTGAGCGATTGCGAGTAGGTTACGCCCGCAATCCCGGGGCTAAGCGGACTCCCCGTGCTGATCGACAGCGGGGAGTCTACATTCAGTGTAAAATCCGCAACGGCATTCGTTTCCGAGTCGCTCACTTGTAGGCGAAAGCTGTAAGCGCCGATTACGGTGGGTGTTCCTGAAATCTGTCCATCGCTCGAAAGGCTCAGCCCGGGTGGTAAGCCTGTACCTGGACTTTCGAGTTCTGTCCAGAACAAGAAGCTACCCCCACCTGTCGCCGTCAGAGTCGTGGAATACGAATTCCCGATCACGCCCTGCGGCAGCGACGGAGGCGTCGTGATAGTCAATTGACGCGAAGGCAAGAGTGGAAACAGCTAAGGCAAGAAATCCGGTAAGGGCCGGCTTATTCATTGACCGGCTCCGGAATAAACGCGACGCGCAGCGATTCTACCGAGGCATCCAACACCCAGATCGGTCCGCCATCCGGGTTCGTGAGCAGAAAATTGGATCCGCCCAAAGGCTGCGCTATCGTTGCGGCGCAGGGACAATCGGTACTGGTGACCTCTCCGGTCTCCAGGTTCACCGCCGAAACAGTGTTCTCCGTCACGGCTAACAGGCGCGAAGCCTGAGCCGCGAGCGCTTTCGTTCCCGCAACCGTCGCCAGTTTCGTAAGCTTGAGGTCCGCGTTTATCCGGAAAAGAACTCCCGATTCATCGGCAATCACCAGATCGCTGGAATTCGGAAGAAACGCCAATGCGGGAAGAGCTGCGGAGTGAAACACTTCTCGTGCTCCATTCGCATCGATCAGATACAGTGAGCCGCCTTCCGTGATCATCGCCAGACTGGAACCTTGATCTGCCACTGCGATCCTGGCAGGAGCGGCGGGCAATGGAAAAGAAGCAAGTCTGGAACCGGTCTTGTCTACTACCTGCGCAACACCGCCTGCAACCGCAACTAACGATTCTCCCGAAGGGCTCGCCACAACATCACTGACTTCTTTTATGTCGAGTGGCGCAGTAGTGTTGTCCGCGAGATTAACGCGCGTCAATTCCGCCGTTGCGGAAATGCCGAGCGCGATGTCCGTTCCGGGAAGTACCGCAACATGGTGTAAGTCCTTCGCGACCGAATCGCCCAACCGCGAGGAACCGATGATGCCCAATATCGGCCGGACGCCGGAGTTGAAGGCGATGTAACCAGCCTTCGGTCCCTCCACGTTCGAATCGGCGTAAACCGAGTAGGCCAACGTCAACAGCAATAAGGCATTCCTCATTGGGGGCCTCCAACCGTCGGGGAGCCGGGCACGATAACTGTCGGACGCGCCGCCGTTCCTCCGTTCCCTCCTCCGCCGTTGCGGGTGACCGCGATCGGCGGTTCCTGCTGCGGCTGCTCCTCCTGCGACGGCAAGGATAAGGAGCAGCTTGGTCGAAATTCCGCCGGCTGCCGCTCCGGCCGCTGCTGCCGCAAAAGCATTCGTTTGGCTAATTACAGTGCTATCAGTCCGGCCCTGATGGGAGGCATTGACGCGAATCTCATAACGACCATTGACGTTGTTCGGCCGAAGCCCGCGCGCAACAGCACGTCCCTGCGCGTCCGTCGTTATCGTCAGGCTTTGTGCGCCGTTGGCGAACGAGGCGCCGGCGCCCTGATTCGGTAGCAGGAATGTGACGGCTGCTCCCGCAACCGGTTTACGGTTCTCGTCCTCCACCTGAATGATCGGTTCCCGCGCAACACGTTGACGAACGTTATTGATGGCGCCCTCGCCTTCGACGATCACGATATGAATTTTTCCGGGAGGAGCGGTTGGATTCTCCTGGCCGGCCAATGGAAAACTCTGCGCAAGAATAGCGCAAAAAAGGACGAACGATACGACGCGCTTACGCACACCGGCCTCCTTGAGGTAAGTGATTAGTATATATGCGCAAACACACTCTCGCTACTACTGTGATTTCAGGCATGATGTCGTTTCGTTAAAAACCTAAATAAATTGCTAGAATATGACGACAAGTTATAAAGGAAGCCGACCATCAATGGGACGGCCGTTGCCAAGGAGCTTTACGATGCGCACCCCCTACGCGGTCGGCTTAGGGCTGTTGATGGCCGGACTAGTGTCAGCTCAACAACAGCCGCAACTGAAAGCACGCGAACTGTTCTACACTCCGATACCGGACAGCAAGCCGGCGCCCGCCAAAGAAAACCCTGAAAAAGAGAGTGCGAAAATCGCACCCCAAAAATCGTCAAAGCCCAAGCAGGCGCAGATCCACAAAAGATACAATCGAGACCGCTTCTCAGTCTGCTAAGAAATCGCCGGACGGAACACGGGTACAAAACGCATCGAGTTCCGGCGGACAACTCGCCGGCCCTCCGCTGGCTCTTAAATATCGGCTGCTGAAGCGGTCTCCCGATGGCCCATATGACGAAGTCGATACCGACACGGTATTCAAGTCTGGCGATAAGATCCGGATATCGGTCGAATCCAACGACGGGGCCTATCTCTATATCGTTCAACAGGGCTCCAGCAAAACCTGGAATGTGCTTTTCCCGAACGAAGAAACAGAACAAGGCAGCAACCATATCCAGCGCAACCGCGAATATGAGATCCCGGGTGGGGGCCGCTTCACCTTCGATGAACAGGCTGGTTCCGAGAAGATGTTTATCATCCTTACACGCCGCCCCGAACCGGATCTGGAGAAGCTGATTTATTCGCTGAGCAAAGGCGCAAACGTTCCGGCTTCAGGTGAGAAAACAGGCGAAACGCCCAAATTGATGGTCGCCCAGAGTCGTATCGACGACTCGCTTATCGCCCGCCTTCGCGGTGGCGTGCAGAGCCGTGACCTCGTGTTCGAAAAAGTAAACGACGACGGTCCGGTGAACTCCTCAGGAGGAAAGCGCAAAGAAAAGGCGATGTACGTCGCGACCAACGACCGCTCCCCAAACGCCCGAATTGTTGTCGATCTTTCTCTGAATCATCAGTAGCTGGAGTATCTATGCGCTTTTTTGCCATTTTTTTATTGGCGTCGCTCAGTTTTGGGGAGCAGTCGCGCGTTTCGCAGCAGGGCGCTCACCGGATGGAAATCACCCTGGAGCGTTATGAGTCGGGTTCCTGGAGAGTCATCGACCCGGCTCTTGTATTGGAGAAGAATGACAAGATTCGGTTCAAGTTCAAAGCGAACTTTCCCGGATATCTTTATGTGACCAATCAAAGCACATCCGCGACAAATTCCCTGCTTTTTCCCCGCAAAGACACAGGAGCGAATAACCGGATTTTTGCAAATCGCGAATATGTAGTTCCGACTACCAAGGGCGCATTCCGCGTCGATGGGCCTGCCGGATATGACGTAGTTGCCTGGATGATTTCGCCCGTAGAATTGGGCCGCCCTGAAGCTCCGCCGATCCCGTCCACGCCTCCGGCGAACATGACTCCGCGATGTGACGACACCCTCTTCAAAGCAAGAGGAGACTGCATTGACACCGCCGCCGGTCCGCAGGCAGCCGCACGGAAGGATGAAAATGGGGAAGATCTGGTTTTTATACGGGACAAGGATTCATCCGTGATCACGTCGCCCTCAACGTTGAAGGCGCCACTCGTGTACGAGTTCCACTTGGCCCACCGGTGACCTTATGAAGCTGCTCGCGTGTTGTCTTGCGTTTGCCGGTCTTAGCGTTGCGCAAGTTCAGAAAGCGAAAGAGCGCGACCTTAAACTGGAGCGGGATGAGTCAGTCTCACCGGCGCCGACCAAACCATCCATCCCGCGCAGTTACGCCCTTGTGGTGGGCATTGCGAAATACGACAAATTGCCGGAAAGCGGTCAACTCCAATTTCCGGAGAGAGATGCCGAGTCCATTTATTCCGTCCTAATCAGCCCGGAAGGCGGGAATTTCCGAGCGGAAAATGTACATCGTCTCATCGGCGCCAAGGCTACCCTGGCAAATTTGCGCCGCGAAGTTGAGGAGTGGCTGCCCACCGTCGCCAAAGACGATGATCGAGTTCTGATTTACTTTGCTGGCCACGGTTTCGTGAGTAAAGGCAAGGCATATCTGGCGCCGTACGACATCGATCCGCAGAATATCGCCAGTACGGGTTACCCGATGGACAATCTCGGAGACTCGATGGCGAAGAAGATTAAAGGAAAATGGAAGGTGCTGCTCACCGACTCGTGCCATAGCGGGTCAATTATGCCGCCCGCAGATGCCGCAACCGTCAATGCGAGCCTCGCCGGACTCGATCGATCGCTCTTCTCGCTCACAGCCAGCCGAGATCGCGAGCAGTCATTCGAAAGTCCCGAATGGGGCGGCGGTCATGGAATTTTCACCTATTACGTCGTGAAGGGATTGGAAGGCTCGGCTGACGAGAATCGGGATGGGATCGTCAGCGCCGATGAGCTCGGTGAGTACGTGCATACAGAAGTTCGAGGTGCTACCGGAGGACGGCAGAATCCCACGTCAGAGCGTGGCAGCTTCGATCCGAAGATGTTACTAGCTTATGTGCCCTCCGGCGCGGAACCCGGAACGCCTCCACCCCCCAAAAGCGGGGCTCTCATCTTCGAGTCGAATATGGACGGCGTCGAAGTTTTTATCGACGGCAAGTCGGTTGGCGTGGTTAACAAAAGCGGGCCGCTTCGGTTGCCGGGTCTCGTCCCTGGTAGCCACACGATCAAGGGCGTAAAGATGGGCTACGAGCCGGATGGTCCTCGCGAGGAGATGGTATACCCCGGCCAGGAAGCCACAATATCCATCAAAATCCTCATTCCACGGCGGAGAACGAAGGCCGCGCTCGATGCCTTTGATGATGGAATGGATGAGTACAACAAGGGCTCGCCCGATCACTACAAGAAAGCCGTGACTCATTTCGAGAAGGCTCTTGCAGACGACCCCAAGTACAGCCAGGCTGCTCTCTACCTCGCTCGGACCTACAACCTGCTGTTCGACATGGAGCAGGCAAAAAAATACTTCCAGAAAGCCATTGAAATCGATCCGGATTACCTCGAAGCCCGATCTACGTACGGCGGCATGCTGCTCGATTTAGGCGATCTCGATGAAGCGATTCGGCAACTAAATGTGGTGGTTCAGCGTGACACGAAGAATTCCTTGGCGTGGGGACTGCTCGCGCAGGCATTGTGCCGCAAGGACTCGTTCACCGAATCGGTCGACTCCGCGCGAAAGGCAATCAAGCTAAATCCCAATAACGCGGAAGTCCATCTTTGGCTCGCAGAGAGCTTGCGGCGTAGCAATCAGTATAAAGAATCGATTCCTGAGTACGATGCCTATCTCCGGTTGAGCGATTTCGATAGCAAACTGGCGGGTAAGGTCAATTATTACGTTCTCGGCTACATCGCTGGTATCGGCCGGAAGAAGCGCGCCAACCTCAAAGACGTCTGGAAGGAATTGAGAAGCTTGGCTTACTTCGGCCTTTGTGACAGCGAGCGGCGAATTTCGAAGTTCGATGCGGCGATCGGGCATTGCCAGCAGGCGCTCGCATATGATCCGGGCGATCCTTATGTTCACTATGCCTTAGCACTCGCATACGGCAAAAAGGGTGAGCAGGATGGAAGCATCGAGACCTACGCGGCAGCCCGAAAGCACTTCCGCGCGATGCTCGACATCAACTCCGATCTGGAAGAAGCAAAGATTGCTCAACGCAATATCACCGCCATCGACTCCGCCCTTAACGCCGCTAGATAGCTTCCAATTCCTCTTCCAGCAACTGCTTCTGATAGAGATCAGCGTAATACCCGCCACGCGCGATCAGTTGTGAATGCGTGCCTTCCTCCGCCAACCTGCCGTGCTCAATCACATAGATGCGATCGGCGTTGCGGATCGTGGAAACACGATGCGAGATCAGAATCGTTGTGCGGCCTTTCATCACTTGCTGTAAAGCCGTCAGGATCTTCTCTTCGGTTAGCGTGTCCACGCTGGAGAGGGCATCGTCAAGAATAAGTATCCGGGGATTTCTCAAGACTGCGCGCGCGATCGCTGTACGCTGCTTCTGCCCTCCCGATAAAGTGATGCCGCGCTCGCCTACCATCGTTTTCAGGCCGTTGGGGAACGACTCCAAATCGGTTGCCAGCCCCGCAATGTCCGCGGCCCGGCCGATCTGGTCGTCAGTTGCGTCTTTGACACCGAAGGCAATATTCTCTCCGAGCGTCATGCTGAACAGAAACGTCTCCTGCGGAACGAACCCAATCTGCTCCCGCAGACGAGCGGGAGAATATTCGCGGACGTCATGACCATCCACCAGTACGGCGCCGGAAGTCGCATCGATGATGCGTGGGATCAAGTTAACCAGAGTGCTCTTGCCGCTGCCGGTATGCCCAACGATCGCCGCCGTAGATCCCGCCGGAATCCGCAAATTCACTCCGTCCACGCTGACCGAATCTCCGAATGCCACACCAACGTTGCGGAACTCGATCTCGCCTTTGGCGCGGGCCAGAGCTTCGCGGAGCAGGAGGATCCGCGATCGTTGCCTGCTGCTGCATCAGTTCATCAATCCGAGCCAGTGATGCAGTCCCGCGTTCCATCAGATTTACTACCCATCCCAAAGCGATCATCGGCCACACCAGCAGTCCGACATAACTGTTGAACATCACGAAGCTTCCGAGCGAGATGCTGCCCGAGAGCACCCGTGCGCCTCCGGCCCACAATACCGCCAGAAATCCGAGTCCAACCAAAGCCTGCAGCGTGGGCATGAACATTCCCTGCGCGCGGGCGAGCTTGATGTTCTCACCGATGTACTCGCGGTTAAGTTCCTCAAACCGATGAAGCTCGGATTTCTCCTGCACATATGCGCGGATCACGCGCACACCGGCGAGATTCTCCTGTACCCGGCTGCTAATTTCAGAGAACATTTTCTGAATACGTTCAAATCGGGTGTGGATCATCCGCCCGAAGACGATCACAACGAAGCTGACTATCGGCGCAGGAGCGAGCGCGATTAATGCAAGAGGCCAATCGACCCACGCCATTACACCGACTGAAAGAATCAGCGTGAACATCGTCTCGGTCCAGTACATGATGCCCGGTCCGAGCATCATACGGACTGCATTCAAGTCATTGGTGCTCCGCGCCATAATGTCGCCGGTCCGGTACTTGCCATAGAAATCCCACGACAGCGAAACCAGCCGGGCGAACAGATCGTTGCGGAGGTCGAATTCCACATCTCGCGAGATGCCGATGATGATCACGCGCATCCAGTATTGGAAGATTCCCTTTATTGCCGACAAGGCAGCAAGAATCGCAGCGAACTGTAGCACTTTTTGGAGAGCGAAACTGCGCGTCAGGGAATCGATCGCAGCGCCAATGACGAACGGTTGCGCTGCTGCAAAGACGTCCTTCAGGATCAGCGCGCCGAGACCCAGCGCCAAGCCTCCCCGGTACCGCAACATATATGGCCACAGAACTTCGAAGGATCGCTTCATTTACATTCCCAGCCAACCGGCGATGGTTTTTGAGTACTCGTAAAACACGGTCTTTTGCCCTTCCCGATTTTGCCACCACGTATCGGCATGGAAGTATTTATCCCTAGCGGGCACAGATTTAATAGCTACTTGGGAGCCCATAACACGGCGAAAGATCGATACAGCGCGCCGTGAATGATAGTCGCTGGTCACCAGCAGGACTTTACGTATGCTGCGCTGCCGGAATTCGATCGCGAAGCCTCGCGCCTCTTCGAGTGTGGACAGCGCAGTCCGATAAACTGGCTGAAAATATTCCGCCGGAACGCCCTGTCTCACAGCGAATTGAATCGCGAGGTCCGCTTCGTTGACGCCATAGATCTCCATCGGTCCGCTAACAAGGGCAATCGGAGCATACCCTGCGCGCACGAGTTCTGCGGCGCGCGTGATACGGGCGCCGCGGTTGTCTCCCGCTAACACGATGACTGCATCCGAATTCTCGGGATTAGAAGACTCGACGAGATGATCTCCAACCGCGATTAGAACTGATTTGTAATCGAGAAGAGCGAGAACAAAACAAGCGGCAACAACCAGCAGGAACCCGTAGGCAAGCCGGCGAGGACCCTTCAATCCTATTTCTCGTCGGAAGCTTTCGGATCGAGATGACCCACAGTCTTGAGACGCTGGAAAAGACGTTCGACTTCTGCCTCATCCTCCGGCCGCAGCAATTGATATCGAGGCGTTGGGAGTTGACGGCGCTCCAAACTTGCGGACGCCATCTCGCCCCAAAACTGGCGATAGGGAATCCCGTCGATGAGAGCATCCTTGGCGCACCTGCGAAGATGACGGAGAAGACTCTTCCCGGCATCTATGTCTCCCGGATAGACGAGAACCACTCGGCGTTCTCCAGTAAGCGTGAGATTGACGATAAGAGGCGTCATCCAAGACGTTCGGTCCAGACGACGAATCTCGCTCCACGGGATAATTCGACGACCGAGCACCAGATGGTGCTCGTACACCTCAATAGGCGGCTGAAAGGCAAGAATCAGGAGGATAATGGCAGGGATACCGAACAAAACCGTCGCGATCCAAGCAGTGGGATGTTGGAGTCCGACCCAAGACGTAAATGCCGCCAAGCCCAGGGCGACCAAGCCCGAGGATAGGCAGAAACGCGAGGGCGAATAACAAGTCATGACAAGTACCCAACATCTCCTAGACTAGCGCCGTCTGCCTTCCGGGTCAAACATTCTGCGCAATCAAAAATGCGGGTCTCGTACCCTCAAGAAGATACGGCTCTGGCGGCAGCGGCGGCGCGTCCGGCGTAATGTAAACCACTCCAGACTGTCGTGATCGCCGTCGCATACAGGAAACTACTGACGACTGTCGGAGATAAGGCGTAAGCGCAGCCGGAGAGCACCGCAAGTGAGGTGGCTATCTGTAACAGGGTACTGAGCTTCCCCCAAATGGTGGGGGGGAAATCACGTATTCCTTTCCAAAGCAGACCCGCGCCCGCCAAGCTCAGGATCATCAGATCGCGGCCAATGACGAGCCATACGAGCCACCACGGCACGAGCGATGTCATGCCGAAACATAAATAGAGCGCTGTTAGCAATACTTTATCGGCTATAGGATCCAGGTACGCTCCGATTCGGCGTCTCGTGACCCATGCGGCGCGCCAGGTAGCCATCGGCGGCGTCGGTGATCCCTGCGAAAAGACTTAGCCAGAAGGCGTTCCTGCAATTGCTCGCCAGCAGTGCAAGAACGATAACAGGCGTGAGCGCGATACGGACACACGTCAGCAGATTGGGCAGGCTGAACAATGCTCCCATGCGTCTTGGTCAGGATACCAAGGCATGTGCTACTCGCGTGGCAAGCTGATCGAAAGACAGGATTTCATAGAGCGAAGGGTCGGACATGATGCGCGAGACGAGCGCCGTATGCATCGCATGCCCGGCCCGTTCAGCAATCACGTGCCCGAGAAGCGGCTTACCGATCAGGGCCAAATCACCGATGAGGTCCAGCACTTTATGCCGGCAGCACTCGTCACGGAAACGCAATCCTCCCGGATTCATTACCTTCTCGCGTCCGAAACAAACGGCGGAATCGAGTGTGGCGCCACGAATAAGACCCATGTTGCGCATCTGATCCAACTCCCATTCGAAGCCGAACGTTCGCGCAGGCGCGATGTCGGCAGCGTAGCGTTCCGGAGTCACTTCCATTTCCAGAGTTTGCCGGCCGACCAATGGATGGTCGAAGAAAATGTCGCAGGTCAGAAGGAAGCTGTCGGCGGGGAGAATCGTGATGCGCTTCCCGGTTGCTTCGACGGACACGGGTCGTCGGATCCGAAGATAACGCCGGCGACGGCGATAGGTTTTGATCCCCGCTTCCCGAATCGCTCGAATGAACGGAGCGCCGCTACCATCCACAATTGGCACCTCGAGATTGTCGAGTTGGATGATAGCGTTGTCGATCCCCATACTGTAAAGCACACTCAGCAGGTGCTCAGTTGTGGAAATCAAGACGCCTTGACGCATCAAACTGGTCGCGTAGCTGACGCGAGCTACATGTTTATAACTTGCGGGAATGCGGAAGTTCTCAAGATCTGTACGTTCAAATAGAATACCCGTGGATGCGGGCGCCGGTAAAACCTTCATATTTACCGGTACACCGCTGTGGAGACCAACGCCGCTGAAGCTGACCGAATGGTTCAGCGTGGTCTCAAATCGCATATTTTGAACTCATCATTAGTCTTTGATAACTGCCTTCACTCCGTTAGCATTTTGACTACCCAATGCTAACCAATTGATTTGTATAGATTTCCACAGTGCAATTTGTGGTCAAAACACCACACCATTCCAAACTGTGTGTGGTATTTACGCCTCTGAACCGGTCGCGGCGATAGTTCTAGGGTATCCTAACGGCATCATGCCGGCGTCGGCTCTTCCCAAGCTCTTTCTGATCGATACCTTCGGGTTTATCTTCCGGGCCTATCACGCGCGTGCGCGATCCGGCGCCCCGCCAATGCGCACAACGACGGGCATCTCCACCGAGGCGATTTTTATCTTCCACAACATGCTTCGGAAGCTCTTAACCACCTACCGGCCCGAATACATTTGCGCGATCTGGGAGAGTTCGGAGCCCACGTTCCGTTCCGAATCATACGCCGATTACAAAGCGAATCGAACCGAAATGCCGGAGGATTTGGGCGCTCAGATCAACTACGTCCGCAAGCTGCTCGGGGCGCTTCGTATTCCGATTCTCGAATACCGTGGATTCGAGGCGGACGATGTCATCGGTACGATCGCGCGCCGGGCCGAGGAACGGGGCGATTTGGATGTCATCATCGTATCGAGTGATAAGGACATGCTTCAACTGGTCACCGACAGCATTTCCATGTTGAACCCAATGAAGGATGACATCCTGTACGACCCGAAGAAAACGGAAGAGTTCATGGGAGTGCCGCCGGCTTCGGTAGCCGATCTATTGGCCTTGAAGGGCGACTCGATCGACAACATTCCGGGAGCTCCCGGAATCGGCGATAAGGGCGCGCGCGATCTGATCGCCCGTTTCGGCTCCGTCGAGAGCGCAATCGAGCGGGCCGCGGAAGTAGAGCGGAAGATGTACCGCGAGAGCCTTCAGAATCATAAGGATCAGATTCTGATGAGCAAGAAGTTGGCGACCATCGACACTCAAACGCCGGTGGATTGGTGTCTCGAATCGCTATCGGCGCAGGAGCCCGATATTCCGGTGCTGAAAGCGATGTACCGCGAACTGGAGTTTTTCAGTCACCTGAAAGAACTTGGCCCGACAGATTCCACCGAAGACAAAGACTACAAGAGTCTCCTGAGCGCTGAAGAAGTGGATGCGTATATCGCGGAAATCCCCTCCGATGCGCCAATCGCGATCGCGGTAGAGACCGGTATCGGAATCGCGTACAAGGCTGCTCAAGCTCGAGGTTTGCCGTTTGAGCTCAGTGCGCCGGTTAAGGCGATGATCGAGGACCCCAATCGGGAAAAGATTACGCACGACGTAAAAACCGTGACGTCATCGCTGGAAGAGCACGGTATCCATGCCGCAGGCATGCAGCACGATGTGATGCTCTACGCCTTCTTGTTGTCGGCAGACCCGGCAACCTGCGGATGCGAAGTCCTCGCGGAGAAGTATCTGGACCGGAAACTGGGCACATCGGCCGATATGCGGGCGGATTGCGCCCTCGAGCTTTATCTCAAGCTGAAGCCTCAGATCGACGAGCGCGGATTCCGCAAGATCTACGAGGAGATCGATCTCCCGCTTGCCGACGTGCTTCGGCGCATGGAACGAACGGGCATTCGCATCGAGCCTTCGCGGTTGAGCGCCCTCTCCAGTCGCATGGATGTCGAAATGCAGCGATTAGCGCAACAGATTCACGAGATCGCGGCGCGCCGTTCAATATCAATTCGCCTCAGCAATTGGCTAAGGTGCTTTATGACGATCTCAAGCTGCCTGCGCCGGTGAAGTACGGAAAAGGTAAATCGACCTCCACCGCCGCCGACATTCTCGAAGCTCTCGCCGCCGAACACGAGATCGCGCGGCTCGTCCTGGAATACCGGCAGCTCGCAAAGCTGAAAGGGACGTATGTCGATGCGCTTCCCGCGTTGCTTGACGGCAATTCAGGCCGTCTCCACACTACGTTCAATCAAACAGGGGCCGCTACCGGCCGTCTGTCGTCATCGAATCCGAATTTGCAGAACATTCCGATCCGAACGGAATTAGGCCGTGAGATTCGCGCAGCATTCGTGCCGCGGGATGGCTGGGTACTCGTCGTGGCGGACTATTCGCAGATCGAGCTTCGTCTGCTCGCGCATATGTCGAAAGACCCGCTGCTGGTTAGCGCATTTCGCAACGGCGAAGATATTCATACGCGCACGGCAGCCGAGGTATTCGAGACGCCGCCGCTGATGGTGACATCGGAAATGCGTCGCAACGCGAAGGCAGTGAACTTCGGCATCGTATATGGGCAAACGCCGTGGGGACTTGCAGCGCAGCTTGGCATCGACCGGAAAGAAGCCGAGGTCTACATCAAGAATTATTTCGAGCGTTACTCCGGCGTCAAAAAATTCATTGAGCGAACGATTGAAGAAGTACGGAGAAGCGGGGTAGCGAAAACGCTGCTCGGACGGGAACGGCCGATTCCAGATATGAACGCCAGGAATCCAAACGCGAGGTCGTTCGCCGAGCGTACGGCTGTAAACACGCCTCTGCAAGGCACAGCCGCAGACCTGATCAAAATGGCGATGATCCGGATCGACCGGCAATTAACGGAGCGCAACAGCGCAGCAAAAATGCTTCTCCAAGTGCACGATGAGCTGGTTCTCGAAGCGCCGCCGGAAGAGGTAGCTGAGTTGAAACAGTTGGTGAAGCGCGAGATGGAGACCGTGTACAACCTGGAAGTTCCCCTAATCGTCGATGTTGGAACGGGAGCGAACTGGAGAGATGCCAAGTGACGTGTCAGAACTCGCTGAACCCGGAAACGATCCGTTTCCATTCCACTTTGGGCTTTTGAAAATTGATCAACAGGCAAAGTGTCAGCCCAGAGGCTCGCAGATAATTCAGACATTGCGCAATGTGCTCGCTGGCTAGCCGCTCTACACACTTCAGTTCGACCGCGATGGCATCTTCAACAACAATGTCGGCGAAATATTCCCCGACATAATGCCCCTTGTACCTGACCGTGAACGAGCGTTGCGCAGCCGCCCGGATTCCACGCATACCGAATTGTCTCAGCAAAGCGCGCTCATAGACCTTCTCGAGGAAGCCCGCTCCTAAGTTATTGGACACCTCGAACGCACAACTTAAAACACGCTCAGTAAGAGAATGAATTCATCTGCGTTCATCGGCGTTAATCGGCGGCTGATATCTTATGTGTTGTCGGGCTAGGGATTCTTCTCAATCGAATTAGCCGCAGATGAACGCTGATGAACGCAGATATGAATTTTAGGCTGGCCGTTACGACGCTTTTTGCGCTTACGCTGGCGGGGTGCTCCGGCAATTCAAATAAGACTGAAAAGCCGGTCGAGAAAGCGCCGGAGAAAGCAGTACAAGCGCCAGAGAAGTTCTACGTCAAGTTCGGAACGACAAAGGGCGAGTTCATCATGGAGGTCGTTCGGAGTTGGGCGCCTGCGAGGAGCAGACCGCTTCTATGAACTCGTCCGGGAAAAGTTCTACGACGGGTCACGCTTCTTCCGAGTTCGACCTGGCTTCATCGTCCAGTTCGGAATCAGCAAAAGCCCGCAGATGTCCGAATTGTGGCGTCAGTTGAAATTACCCGATGATCCGGTGACGCAGCACAACCAGCGCGGCTATGTTTCCTTCGCGATGGCCGGACCGGGATCCCGTACCACTCAGGTCTTTATCAACCTGGCAAATAATAGCCAGCGCCTGGACGGGTCCGGATTTGCGCCATTCGGCCGCGTGGTTGAGGGCATGGATGTGGTCGATAAACTGTACGCCTCTTATGGCGAGGTGCAATCACTGGGCGGTGGTGGACCCGATCCGCAGAAAATCGAGGCGATGGGTGAGGAGTACTTAGCGAGGACATATCCGCGCCTGGACAAGATAGAACAAGCGATGATCGTGGACTACGTCCCCAAAGAAGTTCCGAAAGGCCGCTCCAAACGCTAACCTTTTACGTAGTATGTACGTCTGCTCGTTGTACGAGTCCGGCTAGTATAATGGGTGCAGTAACTTCCCAAGCTTGGACTGCGCCTTGTAGCAGTTAGGATTTAAAGGCTTTATACATGTCAGCCGCCTCGCATAGTGTCCCCGCTCCGGTTAAGCATCCGCCCAGTCTTGCGCCCGCGCCTCTTCCAGTACGGCCAGCTCCCAGCCGTCCGTGGAAGTGGCTGGTTCTTGTTGCTCTGATCGCACTCGGCGCGTACGCTGCCTATCGGATTTTCAGCGCGGATGCCTCGCCTTCGACGCCCGTCATTGCCGTGAAAACAGGCAAAGTCACGATCGGGAACCTGGAACGCACGATTCGCGTTGGCGGCCAAACCGCGGCCATTAATTTCGCGAACGTTACTGCTCCCGCAATGCGCGGCCCCGATTCCAACCGCGAAATGATCCTGCTGAGGACTGCCCTTCCGGGTTCGTGGGTAAAAAAGGGCACCTTGATCGCCGAAATCGATTCGCAATCGATGCAGGATCACGTCGACGACCTGGGTGACACGATTCTGGCCGCTGAGGCGGATGTGCGAAAGCGCAGGGCCGAGCAGCATATCGAATGGGAGAACCTGGAACAAACATTGCGCGTGAGCAAATCGGAAGTAGACAAAGCCCAGCTCGACTACAACGCCGGCGAGGTTCGCACCGATATCGAGCGTCAATTGCTGAAGTTGACGCTTGATGAGGCACAGGCGACTTACAAGCAGGCTCTGGCAGACTTGGAACTCAAAAAGGCGTCACACGCTTCCGAGATCAAAGTTTTGGAATATACCCTTCTCCGTCATACTCGTCATCGCGATCGGCATAAGGGTGACGTAAGGGCATTTACGATGTACGCGTCGATGGATGGTCTCGTTGTCATGTCGCAGATTTGGCGCGGTAACGAAATGGGCCAAGTTCAGGCCGGTGATCGCGTGTTCCCGGGCCAGGGCTTCATGAAAATTGTCAACACCAAGACCATGCAGGTGGAAGGCACTGTCAATCAGGCGGAAAGCAGCGAATTCCGCGTTGGTCAAGACGCGATCATCAAACTCGACGCTTTCCCAAACCTGCAATTTCACGGGAAGGTGCACAGCATTGGCGCTCTTGCTGCCGGTGGCTGGAGGCAGAGTCCTTATATTCGCAATGTACCGATCCGGGTAAAGATCGATGGTTCCGACCCGAAACTCATCCCCGATCTCTCGGCTAGCGCGGATGTTGTGATCGAAAAGGCCGAGGGCAAACTTCTCGTACCGCGCTCCGCTTTACGGGAAGAGAACGGCAAGACCGTTGCCTACGTCAAAGTCGGCGATCAATGGGAGCGGCGCGAAGTCACCCGAGGTCCGGAGAATGAAGCCCAGACACGTTGCGCTGGCCGGACTCGCTGAAGGTGACGAAGTCCGCCTGAATTAAAAGACATCAAATCGCACGCATGCGATTTCTTCTACTCGCCGGCTTCCTTGCGACCTTGCACGCTCAGACCGCGTCGATGTTGCGGTCTCACGTCGAGTTTCTCGCCTCCGATGACATGAAAGGGCGGCCCTGCCCATCGGCGACTTGCGATATCAGCGGCAGACTATATTCGCTCGGAGTTCATCGGCGCGGGATTGGAAGCTCAATTCCAAACCACCAAAGAGATCTTGGAAATAAAACGTGGAGACGCGACCGTCACGCCATCTGAATTGAAGCTCAGTCCGGAGTCGCTGCTTTTCGATTTCCCGGTACGTATCGACGAAGCAGGACAAGATCACCAGCCGCTTCGGCGGTATCTCCCTCGATAAAACACCGGAGCTTGAGCCGATCTACAACGCGAAGGGCACAGTGCGGATCACCAATGTGCCGGCAGGATTGCGCAACGTGATCGGCGTGCTGAAAGGCAGCGATCCGTCGTTGAAGGATACGTATGTCCTGTGTGACCGCGCACTATGATCACATCGGCGTCAAAGCACAGGGCGAGGGAGACACGATATTCAATGGGGCTAACGATAATGCCAGCGGAATATCGGCGCTCATCGAAATAGCCCGGGCGATTGCGCGATCTCCGAAGCGGCCGCTGCGTTCGATCGCGTTCATCGCGTTTTTCGGCGAGGAGCGCGGCCTGGTCGGATCGCGATATTATGCGCGCAATCCCGTGTTTCCGATCGATAAAACCTACGCGCAGATCAATCTCGAGCAGCTCGGCCGCACCGATGATTCGGAAGGGCGCGCGGGTCAAGGCGGCCACTCTAACCGGATGGGACCGCTCCGATGTAGGCCGTATTCTGGCAGCCGCTGCGGCGCCGTATGGAATTCGCATCTACAAGCATCCGAAGTTTAGTGAGGAGTTCTTCGAGAGAAGCGATAATGAAGCGCTCGCCAAGCTGAAGGTTCCCGCGCATACGCTGAGTGTGGCCTATGAATTTCCCGATTATCACGGGGTTGGAGACGAGGCTGAAAAACTGGACTACGCAAACCTGACTGCCGTCGCGCGTGGTGTCCGGGCTGGGATCTTAAGGCTGGCAAATCGTCGCATGAAGCTTACTCTCCGCGAAGTATCTCCAGCGGCTTCTGCCCCAGAATCCGGAAACTCGCAAGCCACCCCGAAAGCGAAGCAATCAAAGCCGTCGCCAGAATCGCCACCGCATTAGGCAGCACGTCAAAGTGAAACGGCGCATCGAAGAAGCGATTCAACAGAAGTCTTGAAAATCCGGTAGCCAGCAAACTTCCCATCACGCCGGCAACGATCCCAAGAACAAGGAACTCGATGGAAAACATCCGCGCAACAGTCGCGCGCGTGGCGCCGAGGGTCTTGAAAATGACGATCTCGCGAACGCGGCGGAAACGCGTCCCGGCGACGCTGGAAGAAAGAATGATCGCGCCGGCCAGAATCGCGAAACCCGAAGATGAAGCGAATCACCAGGGCGATTTGATCCACCACTTCCTGCACACGATCGAGGATGTCGGCGATATTGATTACCGTCACCGTCGGGAACTGTTCGTACGTGGAGCGCTGCAGGAACGGAATTTGCGAGTTTTGCACGCGGGCTGCCGCATAGTACATCGTGGGCAGTCCGTCGAGAGTTCCAGGATTCGTGATGAACTCAACCATGGAATGCAGCCGCTGATTGTCCGTGCGGTGAACGGCCGCGACTCGCGTCGTGAAGATTCGACCGAAAGCATTCCAGGTGATCTCCGAGCCAGGATGAACCTTCAGGGCTCTCGAGGCGTTCTCGGTAATCGACAACTGAGGCGTTTTCGTGTCAGCTTTCCACCAGGCCCCGTCATGAATAACCGTGCCGGGCGGGAGACTATCGAAAGTGGAAATAGCGCGGCCCATTCGATATCTGCGAGCGAAGCCGACATCGATCTGATCCATCGACTTTCCGTTAATGGCGACGATTCGGCCCGATACGGCGGATAGCATCTCGGGCTTTCCCTCGATTCCCGGAAAGTTGCTGATTAGCTGCAACAGAGGTTGACGCTGCTCCGGAGTGATGTCGATGAAAAATACATTAGCCATGCCCGGTGGCGCGCTGCGGCGAATTTCCGCAAGCACGGAGCGTTGGACAAGGAATATCGTCAACGTAAACATCACACCTACTCCCAGCGCCGTCAGCACGGCTCTCGATTGGCTTCCGGGCCGGTAGAGATTCGCAAGCGCATGACGCATAGTGACCGGCATCGGAACACGAATGACCGCCGTCTGAACAACTTTGAGAAGCAACGCCGCGAAACCGTACAGCAATACCAGGCTGACCAGTAAACCACCTACGAAGTAGCCTCCTATGCGCGCCGCATCGCTCCAGCTTCCATGCACAAGCCATGTTGCGACGCCTCCAAGCCCGACACAAATCCCCAGGCCCGCAAGGATTGCGACTCGGCGCTTCGGACAGCCTCTGACGCCAGCCTGGCCGGATCTCCGCCATATCACGGCGCAGAATGAGAGCGGGCTTTACCTTGCGAATGTTCAACAACGGCGGCAGGGTGAAAAGCAGTGTGATCAGCAACCCGACGAGCAAACCCTGCACCGCTGAAGACGGCGTGAACCAATTGTCCGGACGCATATGGAAGTAGCGGTCAATGAACTCGGGAAAAATGCGCTGCACAGCCGCCCCCACCACGACACCGACCAACCCTCCGGCTAGCCCGAGCAGCGCCGTTTGGATGAGATAGATCCGAATCACCTGGCCGGAGCGCGCACCCAGACTTTTGAGTGTGGCGATGGTATCCATCTTCTGCTGGAGATGGGAATGCATCGCGGTGGATACTCCAATCGCGCCGATAATCAATGCGATCAGGCTCACCAGGCTAAGAAAGGTCGTGGCCCGGTTCAAACCTCGCGAGATATTCGGGTTCGTTTCGCGGAAGTCAGTAATCATCGCTTCCGGGAAAGCCTTCTTCGAGCTCCTCCCGAACCCAGGTCACAGACGGCGCGCCACGATCCAGCCTCAAGAGCAGGCGAAGCGAAGCGCGGCTCCCGAGACGAAGAAGTCCTGTGCGGTCGAGCGCTTGCCGTGACATCATCACGCGAGGGCCGACAGTGAAACTGCCAGACATTCGATCGGGCTCCACCGTGACGATTCCGGCAACGCGGAAATCCTGGCCGCCAATCTTGACGTGCTCTCCAGGATCGGCCTTCAATCGCGCTCGAGCATCGTCAGAAAGAACGACGGTGTCCGATCTGGAGTCGCTCCTTCAACGTTCCCGCGGGAGTAAGTTCGAGCTTGCCGTAGAAAGGAAAGACGCCGGGATCGACAGCCTTCAAAGTCACCAGCACCGGAGTCGGACTTGCCGCTGACGATACCATCGACAGGGTTTCCGTCACCCGCGTTAATTCCACATGCCTTCGCATCAAGCGTTTTCAGGGTGGCTTCCTGTTCCGCCGTCGTCTCGCCGAAGATCCGAACGGAGACGTCCGCCGCCATCAGCGATCGCGCCTCTCTGAGCAGCATGGAGCCGAAGGCTTCGACTGAATCCGCGAACTCCGGTCAAACAGCCCACTCCGAGCGCCACAGCCAGGATCACGAACAGGAACTTGCCTCGGGACGCGCGCGCTTCTCGAATGGCGATTCGGAGAGCGGTGGCGTTCATGCGATCTCCGAAGACATGTGATCGGCCACAATTCGACCGTCTTGCAACACGATTCGACGCTGCGCGTGAGCGGCAAGCTCCGCGTCGTGAGTTACGAGGACGAGGGTAGTTCCCTGCTCTGAATTCAGGCGTATCAGGAGTTCCAAGAATATGACGGCCGTTTTCGCTATCGAGATTGCCCGTCGGCTCATCTGCGAGCAGGATTGGCGGACGTACCATGAACGCGCGGGCAAGGGCAACCCGCTGCTGCTCGCCTCCCGAGAGTTGAACCGGGTAATGATCGATGCGGTCGGACAGACCTACCTCCCGTAGAAGCTCTCTCGCCCGGAGACGTCCACCGCCCCCATTCCCTCCGACAAGTTCATAAGGAAGAAGAACATTTTCTTCCGCCGTGAGTGTAGGTATGAGTTGATAGGATTGGAAAACAAAGCCGATCTTTCTACCGCGTACGAACGATAGTTTGTCCTCTGCAAGCCCGGTGATCTCCTCGCCGTCGAGGATGATCTTCCCGGATGTGGGCGCGTCAAGTCCCGCGAGCAGGCCTAGCAGAGTGCTTTTTCCGCTACCTGACGCGCCCATAATGGCGGCGAACTGCCCTGCAGGAATGGTCAGATCGATTCCTCTGAGAATTTCGACCCGGTGCAGCCCGGTATCGATAACTTTAGTGAGCCCGCGCACGTCGATCACGATAGAGAGACCTTGGTTACCCTTTCTAGTATGCAATTGCTGCGCTGGCTCCCGTTGATAGTGACGCTCCTGGTGGCGGTGGGATGTACGAGATCGCCCGAAGCGGTAGAATCCGGGCGGTCCTCCGATGTTCCCAACCATCCGGTAAAGCGGCAAGAACCAGATGTCCGGCCCGTGATCGTGGCGTTCGGTGACAGCCTTTCAGAGGGCCTGGGAGTCGAGACAGGCTTCAGCTTCCCGGACCAGTTGCAAAAGAAACTCGACAAGAACGGGTATAAGTATCACGTGATCAATCTTGGGGTAAGCGGAGACACGACCACCGGCGGGTTGGGACGGCTGGATTATGCGCTGTCGCTGAAACCTGTAATCTTAATTCTGGAACTCGGCGGAAATGACGGACTGCGCGGGGTTCCAGTGTCTTCGACCAAAGCAAACCTGGAGAAAATGATCGTGGCGAGTCAGCAGAAGGGCGTCTCGGTGCTTCTCGCCGGGATGACGCTGCCACCAAACTACGGCCCGGAGTATGTTCGCGAGTTCGAGTCGGCATATAAGGATTTGGCACAGAAATACAAGCTGCGCCTGATCCCCTTCCTGATGGAAGATATCCTTGCTCAGTTGCGGGCACAACCCGGGCTGATGCAGCGTGACGGCATCCATCCAACGGCAAAGGGCCACGCCATAATCGCGGACACGGTCTTCCGTTATCTTCAGCCGCTCATCGCAAAGTCCTGATTACTGGACGCCGAATTTCTTAAACCAGATCAGCATGCGCTGCCAGGCGTCTTTTGCATCTACTTCGCGGTAGCTCGGGCGATAATCGGCGTGAAATCCATGGCCCGCTTGCGGATAGACGATGATGTCCGACTTCGAATCACCGGCCTTCAGAGCTGCTCGCATTTTCTCGACGCTTTCCAGAGGGATGCCTTGATCTTTTCCGCCATATAGTCCCAGACACAGGAGCTTTTAGCTTGTCCGCGACATCGATCGGATTGGTTGGGGACATCTCGTTCGGTGGTGTGGTCAAGCGGCCGTACCAGGCAACTCCGGCCTTCAAATTCGGATAATGCGCAGCGTACATCCAGACGATACGTCCACCCCAGCAGAAACCTGTGATCGCGTGCTTCGATAGATTTCCGCCGTTCCTGGCGATCCATGCCGTCGTCTCATCCAGATCCGACATCACTTGCGAGTCGGGGACCTTTGACACTACTTCCCGAATAATCTGCTGGATGTCCTCCATCTTCGAAACGTCACCCTGCCGCGCATACAGTTCAGGAGCGACAGCAAGATAGCCCGCCTTTGCCAGACGGCGGCAAACATCCTTGATATATTCGTGAACTCCGAAGATTTCCTGGACAACGGTCACCGAAGGAAAGTTCGATCCCTTCGCCGGCTTTGCGGAATACCCAGGCATCATCCCATCGGTTGTGCGAATCTTGACCTCACCCGCTTCGATACCTTTGGTATCAGTGGTAATGGTCGCCGGTGAGACCGGTTGGACAGCCAGCGCGAATCCGGCCGTCAATTTGGTAATCAGGAAATCTCTGCGATTCACTTCCGAGCCAAGCGTTGCCATGAGGTCGATTGTACTGTGCTGCGTGATATCCTGAAGGCCCTCGCTCTCAATGGCTACCCGAGCTTCGTTCCCGAAAATTTGTATCGCTTTAGGGCTCACCGAAGCCGATAAACTGGTCGCCCACGCGCGCCATGAAATCGAGCAGGGCGAACGGTTCCTCGAGTTTCGGCTGGATTACTTGCGCAGTCCGGACCGAGGCATCGATGCAATCAAATCGCTCATCGAGGAATTCCCGGATTTAGGTATTCTCGCCACGTGCCGCCGGAAGGAGAATCATGGATATTTCGCAGGCTCGATTGAGCAGCAGGCCCGTGTATTAAGCAAAGCTATCGATGCGGGCGCGCGCGCAGTCGACCTCGAGATTGAGAGCGCAGAAGTGCGCGGAGTTCCGCTCGAACAATTGCGTCGTGCTTCCTTCGTTGTCTCGTATCACAACTGGGAGAGCACACCGGCTCTTGATCCTGTCGTGCGACGCCTCTCAAAGATCCCGGCTGATGTGTACAAACTGGTCACCACGGCGAAGAAGCCGTCTGACATCGCGCGGGTCCTTAACGCCATGAAGCCAGCTATTCGGCCGAAATGGGTTCTTCTGGCGATGGGAGAGACCGGGCTAGCCACTCGCGTGTTGGCTCCGGCCGCCGGTTTTGCGTGGACGTACGCATCGCCATGCGCCGTTGAGGGGACTGCATCCGGTCAGATATCGGCGCGAACGCTGCGACATCTCTATCGTGCAGAAAAGATCACGAGAGCTGCCAAAGTGTTCGGGGTGATTGCCGATCCTGTCCGCCATTCCATCTCGCCCGCGGTGCACAATCGCGGTTTTCAGTCGAAGCGAATGGACGCGGTTTATCTTCCATTTCTGGTCGCCCCGAATCTGGTTCGCGATTTTATGGCCAGTTGCGACAAGCTCTCGATTTGCGGCTTTAGCGTGACCATTCCTCACAAGCAGCGGATCATCCGGTATTTGGACACGGTCGATCCGTTGGCGCGGAGAATCGGCGCTGTGAATACAGTATGGAAAAAAGCCGGCAAATGGCGCGGGACGAATACCGATATCTACGGAATAGTCGGCCCGCTCAGCCAAAAGCTAAAGCTTCCGAAAGCAAATGTGCTGGTTGCAGGCACTGGCGGAGCGGCGCGTGGCGCAGCGTTCGCGCTTGCAGATGCAGGCGCCCATGTGTCCATCACCGGGAGAAGCATGGAGAAGGTAAAAGCTTTGGCACGAGCGACGGGGACGCTTGCCGTCTCGATGGATGATGTCGCGTCCAGCCACTACGATGCGATTGTGCATGCGACGCCGCTCGGCATGCATCCGCATGAAGATGCGTGCTTCTTCGAAGGGGAAATCCCTGCCGACATCGTGTTTGATATGGTCTACAATCCCGCGCGCACACTGCTGTTGCAACGAGCCCAAGAGCAAGGGAGAGAGATCATTCCAGGGCTCGAGATGTTTGTTGAACAAGCGGCCCGGCAATTTGAGATCTTTACGGGAGAGCCGGCGCCGCGGCCCGCAATGGAGAAGGCTGCCATGGAAGCGTTAGGATTATCCTCATGATCCGGCGAAGAGATCTCGCAATCGCGATCGCAGCTGTCGTGCCTGGCGCGGCGCAAGTCACATCGACAGATAAGCCATCTACGGATGACCTGATCGCGGGCGCCCGTGAAGAGTGGAAAGCGAGCGCAGACAAGCTGAAAAAAGTGAAGATTCCCATCGGAACAGAACCAAGTTTTATCTTTCGACCGTAACCGCCATGGCCGACCTGGGCGACGATGTTTACTTCGCAAGCATCACTGAATTGAACAACCGGCTCCGCGCCAAGGAATTTACCGCTACGGAGTTGGCGCGAGCATTTTGCGATCGTCTGGAGAAACTTGGCCCTCGCTACAATGCTTTGGCCTTGTCGTTAAGGGAACCTGCGATGCGTAAGGCAGCGGATGTGCAGGACGAGATGAAGCGCGAGCGCTTTCGCGGTCCGCTGCAAGGGATTCCGTATGGCGCGAAGGATCTGCTGAGTGTTGCCGGACAGATCACTTCCTGGGGCGCTAAGCCGTATGCGGCGCAGGTATTCGATTACGATGCCACGGTCATTGGGAAGTTAGATCGAACCGGCGCCGTGTTGACCGGCAAATTGGCGATGGTGGAATTAGCCGGCGGGGGAGGCTACCGCTTTGCTTCAGCGTCGCTGTTCGGCGCAGGAATAAACCCTTGGGATCGGTCACGCTGGTCGGGCGGCTCCTCGAGCGGATCCGGGAGCGCCGTGGCGGCGGGACTCGTCACCTACGCGATCGGATCAGAAACCTCGGGTTCGATCCTGACGCCGAGCGCATTTTGCGGCTTGACTGGATTACGGCCGACATACGGTCTAGTCAGCCGTTACGGCGCAATGGCGTTGTCCTGGACGATGGACAAGCTGGGACCCATGTGCAGAACCGCCGAGGATTGCGGAATTGTCCTGCAGACGATCGCGGGCAAGGATGAAAAAGACCCTGGAACGGCAGGTAAGAGCTTCTACTTCTCCCCGCAATTCGCGCGAGATCCGAAGACGATTCGAGTTGGGTACTCGCCGGTGGATTTTGAGGAGTGGGCCGAACCTGCTACTCGGCCGGCATTCCGGCAGGCGCTGGACGTTTTCCGAAACCTCGGCGTGACATTCGTCGAGACCGAATTGTCGGATTTGCCGTACGGAGCAGTTACCGGCATCGTCATCGACGTCGAAGGGGCATCCGTTTTTGAAGACTTGATCGAATCTGGTCGCATCGACGAACTGGCGGATAAGAAGCAGATTGCGGGCTTGAAAACTGCCGCGGAGCTGCCGGCGCGAGATTACGTGAAGGCGATGCGGATTCGCAGGCTCGTTCAGCAGGAGTTCCGGCGCATTCTGACAAACATCGATGTCCTGGTCGCGCCGGCCCAAATGGCTGTCGCCCCGAAACTGACACAGCCGTTGGACACTCAACCGTCGCCGCCTCCTCCACCGGACCGAAAGGGAGGTATGCGGTCGATTATCGGAGCGAGCAATCTCGCCGGCCTGCCTGCGCTATCGCTGCCTTGCGGTTTTGCCGACGGATTGCCAGTGGGCTTGCAATTGGTGAGCAGGCCATTTACCGAAAACCTGATTCTGTCTCTCGGGATGGCATATCAGAAGCTGACCGACTGGCACCGTCAGCGACCGAAGGTGTAAGGGCGCCTTAGTCCACTAACTGCGTGATAAGATGTAAGTTCTCCATCAGATGACCACCGCTGTCCCGGACATCCTCGCCCGGATCGTCACGCACAAAAAGGCCGAACTCGAACAGGCGAAACTGACGTTGCCGGAATTGGAGAAGCGCGCGTTGACGGGGACCGCGGACCGGCGTGATTTTGCCGCTGCGTTACGATCCCGAACACCCGCCATCATCGGGGAAATCAAGAAGGCATCTCCAAGCAAGGGCGTACTGACACCGGATTTCCAGCCCGCCGTAATCGCGAAGGACTATGAAGCTGGAGGAGCGGCAGCGCTTTCGGTATTAACCGATAAGGAATTCTTTCAGGGTGGCCTGGACGACCTGCAAGCGGCGCGATCCGCTGTCCAGTTGCCTGCTCTACGTAAGGATTTCACGATTAGCGAGTATCACGTTATCGAAGCAGCGGCGCACGGTGCGGATGCCATTCTGCTGATTGCAGCGATTCTGACCGCTTCGCAGATGCGCAACTTTCGCGAACTCGCTTCCCAATTTGGAATGGCCTCCCTGGTGGAGGTTCATGACGATTGGGAACTGGACACGGCGCTCGAATCGGGCCCGGCAATTATTGGTGTGAACAATCGCGACCTGCATACATTCAAGGTCTCTCTGGACACATCGCTCCGGCTCGCTGCACGAATACCTGAAGACGTTATCCGCGTCAGCGAGAGCGGCATAGATAACCGGAATCAAATTGACGAGCTTCGAGGAGCGGGATTCCACGCGTTTTTAGTCGGTGAGCACCTGATGCGCTCCGGTTCGCCTCGCCAAGCGCTCTCGGTTTTAACGGCATGATGGTCAAGATCTGCGGCATCACGAATCGAGAAGATGCGCTGGCCGCAGTCGAGGCAGGCGCGACGGCGCTGGGATTCAACTTTTACGCGAAGAGCCCTCGTTATATCTCGCCGGAAGCCGCCGCTGAGATCGGGGCCGATCTGGCCGTGTTGAAGGTAGGTGTCTTCGTGGATGAACCCGACATCATGGCCATCGCGATGCGCGCGCGCGTGGATGTGGCCCAGTTACATGGCAGCGAGTCCCCCGAACAAGTACCGGCAGGGTTGCGGGTTTGGAAGGCGTTCCGTGTCACGCCCGAGTGGGAAGGGGCTGCACTGTCGCTCTATACAGCGGAGGCGTTCCTGTTAGACGGCCCGACTCCGGGGGCAGGCAGAACTTTCGATTGGACTGTGGCTTGCGGCCTGCACAATATCATCCTGGCCGGTGGCTTAGGGCCCGACAACGTCGCCGATGCCATTCGCAAGGTGAAGCCGTGGGGTGTAGACGCGTGCTCACGACTGGAGAGATCTCCAGGTTTGAAAGACTACGAAAAGATGCGGCGCTTCGTACGGGCCGCGATGGATTTAACATGATCGCTTCTCAACCGGACGCTGGCGGCCACTTCGGACCATACGGCGGGCGTTATGTGCCCGAAGTCCTCATGGCGCCGCTCGAAGAATTGGAGCAGGCGTATTGCAATGCTCAGAAGGACGATTCTTTCCAAAGCGAGCTGAAAGATCTGCTCGCCAATTACGCCGGACGGCCCACGCCACTGTACTTCGCCAAGCGGTTGAGCGAGACTCTCGGCGGCGCCCGCATCTACCTCAAGCGTGAAGATCTCCTGCATACGGGAGCGCATAAGATCAACAACGCGCTCGGACAGGCGCTGCTCGCCAAACGCATGGGTAAACGACGCATCATCGCGGAGACGGGCGCGGGGCAACACGGCGTCGCCACAGCAACCGCGTGTGCGCTATTCGGCCTTACTGCGTGGTGTACATGGGATCGGAGGACATGCGCCGTCAGGCGTTGAATGTATTCCGGATGCGTCTCCTGGGCGCCGATGTCGTCGGCGTGAATAACGGCTCCTGCACGCTGAAAGACGCAATCAGCGAAGCGATGCGCGATTGGGTAACGAATGTCGCGGATACGTACTATCTGCTCGGCTCGGCGCTCGGCGCGCATCCCTATCCGGTAATGGTGCGCGACTTTCACCGCGTGATCGGCGATGAAGCGCGAGCGCAGATCCTGGAGCAGAGGGCCGTCTTCCGGACGCTGTGCTCGCGTGTGTCGGGGGCGGCTCGAACGCGATCGGCGCGTTTTATGCCTTCATCCAGGATGATGCCGTCAAACTGATCGGTATCGAAGCAGGGGGACGCAGCGGAAAACTCGGCGAGCATGCGGCGCGCTTCTCAGGTGGTGTGCCGGGCGTCCTGCACGGATCGTACAGCTATCTTTTGCAGGACGAAAATGGCCAAGTCTCTTTGACTCACTCCGTATCGGCGGGATTGGATTACGCTTCCGTCGGACCGGAACACGCGTGGCTTCACGACCGGGGCCGGGCGGAGTACTGCTCTGCGACTGATGCCGATGCGATTGCGGGGGCAAAGCTATTAGCACGCACCGAGGGAATTATCCCGGCGCTGGAATCAGCCCACGCGATTCACGAGGCTGTGCGGCGCGCCGCGGACGCCAAGGGTCAGATCTTTATTGTCAGCCTATCTGGACGCGGCGACAAGGATACCGACATCTATCGCGAAAACATAAAGGAACTCGATGTCGCCAATAGCTAGCGCATCAACGACGCGCATCAGCCGCCTGTTCGAACGTTTGCGTTCGGAGGAGAAGCGGCCGGCGTTGATCGGATACCTCACCGCGGGCGATCCGTCACCCGATCGCACTGTCGGACTTGTCTCAGCGCTAGCGCGCGGCGGAGTTGATCTGATCGAACTCGGGGTACCCTTCTCTGACCCGATTGCCGATGGTCCCGTAATTCAGCGTGCAGCCGATCGCGCCCTGCATGCCGGCACGACGCTCTCTCGCGTGCTTGCGATGGCTCGGGAGATTCGGAACCGATCCGAAGTGCCGCTGTTGCTTTTTACCTATATCAATCCTGTTGTCCGTTACGGCTTGCGTCAATTGGCGCACGATGCCGCGGAGGCAGGGATTGACGGCTGTCTGTTGACAGATATGAGCGTGGAAGAGGCTGAACCGTACATCGGCGCCATGCGCGATCATAACCTTGACACCGTATTTCTCGTGGCGCCGACTAGCACGGATCGGCGATTAGAACTGGTTGCTCGTTATTCGAGCGGCTTCGTCTATTTGGTATCCAGAACAGGCGTCACCGGAGAACAAGCCAATGTTTCAGAAGCGGCGCGTCCGCTGATTGAGCGCACTCGCAGGGTTACCGACCTGCCGCTGGCCCTCGGCTTTGGGATTGCGAGACGCGAGCAAGTGTCCGAAGTCGGCGCATTGACGGACGGTGTGGTGGTTGGCAGCGCCATCGTGCGAACAATCGAAAAACACGGATCGGATCCCGACCTGGAAAGCAGATTGGAAGCGTTCACGCGTGATCTCGCTTCCGGGCTGGCGCGGAGGCAGGAGTGACACCAGAGGCAGCGCTGGACAAGCTCGCGGACTGCCGGAGGAATATCGATCGAATCGATTTGCAGCTTCTCGCGCTTCTCAATGAGAGAGCGCGTGTCGCCGAGATTATCGGCGCTGTGAAGCGCGAGCAATCGATGCCGGTCTACGAGCCCAAGCGCGAAGATCAGGTATACAAAAATATCCTCGACAATAATCATGGGCCTTTACCTGCTGATGCCGTGAGGCGGATTTTTGAACGCGTGATCGATGAGATGCGCAATCTTCAGAAGACAAGGATGCAGGCCTAAAATGCTGATCGTAATGCAGGAGGACGCGACCGACGAGCAGATCCAGAACGTGATCGATCGCATGGTTGCGCTGAACTTCACAGTGCATAGGTCCACCGGCATTATGCATACGGTATTGGGTGGCGTCGGTCCGGAAGACGATATCGATCCTGTGGAATTCGAAGTTCTGGCAGGTGTTAAAGAAGCGCACCGCATCGCCTCACCTTATAAGCTTGCGAGTCGCAGCTTCCGGCCAGGCGGGACCGTTGTCCGCATCAAAGATGTAGAGATCGGTGGCAATGCTGTCATCGCCATGGCCGGTCCGTGTAGCGTCGAGAATCGCGATCAGATCGATGCGGCCGCGGAAATCGTGTCTAAAGCGGGAGCGAAGGTTATCCGCGGTGGCGCTTTCAAGCCTCGCAGTTCGCCATACAGTTTCCAGGGACTCGGGCAGGAGGGATTGCGAATCCTACGCGATGCGGCTGATCGACATAATCTTCTGGTTGTGTCCGAAGTGATGGATCAGACGCAAATCGCGCCGATGCGAGATTATGTCGATATTTTCCAGGTGGGCGCGCGCAACATGCAAAATTTCACGTTGCTGCGCGAGTTGGGAAAAGTCCAAAAACCTGTCCTGTTGAAGCGCGGTATCGCGGCGACCATTGAGGAGTTGCTCCTCTCGGCAGAGTATCTGCTATACGGCGGCAATTACGATGTGATCCTATGCGAGCGCGGGATTCGAACTTTCGAAACGTACACGCGCAACACAATGGATATTTCGGCGATACCGATCGTGAAGAAACTTTCTCATCTACCGATCATCGCGGATCCTTCTCACGGTACGGGCCGGCGCGATCAAGTGTTGCCGATGGCTCGCGCGGCGGTTGCGGCGGGGGCTGATGGACTGATCGTCGAAGTGCATCACGACCCGGATAAAGCGTTATCCGATGGCGGCCAAAGCTTGCGACCGGAGCAGTTCTGCGAATTGATGAGCCAGCTTCGCATTATCGCTTCTGCCGTGGATCGTACAGTCTAGCGTGATGCGGTCCGTCGGCATTGTCGGAGTCGGACTGATTGGCGGATCGTTCGGTCTTGCGCTGCGAGCTGCCGGATTCAACGGACGAATTGTGGGTGTGAGTTCACCGCCTACGATTGAGGACGCGATCGAATGCGGAGCAATCGACTCAGACGCAACACTCGAAGAAGCGGCGTCGGCCTGCGATCTTATTTATGTTGCTCAGCCAATTTCCGCTATTAAAGATACCTTAATAGCGCTTGGGCAGATCGCTTCGGAGAATTGTTTAGTTACAGATGCCGGAAGCACAAAATCGGAAATCGCCGAAATAGCGGGGCGATTCCGTCCGCGCTTACAATTTGTCGGCGGCCACCCGATGGCCGGGAAAGAAAGCCGTGGAGTTCGATCCGCTTCGGCCGACCTGTTCCGCGGGCGGCCTTACATTCTCACTCCAGCGGATCCCGCACAACTCAGTACACCCATTGTAAGTGTCTTCATTTCCTGGATAGAACGTTTTGGAGCCAGGACAATAACGGTCAGTCCGGAAGAGCACGATCGTGCGGTGGCTTTCATCTCTCATCTGCCTCAGATGCTTTCGACCGGTCTTGCATCCTGCCTCGCGGAGCATGTCACTCATACAGATCTGGGGCTTGCCGGGCCCGGACTCATAGATATGTCCCGCTTGGCACTAAGCTCGTACGATATCTGGAGGGACATCTTAGATACGAATACAGAAAACGTTGAACACGCTCTCGAGGTGTATATTGACAAACTTACAGAATTGCGCGATAATTTGCAAACCCAACGCCTAGGGGATGAATTCGCGACCGCTGCTGCGATTGCTAAGCGTATCAGGCAGCAAAACCACAATAAAGGCCAACTTTAGAGGACAAAAACTTGCGACTGAACGCCCTTGCGAATGCCATTCGGGAAGAACTCCTTCCGTTGGACGGAGTAAAGAAATTAATTCTCAATCGCCGCGCCTCGGCGGTGTTCTCGGTAGGCACCCCGGCAAATCACGTATTTTTCCTCGATGCTGGACTCGTGAAGATTGAGCGTGTGACTGAGGGAAACAAGGAAATCCTCTTATCTGTTGTCGCGCCCGGTGAAATCTTCGGTGAGCAAGCTTTGACGAGTGAAGGCGCATTTAATACCTCGGCCAAAGTTTTAGAGTCAGGCGTCGCGTACTCGATTCCCTCCGACACTTTTCAACGCTTTTGCGATCGCCGACCGGAGGTCTGGCGTTTGCTGATGCAGCACTTCCTGCTTCGCAAAGATGAGCTCGAGCGAAAGATCGAGCATCTGTGCCACAGCGATGTAAAAGAGCGGCTGGTCTATTATCTGGAAGAACTTGCTCGTCTTAATCCCGGACACGATCCTAGCGGCAGCGTCATTCATATTTCCCAGAACGAGCTGGCCAGCCTGGTCGGCGCGACTCGTGAAACCACCTCGACAACCTTGAATGCACTGGCTCGACAGGGTCTGATTGCGCTCGGGCACAGGCTGGTCATGATCCCATCGCTCGAGATGCTGCGTGATTCGGCAAATGGCGGTCCTCACGCTCGAACCACCAGCGCTAGTGCAGCGCAACAGGTGTGAACGGGGAGCACAGTCACAGAAACAACTAAGCCCCTGATATCAACATCTTAGATCCTGGCGCCCTCATTGCATTGAGTTCTGTGCAATGAGGGTTTTGCTTTTAGGCGCTTTTATCGCCTCATCTCTGGTTAGGGCCGACGATGCCACCGACCAGAATGTCAACTCCAAGTACACCGTGGAATCGGTTGTACTCGTCCCTGCATCCGCCGCAAAACGCCTCGGCAATTCCATCAAATCCGAAATGGATGCGATGGTTGGACAGAAATTCGATCAGGAAATAATCGACGAGGTCTCGAAGAGGATCGCCAACGATCTGCACCGCAAGGTGGAGCATCGGATCGAAAAAGGAACGCAGCCTGAGCACGTAAAGGTGGTGTACGACGCGCCCCGATCCATCGAAGCCGATGCCGATGTGACCAAGTTATCTTACACCTCAAAGCAGGGGTTCACCGGCGGGCTGCAAAGTGGTTTCGACGTGGCCGGCCTTCGTGTGCATGCGGGGATGCAGTCGGATGCAGACCATCTGTTAGAGCGCTACTCCGGCTACAATCTTGGCGCATCCCGGCGCATCGGTGAACGCGCCCAGCTTCGCTTCGATTTCGAAAGCTTCCACCAACAATGGAATCCGACGACAATACGGAGGCTAGAGGAGCGTCCCGACGTGCCGGGGATATATCGCGAGCGATACCACATGGCCCCGACCTTGTCGATGGTACTGGCAGATCCACTGACGCTCACGGTTGGCGTCGATATTCAGCATTTTCAGGTTCAGTTTCCGGCCGCCACGTTCGAAGCATCAAACGCCGTGACGACTACTCTGCGATATCGCAGGCGTTGGTCTTCGGATGCTTCCAGGCAGGAGGTAGACGCAGGGTATTGGCTGCGGGCGGCCACCAGAACACTCGGCAGTGATTATGCGTACAACCGTCACGCGGTCACTGCCGGGTATCGAGCGAAGATCGGGGAGAGCGTAATCTCCGCCGAGTTTTTCGGAGGCATATTGAACGGAGATGCTCCGCTCTTCGAAAGGTTTACTCTGGGCGACTCCAGCACGTTGCGCGGCTGGAGCAAGTTCGATCTGGCTCCGGTCGGCGGAACGCGAGTGGCGCACGGATCGCTCGAGTATACGTTCCACTGGGTGGGCTTGTTCTACGATACCGGGTCGGTGTGGGAACGTAATGATAAGTCGAGCGTCAAACATTCCTGCGGACTTGCGCTCGGCGGCCGCGAAGGTTTGTATGTTGCAGTAGCATTTCCGCTTCGGAGTGGTTCGGTTCAGCCGCTGTTTATCCTGGGAATGAACTTCTAAAGACGGAATGAGGGTGCGATATTCGCAATACCTGTCCGCTGCGGCGCTCGCCGCATCCTTGTGCGTTCTGGCGCAAGATCTGATAGTTCGCCGCACCACCGACACTCTGCTGGTAGCAGCGCCTCGCTTGCGATTTCTCACCGGAAAACCGCTGGAACGAATGCGCAATGGCGCGTCTGTAACGTACGACATGCAATTGTCGGTCCTGAACGAGAGCCGCCAACTCGTCCTCCGCCGCGGATTCGAGCGCTTTGTAGTCAGCTACGATTTGTGGGAGGAGAAGTTTTCGGCTACCCGTATGCGCAGCGCCCGAGCATCCGCATCGCATCTCAGCGCGGAAGCGGCGGAAATTTGGTGCCTCGACCACCTGAGCGTACCGGTGGGCGGACTGAGTACCGATAAGCCCGTTATAGTTCGACTGGATATACGAGCTCAAGAAGCAAAAGATCGGCGGGCATCCGATGATGACGAGACGGGCATCAGCCTGGGACGACTGATCGAAATATTCAGCAGAGCCGGCAATCCCTCGTCCGGTACGCAGTGGCGAGCCGAAGCGGGTCCGATTTCGCTGCAGACAATCCCGCAGCAGAGCAGTAAGCCGTGAATCGTCTGCGCAATCGACTGCTGCTCGTTTTTCTGGCTGCTACCCTTGCGCCTCTTGCTGCGACGCTATGGATCACAACGACGCTGCTCGATCGTTCGTTATCCATGGCAACGACGAACGAAGTCGACGAGCTTTCACGTTCTCTGCAAGCTACGGGACGAGGTTTGTATACGGCAACGCAGGATGCTTTGAAACTGGAAGCAGCGCACGCGACGCCGCGCATCTATCGTCCCCCGTCCAGCCGGTGGCCAGATGATGTACGTCAGTTTTTCGAAACTGGAGAGCAGGAGCGATTTCAACTTGCGGGTGAATCGCACAATCGAATCGATTATCTGGTGAGGCGCGGACCAGACGTTCATGTTTACTCGAAGCCTATTGCCGGACCGGGGATGAAGAAGCTGGCGGAAGAGTATGCGACGGCGCGCGCGTTGGTCGACAAAGCGCGGGCGCGGGATCTTCGACGCGGGTTCTTTTGGACGCTGGTGATGGCGGCTGCGGCGGTTTGGGCGCTTTGCCTGTTTGCGCTGACGCTTGTCACAAGCCGGATCACTCGTCCGATGGAGCAGCTAACAGCCGGCCTAGCCGAATTGGCGTCGGGCAATCTGAATGCCCGTCTCACGCCGAGAGGCCACGATGAAATCGGTGAAGCGATGTGGGCTTTCAATGACACAGCCGAGCGGCTTCGACAAGGCCAGGAACGCCTAGTGCATGTCACACGTCTGGCAAGTTGGCAAACGCTTGCGCGCAAGATGGCGCATGAAGTGAAGAACTCCCTGACACCGATACGCTTGACCATGGAAGAGATTCTCGCACGACCGGGTGAGCGGGATGAGCGCTTTCTCGAGCAGGCTTGTCAGATCGTAGTGGATGAGGTGGTCACTTTGGAAAAGCGTGTACGCGCATTCTCGCACTTCGCGGCCGAACCTCCGGTGCAACTGGCCTCGATCGACGTAAACTCGCTGCTCGAAGAGCGCATCTGCTTTCTAAAAAACGGCCACCCGGAGATCACGTACGACACACGCTTCGAACGAGAGCTGAAGGCCGTCGCAGATGAGGATCTGCTGAAAGGCGTGATCACGAATCTGCTGGAGAACGCCGCCGAGGCGGCGGGCAGCGGCGGTGTAGTCCTGGGCAAGACGTATGCAGCGAATGGCAAGGTCGCGATTGAGGTGCACGATTCCGGTCCCGGCTTAAGCGAGAATGCCCGTGGGAGTCTGTTTGAGCCTACGATCTCTTTTAAGAAATCAGGCATGGGACTGGGCTTGTCGATCGCGAGAAGGAGCGCATTGATGTCTGGTGGTGATATCGAAGTGGTTGAAGGAGAGCTTGGCGGCGCCGGATTTCGCGTAACGCTGCCGCGAGCCAATGACAACTAAACGAATACTGATTGTCGACGACGAACCGAACATCGGTCGCTCATTGGAGATGATCCTGGAGCGCGAAGGATATACGGTCGGTATTTGCCATTCCGCGACAGCTTTTCGGGCCCACAACGGACGCGTGGACGCGTATCTTCTCGATGTGAAACTGCCGGATGGCAACGGGATCGATCTGCTGCGTGAGATACGGGGCCGAGGACTCCCCACTCCCGTGGTGATGATCTCGGGCCATGGCACGATCGCCGATGCGGTAGAAGCGACGCGCGCCGGAGCTTACGACTTCCTCGAGAAGCCGCTTGCTCGCGATAAGGTGCTGCTTGCGCTCAAGAACGCGCTCGAGCAATCGAAGTTGCGGGAGGAGAACGAACGGCTGCGCGAGATCGTCGGCTCCGGCCCGCGGATGATCGGAACGAGTTCGGCGTGGCAACGTGTTGTCGAACAGGCGAGCATGGCGGCGCGCTCGGATGCGCGTGTATTGTTGATCGGTGAATCGGGCACAGGCAAGGAACTGCTGGCTGCGCACCTGCATCGCGAGAGCCCGTTCCGGTCGGGTCCATTCGTGAAAGTGAACTGCGCGGCAATACCGACCGAGTTGATCGAGAGCGAGTTGTTCGGTCATGAGAAGGGCGCATACACGGGAGCCGCTACTGCGCGCCGCGGCAAGTTTGAACTGGCCGACGGAGGGACGCTGTTCCTGGATGAGGTTGGCGATCTGCACGCCGGATCTCAGGCGAAGCTGCTGCGTGTCCTGCAGGAGGGCGAGTTTCATCGTGTCGGCGGCGAACAGCCGGTACGCGTGAATGTTCGGGTGATTGCCGCTACGAATCGGGATCTGACGACGATGATCGCCCAGGATAAGTTCCGCGAGGATCTATATTATCGCTTGTGCGTGGTTCCGGTTCGAGTGCCGTCGTTGCGCGAACGCCCGCAGGATGTGCCGGAGTTGGTCTCGTACTTCCTCGAGGAGTTCTGCGCACGGAACAATTTTCGGAAACGGACGATCGATCCGGCCGTATTGCCAGTCTTGCAGAGTTATCCCTGGCCGGGGAATGCGCGGGAACTGCGAAACGTTGTGGAACGCATGGCGATTCTCAGCCCGGGCGATCAGATCGGATTAGACGCAGTTCCGACAGAAATCCGAACGTATCGAGAGAATACGCCGAAGTCGTCGGTACAGGAAGCTCGTGAATCGGCGGAACGCGACCACATTCAGAAAGCGTTGGATGCCGCAAATTGGAATGTATCCAGCGCGGCGCGGGCGCTTGGTATGGAGCGAACGAACTTGCACAAGCGAATGCGGGCCCTCGGTGTCAGTCGCGAGAAGCTTTAGCGGACGACGCCTTCCATCGGACTGCTGGCCGTAGCGTAGAGCTTCTTCGGCATTCGACCGCTGAGGTGAGCGAGTCGTCCGGCGATAACTGCGTGCTTCATGGCTTCCGCCATCTTCTCGGAGTTTTCGGCTGCTGCGATGGCTGTATTCATCAGCACTCCGTCGTAACCGAGCTCCATCGCAATCGCCGCATCGGAAGCCGTCCCGACACCCGCGTCGACGATCAGCGGCACTTCGGTGATGCGCTCGCGAAGGATGCGGAGGTTTGTGACGTTCTGAATTCCAAGACCTGAACCGATCGGGGCGCCGAGCGGCATCACGGCAGCAGCTCCAGCGTCGATCAGTTTCCGGGCATTGATGAGATCGTCCGTAGTGTACGGAAGGACGACGAATCCTTCTTTCGCCAGAACCCGGGTCGCTTCGAGCAGACCTTCGTTGTCGGGGAATAGGGTCTGCTCGTCTCCGATCACTTCCAGCTTTACCCAGTTCGAAAGGCCGACTTCGCGGGCAAGGCGCGCAGTGCGAATGGCTTCATCCGCCGTGTAACACGCAGCCGTGTTCGGGAGAATGAACATCTTCGAACGGTCGATGTAGTCGATAAGGGATTCCTTCGACTTGTCCGTGAGATTGACGCGCCGGACGGCCACGGTTACAGCATCCGCGCCGGATGCCTGATGACATCGCGCCATCTCCTGAAAACTGCGATATTTACCAGTGCCGACGAAGAGTCGGGACGAGAACTCGCGCCCGGCGATTCTCAGAATGTCCTGCATCCTTATATTGTAAGGAATTGGATTTAGAGATAGCGTCGGGTGTAGCCGAGGCAGGACGCGGGCCACGCGGTTGCGGAAGCGGGCAAGCCACGATCAATTTGGCGTGGACGGCTGTATGAGTAAGATACTTTACGGTTTTTCCGAGGACTGCACCTCCGACTGGCGGGCTTAGGCTCGGTAGCGGGCTTCATATGTCTACTGATGTTCATCGGTTGTTTCGCGCGTCTTAAATAGTTATCGCGATATCTGATGTCGAAAAAGCGCATCAGGATTGTTAAATCCCAGTAAATCGTCTGGGATCCCTACTGTTGCTGACGCGGCGCAGGCAGAAACGGTCTGCGGAAATACGGTTAGGGCTCGCCTCGGGGTGGCTTGGGGTGTCATGTTAGATTCGTTAAGGAACGCGGTTGTCCTTTGGGCCCTTAGCTCAGCGGTTAGAGCAGGGGACTCATAATCCCTTGGTCGTAGGTTCGAATCCTACAGGGCCCACTAGAGGTCGCGTGTCCGGACCGGACACATAGGTAACACTTCGTTCCTAAGACATAGGTAACACTTTCGGCCCAAAAGGATTGTCGAGGGGCTGCAGTGTTTTTTCCTCCAGATCGATATAACCCAAATCGTAATCCATAAAGCTGACGAGCCAGATGCCGTTGTCGACTTCTTTGACTCCGACGGCTTGACCGGCTAAGGACAAGCTGAGGTTGATTTTCTTTCGATACAAGCACAAGCGGCCGCAGCTTGTGACCATCACGGTCCGGTCGTGGAACGGATAATGCGGCTCGGGAATGCCTTGGTAAAGCGTGACAGAAGCGGTATAGATTTCAGCCGGACACTTCATCTGCAGGGCTTCATGAGGACGTTCGTTGTTGAATTCCTCGATGAAGTCGTCGAACTTGGCTTGTTGCTGGAGGATGTTGGCGCCGGCGGGACGCGTAGCTTCTTTTTTCAATGTCAGATGCATACGCTCATGCCGGCCGTTCTGCTGCGGATGGCCAGGCTTGATGCGTTCGATGCTGATGCCCAGGCGTAGCCACCACACCGAAAGCTTGGACAGATTGAATAGTCCATTAGGCGAAGCAAACGGAACGCCATTGTCCGAACGGATTGCGCGCGGCAAACCGCGTTCCTTGAAAAGCCGCTCAAAGGCTGTGAAGGCAGGCTTTTCCGCATTCGACTCCATTGCTTCGCACAACAGCAGATATCGCGAAGCATGGTCGGTGACCGTCAGGGGGTAGCAGTATCGCTTATCTCCGAGCATGAACTCGCCCTTGTAGTCCGTGCACCACAGATCGTTCGGGCCGAGGCCCTCAGACAGAGGCGTGCCCGTCGTGCGCGTTCTTGAGCGCGTAGGGTGAGTCACCAGCCGTGACGATCCAGGATGGCGTGAATCGTGCTACAGGCTGGGATCTTGACTGCGTGCGGCAAGCGCCGCAGCAAGCGCTCGCGAATTTTGCGTGCGCCCCAGTTCGGCTTTTCGCGCTTGGCTGCGACAATTGCCGCTTCTATTTGTTCGGGCAGTTGGTTGGCATAACGGAACGGCCGGCGCGTCCGATCGCTGAGCCCTTCCAGACCACATTCTTCATACCGCTCAAAGATCTTGTAGCCGGTCTTCCTTGAGATGTCGAACTCACGGCACAGAGAAGCCATACTTTCCCCGTCCTTGAGTCGAATTACAAATCGCATTCGTTCGTCCATAACAGAGCTTTCCTTCCATGGCATTCCCTTCTTCCGCGCCCCCTTCGGGGGAAAAAGTGTAACCCATGTGTCCGGAACGTTCTGTTACCTATGTCTCGGAACGGTCAGACCACTGCTCGGGTTCGTTTGGTAATTCGTGCAAGGAGACAGGAGACAGAATACAGGAGACAGGAGCTGCGGGCGGCTTCGGGTTCGCTTGGTAATTTTCTGTTTCGGGAGAGACTTCTTCCGCGGCGCGCGTTTTTTCGACATTGGGCGTCAGGCTGGGCTGACGATTGAAGCGATCGCCTTGCAGTTCGCGGAGCGCTTTCAGGGCGCTGGTGTAGGAACGCCGGGCGGCGGCTTGGTACCTGGCAAGCGCTTGCTGTTCCATAGGCACGTCTTACAGCAAGGACACTACCGGATTTCGAGTATTTTGAACTGCCGGTTGACGCAGCGCCTCCGCAACTAATAAACTTTTCGCGAGCGACTCGGGAGAGAACCTATGTCTACACTCAGCCACATTTCTCGACGTAATCTTCTGCGGGGAGCCGCGGGACTCGCTGCGGGAAGCGTAGTTACCAACGTCCTCGCTCAGCGGGGCAGCCGGCCGCGAATGCTTGCTTTGGTCGGAGATCGATATCACAACCCCGATTACATTCGGGTGGCGCTCACGAAAACGTTCGATGGGCTGAAGATCTCGGTCGATTACACGATGCATTATGACCAACTGTCACGCGACCTGCTCAAGAACTATCAGGTGTTTCTCTGCCTGCGGGACGGGATGATTTGGCCGGGCGGCTACCTGGGTCCCGACGCGTATACGAGCTATGCCTCCGGCTTGGAGAACAAATCCGATTTCTCCGAACCGAAACCGCAACAGTGGCTCACTGCAGAACAAGCCCAGGCACTGAAGGAGTTTGTCAGCGCGGGAAACGGATTCTATTCGCTACACAATAATAGTCACGTTTCCCTATCTTCGAAGATCTACCGCGAAGTTCAGGGCGGCGCCTATATCGGCCATCCCGCGCTACGTCCTTTCAAAGTGCGGATCGTGAATACTACCCATCCAATCACACAGGGCATCAGCGATTTCATCGTAAACGACGAACAGCATTACGTCGAATACGACAAGGATAAAAAATATATTCTGATGGAATCGGAAAATATCGACGGGCTGACATACGAGAAGCTCGGCGCTAAATCCCCGGCCGGTTGGGCTTACGATTACGGCAAAGGGCGCGTGGTATTTACCGCCGTAGGCCATACAATTCATGCGCTCTGGAATCCCGAGCACGTCAAACTTCAGAGGCGAGCGGTTCAGTGGCTCATGCGCGAACTCTCCTAAGTCGCCCTTTCCGCGCGTGTTAACACACGGTTAGGCGTTCCCCTTTTCACATGGCCGGAGTCAAATCTTGAGAGGCTTCCCGTTATGAGCACCCTGCCGTCTCGAATCATCCCGCAGCGTCGCGGAGATAAAAGCGCCCATCAATTTTTTCTGATGGATCTCGAAGAATGTCAGAGGTTTGTGGGCTTGGTCGAGACCGAGCTCGAACTGAGTCACTCGCAGGCTGCTGAAAGAGCGTTCAGGAATGCTGACCACGCCTACCGCGCAATCGTGCGGTTTCTGGCGGAAGCGGAGCACACGCAATCTCAAGATGAAATAGAGCAAAAGCTCTCCGAAGTCGCCGCGAGGCTCGATGACCTTCGCTTGAAGCTGGGTCTACACGATAGCTCGGAATGGACAGAGTGAAGAGGCGCCTGCTCGCGTATCGATGTGGTGTGTTGGTCGCCACAGGACTCGAACCCTTCGTGTGAAGCATGTCTTTGCGTTTGTTGGACATTATTGGCTACTAACGTTTGACCCATAGATTCAGCAATCTAGCTGATCTCAGACTAACCGTGAAACACGTCTGTTGTTGGTCATGCTTGGACAGATTCACGGAAGTCCGGCTGGGTGAATGTTCTGCTGGCGGGTGTTGTTGACCTTGCTCCGAGGGCTCTTCGTCAATTTCCCGCAGCAGCCTGCGACGATGATCATGGCGCTTTGGGTCGAGGAGTGCGGTCGCATTACTACCGCCGTTGACCAGAGTTGAATTGTTTGTTCTACTCTGCAATGAATTCTCGTTTTTCACATCTAAGTGGCCAACAAAGCTGTTAATATTCTGGTTCCGAGTTGTCACGGGGCTCTTACGCAGAAGATAGTTCGGCCCATCTCCTGAGCTGATTTCTTCAGCACATTCCCACAACCCTCGAGCGATAGTTTTTGAAGTTACGAAAGACATAAATTCACACCAGATACGACTTTGAAGTGAAAAGCGTTGCCGTTTGCTTGATTCGGTCAGCGCGGTTCCTCGATTTTCAATATGCGGTCCGAGGTGACGTTCTTGAGTATTTGAATCGTCCCGCTTGGCCAGCGCACTTCGATTGATCCCACCGAGCGTTCGTTCCCGAGCCCAAAATGGACTCGCCGGTCGCTCGAGGAGAGAAATCCGACGCTCGCAGTCACGTGATTATAAAGAATCCGGCCGGAGGCCGTCGTGAGCTTGAATTTTGTACCGATTGCGTCGCGATTGCTCTTGGAGCCAACCGGCTCAATCAGCAGCCAGTGAGCGGCATTGCCCGCGGAATTCATAAGAATGCGCGGCTTTTCGTTCAGCGATGTGACAACGATATCCAGAAACCCATCGTTATTGAAGTCCGCAAAGGCTGAGCCGCGCTGGAACCCGACGTGATTGAAATCTTCGCCCATTTCTCGCGTGACGTCCACGAACTCCTTACCGTCGCGATTTTCGAACATCGTGTCGTGCTGCGGAGCATTCGGAACCAGATTATCCACATCGCCGTTGGCGCTGAATAGATCTTTCCAACCATCGTTGTTGTAATCAATGAAGCCGCCGCTCCACCCCGAATAGGGGGAGCTCAATTGCGAGAGTTTGACGGAAGGAGAGACATAACGGAAGTACTTGCCGCGCTGGTTGTGGAACAGCGCCCAAAGCTGTCCCATAAGATCGTTGTAAAAAATGTCTACCGCGCCGTCGTTGTCATAATCCTTCGCATCGACTCCCATCGAGGAGACCGCTGTGCCGCTCTCGTTATATGCGACTCCGTACTCCAGTCCAGTTTCTTTGAAGGTGCCGTTTCTTTGATTGATGAACAAAAAGTTCGGCTCGGTGTCGTTCGCGATGAATACGTCCATCCACCCGTCATCGTTGAAATCTGCAATGCCGATTCCCATTCCCTTGCCGCGCACGGCTCCGAATCCTGAGTTCTGCGTCACATCCTCGAACTTTCCGCCGCCCAGATTGCGATAAAGCTGCTGCGGAACGCTTGTGTAAGTTCGAGGGCTGCAAAACACCTCCACGTCGCCGCGCCGTGCACCGACGATCTTTCCCGGGCGTCCATTCCGTGTAATTCGATACGACGAGATCGAGCAGCCCGTCGTTGTCATAGTCGAACCAGGCGGCCTGAACGCTGAGTATGTCGGCAGTCTTTGCGCCCAGCCCAGAACGATCCGTCACATCGACAAAAGCGCCGTTACCGTCGTTGTGATAGAGCGTATTCTTGCCGGTATTTGCTACAAAAAGATCTGGCCATCCATCGTTGTCGTAATCTCCCACCGCAACACCGTAGCTGAAACCAATCTGCTGGCCTGACAGCCCGGCTTTTGCCGTAACGTCTTCGAAGGCGCCGCCGCCCTTGTTACGGAGCAGGCAGCTATAAAACGATGAATCGCTCTTGGTCAGGCCAGGCAGCTCCGCGCCGTTGCTGAAGAAAATATCGACCAGCCCATCACCGTCATAATCCAAAATCCCGATGCCTCCGCAGATCGGCTGCTGAAAGTATTTCCGAGCCTGTGGATCGTTATTGGATCGGTAGGAGAACTTCACCCGGGATACGACGTCAACGAAATGCGGCCGCACTACCGGAGCCGGCGCCGATGCGGCCCCAAAAAAGACCAGGATTGCAGCTTTTGTCCCTATATTCACTTGAGCCTAGCTATCATGGAAGTTCCATGCAGAATCAGGCGCTACCTACTGCTGTACTCCTTTATATCTCGCAGCAACTTAATATCAGTCTCAAGAGCTTGACCGCCACCATCGAATTGCTCGACGAGGGCTCGACCGTACCCTTCATAGCGCGCTATCGAAAAGAAGTCACCGGCAATCTCGATGAGGTTCAAATTCGATCTATTGAAGAGAAGCTTGCCTATTTCCGTGAGTTGGAAGATCGCCGCGAGACCGTTCTGGAAACCATTGACGCGCAGGGAAAGCTTACCCCAGAACTTCGAGCCCGCATCGAGAGCGTCCTCGAGAAAACCGAGCTAGAGGACTTGTATCTTCCGTACAAGCCGAAGCGCCGCACAAAAGCATCCATCGCCCGGGAAAAAGGCCTGGAGCCCCTCGCGCAATATATCTGGGACCAGGTTCCAGGCGCACAATCGCTCCCGGATTATGCCGCGACTTTCGTCAGCGCAGATAAAAACGTCGATTCCATCGATGAAGCTCTCACGGGCGCAAAACACATCGTCGCCGAATGGATCAGCGAAAACGCTGATTTCCGCAAGGTGGTCCGGCAAATGATGATGGACAACGGCACGGTAGTAAGTCGAGCCATCGAGGGCGTGCAGGACCCCGAAGGCAAATATCAGATGTACGCGGACTACAAAGAACCTGCAGCCAAAATTCCATCGCATCGCATGCTCGCCATTCGCCGCGGAGCAAAGGAAGAAATCCTCACCTTCGAAATCGAGCTTGAGCGATCCGGGCCGATCGCTTATCTCCGCAACAAGATCCTGAAAGTCAACGGCGATTGGACGGCACACCTCGAAGACGCCATCGAAGACGCCTATGATCGCCTCCTCAACGCCTCCATTCAGACCGAAGTTCGGCTGGAATTGAAGGATCGTTCAGACGAGGAAGCCATCCGCGTATTCAGAGACAACCTGGAGAACTTACTGTTGGCTCCTCCGGCCGGAGCTCTAATTGTAATTGCGCTCGATCCTGGCCTACGTACCGGCTGCAAGGTCGCGGTGATCGACGATACGGGTAAGTTTCTCGAACACTCGGTTATCTACCCCCTCGAGCCCAAGAACGACATCATCGGTTCGGCAACAACTCTGCGGCGGCTGATCGACGCGTACAAGGTAAGGGCAATCGCAATTGGCAATGGAACAGGTTCGCGGGAGACGGCCGCCTTCGTCCAGGATTTCCTCAAACAGGCAGGCTTGCTTGAGATATTCAGTGTTGTCGTCAATGAATCGGGAGCCTCCGTCTATTCGGCATCCGATATCGCGCGTCAGGAATTCCCGGATTTGGATCTGACCGTCCGTGGAGCAATTTCGATCGGCCGTCGCTTACAGGATCCATTAGCCGAATTAGTAAAGATCGATCCCAAATCGATCGGGGTCGGCCAATATCAGCATGATGTTGAGCAGAAGAAGCTCATGCAAGGATTGGAGAGTACGGTCGAATCCTGCGTGAATCGCGTTGGCGTAGACCTGAACACTGCGTCCTGGGCACTGCTGCGGTACGTCGCGGGGATAAACGAACGCACTGCGCAAAAGATTGTCGAGTATCGGAACCAGCACGGACGTTTCAAATCGCGCGTCCAACTGACGGCAGTACCCGGCTTTGGTCCGAAAACATTCGAGCAGGCAGCAGGATTTCTTCGAATTCGGGGCGGCGAAAATCCGCTGGATATGACGGCTGTTCATCCGGAGTCTTATCCCGTCGTGGAGAAGATCGCTCAGTCGTTCGGTGTGCCGGTCCCGGATCTGATCTCCCGGCCGGAGCTGGTCGAAAAGATCAAACTCGAAGGCTTTCAAACAGAAACGGTCGGCATTTATACGTTGACCGACATCAGAGAAGAGCTTCGTAAGCCGGGGCGCGATCCTCGCGACAAGTTCGTCGTGCCAAACTTCCGTGACGACGTCAAAGAGATCAAGGATCTGACTCCCGGCATGATCCTGGAAGGAGTGGTCACTAACGTCACAAAGTTCGGAGCGTTCGTGGACGTGGGAGTACATCAGGACGGCCTGGTTCACATCAGCGAACTCTCGTCACGCTACATCAAAGATCCTTCGGAAGCGGTGAAGGCTGGCCAGATCGTCAAGGTGAAGGTCTTATCCGCAGATCCAAAGGTCAAGCGCATTGCGCTCTCCATCAAGGCTTTGGAGGCGCCTCGTGAAAGGCCTGCTCCGCCTCCGAAGCAGCCACAGAAACCGGATTTGAGTAAACAGCTCGCGGATCTCAACAGCCGCTTTCGGACTCGGTAGCGCAACACAGCGACTTTTAACAACCCCTGATAGCATAAGCTTCATCAAAACTCATGAGAATTCTTGTCTGCATCCTCGCCGCAGCCGCTTGCCTCGCCCAGCCCTCACCCGAAAAGCTCGCACAGGCCAAAGCGAAAATGGACGAGCTCACCTCGAAACTCGCCAAAGCCAAAGCGGGCGGAAGATCTGCGCGCCGACGTCGAGATTTACCTGAAAGCAGCCCAATGGATCACACGTCATCCAGAAGAATTCTACAAACCCGAGTACAACGACCAACTCCTCGCAGTACTCGATCGCGGTCTGGCGCGTGCCGCCGAACTCGAATGCCGGATCGCCTTCCTGGCCAAAGCAGAAGGGACGGCTTTCCCGCGCGTATCGATCCCGTGTTGATGGAAGCCTGCAGCCATACGGCTTGCTCATTCCGGAAAACTACGATCCTGCCAAACCCTCTCGCTTGGACGTAGTTCTGCACGGACGGGCCGCGCAGATGAATGAAGTTAGCTTTCTATTCAGTCACGATTCGGATAAGCCCCTCCCCGCCGATCAACAGCAGATCGTAGTCGAAGTATTCGGACGCATCAATAATGCGTATCGGTGGGCCGGTGAGACGGACGTCTTCGAAGCCCTCGACTCGGTCCGCAAGCGCTACAACATCGATCCGGACCGAATCGTGCTCCGAGGATTCTCGATGGGCGGCGCAGGCGCATGGCATATCGGACTTCACCATCCGGACGAATGGGCCGCCTTCGAGGCCGGAGCTGGGTTCGTCGAAACGATCAAGTATGCGAAGCTACCGGCCAGCACACCCGAGTATCAACTTCGGACTCTGCACATCTACGACGCGCTGGATTACGCGGAAAATGCGGCCAACGTGCCGACTGTCGGATATGGCGGAGAAATCGATCCTCAACTGAAAGCCAGCCAGTCAATCCAACATGCCCTGGCAAGTCTGCCAAATCTTAAGACGCTGTTTCTCGTCGGCCCCCAGACCGCGCATAAGTGGCACCCGGACAGCCTAAAGCAATCGAATGAATTCATTGATGCCGCCGTAAAGCAAGGCCGCAAAACGCCTGATCGAATTCACTTCGTCACATACACCACGCGCTTCAACCGTTGCTTCTGGCCACCATCGATGCTCTTGACCAGCACTACGAGCGCGCGGAAGTGGACGGCACACGCACCGAGCTTAAGACCCGCAACATCGCGGCGTTAACACTCGATCAAGTCTCGAGCCCCACCATTGACGGGCAGACGCCCGGGAAAGGCCGGCATTTCATCAAGGAGAACGGCAAATGGAAAACCGGAACTGTGAAAGGCCTCCACAAGCGCCACGGGCTGCAGGGACCGATTGACGATGCATTCATGGAGGCGTTCACCACGATGAATGCTCCTGAGACGGTCCGGGAGGAATGGGCCAAGTGGATGCGCGGCGATTTACCTTCAACTTCAGGTCCCGAGAGCGGCAAAAACCTTGTCCTCTTCGGTGATCCCGAATCCAACCCGGTCATCCGTCGCATCAATGGAAAGTTGCCCATCCGCTGGATAGGAGAAAACATCGTTGCGGGCGAGCAAAGATTCCCTGCCAAAGAACATACGTTGGCGCTCATCTACCCGAATCCACTCGATCCCGAGCATTACGTCGTCTTAAACTCCGGCCTGACCTTCGGAACGAAAGAATTTCAGGGTACCAACGCATTGCTGTACCCCCGATTAGGCGACTATGCGATCATCCGCAAATCGGACGGGGCCGTAATGCTTGCCGGAATCTTCGATGAGGAGTGGCGTTTGCCCTCCGTCAAAACGGTAGCTTAGTTATATGGCGGATGAACCTGACGCGCCGCGCCAATCGACCTGACCGCGCTCGCGCATCAGCTTCAAAAGCAGGCGCACGGATCAGCCGAACGCGAAGCCTATCTGGAAAAGCTTCGTCAGCAGATTAAATCAGGCGAATACCAGGTCGACGCAGAAGCGCTAGCGCGGAAACTCATCGAGAATGCGCGCGACGAGATCGATCCTGATGAAATTTTCCTGGACACCGATAATGCCTAATCCTGGCATCGCTTGATTCGGAGTCGCCACGCGTGAGCGTGCGAGAGACGTCATCGTCTACTTAGCGGACGCAGAGAAATAACCCTTGCGCGCCTGAACCTTAAGATCCTTTTTGGTCGTCTTGATCTCGAGCTTGTGGAAACCCGGCGTGCGATCTTCGGGCGGCACGTATCCAATCGCGTACTGTGTACGCATTTCCTCCTGAATGTCACGGAAGATCTCGTCCAATGTGTGCTTGCGGTCGACACGGAAGAGCCGGCCGCCACGTTTCCTCCGACATCTTTTTCAGATCGCCATCCCCGCCACCGAAACCGAAGCCGCCTTATAGCCGTAGGCCGAGGGGTCCATATATTGAATGCTGTAGATAATCGCGTCCGCCCTGTGCGCCGCGTCGATCGCATCACGCAATGTTTGACGGCTACCCATGTCCACACCGTCCGTAATCAAGACGATCGCCTTCGCGACCTACTTCTGATTTCAACTTCTCGTTAGCCGCTAGATACACAGCGTCGTACAGAATTGTGCCGCGCTGTTTCCCAATCGTCGGGACGGGCCCCGGATTGAAGCCGCCCACTGCCGAATTCTCGTGCAGATTATCCAGCCCGGCCTTCAACATCCGGACCGAGTTTGTGGAATCCTGCAGCAGCTCCGCCTCCGATCCGAAGCTGATCAGGAAAGCCATATCCTTCTGGCGCAGAACTTTGCTGAAAAACTCTGAGGCCGCGTCCTTTTCGACGCCAATGAGATTGCGCTGGCTGCCGCTAACATCCACAAGGAGGCCTAGCGTAAGCGGGAGGTCGGTTTCTTTCGTAAAGTATTTAATCGTCTGCTGCTTACCATCTTCAAAAATGTTGAAATCGCCCTTATCCAGATTGCCGACAAGCGCACCCTTCTTATCTCTTACGGAGAACAGGACGTTAACGATATTGACGTCTACCTTCAGTACCGTATCTGTCTCCTGCGCGAGCAGGAAACCGACGACACAATACCACCGGCAACGCAAAAACCAACCTTCTCATAAAATGAGTGATGCGCTCCGAGACGCTTGTGTTCCATCCGGGCATATAGATGAAGAAAGCAATCCAGCACCTTCGCCAATCCGACCCTGTCATCGCCGGCATCATCGAGCGAGTCGGACCTTATCGGGTCAAGTACAACGAGCCTGTGTTCGGCAGTCTCGTTCGTTCTATTGTCTATCAACAGCTCAGCGGAAAGGCGGCCGCGACGATCTTCAACAGACTTCTCACCGCCACCAGCGATCCAATCTATCCGGACGCGATCCTCCGCCTCAGCTTTGAAGAACTGCGGAGCATCGGGCTGTCCAGGCAAAAGGCTACTTACATCCGTGATTTGGCAGAGAAAACCGCATCGAAGGAAGTTGTCTTCGAGAACTTTCGACGGATGACAAACGATCAAATTCTCAACGCTCTCACCCAGGTAAAGGGCATCGGCGTGTGGACGGTCCAGATGTTTTTGATGTTCTCCCTCCGCCGTCCCGACGTGCTTCCTTGTGGCGATCTCGGAATCCGCAATGCAGTTCAGAAAGCGTACAAGCTCAAGGAGCCCCCTCCTCCGGCGAAGCTCGAACTCATCGGTCAGCGGTGGCGGCCATATTGTTCCGTCGCAAGCTGGTACCTCTGGCGAAGCTTGGAACTGTGAGCCGCCATAACGGCGTCGCAGTTTGTAAGCCAAACCTCAACATGAGACAATTCGGGAACGGATGGACACTGCCTACGACCGGGTGCCGTATCCGACTGCTACCTATACCCAGACTCACGTCAGACGGCTGGCGGCCATCGCCCGCCTCTTCGGCGTTAACGCGCCCGAAATCCGCACCTGCCGGGTCCTCGAAATCGGCTGCGGAGAAGGCGCAAACTTGGTCAGCATGGCGGTCGATCTGCCGGAGAGCCAGTTCGTTGGAATTGACCTTTCCGAGACCGCCATTGCCCGCGCGACTGAACTGGCGAGACACGCCTGCGTAGAAAACATCACGTTTCGGCAGGTTGATGCCGCTGAGTTGGTCGGACGCCCGGGTGAGTGCGATTATGTAATCGCGCACGGCGTGTTTTCCTGGGTGCCGCGCGAAGTTCAGGAGAAGATTCTCGAATTATGCGAGAGGGTCCTGGCGCCGACCGGCATCGCCTACATTAGCTACAACACTTATCCCGGCTGGCACGTCCGTGAAATGCTGGCCGAGATGATGCGCTTTCACACTTCCGGTGTCGAGGATCCCGGAAGTCGCGGTAACGGAAGGCTTGGGCGTTGTGCAGGCGGTCGGACGCGCGCTCGGCGATGACAACCCGTACGCGAAAGCCATGTTGTCGGAAATGGAGCGCATCATCCGGCGCAATAAGGCTGTTACTTTCCACGACGACCTCAGCCCGGAAATGAAGCCTCTTCTATTTACAGACTTCATCAAAAGAGTCGCGCACGCACGGCCTCCAATTCCTCGCCGAGGCGGATTACACCACGATGGTGTATGAGGATCTGCCCTGCGGATGCGCGTTCTGCGCTTGATGAGATTCGGGATGACGCCGTTCGGCGGGAGCAGTATCTCGACTTCTTTAAACTGCGCCGGCTTCGGGAAACCTTGCTCTGCAGAGCAGACCTCAATGTGCTTCCCGAGGCCTCCACCGGCGCATTTGATGTTCTCTATTTTGGTGTGCCGCTCGAACCGAAAACGGCTCCCGACTACACGAATGAAACTCCAGTTGAATTTGTCGGCCAGCGCAACATGTCGGTGACCGTAGCTCAGCCATTCGTTAAGGCGGCAATAGCAATCTTGTGCGATTCATGGCCGGAGCGCCTGCGCTACTCGGAGATCCTGGACCGCTCGCAACAGCGCCTTCCACAACCTGACGCTGCAGGTACTGAGATGCTTGCCGAATTGCTGATGAAAATGTACGGAGCGGGTCTATTGGAAATCGATACCAGTCCTTGGCCCTATCCCGCGACTGTGCCGCAACGTCCGTGCGTGAGTCAGCTGGCGCGTTTTCAGGCCAGCCAAGGAGATCGCGTGACATCGCTACGTCATCAAGCTGTGGACCTGGATAACGAGCAAGCTCGCAAACTGATCCCGTTGCTTGATGGAACTCGCGACCGCAATGCCTTGCTTCGCGATTCCGGCCTGGACCCGGCCACTCTCGACGACTATCTCAAGAAATTGTTGAACTTGTCCCTACTTGTCAGTTGAGCAATGAAATCGTATCGAAAAGAACTTTGGTTTGAAGCCCCCACCCGCCGCGCATTTATCAATATCACGCGAGATGTAGAAAATTGTCTTCAGGAGAGTAAGATTCGCGAGGGATTTGTGTTGGTAAACGCGATGCATATTACCGCATCCATCTTCATTAATGACGATGAACCCGGTCTGCACCACGATTACGACAAATGGCTGGAACAGTTGGCTCCCCACGAGCCTACGTCGCAATATCAGCACAACCGGACCGGCGAGGATAATGCCGACGCGCATCTGAAACGGCAGGTCATGGGCCGCGAAGTTGTCGTCGCCATCACAAATTCGCGGCTCGATTTCGGTCCCTGGGAACAAATCTTCTACGGAGAATTCGATGGCCGACGTCGTAAGCGCGTACTCGTCAAAATCATTGGCGAATGAAGCGAATAAGACGTCTATCATGGAAGTATGGGTCGTTTACGGCGCGCGTTAGTTGTGTTCGCCGCCAGTTTCGTTTGGTGTGCCGCGCACGCTCAGGTGATTGAATTTGAGTCAGGCGGACTGCGTTATCAGGCACTTACGAAAGACGGCCTCACGATCATGGTGGCTTCCCTGCCCACTCACGTTCGGGAATACACGGTTTTGCAGGTTGCAGTTCAAAATGGAGGCAAGTCTACTTACGTCATTCGACCCGAAGACTTCCTCTACCGGCCGGACGAAGCCAGCGAAATTGCTGCATTGCCGGCTCGAACCGTGGTGAACTCGCTCGTCGATCGAGCCAGCAAGGGGGACGTCGTTAAGCTCATAACCGCTTACGAAAGCGGGATCTACGGGAACTCCAAGTATAAGGCGACCAATGGCTACGAGCAGCGAAGGCAGAGTGCCCTGGCCGAATTCACATCTACTCGCATCAAGGCTGCCGCGGCGGCGTCAGCGATTGCCTTGGTCCAGACCAAGTTAGGCCCCGGCCAATCCACGGACGGAGCGGTCTTTTATACCCTGACTCCGAAAGCCTTCACCGGCGGATGGATAACAGTTCGCGTTGGAACCTCCAGCTTTGAGTTCCCGATGGTATCATCAAATTATCCAATCCCGATCGACAAAAGGTAGTTTATCGGCGGTAAGTTCCGCCGCCCCCTCCGACTCAGCCACGGCTGAGCAGATCGTTTCCTGGGCGATCGACACGTACAAAGATCGTCTGGCACTGGTCACGTCGTTTCAGTACGAAGGGATGGTGATCGTTGACTTGGCCGCGCGAATATCTAAGGACATTCGCATAATCACTCTCGACACGGGCCGGTTACCTCCTGAAACTTTCGACATGATTGAGGCGGTAAGAGCTCGATATGGGGTAGCGATTGAGGTGGTTTCGCCGGAAGCTTCTGAACTCGAGAGCATGGTCTCACGGCACGGTCCAAACCTGTTTTACGAATCGGTTCCGCTGCGTACGACTTGCTGCCATTTCCGCAAAGTTCGTCCCCTAAATAAAAAGTTGTCCGAATTCGATGCCTGGCTCACCGGATTACGGCGGGCACAATCCGAGACGCGCGAGGATCTGGCTAAGATCTCGCAGGAAAACGGCCGTGCGAAAATAAGCCCGCTGGCGGATTGGACACGCGAAGACGTTGAAGCCTACACCGTAACGCAAGACGTCCCCCGACACCCCTTGTACGCAAAAGGATATACCAGCATCGGTTGCGCGCCCTGCAGTCGCGCGACGGAACCCGGTGAAGACGAGCGTGCCGGACGTTGGTGGTGGGAGTCCGGCGTGGCTAAGGAGTGCGGTCTGCATTTCACACCGGATGGTAGAGCTATGCGTACAGTCGATGTGCTGATCCATGAGATCCTGGATAGTTCGAATGCAGCATAAAGGCTTCACGCTCTGGTTTACCGGACTTTCCGGCGCCGGCAAGAGCACAATCTCTGAAAAAATCTACAAAAGGTTAAAAAACGAGGGCGCAAAAGTAGAACTACTCGATGGCGATATCGTTCGCACTCACCTTTCTAAAGGACTCGGTTTCACTAAAGAAGATCGCGACACAAATGTGCGTCGCATTGGGTTCGTTTCGGAGTTGCTTAGCCGCAACGGTGTCATTGCTGTGGTGGCTGCAATTTCCCCTTACCGTGAAGTGCGGGAAGAGTTGCGCGGCCGTATCGGAAACTTTGTCGAGGTGTACGTACACTGCCCCGTCGAAGTTCTGGCGGAGCGCGACGTAAAGGGGCTTTACAAGAAAGCGCTCGCCGGCGAAATCGGAAGCTTCACTGGTGTGTCAGATCCGTATGAGCCGCCTGCAAATCCCGAAGTCACTGTCGATTCTTCGAACGAGCCTGTCGAGGCAAGCGTGGAGAGAGTCTGGTCGAGGCTCCGTGAGATGGGCTTGATCGGATGATCGATCTCCACACACACACAAACGAATCTGACGGCACATATACTCCCGAGGAGTTGATTACTGCTGCAGCCGGCTTGCGTCTTCAGGCGCTGGCTATCACCGATCACGACACGCTCGCGGGATACGAAAAGGCGAAGCCGATGGCAGAGCATGCGGGTCTGCAACTCATCTGTGGAATCGAATTGAGCACAAAGATTCAGAAGCCGGTTAAGAAGACTGTTCACCTCCTCGGCTATTTCGTATCCGCGCCTCCTGCGTCTGACTTCATGAACTGGCTCGTTTTCATGCAGGAAGCGCGTCGAGATCGCAACCGGAGGCTGGCGGAGAAACTGCAATCCATGGGAATAGATATAACCCTCGAAGAGGTGCAAGGAGTAGGCCGGAGTCTCGCCGGACGCCCGCACTTTGCGCGAATCATGGTGCAGAAGGGTTACGTCGCAAGTACGAACGAAGCGTTCGAGCGTTACCTGGATGAATCGGCGCCCGGTTACGTAGAACGCGAAGAACCTTCCCTCGCCGAGGGCATCGAGCGTATCAGGCTCGCGGGTGGCATCAGTTCACTTGCGCACCCGATCCGTCTGGGGAAACGCGACCTCGTCGAAGAGGAGGAGCTTATTTCCGGATTTATAGCGATTGGACTGGATTCGATCGAAGCCTATCATTCCGATCACCGACCGGAGGACGTTCGACGTTACCTTGGATACGCCCAGAAATATAATCTCAGAGTGACCGGCGGATCGGATTTTCACGGCGACAACAAGCCGTCGGTAAAGCTCGGCTCCGCTAAGGTGCCTGACGAACTCCTCGTCGCACTCCGACATTAGCTCCGTTAAGTGTTAGGCCGCCTTTTAGAGCTTCCGTGCGGAGAATGGCGAATCCGACTACTTTACCTTGTAATGGCGAGAATGCTGACGACGTGATCGTTCCCACTTCTTTCCCGTCCGAATGAATCGTGGCGCCTGCCTGGGGAGCCTCGAACGATTCGATTTCGATCGGGTACAACATCTTGTTCAGGTGACCGCGTGCCCGCACGCGCTCAACAATCTCCTGGCCGATGTAGCACCCCTTTGAGGCATGCACGGCGTGCATCTGCTGCGTTTCCTGTGGAATGCTTGTTTCGGTAATGTCCACCCCGTAACGCGGTTTCGCATTCTCCAATCGCACGACATCTGCTGTCGCAAGATCAGCCTGGACCGCGCCCGCAGCCGTGAGCTCGGCGATGCACTCATCCATGTGCTCGCAAGGCACGAAGAATGAATATCCCGGTTGACCGGTATAGCTCACGTGCGCAACTTCAGAGTGAGACCATTCCGCGATAGAGCACGGAGCGTGAGCCAGCGGCACATCTAACTTCCTCAGCAACTGTTCGGCATGCGGACCTTCGACGTTGAGGGTAGAGTAATCTTTCGTAAAATCGCGCAAGATCACGTCGTCCGCGATGATGAACTTGTCCAGATGTTCAAAAACCCGCTGCTTCGTCTCGGGCTCGGTGTCAATAAGCAAATAATCTGTCATCGCGAATACGTGCGCATCCGCGAGAATGCGCCCTTGCGCCGTAAGAAAAAATGCGTAGCAGCCCGCTCCGGGCACCAACTCCTCAATGTGCGCCGTGCACATGCTGTGGAGCAGCCGCACCCGATCCTCGCCCATTGCGCGGATTTTCCCCCGCCCGCTGAGATCTATCCAGGCCACGCGTTCATGTAGAGCTTCGTATGAGTTCCGATCCATAGACGCCTATCATTTTAGAGGCTCGATTCGCCGCCGATTGTTCAACGAAAAATGTGTTTGTTCAGCTTCATGGAGCCGCATTTTCTCAATAGCGATCCGGCTCACATGATAAAATCCACTTAGCGTGAGTCAACATCATAGCGTGTACCGGGCGTTTTTTGGCTTTAAGGACGACCCATTCAGCCTCAGCCCGGACCCGGCGTTTCTTTATCGAAGTGAACAGCATGAAGAGGCGTTATCCAATCTGATCTATGGTGTTCAGGCGCGAAAAGGTTTCATCGTACTTACGGGCGAAGTAGGAACCGGAAAAACGACAATGCTCGAGTGCCTTCGGGATTATCTTGGCCAGCAGCATGTTGAGTTCGCCTTCATCTTCAACTCGCGAATAACCGGGGCTGAATTCCTGGAAATGGTGGCATGGGATTTCGACGTCAGGTGTGATCGCAAATCCAAACCGGAAATTCTGGCCGCGCTCAATTCGATGTTGATCTCTCAATCCGAGAGAGGTAGCACTTCAGTTCTGATCGTAGATGAAGCGCACAATCTGGAGTGGGAAGTTCTTGAAGAGATTCGCCTCCTCGGCAACCTTGAAAACCGCCACGGCAAATTGCTCCAGATCATCATGGCCGGGCAACCCGAATTCGACCGCAAACTCGATGCGCCGAATCTCCGCAATCTGAAGCAGCGCATCGTGCTTCGGTACAACTTAAGCCCTTTTAACGAACAAGACACTGCGAACTACATAAACAGCCGGTTCACGACGGCAGGTATGCCGCACCAGCGAGTTCTATCTGCCGATCTTATCGTCGAGATTCATCGCCGCGCTCAAGGCATCCCGCGCCTCATCAATGCCATCTGCGACAATCTTTTGTTGACAGCCTTCGCCGATGCATCGAAAGTTGCGACTCCCGACATGCTCGATGAAGTCACAAATGACATGCGTCTCGAGTGGGGAGATCGTCGGCGATCGAGCGCCCGCGCTCGGTTCGCCGAAGGGGCCAACGAAGGCTCTACAGTGTTCGGTTCCTAACAGAAACACCCCTTTGGGGTGAGTTTTTTCACCCTACTACCCCTCTTAAGACGATAAAAAGCGGCAACTTGGGCGATTCCCCTATTCCCTCCAGGTACCAACGAGCGTACCTTATAGAAAACGACGTATTGAGTACTGGGGATTTCACCGTGATTTAGTGGTCCTTTAGTACTAGTACTCGTATGTTAAATAACGACACCTACAAAGGAACCCGACATGGCGCATCTACTTGCAAATCGAATTTCCGTCATCGTGGCCGCCGCGCTGTTTGCCGCCGCTACATTCGTGAATGCCTCATTTGAGAACCGCACGACACCTTCCACACTCGTGCTAACGAGCCCCCAGCAAACAATCGCTGCAATTGTAGTCGGGAACGTGAAGTAACTAGCCCCCAAGGAAAGGCCGAAAAAATGAAAACGCTTCTCACCTCTACTACAGCTATATTTGCGTCCGCCTTACTATTCGCTGCCGGTCTCATTATTCAATCGGGAATGAGCGCACATTTCAACGCGCCTGCAACGCTCCCAACTTCTCTCGAAAAAATTGCTTCTGGCCCTACTATTCCTCCCGGTCCGTGGGATGACGACGACAGCAGTTCAGGTGGAACGAAGGTAGCTTCCGGCCCAACAATTCCTCCGGGTCCATGGGACGATGACGATAGCAGTTCTGGTACTAAGATCGCTTCAGGCCCAAGGATTCTTGCGAGTCCTGGAGATGGAATAGCTGCTTTGGCCACAAGAAGTTAGCGACGAAGCCCGATTCGAAAATAATTCATCGAAACGCGTCAAAAACCCATACGGTAGCTGCCTCAGGCGCCATAGAATGGTCGCAAGCAAAAAATTACTTGCGCATCGATGTTAAGGGCACTCCAATGGGCGTTCTGGGTCATTGGCCTGGGACTGCAGGTCTTAGTGTTATCTACTGCCTTTCAAGGCGTAGTGCGCGAGTTTCCTGCTTTGTTCGCGTACGTGGTTTGCCTGTTTGGCACCACGCTGGCGGATATCATAGCGTCGCAGTTTCTTGGGAAAGCATCGGCTTCCTTCAAGTTGTATTACTGGTGCGCGGAAGTAGTGAGACAGTCAGTGCTGTTTGCCATGGTCGTGTCTCTTGCGATGCATGTTGTTCCATCCGGACGCCGCAATGAGATGCTGACCCGGCTGATCGCTCTGATCGGCGGGGCAGTTTGGATCGGCTCCGTCATACTGTGCTATTCGCCGCACCTGAACACGTGGATGGTGAGTGTGATTCGTAATCTCAGCTTCTTCACCGGCGTACTTAACCTGGGTGTTTGGTTCGCTTATGCGAAAAGCCGGGTCAGAGATGTACGAAGGCTCATCATCGCTGCCGGATTGGGCTTGCAAATGACGGGGGAAGCGATCGGCCACGCGATTCGCCAGTTGGACTTATCGAATCAGGTCTCTCTCGCCGCCAGCATTTTCATCGTGCTGACTCATTTCATCTGCCTTTTTCTCTGGTGGCGGGCATTGATCACGGAAGCTGACGTGCCTGTGGCGACTCTGGTGTGATGACGCCTGAAACGCAAAAGACCGTTCTCGCGGTCCTCGATGACCTCTTTTTCCAGGTGAAGATCGCCGACGCTGCAAAACGTGCCGCTCTGCAACTTGTTGTGGTGAAGACAGAAGAAGCTCTTTCCCGCAAACTGGAGGAGAATCCCGTTGCCGTACTCCTGGATCTGAATTGCCGTTCGATCGATCCCATCCAACTCGTCTCCTCTTTGAAGGCAGGTCCGCACTCTGAAGTGCCGGTTATTGCGTATGTTTCTCACGTGCAGGCCGAACTGATCAAGCAGGCGCAGCAGGCGGGTTGCGATAGTGTGATGGCGAGGTCTGCATTTTCAGCCAACTTACCGCAGATCCTGCTCCGATACGCTTGACCGGCCCCCACAGTCCTTCGAAATGTGATATTTAGGTGATATTGGCGAAGTCCGTAACTTGGGCGCGGTTTGGTGCGCCATCACGGTACGGGCCGACTCGCCTTTCACCGCGGGCTATTGCATGAATCGACTGGTTTTCTGTTTCGTTGCAACATCACTCCTCTTAGCGACCGAAGACGTCGTGGCGCCATTGGGCTCGTATAAACCTGCCGAAAGGAAGCACTGGGCATTCCAACCCCGAAAGGACGTCACGCCCCCTACCTTCACCTTGGCGGAAAAGCAGTGGGTGAGAACTCCGGTCGATGCTTTCATCCTCGCTGGCCTGAAGAAGGTCGGGTTGAAACCGGCGCCGCAAGCCGACCGTGCGACCCTGATTCGCCGAGTTACGTTCGACCTGCACGGCTTGCCCCCGACACCTCAGGAAGTGGACGCTTTCGTCAACGACAAGTCGCCCAAGGCTTGGGAGAACCTCGTGGAGCGTCTTTTGGCCTCGCCTCATTATGGAGAGCAATGGGGCCGGCACTGGCTCGATGTTGTTCGGTTCGCGGAGTCCGACGGTTACGAATACGATATGCACCGCCCTGACGCCTATCGATATCGTGATTATGTCGTGCAGAGCTTTAACGAGGACAAACCTTACGCTCAATTCGTAAAAGAACAACTTGCGGGCGACGAGATCGATTCTTCCAACAACATCGATTTAGTCGCTAGCGGATTTAATCGTCTTGGCCCTCTTCGAAAAAACCAGGGCAATCAGGATGTCGCCAGTTCTAAGAACGAAGTGCTGACGGAAATGACGAATATCGTCGGCGCAGCATTTCTCGGCGTCACGGTCGGATGCGCGCGGTGCCACGACCATAAATTCGATCCTTTCCGGCAGAGTGACTACTACCGGTTACAGGCGCACTTCGCACAACTCCAGCCGAATGACCTGGTACTTGCGAGCAAAGAAGAACAGGAAAAATGGAAGGCGAAATCTACGCCGGTCGAGGCGGAGATCAAAAAGCTTCAGTTTGCGCTCAGGAAAGCTCCGGATGGTCAGAAGGCCGCCCTCGAGATGCAGATCGAGGCGCTGGAAGATAAAATGCCGCCGGCTCTCCCGGCCATCTACACCGTTCAGGACGATCTCAAAAAGACGCAGCCGATCTATGTATTAGCTCGCGGCGATTATCAGAATAAAGTGGCAAAGGTCGGTCCGCGGGCGCTTGGCGTTCTTCTTCCCGACGCCGCCCCCGAAGATCCCATCGATGTTGCGAAGCCTCGGCTAAAGCTGGCGAATTGGATTACTGACCCGGCAAATCCGCTCACCGCTCGCGTGATGGCAAATCGCATTTGGCAGTATCACTTCGGCCGCGGGATCGTTTACACGGCGAATGATTTCGGCCGAATGGGCACACCACCCTCAAACCCCGCGCTACTCGATTATCTTGCCAACGAGTTCGTAGCGGCAGGGCTGGAAGATGAAGCCAATTCATCGGATGATCCTGCTGTCGAACGCCTATCGGCAGTCGAGCATCTCACCGCAGGAAAAGCTTGGAATGGAGCAGGATGCCAACAACGATCTGCTCTGGAAATTTACTCACCGTCGTCTTGAGGCGGAAGAACTCCGTGATTCCATGCTCGCGATTGCGGGTCGCTTGAATACAAAGCTGGGCGGACCAAGCGTGCTCGTCCCGATTGAGCCGGAGCTGGTGAAGATGTTGAAGCGGCCGCAATACTGGGTGCCGACGAAAGACAAATCGCAATACGACCGCCGCACGATGTACATGATCTACAAGCGCAATCTCCGGCTGCCCTTCCTCGAAGTATTCGACGCGCCGGATATTCTCCTGTCCTGCGCGCGCCGGGAACAATCGACTCATGCGCCGCAGGCGCTGGAACTACTCAACGGAAAGACATCGAATGACTTGGCCGGAGCCTTTGCGCAACGCCTCCTGACCGAACGGAAGACAACTTCGGAACGGATCAACTATGCGTGGCGGCTCGCTACGGGAAGGCTGCCGTCGGCTGGGGAAAGGGCGATTGCGATGAAGTTCTTCGGGAGCAATCCGAACGATCCCGAGGCGATGAAAGAATTCGCTCTCGCAGTTTTTAACTTCAATTCGTTTTTATACGTGAACTGATATGGCTGAACATGTTCGTTGGGCACGGAATCGCCGCGAGTTTTTAAACGATTGCTTTTGCGGTTTAGGTTCTCTCGCGTTCGCATCCATGCTGGCGCAGGATGCTCGGGCGGCTGCCAACTACAATCCGCTTGCGCCGAAGCCGCCGCACGTTCCGGAACGCGCGAAGGCGAAGGCTGTGATATTCGTCTACATGGCGGGCGGCCCTTCACACCTCGAGACGTTCGATCCAAAGCCGCTCCTCAATAAACTCGATGGGCAAAAGCGTCCGGCCGAATTCGGCGACGTGAAGTATCAGAACGTCAATTCCCAGTCCAGACTGCTAGGCAGCAAGCAGACCTTTAAGAAATACGGCAAGTCCGGCATCGAAGTGTCCGACCTGTTCCCACACCAGGCGAGTATCGTTGACGATCTATGCATTATTCGTTCAATGTACGGCGACATGGTGGTGCATTCCGCCGCGCAGTATCAGATGATGACCGGTCGCATAATTCCGGGCTTCCCTTCAATGGGGAGTTGGATCACTTACGGACTGGGCTCAGAAGCGCAATCCCTTCCTGCTTATGTCGTCATGCCCGATTCGCACGGCGCGCAGGAAGCCGGTGTTCCCATGTACAAGAACGGCTTTCTGCCGGCCGTTTATCAGCCGACGATGTTGCGGCCGGGTTCAAAGCCGGTGCTTAATCTCGATCTGCCGAATGGTGTCTCGCTGGATCGACGCCGCAAGACCATCGATTTCATTCGTGCCATCAACGAAAAGGCAATGCCCGGAGAAGATGCCGAATTCGCGGCGCGGATCTCGGCGTATGACACTGCGTTCAAGATGCAGACTGAGGCGCCGGAAGTCTTCGATATCAGCAAGGAGCCGAAAGAAACGCTCGAGCTTTACGGTGTCGGCGAGACCGCGACTGACGATTATGGTCGCCGATGTCTTCTCGCTCGCCGGCTGGTAGAAAAAGGTGTTCGCTTTGTGTGTGTCGTCTCAGGCGGTGGCAATGCAGATACCGAGTGGGACGCGCACAGCAACATCGAGAAGAACCACGCGAAGATGGCATCCTACACGGACAAACCCGTAGCCGGTCTCATCAAGGATCTGAAACGCAGAGGACTCCTCGATTCCACCATTGTGCTTTGGGGCGGCGAGTTCGGTCGTTCTCCGGAATCAGAAAAAGGGAATGGCCGCGATCACCACAACACCGGCTTCACGATGTGGCTTGCGGGCGGCGGCTTCAAGGGCGGTACGGTGTATGGAGCCACGGACGACATTGGCCTTAAGGCAGTCGAAAATCGTGTGCATTTCCGGGACCTCCACACGACGATGCTGTACCAGATGGGTCTCGATCAGGACGCCCTCAGCTACATGTATCTCGGCCGCAAAGAACGTTTGACCGAGATACAAGGGCAAGTCCTGAAGGACATCATTTCATAGACCAGCGAGCGGTCCGCAATACCGCCTTGGTCGATGCCTTCGGCAATTCATACCAAAGCGTCAACAGTTTTCCGTCAGCCAATTCGACGGTCGATGGATAACCAATATCGTATCCCGCGCCGTCATCCGAGATCATGATGGGATCCGACCACGTGCGGCCATTGTCCGCGCTGAGACGCGCCTGATTGCCGAAAGGCGATCGGCGATATCCGTAGCTCATCAGAAGCTTGCCGCTCCTCAATCGCAGTAAATGCGACGGCAAACCCCATACGCCGATTGGATGCGGCGTGCTCCACGTCTTTCCACCATCGCGGGACTCGGTCTGCAGCGTCTCGCGTTCATTCTGCTTGCTGTGATTGCGGATGTGAACGATGAGCGTGCCGTCGGAGGCTTCCACCTGATGAAGCTCGTGATATTCCTCCACTCTGTCGCCCGGGCGAGCAGGAATGTCGGCTAGCCATCTCCAGGTTTGTCCATCGTCGGCAGACTCGCAAACGCCCACCTTCTTGCCCGGCTCCCATAGCTGCTTGCCGGCGTACAGCAAGCGGCCATCGGACAGCGCGGAAGGCCCATGCGGACTGTTCAGCGGAACACGATATGGCTTCGACCACGTCATGCCGTCATCTGTCGATCGCAGCATCCACGTGCCGAGCAGCGCATCGAACTGCTGCTGTGTGCCGCGGCGGGCGACTGCGTTCCAGCGCGCAACTCGTTCTTCGGGCCAGTTCGAGGCTTTCTTGAAAGCATCCTGAAACGCCAGCGATGTGAAGGTGGTTATCAGCAGCGTCCCTTTGGCTGTCTCGCATATACCGGCATCACGATCGTCGATCGGTGTATCGAGAACGATCTCCGGCCAACTCCAGGTTTGCCCGCCGTCGCGCGACCGCATCAATTCGACCCGACCAAAGGGACACACGTGAGACTCTCTTCCGCCGGAGCAGACGGCGATCAATTCTCCATCTTTGCGCTTTGCCAGCGTAGGCCAGCCGTGATAATGCTCTGGCTGACGAGTAATCGTCTCCAACACCGGCGAGCCGGCGGCTCTTAAATTGGCGGCGCTTGCAAGGGCAGCGGACCAGATCAGTTCACGTCGGTTCAACATGTGTCCTACCATTTTGCTATGGTCCGGAACATCGAGTGGGAACGGATGCTGAGCGGGGAATTCTACGATCCATCGGACCCCGAACTCACCGCCGCGCGACTGCGATCGCAGCGGCTGTGCAGACAATACAACAGCACCGACCTAGCGGAGGTCCTGCGACGCCAGAAGCTTCTGCGCGATCTCTTCGCGTCCTTTGGAGACCGCTCGGAAATCGTCGCGCCCTTTCATTGCGATTACGGCTGTCACATCGAAATAGGTTCCGCCGTATTCCTGAATTTCTTGTGCGTGATTCTGGATTGCGCGCGCGTCACGATTGGCGATCGAACGATGATGGGACCGAGTGTACAGATCTATGCAGCCACGCATCCACTCGAGCCCACGATTCGGAGCGCCGGCCGCGAGTTGGCGCGGCCCGTTACTATCGGCGCAGATGTATGGATCGGAGGCGGCGCTATCTTATGCCCCGGCATCACGATCGGGGACGGCACGACGATCGGCGCGGGCAGTGTGGTTACGCGCGATATTCCGTCGGGCGTGTTTGCAGCCGGCAATCCGTGTCGCGTGATTAAGCAGGTGACGCGTGATTAAGCAGCGGAAGAGACCGCAGGCGAACACCGGTGACGGCGAAGATCGCGTTACTGATGGCAGGCGCGATACAGACGATCGGCGTCTCTCCCGCTCCGGCCGAAGGCAAATCCTTACGATCGATCAAGACGGTTTCGAGCGCAGGTATATCAGTGAAGCGCGGCACGCGATAACGCGAGAATCGCGGATTCAGAATGCGGCCGTTCTCAAAACGAATGCGCTCAAACAGCGCGCCGCCCAGGCCCATGATTACCGCGCCCTTCCACCTGATTGCGAAGGCAGTCGGGATTGACGATCGCTCCGCATTCGTAGGCTGTGACGACTCGCTCGATGCGCACTCGCTTCAGGTCTTTGTCCGCCGTGATTTCGGCCACCGTGGCAACATAGCTCCCTTTTTCGAATCCACCGGCGATACCCGCAGGCCGCTTGCCCCAACCGAACGCGTCTGCCGCGCGCTGCAGCACTGCGCGGAAGCGAGGATCTTTCATGTTGCTCAAGCGGAACTCCAGCGGATCTTTCTTTAAAGAGTGAGCGATCTCGTCCATGTGGACTTCGCGAGCAAAGTGGTTAGCAGTAGCCGCGAGTCCGCGATACGAACCTTGACGCAGCGGTGATTCGCTCGGATGGAAATGCACTCGTTGATGCGGAACTTCATACAACGTTGCTAACGCCGATCCTCCGGAATTGTAGTTATGGAACTCCCAAGCGGTAAGCGCTCCATCTTTCGTTACGCCGCTCTGGACCTCAATGACACCGGCGGGACGAAGGTAGGCGTGCGTGAATTCATCCTCTCGCGTCCACACCAGCTTGATCGGTTTGCCGGCCTGCTTCGCGATGCGCGCTGCTTCAATTGCTGCCTCGCCCGTATGCTTGCCACCGTAAGCTGCGCCTGTATCGGGCACGATGACCCGGACCTGCGATTCGGGAATATGGAACGCGCTTGCGATTTCGGAGCGAACGCCGAAAGGGACTTGCGTGCCAGTCCACACCGTGAGCTTGTCGTTCTCCCACAAGGCGAGCGCGGCGCGCGGCTCGAGAGGGGCGTGGGCGATGTACGCAACCGTGTAGGTCTGGGACAGTTTGTGATCCGCAGCCGCGAGCCCTTCTTCAATTGAGCCCCTGGTTGAGTCCGTTCTCGGCTTGGCTGTGTTCTTCAGAATCGCAAATAACTCTGAATCAGAAGGCTTTGCGGGTGTCTTCCATTCCGGCTTCAACTCGGCTGCAGCCTTAAGCGCACGAGCAATCTGCGGCGCGGCCACCGCGAGCAGATCGCCATCGCGCACAACAACCACGCCCTTCGCAGCGCTTGTGTCGACAGATGTCAGTGTCGCTCCTGCAACGGGCGGCCTGACCACCACTGCATGCAGCATTCCCGGCAGCGTCTGATCTGATGAGTAGCGATGTTCCCCAGTGACAAAGGCGCGGCCCTCCACCTTCGGCACAGGATGGCCTAACACCTTCCAATTCTGTGGCGCAGTCACAGGAGAATCGGCAATTGGGACGCTCGCAAGCAGCTTCTTCCCTTTACCGATCTCACCTCCGTTCTCATCGATCACTCGTCGCGCCGTGGCTGCTACCTTGCGTAACTGCGGCAGCATGTCCGGCATCGACCGGCTGCCGAATGTGCCAGCGTTGTAAGGAACCAAATCGGTGTCGCCCATGATTAGCTTGATCGATGAGAACGGCATCCGAAGCTCCTCGGCCACCCCTTGGACGAGCGCTGTCCGGGTATTCTGCCCCACTTCCACCTTGCCCGTGAAGACGGATACTGTGCCGTTCTCCCCGATGTGAAGCCACGGGCCTATTTCCTTCGGCAAGGGCGAACGATTGCCCCGACGTCCGGATTCCTGCGCATCGAGAACGCCCAACACGACCAGGCCCGCTCCAAGCGCCTTGAAAAAATCCCGGCGATCGAGGTCGAAGCTGTAACGGGCAGGCTCGGCCAGTTCGTACCGCTCGGGTTCGTTTTGCAAATTATTCTCCACCCGAAGCCTCCGGTTTGACTCCTGCCGCTTTACGGACTGCCTCGACTATTCGAGGGTAAGTCCCACAACGACAGATGTTTCCGTTCAGCGCCTGCCGAATCTCCGCTGCGGAAGGCTTGGCGTTTTTACGAAACAAAGCCACCGCTGCCACGATCATCCCAGAGGTGCAGTACCCACACTGAAACGCGCCGGCATCCAAAAACGCCTGCTGGATCGGGTGCAGCCGGCCATGTTCCGCAACTCCTTCGATCGTCGTAATGCGCTTGCCGGCAACTGACTGGACCGGTGTCATGCAGGACCGGACCGGCGTCCCGTCTACCAGTACGGTGCAGGCTCCGCACTGCCCTTCCCCGCAGCCATATTTGGTTCCAGTCAGATCCAGTTCGTCCCGAAGGACGTAGAGAAGGCGCTCGTCCGGCGCGACATCGACCGGGAAGTCTTTGCCGTTAACGTTCAGTTTGCTGACACGATCGGGCATCTCGTTAGTACCATGATCGCCGATCTCTGTTCTAAATAGTCGCCCGCAAAACGGACCTCGTCCCAACGAGGCCGGGAACGGGCGTTTGCGGGCTAGAGACCAGAAAAAAGTAAAGCGCTCCAAGAGAGGAGCGCTTAAGCAATCGAAGGAGACAACCAACACCAAAGGTGAAGAACTCAAAACCCCAACCCTTACATTGCACATGCTTGGCCAAAAAGTAAGTGATTGATTCTAATAGATAGACCTGAACCACTCTACAGTTTTTTGTAGGTTTCGGTTCCGAATTGCGTAGCGATAGAATACCGACGTGCAGCCAGTGGCGCTGATTGAGACGTCGTCGTCCCGGAAAGCGCTCGCGGGCTTTTTCCTATCCGGCCTCCTGTTCGGGTTTCCCGGGGCGGTCCTCCCCGCTTGGGGCTATCATCTCCGACCAAGCTACCTTGCAATCGGCAACTACTTTCTTACCATAGACATAGGGCTAATCGCATCAGTCGCGCTGTCCCAGTTTCTCCTCAAACGCCGGCAGCCCTCGTTCGTCCTTGTAATGGCATGCGCAATTGCGTTCTCATCTTTGACAGCGCTGTCTTTCACAGCCCCCCCGGTTGGAGAGTGGTGGCGCATTTACGGACTATTCGGCCTAGGGTTAGGGGCCGGCACACTGAATACCGGCATTCTTCAAGCGATCTCTCGATCCTACCGACTGGAACCTGCCAGCACCATCAATCTCGCCGGGGTTTTCTTCGGGCTGGGCTCGTCTATTGTGGCGATTCTTATCGCTGGAACCTTCGCTATCTATACGGTCGCGAGTATCCTGTTTCTGGTTGCGCTGGCTCCGGGCCTGTTCGCAATTATGTACTCCCGAACCCGGCTAGAGGCAGACGCGGTAACTCAACGGCGGTCTCTCAAGGATGTCGCCCGCGAGTTCACCATTCCGAGCGCCATGCTTTTCAGCCTCTTATTGTTTTGCCAGTTTGGAAACGAGTGGGCAATCGCAGGCTGGCTCCCCCTATTCGTCATAACCAGGCTGGGAGTGAGTCCCACTACCGGACTTCTCATACTGGCGGAATATTGGCTATGCCTGATGTTTGGGCGCCTGATCGCTCAGGCGATTCTGCCTCGCATCAGGCATGGCAGAATACTGCTGTCCACGGTCATCGCAAGCATGTTGGGGTGTATGATTCTTGCCTTGACAGATAATCTGTTTGGCGCGATCTCCGGCACACTGCTAGTCGGGTTCGGCTTCGCGCCGATTTATCCATTAGTGGTGGAGAAGATAGGAGCGCGATTCCCACACTATCATCCCGGCTTTTTCAACGGTATATTCTCGATCGCACTCACGGGTGGAATGCTCGCGCCGGCGCTGCTGGGATATGCAGCCGAATACGCAGGCATCCAAGTGGTGATGGCGCTACCGATGATCGGCTCGATTGTCGTCGTGATCCTGGTGCTGTTGATCTGGCTGGAGGCGAAATTTATCGCGCCCGGAATCGGGCGCTAGACGGGAGAAACGCGGATCTTGTTTTCCACGCTTTTCACGCCCTTCACTCTTTTGGCGATTTTCTCGGCGCGTTCCTTCACTTTGTCCTGTTTCACCGTGCCAGTGAGTTCAACAACTCCGTTGGTCACCTTCACATCGATCTTGCCACCGCCTGTTTCACGATCCTGCGCGATCTTGATCCGCACTTGATCGTATAGAGCTTCGTCGGCAAGCGGATCGGCGGCAAAAGAAGCCGCCGATAAAGACAGGATCAGGACGATTATGGCTAACAAAGCTCTCATGAAAGAGATTCCCCTCCTGTCATCGTACGCCAGTCGAGTTGACTCAAGAACTCCGGGCTTTGGCGCCAGTTCTCCCGCACTCTTACGAACAGTTCGAGGAAGATCTGCCGGCCGAGCATCTGCTCGATATCCTGACGAGCTAGTGTTCCAATGCGTTTCAGCCCTGCGCCTTTCGATCCTATAACGATCGCCTTCTGACCGGACCGCTCCACAAAGATGGTGGCGCTGATCCGTGTCAGCTTTTTGCCCTTCTTCCCAGTTGTCGATGAGGACCGCAATCGAATGAGGAACTTCCTGTTTCGTCTCGAGCAGAATTTTCTCGCGAATCATCTCGGCCGCCAGAAATTTCTCCGGCTGATCGGTTATCTGATCGGCAGGGAAGTAGGCCGGACCTTTGGGCATGCGCTTCACTACTTCCTTCATGAGCACGTCGAGGCCTTCTCCGGAAACGGCGGAAACGGGAAAGTAGTCCTCGAAAGGATAAGTATTGCGATAGCTTTCAATACGGGGAAGCAGCATCCGCTTGTCCTGGACGAGATCTACTTTTGTCAGGACAAGCAACGATGGTGTTGAGGCTTTGCGAACCATGTCAATGGCCTTGGCATCCTCCTCACCAACTCCTCGCGTGGCGTCTGCCAGATAAAGAAGCAGGTCGCGCTCTTCCAGCGCGGCCCGTACTTCGCTGCATCATGCGGCGATTAAAGAGCGTATCGGAGCGATGGATGCCTGGCGTGTCAAGGAAGACAACCTGTGCTCCCGGCCCATTCCAGACACCCTGGACGGCGGTGCGAGTCGTTTGCGGCTTGTCGGCGACGATGGCCACCTTACTGCCCACAAGCGCATTGATGAGTGTCGACTTGCCCGCGTTCGGCCGTCCGATAATGCTGACGAAGCCCGATACGAGTTTCTTCTTATTCGCCATTACCGTTTGCCGGCTCCGCCTTCGAAATGCGTACCTGATCCACCCGGAGTTCGTTGGCCGCGAGCACTTCGATCCGCACTCCGTCACGCTCAATCGCTTCACCAGCTTCGGGCACACGACCGAGCCATTCCGTGACAAGCCCGCCGACGGTTGTAGATTCGGCATCGTGCGATTTGCGGAATTCCACAAGGTCGTGAAGATGATCTACGTCGAAGCTGCCCGATACGATATAACCGCCATCGCTATCGGTCTCGACATCAAGCCCCGGCTCATGTTCGTCACGAATCTCGCCAACAATTTCCTCCACCATATCTTCCATCGTGACCAGACCCGCCGTATTCCCGTACTCGTCGATCACGATCGAGATGTGATTGCCGTCCTGCTGCATTTCCCGTAAAAGATCGTTTACCGGTTTGGTTTCGGGGATGAAGCGGATGGGACGAACCAGATCGCGCACGGTGCGGCTTGCCCGCTCCGTATGATCGAGTTCGAACATATCACGAACATGAACGAAGCCGAGTATCTGGTCGATGGTCTCTTCGTAGACCGGAATGCGTGAGAACTGCTCATGAATCACGAGTTGACGAAGATCATCCAATGTGGCGCTTGGCCGAAACCGCGACGATGCCCGGGCGCGGCGTCATCACCTCGCGGACCGTCTTGCTGCCGAAGGCTACGACGGACTGAATGAGCCGCCGATCTTCCTCTTCGATGATTCCTTCCTCTGTACCGGCCGTGATCAAGGCTTCTATATTCTCGTGCTGGGTAGAAGGCTCCTCGGCAGCCTCGTCCGTTTCGCCAAGCTGCGCGAGCGACTGGAGAAAACCAAGAAAGGCCGTCAAGGGCCGGACAACATAGATGAGCGCGCGCGTAATCGGAACAAGCGCAACGAACCACTGTCCGCTGGTCCTTCGATACAAGAACTGGGGAACGATGTAAGTCAGAACAAGCATTCCAGCCCAACTGAACAGACAGGCTTCGCCCAATCCACCCGTGAGGCGAAAGGCCAACGCGCCGAGCAAGGCGAGAATTGTGTGCTTCACGAGCGAGAACGTGAGAATTCCCTCGTCAGGCTTCAACGCAAGACGTTCGTCGATACCGCTCCGAAACAGCTCGAGAAAGGGCAATTCCCTGGCGCGCAATCGAACCGTATCCAGATACAACATCTGGACCAGCGTCACCAAAAGCAACACCAACCCGAGTATGACGGTGATGACAAGAACAACTGCAGTCATGTGCGTACTCGTTCGATCAGGCTCTCCGGAAGACCGAAGCGTTTGCGCCAGCGTTTTTCCGAACGGGCCATGGCGCCGCGTCCTTCTCATGATCCATTCCGAGAAGATGCAACACACCGTGCAAGCATCAGGATCTTGATCTCTTCCGTCAGGGTATGACCGAACTCGGACGCCTGTTCAGAGGCGCGGTCAACCGAAATGGCCAATTCGCCCAGGAAGCCTCCGGACATTCCGGAAGGAAATGAGAGCACGTCTGTCGCATAGTCGTGACCGAGAAAACTTCGGTTGAGTCGCCTGAGTTCGCGGTCGTCGGTCAGAAGACACTCAAACTGACGTTCTGCCGCGACCTCCATGACTAATTGTGCGGCGAACTCTGCGGAGTTCGGCGCGAGGCAATCCTTTTCCGGCGCGACGAAAGAGAATGATAGAGCCATCAGGTGACATGCGAGGCTTCAGGAGCGCGGAGTTTCGGGCGCTTCCGGTTCGGCATCGTCCCCGAGCTTGAGGCTGAGCTGACGAGTCGCTCCGACGAGATTGTTCCAACGCTCGTATGCCTTACGATGCGTTGGACGAGGTTGTGCCGAACCACATCGACCTCATCGAAATGAATGAAACTGATGCCGTCAACCCCGCGCAAAATGTCGAGGACCTGAATGAGTCCGCTCTGCTTACCGGCGGAAGATCGATTTGCGTTATGTCGCCGGTAACCACCATCTTCGAGTTGAAGCCCACGCGAGTCAGTACCATTTTCATCTGCTCAGGCGTGGTGTTTTGCGCCTCATCGACAATGATAAAGCTGTCGTTCAGTGTACGGCCTCGCATGAAAGCAATCGGAGCCACTTCGATCGTCCCTCTCTCCAGCAGTTTTTCGACACGCTCCATGTCGATCATGTCATGGAGAGCATCGTAGAGAGGACGCAGATAAGGATCGACTTTTTCCTGGAGAGTGCCCGGAAGAAAGCCCAATTTTTCGCCGGCTTCGACCGCAGGCCGCGTGAGCAGAATCCTGCTGACACGCTTATTCAGCAAGGCGGAAACAGCCATGGCAACGGCCAGGTACGTCTTTCCTGTGCCGGCCGGCCCGATGCCGAATGTGAGATCGTTGCGATCGATCGCATCGATATAACGGCGCTGGTTCATGGTCTTCGGCGCGAGAGTTTTCTTGCCGAAGGCGCGTTGCCGCCCTGAATAGGCCAGGCTGCGAAGCGTCACGTCCGGGTCAGCCAAGAACGACACGAAGATAACTATTCAGGTCACCATTCTGGAAGACAAATCCTTCGCGAAGCAGGCCCGAGTAGTCCACAAGAATGGACTCGGCGCGCAGGACGCTTTGGTCCTCGCCTTCTATCTCTATGCTGTCGTTTGTGACGCGCGTTCGAACTTCCAGCGACTCCTCAATCAAACGAATATTCTCGTCACGAGTGCCGAACAAAGATTCGATCCCGGCGGTCAACTGTACTTGTACTTTCATTAGAGAGGTAAAGCGTGCAGGCGCAACGCGGAGAGGAACGCGCATTTACTCCCTCCATTATAGCGGTAGGCTAAAACCCGGACTTCGAGGGATGGTGACTGCAACGACAAAGGGCGCCTTTCCTCCATGGAGGCCCATCGCTCTCTCCGAGTGGCTGTGATACGCCTGAAGACGATCGTAAACACTTCGCCGTTAGGCAGGATGTTCCCGCTGGACAGTTAAATATCAGAGCGGGCGTTATGCGTCAATTTGATCCCGAACTTCCAGCCGCTCGTGGTTTCGGCGCGACCGCAGGTTCCCGAATATACGCGACGACCCGCGGTTGGAACAGCAAAGTAGTGTGCGATCCGACCATCTAAGCGTTGGGCAAGCATTTGGCCATCCGGTTCGACGGCGGTGAGGTGGCTTCGCACGATCAGAATCTAAAGGGCAGATCGGGATGGGATTGCTGGTGTCCGTTAGAGCGCGATCGCCGGTATCTACCTCACCCCGGCACGCCGTTTCCGAGACGTTAGTGAACAGATTCCGGCGAGTCCGGAGACGACCAGGAGGATCGACCCGGGTTCGGGGACGGAGAAATTTCCGACAACCTCGCCAGCATCGTTAATGGCGGTGGTGCCGGTTCGGACCGATCCAGGCACATCAATGGTAGTGAAGGAAGCGCCGTTGTATAGGAGGCCATGGGTCCCGGCACTGTCAAGAAAAGTGCCAACCATCTGACCGGCATCATTGATGCCGGTCAGAACCGTCCAGGAAGCGCCTGGGACGTCAATGGCGGTAAAGACGCCGTCGTCATAGAGGAATCCATGGTCCAGGTTTCCGACAGTGACAGTGAAGGATCCGACGATCTGGCCGGCGTTGTTGATGCCGGAAGCGCGGGTTCGGACCGATCCAGGCACATCAATGGTAGTGAAGACGCCCGCGTTATTCAAGAAGCCATGGATTCCGGCACCGCCGTAATAGTAACCCACCATCTGGCCGGCGTTGTTCAGGTCAGTAACAAGGGTACCGATGGCTCCGGGAGCATCAATGACGGCGAAAGCGCCATCATCGTACAGGAAGCCATGCAACATGATGTCGCTTACAAAAGAGCCAACGATTTGTCCTTCGTCGTTGATGCCGAGAGCACTGGTTCGGATCGATCCAGGCACATCAATGGTACTGAAGACGCCCGCGTTGTTCAGGAACGAGCGGGATCCGTAGTTGCCCTCAAACTCACCGATAATCTGGCCTGTATCGTTGATGCCCAAGGGAGATGTTACAGGCGAGCCTGGTACGGTAATAGCAGAATACGCACCTCCGCTATAGAGGAAACCGCAGGTGGCCGTGGGTATGTCGGACCACCCGCCAGGGACCTCGCAGCCGATGGAGCTGGCGTGGACCACCGATATCGCTGCTAACAGAAGGAACACCGCAACCAGCTTTCCCATTACACAACCTCCGACAAAACGGCACCCATTCATTCGGGATGCGCCAAGTGTACATCGCTCGAGAGTTCGCCGCAAGCTTCCCAGTGCTTTCCCAAAACGGTCTCCGCCGTGATTGGGCGGCTTCATACATTAGTTCGCGTGTCGCATCCGGGTATCACAATGGGAGAAGCCGTGCGCCGAGACTTTCGGTACTGCGGCCCGATGGTATCTGAATGAGCCAGCGTTAGGCACGGCCGCCGCCATTAGAATTAACCGACGATCGGGCCCGCACGAGCTCGACCCCGCCCTGGCCTGCAGCGAATGTGCGGATTTCGATTTACTACGACAAATCTTCGCCTCGCACACGGTCGAATAACCCGATATTCGTATATAACGGGTCTTCCATACTTGAAACTCCGATTTCCACGGGACCGGGGTCAAGTTTCTAGAAAGCAACCGCTTACCCTCTGTACTAGCCATAAAGAGTCCGTGGCCAAAACCGACGATCTCCGCCGGGCTGACCGGACTGTATACCGCGTCTACCCGAAAGTGATCAAACTCGTCTGGCACCGAGTTCTCTTGAATCCACATGTCCGTAAGATCGCCGACTCACTGAAGTGGCATTTGAAAACCGGTTCCAACTGACTGCCCATATCTGTGCGACCGCAGTGATGTTCAGATTGGTTGGAATCCCCATTGATTCGATTCGCGCCCGCCAGCAGACCCTGGAGGATCCGAGGAACAGAATTATCTCAGGAAATCCAGACCGCGTACTTCCCCGAGAGACGCTTGCGCGGTATCCGGTTTCTCATCGAACTCGATAAGCACTTTGGTGCCAGGTGGCTGTTTCCACAAGTCAGGTTAATAGTCGTACCCGGGGCGTTGCGGATGTTGACGCGCTCAGGGCTCATAATCATGAATCCGATCTGTCTCTGCCCCGCTTGCAAAACAATACGCGCCTGCTCGCCCTTACACTGAAGTTCCTGGAGCACGCCGGTAATGCTGGCCCGAATCGGGTTACTGTCCGCTGAAGTCGAAGGAACGTGTGGCACTTCTAGCGGAGCTACAGCATGCATAGTTGGCTTCACTGCGCTGCTCTGACGGGCGAATTCCTCGCGTCGATCCAGAAACGTCAGAATACTTTGAGCCGAATACTTTTCGTTCGGCTCCTTTGCATACTTCAACGCCTGTTCCGCAGCGGCACGGGATTTGACGTAATCCTCCAGACCCAGCAGCGCGTGCGCTTTGCCTAGAAAAAGACGAGCGGCCCGATCCGAATCTAGTTTTTGAATGGTGATGTAAGTTGCCCATGAGTCGCCGTAGCGCTTTTCTCGATACAACTGCTCGGCCAGCATCAGCTTTGCATCCACGTGAGTTTGGTTCAGTTCAAGTATTCGGCGTAAAGACGCAATCACTACGGTACGATCCGAATCGCTCTGGGATGCCAGTCTGGCGTAATCCCAATAGATATTCCAGTCGTCCGGCTTTAGTTCAACCGCCTTTCGCAGCCAGGCGCGAGCCCCCTCTGTGTCACCCTTATGCCAGGAAAGTTGACCTAGCGCTTCCATCGGCTCCCAACGAGCGGGATTGTCTTTCGCAAGCTTTTCCAGCCGAGCAGTGGCCTCTTCTTTGCGATCGAGCATCGACGTCAGCCGTGCTAGCGTGAGCTCTACATAATACGAGTCCGCCGGACGCGGATCCCCCACCTTCAGCTTTTCCAGCTTCGTATCGAAGAGCAGGCCACGCAGCGAACGCGCCTGGAAATACGCGCGAAGATCCTTCTGTAGATCGAGCACGGTTTTTCCATAAACCTGGTCAAACACCTGTTCACTCGGGAACGCCGGTGGATATCTGTCCCAGGAACTCGCCGAACTTACCGGCGTATCGCGGATCGAGGCCTTCAGGAACGTTGCCAATCGCGACCTTGTGTTGGGAGCACGTCAAGATGTCCGGTTTAATTAGCAAATGAACTGTCCGGTCTTGCCATAGGTTACCGGGATCGATTAGGCTTCGGTCACCTGAGCGGAAAACAGAGCGCTGCTGGGAAGCAACTCGAGCGCCGACTCAGGGACGGGATTGCGGGAGCGAGTTTAAGGCTCGCTCCGCTTCCAGCAATCCTGGCCAAAAGCGTTAAATCCCGGAGGTCTGGAGGCAGAGCCTCCAGTTTCAATCCAAGTCTTCTTCCGAATTGCGTTAGGCCGCCACCCGCTTCGAGAGTTTAGCGGTGTGTTTGCGTCTCGGCGATGCGAGTGGCAATCCATCGCCGGCATATTCGGTGATGAGCTGCGGACCATAGCGAATCGACACCCGTCCGTCCAAATGCTCGTGCACCGTCACTGTTTGCCCGGCCAAGGTATCTTTCCATCGAGTCTTCTCCAACTGCAGGACACGATTGCCGATCACGACCGTGTTGTCTCGATTCACCATACGTTCGTGTTGCACGCTGAAGATCCAGTCCAGATCGCGACGGTGCACCCGTACAAACGCGGTGCCTTTCTGCGCCGCCTTCTCCATGAACTTGTGGTTGAACTCGGCAATGTACTCGTTGCGTAGAAATTCATTCGCTTTGTGGACGTCAGTAATTCCGCGCAGCCGCAGCTCCTGCGGCAGGCGTCCCTGCCAGGTTCGTAGTTACGCTCCATGCGACCGCGCGCCTGCGGTGAATAGCCGGGATCATTCGGATCCCGAGTTCCTGCAACGCTCGCCCCACCTGCGTCGGATGCGTCAGATCAACCCGCTCGCCCCGCCTCGGGGTGACAAAGAAATGGCCAGCGCGATCGCTGTACAACGAGCAGAAGACACCCTTGCTCTCGATGACCTCTCGTAACGCCATCATGATCGTGCGCGTGCTTTCGGCTTCCATCAGTTGCGCGTAATAAATCTCGCTGGTCGCGTCGTCCAGCACTACAATCAACTCGTACTGGCGCTGGTCGCCAAACCAACGGTGTTTACTGCCGTCGATATGCAGCATCATTCCCGGCAACGGCCGCCGCGGTCGTCGCTTCCGATGGGAACCCGGCTTCTTGCGCTTCTTCACCAGCCCCGCCTCTTGCAAGGCTGTCTTCACCCATGTGTAGCTGAAATGGATGTCGTGGACTTCGACAAGCTTCTCGTGAAAGTGCCGTACGTTGAAATCAAAATACCGTTCCCGGTATAGTTGCAGCACCTGTTGCAGTTGCTCGACCGGCGCTCGTTTCGGGCTGGGACGCTTCTTCCGGCAATCCCATAAACCGCTGTAGCCGTGCTTCTGCCAACGATCTCGCCACCGTCGCATCGTACGGTCAGTCACTCCGATGATCTCAGCTGCCGCAATCCATGTCAGCTTGCCCGCCATCGCCTTCAAGATCACTTCCTGTAGTTTCATCATCCGCTCCATTTCTGCGGTCGGTATCTGCTGTTCGATGGCTTCCACATCCTTCAGCTTTTCCCACCCGCTCCTGGACCGGACAATTCACTTGCTGATTGCGCCGGACAACTCACATGCTACCGACATGCCAATCGCGACCTTGCCGGCCAGCGGGCGAAGCGTCGAATATACTTCCGCTATGCCTTCGTTCAGCCAGACTGGCAGCTTCAGCTCCATGTGGCGAATCAACAGGTGCATGTATTCATGCACGGCCGTTGCTTTGTTTTGCTCGGCGAAGCCGGACATCACGATGAAGTCGTGCGACTGGTCGCCGGTAAAGTAAGCAGCGGCGCCCTCATTGACGGTATAAGGTTTGAACTCTTTCACATTCCGGAAAAGAATTACGGTTACGGGAGGGTGATTGATAGTATTGTGCGCTCTGACTCGCGTAAAGAAATCGCGTACCTGCTCGAAGTACTCGGCAGCTCGCCTTCCATCGCCGCTCGATGCCGTCGTAATCAGCTCGAAGTTTGGCGACGTTACCGCCGTCCATTCAGTGTCGGCGGACGCCGGCATCAAGGCCGTCAATGCGAGGATAGACAGGTACCGCATGCACATGGATCGGAGTACATGGTAGCATGCTTTTTCACTGTTAAATATCAGAAAAAGGAACTACATGAAGTAGTCTTTCACCTTGTCGAGCAGGCTCTTCTCGCGCGGTTCGTTGTCGGCGGGTAATGTTTCGCGGAGTTGCTCAAACAGCTTGCGCTGTTCGCGGCTCAATTTCGTCGGCACTTTCACGTCGATATTGACGTAGAGATCGCCGCGGCCATGGCCTTGTACATGCGGAACTCCCAAGCCCTTTAACTTGATTCGTGACCCCTTTTGCGATCCCTCTGGAATTTTCACGTTCTGAAGGCCATCGAAGGTAAGGATATCGACCTCTGTCCCCAGGGCTGCCTGCGCCACATTGATCGGGACCGTGCAATGCAGATCGTCGTTTTCACGATCGAAGATCGGATGTTCGGTGACTTTGAGGAGAACGTAAAGATCTCCCGCAGGTCCGCCATTCGCGCCGGGCTGTCCTTCGCCCGAGAGACGCAGGCGCGTGCCGGTATCGACGCCCGCCGGAATGCTGATTTTCAGCTTGCGCTCTTTCCGGAGATACCCCTCTCCCTTACATTCCTTGCAAGGACGGCGGATGATTTGCCCGCGGCCATTGCACTGCGTGCAGGTGCGGCGAACCGTAAGGAATGACTGCTGATAGTGGACCTCGCCACGCCCACGGCACATCGGGCATTGCGTGAGACCGTCTTCAGGCTCGGCGCCCTTGCCGGAGCAGCGCTCGCACGCCTCCATGCGAGGGACCTGAATATCCGCAGACATGCCCTTCATCATGTCTTCGAATGAGATCTCCAGTTCGAAAGGAAGATCCTCGCCGCGCTGCGCTCGATTGCGGCGGCGACCTCCGCCTCCTCCGAACAAATCGCCGAAACCGAAAAATTCGCCAAGAATATCTTCGAATCCGGAGAACTGTCCGGGGTCGAATCCGCCCGCGCCGGCAGCGGCGCCCTGTACGCCCGCATGTCCGTAACGGTCATACATAGCGCGCTTTTGGGCATCGCTCAAGACGCTGTATGCTTCAGCGGCCTCTTTAAATTTCTCCTCCGCATGATGATCGTTCGGATTGCGGTCAGGATGAAATTGGAGCGCAAGTTTCCGATAAGCGGCTTTCAGTCCCTGATCGTCCGCCGTTCGGTCCACGCCGAGTACTTCGTAGTAGTCTCTTTTTGCCACGTTCATTGCCGGCCCTACCTTACGGCCGTATCGCTACCTGCACCATCGCCGGACGCAGTAACTTGCCTTTAAATTTGTAACCGCGCTGATATTCCGCCAGGATTGTTCCGTCCGCCGCATCCTCGCTTTCCATACGCTGAACGGCTTCATGCAAGTGCGGATCGAAGGTCTGTCCTTGCGTATGGATCGGCTCAAGACCCTGTTTTATTAAGGTCTCCAGCAGACGCTTGTAAATCAATTCCACACCTTTTACAAATTCGTCGCTTCCGGAAACCGACGAGGCTTTTAATGCGCGTTCAAAATCGTCCACGATAGGCAATAGCGCCTTGACGATTTCCATGCCCGAATACTCAGCGAAATCGATGCGCTCACGCTCCATTCGCCGGCGGAAATTCTCAAATTCGGCTTGGCGCCGGCGCAGGAGATCCTCGAATTCGGCTTTCTCCTTAGCCCAGTTGGCTCCGGGTTCTGTAGCTTCCGCGTTCTCGACCGAAGTCGAGTCGGTACCGGTTTCTTCGACAGCGGATCGAATTTCTTCTTCCATAACTCCAGACTATCAATAGGATTTCTGAGGAGAACCTAGGCCTTCGGGGTACCGAAAGCTTGGCCTACGTGCAAAACGGCGGAAATGACCTTCTCGTAATTCATTCGCATTGGACCAAGGACTGCGATCTTGCCCGAAAGTCCGCTCGGTAGATTGACACTGATGCCGATGATCGACAACTCACCCATTGCCGGGTGAGCTTCGGCCAATCCGACGCGGACCGCAATCTCGCCCTGCGGCTGTTCGAGGAAATGGTCCAGCAACAACAAAACTTTCTTCTTTTGCTCTAATGCGCGAAACAGGTCACGCATCTTCTCTCTGGTGAGATGAAGATCGAGGCCTACGAGATTCGAGGCGCCCTCGACATGGACTTCCGGCGCGAGTCCCATTTCCAGCAAACCTTTTTCGTACAGCAGGTTAAGGCGACGCAGGATAGCATCGTACGCCGCGCTTTCTTCGCGCAGCCGGACGTCGAGCGCGTGCTGGATGTCGGTAAGAAGCCAGCCGCTGAAATTCTGGTTGATGTAGTTCCGAATCGATTGCAATTCGTCAATCGACAACTGCTCGTTAAGGCTAACCACGCGGTTGCGGACCATATGGTCACGAGTCGCAACAATCATCAAGACTCGACGATCCGGAAGGTTGACCAACTCAATCTGGTCAAGCGTTTGACTAGGTGTGGGAATCGCGGCGGCAATCCCCAGTCCATGGGTCATCTCTGTCAGGATGTGCGAGGATCGCTCGACGCGAGCCTGCATGGTTTCAAGGTGGGCGAGTTCGCCGCGAAGCCGGTTCAATTCAGCAGAGAGAATGCGCCGCTGGCTCAGCGAATGCACATAGCTTTGAAATGCCTTCCCGGTCGGAACTCGGCCGGCGGACGTGTGCGGCTGGGCGAGATACCCTTCCTCGTACAAGTCCGCCATGATGTTCCGCACCGTTGCCGAACTTAGATTCTCACGAATCCGGTGAGCAACCGTCTTCGATGCAACAGGTTCACCGGTTTCGATGTATTCCTGTACGATCGAGTGAAGGATCGCGAGGTTCCGAGACTGGGACGTGAACTGTCGATTCATCGCCGTCGAGACAACACCCTAATACTGTTATTTTAGGTCTAATCCACGCTCTAAGCAAGATCGTAGAAGCAGCGCTTTGGCAAGTCGGCTGCCAATGTCATTAACTTATTTTAACAACACCCCCATCAGCCTTCGCATTGCGTCGGAAACCGGGAGATGACCGCCGCAAAGGTCTTGGCCAATCCGCCAGAGTCTTTCAGCTACATCCAAATCTGTGGAATCGGTTGCTTTCCGGTGGAGTTTGTGGACCAAACCCGCCTTTGCGGACGCCGCATCCGGGTTTCCAGGCGCACAGCTTTCCAGGGCTGTTGCTACTTCGGAAGCAATCTCGTGAGCTCGTCTGTGCCGTTCAGTTGCATCGAGATTTCTGCGTGTGGGGTCAAGTTGATTGATCTTCTCAGTGAGTTCGAGGTCGCTCTTCACGTCTGTGGCTGGCGAATACTCATTCGCTTTGCGAAGACTTCGTTCCGCGGCCGCGTACTCACCGGCGCCGAGTTGAGCTCGTCCCAAGCCAGCCCATAACGCTCCATCAGACTCGGCCGTCCGGAGCAATGAACCGTACACCTCCTCGGCTCGCTTCCAGGATTGGGCCTGAAGGAGCAGCTTTCCGAGATGGCGCTGTTGATCGAGATTTGTAACTTGCTGGTCTAAAAGCGGCAGCTCGGCAGATAGATCCTCGGTCGCGTGATGTGAAGCGAGAAGGTCTGCGAGTTCGAACCGAAGCGGCGTAACATCGACCGGAGTTCGCCATTTACCATAGAGAGCGCGACGGTAATACCAAGCCGCATTTCGCCAGTCGCCTAAGCTGGCCAGAATTCGAGCCATTTCGATGTTCGCGGGGCCGTCGGCAGGCGCTTTCTCGAGCATCCCGCCAACCGAAAGTTTGGCTTGGTCTATTTGACCGGCGCCGCGAAGCGCGGCGATCAGCGCAAGCTGATATTCGGTGTTCGACGGCTCCTGGTTAACCGCAGAGCGGAAGCGTTCGACCGCCTCAGAAAAATGTCCGGATTTGCTGAGCCGCTCGCCCTCTGAATAAGACCAACGCGCGTTCGCTGCCCGACGTGCCGCAGCGACACGCGTCAGGAGTATATCTGCCGCCGAAAAGACAACGATAGCGCAAGAGGCCGCCGCGAGCACCGGTAGAACTTTGCGCATAGGTAACGCGCGCGAAGAGCGCGTGCGGTAGAACTCCGCAAAAGCCATGCGTTCAGCGTAGCGCGCGACAATTGCCTTATGCGCCGATCCGGCCTCCTGCGTGCTATTCCTTCACGCCTGCTTGAAACCCGAATACCAGAACACAGCCTTTATCTGGCGCTTGCTCTGATTATCGGAGCTTTGGTCGGCCTGTTAGTAGTAGCTTTCATACTTTTGACCGAGCATTTGGGCTCACAGCTCTATCCTCCAGGAAGCTCCGGTTGGAGACGATTGGTTGCGCCCGTGCTCGGATCTTTGCTGACTGGCTTTTTATTGGCTCGATATTTTCCGGCAGCGCGTGGCAGCGGCATTCCTCAGACAAAGGTTGCGATGCAGTTAGAGGGTGGCATCATCAGCGTGCGGACGGTTGTCGGCCGGTTTATTTGTTCCTGCGGAGCGCTGGCAAGTGGTATCGCTCTCGGTCGTGAAGGGCCCTCTGTTCAGATTGGTGGAGGCGTGGCATCCATCCTCGGACAGCGACTGGGACTGAAGCAGGCGAAGCTCTCCAGCCTGATTCCCGTAGGAGCCGCGGCGGCCGTCTCCGCGGCGTTTAACACTCCCATCGCAGGCGTACTGTTCAGTCTCGAAGAGGTTGTCGGCGATTTACACGCGCCGGTACTCGGATCAGCGGTGCTTGCGTCGGCAACTGCATGGGTCACACTGCACCTGCTACTCGGAGGCGAGCCCTTGTTTCACGTTCCGCAATACGAGCTTGTCCATCCATTGGAATTTCTCATTTATGCTCTGCTTGGCGTAGCGGGCGGAATCTGCTCGCTGGCTTTTGTGAAGCTGACAATCTACCTCCGCGCGCAATTTCTCAAATTGCCCGATCGCACACGTTGGATACATCCAGTGTTTGGCGGGCTCGTCGTCGGGTTGCTGGGTTTGTGGAGTCCTGCAGTGCTCGGTGTGGGGTACGACTATGTCGGACAAGTTCTCAATGGCGATTTCGCGCTCGGATTTGTTCTCACGCTTCTCACGCTGAAGCTGATTGCAAGCGCGGCATGTTACGGCTCGGGCAACGCGGGTGGCATTTTTGGACCGAGTCTGTTTCTTGGGGCGATGTGTGGAGCAGGTGTGGGAAGTCTGGCACATCGCTTCCTACCCGGCATCACCGCGAATCCCGGAGCCTATGCGCTGGTGGGAATGGGCGCGTTGTTCGCCGGGATCATACGAGCGCCATTTACATCCGTATTCATGATTTTCGAGCTCACCCGCGATTACGCCATCGTTGTGCCCTTGATGATCGCCAACATGGTGAGCCTGGCGATCTCACGGAATTTTCAGCGCATCCCGATTTATGAGGCTCTAGCGTTGCAGGACGGCATACATCTTCCCCGGCATTCGCGGGAGCGCGATGAGTCCGGTCCTTTCGTTGCAGACATCATGTACACCGAGCCGGCTATTCTCCCTGCAAGCACTTTGGTCGCGGATGCGGTAATCCGAGGTCCAGCGATCGCCGTGGCTGCAGGACGCCATTCCGTGGCTGCCTTCTCCCGCTCCGAACTCGAAGATGCGGCGGAATTCGGAATGCAGTCCGAGCCGCTGGATACACTCGTCGAAATGAGGGAGGAAAACCCTCACCTTCACGCCGATCATCTGATCGAAGAAGCTTTGGAGAAACTCCAGGAGGCCGGTGTTGAAGCAGCGCCGGTCGTGGACCGATCCGATATTTCCGTGGTTCGCGGCGTAGTCACGCTAGCTGCCGTGCGACAGTCGTTCGGTGTGGGAAAAGCTAAGGCGTAGCCGCACTCTCGCGATATGGTACGCCCGGCGGCAACTCCATGATTCGAATATTCCGGAAATGGATTTCCGCCCCCTCAGATTCCAGACACAGGTAGCCTTTCTTCTGGGTGGCCTTGCTGATGCCGTTTACAAATTTGCCGTTAACGGCGAGCTTGATCACGCCATCGACAGCAACGACGGTATATGAGTTCCATTGCCCTCGCGGCTTGCAGAGATTTTCGATGGACTTGCTACGTTCCCCGCGCGGGTTGTCGGGCACCGTCTTCACTCCGTTCACTCCGAACAGCTCGCCATGTACATAGGCAATCGGAGGAGTCACGCCATCCCGCTTGTTCAGATTGACCCAATCGAGCTCGAGCATCTGAATCTCGACGCCGTTCGGCAGACGCGTCTTCTCATTGGGCCTGGCGTCGCTCCAGGCGAACACTCCCGAGTTTCCACCCGGTTCCATGTGCATCCATTCAATTTGTAGAATGAAATTCTCGTATTGCTTGTCCGAACGCATCACTCCAATCGGGTGGCCGGAGCAGATCAGTAACCCATCTTTAACGCTCCAAGTTTTCTCGTCAGTGTTGACCTTCACCCAGCCGGTGAGATCCTTGCCATTGAAGAGATCGCGAAATTGAGGCGCCTGGGCGCAGGCAACGGTCGCAATAGCAAACAATCCGAGGATTACTTTCATAGAAGACAAGGTTACATGAAGCGTGAAGAGATGCTCCGGCGGGTAGGGTCAAGAACCAAGCCGTGGGATTTGGTAGTCATCGGAGGGGGCGCCACAGGCGCCGGCATCGCCGTGGATGGCGCTTCGCGAGGGTACGACGTCCTCCTGCTGGAGCGCAGCGACTTCGGCAAAGGAACATCCAGCCGCAGTACGAAGCTGCTGCATGGCGGTGTGCGCTACTTGCAACAAGGCAATGTTCCCCTAGTGATGGAAGCGCTTCGGGAGAGGGGCTTGCTTCTGGAAAACGCTCCTCATCTGGTTAGTAGCCTTCGTTTCGTGGTCCCCGCTTACGAATGGTGGGAAAAAGCTTATTACGGCGTCGGCCTGAAGCTTTACAGCCTGCTGGCGGGAAAACGCAGTTTTGGAGCGACGGAGATTCTCAGCCGGAAAGAAACTCTGAATGCTGTGCCCAATTTACGGAAGGAAGGTCTACGAGGCGGAATCGCGTATCACGATGGCCAGTTCGATGACGCCCGACTGCTGTTGACCTTAATCCAGACTGCCGCTGACCACGATGCCACCGTGCTTAATTACGCGGAGGTAATTGGGTTGTCCGGACCGGTTGTGACCGTACGGGACATTCCGACCCGAGAGGAATTCACCGTGGAAGCGCGATCGGTGATCAATGCCACGGGTCCGTTTTGCGATTCGGTTCGACAGCTTGCGGATCCAAACGTCAAGCCGATGATTGCGCCGAGCCAGGGTATTCATCTCGTTGTGGATCGATCTTTTTTGGATGGTGATAACGCGGTCATGATTCCGCGGACCAGCGACGGCCGAGTGATGTTCGCAATTCCCTGGCAGGGATACACGCTTTTAGGCACAACCGATACGCCGATTACCGCAGTGAGCGAGGAACCACGCGCTCTCGAGCCGGAGATTCGGTTCGTTTTGCAAACCGCGCGGCAATATCTTCAGCGCAGCCCCGGCCGGGAGGATGTGGAGAGCGTCTTCGCTGGAATTCGCCCTCTGATACGAGCAGATGGCACACACGTTACGGCCGCCCTGGCGCGGGATCACAAGTTGGATGTCGAGCAATCCGGATTGATCACGATAACCGGAGGCAAGTGGACCACTTATCGGCACATGGCGGAGATGTGTGTAGACAAAGCCGCTGAGGTCGGCGATCTCGATAAACGGCCGTGTGTTACTAAACACATGCATCTGCATGGATACCATGCGACAGCACAGGACTTTGGCGATCTCCAGCGATATGGATCGGATGCGCCTGACGTTCAAAAATTGGCTGGCTCCGATGAGCGTTTTGCAGCCAGGTTGGATCCAGATCTGCCGTACATCGCGGCGGAGGTGGTGTGGTCGGTGCGAACCGAGATGGCATTGACCGTCGAAGACGTGCTTGCCCGTCGACTCCGGGCTTTGTTTCTGGATGCAGAAGCGGCGATTGCAATGGCCCCAAAAGTCGCGACGCTAATGGCGGAGGAACTTGGCTGGCCGCCAGAACGAACCCAATCGAGCCTTCGTCAGTTTCTGGAAGTGGCCCGTGCATACTCCTGTGTTTAGAACATTTAGCGTAGCTGGATTCGATCGAATCCAGCATGCTATATTCGGAGTGCGTTTGTACATCCCGCCAGTTAGTTCGTTTTCCGAACGTTGGCCATGCTTTCCGATGGCGATGCGCCCTCCTTGCGCTCATCACTCGGCGAGATAACCCAAGGAGTGCGAATAGCTTTAACAAGGATAGTTATTGATGAAAGAAAAAGGTGTTGTGAAGTGGTTCAATGCAGCCAAGGGTTTTGGCTTTATCCAACGAGAGACGGGAGAGGACGTCTTCGTTCATTTCTCCGCGATCCAATCGTCGGGCTACCGGACGCTCGATGAAGGCGCCCAAGTTCAATTCGTAGTTAAGAAGGGCCCGAAGGGTCTGCAGGCGGAAGAAGTCACGATCGGCTAATCTGGCTAGACACCGTCTTTCGTTGAGGAGACTGCAGTCCGCAGCCTCCTCAACTTGCCGAAATTAGGATGCCTCTTTGATTTCGGTAACCGTAATCGTATCTCCCTTAACATCTCCAACAACTTGTACTTTGTGGTCAAGGTGCTTGGTCGCGTCTGCTTTACCTGCTAATTTGTAAACCTTCTTGTCGGCTTCGCTGACGAACACGGGCGCCGCGCCGTCCTTAATGCACTTCTTGGCGCACTCGCGCGACTCCGCGCTGCCGTTGCCGTTTGAAGCGCCACAAGATGAATCGCTGATCCAACCCACCATCGAGCCGGCGGAGGCGATCGATGCGGCCAAAATCGTTGTGCTCAGAAATTTCGCGATAACACGCATACATTCATTCTACGGCCTCTGCGGCGTAACTGGCATCGCGGCATTGCGTCCAACTTGCGAAGGAGCTTACAGATGCCGGAGACCGACAACAAAAACGAAGCGGCCGAGACCAGACCCGTACCTTCGCAGGCTGAAGGCGACGAGGAAACGGTAGACGAAGCCCTGAAACAACAAGAACAGAAGGATCGCAAGTAGCTCGTGGGGCAATTATGGAACGGGTCAAAGTATATGGAGCAGACTGGTGCGGACTGACCAGACGCACGCTAACGCATTTGGATCGGCTCGGCGTCGCTTACGACTACATCGATGTGGATTACGACCGCGATGCATCGGAGTGGGTTATGAGACAGAACAACGGCAAGGAAAAGAAGCCCACTCTCGATATCAACGGCCGAGTCCTGACAGCTCCAACCCACAAGCAACTGGAGGATGCGCTACGCACGGAACACGTGCTTGCCTAGCGCACAACATTCCAGCGGTTCCGCCATAAAAATAACATCAACAAACCCCAAAGATGGTAGCCGTAATTGGCTCTCCTATCGAGATGGTCACTGATGGCGCGATGCACTGCCGGCCAATGAAAAAGTGCCGTAGACTCCACAGCTTCCCTGTTCACCGTGTCGAGTAGTAAGGGCTTCAGAATCGTTCGAAACCAGTGATGCGTCGGAATATCGAAGCCTTGTTTTGCTCGCGTCAGCACGGAAGAGGGCAGTTTATCCTTCATCAGCTCGCGAAGGATAAACTTCAGGGTCGACCGCCTTATTTTGAAGTTGTGCGGCAAACGCGCAGCGAACTCAACGATGCGGTGGTCGAGGAATGGCGGCCTGACTTCGAGTGAATGCGCCATGCTCATCCGATCGGTCTTGTACAGGATATCGTCGGGCAGGTAACTCAATTGATCTACGTATAAGGGATCGCCCGAGGGCATCGAAAGAGGCTGAAAGACCGCGAGCAGTCGACGTCGCTGTGAAGAAGACCAGGTTCCGTTCCAGAAGAAATGAGCTTCGTTGGGAGGGAGCAACGAACCTTCGAACATTCGCTTAAGTTTGTACTCGAAGCTGATCTTATCGTCCGACACCGGAAGCGCGCGAGCGAGCCCTAAGCCCAGTTTTCGGAGCGGAGCGGGCGCCATTCTGAGTATTCGCGCATAGTCGTCGGCGAGATAGGTTTGATAGCCGCCGAATAATTCGTCCGCCCCTTCCCCACTCAGTGCCACCGTAACGTGCTGCCGCGACATTCGCGAGAGAAACCAAACAGGCAAAGCGCCCGCATCGGAACTAGGCTCGTCCGAGTAGTATGCAAGCTGATCGATGACGTTGTGCAGTTCGACTTCAGGGTTCAGGTCGAATTCATGATGGTCGGTGTTGTACTTAGCGGCGATCTCGCGAAACCATGGACTCTCATCGAAGCTGCGCCCGTGAAACGATACGGAAAAGGTCTTCAGCTGCCTTCCCGCGGCTTCGGACGCATAGTGAACGACGGTAGATGAATCGACTCCGCCGCTTGACCACACACCCAATGGAACGTCCGAAATGAGATGCTCTTTGACCGAAGCTTTCAACAGCGCATCGAGTTCATCTTTCGCTTCTCCTAGTGGGCGGGCTCGCGGATCGAAGCGCAATTGCCAATAGGTGTCTTGTGTAATTCGTCCATCCTTCCATTCGAGCCAATGACCTGGTGGAAGCTTCTCGATTCCTTCCACCATCGTGTGCGTTCCTGGAATGTAGTTGAGCGAAAGATAGAGATTCAGTCCTGTTGTATCGAATCGCCTTTCGATCTCCGGAAAGGCGAAGAGTGTCTTTAATTCGGACCCGAAGTATAGATCATCGCCGCGCTTATGTACGTAGAGCGGTTTGATGCCGAGACGATCGCGCACCAGGATCAAGTTCCGTTCGGACGCCGTCCAGATCGCAAACGCAAACATTCCGCGTAAACGATGGAACGACTCCTTACCCCAGCGCACATACGCCCGCAACACGACTTCGGTATCGCAATGAGATTGAAAACGATCTCCGAACGATTCCAATTCGGCGCGGATCTCGGCATGGTTATATACCTCGCCGTTGAATACGATGACCACGTCACCGTTTGCGGCGCGCATCGGCTGGTCGCCGCCGGCCAAATCGATAATCTTCAACCTGACAGCACTCAGCGAGACGCAATGAGACTCGTAGGATCCCATTTGATCCGGACCGCGATGGTGTATACATCGAGCTGCATCAGCGACGCGAGACGGCTCGGGCAGATGATTACGATGGGTGAAGCCCGCGATGCCGCACATCTATTCCCAACGCTGCTTCTTCAGCACCTTTGCCAGGATCTTTATAGCTGCATCCACCTCCTTCGGACCGATGATGTACGGCGGCAGGAATCGGAGTACGGTATCGTGCGTGCAGTTGATCAGCAAGCCCTGCTCCATGCAATCGAGCACAATCTGTTTGCCAGGCTTCGTTAATTCAACACCGATCATCAAGCCCTGTCCGCGCACTTCTTTGATGAAATTGAATTTTCGCGCGAGTTCATCCAATCGCATACGGAAGTAGGCTCCCGTTTCACGGATAGCCGGCATGATTTCGTCCAGGATGCTGAAGAACTCAAGCGCCACGCGGCAGGCAATCACGTTCCCGCCGAACGTCGAGCCATGCATCCCTGACCCGATCGATTTCGCTGCACGTTCGTTACAAATAATCGAACCCAGCGGCAGTCCGCAGGAAATCGGCTTGGCCATGACTGCGATATCGGGCAGCACGATCGGGTCCAGCAGTTGATACGCAAAGTATGTACCAGGCCTGCCGACGCCGCATTGAATCTCATCGAATATAAGCAGCGCGTCGAAACGGTCGGCAAGTTCTCTCGCCTTGCGAATGAATTCCGCTGACAGCGGATAAATGCCGCCTTCCCCTTGGATGACTTCAAGGACGATACCCGCAGTTCGCTCCGTTACCGACTGTTCCAAAGCAGTGATGTCATTCGCGTGAATGAATCGGACTCCAGGCAGGAGAGGCTCAAAATCCCTGCGATATTTGTGCTGCCCGGTGATCGACAAGGCGCCCATAGTCCGGCCATGAAACGAGTTTTCAAGCGAGATAACCTCGTACTTCTCGGGCGAGATGTGACTCCCATGCGAGCGCACCATCTTCAGGGCGCCTTCCATCGATTCCGTTCCTGAGTTGCTAAAGAAAACTCGCTGCAGACCGCTCGCTTCCGCAAGTTTTTTCGCCAGCGGCCCCTGATACTCGTGGTAATAAAGATTCGAGCTGTGAACGAGCTTGCCGGCCTGATCCTTAATTGCTTTTGTGATTCGAGGATGAGCGTGACCGAGCGCATTCACTCCGATGCCTGAGATAAAGTCCAGATATTTCTTTCCGCTTGTGTCCCAGACGAATGGACCTTTCCCGCGGCTCAGCACGATCGGATAACGCGCGTAGTTCTGCAGCAGATAATCGCGCTCGAGATCGATGACGGAAGACACTTCCGGCTCTGTCGCGGTAACTGTGGTCATTTCCTTATCTTATACTCGGGATGAAGATGGAGCGCCTTTTCCTCAGTTATTCCGGCGAGAAATTGCGGCAGTTGGAAGGAAGAATCCAGTATTGCCTGGAACGGTTGTCGCAGGATGAAGTTTGGTGGCGCGGAGCAGAGGAATGCAACTCGGTCGCGAATCTTGTTTTGCACCTCTGCGGAAATATCCGGCAGTGGATATTAGCGTCGATCGACGGCCAGCCCGATCAAAGGCACAGAGACGCGGAATTTGCGGCGCGCGGCAATGTAAGCATCCTGGAACTTCGAACCCTGCTGAAGGAAACAGTCGATGCCGCGGTAGACGTAATCGAACGTCTTCCTTCCTCTCGCCTCATCGAGAGAATTCAAGTGCAGGGCTACGATAAATCTGTGCTCGAAGCTATTTATCACGTGGTAGAGCACTTCTCGCTTCACACAGGACAGATCCTTTATGCAACGAAGTTGTTAAGGAAAGAAGATCTCGGATTCTATAAACATCTGTCCAATCCGATCCACGACGAGAAGACACCTTAACTGCAATGTATGGCGTCTAACGTTCGAGATGTTGACTGCGGAGCACCTTGAAAGAAGAGGGATTCGAGACCCGGAGGTGCTGCGCGCAATCCGGACGGTGCCGCGGCATGAGTTCGTTCCACACAGTTTAAGAGGCGAGGCTTATGATGATCGGCCGCTGGACATCGGCTACGGCGCGACCATTTCGCAGCCTTACATCGTAGCGGCTATGACCGAACTGCTCGAGGTCCGAAAAACAATCGAGTATTGGAGATTGGCACAGGGTCGGGTTATCAAAGCGCCGTTCTGGCCGAGTTGGCCGGTGAGGTTTACTCGATAGAAATGATTCCCGAACTGGCGGCTCGGCTGATGAGACCCTTAAGCGTTTGGGGTATCGAAATATTCACGTACGACAAGGGGATGGCTATCGCGGTTGGCCCGAACAGGCTCCGTTCGACAGGATCATTCTCGACTGCGGCGCCATTGGAAATTCCAGACGAGTTGATCGACGAACTTGCCGCCGGAGGACGATTGGTCGCTCCTGTAGGTGGCAACTGCCGATCAGCAACTGGTTGTACTCGATAAATCGGCGACTGGACATCTCAGCCGACGCATTATCTTTCCTGTTCTCTTCGTTCCGATGATTCATTCGAATAGCTGACTCGATGATGTGCTAGCGCTCCTGCCAGCAATTCGGGTATGGTGAGCGCCATGGCAACTGAGAGTCAGAACATGAACGGTTTTTTATCAAACAAGATCGCCGCAGTAACCGGAGCGACGAAAGGGATCGGCTACGCTATAGCGGAATCGCTCGCACGAGAAGGCGCTGCAGTCGCTATCTGCGGCCGCTCAAGCAGACGGCCGGGAGGCGGCCGCGCACAGACTCTCAGAACGTACCGGCTCGAAAGTGGTCGGTCTCGGCGTGGATGTGCGCGACCAGAATCGGGTTTCAGAATTCTTCAGGACTAATCGATGAGACCTTCGGCGGTCTCGACATCCTTGTAAACAATGCGGGCTTAGGTATTTTTGCGCCGGTGGCCGAGCTCACATTTGACGCGTGGAGAGAGACATTGGAAACAAACCTGAGCGGAGTGTTCTACTGCTGCAAGGAAGCAATCCCCCGCTTGCGCCGGCGTGGAGGCGGATCGGTGATAAACATTAGTAGCCTGGCGGGAAAGAACCCATTCGCAGGAGGCGCCGCTTACAATGCATCTAAGTTTGGCCTGAATGGCTTCTCCGAAGCAATGATGCTGGATCATCGATATGACCGTATCCGCGTAAGCTATGTTATGCCCGGCAGTGTAGATACGGATTTCAGTCCAAGATCCAGTAGAGCGGAATGGAAAATTGCAGCCGGAAGATGTTGCTGACATCGTCCTGTCCATACTTCGCATGCCTGCTAGGACCACAATAAGCCGAGTTGAGGTGCGACCTTCCTTACCACCGAAATAAGGTGTACAGTCTTCAGAAGACGATCTCTGGGTAACGCGCCGTAACGATTTCTCTTTTGGCCCCACAATTGCTGTTGTAAGGACAGTCGCCTTAAAGGGTCGGCATCGAAAAGGGAGAAACGATATGGTTCAGCTAAACGTAGCACTGGATCCTACAAAGACTGGTCGAGAAGCGGAATACCTGGAACAGGCGCTCAACCGCAACATCGTCGGCCAAGACGAGGCAATCCAGCAGATCGTAAATATTTACCAGATGAATCTTACGGGGATGAGCGCGCCCGGAAGACCTATCGGTAACTTCCTTTTCCTGGGCCCGACCGGAAGCGGAAAGACGAGGATTGTCGAAGCAACAGCCGAGGCGCTGGTTAAGAATCCGCGGGCGGTCATCAAGATCGATTGCGCCGAGTTCCAGCACAGCCACGAGATCGCGAAGCTGATCGGTTCGCCTCCCGGATATCTCGGGCATCGTGAGACGCATCCCTTGTTGAGCCAGGAAGTATTGAATCAGTATCACAGCGACACGATCAAGATCAGCTTCGTGCTGTTCGATGAAATCGAGAAAGCCAGCGACGCCCTGTGGAACCTGCTACTCGGAATTCTTGACAAGGCAACTCTTACGCTGGGCGATAACCGTAAAGTAGATTTCTCGCGCGCCATGATCTTCATGACAAGCAACTTGGGCGCAGCGAGATGAGTTCGATCATGGCTCCGAAACTTGGTTTTGGGGTTGTGAAAGATACTGCCAACGAAGCTGCGTGCCGGTCAGATGAGAAGCTGAACGCCAAAGTTGCTCGAAGCGGCGTCGAAGCGGCGCGCAGAAAGTTTACTCCTGAGTTCATCAATCGCCTCGATAAAATCGTGGTGTTCCGTCCGCTTGGTGAGTCGGAACTCCGCAAGATCCTTGACATCGAATTGAATATGGTTCAGCAGCGAATTTTCAATGCATCGCCGGACCGGGCCTTCATCTTCCATGTCACGGAGACGGGAAAAGCTCACCTGTTGCGCGAAGGGATCGATCCGAAATACGGCGCGCGGCACTTGAAGCGCGCTATCGAAAAACTGCTGGTGCAGCCTCTCTCGAATCTAATCGCGACCGATCAAATCCGGAGCGGAGATTGGATTCGTGTGGATTTCAATTCCGAGGCCGGACAACTCGTTTTCCTGAAGGAAGCCGAAGGCTTGCCTATTCATACAATGGCGGAACTGGTGGACACATCGGTTACGCTACCTGTACATGCGCTCAGCAACGGAGCAATCTTCGAAGCTGGACGTACCCAATCCACGGCACGGGGTTCAAAGCGCGGATAGTAGCAAAGCGCGTTCACGAATTCTGCCTGCATTCATAGACTCTGACGAGCCCGAGGCGAAGTCCTCGGGCTTTCTTTGGTTTTGGCTATCCTGTTACTCTTCCCGTTTTCGTAGGATGGCGGCCATGACTTGTGGATCGCGCTGACCGTGTATTACCGCAACCACCCACAGTGGTTTTTCATTGGGCGCATAAGCGACGAGTATCGCGCACTCGGATAAACCGCAGCGGTCGACGGGTGAGGTCGGGGCGGCGATGTCCTGCATGCGGGAACTTGACGGCGTTCTGAAGAGCTTGCTCGATCTCGGCGCTGACTCGATCGGCGGCATCCGGCCGGAGACCGATCGGCCGCTGCGCGCGGCGATGTCCTTTAGCTTTTGTTCGGTTTCAGGCACCGAATTGAGTTCCATAGCTCTAACCTTCTATTTCAGCGTAAGGGAAATAGCACGCGTATCACGTCTTTTCAAGGATCGCTCAGAGTTCCTTATCTGGTCAACACAGACAAATAGTAATTCATGAACGCATCGCGTTTGGGTTCCAGACACACGACAGTGCTTTTGCCCGAGGCCTTGTTAATGACCGTGTAGCCTTTGTCATCTACGATCAATGGCAACGTCTCTTTCTTGCCGAAAAACTCGCCCGGACGAGCTGCTTCCGCAACGGCGAGTTGATCGTGCAGTGTCATTCGCGATTGGGGCCCGGAGAGCCAGAGCCGGTACAGGCTTTCGACCGCGTGGGTGACGGGAGAGGCCCGCTTGCGAACCCGTTCCCGTTCCTCATCCGCGAGCTTCACATGCGTGGTCGAATCGAGAGGCACGATCGTCAGAGGAAGTCCGGCTCCGTAGACCAATTGTGAATCCTGAGTCGCAACAACTACGTTCCATTCAGGTATTACCTTCTCTCCGCCCGCGCGACCGTAGATGTTGCCGCTCATCAGCACGACGCGCTTCAGATACTTACCAAGCTGAGGCTCCAGTCGAAGCGCATCGGCCACATTCTGGAGAGGACCGACGGCAAGAAGCACAAGCTCTCCGGGATATTTTTTCGCCATGCGGACGATGGTCTTCGCCGCAGCTTCACTAGTCGGCTTGTATGCGGTGAAATCTTCTGCCCAGGTGAACTGATGGTCAAAACGTCCGTTCGGTGTCGGCGTCCGGCGACCAACGGAGACCGGAATATCGGTACGTCCGGCCCGCTGCAGAAGTTTACAGGCCACTTTCGCCCGAGCGGGAGTATCGGCGTCGGTAATCGTTATCGCCACGGTATCGAGTTCAGGACTAAGCGCGACAAATGCCAATGCCCATGCGTCATCGATATCGGTGCCAATGTCCGTGTCGAGAAGAATCTTAGTGCGCGTCTGACCGGAAATAATTCCGATCGTCAACCCAAAAATGGCAAGGACAATAAATCGGTGCAACTCGAGACCTCCGGCACTTATGCTATCAACGCTCTCAAGCTAGTTTGAAGGCAGGCGATTTATAGATAGCGACCAAAAGGTTATCCTGTTTGTAAGTAGTCACCCGTCATTATTTCGGTTTAATGAATAAGGAGCGCTGGCGCAAGATAGAGGATATCTTCGCGGAAGCTGTCGAGCTGCCGGTTGAGCAATCGCGCACCTTTCTTGACCAGGCTTGTTCCGGTGATGAGGCACTTCTTCGTGAAGTAGAGCTGCTGCTCGAAAGTGACCGGAACGGCCAAGGACACATCGACTCGGCAGTCGGCGTCGCAGCAGCTTCGTTTTCCATACAGTTGCAGCGGGACTATTCCGCATCACAGATCGGGCAGAGAATCGGTCCCTATGAAATTGTCCGGGAAATCGGGCGCGGCGGAATGGGGTCAGTTTATCAGGCTGTGCGAATCGACGAACACTACATTCGTTCCGTTGCCATTAAGTTCATCGCCCACGGAATGGACACTCCGGAAGAGCTCGCGCGCTTCCGACGGGAGCGTCAAATTCTTGCCAGCCTGCAACACCCAAACATCGCGGCGCTCCTCGATGGCGGCGCGACCGCGGACGGACGGCCGTATCTCGTCATGGAGTATATCGACGGAGAACTGCTTCTCGAATATTGCCGTACGCGGAATCTTTCCGTGAATGACCGCCTGGACCTGTTTTGCCGGTTGTGCGACGCCGTTCACCATGCCCATCAAAAACTGGTGATCCATCGGGATATTAAGCCCGGCAACGTTCTGGTGACAGCGGGGGGCGTCCCAAAGCTGTTGGATTTCGGCATCGCAAAGCTGCTGACACCGGAACTTGCAGTCGATGGCGTACACGCGACACAAACGGTTCATCGCCGCCTGACACCTCGCTACGCCAGCCCGGAGCAGATAAGGGGTGAGCCTCTCACTACCGCAACCGATATCTACTCTCTCGGCGTGCTGCTGTACGAGATGCTAACGTACAACAGTCCATATCGCATCACCGGTCAGACTGCGCAAGAGGTGGAACGCCTTGTTTGCGACGGTGAGCCGATTCGTCTCAGCATGGCGGGACACACCGACGCTCGCGTGCGGGCAGATCTCCGGGGACGTTGAGACGATCGTCGCAATGGCGTTGCGTAAGGAGCCGGAAAGACGGTATGCATCCGTTCAGCAGTTTGCGACGGACGTCCAGCGATTCCGCGATGGTCTTCCGGTCTCCGCGCGCGAAGATACTCTCGTATATCTCGCGACGAAGCTGGTCCGGAGAAACAGATTGGCGACCGCTGCCTTTGCGCTGCTGGCGTTGAGTGTGGCCTGTGGATGGTTCGCGACCTACCGGGAGGCAAAACGAGCCGAAGCCCGTTTCGAGGAGGTCAGGAAACTGGCAAACGAAGTTCTCTATAACCTCAATGCCAAGATTCAGCATTTGCCGGGCTCTACTCCGGCGCGGGAACTTCTCGTCCGCACAGCTTTACAATATTTGAACAATTTGTCTAAGGATGCCACCGGAGACAAATCATTGCAGTGGGAATTGGGCCAGGCATATGAACAGGTGGGTGATGTCCAGGGTGATTCCTCCGGACCCAATCTCGGACAATTTCGTGAAGCGCTGACCAGTTATACAAAGGCGCTCTCATTGATCAAGCCAGTTGCCGCAGAGCGTCTCGATTATGAGGCGCTGAGCTGTGTCGCCTGGCTACACTTCAAGTGTGGCGATCTTCAGCTCCGAACGATGGGAGCAGAAACCGCGATCGCCAGCTATTCGCAGGGCCTGAAAGTAGTCGATGCGATCGCAACAACCCTGAAGGACTCGAGGGTCGACGACCTGAAGATGAACGGCTACATGCGTCTGGCCCGGGCGAAGATGCGCAGTGCCGCGGCAACGGAAGCTCTGACAAATGCTCAACTGGCGGATGCGGCCGCCGACCGGATTGCGAAACATCTGCGGAAAGATGGCCCTCTCAATGTGGCCCAGGCGAAGCTACTCGTCGGCAATATGCTCTGGCTACAAGGAGATTTGCAGAATGCCTGGGGCCATTATCAAGTCGCGGTCCGTCTCCTGGAAGAACTCGTAGACCGCGATCCAGAAAACACTACCTACCGGGAGACGCTAGCGGAAGCGTATCGCCGGTCAGGCGATCTGCAAGGGAATACGGCCTATTTCCATTTCGGAGATCCGGAAAAGGCGAGATTTTATCAGGACAAAGCGCTGCGAATTGCGCGCGAACTCGCGGCTCGCGATCCCAACGATGCGTCGGCACGTTCCCATCTGAGCGTCGCCCTGCGGCGTATGGCGGCGGTCCAGCGCGACCAGCAGCCTGCGCAAGCTATCCAGCTTTACCACGAGGCGTTAGACGTTCTTCGAGCTCTAATGAAGGAAGCTTCCGAAGATCTGAATTACCAGCGAGACCTTGGAAACACTCACCTGGGATTATCGATCGCTCTGCACAATTCCGGCAGACTGAAGCAGGCGTTCGAGGAAGTTACCGCGGCTCTGTCGGTTCAGAAGCAAATGTTGAATCGTAGTCCCGAACGATTAGCAGTGCGTGAAGACATGTTCGACTCGCTGCTTGCGGTGGGAGGCATTCGGCTCGATATGCATGATCCACCTGCGGCCATTCAGAGTTTTGATGAGGCTTTATTGACTGCGCAGTATCTGTTCAATCACAACAAACGGAGCCTCTACGCGGAGAGATGCCTGGCGATGAGCTATGCAGCCGTCGCCGACTATCATGCCTATCTGGCAGTGCGCGGACCAAAAGCGGACCGGCTGACTCACCGAGCGGAATCGCTCGCGTGGTATGACAAATCGTTGGCGATCTGGTCGAACTGGCGGAGCCGCGGTATCGCTATACCATTTTCATCGAATAGCGAAAGGCAAATTCTACGCAAGCGGGCGTCCATCGCGCCTCGAATCGAAGCTCCCTCGTAGGCCTGGATTTGCCCTTCAGAATGCCAAGCCAAGTTGCTGAGGAGCAACTATCTGGAGACGCAACTCACCGTCGTCCTTCAGCCACGAGATCTCCCACTCTAAATCCTGAATCGCTCCTTTGTCATTTCTTCTTTTTGCCTCGCTCAAGGTACCACTCAGGATTTCCACCGCTTCTCCGTTCCGGTTTCGGCGGCGCAGAAAATCGCAGACGCGGAGTGTCAGATCCTTACACAACGGCCAGTCCTTTTCGCGCACAAATGCGATTCCGGCGGGCGCCTCTGCAATCAACGCTTCGCGTAACGGCGATTCAGACGAGAACGCGTCCAAGAGAGTGTGGGCATGACGCTCGCGAACTTGGAGAATGTCGGATTCCTGCAGCGCTAAGGATCGCGAGGCATTATTCATCCGCAGCCGCTGTTCATCGAGCCGGTCCACAAGGCCGGTTTCCAGCAGAGATTGAATAGCCTTATCGGCCGTGCGCTGTTCGATATCGGCGATCGCAGCTGCAAAGTCCTCTACAACGCCGCACGAATGGCAGACTGACATCGATTTCCACAGGGATCGGAGCGTCTCGTTTATGGGCGGTTCGGTATTCATTGTCATCGCAGCGCTCACCTGAATTACCTCACCTACGTTCAGTGATGTATCGCGCGTTGTCAGCAGTACCGAACAACTGGCCTGATCGGGAAGACTCATCGGCAACGGACGGCGGATGTCATCGAATACGAGCAGCAATCGATGTTCCTGCAGGAGTGCTGTGATAGCGGGCGCCGTTGAGACATCGAGTTGCGAAGCCAGATTGGCCAGAATTAACGCGTCGGAAGATTCACCGCATGGTATCCAGACGACATCACGGAAGTGTCCGCCTGCACGATGAGCGAACTGTTGCGCCAATACGCTCTTGCCTGACGCCGGAGGGCCCAGAAGCGTTGCTGCTGTCCCAACAGTATCCACCAATCGAGAATATAGACGCCGCATCTCGTCTTCCCGAAGAATGAATGCAGGGAGAGAGGCGATTTTCTTTGCCTGTCCCTCCGTAAAGTGCAGATGGATAGCCCATTGTTCAATGCATCGCAATGCGTCGACCGGATCTTTTTGCCATTCGAAAAAGTTCTTGCGCTCCAATAAACCAGGGTATCGACAATCCGTAGCCTTGACGCATGCGATTGAGGGCTGCGATCCCTTGGAACTGTAGGCGAGAATAGTTTCCCATTGGCCTCGGTCAAGTTTCGGCGGAACCGCATCCGATGAAAGAATGATCAGGACACCGGCGGACGTGACGCCGGCGCCGCACGCGTCGAAGAGACTGAATGAGGATGAGATCTCTTCCTTCCATACTTTCGCCTCGGCGCCTCGCTCCAGGCGCGCAGCAATCCGGTCGGCGAGATCAGAAGTGGTTTCAGAGTGACATAGCAGGATATCAACCATCAGGTACCACGATAATCATCCCATCCTTCTGACAACGAGAAGGTGATGAAACGGGTCTGCTAGGTTGGTGTTCCGGATGATTTCGTTTTCAAATATCCATAAGCAATACGGCAAGCAGCTAGTATTCGTTGACGCCTCCTTTCAGTTGAATCCAGGTGAAAAAGTCGGCCTGGTGGGACCCAATGGCGCAGGGAAGACGACTCTCTTCCGCATGGTTGTTGGCGAAGAAACACCCGATGAAGGAGAGGTAACGGTTCCCAGGCGCCTAACCATCGGTTATTTTCGTCAGGACGTCGAAGAGATGAAGGGACGTTCGGTTCTCGATGAGGCAATCGCGGGCAGCGGACGCGTCGGCGACCTCCACCACGAATTAGAAGACCTGCAACGCGCCATGGAAGATCCGATGCAAGCGGATGAAATCGATCGCATTCTCGCGCGATTCGGCGAAGTGCAGGAAGAATACGAGCACCTCGACGGGTACGCGCTCGAGGCTCAGGCTCGTGAGGTCCTGCACGGTCTTGGATTCAAAGATGATCAGATCGACGGCGACGTAGGCGCTTTGTCCGGGGGCTGGAAAATGCGTGTGGCGTTAGCCCGCGTTCTGCTCGGACGGCCTGACGTCTTGCTGATGGACGAGCCAACAAATCACCTGGACATAGAGTCGATCATCTGGCTGGAGCAATTCCTTAGGTCATACCAGGGCGCGCTGCTGATGACATCCCATGACCGCGAGTTCATGAACCGGCTCGTATCGAAGATTGCTGAGATCGATGCGGGAGAGATCATCTGCTACTCGGGCAATTATGACTTCTATGAACGTGAGCGAGCGATTCGCGAGGCCAATCAGCATGCTGCTTTCGCGCGGCAGCAGGCAATGCTGGCTAAGGAACAGCGTTTTATCGAGCGCTTCAAGGCACATGCGGCCAAGGCAGCTCAGGTGCAAAGCCGTATCAAGGCCCTGGACAAGATCGAAAAGATCGAATTGCCCAAAAAACGGCAGGTGGTCAAATTCGAATTCCGTGTGCCGCCGCGATCCGGCGATCAGGTCGCGGTACTCGAAGATCTTCGTAAGAGCTATGGCCCGCGCGTGATTTATGACGGATTCAGCTTAACCATTCGCCGAGGTGAACGTTGGGCGGTGATGGGCAGGAACGGCGCCGGAAAGACGACTCTGCTCAAAATGATTGCCGGGGCCAGTATGCCCGATTCCGGAACCGTACGGCTTGGCGCGAGCCTCAACATGGCTTATTTCGCGCAGCAATCGCTGGATGTGCTCGATCCGGACCTGACGGTCATCGACCAACTGCAGAGGGACTTTCCGAAGGACGGTCTCGGATCGTTACGCACGCTCGCGGGGGCGTTTCAATTCTCCGGTGATGATGTCGATAAGAAGATTCGAGCTTTGTCGGGCGGAGAGAAATCCAGGCTTGCGATGGCGAGAATGCTTTACAACCCGCCTAACTTCCTGGTCCTCGACGAGCCGACCAATCATCTGGACCTGGCCACCAAAGAGATGCTCGTGGAAGCACTGAAAGATTTCGAAGGCACGATGATCTTTGTGTCGCACGATCGGACCTTCCTTCGCGGGTTAGGATCGCGAGTACTTGAGTTGGGCGGCGAAAGCGGCGTCGGTCGAGATCCCCGGGTTTACCCAGGCTCATATGTAGAATATGTCCAAGACCTAGGACATGAAGCTCCAGGTATCTACTCGTAAGTTGAGCGTTCACTCCAGCGCGAGCGCGATGAGCTTGTGACGGTCACGGACGAATAACCGCGCATCCGAAACAACCGGCACAGTCCAGGAATTCGCCTGTAATAGCTGAGCCTCTGCGAGCACCTTCATACCTTCGGGCGCAATCGTCGCGATCGCGACGCTCCCATCGTCATCGGCTACAAAGATGCGATCGCCGGCCAGCACAAAATTGGCTTTTGTGAAAGCTCGATTCTGCCAGAGCACTCTTCCGGTCTTTGATTCCACCGCAGTGAGAGGGGCCGGTCCGAAGTCACCGCTGGAACCATAGACTATGCCTCCCTTACAAACCATGTTGGTGTGATGAACACGAAGGCGGTTGTTATGCCACAGTTCCTTCGCTTCGGAGCCCACCAGGATTCCACGGGCTCCGCCATCGTATGCCGACGAGACTATAAGCATGGCGGTATCCGCGCACCAAACCGGAGTCGCCGCATTGATGTCGTAGCTGGTTCGGTGGCCAATGCTCCAGAGCGTATTCCCGGTCGCCGGATCTGCAGCCATCACATGTTTCGCCATGAAGCTGACTACCTGATCTCGACCCGCCGCGCGGATCAGAATGGGCGATGAATAAGCGTTATCAAAATCTCCCTTGGACCAAACCACTGAGCCATCCACCTGTCGAAAAGACATAAGCGCCCGGCCGGGTCCTCCCACCGGCACAATGACGGTGTCCTTGTAAGCCATGGGACTGGAAGAATAGCCGCGCTCCACCTGATTGCCTTTGTATTCCTTCCAAAGATCATGCGACCAAAGCCGGGCGCCCGTCTTGCGATCCAGCGCCACGAGATGTCCAATCACTGTCGTGACAAAGATACGATCGCCCGCGATTAGCGGAGTCGAATGTGGGCCAGGCCCTGCTTCGACATTCATTCCCGGGCCGTGGGGAGCCTCGATGGATGTCTCCCATACTGTTTTTCCCGTAGCCGCTTCGAGAGCGATGACAATCTCCCGCGTTCCCTTTCGATATTCCGTATATAGTGTTGGGCCGGAAGTCACCATCGAGGAGTAACCATCTCCGAGTTCGCGGGTCCAGATCTGCCTGGGTCCACTCGCAGGCCAGCCCGATGCCTTAAGCGAAACCGTCAACTGGAAGTCCCGGTTCGGACCACCCCATTGCGTCCAATCCTGCCCCAGTGTGGCGGTCGCGAGTATCAAGGAAAGAGCGCACAGGCGCATGTCATTGATGATACATATTCGTAAGTCAGGGGCAACCGCAATTGAGGGTAGAACGTCTTACCCTCACAAGATTTCGACACCATGGTCACGTAATGGAGTCTTACTTATCGAAAAGCACATCTAAGAAAGGGAAGCCCAGTTTAGGGTGGGGCGACTTCCGGAGGGTCGATCGATGCGCAAGCTCTTTTTGCTAAATACCAATGGTGACCGTCAGGCTTCGCATGGCACTATTGCTACAGCCATCTGGATTCGTGGTCCACAACTTCCTCCTGATGTCGAAGAGGATGGTCTCCTCACACCCGAAGACCATCGTGATCTTACCCTGGATCACATTGCCCGTACGTCCGAATTGGTAGCGACGGTCGAGATTCTTAAATGGGCCTAATTTGACCGATAATCCGCAGTGCGCATCGGTTTAATCTCCGACACGCATGGGTTTCTTGACGAAGCTATCTTTTCCTACTTCGCCGAAACTGACGAGATTTGGCATGCCGGGGATTTCGGGTCCCTGGAGGTGCTGCAACGCTTGAGGGATTTCAAGCTGTTGCGCGGCGTCTACGGCAACATAGACGGGCCTGATGTGAGGGCGGAAACGGCTTCAGAAATCGAGTGGGAATGTGAGGGCTTGCGGGTTTATATGACTCACGCCGGGGGCTACCCCGGACACTATGACGCAAGAGCCAAAAAGGAACTCGCGAAACGCCGGCCGGATTTATTCATCTGCGGGCACTCCCATATCCTCAGAGTAGTTCGCGATCCAACGCTCGGACTGCTGTGCATGAATCCGGGAGCGTGCGGCCGCCAGGGATGGCATACGAAGCGTACGCTTTTGCGGTTCATTATCGATTCCGGGAAAATCTCTGACCTGGTGGCTATCGAGTTGGGTCCGCGGGTGGGTCCTCGATCGACGTAAGCCGATTACTTCTTAGCATCGTCGGCCCGGCTGCGGGCATCGCGGTTGGCTTCATCCCAGCCTTCCTTGGCTTCCTTGCCGGCCTTCTTCATCTCGCGTCCAAGCTTCTCCGCCGCATCCTTGGTCTCATCAGCGATCTTGTGAGCTGCCTTCCCGGCTTCCCTGGCCGCGGACTTCGACTCATCCTTTACTTCGCGGCCCGCTTCTCTCGTTTCCCTACCCGCTTCACGCGCATTGGAATCGACCTGATGCCGAGTACAGGCTGAGAGTCCCAACGACACCACTATCGTCATAAATGCGATCCCAATATTCATGAATCTCTCCCTCGTGTATGATGCGTTTCAGTCTCCGCCTGTTTCCTGGCACCTTAACGCGCAGGAATGGCTGCGAAATCCTCACGGCGCGGTCCAGATTTGGCCTTGAACACATCGAATCCTATGTCCCCGGAGGCGGTCTTGAAAACCAGAGGATCCAGAAACGTGCCGCGATGCAGACTGGCATCCTGCAGGTCGCCCCAGGGTACGCGGTATATCCGCAACCTAAACGTTCGTTGCGCCACAAATACAAGATCTGAGGGAGTCGAACATAAATATCCACTCGAGTTCTTCAAGCCGCGCACGCTGGCCGTCGCGACACAATGAACACCCGAAGGGGTAGCGCCATCGAGTTTTCGCGCATAAGATTCCGGCAGGGGCTGGAATGGGAGGGCCTGCAGAGCTTTGCGCACTGTGCCCTCCACTCTCTCGGGAATAAGAACTTCGACTGGTTCGAGAGAACTCCCCGTCCATCGACGGACAAGCGATCGCAGGGCCGTCCACGAGACGTGAAGCAACCGGAACAACTTCGGCGAAAGCCATAGGAATACCAGCAGAAATACACTAACGATCGCGACCGCCACAGACGGGTGCTGAAACGCTACCCACAAGCCGGCCGGCACAAAGAGATCCTCAGCCAAACTTAGCGCCGAATTTGAAAACGGCTCGGGGCTATGATTCGCGATCAGACGTGTCGCTGCTTTCGTTGTGTGTCCCGTAAATGCCACTCCGCCGCAGAGCAGAGCGAGCAGAAACTTCGTTGCCGGATCGAAAGAGCCCAGGGCGGTCGCTCCGAGGATCGCTGCACCGATCGGACGGATAAACGTGTGGATAGAATCCCATACACTGTCGAGCCAAGGTATCTTGTCCGCAAAGAATTCGATCGCGCACGCCCCGCCGGAGAGTACCAAAACCGGTGTCTGAGCCAATACATCAAGGTGCGAAAACGCCGATGAGAGGTGAAACCATCCCATTCGAATTGCCAGCCCCAGGGCGAATACCGTGGCGTAAAGACGGATTCCAGCCAACAATCCGAGTCCCATCGCGGAACCAAGCGCCTGCACCGTGTCCATGTATTTATGTCCGGCAAGATAGACGCAAATCCCGCAGGATATGTTCCGTTGCGACAACTCTCGTGCGACTCTGAAGGCAATGAGTTTCCTTACTCACCTGGAATGCAGTATCTGCGCGACGCGGCATGAAGCTGGCGTCATCCATAACCTGTGCGATTGCGGAGGTCCGTTACTGGTCCGCTACGACCTTGAGCGCGCACGAGAGGAATGGGATCGAGGATCCCTTTTGGACGGATCGGCGGATATGTGGCGCTATGCGCCGATGTTGCCCGTGCGTGATATGCGGCACATCGTGAGTATGGGAGAGGGATGGACTCCGCTTATCCGAACTCGCCGGCTTGGCGCACGGATCGGAGCAGAGGATCTCTGGGTTAAAGACGAGGGAATGAATCCGACCGGATCGTTCAAAGCGCGCGGGCTGGCTTGCGCGATATCGATGTGTTCCGAGCTCGGGATCAGGAAGACCGCCATTCCGTCGGCCGGAAACGCTGCTGGGGCAATGGCGGCTTACGCCGCGGCTGCGGGAATGGAAGCACACATCTTCATGCCGAAGGATGTGCCGCAATCGAACTATATCGAATGCCAGGCAACCGGCGCGCATGTGACCCTTGTGGATGGTCTCATCAGCGATTGTGGACGCATTGTCGCCGAACGTAAGCAGACCGAGGGCTGGTTCGATATGTCGACTTTGAAAGAGCCCTACCGCATCGAAGGCAAGAAAACCATGGGCTACGAAGTCGCGGAGCAATTGGAGTGGGAACTGCCCGACGCGATCTTCTACCCTGCCGGAGGCGGCGTAGGGCTCATCGGGATGTGGAAAGCTTTCGAGGAAATGGAAGCCTTAGGCTGGATCGGCACGAAGCGTCCAAAGATGATCGCGGTTCAGGCCGCTGGGTGCCAACCCGTTGTGAAGGCCTTCGATTCGGGCGCGGATCATGTCGAGATGTACCCGAATGCATCGACTGTAGCCGCAGGATTGCGCGTTCCGAAGCCACTAGGAGATCGTTTGATGCTGACCGCGATTCGAGAGAGTGGAGGCTGCGCAATTGCAGTAGGTGATCGGGACATGCTCGACGCGGCGGCGGACCTCGCCAGCTGCGAAGGAGTCTTCCCCGCGCCCGAAGGAGGAGCCTGCGTTGCGGCCGCCCGCAAACTGATCGAGAGCGGATTCCTCAAACCGACTGAAAAGATCGTTTTGTACAACACGGGTTCAGGCTTGAAATATCTGGAAGCTTACTCCGTACGGTTTCGACGCGAATTCGTGAGTGAAGCCGATAAGCTGGGCGGCCTAATCACGCCGCGGTAAATCTATCGATACGTCTTGTCATCGACGCGGCTGAGATCGACGTCATTCATGACTCCGATCGTCACGATGGCGAAGGTAAACACATTTGTACCCGGTTCGAGGTGGCCTCCGAACGCACGGTCCGGATTCGCCATTGTCATGTGCGCATGAATCTTGCCGTCGATGATGTAGCCGTTCATGCTGATGATGTCGGCGGGCGCAGTCGGATTCTTGACGTACGTGTTCTTCGAGGGAAACGTCCGGTTTGAGACCGAATGGATGTGGTAATTCCGGACCGATCCGGCGCCTGCGAGAATGACACCGTTCCGAATCTTCTCCCGCTTCATCATATCTTCGATTCCCGCCAATAGATCCGCCTGATATTTGAATCGAAGAACAACCACGCGGCTGAAATTTCCGCTAAGCGCGTAAACCTCGGGCACCTTGCCGCTATTCGCCTTTGAGTCGTCGGCCGGAGTCGTGGCTTTCGTCACTTCTGTCCGAGTCTCCTGCGCGTTTAGCACAATCAGAAAGACAAGGCATAAAAGGAGTGCTCGCATGGTGATACCAAGGCTATCATTGATGCGTGGCAATCGTTCGTTCACAGCAAGCAGCGCTCGCGACCCCGCAACGCCGGGGATTTCGAGCATTGCGGTATTTCGGTGGTCAACCCCTGAGATCGACGGCTCCGCGCCATAGGATCGCGAAGTAGGACTGACACCTGCCTGCGATAGACTCACACCGAGGCCATCTTGAACCGACAAAAACCGAAGTCAAGGCGCGAGTTTCTCCTCGGCTCGATGACATCCGCATTCGCCGTCTCCACTGCCCAGACCATACGGACGCCCAACATCATCTTCATCATGTCCGATGATCACGCAGCGCATTCGATTTCCGCATACGGCAGTAAGATCAACAAGACCCCGAATATCGATCGCCTCGCGGCCGGCGGCATGAAGCTGTCAAACTGCTTCTGCACTAATTCGATTTGTACACCCTCGCGCGCTGCGATCCTCACCGGACAATATAGCCATAAAAACGGCGTGTACACCCTCGCCGACAGCCTCGACGGCAGCCGGAATAATGTCGCGAAGGAGTTGCAGAAGGCCGGGTATCAAACCGCCATTATTGGCAAATGGCACTTGCAGAAAGATCCGACGGGCTTCGATTACTGGAATATTCTGCCCGGTCAGGGTGCGTACTACGATCCTGAATTCATTACCGCGGAGGGACGTAAAAAGTACACCGGCTATTGCACGGATCTGATCGGAGATCTCAGCCTCGATTGGTTGAAGCGCCGCGACACGAGCAAACCATTCTATCTGATGTGTCACCACAAGGCCCCGCACCGGCCATGGCAACCCGCCCCGAAGTACAAGACGCTCTTCAACGGCCAGACCATTCCGGAGCCTGACAATCTCCTGGATCACTACGAAGGCAAAGCTCCGAGCATGGCTGCCGTGCAAATGAAGGTCGGCGAGAACAATAACAAGACCGACTTGAAGGTTGACAAACCGGCAGGCCTGGAAGGCGATGCGTTGCGGAAATGGGCGTATCAGTACTACATCAAGGATTACCTCCGCTGCGTGCAGAGCGTGGACGACAACGTCGGCAGAATCCTGGATTACCTCGACTCAGAGAATCTGACCCGCGACACAATCGTGATCTACACATCCGATCAGGGCTTCTTCCTCGGCGATCACGGCCTATACGACAAGCGCCTGATGCTGGAAGAGTCGCTGCGCATGCCATTTCTGGTTCGCTATCCCGCCGCAATCAAAGCGGGCTCGGTGAACGAGGACATCGTTCTCAACATAGATTTCGCTCCCACTTTTCTTGATTTCGCCGGTAAGAAGGCTCCGTCGGAAATGCAGGGCCGCAGCTTCCGTGCAAACCTGACCGGCCACACACCGAAGAATTGGCGCGATGCAATGTATTACCGGTACTGGATGCACAATGACGGCGATCACCATGTTCCAGGTCACTATGGCATTCGAACCAAGCAATACAAGCTCATCTATTACTACGGCAAGCCGCTCGGAATGAAAGGAGCGCACGAGCCCGCCACGGACCCCGCGTGGGAATTTTACGATCTCGCTAAGGACAAACGCGAGATGGTGAATCGCTACTCATATCCTGCTTATCAGAAAATCATTCAGAAGTTGAAGGCCGAGATGGAGCGCCTACAAAAAGAGGTCGGGGACTCACCGGCCTAAGCGCAGCCACACCGCTAAGCCAGATCAAATCCGTGCTGTTTGCGATGGTGCGGTCCGTCGAACACCTTCGTCGACTTGAATAACTCGTGCCGCCCGTCCCCGGCCAGATCCTTCACTCGCGACATCAGCTTCCGATTCTCGTCCGGCGACAGCGGTTTGAAAGAACGCGCGAGCGCCACATCCTGCTTTAACTGCTGCATGGAGTTGATCCCCATCACCTGCACCGTTACGGGCTGGCTTAAACAAAACCGGTAACACTCATCGGACGTGAGCCCAACTTCCGTCAGAAAGCGCCCGTTCGGATAACCGCCGCCGAGCCCCTTCATGCCGATCACACCGACATTCTTCTTGAGGCATAACGGGACCACCTCGTTCAGAAAACTGCGGTAATGCGGGTCCATCACATTTACCGGCATCTGCGCGGTGTCCCACTCTTGCGGTTTGCCGAGCATTTTCGCGTGGATGCGAGGGTCCTTATGCCCGGTAAATCCCAGAAAGCGGACCTTGCCTTCTTTGCGGGCTTCTAAAGCGGCCTTGATTCCACCCTTCTCGAACACCCAGTCCGGATCGTTGTCATAAACCATTTCATGGAATTGCCAGAGATCCAGGTGGTCTGTCTTCAGACGCCGGAGGCTCTCTTCCAGGTTCCTCTTCGAGCCCTCATAATCGCGCTCGCAGTTTTTGGTCATCAGGAAGACCTTTTTCCGGCGGCCGTCCATCGCGAGAGCTTTCCCCATCACTTCTTCCGCGTGTCCGTCCTGATAATCCCAGGCGTTATCGAAGAAAGTGATGCCTTCATCCATCGCTGCGTGGACAATCTTGATCGCCTCTGGTTCGTCCTTGACAGCGCCAATGTGCCAGCCTCCCACTCCGACTATCGACACGCGTTCTCCGGTACGCCCTAGAACGCGGGTCGGCATCCCGGTCGCGGACGCGCTCGACGTTTGCGCAATCACCTGCTCTGCCAACAACGCGATAGCCGACGCTTTTTGCATGAATTCCCTCCGTGTCTCGCTCATGGAATCCCTCCCTGGTTCAACTGGAGATTACCTTTGCCATCCCAAATGCAGCCCAATACGCTTCGGGCAACCGGCAAGGCCGCAGTTCACGATTGCAGAAAATGTGAATCGTAGAACCGGTTGCTAATTGCCTGCCGGAGTCCGCCAAACAGATGACATACTCGAACTCCAATAACCGCGATGTCGAACGCTTCACTCTGGTGGATACAAGGACTTCATCGTCATATCGCGCCGGAGCCAGATACCGGCAGTTTACCTCAGCCACAGTCAGGAGAACTCCTTCTTTTTCCTCCAGATCACGGTAGCGAACGCCCACTGACCGGCAGAGTTCGACACGTCCCATTTCCATCCAGACGAGATAATTGGCATGGTAAACCACACCCATCTGGTCGGTTTCGGCATAACGGACGCGAAATCGAATGTCGCTCACGCCCGACATAGTAGCAACGCTGAGGCGAACGCGCACGTCTGCTACGATTCAGGCGTGCGCGTCAAAGTATTGTTTTTCGGACAGCTCAAGGACATTGCGGGCCGGAGCCAGGAAACCTTGGACCTCCCCGAAGGCGCTACGCTGAAGGATGTTTTCGAACATTACGCGGCGATATACCCGCGCATGCAGGACATACGTGGCAGTGTGGTCATCGCTTGCAATCAGAACTTCGCCGAGGCTTCGACCACCGTTTTAGACGGAGATGAGGTCGCGTTCCTGCCGCCCGTCAGCGGAGGATCAGTTGATCGCGGCCATTTCTTCGCTCTGACGCGAAATCCGATTGAGGTTGCTGCCGTTCGGAGCCGGGTACTTACGCCTGAAGATGGCGCACTGGTTATTTTTGAGGGCGTGGTACGGAATAACACCAAAGGCCGGGCAACCCGGTTCCTCGACTACGAGTGCTACGAACCCATGGCGATCAAAACGATGACGGAAATCGGACACGACATCGCCGCCCGTCATCCAATCACGCGGATCGCGATGGTCCACCGGCTTGGGCGAATGGAGATCAGCGAAATCAGCGTCCTTATTGTCGTCAGCGCGCCGCATCGGAGAGCCGCCTTTGAAGCGGCGCTGGAAGGAATCAATCGCCTGAAGAAGCTCGTGCCCATCTGGAAGAAGGAACATTTCGCCGATGGCGAGGTTTGGGTGGAGGGCGAGTGGGACGAATCCGTTCTCCAGCAAAACTAGCCGGCCTCGTGGCGCTTGCGCTCACACTTCTGGCGCAGCAACCGGTTTTCAAGGTCGATGTCCAACTTGTTCGGCTACTCGCAACCGTGAAAGACAATTCCGGTGGCACGGTTGGATCGCTGCAAAAAGAAGACTTCTCCGTCTTCGATAACGGCGTAAAGCAAACCATTGCGCTGTTTGAGCGCCACACCTCGCAGCCGCTGTCGATCGCAATTCTGATCGATATTAGCGGGTCTACGGGCAAAGAGATGAAGTATCAGACCGACTCGGTGCATCGCTTCCTGCAGGCGTTGTACCGGGAAGGAAATCCCGACGATTCCGCCTCGTTAATATCCTTCAATTGGCAGGTGCAGGAACTCGTACCCTTCACCCGCAACCTCCGCCGCTTCGATACAGAATTGCGGAAACTGCGGGGCGAAGCGGGAACCGCGCTTTATGACGCGATCTATCTTTGCTCGGAGCGTATCCAGGAACGGGAAGGCCGCCGCGTACTGATTGTCGTAACGGATGGCGCGGATACTGTGAGCAGTAAGAATTATCACGAGGCGCTAAGGTCCGCCCACGATGCGGACGCCGTAGTTTATGGAATCCTGGTGATGCCCATCACGAACGAGGCCGGACGTCACATCGCCGGCGAGCATGCGCTCACCGGCATCTCCCAAAGTACAGGCGGACGAATGTTTACGCCGGGTCTGAATGCGCTCGATACGGTATTCGATGAGATTCTTCGTGATCTGCGCACTCAGTATCTGATCGGCTTTTACCCCAGGAATGTTCCTTTAACCAAGGACGAATTTCATCGGCTGGAAATACGAGTGTCTCAGCCCGGATTGCGCGTGATTTCTCGCACTGGCTATTATGGGGAGACACAAGGCTCCGGCCGATGACCCCGCCCAAATGGCATCCTCCAAAACAAAAGCTCCAGAGCAAACATTCGAAGAGCCCAAGTATTTGCGCCGCTTAGCGGACATGGGCGCTCGCATTCGCGTAAGACTCACTGATAATCAGGAGATCGACGGCAAACTCGAGTTTTACGACGAACAATTCATCCGTCTGACGCGCGATGGCCAGCCGAACCTCTTTCTCTATAAACACGACATCAAATATCTGTATGAGCTCCCCTGATGCCGCAAATCCTTGAAACGGCCGGTATTATCGCCCGCGAAGCGGGAAGTTTACTGAACGAATTTGCGCAGCGCCGCATCGGCTATGAGTTAAAAGGTGAGTATGACTTGGTCACCGCGGCCGATCGGGCATCGGAGAAGTTGATCGTCGAACGCCTGACGAACGCCTTTCCCGACCATTCGATCGTCGCCGAAGAAGGCGGAGGTCGCGAGGGAACATCAGAATATCGCTGGTATGTCGATCCGCTGGACGGAACAACCAACTTCGCGCATGGTTTTCCCGTGTACAACGTCTCGATCGGAGTCGAGAAGGCGGGTGAACTTATCGCGGGTGTCGTCTATGACCCTACGCGCGATGAGATGTTCTCTGCCGAGCGCGGTTCGGGCGCTTTCCTGAATGGCGAGCGTATTCACGTTTCGAGCGCTGCGAAACTGAATGATGCTCTCGTCGCAACCGGATTTCCTAGCCGCCGTCGTCATAGGAACGTAAATGTGCATTTCTACTATCAGTTAGCGATGCTCACCCATGGCGTTCGGCGCGCCGGAGCGGCTGCGATCGATCTCTGTTACGTCGGATGCGCCCGGATCGACGCTTTTTGGGAGTTCGGCCTCAATCCGTGGGATATGGCCGCGGGAGTCGTCGTCCTCGAAGAGGCAGGAGGACGAACGTCCGAGATGACCGGCAAGCCCGCAAATATCCGGTCACCCCATATCCTGGCATCCAACGGCATTCTGCACGCTGAAATAGAAGAGCTTTTCGCTGAGATCTTCCGCGGCGAATACCGTTATCCGATGGTCGAAATGCCTGTTTCGGGCACGTAGTTGCTTTACTTTCAAAGTCTTAAGATGGTACGCTGAGTTCCAAGAATGCGTACAGTCGACCTTATCCACCGCAAACGGGACGGGGAGGAACTTAGCCCCGATGAAATCAGTTTCCTGATTAACGGGTATACGAGCGGTCAGATTCCGGACTACCAGATGTCGGCCTTCCTGATGGCCACGTTCTTCTCCGGCATGTCGGATCGCGAAGTCGACTCTCTGACGGAAACCATGATCCGCTCCGGAGAGGTGGTGGATCTCACTCTGATCCCGGGCTTGAAGGTCGATAAACACTCCACCGGCGGCGTTGGCGACAAAACCAGTCTGATTGCGGCTCCGATTGCGGCAGCGGCAGGCGTGGTTGTTCCTATGATCTCGGGGCGCGGGCTGGGTCACACCGGTGGAACGCTGGACAAGTTGGAATCCATTCCGGGATTTCGGACGGATCTGACCATCGATGAGTTCCGCTCCCAGCTTTCGAAATTGAATCTTGCTTTCATCGGTCAGACCGATGAGATCGCTCCGGCAGATCGGAACCTGTATGCGCTGCGCGATGCAACGGGGACCGTCGAGTCGATTCCCCTGATTGCATCTTCGATCATGTCGAAGAAGCTTGCGTCCGGTTTGGATGCATTGGTCCTTGACGTCAAAGTGGGCGCGGGCGCGTTCATGAAGAAGCAGGTGGAAGCGCGCAGGCTTGCTCAGATCATGGTGGGGATTGGCCGCCGGATGGGCAACAAGCGAGTGCAGGCGCTGATCACCAACATGGATCAGCCGCTCGGATATGCAATCGGCAACGCGCTGGAAGTGATGGAAGTGTCGCAGACGCTCCAGAACGTCGGCCCTGTTGACCTGCACGAGATCTCGATTGAACTTGCCGCGCGCATGATCCATCTCGGCAAAAAAGCCGACTCCATCGATCAGGCCCGTGAGCTTGCGCAGGCCAAGATCCTCGACGGCTCGGCGTATCGCAAGCTGAAAGAAGTCATCCAGGCGCAAGGGGGGAATCCTCAGGTGCTCGACCGCTTCGAACTGCTCCCCAACGCGACCGGCGCTCGCGAAATTCTCTGTCCGCGTTCAGGCTACATCAGCGCTATCAACGCCGAGGATATCGGTCTCGCGTCAACGATGATCGGCGCTGGCCGCGATCGCAAAGAGGATGTCATCGATCCCGCGGTCGGTGTCATTCTCGAAGCCAAGGTCGGCCAGAAGATCGACGCAGGTTCGGTTTTGTGCCGGATCTACTACACACGCGAAGATCGGCTGGAAGACGCAGCCCAACTGGTGGAAGACGCATTCCGCCTCTCCTCCACAGCCCCCGACGAGCGTAACCTGATTCTCGAAGTGGTTGGCTAAATGGAGCGCTTCACGGGCCTCCTTGGCCTGTTGGCGATACTTGCGGTAGCGTTTTTATTTTCTACAAACCGGAAAGCCATTCAACCCCGAGTATTGCTCTGGGGCTTGGCCCTACAGTTTGGATTTGCCTTTCTGATACTGAGGACAAGTTTTGGAAAGCTCTTTCAAATTGCTTCGATCGCAGTGAATGCTCTGCTTCAGTATGCTGAAGCGGGAAGTCAGTTTCTTTTCGGACCCCTTGGGGTGAAGTCCGGTCCGTTCGGAGTGATCTTTGCCTTTCAAGTACTCCCAATCGTTATCTTCATCGCATCGCTTTTTGCGGTGTTGTACCAGTTGGGAGTGATGCAGGTCGTAGTGCGAGCAATGGCTGTTGCGATGCAGCGCATCATGGGCGCAAGCGGGGCTGAATCCACCAGTGTCGCTGCGAGTATTTTCATGGGGCAGACCGAGGCGCCGCTAACGATCCGGCCATTTCTTGCGGGACTGACCCAATCCGAGCTGTTCACGATCATGACCAGCGGCATGGCCCATGTGTCGGGCGCCGTAATGGCCGCGTATGTGAAGATCGCGCACGTTGAAATTACGCACTTATTAACAGCGGTGATTATGACGGCTCCGGCGACAATCATGCTTGCGAAGATGATGATCCCGGAAACCGAAACGCCGGCCACTCACGGCAACGTCAAAGTCGAAGTCGAAAAGCCTGGTGTCAACATAATTGATGCTGCTGCGCGAGGAGCCGGAGACGGCGTGCAACTGGCGCTGAACATCGGCGGTATGCTCATAGCGTTTCTGGCTCTGATCGCAATGTTCAATGGAATGTTGGGGTGGTTACATAGCATCCAGGGCTTCGGCTGGCTTCCGGGCTCTATGCAAGGAATCTTCGGCGTGGTGTTCGCGCCGATTGCCTGGCTTTTGGGAGTTGCATGGAATGACTGCACCACAGTTGGCAATCTGCTCGGCACGCGCTTGGTCTTGAATGAGTTTGTCGCATTTCTGGAGCTTGGCCCGATGAAAGGTCATCTCGATCCTCGCTCGTTCGTAATAGCGACCTATGCTCTGTGCGGGTTCGCGAATCTAAGTTCCATCGCGATCCAGATCGGCGGAATCGGAGCGTTGGCGCCGTCACGAAAATCGGATCTTGCACGCTTAGGCCTGCGTGCGGTTGCCGCGGGGTCCATGGCAAATTTCATGTCGGCCTGCATCGCTGGAATGTTGCTCTAACATGTTCCAGCAAACGAAGAATTATCTACTCGAGAGGATGCCTGCGCCGCCCAGGCTGGCCGTTGTTCTCGGAAGCGGACTGGGCGGCTTCTCCGACGAGCTTACGAATTGCGTCGAAGTCCCGTATTCCGACATTCCGGGTTGGCCGCGTTCTACCGCTATCGGTCACGCGGGCAAGCTGGTGTTCGGTCGTCTCGGAACGGTCGATCTTGCCGTTCTATCCGGCCGTGCGCATTTGTACGAAGGTTATTCTCCTGGCCGCGTGACATACGCGATGCGCATAATGCATTTGCTGGGAGTGAAATCCGTCGTACTCACGAATGCTGCGGGCGGAATCAATTTATCCTTTCAGCAAGGCGCCTTGGCGCTGATCAGCGACCACATCAATCTCCAGGGAATGAACCCTCTGGTAGGCGCCAACGAGGATGACTTCGGTCCGCGGTTCCCGGATATGTCCGATGTGTATAGCCAGCGCTTTCGGGAGATCGCAAAGAATACGGCCGCTGAGAACGGCATTCCTTTGACAGAGGGCGTATACGCTGGAGTGCTTGGGCCTTCGTATGAAACGCCGGCGGAGATCCGGTTTCTTCGTATAATCGGCGCGGATCTGGTCGGCATGTCCACGGTACCCGAAGCGATCGTGGCAAATCACATGGGCATGAACGTGCTAGCCATCTCCTGTGTAACGAACATGGCAGCCGGCATCCTCAATGAGAAAATCAATCACGACCACGTGCTCGAAATCGGACATCAGGTACGCGAGATTTTCGTTCGTTTATTGAAGGCGGTCATTCCCAAGCTCGACGCGGAGGTCTGATGGATGTAGCGCTGGTCGAGTCTGCATTGCGAGCACGCGAGCACGCGCACGCAATCTTCTCGGATTTCAAGGTTGGCGCTGCTCTCAAAGACATTTCCGGCGGAATTCACACCGGCTGCAATATCGAAAATGCGACTTATGGGCTGACGATGTGCGCCGAGCGTGTCGCCATCTTCAAGGCAATGTCGGAAGGCGCACGCCGATTCGTGCGTATCGCGGTTGCCGCCGATACCGACGTGTTGACACCTCCCTGCGGCTCCTGCCGGCAATTGCTTTGGGAGTTCTGCGGTGACATCGAAGTGCTGCTTGTGAACCTACAGGGAAAGACCGAATCTATGCGGATGAAAGAGCTCTTCCCGAGACCCTTCGATGCTTCGTTCCTTTAGATTTCTCTTAGTCGCTTCGGTTCTTTTCGCCGAGCCGGCCGATCTCATCCTGAGTGCCGGGCGTGTCGTAACCATGAATGCCTCGAAGCGCGTCATCGAAAACGGCGCCGTTGCAGTTCAAGGTACAACCATCGCTGCCGTCGGAACCAAAGCCGAGATCGACAAACTTTTCCAGCCGAAATCACGAATCGATTCGCCGACTGCGATTCTGATTCCGGGGCTCATCAACACGCACACGCACGCGGCTATGTCGTTGTTGCGGGGAATCGCGGACGATATGCGACTCCAGGACTGGCTCGAGAAGTTCATCTTCCCGGCGGAATCCAAAAACGTCAATCCCGATTTCGTGCGCTGGGGCACTCGGCTCGCGTGCGCCGAGATGTTGCTTTCCGGTACGACAACGTACACGGACATGTATTACTTCGAAGAGGTAGTCGGTGAAGCGACGAAAGAGTGCGGCATGCGCGCCGTGCTCGGACAGACGATCATCGGATTTCCGGTGCCGGACGCCAAAACTCCCGCAGACGGCTTGAAGCGAGCCGAATCCTTCCTCAATCGCTTCCGCGGCGACGACCTTATCACTCCAGCCGTGGCGCCGCACGCCGTCTATACGAACTCCGATGAGACCCTCAAGTCGGCTCGTGCCTTGGCGAACAAGTACGACGTTCCGTTTGTAATCCATCTTTCCGAAACCAGACGCGAGAACGATGAACTGCTTGCCAAGAGGAGCATGACTCCCACAAAGCTTCTGGATAGTTTGGGCGCGCTTAAAGGGCGTACGGTTGCTGCTCATGGCGTGTGGATCGACGATGAGGACATGAGGATCCTCCAACAACGCGGGGTCGGGGTATCCCACTGTCCCTCGAGCAACACAAAGCTCGCCAGCGGAGTGGCCCCGGTTCTTCGTTATCTTGTTTCCAATGTCGCTCTAGGGCTCGGCACGGATGGGCCGGCCGGCAGTAACAACGACCTGAATATGTTCGAGGAGATGGATCTCGCCGCAAAACTGCAGAAGGTTCACACAATGGACCCGGTGTCGCTTTCGGCCGAACAGGCGTTTGCAATGGCGACCATCGGTGGCGCTCGCGTGCTAGGTATGGAAAAGCAAATCGGCTCTCTCGAGAAAGGCAAGCGCGCCGATATCGTGATGATTGGGACTGATGTCCCGCACGCCCGACCCATGTACAATGTGTATTCGCAGCTTGTCTATGCGCTGAAGGGTTCCGATGTGCAGACCGTATTAGTGAACGGACGTGTTGTGGTAAGAGACCGGCGAGTACTTACGATCAATGTCTCGCAAACAGTAAAGAAAGCGGACGAATTTCAAAAAACGATTGCAGCGTCGGTGCGTTGACGTAAATGATTTCCGTAGTATCTTCTGCGTTGAATAGACGGTGTTCCATCACTGGCGTTCCTTTGGTTTAGGAGGTCCTATGGCGCAGATCATTGCTGAGCGAGTTACGGCCGCGATTGAAGGTGATTTCGTAGTGTTTGTCATCGGAATGCGGATCAACAAGTTTTGGAAGCCGCACAAGTGGCTGCCGGTGTTTCTAGCAATGCCACGGATGTTGAAAGAATTGGCTCAGCGGCCTGACAGCGGATTCCTGGGATCGATATCAGGCGGATTGTTGACTGTCCAGTATTGGCGATCATTCGAGCAGTTGGAAGCATACGCTCGAAGTCACGATCACCTACATTGGCCGGCTTGGGTTGCTTTCAATAAACGTATGGCCAAAAGCCGCGGAGACGTAGGCATCTGGCACGAAACCTATTTGGTTCGGGCCGGCGAGTACGAAGCGATTTATAGCGGCATGCCTCGCTACGGCTTAGGCAAAATAGGAAATCTCTTTCCCGCGTCCGGCCGCCATGACTCAGCCCGGGGCCGCGTTAAACCGGCGGCAGCGAACTCTTGAAGAGCCATTATTCTTGATGAGCTATCCGGGAATGCGAACGCGCGTTTGCTTGTAAGCACTGATTCAGGAACAAGGGCGTACTCAAAGAGCAAAGGATCGGTCATGAAACTCAGAAGTATGGTCATGGTGTGCTGAAGGTCACTCCACAGCCCAATCGCCTATGTTCACGCTAACTGTGGATGAGATGAAGACTCTTGGCTGGAGTGACGGGAATGTTCCGCGCTTTCGTCCTGCCGTATTCACTTTTGCCGTTGACGTACCGGATGATCTCTTGGAAGCGAATCCGAGCGGTCTGAACAGGTTCACTCTCCGGCAGACTCCAATAGTCGCTGCTTCGGCGGTACCGGAACCCTCGACGTTTGGGCTTCTCGGATTCGCGCTCGCTGGCATCGGACTCCGGCTTCGCCGTAGAGGCTGATCAGCGTCCGTTGATCACCTTCATAAAATCATTCCAGGGCACTGCAGGCCCATGGATAGGCGCGATGGCTCCTATATCCAATCCGAGCCTTTGCACGTGGTTGTAAAAACTCCTATTCGCTGCCGTTGCAGCGGCGCCAGTGGGAAACGAGTCGTACAAGTCCGCTTCGATCGCAATCTTTTCTTTTGGCAAATATGCCATTAACATGCCCTCCACGTGCGCCAGCGGCTGCACGTATGAGATCTGTAGGTCCCTCGTGCCGTCGCTCAATACGTAATTCTCACGGACGGTTTCGTATTGATAACCTTCCGCCAGTTCCGTAGGCGGCCAGAGCGACAACATGTCCGGATCCAAAGTCCGAGGCGTGTAGTTGAGAACGTCGTGGTTATAGAAGTTGAAGTTCTTGGAGTGCGTAATGATTGTGGCTCCGATGTGCATGTAGGTACGCAGACCACCGATATGATCAAAGTGCTGATGGGTATTGATGAGAAAACGAATGGGCTTATTAGGAATGAGCTGAACGACTGCCTCGATCACAGCCAGACTTCGTCGCTCATCGAGAGGCGCCTCGACAACAGCAACATAATTCTTGAACTCGACCGCCACGCTATTATGCGACCCGCCTCCCAGCAGGTACACGCCATCCGCTAATTTTTGCGTCTCCACTCGGACCGGGAATGTCGTCTGAAGGACCGAACCGGGAACCGTCAGCGGATCGGCGCAGACGTTCGCAGTGATAGTTTTGAAAACGCCTCCGAATCCGTTGTGTCCTGCGCTGATATTTTGCGCTCCAAAGTTGTCATCCCAACCATCGTGGTGATGCCATACGGTGGGAAATCGAATTCCTTCTCCAATATCCACATAGCTTTCATTGGTGAATTCATGTTCGTAATTCATATCGCCCAGGACCGGATCCGGGACCCAGGTGTGAATCCGTTGGAGCATGTGTTCCTTATTGATCGTGGCGTCGACACGATACTTGCCGAACATCGTGATCGAAACAACCGTCATCTTCTCTGGGATGGTGGTGTGGCCGTCGCGACCGGATTCTCCGAGTTCCCATCGCCATACTGCCCTCGGATTAGCGCCCGGCTGCCTGGCGGCTTTCAGAAAGCCGTGCGGATTCATCCAGAGATCGAGCTGCCATCGCTCAGCGTCTTCAGGTGAAGCAGCTACCGGTTTCCCGCCCACTCCATCGATATGCCAACCGTACTTCCCATTGACGGCGAATGTCTGATGTGGATGCTGCTGTAAGGGCGTGCCACCTTTCCAACCTGTCCCATACTTCCACGAAGCAGGATTCAGTCCGGGTTTGCGATCGAAGTGTTCTTTCGACGTCTTGGCTTCCCAGTTCATCGTGCGGGTGTAATTGGTCAGCGCCTCCCCCCGCGGCCAGTCGATGTTCCAGCCTGATTCCTTCTGCTGTCCCACCACTCCGGCATAACCTGTGCCCGAGATTGTCACGCATCGCAAATTGTCGGTACCGATCGCTTTAGCAGCTTCGCGCAACACAGGCTCGGGATCCACGTACCCGGGCGCAAACTGACCCGAAGCGATGCTTACGGCTAGCGACAGTAGCACCGGAAAAATCCACGCTCGTTGAGTCACTGAGCAGACATTCTATTCGATTTGCTTCAGCAGATTACTTAACTCGATCGTGCCGGGAAGACAGCGACTTCATCCAAGAGGAAATGTTGGCCGCGGTCTCCCGACCCATTCCGGTGTTTGTTCGTGATCTTCTACTGAGGAGTCACCGTGGAAGGCCATGTCGCGCCGCACGGATTAGACCAGAACGTGTACACGTCGTGCCGCACAAGCGCCTCGTTGTAAGGACCCCCATTGGGGCCATATTTGTTGTTCTGGCCATGCTCGCGAGCGATCTCATTCAGCACGCAGCCACGGACTTTGGACGCTCCGGCCTTCAGGGCGCTAATACTGTTGATGTAAGCGTTCGCGATCGCCGGAGGAGCCGGGTAACCTGCCGCTACGACAAATACCTGAACAGTCTCGGTGTCCTGGCCAATCTCGTTCTTATGTTTCACAGATACCAGCAGGACGTAGTTACCAGGTGCTGAAATGGTCCACGGCACAGTGATAGTCGCGTTATTCGCATCCATAGCCGAACAATTCAGAATGCCGTTCGCAACAGTCATCTGATTAGAACACTTGTTTGCGTTATCGAAAGGATTGCCAAGGGGTCCGCCATTTCCGAAGTCGGCCAACGGTACTCCATTCACGGATACCTGCAGAACATTGATATTCTTCAACTCACTATTCGTGTTTGCATCGCCCGTACTCGGGCCGTGATAAATGCTGAACGTCACGGGCGCGCTATAAGGAAATTGATTTACGTACAATGAGCCTGTTGGCGCCGTGATCGTAATCACTGGCTCATTTGCCGAAGCGATGGCGGTGGCGACAAACAGCAAAGTGGCCCCCGAAAAGAATCTACGCATAAGGTCAAAAACTCCTAAGTACTGCCGATTTCTACGGTGAAAGCTGTAGGTAAAAGGATTAAGTTTTGTGAGCGTGTTTTTGGTCAATGAGACTGCGGTACTAGGGGTAATGGTTTTAACCAAAGCACGTCGGCGCGGGCCTGGACGCCTCACGCCTAAGAAGTCGTAAACTACGTACGTATCCATGCGAGTCAGCCTGTTCGGAAACCTGCGCATCAGTTTCGCAGGACGTCCGGTCACGGCGGTCAATACGAATCGCCTCCAATCGCTGCTCGCCTACCTCATCCTGCATAGCGACGCGCCGCAGCCTCGGGAGCGATTGGCCTTCACGCTCTGGCCAGCGTCAACCGAATCGCAGGCACGAACGAATCTAAGGCAGCTCCTTCACAATTTGAAGCGAGCACTGCCTGCGGAATGCGACTTGCTGGCGATCGATCATTTTGCAGTCCACTGGCGTCAGGACCCGTCCTGTTCGATCGATGTTGCAGAGTTCCAGGCCGCCATTGCGCGGGCCGAGATTGCCCGTAAACAAGGGGATCGCGAGCAGGAGGTCGAATCGCTGCGAACAGCGGCGCAGCTTTATGAAGACGACCTTTTGCCTTCGCTCTACGACGACTGGCTGGCGCCTCTTCGGGAGGATTATCGAAGACAGCTCTCAAGCGTATTGCACCGTCTCGCCACGCTTTTCGAACAGACGGCGGAATATCCGGCTGCAATTCCTTGGGCCGAACGTCTGGTTGCGCTCGATTCGCTAAACGAGGCGCACCATCAATTACTGATTCGACTGCATGCGGCCAATAATGACCGGGCCGGGGCCTTGCGCGCTTATCACCAGTGCATGCGCGTTCTGCGACGTGATCTGGGTGTAGATCCAGATCTCGCCACCCGAGAGCTATTTGAACGAATCCTGAAAACGGAGCACGCAACGCTACACGACCAGACCTCGGGAACCCCTGCGCTTGCCGGGAAACCGTTGTCGCAGCTGCAGAAGGTTCGGGCATTGGTCGGCCGAGTGAAGGAATGGGATCTGTTGGCAGCGGCTTGGCAATTGGCGGTTGAAGACGGGCCGCGAGTGGCCATCATTTCGGGAGAGCCGGGCATCGGCAAGACAAGGCTCGCTGACGAGCTATATCAGTCCTGTATCCGAGCAGGGTTTGCAGCCGCGCGCACCCGCTGCTATGTGGGACAGGGGCAAGTCGCGTATGCGCCCGTGGCGGAGTGGCTGCGCTGCGACTCGATACGCGCAGGCTGGCCCAACCTCGGGGCACAGCGTCTGGCGGAACTGGCGCGGTTGTTGCCGGAGATTCAGGAACAGTTCCCGGAGTACGATCTGCTCAGACCCGCTCAACCGGCTTCTAACGAAAGCTGGCAGCGTTTTCATTTCTACGAATCGCTAACTGCGGCATTTGAGCAGAGCCGGAAACCGTTGTTGCTGTTCCTCGATGATATGCAGTGGTGTGACACCGATTCGTTCGAATGGCTCAGCACGCTCTTGACCTCGTCTGCCGCCAGCGGAATCCTCCTTCTGGGTACTGTGCGAGCGGGAGAGACAGCTCGTGACCATCCGTTCACCCGATTTCTAACGGGAGTTCGACAATCCGGTATAGTTGCGGAGGTTCCGCTCGCTCCGTTAGACGCTCAGGAAACGGCCGAATTGGCGCGCATGGAATCCGCGAAGCCCCTCGATAGCGGGAACCTGGGAGACATCTTTCAAGCGACCCGCGGCAACCCATTATTTGTTCTGGAAAGCGTGCGTGCCGGGCTGCAAAGCACTCGGGTCCATGCCGTAATTGCGGCCCGGCTGGCGCAGCTTACGCCGAACTCATACGATCTGGCTGGGCTTGCGGGTGTCGTTGGAAGGCCGTTCTCCTTCGAATTACTCGCCAAAGCAACTGACTGGGATGAAGCCAGCCTTTCCCACGCGCTCGACGAACTCTGGCAAAGGCGCATTATCGAGGGCCGCGGAGCTTCGGAATACGATTTTACGCACGATCGACTGCGTGAAGTAGCATACACGGAACTAAGCCCGGTGCGCCAGCGATATTGGCACAGGCGGGTTGCGCTCGCTTTGACTGAGGTGTACGAGGACGACATCGAAAGCCACAACGGAAAGATCGCCTCGCACTTCGAACAAGCCGGAATGGCGAACGAAGCAATCGAGCACTACAGGCGCGCCGCGACATATGCGCGTCAGAGGTATGCGGATACCGAAGCCGCGGATTTGCTTAGGCGGGCTCTGGCTCTTGTGCGGGGCTTGCCGGAGTCTGACCGGCGGTTACGACAGGAACTGGATTTGCTCGCGACATTGGGCCCGGCTCTGGTGACGACGGAGGGCTACTCCGCAGTAGAGGTGGGCGAGACCTATGAACGGGCTCTCGAGCTTTCGCGACGCTTCGAGCATCGTTACATCTTCGCGATTCTAAGCGGCTTTTGGGTTTTTCATATCGTACGAGGCGATCTCGAAAAAGCCCGGCATTTCAGCCATGAATTTGTGGCAGAAACGGAACGCGAGCCGGCTCCGGGGCTGCTGCTGGCGGGTAACTTCCTCCTCGGAAGCACTTTGTATCATCTGGGCCAACTTGAAGCATCGCTTCACCACATGACCGCCGCGATCACTACAACGGGCGGCCCCACGGAATCCGTGCTCAGCTTGTTCGCGGGACCTGATATAGGAGTGTTCTGTCGTTCTTACCTCGCTCATCTGGAGTGGCATCGAGGTGACGATCTTAACGCGGAGGCACACGCGACGGAAGCGATTGAGGCGGCGAGACGGATGCGGCACCCTTTCAGTCAGGCGATTGCGCTTGATTATGCCGCAATGCTGCACGTCTTCCAAGGTGACAGTGCCGCCGCGCTTCGACGCGGCAGAGAAACTGTGGAGCTGTGCAGCCGTCATGGGTTTGCCTACTATCTTGCGATGGCGAACGTCCTTACGGGATGGGCAGCCGCTGTCGAAGACGAAAAAAAAGCCGGCTTGGCGCAATTACGCGCGGGACTTGAGGGGATGCGTCGTTTGAGTGCTGAAATCCGTTTGCCGTTTTACTTTGCCTTACTTGCAGAAACACTCAGCCGCGTCGGTCTCGTGGATGAAGCGTTTGCCAGTCTCTCGACTGGTTTCGCGTTCCTGAGCAAGAACGGCGAGGAGTGGGCCGCGGCTGAGTTGCACCGCGTCCAAGGGAAGTTGCTGGCGGCTGAAGGAAAATCCGAGTCCGCGCGCGCCAGTTTCCAGCAAGGAATAGCGGCAGCGCGCCGGTCCGGTTCGCTCGCGTTAGAGCGCAGGTTGTCGATTCTTGCCGACGGAACGGCCGCAGGCTCCGCTACAGAACGCTCTTAGAACGCTACGCCGGGCAAACTGAATATGTCGGTGGAGAAATCGAAACCGGACACCGGCAGCAAGGAGTTCGCGCTATGTCACTGCAGGAAGCAATTACTGAATTTCGGGGTCAGTTCCACGGCGTTGTCATCGAACCTGAAGATCCCTTGTACAACGAAGCCAGAAAAGTCTATAACGCTTCGATCGATCGCAAGCCGAGGCTGATCGCCAGATGCGCCGATGTCGCCGACGTGATGGCTGCTGTGAAAATGGCGAAAACCAATGGGTTGCCGGTTTCGATCCGGGGCGGCGGGCATAATGCGGCCGGTCTGGGCGTCTGCGATGACGGTTTGGTGATCGATATGGCGGCCATCAGCTATGTGAGGGTTGATCCTTCGTCGCGCACAGTTCTTGTGGGGGCCGGCGCCACGTGGAAGGATGTAGATCATGCGACCCACGCCTTCGGCCTGGCTGTACCGTCAGGCCTTATCTCCAGTACCGGAGTCGCCGGCCTAACCTTGGGCGGAGGCATGGGACACTTGACGCGAAAGTACGGATTGACCATAGATAATCTGCTCTCGGTTGACATGGTTCTGGCTGACGGGAGCTTTGTGGTCGCAAATGCAGACGAGAATGCGGACCTGTTCTGGGCGGTGCGAGGCGGCGGCGGAAACTTCGGTATTGTTACCTCCTTCCTCTTCGAGGCACACCCGGTCCACACCGTGTGCGCCGGCCCAATGCTCTGGAATTTCGAAGATGCCGCGGACGTGATGAGGTGGTATCGCGAGTTCATTACTCAAGCTCCGGAAGAAATGAATGGGTTTATCGCCATGATGACTGTGCCGCCCGGACCTCCGTTCCCCGAGGAGCTGCATTTCCATAAAATGTGTGCAATTGTGTGGTGCTATCAGGGGTCAATCGAGCAGGCGAATACGATCCTGGAATCGATTCGAAGCTACCGTCCGCCCGTGTTCGAATTCTTCGCGCCAATGCCGTATCCGGTGCTGCAGAGCATGTTCGATGGTATCTATCCGAGCGGATTGCAATGGTATTGGAAGGCTGACTTTTTCAGAGAGCTCAGCGATGCCGCGATCGAAAAGCACCTCGAACATGCGTCACTTCTCCCCACGTGGCAGTCGACCATGCACCTTTACCCGGTGAACGGAAAAGTGAATCGAATAAGCGAGAGCGACACCGCATTCAGTTACCGGGATGTCGTGTGGAGCGAAGTTATCGTTGGAGTAGATCCGGAGCCGGTGAATTTTGCGAAGATTACCGATTGGGCAAGGAGTTATTACGATGCTTTGCATCCGTTCGGCGCCGGAGGAGCTTATCTCAATTTCATGATGGAGGAAGGTGACGAACGGATTCGTGCGACATATCGCCGAAACTACGATCGTCTGGCCGCAATCAAGGCCAAGTACGATCCCGGAAATTTCTTCCGCGTGAATCAGAACATTCGGCCGGCGCAGGTGTCTTCAGCCGGAGTCGCGAAAAACTGAGATACGCCAGCCTAAACGCCGGCGGTCACAACATTCATTCCCGGCGGATTCAAGGTTTCGTTCGCAGCCAGATTCTCCCGGAATCGTAGGTGCCGGCGTCGCGTCAGTTCCACCATCGGCCGCCAGGCGGCATGCACCAGATGGTATTTGATTAGCAATCGCCAGAACCGGTTGGAACGCTTGTATAGATAAGACATCGCCAAATACGGAGCAACGGCGCGCCAGTCGGCCGGACGTCGCCGCCAAATCGAAGTGTGTGAAAAGAGGCGTTCGTAGATCCAGGCATAACCTTGTTCCAACTCCTCAGGTGACATGTTCTTCGGGCGGAATACCGCGTGCGCTGTATCGTACAAACTCCAATCGCGATGCAGCAAGCGTCCTTCTGCTTCCATTTGCCGGAACAGCGGCGTGGCGGGATACGGCGTAAGGATGTGAAACGTGGCGCACTCGAGACGGTTGTCTTCCACCCAGCCCGCTGTACGAGCAAAAACATCTTTCCGATCATGATCGAATCCCAAAACGAACGAACCGTTCACTTGTATGCCATGCTCGTGCAGCATGCGGACTCGCCGCGCATAATCGGCGGTCTTCGGGGTCTTCTTCCTCGCATCCGCCAAATTCTCATCTGTTAGTGATTCAAATCCAACAAACACACCCGTGCATCCGGCGAGAGCCATGGCGCGAATCAGAGATGAATCGTCCGTAACATCGATCGTAACGGCAGCGCTCCAGATTTTCTTCAATGGTTGGAGCGCCCGGCACAATTCGCGCAGATATGCGCGGTTGGACCCCAAATTGTTATCGACGAAGACACCATAGGGCTGTTCATCCGCCAGAAACTCCGCCGCGATCTGTTTCGGATCTCGCATCCTGTACGGCATCCTAAGGCCGTCGGTTGCGAGATAGCAGAACCCGCACCGGTTGTGACAGCCGCGCGTCGCAATCAGGCTTGTGGTGGTCAGAAAACTGCGGCGCGGCAGAATTGATCGTCTTGGCGCGGGGTCCTGTCTATAATCGGTCTCATAGGTCGCCATGTATTTCGATTTCAGGCAGCCTGTCTCCATGTCCGCGAGAATCCTAGGCCAAAGCTGCACTCCGTCACCCACGGCGAGCGCGTCCGCATGTGGGGCGCACTCTTCGGGGCACGACAATACATGGAGACCTCCCAGCACCACCCTGCTTCCGCGGCTGCGGTACCAACGTGCGAGCTCGAATGCCCGCTTGGCAAATGTCAAATGAACCGTGATGCCCACCACCTCAGGCATTGGTGCAACCGGCGGCCTCCCGTCGAGTAGATTTTCGTCCCAATACCGGATCTCCCAGTGTTCCGGTGTCGTGGCGGCGAAGCTCGTCAGGGCCAGGGTCGGCGTCAGCACATGTTTGCCGAAACTCGCATTCGGATCCTTTGCATAGAAGGGATTTACCAGAAGCGCATAGCGCCGCTGTATCGGACCGGCAGGCGTCGCTGTGTCCAGAAATGGAGGCCGTGTCATTTCAATTGGCAGCGATAGCTGTCTGGATGAATGCGGGTTGCAGTCGGTAATCACTCTACAGAGAACTTTATATTATAGAGTACTTGTTGTCAAGTAGACGAGCCCAACATCGCATTTAAGGATAATGTGGGGACATACATAGGAGGCTCATGCGAAGAAGATCTTTCCTCGGTGCGTTGTCTGTAGCGATAGCCACATCGCAGGCGCAGGAGACAGTCCGAAACCTTCCCATCCCAAATCGACCCCGAGTTCCCGGCGCCCTGAATCTGCGAGCCCGGAGACGGGGCGAGCAGGGCGCGGGCAGTGCCAAACTCCGAGTCTCCGAGCGCGCGCTGCGATGGGACGTAGCTCAGACCGCGATCATTATCTGCGACATGTGGGACACGCACACCTGCGGCATGTCTGCCCAGCGTGTGGCCGCAATGGCTCCGCGAATGAATCAGGTGGTCAGCGCCGCCCGGAGTCTCGGGGTAATGATCATCCATTCCCCCAGCGACACAATGAAATTTTATGAGGGGACACCGTGGCGCCAGCGCATGCAGAGGGCTCCGACGGCACACTCTTCCATTCCCATCCTTGCCCGCTGCGCCCGTGAGCCAATGGAGGAGCGCAACTTCCCGATCGATGACGTCGAAGGCGGCTGCGATGATCCTGTTGTAAAAGAGTGGACGGGCCCATATCCGTGGAAGCGCGAGCACCCGGCAATCGACATCGTCGGGTTTGACGGGGTCAGCGACAATGGGCAGGAAATTTACAACTTCCTCAAGCAGGAAGGCATATCGAACGTCGCCTTAATGGGCGTACACACAAACATCTGTATCCTCAATCGCGGTTTCGGAATTCGGCAGATGACGAAGCTGGGCTTCCAGGTCGTACTGGTTCGTGACCTGACCGACGCGATGTACGATCCTCGCAAGCGGCCGTTCGTAAGCCATACACGCGGGACCGAGTTGGTGATCGAGCACATCGAAGCGAAATGGTGTCCCTCGATCCTCGGCGAAGATCTAACCCGCGTGATCCCCGGTACGGATAACCCGTCCCGCCTGAGCCTGCGAGGATAACTTCGGCGCGTCGGATACCCGGCGGGAAAAGATGTATGACCAACGCCCAGCAAGCGAAAGCAGATCCTTTCCGCGCTCTGCATGATGGCCCCGGCGCCTTCGTAATTCCCAATCCGTGGGATTTAGGCTCTGCGCGCGTCCTCGCAGGACTCGGTTCGGGACCTGGGTCAATTCGGCTTCCTCGATAGGTGCGTGACAACAGCGCAAGTAACAAAGTAATGGGTGTGTGAACATGAACGTCTCCATTCCGACCAATTTGGCCATCTGGCGATAGGTTCAGCCACACTTCGTTAAGGTGTCCCAACATACGTATGTAGCCGCTTGCAACCAAGCCTCCGAACATGCTAAAGTCGCCAACCAGGGCGGGTCTGCTTCCCGCAAAGAGGGGTTTTCCATGTTCATGAACAGCACAACTCGTCGTGTGCTCGCCTTTGTGTTTCTGTTTTCTGCAACAATTTTCGGGCAGTCTCAGCGCGGTACACTCACTGGAACGGTTACCGACAAATCGGGCGCGGTCATTCCGGGAGCAAAGGTCGTAATCACAGCAACCGCAACCAATACAACATTCACGACCGAGTCTGGTGACGCCGGTCAATTCACGGTTCCAAACATGAATCCCGGAGACTATTCGATCCGGGTTGAGAAAGAGGGCTTCAAGCCTGCGGTCACGTCCGGCTTAAAAGTTGACGCGGGCGCAACTGTCCGGTCGGATGTCTCGCTCGAGGTCGGAAGTGCTGCTCAGGCAATTGAAGTGACGGCTAGCGCGGTTCAATTGCAAACTGAGAACGCGAAGAGCCAAACCGTCATCACCGACAAGCTCATACAGGATTTACCGACGGTCGTCGGCGGATCGCTGCGGAGCCCGTTTGACCTCGCAATTCTCGCGCCTGAATCGAAGAATTTCGGCGACAACAATTTTCAGATCGGCGGCGGCCAGGCGGCGAGCTTCGGTGTAAACCTGGATGGCGTCTCCGCAAATACGACACGCGCGCTCAGCAATTCCTGGGTCGCGGTGAACACACCCTCCCTCGATGCGATCACCGAATTCGCGGTCGAAACCAACGGCTTCAAAGCGGAGTACGGACAAGCGGGCGGCGGACTCATCAATTTCGTTTCGAAATCGGGTACGAACGACCTGCACGGCACCCTATACGAATACGTCCGCAACGATGCGTTCGATGCCCGGAGCTTCTTCCAGGCGACGAAGCAGGTTTACAAACAACACGATTTCGGTGGTACCGTCGGCGGACCGGTCTGGATTCCGAAGATCTATGACGGCCGCAACAAAAGCTTCTTCTTTTTCTCGTATGAAGCGTTCCGCAACCGCAACGGCGCTGTTTCTGATCGCCGAACCGTTCCCACCCCTGAGATGTACGATGGCGATTTCCACAACTGGGTAGACGCAAGCGGAAAAATGATTCAGCTGTATGACCCGTTCACTCTCAACAATGGTGTGCGTCAACCATTTCCCGGAAACATCATTCCTAAGTCTCGTTTCGACCCCCAAGCGGTAGCGGCGATGAACACTTACGGATCCGGGCCCGGCGGACTCGTCAAGCCGAATGTTGGCGCTGCTCCCGGTACCTTGGACTACGTTCGGAATAATTTCTTCACTACAAACGGTAGCGTGACCCAACCGCAGACGAAATGGAGCCTGAAAGGCGATCAATACGTAAGAGAATCGGATCGCGTCGGCTTCTATTTCGGTTGGAACGAGAGTCTGGAGACTCCGGGCCCGAACGGGGCTCCGCGCCTGCCCGGATTTTTCAGCGATTACAACGATTTGAATCGTCGCAGCAAGGTGTATCGCGCGACATGGGATCACAATTTCAGCCCAACTTTCTTGAATCAGTTTCGCGGCGGTGGCAATGATTGGCGAGAGGTCCACAATTCCACACAGGAGTTGATCGGCAACTGGAAGGATAAGTTCTGCATCGGCAACGCGCCGGATTGTAACTACAACTTGGGTCGCATCCGCTTCGACGATACCTACACCAGTTGGGGAGCCGATTCAAACAACGGCTCGGAGAACCTGATCTACTCCTTCGCTGATGATGCGACGCTGATTCGCGGCAAACACACGTTCAAGTTTGGGGGTATGTATCAGAAGGGCTCGTACAACGGCTTCGGTCGTCAATGCGTAGCCGGCTGCGCAAACTTCAGCTATCTTGGAACCGGTCTCCCAGGCATCGAGAACCAGGCGCAAGCGGGCGGCAATGCTTTCGCATCATTCCTGCTCGGCTGGGCCACCAATGGCCAAATCGATACGGTCCGTTACATCGGTCAACAGTGGCCGTACTTCGCCGGATACTTCCAGGATGATTGGAAGCTGAGCCCGAAGCTCACAGTCAACCTGGGACTGCGATGGGAAACCACACTGCCTCCCGTCGAGGAACTCGATCGCTGGAGTGACTTCTCGCCCACAACTCCCAATCCTGGCGCCGATAACCGTCCAGGCGCCCTCATCTACGCTGGGACAGGGGAAGGCAGGCAGGGCAGCCGCCAATTGGCCGATTCCTGGTTCTGGGGATTTGGCCCGCGCGTCGGCTTTGCCTACGCGGTGAACGACAAGACCGTCATTCGTAGCAACTTCGCGCGATCGTTCTCTCAGGTAACCACCACAACCGGATCGACGCACCAGAAGGGTTTCACACAGACGTTCAGCTTCGGTACTGCCGCCTCGGGACAGAGCCCGACTTTCCTCCTGAAAGACGGACTGCCTCCCTATCCGGTACCGCCGTTCATCTCGCCGTCTTTCCAAAATGGCGCGGATATGCCGTGGTGGCAGGGCCAGGAGATTAGCCGTCTGCCGGAGCAGAACTCATGGAATCTCTCGATTCAACGTCAGCTCACGAATTCGCTGGTCCTGGACCTTTCGTATAACGGTGTCGCAGGTTCACATCTTCAATCCGGCCTCCTGAATTACAATCAGGTCCCTTATCAATACTCGCAGCAGTTCACCAACGCACAGCTTGGTCTTCGTTTCAATGACCCGGCCCAGGCGGCACAGATTGCGGCATTGGGAGTGAAATTACCTTACACGAATTTCGTGAAGGACTTCGGCTCGCGCGCGACTCTCGCGCAGGCCCTCCGGCCGTATCCGCAGTACACGGATATCAATACCTGGGATGGCAACGGTGATCACAGCGGGCATTCTTCGTATCACGCCGCGGTGATCAAGTTGGATAAGCGCTATGCGGCAGGCGTCTCGTTCACGACTTCCTATGTGTTCTCGAAGATTCTGACGGACTCTGACACCTACTGGATCACGGACAACCCGCGTGCCGCGGATCAGGGTAATCGCCGGCTTGAGAAATCGATCGGCTCTTATGACGTCACCCACAATTTCAAGTTGGGTCTAACTTACGAGCTACCGTTCGGTCCCGGCAAGAAATGGATGAGCAGCGGCATCGGCGCCCAGATCCTGGGTGGATGGCGCATCTCGACCATTAATCTCTATTCCAGTGGTCGTCCGATTGCTATCTCCGGTGGTTCGGGGCTCGGCATCTTCGCTGGAAGAACGCCGGCGTTTATCACTTCCTATGAGGGGACACAGCCGCAATGGGCTGACGGAAGCTTCGACCCGAACGTCGATCGATTCCAGGATATTTCGAAGTTCCCCAGCCAAGGTGCTCGTGCGATCGGAAACTCTACCCGTTACAATCCGAAATTGCGCGAATTCCCGAACCTGAACGAGAATCTTTCGGTTGCTAAACTGTTCTCTCTCTTCGGCGAGCGGGGAATGCGCATCGAGTTGCGAGGCGAAGCGTTCAACATATTTAACCGAACTCGCTTCTCCGCCGGCGGAACGAACGTAAGTGACGCGGCCAATTTCGGCAAAGTCACCAGTGTAATCAACGATCCTCGCCGCATTCAAATCGGCGCGAAGATCCTGTTCTAGTAATTGCCGATCGCGCTCAGAGTGCCAACTCGGCGCGATCGGACTTACTCATCTTCTCGGCTGCGTATCGAACCACAAGTCTCGGGAACGAATGCAGCCGAAGAAACTCGACCACTTCGATCCTCTTCAGATCTGCCGAACGGACACCCAAGCGTGCACTTCTTCTTTGAAGAAATTACGGCAGCCCTCGCGATACGCAGGATCGACTCGCTTGGTGAGCTCCGCGCGAACTCATCAACTAATTCCATGGATGCGTCGGAGTTTCGCGAGCAGCGGGCCGAGTTTGTCCAGTTGCAAAGCATTCGCGCCGTCCGATAGCGCGCGCGACGGATCTTCGTGTACTTCTACAAAGACACCATCGACAGATCCAGTCGCCACAGCCGCGCAGGCGAGCGGCTCAATGAACTCCGGCTGTCCGCCGGACGCCTCGCCTGCTGCTCCAGGTAGCTGGACGCTGTGCGTTGCATCGAAAACGACCGGCCACCCGAGCTTCCGCATGATCACCAAACCGCGCATGTCAACAACGAGATTGTTATAGCCGAACGATGATCCACGTTCGGTCAAGACTATGTTGTTATTCCCGGTGGATGCGACCTTCTCGGCCGCGTGTTTCAAATCCGCCGGCGCGACGAACTGGCCCTTCTTAATGTTGACCACTTTGCCTGTACGGCCGGCCGCCACAAGCAGGTCAGTCTGTCTGCAGAGAAATGCCGGAATTTGGATCACGTCGACTGCTTCGGCTGCCAGCTCAGCCTGTGCGGGCTCGTGTATGTCCGTCAGGATCTGATAGCCTTCACGTCGCAGTCCCGAGAGAATGCGCAGACCTTCGCAAAGACCGGGCCCGCGATACGAGTTCACGCTGCTGCGATTTGCTTTATCGAACGATGCCTTGAAGATAAAGTCGCCCGCGATCGCCCTGATCTTGCCCGCTAAAAAATGGACATGATCCTCACTCTCGATAACGCAGGGCCCGGCGATCAATCCTAGAGGCTTGCCGGTTCCGAACTCAACCGGCATGTGAATATTCGCGAGCGGCAATGTTACGTTTTTGCTCGCGGTGATTCACGGATGCGCCGACGAATGCGCTGAACAGAGGATGGGGCTCCAGTGGCTTCGATTTGAACTCGGGATGGAACTGACAGCCGAGGTACCACGGGTGATTCGCAATTTCACAGATCTCGACGTACACGCCGTCGGGTGTCTGTCCACTGATCTTCAGGCCACCTGCTGTCAGCATGTGTTCGAACTCACGATTGAACTCATAGCGATGCCGGTGACGTTCACTGATCTCTGCGGTTTTGTACGCCGAGCGCGCGAAGCTGCCTTCCGCCAGCTTGCACGGATATGCGCCCAGGCGCATCGTCCCGCCGAGTTCATCCACTCCCTTTAATTCGCGCAACTTATAAATCACACGATTCACCGTAGCAGGGTCGAACTCGGTAGAGTTCGCGGTTTCGAGACCGCAAACGTTGCGAGCGTACTCGATCACCATTGTCTGCATGCCGAGACAGATTCCGAAGTAAGGAACCTTTTCCTCTCGCGCGAAGCGGATCGCATGAATCATCCCTTCGATGCCGCGTTTCCCGAATCCGCCAGGAACCAGGATCCCGTCATAGCGCGCAAGCTGCGATTTGCAGGTAGGCCAACCGAGTGACTCTGCTTCGATCCAGTCGATGTTCACCTTCACATCGTGGTCGAGGCCGCCATGTAGCAAAGCTTCTTTTAAGCTCTTATAGGAATCCTCGTACTCAACGTACTTACCAACCAGGCCGATCGAGACTTCCCCTGACGGCGCCTTCATGCGGCGCACCATGTCGCTCCACCTGCTGAGATCCCTTGGCTTCGATTCGCAACTCAGGAGTCGGAGTACAATCTCGTCGACGCGCTGCTCGGCGAACACAAGCGGAATCTCGTAAACCGACTTCACATCCCTTGCCGTAATAACCCCTTCTACTTCGACGTCACAGAAAAGAGCGATCTTCTCCTTCACATCATCGGCCAACGGCCGTTCAGAACGGCAGAGCAGAATATCCGGCTGAATACCCAGCGCGCGAAGTTCTTTTACGCTGTGTTGCGTCGGCTTGGTTTTCATCTCCTGAGCCGCCGCAATCCAAGGCACCAGCGTTACGTGTACAAAGATCGCGTTCTCACGCCCCACCTCGTGACGCATTTGCCGGATCGCCTCAACGAACGGCAGGGACTCGATATCACCGACCGTGCCGCCTATCTCGACGATGACCACATCCACATCGGCCGCCAGTTTGCGAATGTTGGCCTTAATTTCATTGGTTACGTGCGGAATCACCTGGACTGTCTTGCCCAGGTAGTCACCACGCCGCTCCCGGGCGATGATTGTTTCGTAAATGCGCCCCGATGTCAGATTGTTGCTTTGCGTGAGCTTGGCGTGAGTGAAACGTTCGTAATGGCCAAGATCGAGATCCGTTTCAGCGCCATCATCGGTAACAAAGACCTCTCCGTGCTGAAACGGACTCATCGTGCCCGGATCCACGTTGAGATAAGGGTCGAGTTTCTGCAAGGTAACTCGCAGTCCGCGACTCTCGAGCAGGCAGCCGATGCTCGCCGCCGCGATGCCCTTCCCTAACGATGAAACAACACCACCCGTAACGAAGATGTACTTAGCCATGAATAGACAAGGAAGCCTCGAAGAGCCTCGAGACACGTTCAAAGTCGTCGGGCGTGTCCACGCCCAGAGATTCATATTCCGTTTCGGCAACCCGTATGGGATAGCCATTTTCCAGCGCTCTCAATTGCTCGAGCCGTTCCGCCTGTTCCAGTGGACCTATCGGCAACTCGGAGTAGCCAAGCAAAAAATCACGGCGATATACATACAGACCTATGTGCTTGAATCGCGTCATACTATGTGCGTCGCCTTCCCGCACGTAGGGTATGGGCAGACCTGGAGAAGTAAATGGCGCGATCCTTTTGGTCGGCAATTACTTTGACTACGTTCGGGTTATCGACTTCTTCGGGAAGGCAGATGCGCTTTTTTAAAGTTCCCATAGGAACGTCTGGAGTCGTCTAAGATCGTCAGTACGGCGGCATCGATCGCGGCAGGATCTATGAGCGGTTCATCGCCCTGGATGTTCACGATCACTTCGGCCGAACTTGCGGAGGCAACCTCGGCCACTCGGTCGGTACCGGAAGCATGGTCCTCCCGCGTCATTCGTACAGGCGCTCCAAAAGCGCGAGCGGCATCCGCAATTCGAGTGTCATCCGTAGCAATGATGACTTGGGACAGATATCGTGCAGCGCTGGCACGCTCGAAGACGTGCTGCAGCATCGTTTTACCAGCAATGACAGAGAGGGCTTTACCTGGGAAGCGAGACGACGCGAACCTGGCTGGAATTACCCCCAGAATCCGGGTAGGCACATTCGATCATAGCATGGAAAATCCCTTTGTTATACTCAAAACGTCACCCCTGAGCCACTCGGAGACATGGTCGTGAAACCATTTTTGTTGTATCCTCTTTCCGGCCTTCTCCTCCTGACGGCATTCGTGTCTTTCGGTGAAGAGAAGGCAACGAAGGCCGCGGTCCCGCCGGAAGAACCCCGCGTAAACATCCAGCCGCGCGTCAAGCCTTCGAAAGAAGCCGAGGATCCCGCAGCAAAGCGCGAGCCGAGCATTCGCGTCGAAACCCAGTTGGTTCTGATAAACGTGACGGTCACGGACCCGATGAACCGGTTCGTTACCGGCCTTGAAAAAGAACATTTCAAACTGACCGAAGACAAAACCGAGCAGACTATCACGCAATTCTCGAGCGAGGACGCTCCTCTGAGTGTGGGACTGGTATTCGACGCCAGTGGGAGCATGGGCAGCAAGCTCTCGAAATCGCGGCAGGCCGCAGCGCAGCTTTTCAAGACCGCAAATCCAGAAGATGAGTTCTTCCTGGTGCAATTCAATAATCGGCCCGAACTCGTGGTTGGCTTCACCACCAACACGGAAGAAATCCAGAATCGCCTCACCTTCACCCAAGCCAAGGGTCGGACTGCACTGCTCGATGGCGTCTATCTGGCCATGAACCAGATGAAAAAAGCGCATAATCCGCGAAAGGCGATCATCATCCTGTCCGATGGCGGCGATAACAGCAGCCGTTATACGGAGAGCGAAGTAAAGAATCTGGTTCGGGAAGCCGACGTGCAAGTCTATGCGATCGGTATCTTTGAACCCATGGCAGGTCGCGGACGGACGGCGGAGGAACTTGCCGGTCCCGGATTGTTGACCGAATTAGCGGAATCTACCGGCGGCCGACATTTTCCGGTAGAGAATCTGAATGAGTTGCCTGACGTTGCCGCTAAAATCGGAATCGAATTGCGCAATCAATACGTCTTGGGGTATTCACCGACTAATACAACTAAGGATGGTAAATACAGGCGGGTTCAGGTAAAGCTGAAGCAACCCCGCGGTTTACCTCCGCTGAAAGCGTTCTATAGACTTGGTTACTATGCCCCAGCTCAGTAGGATCGCGGCGCTGATCATCGTCGCATCGCTCGCCACTAGTGGGCAGGCGCAAGATGAAGAAACAACATTCCGGGCTGATGCGCGTCTGGTAGTGCTGCACGCGAGTGTTGTGGACAAGAGCGGCAAACTCATGACGGATCTGCCGCGCTCGGCATTCAAGGTCTTCGAGAATAGTGTCGAGCAGCCCATCAAAACCTTCCGTCGGGAAGATGTTCCGGTATCGCTTGGTCTCATCATCGACAACAGCGGCAGTATGCGCAACAAGCGCAAGCGTGTCGAGGCTGCTTCCCTGGCCGCGGTGAAGGCTTCGAATCCTCGTGATGAAGTTACTGTCATTAACTTCAACGATGAGCCCTTTCAGGATGTAGAGTTTACGAACGATATCAAGAAAATGGAGGAAGGGCTCACGAGGATCGACTCTCGCGGTGGAACCGCGATGCGAGACGCAGTCAGCGCCGCGATCGATTACGTAAAGGCCAAGGGTAAGCACGACAAGAAGGTCCTCTTCATCGTTACCGACGGCAACGATACGGCTAGCACCCAGATCACGCTCGAGAAACTGGTCCAGAAGGCCCACGATTCCGAGGTGCTCCTTTACTTTATTGGACTCCTGAACGAAGAAGACAAGCGCGAAGCCAAGAAGGCTAAGCGAGCCATGGAAGCGCTGGCCCAGGCATCCGGAGGAGCTGCCGTTTTCCCGGCAGAGGTCCAGGAAGTCGACCAGGTCGCTCTCAGCATGGCGAATGAGATTCGGAATCAATACATCATCACGTACTCACCGACAAATCAAACGCTCGATGGAAGTTTCCGCCAGATAAAAGTGCTTGCAAATGGTCCCGGCCGTCCGACAGTACGCACGCGTTCCGGGTACTATGCGACGCCGGATGCAGCGAAAAAATCAGCGGCTTTAAACCGGTGATTCGTTTTCTTTGGAAAGCCTCCCGCGGATATCGTCTGGCTCCCTGGCGAAGTCCGTATTTACGTTGGCGGATCGAGACTTACTCCGGTCTACATGCGGACACGATTGATTTTTCGACCTTCTGGCGATTCGTGCTGGCGCAGCCGGCGCGAACTCTTTCGCTTCCTCCGGTGGACAGATCGTATGAGCAATTAATCCCGCGAAATACGCATTCAACGGTGAACGCTTTGCTTGCGCGAAAGAGTTGGTGTATCCCCCTCACATGGGGACTATAAATCTGATAAGCTTTTAACGAATTATTAAGTATGCGTAGTGTGGAAATGCTCTCCCGTGCATTTTCGGGAGCGCGGCAAGTGTACTTGCAGGCCATTGTCGTGAGAAGCGCGGTTCTAGCGACCTGCATGCTGGCAACAACCGTTGCAGTTTATCCGGAAGCGGCGATCTCATCGAGCGCCTCACGCACAACTGAGATGCCCCGGGCGAACGCGAATCCGTCCGAGCCGACACTGATTACCGAAGAAATGGTCAACGGCTGGGTGGCTCGCTGGCAACAGCGGTTGGAGATGGGCGACTGGAAGATCGAAACGAAGATCGTCCGGTTAAGTCAGTTGCCAAAGGGGACCATCGCCAACATTCACTGGTCTCTCCCGAAACACACTGCGACGATAAAAGTCCTGGATCCCATCGACTCTACGCTCCCAAGGTCCGAGATCACGCGCGACACTGAACTTTCTGTCGTTCACGAACTGGTTCATCTGAGCATGGCAAAGCTGCCGCTCGATTCGAACAACACGGAACTCGAAGAAGAGACCGTGAAGAAGCTCTCAACGGCTCTCCTGGCTCTGGACAAAGCAGAACGCGGCACAAAGTAGCCGAAAGCTAGCCCGCAAAGATTTGTTCCCGGCCTCATTGCACTTTGACCAATCGCTGGCCTCTACGCCCGGGACGAGGTCCGATTTGTGGGCGGTTGCTTAAGAGTTAGAGGGTCTTAGTCACCTTCGAGAGGGTTCTCGGCTCGTCGGGGTTCAGGCCCTTGTGTTCCGCCAGCCGCGCAGCGAACAACTGTGCCGGCACGATGTACGGGATTGGCGTATATAGCTCAGGTAAATCGACGGGCAGGCAAACAACTCTCTTGCCGTAATCCGAGGCCTCCTGATTGCTCCTATCGGTGATGATGAGGGTTTCCGCCCGAAGATTCCTGCAGCTTTACCAGCGTTTCTTTCAAGCCAGGCCAGGCCACACCGGAAGGCGCAAATACAAACGATGGGAACGAATGCTCCACCATCGCAATAGGCCCGTGGAGTAGGTCGGCTGACGAGAACCGTTCCGCAACTACGTAGCAGGTTTCCATCAACTTCAACGCGAACTCGAACGCGTTCGAGTAGTTCAATCCGCGCGCAATCGACCACCGCGTGATCCATGAATGTGTATCGCTCGGACATCGTGTTGATGAGCGGCTCAAGTGAGAGTGCCGTCTCCACTAGTCGCAGGCAGGCGCGCGCAAGTCGCTCAAGGTCAATCGGCGCTCCCAAAGCATATGCCGAGTAGATAAAACGCCAACAACTGGCCGGTATAGGTCTTTGTCGCCGCGACGCTCTTTTCTTTTCCGGCGCGAACCAACAGAACATGCTCGGCCATGCGCGCGAGGGCGCTTTCGGCCTCGTTTGTGATCCCAACCGTCATGACACCCTGCTCGCGCGCACGTTCCAGAAACGCATTGGTGTCGGTCGATTCGCCGGATTGCGAAATTGCGACGACCAGAGCGTCCTTATATGCGATATGCGCGTCGTACAATGTCACTACGGAAGGCGCCGCAAGAGATACCGGAATGCCTGTGGTTATCTCGAGCAAATAGCGGCCGAACGTAGCCGCATTGTCAGACGTGCCGCGGGCAGCGAGCACGATCAGTCGCGGGCGCTGCTTTTCGAGCCGGCGGCGGAGTTCTTCAACCCCGGCAAGTTCGCTATTGAGAGTCCGTTCGAGCGCCTGTGGCTGCTCGTGGATCTCTTCCAGCATCTTCGACATGACCTGATGGTAACAATCCGACTTGCGGCTCATAAACCGAACTGACGCAAGTGATGATCGGTGTGGAGGTACGCCCAACGCATCCACTCCTGATTGCGACATGAGCCCGAATATCGGATGTGGATGGCGGCCGAGTGCCGGGTCGGGAGCACAAAAGCGCGTCAATCGTCTGAACTAACCCGGCACGATCGCGGGAAAAGTCGGTTGGAGATGTGCCGCCCACCCCCTGTTCCACTTCGGGGCGTGTCTGGAACTCCCTTCGGCCATGGCAGCGGGACGTTGAGCGCGAACCATTTCATGAACGTGCGCTGGATAAAGCCGGTCGCAGGAGTACTTCCCTCTCTCCCAAGACAGACCAGAAAGGAATCATTCAGGTGACAGATCATTTGCGGCGCTGTCATCCGTCCCCAAAGCGCGTGCGTATCCGGTTTCAAGCGGGCGAGCCGTTCGAGACAGACCGCCGGACAGCGGCGTCAGCCATTGTGGTCATTTACTCCTATCGTAGATAAGATCCACCGCCCTACGGAGCTTCCGAGATCATCGTGGCTGTAATCGACCTGGCTGTACGAGTTCCCGCAATGAACGGAGAGAAGAACTGAAACGGATAATTGGATATCGTGACCGTCACCCGTGCCTCAGAGGTTCCGGCGGAAAAGGACGAGACTGACACCAGGTCTGTGGTGAGATTCGGCACCAGAGACGTCTCGGAGCCGGTTAGAACGGCCTTGTTGTACACAGCCATGTTTCGAATCGCTGTCGTGTCGGTCGGATGCACAGCTCCATATCTCGCTGCCGTTCTTACCCGTTCCACCAAAGACTGGTGGAAGTAGAGAAATTGCGCAAAGTCCAGTGTTCCGATGAGGAATGATAAAAAGATCGTCAGAATCAGCGCGCCTTCAAGCATGGCGTGGCCTCGGCGTCGATTGTTGCGACCTTTTAAAGAAACTGTGTGTTCTACGGACATGTGGCTGCCTCCGAGCAATAGCTCCCGAAGTAAGGCATGGTCGATGACGGTTTACCAGTGAAGGTGAACGTACGGAATATTGCGTTTACTTGGTACCCTGTCAAGCTGACCGTCACTTCCACTGGTCGGTTGTTTGGCGTTCCGGACGTGCCGGTGAACCGGACCGACACGGCAATATTGCTGGTCGAGAGTCCGGGCGCTATCGGTGTCGGGGAACCGGACGGTGTTGTCGTGCCGTATACGGCCATGTTCTTCACGTCGTCTGAGAAGGACGTGGGCACGGTCTGATTATTGTCGTTCGTCAGTTTGTGCAGCGAGGCGTAGCGTGTCGCTGCGCTCACGGCACTAACGAGTGAGTTATAGACGTAGAACGTGTATCCGAATTGGAACGTGCCGGTGAAGATGCTTGCCAGCAGAATCGACGATAGCGCGAACTCCACGAAAGCGCTGCCCCGCTCTTTCTTAGAATGATTGCGCCGCATCATTGCACCAGTTTCGTCACGTAAGCGCCGGCTCCAGGAAGTGGAGAGACTCCATCCGAGCCCACTGATTTGGACCCCATGTAGATAGCGCACCACGATTTGTTGCCCCCGTTGTCGTAACCGATCGGAAGCAAGAAGGCGCCAAATGTGAGGACCTGCTTGGGTTGGATCGGCGGAGTTGCGTGAGGGGTCGCCCGTAAATCCCGAGTTGATGGGCAACAAAACCAACCTCACTCCGTTGCCGTTATAAGCTGGGGCCGTGCCGTTGTTGTTGGAGTGATAGTCGGTTTGATCGGTATCGCGGGCGGCCAAAGCGGTCAGAGCATCCTGTTCCGTCTGTTTTTGTCCGTTTGTCAAGTTGAGGATGTCGCCCACGTTCAGGGCGAGAGCTGACGTTGCCCCAGAATCGCCTCTCTTATGCTTGACAGCCGACTTGCAATTCGAAATACCCGCGGTCCGACCCTCCGCCCGCGTTCGCGTTGTTGATCCATTGCTGGCTGTTGTCTCCCTGGCAGCTGTTCGGACCGGGCTTGACATTGCCGGGCCAAAGGAAGGTGTACTCCTCGCCCGACAGTAAAGCCATAGTTGGGATCGCCCGTCAGAGCATGAGCGAACACAGTGAATGGCAAGTAGCCGCCACTCGGAAAGGTGGCTGCCACCATTCCCGCAACGCTTTGCGCCGTCACCGATTGTGCGCTTGGACCGCCCACCACCCTGATGAATGACATGCCAAGGCTCGGGGTTGCCGTTACCCGCGTGTACGCATAGCTCGTGGCAGGCGACGGATTCGTTGACCAGGGACCTGCTGCGCTGGTTGCGAACTCCGTTGTCGTATTGCCGCTCGTGAATGCTGTGGTCGCCATGTTCCATCTGTTGGAAGACATTGTTGTCGTGACTGCGGCGTTTGCAGCGGTAATGCCGGTGGATTTGCCGTTCAGACACCGGGTCGCGGCCAGCGCTGCCGCGTCTGTAAACGTCTGCGCCTCATTTTTGGTGACGTAGACTCGTCCCAAGTCCACTGCGAGTCCCAACATTCCCACTAAAACGATTAGGCACACCGCCGTTGCGATAAGCGTAAATCCAGATTCGCCAGCATTTCTGGTTCTATGGTCCAAGCCAATTCCGCTATTCATACAGGGAAAGTATGGGCGGACGGTTTAGTCCTAGTCCATAGATCTGGCGTACTAATACTCCGGAAGATCGCGGTTATACGTAAGCGGCGTTTTTAGAGGAGCCATCGGCGGGTCACCTGATTTCAACGAACCCGATCAGCAATAGATCCTGCAAGATAGGAAACTTCCAATCTAAACGGAGGTACTTCGCAACGGCAAGATCCAGTTACTGTACTTGGTTGAGCGAAAACGAGTACTCGATAGGAAAAGAAACGCAATTAAGGTAATTCCCCGACAAGACGAAAATCGTCAACAACTCACTAGGAATTAATATTCGGTTATTCCGAGACTGCGCGTTTCAGGATACAGACGACCTCATTGCCGCCGAACGCGGTTTTCGCGACGGTCATGCCAACCACCGCGTAACCCTGCGAACCCGCGGCGGCAAGCTCCTTTTCCATGGTCGAAGTTCGCGAAGTGGCGAGCAGCCGGTAATCGGCGGATCGTGACCGGCTGGATCGATCACGCTCCATGATTACGCACACCTCACGGCCGCCCATAGACGATTCGAAAATTGTCTGTCCTTTGTACTCGAAGCCTGACTCCGCTGCTTCCTGCATTTCCTTCTCAAGGCTAGAGGTCTTGTTGGTCGCCAGAAGCTTGTAAACCTTTTGTCCACCGGCGCCGGACCGACCCATAATCGTCAGGACTTCCTTACCTCCGAAGGCGGTCTCCCCGCCCATTACGCTATGAAAGACGTATCCGGCCTGGGCGGCTTCGTTCATCTCTTTTTCCATTGTGGAAGTCTTGGTGGTGCCGAGCACCTTAAAGTCGTACTTCGCGACGGGCTCGACACCGAATACGGCGGTTTGGCTCAACAACAGCGCAGGTATAATCAGGTTTCTCATGGCAGGCTCTTCGTTGTTCCCTAAAATCTCGTGTATTCTCGCGTCGTCAAACGCCCAATTACAAACGACACACCAGTCAACGCGAGGAAAGGACAACAAATAGTGCATCGAGTTCTTCTCATCGTTACGCTCCTGAGCGCGGCTGTTGCCGGCCAAAAAGAGACGGCGCTCGATCGGTATGTCGCTGCCCCAGATCCGAGCTTCAAGTACGAATTGCTTCAGACGCAGCCCGGAAACGGCTACACGGCCTACGTGCTGAACATGGTTTCGCAGACGTGGCGTTCGGCTGCCGAAGTAGACCGGCCTGTGTGGCGACACCTGGTCACGATCATCAAGCCTTCGAACGTCCGGCACTCTACCGGATTTCTCTTCATCACAGGAGGATCGACGGACTCGAAGCCTCCAGCCCAACCTCCGGCGAATCTGACGTCACTCGCGGTCGATACAGGTACGGTGGTGACGGAACTTCGGATGGTGCCGAATCAACCGCTGACGTTTGCGAGTGAGACCAAGGGCCGGGTGGAAGATTCCTTCATCGTCTATACATGGAATAAGTTCCTGCACGGCGGAGATGAGAATTGGCCTGCACGACTTCCGATGACAAAGAGCGCTGTACGCGCGATGGACGCGGTAACCGCATTCTGTGCAACGGAACGGGCTGGCAAAGTAAAAGTCGACCAGATTCGTAGTTTCAGGGGCCTCTAAGCGCGGTTGGACAACTTGGGCGACAGCAGCTGTGGACAAGCGGGTCTCCGCGATTATTCCGATTGTGATCGATGTCCTGAACCTGAATCCATCCTTTCAACACCACTGGCGAGCATACGGATCTTGGGCGCCCGCGATCAACGACTACGTAGACGGGAAAATTATGGACTGGATGGACACACCCGAATACGAGAAACTGCGGAAAATTGAAGATCCGTACGAGTATCGCGATCGGTTGACCATGCCGAAGTTGCTCGTCAACGCGACCGGCGATCAGTTTTTTCTTCCGGATTCATCCCAATTCTATTTTGGCGATCTGAAGGGTGAAAAGTACCTGCGCTACGTCCCCAACGCAGAGCATTCCCTCCGAGGTACGGATGCGTTCGAGACCGTGCAAGCCTACTACGAATCATTGCTGTCGGGCAGCGCGCGACCGCAGATCTCATGGAAATTTGCCAAAGATGGATCGATCAGAGTCAAGGCTTCGGGAGGACCCTCTGCCGTAAAGCTGTGGCAGGCGTCGAATCCGAAGGCTCGTGACTTTCGTGTCGATACGATCGGTCGTGTTTGGAAGGATTCTCCGGCACGGCCCTTAAAACATGGCGAATGGGTTGCCGACATTCAAAAACCTAAAACCGGTTGGACGGCATATTTCGTCGAGCTCACGTATCCGGGAAGTGGGAAGAAGTCTCTCAAATTCACCACAGCGGTTCGTGTCATTCCCGACACCCTGCCATATCCGCCTTTTCAACCCAGGCGATGAATAGCAGCGCCGCAGCATAGCTCACCGTTTATCAGCCGGATCAAATTCGTGCTAGAATGTTCTTGCTTAGGTGGAGGTGCATCTTCCCCGGTCGATGGCTCAATAAAATCAGGCCGATCATCGATTCCCGCGCAGTAAGGGCACTTCCCACAGCGCTGTTCAATCTCGTCTTCCCTGACGATTGCCGAGTTTGCAACAAACCCCTTAACAATCTTTCTCGTATTCCGGTTTGTTCCGCCTGTCTGAATGCGCCCAAACCCTTCTTAGCAGAGCACTTTTGTTCCGACTGTGGCGCGCCATTCCTGAATTCGGCGCCCCTCGACGCCAATGGACGCTGCCTGCTCTGCCGTAGTGGACTCAGCGGGTACGATGCCGTCTATACCTACGGCGAATACGAAGGCGTTCTCCGCAGCCTCATCCACGTTTTTAAGTACGGCGGCGTGATGCCGCTCGCGTCCCGGTTTGGACCGCTTCTGAGCCGCGCGTTGCCTCGCGAGCAGCAGTTTGACGTGATCGTTGCCATGCCGCTGCATTGGCGCAAGAAACTCCAGCGAGGCTTCAATCAATCGGAGTTATTGGCGCGATCGGTTTCGCGTCGAACCGGGATTCCGATAGTGAATGCGCTGCGGCGTCGCAAAGGAACTGCGCCTCAGGCAGGGCTGACGCGGGCGCAACGGCGTACGAATGTCGCCGGCGCTTTCGAAGTGAGGAGGCGAGACCTGGTGAATGGCCGGCACGTCTTGCTGATAGACGACGTCTTTACAACGGGCGCGACGGCCGGCGCCTGTTCGGCCGTGTTGAAGAGAGCCGGAGCCAAACGAGTCAGTGTTCTTACCCTGGCGCGAGCGGACCGGCGGAAGAGTTTGGCGAGGGTCTTGTAAGTTCGCCTGGCCAGGCGACCGACGGCCCCTTGATGAATCTGCGAACCCTCGAAAGCGAGGGTGAGCGAGTGGAGGAGCTTAGTCGATGCCAGTTTTGGATCGTTTGGGCAGACCGGTACTCGTCCTCAACGCGAGTTACGAGCCGATCAACGTCTGTGCGGCCCGGCGAGCGTTAGTCCTTGTGCTGAAAGGAGTGGCTACAGCGGAGGAACATTCTCCCTTAGCGATTCACTCCGCCCGGCACCACGTGAAACTTCCATCGGTCATCCGGCTGCTCGAATACCGCCGAATACCGCATCAGACTCGGGCGCTTTCGCGCAAGAACATCCTGATGCGCGACCGATATACGTGTCAGTATTGCCTTCGCACGCCTCCAAGCGTCGAACTCACGCTGGATCACGTCATTCCTAGATCGCGTGCGGGCGAAACCACATGGGAAAACCTGGTGGCCTGCTGCCATGCCTGCAACAACAAAAAGGGAAATCGAACCCCCGATGAGGCGGGAATGAGGTTGGCGCGGGCGCCGCGTCCATTCAGTCTTCACACCAGTCGTCACCTGATGCGTCTGCTTGGCAAAGGTGACGATCAGTGGCGTAAGTATTTGTTTTATTAGATCTCTACTGCACGGGCGGAGCCACGGGTGGTTTTTCGCCGCCCTTTGGTTCTTTCGGCTCCTTCGCTTTTTCCTTGCGAATCGGACTGATGATTACGTGCGCGTTACGGCCTTCCAGCCGAGGTTGGCCCTCTACCGTTCCATAAGCCGTCAGGTCTTGAGAGAAACGGATTAAAAGCTTCTTACCTAAATCGGTGTGCGCGATCTCGCGCCCTCGGAACTGGACGACCGCCTTTACGCGATTGCCTTCGGTCAGGAAGCGAATGGCGTGATTCTTTTTGAAATCGTAGTCGTGATCGTCGGTGTTGGGGCGGAACTTCAACTCCTTCACCTGAATCACGTGCTGTTTGCGTTTTGCGTCGTGCTGCTTCTTCTTGTTCTCGTACTGCCACTGACCATAGTCCATCGCTTTCGCTACCGGTGGTTCGGCAGTGGGCGCGATGACGATCAGGTCGAGGCCCAAGTCCTGCGCCTTACGTACGGCAGCGGGCGTCGGCATGATTTCCACAGTTCCATCCGGGAAAACAGCTCGCACCTCACGGGCACGGATTGCTTCGTTTACGTTTTCTCGAATTCGGGGACGACGGGGGGGGAAATTTCTCGGTGGAAGCATCGATTAGAAGTCGGAGGCGGTTTTAGCCATGATGTGATGTTAGCAGATTTCTTAATCCCGGAATAGAGGGGGAATAATCGGGGCAAGTTTAAGGCATAATATCTACCCATGCGGAAGTTTGCCGCTGTTGCGTCTCTTCTCGTTTCCTTCGGCCATCTTACGCACGGCGCCGAAGCTTTCGCTCCAGGACAATTCGATTACTACCTGTTGAGCCTTTCCTGGTCGCCCGAATTTTGCCGCGATCCCCAACATTCCAATAGAAATCCTGCGCAGTGCAGCCCGGGACGCCGGTTCTCCTTTGTAACCCACGGACTCTGGCCCAATAACACCCGGCTACCGCACCCGAATCGTTGTGGTCCCACATCGCCGGTCCCGTCCGATCTTAAAAATCAGATGCTTGCGTTCATGCCGAGTCCGTCTCTGATTCAGCATGAATGGGATGCGCACGGCACCTGCAGCGGCCTGAACCAACAGGATTACTTCTCGCAGATTCGCGCGGCTTTTCGGAAAGTAGTCATTCCCGAGACCTACCGTAGACCGGAAAACGATCTCCGCCTCCCGGCTGACCAAATTCGCCGCGACTTCCAGAGGGCGAATCCCTCATTTCCTTCCGATTCGATGAAGCTCGACTGTGGCGGACAGTATCTCCGCGAGGTGCGGATCTGTATGGATAAGAGTCTGAATGCTCGCGCCTGTCCGGCATCCGTTCAGGACTCGTGCGGAAGTCGCGCCGTGACCCTTCTGAAAGTCCGGTAAATCCAGGCGACAATCGCAACCAGCGTGAGCGCGGATATCCAACGGCACAGATTCAGTTCCCATCCGCCGTTATATTCCAGTTGAACCTCGCAGGCGCCTTCACACGGCGAATCGAGCCACATCAGGCCGAGACCGTCGCGGAGAATCGGTACACTTTTCCCATTGGCTGTTGCGTGCCAGCCCGGATGATAAGAAACCTGGATCGAGAGCGCTGCGGATGTTGGCGCCATGGTCCGGATCGTAGCTTTATCCGTCCCATTCCACTGCCAATCGGCATGCGTCGCCTTATCGAGAGCTGCGCTGAAGCGACGAACGTCACTAACGTCCTGCCAGTCCTTCGGATCACGTTTAACCACTGCCTCGCGAGGCACGACATGAGCGAAAGATCCCGATGCGCCCGGTACGCGACAGATCTTCGTATCGTCCTCCTGCCACAACACATCGCATGGGGTGAACAAATCCGACCGCTTAAGCGGTTTCCAGAACTCCGGACTGCGCGGACCTGGAATGGCCGCTGCCTGCACGCCGTAGGCTTTTAGCCACAAGAAAACATTCTCCGCATCCTGAGCCGAGCTGCTGTAAATGAATCGGGAAGCGAGTTCCTGATGAACGGAATTGTAGGCGGTCGACCAGGAACTGCCTGTCATCTGTTGACCGTCGGACCAGGTGTTAAACCATTGAGCCAGGGATCCTGGTAGCCAAATGCGAGCGCCTGCCATGTTGTCCGTCGTCCACTTAGCTACCCGATACTCGATGCTCGACGTTGTCTCTACCGAGGCGAGGACATTCTTTGCAAATTTCCGATGGGCAACCACCTGCTCGGCAGCCAGGGAAAGCGCGATCAACGCAAGCCCCACCCGAATTTGGACGGGCAGGCGTTCGAGCCAAGGCCGAAGCGCAAAGACAACGACCATCGAGAGGCCCAGTTCTGCCTCAATCTTGTACCGTGAGGGTTGCGGAAGGAATGTTCGATGAAGCGTGCTCGCTATCGCCGGAATTGCCAGCGTGATCCACGTGAAGTAGGAGATGAAGGCGACTCCCCAGACCGGACGCCATCGTTTGAACAATGCCCAGAGCGCCAGGCATCCCGCAACGATAATCGCAATCGCGGTCATAGATCCGAGGTCATATTTCACAGCGCCGTTCAATTGCTGATTGCGGCTGATCGTCGGAAACAACGACGGCGGCAGAAACGGACACGCCACCAGATACGCGCAAGTCCCTGTCAGCGCTATCCGTAAAAGACCCTCTGAACCCCGCGCAAGCAGGAAACAAACCATGCTCAGAGCGATCATAGTCATCCCAAAGGCGTTGGACAGAAGCGCCAGACACATCGCCCCTCCAGCCGCGATCCAGTAACGCCTCTTACCCGTTTCCAGGGCAAGTGCAACAAACAGAATAACCAACGGCAGGAACGTCAGCGCTGCGAGATGCGGCGCTTCGTCCCACACAGCCGTCAGATACAGGCGCCGAGCATCGCCAATCCGCGCCCAGGCGAACGCTTCATCCGGGACAAAGAGCTGGGTGGGCGAAAGCAGGGAATAGACTATTCCAGCGACAAAGCTCCAACCGGCACGTTTCGTGACCACAACTCCCATTGCGAACAGCGAAATCGGCGTAAGCACATAAATGCAGCCGGAAACCGAGTGAAACGCCCGACCAACGGAAACCCCGGAAATCTTCGACCAAAGCGCGGTCAAGCCTGGAACGAGCGGCGCATACGTGTACTCAAAAGGCATACCGGCATCCCAATAAGGCCACCACCCCGGACGCCACCACTGGTGCGAAGTCAGCCGAGCCATCGCCATCCAGAACCCGTGCATCGCGTTCCGGTGTCCCGTGTCCTCGGTGAAGAAGAACTCCCGGCATATGTACACGTTGATCCATAGGAGGACCAGTCCATAAAGAACAGCAGGAGCGTGGCGGGTCCAAGCCCGAGGCATGAGAAACAGTGTGTCACATAAGTTGCTTCTAGTGCGTGCTAATATTTTCTTGACACGTATAGACGCATATTTTATACTCAAGTTAGGATCAGATCGAGGAGATGAAGAACATGACACTGCTTAAATACAGCCCATTCAGTGATGTAGACGACATGCCCGGCATCCGCCAAATGCAGGACACCTTCTCGCGCTTCTTCGCCGAGCCGAATTCCCGTCCCTGGACACCGGCGGTGGACATTCTGGAAACCGAAAATGAGCTCGTCGCGAAGATGGATATTCCCGAGGTGGAGTTGAAGGATGTCGACATCCGTTTGGAAAACCACACGCTCACCGTCAAAGGCGAGCGGAAGTTCGAAAACCTTCCGGACAGCAAGGCGTATCATCGAATCGAGCGCAGCTACGGCACCTTTGCCCGCACCTTCACGCTGCCCGACACGGTGGATACCGAGAAAGTTCGGGCCGACTACAAGAACGGCGTGTTGAGCATCGTACTTCCCAAGAAGGAAATGGCAAAGCCCCGCACCATCAAAGTCGAAATCAGTAATAACTAAAACGCGGGTTGGTACATCATAGTAATTAAGCGGGCGGCCACTGACGGTCGCCCGCTCGTGTTTGGGAGAATCAGAGTACATGAAAGCAAATGGCTTGAGAACGGCGGCGCTGCTGGGCGGACTCAGCGGCTTGCTATTGCTATTGGGAGAATTCTTTGGCGGCTCGAACGGTCTGGCGCTCGGTTTCGCGATCGCGATTGCGATGAACTTCTTCAGCTACTTCTTCTCGGAGAAGATGGCTTTGATGATGTACCGCGCGCAGCCCGTAACTCCGACCGACAACCCGCAGGTGTACTCACGTATCTACCCGATGGTCCAGCAGCTCTGCCACCGGATGGGCATTCCGGTTCCACGACTCTGGATGATTCCGGAACACTCGCCGAACGCCTTCGCAACGGGTCGGAACCCCAGCCATTCGTCAGTGGCGTTTACGCAGGGCATCCTCGAACTCATGAACGATCGAGAAGTCGAGGGCGTGCTCGCCCACGAGCTCGGTCACATCAAGAACCGGGATATTCTGACGAGCTCGGTCGCGGCGACCATCGCTGCGGCTATTACCTTTGTCGCCCGCATGGCGATGTGGTTCGGGCCGCGGCATAGTGACGACGAAGATTCAGGCAGTCCCGTTGGGATGCTTCTCATGGCGATCCTGGCGCCGTTTGCGGCCATGATGATTCAGATGGCGATCTCCCGAACACGCGAGTATTCCGCAGACGCGACAGCGGCCAAATACTGCGGCACGCCCGATGGGCTCATCAGCGGCCTGCAAAAGCTCGAAGGTTGGTCGCAGCGGATACCGATGGACGCGTCTCCTGCGACGGCACACATGTTTATCATCAAGCCGTTCAGCGGCTCGGCGTTCTTCAAGCTGTTCTCAACGCATCCTCCGACGGAGAAGCGCATTGCGCAACTGCAAGCTCTGCGTGGACAGTTGGCCACTGTTTAATGCGTTCGGTCAAGGTGAACCGTAAGGCGGCGGATCGCATCGCCTCAGGCCACCCCTGGATCTTCGCGAGCGACATCGTAGAACGCGCAGGCGCAGAAGCGGGCGAAGCGGTCCAGGTAATCGATTTTAAAAATCGCCCGCTCGGGACCGCTCATTTCAGTTCTTCCTCGCAAATCACGCTCCGTCTGCTTTCGAACCGGACGGAGCCCATCGATCGCTCATTTCTGATGCGGAGGCTTGCCGCCGCGATCGATTACCGCCGGCAAGTTGTTGCCGACAGCGATGCGTACCGGGTCGTGTACTCGGAAGGCGATCTCCTGCCTGCCCTGATCGTGGACCGCTACGGCGATTACCTGTCCATGCAAACCCTGAACCAGGGAATGGATCGGGCGCAGGCCGAAATCGTCACATGCCTCGAGGAGTTGCTCGCGCCGAAAGGCATCATCGCCCGCAATGACGTCGCGATTCGCACCAGAGAAGAATTGCCTGTCGAGACCAGGATTGTATCCGGTGATGTACCGGCGCGAGTCGAGATATCGATGAACGGGCTTCGCTGGCACGCCGATCTTGTGGGAGGGCAAAAGACCGGAATCTATCTCGATCAGCGGGAAAATTATCTGGCCGCAGCCCGGTACGCTCGCGGCAATGCGCTCGATTGCTTCACCTCAACCGGGGGATTCGCCCTCCATCTTGCCCGATCATGCGAACACGTCGAAGGCATCGACAGCTCCGAACATGCAATCAAATCTGCTGAGTCGAATCGTGACCTCAACGCGATCGGCAACGTCGCCTTTCGGGAAGCCGATGTCTTCGATGTCCTGACAGGCTACGCCGCTGCGAGGCGCAAGTTCGATACGGTCGTTCTCGATCCGCCCGCATTCACGAAATCGCGGCAGCAACTCGATGGAGCAGCCCGAGGATACAGAGAAATCAATCAGCGAGCCTTGAGGCTTCTCGACAGCGGCGGTGTGCTTGTGACGTGCTCCTGCTCGCATCACTTCAGCGAGGCAATGTTGCTCGAGACACTAGCCGAAGCCGCGTTGGACACTGGGAAAACTCTGCGAATCCTGGAACGCCGCGCACAGGCACAGGACCACCCGATTCTGCTCACCGTTCCCGAGACACACTATCTGAAATGCCTGATCGTCCAGGTAGTCTAGCGATCGGCGGCGTTCGTCCCGCCGTAAGCTTCGTCTAGAACTTCCACGACATGCCTGACTGGCTGACTCCGGCCATGTAACTTGGCTCCCGCGCGCAACTGCAGCATGCAGCCCGGATTCGCAGTGACGATCACATCGGGGTCAACCATGTTCACGTAGCGCATCTTCGTGTCGAGAATGCTCATCGACATCTCGTTCTGCACTACGTTGTAGATGCCGGCGCTGCCGCAGCAGAGGTCCGACATCGGCATTTCCTTGAAGACCAACCCGGGTACAGAGCGAAGCAACACCCGAGGCGCGGCCTTAATCTTCTGCCCGTGCGCCAAGTGGCAGGAATCCTGATACGTAACCGTATAGTTCAGCGGCTTCATCTCCTCATTAAGTTCGATTCCGCCCAAAAACTCCGTCACGTCCTTCAGCTTCGATACGAACGCGTGCGCCTTCTCCGTGTAGCGCGGATCTTCTTCGAGCAGCTCGTGATACTCCTTGAGCGTCGACCCGCATCCGGCCGCATTCGTGAGGATTGCGTCATAGTTTCCGGCTAACAGCGCGTCAATATTCTGCTTTGCGAGTTCGCGCGCAGGTTTCTTCAATCCTGCATGGACATGTAGCGCTCCGCAGCAGGTCTGGTCCTCAGGGATGTGGACTTCGCAGCCGTTCTTTTGCAGCACCCGAACCGTAGCCTCATTCAAGCGTGCGAAAAAGATGTTCGCCATGCATCCGCCCAGCACCGCTACTTTAAACCGCTTCGGCCCGACCGGCGGCAGGACCTTGCCGTAGTAGCGAAAGAACGACGGCATCTCGGCGTCGGGCGCGAGTTTCTCCGCTCTTCCCAATCCGCCCATCAGCTTCAACATCCCGGAAGCCCGAGCTAACTTTTGTAAGCCTGAGACCCGGTATAGATAGAGGCCCATTCCCGCCATCTGCAGCGAAGCGCGGGACGGCAACAAGCCATGGAACACCAGATTGCGCAGCACTCGAATGTGCCACGGCCGCTGAATCGAGTTCTCAATTTCTGCGCGTGCCGCTTCGATTAACCGGCCGTACTGCACACCGGAGGGGCACGCCGTTTCGCATCCCCGGCACGCCAGACACAAATCCAGATGCTCGATATACGATGGGTTGATTTCCGCCGCGCCAGTCGCCACCTGAACCATTTGATAGATCCTGCCTCGAGGCGAATCCATCTCGACACCGAGTTCGCGATAAGTGGGGCAATTGTTCAGGCACAAGCCGCAATGGACACACCGGTCAAGATCCGCCTGCTTCGGCGCGTCATGCCCGCGCGGTTTGGATTGTGTCTCAGATGCGGCCATACAATCTCCCGCGGTTCAACAGTAGCTTCGGGTCGAACAATTGCTTGATCTTCTGCATCACAGGAAAATCGCTGCCCGGCTGTGGCCAAAGAGAAAGTGATCGTTTCGCGGACTCTGGCGCAAATTCGATCGCTCCTTTGAATCCGTTCAGCTTCACCGACACAGCATCCGAATGATAGACGTACACCACGCCCGTTCCGGCACGAGCAACCGCCGGCCCCGGCGCCCCAGCCAGAGCATCAGATACGCCGTTGAGAGTGGTCGAAATACGAGTCACCGCGCCTTGGGGATTCTCGCGCAGCCAGTCGGGTGTAAACTCGCGGACCCGAGACCAGAGGCTATCGTCGTGAACGTTTGCCTCTGCGAGTTCGCTGGTGTAGCGCTGCATCACTGCCTCGCTTCCTCCAACCTGCAGCAGCACGCAATAACCCTCCAGGCCAAGGCGAGCCGCGGCGCCAGGATTCACCAAATCCAGTGAGGACGGCTGCAGCACGCTTCGCAAGATTCGATCGCGTGTAGCGATCGCTTCGGCCAGCGTTCGATGGGAAATGACGAAGGTCCGTGTAGCGACTGGGATGGGTGCCAGCTTGAAATTCACGACCGCAATGCCAGCCAAAGTGCCGAAAGACCCGATGATCAACTTGGCCATATCCAGCCCGGCAACGTTCTTCACCACCATGCCTCCCGAATGCACCAGCTTTCCTTCCAGCGTGGCGAACTTCATGCCGATGATGACGTCTCTCGCCGTGCCGTAAAGCCGCCGCCTCGGTCCGCTTGTGTTCGCCGCGACCACACCTCCGACGGTCGCCGAATCGGCAAACGGCGGATCGAGAGGAATCGTCTGCTTTTTGCTCTCGAGCAGATTCGTCAAGTCCGCCCATCGCATTCCGGCTTCAACGCTGATCGTCAAATCGGCAGGTTCGTACTGAAGGACCCGCGTCATCGCTGTCGTGGAAATTGTAGACTCGGCTGCTTCCACCGGCCCGGCCATTGCATTCTTCGACCCTGCACCGCCCAATTGGATCGTGCGCCCGGCCTGGGAACAGTCCGCGAGAGCCTCCGCCAACTCCTCAGGAGAACTCGGTCGGATCAAGGTCGGTACTCCATCACGACGGCGGTGATGTCATCGTGTTGAACTGCCGTACCCGTGAATGCTTCCACGGCGCGCATCAGAGCATCGTGCAGCTTTGCCGCGCTGTCGTTCGCATGCGCGCGAATAATCTCAACCATCCGGCTCGTCTCGAAGAATTTCCCCTGCGCGTTTTCGGCGTCTGATAACCCGTCGCTATAAGCCACGACTTTGTCCCTGGGGTGAAGCTGTACGGATTTCACGCCATAGGTCGCCTCATCGAGCATACCCAATGGAGCGCCGGTGGTTTCAAGATTCTCAACTTCTCCGTTGGCGCGCACCAGAATCGGCGTGCAATGTCCCGCGTTCGCCCAGGTGAGCTTCCCATCAGCGTTCACGATGCAGTAAAACACCGTGGCGTACTTCTCACCTTCCGTGCGCTCATTCAGAAACAGGTTGATGCGGCTCATCATCTGCTCCATGTCCGGCTGCGCATTCGAGGCAACCAAAAAGCACCCCTGCAGCAACGCCGCGAGCAAAGCCGAACTCACACCTTTCCCGGAAACGTCGGTAACCACCAGCGACCAGGCGTCGGGCGAGATCTGCCGCACGTCGAAACAATCCCCGCCCACTTCGTGCGAGGCAATACTTGAACCGGCTACGCGAAACCACCCACTCGACGGCAGACGGCGCGGAAGCAGACTCGTCTGAATCTCACGCGCAATCGTGAGCTCCTTTTCCATCCTGAGCTTTATGCGTTCTTCCTCGAGCAGCCGGGCGTTTTCGAGTATCGTCGAGGCCTCCAGCGCCAGCGTCTGCAGCAGCTCGCGATTTCCCGACGACAGATCGAGAGCGGTCTGTCGAGAGTCCAGGTAGATCACCCCCATCGTGTCAGTGTTGGCTGCGACGATACAGGTCTCTTCTGCCGAACCCGTTCGTACACGCACCAGCGGCACACCGACGACGCTGTGATCCGCGGAGCCCCCGGATAATGCGGCGGGCTGCTCATACAGGGTCATCGATAATAACTCGCGGCGCTGGTGAAGCGCCTTCTGTATGCTTTCGAGCGATGCGCCGATGTCGGCTTTTGAAACTTTATTGCCGTGACGGTCCCGGGCGAGTTGTACGCGCAGCTCGCCGTTCTCGTTTAACAACAGAAATCCACGATCGAAGCCCGTAATTGCGAGCGCTGCGTCAACAACGGCAGCCAAGACATCATCGGTGGATAGCGAGTTCTGAAGCGCTCGCGCGACTTCCACCAGCGCGCGCAGTTTCGCCAGATTCCCTGCTCCGGCCGATGCAGTTTTCGGGGCTGAAAACTGATCCAGCAGCTTTTGGATCTCGTCGTCGTCAAAAGTAAAGATCAGGCTGTAGGAATCGGGGAAGCCGAACTCAATCCGATCGGCGGCCTGCAGCTTTTGTCGCTTTACACGGGATCCGTTAACGAATACACCGTGGCTGCTTTTTAAATCCTCGATGTAGTAATCGCCGTTGTCATTAACAATGCGAGCGTGATTGCGCGATGCTCGATTATCGCGCAGCACAAGGTTATTTTCCGCCTGCCGGCCGATCGTAAATGGCAATGGACTAATCGGGAGACGGTTCCGGTTTCCGGAAGGATTGATAACGACGAGTGTAGCGGGCCGCGCCATCATGGCGCTCACGGGATTATGCGCCGATAGGGCCATTACGTACTTCGGCCGGCGCGGACGCGATTGGAAGACACTTCCTTCAGATCCTGCTCGCGAAGGACCTGGCAGTGGGAACAGTAGCCACCCACCTCGGTACGGGCCAGCAGCACCTCGAATCCAAAATGCTGCTCAATCTGCTTGCGTAACTTTTGAAGCGGCTCGCCAAAAAACTCTTCTACCTTGCCGCAGCGAAGGCAGATGATATGCGCATGCTCCTGCTTCATCCGCGTTTCGTAGAAGTGCTGATCGCCGCCTATGTGCATGAGGTCCAGCTCATCCACCAGGCCGCCCGCCTTCAACATTTTGAGCGTGCGATACACCGTAACCCGGTTCAGCTTCGGATCTTTCTCCTTCGCCATCAAATACAGACGCTCTGCGTCCAGGTGCTGACCGGATTTGTCGATTAAATCGAGCAGGATCTGGCGCTGGCGTGTCAAGCGCACGCCCCGCTCTTTCAATGAATCTCTGATACCTGCGACAACCATGGCTTGTTGATTATTTCACGTTGAACGCGTCTCTTTCAGGCTACCATGTGGGGCGGGCGCCCTCGTCCGCAGCCGACCCCCTGGTCGGCCCGTATTTTCCACTACCCTGAGAAAACATGCCTTCTGTCGAGCGATTTCACCAAGGCTCTGTGCCTGGTTTCCTTCACAAGCCGGACCACGCGTCTGGAGACGGCGTCGTCCTTACCCACGGGGCCGGCGGAGATTGCCAGGCGCATCTGCTGGTCGCGGTAGCCAGCGCATTATGTGAGAACGGGTTTCTGGTGCTCCGCTTCGATCTTCCCTTTCGTCAGGCCCGACATGCCCCACACCCCTCAAGGGCCGGGCTGGACCGGGCAGCGCTGCGCGAAGCAGCGGGGATCATGCGTGAGCGCGCAGGAGGGCGCGTTGTGCTCGGCGGCCACTCCTACGGAGGGCGCCAGGCCAGTATGCTCGTGGCTGAAGATCCGGCCGTCGCCGATGTTCTCTTACTCTTCTCATACCCCCTGCACCCGCCGCGAGACCCGGATAACCTTCGGACCGAACATCTGCCAAAGATACGAACGCCCGCGTTATTCGTCCACGGCTCCAAAGATCCATTCGGCTCGATAGAGGAGATGCAGGCTGCTGTTAGGTTGCTCAGCGGACCGGTCGTCCTCAGTGAGGTCGCACGTGCGGCTCATGATCTCGCTGGCGGCAAGTTCGACATCAGCGCACTGGTCCTGAAGCCGCTGACTGGCCTGCTGGCCTGACGAAATACGATCATGCGGGCCGCATCACTCGGGTGATGGCGGCCGCCATCTGCTCCCACTTGGAGCGCTCCACAGCGAGTCGCCTACGGCCAATTTAATTCCCGGAGATCAGACATGGGCAATCAAATGACAGGCTGGTTTTGGAAGACCAGAGATCGCCTTAGGCATTTCCGTCGCGATGAGGATCTGAAGGATGAATTGCAGGTTCATCTTGAACTCCAGGCAGAAGACAATGCCGGCTCAGCCGTTTTCCCCTGCGGAAGCCCGGCGGCTGGCCCGGCTCAAGCTTGGAAACGCACGAGCGGTCGTAGAGACTGTGGGGATCAGGAGTTCATAACAATGCTTGAGAGTTGGTACCGGGACTTTGCTCTTGGCATCCGTGCTCTGCCAAATAGTCCGGTCTTTTGCTTGTCCGCAGTTCTCACACTGGCAATTGGGACTGGCGCGAATACGGCCGTGTTCACGCTTCTCTACGGTCTTCTCTTGCGAAGCTTGCCAGTGACCGAGCCGCAGCAGCTTGGACGAATCGTTTTGGCCCGTTCAACCGATGCTCGTCCAATTTCAGCGATACCTTACCGCATGGTGCAGCAATTGCGCCGCCACTCTATCTATTCAGCCGGGAAGCGTTCCCGCCAGATACTGGCCCAGATATTGTGAACTCGGCGCGCTGCCGCTTCTCCCACCGCGATTCGCCGGGACAGGCCGCAACACACGGAATGCCACTGCGTCGCCGGCTTTCAGCTTCGCCTGAAGCGCCCGGACATCATCCGCGCTCGCAACCGGCTGACGATTAATGGATACGATGATGTCGCGCTCCTGCAAGCCGATCTCTTCTGCAAAAGAGTTCTCTTGCACTTGCGTCACAACCACTCCACCGCGTGTTCCCAGTTCTGCGCCTTGCTTCTCGGTTTCGTTCACCGGGCGCAGCGAAATGCCGAACCGTGCCGACTTGACGTCGTTTTTGCCGCCGGGAGATTCCGGTTCCTCTGGCTTGCTGAACCGGGGATCCTCCGCCGCAATCAATTGCTCCTCGCGGTCGGCGATGGTCAACTTTAGATCCACCTTCTTGCCGGCGCGATCCACAGTCACATTGGCCTGGGATCCGATCGGAGTCGTCGATACACGATTCACCAGGTCGTCACCATCTTTCACGGGGTTGCCGTTGAATGCCACAATGACATCTTCGGCTTGCATTCCGCCTTTATCGGCCGGTCCGCCGGGCGTAACCTTCTCGACGATGACGCCACCCTTCAACCCGAGCCCCTTCATCAGTTCCGGACGATTGTTGTATTTGTTGAACTGAATGCCAATCGAGCCGCGCGACATCTTGCCGCTGCGAATGATGGAGTTGTAAACCGCCGCTGCCGTGTTTACAGGCAACGCAAAACCGACTCCCTGGTATCCGCCGCTCTGGGTAGCGATCGCAGTGTTGATCCCGATCACCTCGCCGTTGATGTTCAGCAGCGGACCTCCGCTATTGCCGGGATTGATCGCGGCATCGGTTTGAATGAAACGTTGGAACTGTTGCGCTCCCTCGATATCGCGACCCGTCGCGCTGACGATACCGGCAGTGACCGTAGCTTCCAAGCCGAACGGAGAACCGATCGCAATCGCCCAGTCGCCGACCTGCACCGCTTCTGAATTGCCGACATGCGCGGGAGTCAACGGTTTCTTCGAGTCGATTTTGATTACAGCGAGATCCGTCTCCAGGTCATATCCGATGAGCTTCGCGCGATACTCTTCCTGATCGTTTGGGATCTTTACCTTGATCGAGTCAGCTTTCTCAATCACGTGATTATTCGTGAGAATGTAGCCGTTGCGATCGACAATAAATCCAGAACCCGTCGCGGACCTCTTGAACGCGCGAGGTGGTAAGCCACCCTCAGGCGCGCGGTTGCCGAAGAACCGGCGGAACAGGTCCATACCCTCGTCGTCATCTTCTTCGTCGGGGGCCGGTTGGCCGCGTCTTCGCGTCGAACTCGCTTTCGGAGTATATTCGGTGCTGATATTCACCACCGAACCTTCCATGCGCTTCGCTAACTGAACGAATTGATTGTTGGGCGCCTTGACTGCGACCGGAATTGTGATCGGCGTCGCGTCGGGAGCCGATACCTGCGCTTTGGCCGCGTTTACACCGGTCGTGACGAGCGTCCCGATCAGGATCCCGATCGAAAGCGTGAACAGCAAGAGACTGATCGTGAGGAGCTTCTGTTGCCGTATTTTGTCAAGAAAACCCATATGGGAAAGGCCCTTCTATAGATTATAGAGATTTTCGCCTGCAAACTTGATTCGTCCGCCGCCCTGGTTGTTTCAAGCGAGCTAGACCTCAGCCGATTCGCGGTGACCGATCGGCTTCAAGTCCACCAGCAAAATACCCGCCAAAATACAGGCGGCCCCTGCAAGTGTCTGCCCAGTCAGCACCTCGTGTTCGACCACATACGACGTAAGCCACGCGAAAACCGGTTCAAGCGAAAAAATTAGCGCTGCGCGAGTTGCCGTAGTGTATTTCTGCCCCCAGGTCTGCAGAAGGAAAGCGACAGCAGTGGCCAGGACCGAGGTGACCAGGAGAGCAACCAGGACACCCGGCGTCCAGCGGACAAAAGCAGATTCGATAAACCGAAACGTAGTCAGTGAAATAACCGCACACGTGACGATCTGCAGCAACGCCATTAGCTCCGTCTGCATCCGTCGCGAGTAGTGTGCCAACACCAGCATATGAATCGCAAATGCAAACGCGCACCCAACCGTCAACGCTTCACCGGCTCCGATCTCGAATCGGGCGCTGGTCAGTGTCATTAAACCCATTCCCAGCGTTGCAAGCGATACGCCCATCCACTCCGATAGGCCGGGTACTTTCTGATAGACGACCGCTCCTATTAAAGGTACCAGCACAATGTACAAACCCGTCAAAAACCCAGACTTGGAGGCCGTGGTGTACTTCAGCCCAAGCGTTTGAAGGAAATAGCCCGTATACAGAAACAGGCCTGCGACGAGACCTCCGGTCCAGCCCTGCCGGATTGGCCTCTCCTCGACAGATAAACCAACGCCAAAAGCACGGATGCGATGGAAAAGCGAATCGCCGAGGAACAGCGTCGGCGAGATGTCATCGAGCGCATTCTTTACCAGAACGAACGTAGCGCCCCATAGCATACTAACGAAGACAAGCGCGAGTTCGGCGAACCGGGGCGATGCCTTCATTGCTCCGCAAGTAGCGAAAGAAGACGTCAGCAGAATCCGTCTCAATCCAGTCTCCCGTCCGTCCGGATGAAACCATTCGTTCGGTGTATGGGCTCCGCCGCCCTTGCCTCCCGCCCCGATCGAAATTGCCGGTAAACCTAGCGAAAGTGGAATATTGGCGTCTGTTGACGCGCAATCCAGGTGGGATTTGACGCCCAGATGGGCGTCCACCGACCGAATCGCACGTAAAATTCTTGCCCCATTCGGCAGTTGGCCACCTGGACGGGATCCTACCTCTTTGAACCTCGCGGCAACCCGACCGCCGCTTGCCCTCTCATTCTCAACTTGTAGGACCGATCGATACAACTTGCCAAAAGGTCCACCAATTCTTCGATACTAGTTGCGCTCTCTGAACGAATATCTACTTTCGAACGCGCTTCTGTCGGAATCGAGTTGATGCTCGAGCCTCCCTCGATCGTGCCGAAATTGAAGAGAAGCGGGGCGTTGCGGACGCGTGTGAGCGGATCGTCGATGAACAGCGATATCGCGCGGCTCAAGGCGTGGACGGGATTGCCGATTCCGAAGTCGCTCCAACTGTGGCCCCCCGGTCCCGAGAACGTGATCTCAAACCGGCGGCTGGCCAAGGCTTGGCAGGTGATATGGTCGGTCGTTGGTCCATCAAGGACGATGAATGCGCGAATCTTCGATGCGAGTGAGGATTGGCGGCATAGATATCGCATGCCGCTGAGATTGCCCTCGCCTTCCTCGCCGACGTTTGCTACAAAAAGAATCGGAGCGATGTCGGCCGCGCGGAGATTCGACTTCAGCGAGCGGGCTATGGCCAACAATGCTGCAAGTCCGGCGCCGTTGTCTGAGACTCCCGGTCCGCTAAAGGTTCCATCCGGCTGCACCTTGATATCGTCCGCAGTGCGCGGAGCAAGCACCGTATCCAGATGCGCGGTCAACGCGATGAAAGGACCGCGGGCATTCGGATCCGATGAGCGCCACTACGTTGCCTGCGCGATCAACTTTGGCGTCATAGCCCAGGGCGCGAAACTGGGTGATCATCCAATCGGCGCGTTTTCCTTCCAGAAATGTCGGCGCGGCAATGCGGCAGACCTGGAGGTGCTGCTCATTGATCCACTGTTTCTCTCGAACCACCCACTGAAGGCATTCGCGAACGCCCGAACTTTGGGCGAGTTCGGCGATGGAAGCGACATCGGGCGGGCCGGCTTTCAGCGTGCCCATCGACCTCCTCAGTGTAGCGGACACCGGTAGTATCATTCTGGGAGCCATGCGTGTTCCCGCCCTCTTTTTCTTTTGCGTCGCCCTTTGTGCCGCTGATGTTCGCCCAGTTCCGCCACCGGGAGTCGAAGTTCCTCCGGCGGATCGTGCGGACCTCGATGCTGGATTGAAACGATTATCGGCAAGCATGGATCAGTTGCGCGGAGTGAAACTCCTTCCCGACGTACAGATCTTTCGCGATGCCGTTCGGTTCGCCCTGCAGAACGGAGAGTTCTTCAAAACCGACGAGATCGCGCGAGCCAAAGAGCTCTTGCGAACCGGACAGCAACGTGCCGATGATCTGATTGCAGGGCGGGCGCCATGGACGACCGCCACTGGGCTCGTTGTCCGTGGATACGTGTCGAAGATTGACAAGAGCGTGCAGCCCTACGGACTCGTCATTCCGGCGTCCTTCACACCTGATCGCAAATGGCGACTCGACACGTGGTTTCACGGTCGCGGAGAAACCCTGAGCGAAGTCAACTTCCTTGTGGATCGGCAGCGATCGCCAGGGGAGTTCACTCCGCCAAATGCCATCGTCGTCCACCTCTACGGGCGTTATTGCAACGCCAACAAATTCGCGGGAGAGGTCGATTTATTCGAAACTCTGGAAGCCGTCAAGTCTCAATATCCGATTGACGAGAATCGCATCGTCATCCGAGGTTTCAGTATGGGCGGAGCGGCTGCGTGGCACATCGGGGCACATTTCGCTGGAGATTGGACTGCCATCGCGCCTGGCGCCGGCTTCAGCGAAACGGCCGACTTTTTGAAAGTTTTTCAGAACGAGGCAGTCAAGCCCACCTGGTGGGAGCAGAAGCTCTATCACATGTACGACGCCACGGACTACGCCGCCAATCTTTATAACTGTCCGACCGTGGCGTACAGTGGCGAAGTCGATCGCCAGATGCAGGCGGCTCGAATGATGGAGAAAGCGCTGGATGCGGAAGGTATGACCTTAAAGCACGTGATCGGACCGGGTACAGCGCACAAATATCATCCTGACTCCAAAGTTGAGATTAATCGGATCGTGGATGCACTAGCAGAACGAGGCCGCGATCCGTATCCGCGTAAAGTCCGGTTCACTACGTGGACACTGCAGTATAACCGGATGAAATGGGTCACGATCGATGCTCTGGATCAGCATTGGGAGCGTGCCCGGCTGGACGCAGAAATTACCGGTGACGCGGCCCTGCAAATCAAAGCATCGAACGTCGACGCATTTACGCTATCGTTTGGACCCGGAGGCGCGCCATTTGGGTTCGATTCGAAGCCGGTGGTGATCATCAACGGACAGAAGGTCACTGCCACCGGGCCGAGCACGGATGGATCCTGGTTGGCTTCGTTTCGTAAAACGGGAGATAAATGGACGACGGGATTGATCGAAGGAGGTTTACGAAAGAAACACGGGTTGCAGGGGCCGATCGATGATGCCTTCATGAATGGGTTCGTTTTCGTAAAACCCACCGGAACGCCCGCGGTCCCGGCGATGGCGAAGTGGGTGGAAGCCGAAGAGAATCATGCGATTAAGGAATGGCGCCGGCAGTTCAGAGGAGAAGCACAAGTCCGGGAGGATAGTTCGATTTCCGATGAGGACATAGCCGGCAATAACCTGGTTCTATGGGGCGATCCGGGCAGCAACAAAGTGCTCGCCCGGATCATTGAGAAGCTGCCAGTGAAATGGTCCGCATACGAAGTCGTGATTGGGTCCGTTCGGTACCCGGCCAACACACATGTGCCGGTGATGATTTATCCCAATCCGCTGAATCCGAGCAAATACGTAGTCCTGAACAGCGGCTTTACTTTCCGCGAATACGATTACCTTAACAACGCCCGGCAGATCGCAAAATTACCGGATTGGGCCATCGTCGATACCACCGTTCCACCGGATGAACGCTGGCCCGGCAAGATCGCTGCCGCTGGATTCTTCGGCGA
>CAWHYW010000031.1:0-192965 GCA_963833675.1 Bryobacteraceae bacterium | reverse complement strand
GAACAACATTATCCCCGCCGATCGCCTGAATCCGCTGGCGCTGCGTTTCATGAACGAGTTTGTGCCGCTGCCGATCCGCAGCGGCCGCGGCGGCATTCGTCCAATCGACAACTATCAATCGCTGGCTCCGCAGCAGACCCGCACCGATCAGTTCCTGGCGCGGGCGGACCATGTACTCAGCCCTGCCAGCCGGATATTCGCCCGGTACATCATCAGCGATACCGACACGACGGCTCCGCCAGTGTGGCCTGCCTTCAGCTACAACCACAAGTTCCGGGGCCAGCACGGGGTCATCAGTTGGGATCGCATGTTAACGCCTACGAAGATCCTCGAAGTACGCGCGGGGTATAGTCGATTCCGACAGAATGAGGTAACCGAGAGCGCGTTTAAGCGGGATGTCGCGGCGGAATTAGGAGTGAAAGGGGCCTGCAGCCACCCGGCGTGCTGGCACGCCCCGTATTGGAACATCACCGATTACAGCGTCTTCGGCAACCAACCGGGAAACGCGCGGTTCCACCACGGAAGGTCCACGAGGGTGGAAAAACGAAATCTTCCAACTTGCGGGCAGTTTGTTTCTTATCCAGGGGAACCATACGGTCAGGCTAGGATTCACGGGATACTACCATCGCGATACGTTTCCCAACGGCCTCCAGCCCGCGGGCGTACACTCTTTTAACGGCCAGTGGACCGCGGGGCCGGATTCGCCCGGGTATGCTCTCGCGGACACTCTGCTAGGGTTGCCGCGAAGCATTCAGGCCAGCATCGACATTGTTGATCCGAATTACCGAAATAACCAACTCATGCCGTGGTTTCAGGACGATTGGAAAGTCAGCCGCAAGCTGACGCTGAATCTGGGGCTGCGCTACGAGTGGATGGGGAAGCCCGTCGCAAACCGCGATACGATCGGAAATTTTCTTCAAACCGGCCCGAATAGCGGAGTGATCATTACTCCGCAGGATACCGGAAGTCCGTTAACGCAGAAACGGCCCGATTATCTGGGCCGCAGCCTTCTCAAGAACGACAACAACAATTTCGCCCCGCGCTTCGGCTTCGCCTATCAGTGGAACGATAAGACCGTCGTGCGTGGAGCATACGGCATCTTTTATCAGCGCGACACGATGGACAACTGGATCCTGCTCGCGTTCAATCCACCTTTTGTACGCACGGGCAGCGTGACCCTGGGCGTCAACGAATCTGACTTCCGTACGTATCCGGTAAATGATCTTACACCGGTGGTGAACTTTGTAACTCCCGGAGCAAAACCGGCCCTTCAGCCAGGATGTCAATTGGAAAGAAGCCTACGTGCAGCAGTGGAATTTCTTCGTTGGCAGATCGCTCTCGCAAAGCTTGGTAGTGAACGTTGGATATTGGGCAACAAGGATACAGGGCTTCCCCGCTCGGGATTTCCAAATGAGCCGGAGCCAGGGCCGGGAAGCGTTCAGGCGCGCCGGCCGATTCAATCGCTAAGCAGCGTCACATTGCGGCGAACCGACGGCCAGTCGACGTATCACGGTCTTGAGTTGCAGGTAGAGAAGCGATACTCCGCGGGAGTTTCCTTTATCGGCGCGTATACGTGGTCGAAAACATTGGACAACCGGACTCTGCTGGATCTTTGGTTCGGGGGTAATAACAAAGGCTTGTCGTCGCTGCATATCGGCCATCGCTTCAGCTTCGCCGGAGTCTGGGAGCTGCCGTACGGCAGAGGAAAGCAGTTCGGCAGTAATGCGCCTGGTGTGGTCAATGCGGTCCTCGGTGGATGGCAGTCGAGCGGGATGCTGGTCCTCCGCACCGGCTTTCCTCTCACGGTAACCACACCGGGCGACGTGGCCAACACCGGAGGCATCACCGAGTTCCGCGCCGGGATCAAGGATGCCAACCTGCCTCGCTCCGATCGCACGGAGAGCAGATTTTTCGATACGACTGCGTTTGTCACTCCTGCGTTGTATACGCTGGGGAATGCCGGTATCGGCTCGGTGATGGGTCCGGGCTTTCGCAATTTGGATCTGTCGATGTCGAAATCTTTCTCGCTTGGCGAGGCGAGATCCTTACAATTTCGCGGAGAATTTTTCAACGCGTTGAATCATCCGAATATGGGCGATCCGGGTACCACGCTCGGTACCGCCAGCTTTCGGCCGGGTAACGTCAACCGTGAGCGACCCGCGCGATATCCAACTCGGACTGAAGCTGATTTTTTGAATCCGCCATACTAGTTGACAAAGATGAAAAAATCCTTTGTGCTTCTCGCGATGGTTGCCGCTGCCTGCCACGCTGAGGCAGGTTGGAAGGCAGGCGCCGCCAAAGTCGATGTCACGCCCAAGGAGTCAATCTGGCTGTCGGGGTATGGAAACCGGACCAAGACATCGGAAGGCGTTCTTGCGCCGATTTATGTCAAAGCCGCAGCGTTTCAGGATAGCGCCGGAAATACATCTGTCCTTCTCACCAGTGATCTCCAGGGTTCGATGTGGCAATGATCGACGAGGTCGCGGCGGGCGTAAAGGCTAAGTTTCGTCTTCCCGCGAACGTCTCGTGCTGAACTACTCGCATAATCACAGCGCTCCTGTAACCGGACAGGTCTTACACCTCTATTACGACTTGAATGCAGAGCAAACCGCAACGGTGATCGCTATACCAGTTTGCTGGTGCAACAAATTATCGATGTTATCGGGCAGGCAATTCACAACCTGGCGCCATCGCAACTTTCGTTCGAGCAGGGCCTGGCGGGAATCGCCGTGAACCGGCGCCGCGCGCGCCCAGGTGGCCGCAGCCTGCCTGGTCCAGTGGATCATGCTGCCCGTTCTCGCAATTCGTTCACCGGGCGGTGACATGCGCGCGATAGTCTTCGGGTATTCCTGCCATACAACCGCGCTGTCGGGATATAAGGTCAGCGGCGACTATGCCGGATTCGCGCAGAGGATGGAGAAGAAGAGCTTATCGAGGCGCTATAGCGCTTTTCGTGCAAGGATGCGGAGGCGATGCGAATCCGTTGCCGCGCATTATGAGCAGCGATTCGCCGGAGGCCATCGAGTTGGCGCGGGCCTACGGCAAGATTCTTGCGCGAGCCGTTGACTTGGTACTGAAAGGAAAGATGACTCCCATCGACGGGCCGCTTCGGACGGCTTACGCGGTGATTCAGGTTCCCTTCCGCACGCCGCCAACTCAGGCAATGTTGCAAGCGCGACTTGCGCAAGCGACCGGACCGAAGCGCCGCCAGATCCAATATCTGTTGACCAAACTCGAACGCGAAGGAAGCTTCCCGACGAGATCCATATCCCATTCAGGTGTGGCGCATCGGCTCCAATCTGACCTTCATCGCCCTGACCGGTGAATCGGTGGTCGACTACTGCTTGCGTTTCAAGAAGCAGTATGGAAACGACAATACCTGGGTGGCTGGATACAACAACGAACTGCTGTCGTATATCCCATCGCTGCGCGTTCTGAAAGAAGGTGGATATGAAGGCGTCGAGGATATGGATGAGTATCGATTGCCGGCGCCATATAGTTTGCGGTCGAGGAACTAATCGCGCAGAAGGTCGACGAGATGGTGGAGTCTACACGCGCGGCTCGATAAGTCACCCATGCTGATGCTTAGCCTGATTTTGATCGCTTTCGCAGTTTGCGCCTCCGCAGCAGAGATACCCGTCTACGAAGACAAGAAAGATCTGCTCTTCTATCTCGACCGCGATGGCGGCAAGCGCGCAGTCCGCTCCCCGTCAGACTGGAACCGGCGGGTTCCTCACATTAAAGGCAACATGCTGAAGGTGATGGGTCCGCTGCCGGAAGCGTCGACTGAGCCTCTCGAGATAAAAGTGGTAGAGGAGACGCGAACCGGGAAGTATGTCAGGCAGAGGATCACGTTTCGCTCTGAGCGAAGCGACCGTGTTCCCGCCTACCTTCTGATTCCCAATGAACGACGAGGACGCCTTCCGGCCATGGTTTGTTTACCTGGTAGTTCCAAGCCAGGAAAAGACGTGCCCGTTGGTTTAAGAAGGTCCGAAGAATCTCGCCTACTCGCATGAGTTGGCCGAACGCGGTTATGTCACCCTCACCGTCGATTACCCGCTGCTCCACACACGTGAATACAAGGGGGATCCGTACGCCATGGAATACGTCAGCGCGACGATGAAGGCGCTGGTAAACCATCGCCGCGCTGTCGATCTATTGCGTTCGCTCCCGTATGTAGACCCGAACCGGATCGGCGTGATCGGCCATTCTCTCGGCGGACACAATGCCCTTTTCCTTGCCGTTTTCGACCCGAGGGTGCGAGCCGTTGTTTCGAGCTGCGGGTTTAATGTCTTCGCAAAACACCATGGAGGAGATATCACGGCATGGAGCCGTCGCTACTACATGCCCCTCATCGAAACCCGGTACGCTAATGATCCCGCGAAGGTCCCGTTCGATTTTACTGAAGTTCTGGCAGCCCTCGCGCCAAGGCCGGTTTTTATCAATGCGCCGTTGCACGATACGCCGGATTTCGAAGTTTCCGGGGTCCGCGACTGCGTCGATGCAGCCATGCCGGTTTATACACGAATATTTCACGCGCCCGACCGGCTGACGACGGTTTATCCGGACGCCGAACATGATTTTCCTCCGGACGGCCGCGCACAAGCGTACGCCTTTCTGGATCATTGGGTCGCAAGCGCGGCCGGAACGAAGATAGAAGCACGTCTCGGACTACGGTTGCGGGATCACCCGTTGATCCAGGATCAACTGTCTCGCCAGCGGTCGAATGCACGGCAGCCGGAACGCGAGACAATCCCGACAACTACGGCAATCCCGCCGCTCGATGCAACGACAGTGGAGCACTCAGGCCATGCGCCAATCTTCCCGCAAGCAGCGCTCCCAGGGCCCGTATGCCAAAAAACTCGAACCACTGCATCAAAGCAACTTGTGGTCTAACGATCGAGAATTCCGCCGCTGATTTCGAGCGCATAGCTGGAAGACGGATTACAATGTTACACCCGCCGTAACGTGGTCGACGTCACTCACTCACGGTCGCGCGAGCGCAGGTGTGGCACGTCGATCGGCATTGCTGCCGCACGGTGTTTTCAGCGTGTTCCGGTATTTTGACCATACGGCCATGCCAGCCTTTACGAGCTTCTCGTCTTCAGCTGTGGCGTTTCGCTCGTGCGTGAAGCCTCACCAGAGCTTGGCCGTAAAGCGGAACCTGGGGTTTGCCTTCACCTGTTCCGGCCATCTCCGCGTCATGTGCGGGTTTGGTGGCCCACAGAACGATGTGTTTATCTCGATTGTCGAAGAGTTTGGAGAGGAACTCGACCTGGCTAAAGCCCTTCGGCAGAGGGTCCGGATAGCAGTTTCTCGATGGAACGCACGGAGCCGGAGCTGGCTTCTCCTTCTTTGGAATCCCTACATCCCGGGCGAGCGGACCTCGTCATGAAAGCGCGCGGTTTCCGCGCATGACGAAGGTTGCAATCTGGACGCTACGATATGAGTGAATGAGATTGGATATCGCAAGTACCATCTCACCACCCAACTAATAATGTGACCCGGATAGTGGCGCCGCTTGAACGGATTCGAGGCAGTGATGGGCCAACATTCACCCTATCAGCAGTTGTGTTTGTCAAGCTCTGCAATTTGGATTGGATTAGCTGACCACACTCATGATCGAAGTCATCCCGCCGGAGATGGGATGAGATGGCCCGGGCCGCATCAAGAGTGCAGTAATCTCGCAATGGAAATTACGGATTTGGGCGCAAAAGGAGGCCAGGAGTGACGAGTAAAAGCAGGCGTCAGAGTCCGAACCGGGAATCAATCCGCGGAATAGAAGGAATAACGATCGGAGTGGACCTGGGCGACAGAACCAGCCGCTATTGCGTGATCGAAGGGAATGGTGAAGTAGTGGGCGAAGGTAGTGTAGCCACAACGCGTATAGCCATGCGCGAAAAGTTCGGAGGACTGGCGCGGGCTCACCATCGCTTAAGGAGTCACGCCTGCAACTCGTCGTTCCAGATAGAAAACTTCCCATAGACGTTCAAACTCGTCGTCTGACATCTCTCTAATCGTGTCGTCGTAGTTATCGGAAAACTCACCCCGAGCCAACATTCGGGCTAGAGTTTCTACGTCCGGTTTTTCCCTGGTGGGTGTATGAACTGGTACCGTCTGTGAATTGCTGAGGTCCACAAACCCAAGATCGACCCGGATGTTCAGATCGTTTAGCGCAAGCGTCCATACTTGTAGGTTCTAACGGTGTCAATCTGTGGAAGTGAGGCTTGCCTTCTCAAACCAGTTTGTTTGACCGTCAGGTTCCTCCAATACGAGCGTTTTTAGAGCTGTACGGAGCCCGATAACTGCAGCTGGAAAGAAGGCGTCTACCTTGACTGTCCGCAGTTCGGGCAGAGGGATTCGTTCAATAGGTCTACGGTCCCGACATCGTTAAACGGTGTACCAGTCCGCGAGCCTGCTCCTCGTTAACCCGGAATTCGATTGAGTTCCGTGTTCCAGGACCACAATGCCCTATATCCTATCTGGAAACTCCTTGCGCGAGTCCATAATGCGGACCGGGATTTAAAGCTTTCACTAACATGTTTAGAACTTTAGAACTTGCGGGATACCTCGATGTTAGTGCGAGCGAAAAGCAATTCCAGAAGGCAAAATGCGATCGTACGAGCAGAATTCAAACAGCGCCTGCCACTCCAAGCGGAGGGGAATCGTTACTGGTTCAAACTGCCAAAGGCTGCATCGCGCTACGCTCAGATCATGTGCTATGGGGCTTTGCCCGCGCACGCCGGGGTTGCCCCAGGTATCTAGCACGATAACAAAGTCCGATAGACATCAAGTTGCGAGGGACTTGCTACGTGTCTGAGGACCGGCGTGCGTCACGGCAGGCATGACCTGCTGCTTTCGGCGAGGATCGTAATTCGTAAGTTGTTGAAGGCCTTCATGAACGGCATAAAGTATTAGTTCGAGACGGTCTGTAACTCCTATTTTTTCGTACATGTGATGCAACTGATTCTTGACTGTTTGCGGACTCACGATTAGTCGTGCCGCGATCTCGGGATTCGTGAAGCCCTGGACGACTAGGTCGAGAATCTCGCCTTCGCGTCGGCTGAAATACGGCTTCCAAGGCACATCACGGTTTTCATTTCTAGCGGAAGAGAGCTGGGGACCGGACAGCTTCGGTTGCCAATCCACCCATATTCCCCCTGCATAAACTTTGCGGATGCAGGCAACTATATCTTCCGCGGCCGATCGCTTCAACACCACGCCCGAGCAGCCAAGCTTTAAGGCCTGAACGAGTTCGCTCTTGTCTTCACATGCACTCAGCAGTATGAGCTTAGGTTTCTGCGCCGAATGTCGAAACACTTTAAGAGCGGCTCTAACGGAGGGATCGGAAATTCGAAAATCTACGATCAATACGTCCGCATTCGCGTGTGTGCCTGTCAGAAATATCTCTGCACCACCTCCGGATTCTCCTACGACCTTTATATCTCCTTTTGCAGCTAGAACTTCACGAAGAGCATACCGAATGATTGGATGATCGTCACCTAACGCGACGCGAATGCAATGGGGTATGTGTGCTGAGATTTCCGACTGAGCGTATTGCGACCTACTCTTCATGAGAGTGACCCACTTCACAAGATTAGATCGATAGAATGACGGCTGTATTTCACCGTTTTTCCTTTTAAATACTGTCAAAATTCCTGTGATCTCGGCGATGCGTAGAGCTCATCTACGTGGATTGATTCTCCTCCAGCGTCATGCTCTTCAGCTTCGTGCCTGCGGATGCGGTCGCGGCATTCGCCACGCGTGTGCTCGGCCACTGGGATTTGAGAATTCAAGTGATCCTCTAACGCCCAATCTCCACGCGCGGTCGCCATATCCCTTTCGAGCAGAAGCTTCAAATGTTCGGCTGTCCAGTGCGCATAATCGCGCCACATCGAATCACACTCACCACAAATTCCGTGCGATTGGGGACTCATATTTGGACGACCTTTCTCAGTGGGAGTAGAGAGCGGTCTCCGAATGCATCACTGCCCCGCACTTTACCGTAAGATTCGAGCGAGGCGAAGAAAGTTTCGTCGCGTTGTTAACAAAACGTAGTCATGGCTAATTAAGTCAGCGGCCGAGAGATAACAGAGAGCTGGTTCCTTAGCCCTCATGAGACGAGCGATCGCAAGATAAGTTTCGGCGCAAAAATGGACCACGAAAGCAGTGAAAATTGCGATCAATAAGGATCGAAAATGGACCATTGAACTTCAGTGCCAGAGAACAAGGGACAAACGAGTTGTTTAGTGGCAGACCGGAAGAGGTGTACAGAGCGGAAGTGTACGTACACGCAATACGAGGGGGCGTCCGACATACCACAATAGGGGCGACGATGAAGAACTCATGCCACAGTCTGGCGATAGTGATCGGATGCGCGCATGCTGGAACATTCGACGTTGGATTCACTAGGGTCGGACCTCCCGCTGAATCATGATGGGTGACGCATGGTGTCGTTTACACGATGAAGCTAACGCGCGGTGACGCAATTATGCAAACGTCACCCACATTTCGGATGAAGTTGTTGACTGTGAATCCACATCTGAAGATCGTTGGTCAACGGGTTCTCGCATGCAAAGTAAGCTATTTCCTCGGCTCGGATCCAGCGAACTGGCGAATGAGGATCAAGCGCTTCGCTGAGGTGAGATATCGGACGCGATCGTATCGATCTTGGGTGGTGGTATGGGTCCAGATGCAGGTGCGGGCAGGACTATGACAGATAGCGTCGTGAATACTTTGCTGGTGGTACTCGAGTGCTGTTCGACGGCATACCGGCGCCACTCCTTTACATGCGCTCCGATCAGATCAACGCTGTGGGTCCCTATGGAATTGGCGGCTCCACGACCAGTATTCAAGTTGAGTACAACGGACAACGATCGAATCCGATTTCGGCGCCGGTCGTCGCCGACGACGCTGTCGGCATTTACGGCGAATTCGTCCGGAGTGGGAGCGGCTGCTCTCAACCAGGTCGGTCAATACTCTGGTCAACCCTGCACGTCCAGGCTCGATCGTGACGTTGTTTGTGACCGATTGGGTAGAACCGATCCTGAAGGTTCCGACGGGAGAATCAGTGGCGCGGTGCTTGCAAAACGTTATTACCCGTCGCTGCTTATGTGAACGGTCTCGCCACTGAGATCTTGTACGCGGGAGCCGCTCCACAACTCGTAGCGAGAACCTTTCAAATCAAAATCCGAGTACCCGTTAACAGCCTTCCTTCAAACATGACGCCGGTAATGATTGTAGTATCCGATTCGCGCGGGGTGATCGTGGGCATTCAGGACGCAGTAACGATAGCGATGGGATGAAAGCGCTGCGCCTGCGGTGCGAAAGCTCGACATCGGCGCGTAGCTTTCAGGGGCTTTGCGTTCTCGTTGAACCATTCAGACGCTCATCCGTCATACGCGTACGATATCCCTTAGGCGAGCTTCAGCCTGCGTGGTCCGCGTGGTCGTCTTTCGAACTCCATCATCACGGAAGCCTCCCTCTTTCGGGTCTTTCCGGGACGGGCGTAGCCACGTATCCGCGTGATCGGAGCTGATTCAAAAGTTCAGAGTGCTGCTAACGAAAACTGTCATAGGGGATCTAGTGTCAATTGAAATTGGGAGTGCCAAATCGTCGCGCCAAGGACGAGGCACGATCATATCGTTGGTAATTCCCTTGTTGATCGTTCGACTGAGAGTTGGAGTTATTGTCGATGACGCCAGGAACGCCGATGATGTTGTTGCGGCGTGTCATGCGATCGTACACTAAACCCCCGGTGCCGCCACTGAGCGCCCCGATTGCGGCGCCTTTACCACCGCGGGTTACAGCTCCGATGGCCGCGCCAGCAGCGGCCGTTCCTAAGACGATGGCTACTGATCGCACATTCGACCGTTCTTTCTTGGCTATGGCAGGCGACTGAGTCGGTGTCTGGTTGTGATCGTGTTGATCTGCCCGCGGCATCGGAGTGTGGGCATCTTGCGGCCGCTCTGATTCCTGACGATTCTGAGAACCTTCTGTTCGGCGCTCCGGAGAACGAGTTACGGCGTCATCGTTCACGATTTGCGGGACTTCATGCCTGCCGGTATTTCCCTGGGGAGGTTCCGGAGTTTTTACGACCGCTGAAGTTCGTTGATGAACTTTAATGGGATTCTCTACGCGTACGGCTGTTGGCGCGGAATTTGGAAGAGAGTGGTTCTGACGTGCTGGATAGATTGATCCGAGGTCACGCTCCGGAACTTTAGTGGTAGCCGCTTCGCCCATCGGCGTGGGCGGCGGATAGAAGGTTTTACGTGCTTCTGTAGACCTAAGAGAATTCGCACTTACTGGAGATCTCGCGGGTTGGTGTTTCTCAGGTTCGCGGATCCAGCCGAGCACCGCGATGCCAGCCAAAGCGATGATCCCGCATTTCGTAAGCCCGGCGCGCCGATTTCCCATGGGTCTTTAGATGCGCCTACACATGTAATGGGTCCAACGATCGCAAGTTGCTCAGGTCCGTGCGAGCATCAGCTGGGCTCCGTATTCGTTCTTCTCGCATCTTTCCGGGCATAAATCCTGGCGAAGCGAATCTACGTAGTCTTCGTAGCCGCGCCCGACGCCGCAATCGTCCGATATGCAAACTTCATGCTTCCCTAAGGTTGCCCGTGCCCCTGTCTCGTATGAGGGCGTTATCCCAGACGAAATGATGCGAGTGTGGCAACAACGTCTCGCCCGCCCAAATCGGGCCGGAGTGCGAGTTCGAGGACCGAAACGGAATCGAGGTTGACGAAATAGTCTTCGACTTCGGTCGTTGAGCCTGTCGGGCTGAAGTTCCATTGTTGCCGCACAATTTCCCGCATTGGGCCTGAACCAGACGACCAACGAATTGTGAACTCCTGTGTTCGCTCAAGTTCCGCCTCGTGGAAACAAAGCTTTATGCGGTGCACCGAAGAAGGCACATCGAATATGAAGCGAATCTGCTGTCCACCCGGTTCGGAAGCTCGCCAGCCTATTAGGCTTGTCGATCCGAACACTCGATCGATCGGAAAGTCCGGATCTTCTGAGTTACCTCCACCGTCGCGATCTGTTCGATGTCAATCCAATGTCGCTCCGGCTCGCCTCTTGGCGGCTCGTAGTGAAATTTCGTTAATCTCTTCCGCATCATTCCATCCTGATATCTGACCGTTCTGCTGCAACTGCACGGGAACGCATAGCCAACCTGTACATATTTCCGCACGGCACAAGACCGTCAGCAAATAAGCAGGCCGAGGATTGCAGCACAATACTGGAGTGGAAGACCAGTGACAGTGGTTCACCTTGCTGCTGCGGATTAAAACGGCAAATGACGAACGCTTGCAGTGCTCGTGAACGATGCTCTCGGCAAACAACCCAATGAGGAAATTCCGGGTACCCAGCGAATCAGAAACGTTTCCTCGTTGACGAAATCGGCGATCAGCTGCCCGGATGAGCGAGTTGGCCTCACGTGACAAACCGTTGGGCCGATACCTTTCCGCCGGGCGATTGCTTTACGGCCACTTCAGAGGCAAAACGCCCTGGAGTTCGGCAGCGGCCGCTTATACCGTATGTCGGGTCTTCCGCTCATGTATGTCAGTCGGCGTGACGTCAGTATGGATGGCGACCGTAAAGTCCTGCCTGTACCATAAACAGCCCGTAAGCACTCAGTCCCAGAGATACGAATCCCAGTACCCAGTGACCGTTCGGTAGTTACAACACGCTGGCAAGAATTCCCTCAAGACCCTGGCCTGCTCGGGCTCGGCATTCAACACCGCTCGCATCAGGTAAATTCCACCCATCACTAGGATCACAAAGCGAGCCGCAAACCCCCAGCTGCCCGCACACCTTGTTGCGGCTAATAGCAGAAGTTCATTTCGTGGTGTTTGAAGCGCTCCCCGAAGCTTGTGGTGCAAGCCTTGAGCGCGTCATCTGTGGCAACACATAGAAGAGTAATGGCCACAGCTGCTCCGAAAAGCGCGCCAACCGGTTCCGTCAGGAGCCGATATGTCCAGTTTGGCTGTCCAGCCGGGCCGTGACTGTTCCCGACGCGAGCCGACTGGCAAAGATTTCCAGTGCAGAATATCCGACTCCACTGACGACCCTGCCAAGTCGTTCCGATCAGCTATGACAGCGCAACGACGCCCGCCAAGGTGTTTGCGGAGTTCTCGATGGCGGTCAGCTCATCTACTTTTATTGATACAAGCCGCGCTTGCCATGCGCTTGGTCCCGTCCTGGAAACGGTGCCAAGCGGTAGTTTTCGACGCGTTCCGGTTGCGCCGGAATCCATTGCAAGCGTGTTCGGGGCTGGGCTTGCCACATCTGTCGCGAGTGCCGCCTCGCTACCACTTCCGATCGAGCTCGGCGATACACGGGTTGTGATTACAGACAGCGCTGGAATCGCGCGCACCGTCCCGCTCTTTTATGTTTCCCCTGAACAGGTCAACATACGACTGAGGTTCTGTTCCAGGTGATCAATCTCCTTGCAGGAAATGCGAACAGATTGATCGGTGGGATCTAACCGAAGTGTCAATCCTTCCGTACTTACGGTTTCGATATCGCCGCGGTAATTCTTGCCAGTCCGAATGGGTATTAGAACGTGGCGTCCGGGCCCGAGTGCACAGGCAACACGTTTGCGAGAGAAGGCCCCAACGTGGCGATACTCGATATCAATGAACATGCCGCTCAACAGCTCGCGCTCGAAATACGCGAATCCGCGGGCGATGCTGCTGCCTGGGGCTGTGACGTTGCGAATGCGCGGCAGGTGAGCGCGGCGATAAAGGCCGGCGTGGGGCGCTGCGGCGCCATTCACGTTCTCCTCAACACTGCCGGGATCGCGCGTCGTGCGCCAGTCGCAGAGCAGGATGAAGAAAGCTGGGATATCGTCTTCGACAGGAATGTGAAGGGAGCGGCAACCGACACCTGGGATGAACTCCTGGTGGAGTCCGCATCGTGATGTTGCGGGAGTATTCCGCACACGTGCTCAAAGCTCAGATGGCACGGCGCGCGATCCAACGTACTGACCCGTCTTCCCAACCCAGTGCGACCTCGCCTTCCATTCGCTGCTCCGCCGTAATCACGCCTGTGAACACGTAATTGAAGTCCATGCCCTGATGGCGGCCATGCGAGCGAATCTCGATGCGGTTACCCGAGATTTGGCCCTTGAGGCTGCCTTCCGGCACCACCGGGCTGCGATACACTCCCCTGAGTTCGTTTCCGTCGTTGTCGATGTACATTTGCCAAGTCGTGGACGAAGCCGCAAAGGTGATGTCGATTTCCCACTGGCCCGTCAGATTTGCCGATGTGGGTGCCATCGGCGGTTTGGGTTTGGGCGCCGGGGCCTTACGGAACTCCTCGTAAAGCCGTTCGGCGACGATTTTGTGCTCGCCGGGAAACATGGCGGCGGGTCGTAATACGAAGCCGTGACCCTCATCTTCGGCATGTGTCATGATGCGTGGCTTGCCTGCGAGCATGCGCCGGCCGAGTTCGGCGTTGTTGAAACCGATCCGCTGAGGATCCCAATCAATCTGAAGCGTCGGGTAATAGCTGCGGTTGTGCGGCATGACGATGGTTGCGGTCACGCCGTCCGCCTGTTCGACACGTGCTTTAATCTCCCGAAACCAGCCCAGCCATTCGCGATCTTCCGCTTCGCGGCTACGAGTGGAGAAGAGCGCTTCGACCGCGACAACCAGGCCCACGATCTCCTCCTTGCTTACCTTCACCGAGCGGCCGAAGGTGATGTGCGGCGAACTGACCTGATAAGCCGCGCGAATGAGATCGGCGCGGCCAAGAAGGATGCCTGACGTCTGCGGTCCGCGTAGGATCTTGCCCCCGCTGTAGGCCACCAGGTCAACTCCGGCGCTTAGATACGGATTCGGCTTCAGCGGTAGATCCGCAGCGGCGTCGATCAACACCGGAACGCGATGGCGATGGCACGACTCCTTGTACTGGCGCAGCGTGAATGGATTCGAGCCGCCCAGCATATTGGCTTGGCCATGAGCCAGCGCTGTCGCTGGACCAAGCGCCCGCTCGAGTTCGTCGAGGGTGCCTACTTCGATCATCTTGACGCCCACAGCGCGCACGGCGTGATCGTAGTAGCTGCGCGACCATTTCGGAACCACGCACTCGCTCTTCATGCCTGTCGTGTCGGGAAGCTTCTGCATCTTCTCCGGATCCCCGCCTGCCACACAAGCCGCGGCGCCGCAGGTGACCGCACCCGCCGCTCCCGAACTCACCATCGCCGCCGGGCCGCTGAGCAATTCAGCGAGCCGAGCCCCCGCCTTGGCCATCAACTCGTCGATGTTGACGTGATAATGGCTCGCCTTCTCGATCGCCGCAATCACTTCGGGTAGCTGCCGTGAGCCGCCGTTAATCGTGTAAGTCGACGTGCAGTTGATGAAGGGCTCGACACCGAGGCGTTCATATACGTCTGGTCCGCTACCGCGGACGGGCAGGGTCCCCGCGGCAGCGGGCGCGCCGAACAGTCCGGTGAGACGAGTCAGCAGCCCGTAGCGCAGGGCCCCCAGGAAAAGAGACCGGCGGCTGGTTTGGTCAGGCATTCCACGCTATTGTATCTACGACCCGACACTCCGATTGGGCGATTACTCTGGATTCTGCCTTTCAGGCTCCCGGTCGATGATATTCTCTGCCAGATGCGAACTGCGCTATTGAGCGGGATCATCTTTCAGATAAGAGTGGCCCAAACAGTCAAGCCGCGGATCGGGATGAGCGGCATTCACGAGACCAATACGTCCAACCCAAAGAAAACGTCCCGTCGCCTACTCTGAGGCCGGGCTCGGCAGCGCCGACGTTTCCGAAAAAATCATCAAGCTGACCACCGCTCCGATCACCTACAAGGAATGTCCGCGTCTCGACGCGAAGGATCGCCGCCTTCAGGCTGCCAGGATTATGGCGGACGTGGTCAGCGGTGTGGTCGGCGGTAAGGTGAAGCCGGTCCAGGCTCTCGTCAGACCTCCTATGGTTTACAACATTATTTTCACAACACATACACAGAGCCTCTGACGCACATCGTTGATGAAAGCAAGCTACTGGAGTTGAATCCTAGGATCCTAGCGGCGAGTGTCTCCGGTGGATATCAATACGCCGATATTCCAGCCGTGGGGCCTAGCGTGATCGTGGTTACGGATAACGATCCGGCGCTGGCGAAGCGCGAAGCGGAGCGGCTATTCGCCCTGCTATGAGGGATTCGCGACAAACCGGTACTGAAGTTGCCCGATGCTGCCGAAGCTGTCAAGATTGCGATGAGCAGCGATAAATTCCCAATCGTCCTAATGGATTCCGGTAACAATATTGGTGAAGGCTCATCCGGCGATAGTACATTCATCCTGACGGAATTGCTCCAGCAGAAGGCTATGGGCTGGGTGATGACTATCTCCGACCGCGAAGCGCTTGATACAGCCTACCGGCAGGTGTGGGACAACACTACAAACTTCCAAGGGGCGCTTGAGTCACAATGTTCAGGGCTGTCATTCAATGGATCAGGAGCCTTGCGATTCATAACTTGCACAGCATCGAAACTGACATTACTGCGTTAAGCACCGACCAAGACATGTCAGGCTCACTGCAAGTTATTGAAAATGGAGCGGGAGACGAGAATCGAACTCGCAACCAACAGCTTGGAAGGCTGTGACTCTACCATTGAGTTACTCCCGCTTCCTGGGTTATTTCTCTATTGTAAGGAGTCGCGACGAACCAGTCAAACTTGACTATTATGACGAGCAATCAGCAGCAGCAACTCGAGGAATGGGGCTACGTGGCCTTACCCGGCTTCATGTCCTCCGAGCTACTCGAAAGCCTACGCGACCGGGTAGAAGAGTTAGTCGAGCAGGAGGGAGAAAATGCGGGATCTGAATTCCGGCTGGAGCCCGGATCGCGACGGCTCGCTAACCTGGTGGCCAAGGGAGAGGTGTTTCAGCGTATCGTCTGCCTTCCCGAGATCCTTTCCTTCATCGCCGCTGTCCTGGGACCGCACTTTAAGTTGAGCAGCCTGAACGCACGCTCCGCAAACCCGCAGTCCGATTCCTTGCAACCCCTGCACGCCGACATGGGTGGAATCGCAGACGAGCGGGGTTATTGGGTTTGCAACACAGTCTGGATGCTTGATGATTTTACGGAGGAGAATGGAGCGCTACGGGTGGTGCCGGGATCTCATCGATGGCGACGATTGCCTCAGTCCGAGTTATCGGATCCCAAAGCTGTCCACCCCAACGAAGTCCTGGTCACCGGCCAGGCGGGGACGGTAGTCGTGATGAATGCTCACGCCTGGCATGGCGGAACAGCGAATCGAACCCAGAAACAGCGCCGCGCAGTACACGGATTTTATTGCCGCTGCGATAAGCCGCAGCAGCAATACCAGAAAGCCATGATTCCGGCGAATATTCAGCAAGGATTCTCGCCCGAACTTCGACGGATCCTGGCGCTGGATGATGTCGAAAACGACCGGATCAGTTCTGCTGTCGACAAGCCCAGCGGTTTTCTTCGCTAGGAACGGCGCCGCAGAAGACTCAATGCGCCCAAGCCGATGGCCAGCAGTATTTCGGAAGCCGGCTCAGGCACGGCCATGAAAGACAATCGGGATGCCGGTCCCGGCGTATCCGGAAAAACAATCGTCTGCGTGTGTAATCCGGCGGCGTCCAGGAAAGTGGCCGTTGCATATCCATTCGGACTCGGACCGTTGTCGAAGAGAATATGCCGGTAATCCTCGGAACTGGAAATCGCATGATCGTCGTCGATTTCGGCAAAAAACCCAAACACCTCATCCGGATCGAAATTCGAGAATCTAAAGACGACAGTATCGCTCCGAACGCTTCCGTTGATCAGATCCGGAGTAACTCTGGTGGCGCCGGTGGGCGCTGCCGAAAACCCTCCGACGCGATCGAAGTTTTTCGAAACGAACCCAATTCCGATTTCAAGCTTGGTGATTCTAGCTACGCTGGACAGGTTCTTCACCGAAAAGGTCGGAATATCTCTCTCCGATCCCAGCAGGGTGTTATCTCTTAAATCGATTTGAAAATTGATCGGCGATGCCGGACTTACCACGACACATGCCAGCAACAACGCGAGAATGGCGATACTCTTGAACACATCTTCTAGTACGGTGAATGCAGTATTATTCTCACCGGACGCAGAAAGAAAAAGTATCTTCTCGATCAACACTAGCGCCCGACATTACGTTTTAAAAACAGAGGATGCCAGCCGTAGCGCTAATGAGCGATAGTCGACCAGCCCTGGCAGACTCGTTTGAGGAAGTCGTTCGGCGAAGGGAGACTGAAGTTTTGCGTACGGCGTATCGGATTGTTGGAAATTGGGCAGACGCCGAGGACATCGCGCAGGAGGTCTTTCTTCGGCTTCACCGTCACGGAATCAACTTCGCTAATGAGATGGCGCTCCGGAGCTGGCTGTACAGGGTTGCAGTGAATCTGTGTCTCGACCGTGCGCGCGCTACCAGGAGTTTTGAAGAGTTGCCCGAGTTGAAGGCTGAGGATGCTTCCGCTGAAACGAACCTCATTCGGGAGCAGCGAAAACGGATGATGATGGCGGCATTGGGAACTCTGCCTCCAAGGGAACGCGCCGCCCTTGTACTTCGAGAAATCGAAGAGCTCTCCACTGCCGAGGTAGCAGCCATACTTGGATCGCGCGAGGTTACTGTCCGAACCCAGGTTGCGAAAGCTCTGGATAAGCTGCGATCGATTCTAAATCGGGAGAAGGCATGAAGGAAGACGATGTCCGAGCTTTGTTGCACGAACTGCGTGACGAGCCCGTACCCGCCGATTCGCTCGCCCGTGTGCGAATGGTTGTCGCTGACCGGAGACGCATAGAAAAGGCCAGCCCCTGGCGTGCCTGGAGTTGGAAGTGGTTGGGTCTCCTTGCAACTGCTGTGGCGGTTGCCGTGGTTGCAATCCTGCTCCGTTCGGCTCACCGTGCGAACCCGACGACCGCCGCGGTTCGAAACGATCCTGTGACCGTTCCGGCTCCGCCTCCTGCGGTGTCCAGTCCGGAACATAAGCGCGGCGGGATCAAAGTTTCTACCAAAAGGAAGCGAAAAGTTCCGACGCGTTAAAGACGCGCCTGCTGGGAATCTGCTGGTTCGTATCGAGACGGCAGATCCCGACGTAGTGATCCTGCTCGTTGGAGACGGAGATTGAAATGAGATTGCGAACGGTTCTATTGATGGGTCTGCTCACCGCGACAGGTCTTGTCGCCCAGGAAAAGGCCGCAGAGGCGAAACCGGAGGCAAAAGTAACGCCTGAAGAAGCTGTCATTATTCCCGTGAAGACGTTGAGCGGAGACTCCTTCAACCGGCTCGCCAAGATGCTCAGTGTCTTCCAAGTCAAGTATGTCGCCGATGACAAACTACGGACGATTCTCGTATACGCATCGCCGGAAGTCATCGCGCAAATGAAACGCGTCGTGGAGGAGCTTGACCGTCCGGGTAGCGAAGCGGCGATCGGCCACAACATCGAAATGACGATGACCTTCCTGCGATGCAGCACGAAGGCTCAAGGAGATTCGGGGGCCCTGCCCGCGGACATGGAAGCGGTTGCTCGTCAATTACGGGCGGCCACTCCGTACAAGAGTATTGAGGTTTGGGATATCGTCCCCCTCCGGATGCAGGAGGGCAAGGAAACTTACCAACAATTACGCCTGCCAAGCTCGGATCCGGATCTTCCACAAGTGACGACAGCAGAGTTAGTAATCCGCCCCGAAGCCGTGATCCGAAAGGAATCGAGCCGGTATCGTACGCTTCGATTTCATGAAGATCGGCTTTCGTGTTCCGTATGCCACTCATCCTTTCAAGAACACAGGAGCGAACGCCAATCCACTTGTTTCGACGCAGTACAACTTCGTGGACTTGCGTTTGAATACATCCGGTGATTTCAAGGAAGGTCAGAAGACTGTTCTGGGCAAGCTATCCGGCATGGAGGACGAAACGGCAACTTTTGTCGTGATTTCTCTCAAAGTCCTCGACTGACAGGCGGCTTTCCTTCCGCGAACCAGAGACGGCCGGTAACCTTCACCATCTCGCCGGGAGGACAGTCGGGCAGCACGGGATCGGAATGGAGGCAGGGACACTGAGCGTTTCCCCATGTCCGGCCACAACGCTCCCATTCAGTCACAACCCATCGATTTCCGGCGGTCGACTGAACGGCCGCCGCAGTCTTTCCGAAGATCTTGTTATCCATCGTCTGCGCATTGAAGCTCGAAGCGCCTTTCAGCAGCACACAGATCTGTGTGCGAAGGCCGGTCAATGCGCTGGCGGATTCATTGCGAAGCCAGAGTTCCATTTTCACTTCGTCTCGCTCCGGATGAACCGATGCTCCGAAGCTGGCGGCCTCCGGAAGCTTCCACGAGGACCGCAATCCCCCATTCGGAAGCCGCTCCCAATCGACATTGTCAATTACTTTGTTCTGAGCATTCCATATGGTGGGAATATGAGTGTGCGCGAGGAATAACAAGCCAAGATTGCTGAAGATCGCCTCCGGCAAATCCACAACGACGTATTCGCTCGGTGACCACGGCAGAAACACACTCGCTTTCGTCCCGCGTAGAGGATCGATCGCGCCTTCTCGGAAGCCGATGCGTAAGGGCCTGCCGCCGGGATATGGGCGCACCTCGATCGGGGAAGGTGGACCAGGCTTCGGGACCGGTTTTTCCGCAGCGGAGACCTGAGTATCGTTCCAGCCCAAAACCTGCGCCGCTTCCGCGACGGTATATCGGTGTGGGCCAAGCATGTTCTCTATCCAAAAGTTCGAATTCTCGCGTGTGGCCGCCTGCTCAACCGGCAAGGACGCAGAGGTCTGTTCAGCCCGCTTATACCTTGTCTGCAGCAGAGGGTCGGATGGCGGATTCGCAAAATCGATATATCGTTCGAGGTCTCGAAGCGCGATGGCGTTATATCCGTGATCTTTCAAGAACGACATGTACTGCTCGAAAGACTCGGGAGGCGTATGTACCCACGGATGCTTCACATCGGGAACACCGTGGAATTGCAGCACGACAGCTGTCCGGTCTTAACCGCCGACATACCTGAACGAAATGGTCGAGAGTCCACTTCGGATAGGCATCTCCGGTCGTCGGAATCAGCAAGGGATCGTGGCGGCGCGGATCGAATGTCGGCCCGATTTGCAACGTCCCATACTCAACGTCGGGCGATCCGCCTCGGCGAGCCAGGCGGTAGCCACTCTCCCGCAGCACACGATATGCTTCAGGACCAAAAAAGTTGCCGCTGTAAGCAAAACTAACCGGCTTGGGTACGTTTACTTTCTTCAGTTCGTTCTCTACAAGCGCGAGTTCGCCCGCCAGTCTCGCCGCGTTTCGCGGCACGGAGAAGTCGGCATGGGTCCACGAATGATTGCCGATCTCGAATCCCATCGCATGGATCTCTCCCACATCACGCCAGGTCATGAAATATTCCGGATCATCCATCCAGTTATGGGTGATGAAGAAGGTCGCTCCGAATCCCAGTTCCTTCAAAAAAGGCGCAACGAAGCTGCGATGCGATTCGACAGCATCGTCGAACGTGAGCACTACCAGCTTCTCTGGTATCCCCGCGACCCGTGTAACCGCAGCGGCGCCGGTTTGAAGAAAGTTCTACGTGTGACGTTCATGTGCGGACTTCCGCCAGTGTATACCTTTCGCACTGATTATCCTGAAAGCATGCTTGTGATTCATGTCCACGTTCAAGTGAAACCGGAATTCGTCGAGGCCTTCCGTCAAGCAACGATTGCGAACGCGCGAGCCAGCCTGTCAGAGCCCGGGGTTGCGCGCTTCGACGTGATTCAGCAAACCGATGATGCCTCACGTTTCGTGTTGGTGGAGGTGTATCGCTCGCCTGAAGCCGCGGCTCAGCACAAAGAGACCGGTCATTACCAGCTGTGGCGAGATACGGTTGCAGACATGATGGCCGTTCCACGCAGCAGCGTCAAATATTCGAATACCTTTCCGGCAGATGAGGGCTGGTAGGTGCAGTTCGAGTTTGCCACCGCTGAACGGATCCTATTCGGGTGGGGTTCGTCGAAGAAACTTTCCTTCAACCAATTTGGCTCCCGGCTGATGCTTGTGACAGGAAGCAGAGCGCCTGCCCTCAACCGGTACGCCTCTCGCTTCGTGGTCGTGGGCGAGCCAACAGTACAACTAGTGCGGAGGGCGTCCAAGCCTTTCGAAGAGCGGACTGCGACATGGTGGTCGGGATTGGCGGTGGGAGCGTGATCGATGCTGCAAAAGCAATTGCCGCTCTGGCCCCGAACAGCGGTGAGCCCCTCGACTACTTGGAGGTGATCGGGAAGGGACGCGCCCTGGAGTCCGAGCCTGTTCCCTTTATCGCCTTACCGACAACGGCCGGAACAGGTTCGGAAGTCACGCGCAATGCGGTCCTCGGTTCGCCTGAGCACGGCGTAAAGGCGAGCCTTCGTAGTCCGATGATGTTACCCCGCTTGGCTGTAGTCGATCCCGAACTCACGATTGGATTGCCGCCCTCGCTTACGGCCAGCACCGGCCTGGATGCTCTAACGCAGTTGATCGAGCCCTACGTGTCTTTGAGGGCGAACGCGATGACGGACCTGTATTGCCTGGAAGGCATTCGCCGCGCAAGGCGAACCTTGCATCGTGCTTTCCTGGACGGCTCCGATCGAGAGGCGCGGACCGATATGGCTTTCGCGAGTCTGCTTGGGGGTTTAGCTCTGGCAAACGCCGGCTTGGGCATGGTTCATGGGTTTGCAGCACCGATCGGCGGAATGTTCGACGCGCCGCATGGAGCCGTATGCGCCGCTCTGCTCCCGCATGGGATTGCGGCCAATATCAGGGCGCTGCGGTCTCGGTGCCGCAGATAGCGAGGCTCTGCGTCGCTATGCGGAGATTGCAGCGCTCTTGTGCGGCAATACTGAAGCTTCGCCTGAAGACGCAGTCGCTTGGGTGACGCGATTGTGTTCAGCTTTGGAGATTCCCGGCCTGCGTGCTTACGGCATGACAACGGCCGATATCGAGGAAATCGCGCAGAAGGCAGCTAACGCCAGCAGCATGAAGGCGAATCCGATCCGTCTTTCGGAAGAAGAGCTGAACGAAGCGCTTCATCGAGCGCTATAAACGGCGGGATCAGGCGGTAGCTTCCGCAACCACGGACGTTGTGCCGGATACACGTACACGCATCGGTTGTCGCTTCCAATATGTAAGCGAGCGCCATGCCCATTCGAGCGGACCGAAACGGAAGTGCCGCAGCCATATCGGGCTGACAATCATGTTGATAGCCCAGATCGCCGCCACCACGTAGTAGAGCTGGTAGCGCTCCAGCCGTCCATACATCTTCAGCCCATACCCGGTAAACAGGAAGGCAGTCAAAACCGACTGCAGGATATAGTTGCTCAACGCCATCTGGCCCACGGCTCCAAGCGTGCGAGTCAACCAGCCGAACGTGTTTGATTTGCAAAGCAGCAGAATCAGACCGACATGACCGAGCGTGATTGACAAACGTCCGATGTCATAAGCGACTCCGGTGAATGACTGCGTTACAGGGTCGAAGTTGCTCCGAATGATCAACCATGCAGTGAACGAGTTGACAGGTATCCCGATTCCATATCCGACCATTGCCATCTTCGCGTATGTGGCCGACGGCCGTGGACCGCTAAGCACGCCCAGCTTCAACAGACCCATGCCTATCAGCATCATGCTCCAGATATCCCAATTCAGCGGATGATAGTAAGGCAGGCTATGGAAGAAACCCACGAATTTGGCACGAGCCTTGATGACCTGGAGCGGATTTCCACGCCATTGTTCAGTGTTTTGCTTCAATATTTCAGGAGTCGGCTTATTGAAGCGCTTCCATTGGGTGTAGGAGTATAACTCTTCCTTCTGCTCGTCAGTTAAAACCTTACCGGCCTTCTCGGCGACCTCAGCCGATGCTCCCTTGCGCAGCATGTCACGCTCATCGAACCCTTTCCCGATATAGGCAAGCGAAGTTAAACCAAGAACGACAAACCCCGTGATCAGCAGTCGCTTCGGCGTCATATTGCGGAACGGATACAAAATCAACGCGCACAGCGCGTATGGATAAAGAATGTCCCCACCCCAGAGCAGATACGCGTGAGCAATGCCAAATAAAATCAACCAGCAATTGCGCCGATAGAAAATGTCGGCGGCATCCCCACGCCCCTCAAGTCTGGACGTCAGCAGAATGATACTCGCGCCGAACACGAGAGAAAATAGACAACGCATTTTCCCTTCTGCCAGGACGTGCAAGACAGCCCAGACTCCCAGATTGGCTCCTGTTGCGCCTCCAGTGACCGTCGGATTGTCGTAAGCAGCGACATACATGCCCATGCCGACGATGTTCATCAAAAGGATGCCCAGCAGGGCAAACCCGCGCAGAGTGTCGAGTACCGTCATGCGTTCCGCAGCCGGACTGGCGCGGAATAAATTGCAGTGGGGTTCATATCACCCTCCCCGATTTGCGCAAGTATACATCAAACACTCCCCCAAAATATTCCCGCAATTCGGCCACAATTCGGCCCATCTCCTGTATTTACAGGATTGTTCTTCTCCCTGGAATGTCGTTGTATGGAAACCGGGGTTGTGCGCGGATTCGCCCGCCCCCTCGGGTCGGCGCTAGATCGATCTATTCATTACTTCTCCTGGCCGCCATGCCCTCGCAGAGCGGCCATCTTTCTGCGCCGGAAGAATCCGCGACAAAAGGAGATGGTATGAAGATCGTAATGGCTGCAGCCATCGGACTGGCATTTTCCGCAGGCGCGGCCGGGGATCAGGCGGAAGATCGAGCAAAACTGAACGGCACGTGGCAAATGGAGAACCCCTCGGGCAAGCCCGTGACCTGGGTGATCGAACAGAAGACTGACGTCGCCCACTTCACCAATACCGAAGGCGATCAGAAATCCGCAGATTTTGAGTGCAGCACTCGGGGGAAGGAATGCCAGGTTGCCGAATCCGGCAAAGGCGCGAAAATCTCGATGTGGTACAACGGTGCATCTCTCGTTCAAATGGAAACGAAGGGGTCGGATGTAATGAAGCGTAAGTTTTCCGTCGACGGCGACAAAATGAGCGTGGAAATTACGCCCATTGAGCCTCCCGGAAAGGCCGAAACTCTTCATTTCAAGCGAACAGAAACTACGACTGCGCAGAAGTAACGTTCCGCAATCTCGAACTTCTCGTAACTCTCTCAGTGCGAGTTACTTATACGAAAACTGTGACCTTCTAGCGTAGCTCCCAATAAGCCCGACCACTCCTCTCGTTTAACTGAAAATTCTACCCCATTTATCGAGTCTGATCCCAAACCCTAACACCTGTTGTATCCTGTGGAGAGTTCTTGCGAAACGAGAATTCTTGCTGTTGTTGCAGAAACTCTCCATCTATGGTAGAAACGTTAGAAGTTTGTCCGTTCGGGACGTTCGCATCGCTTCTCAATTTAAATGGCGCTCATCTTTCCGAAATCGACTGATAAGTACGTAAGAATCGGGGCCGGTGTTCTGGGTCTCCTCGCACTTGGCGGGGGCGCCGTGGCAATGTATATCGGTTATCCAGCGGTTATTATGACCGGCTACACGCCGGTACAACCAGTGCCGTACAGCCACAAGCTGCATGCAGGCGATCTCGGCATGGATTGTTATTACTGCCACTACACCGCGAATAAGTCCAGCCACGCCGCAGTGCCTCAGACGGAAGTCTGCATGAACTGCCACACGCGAGTGAAGCCGCAAAGCCCCCGCCTCGAGAAGGTTCGTGACAGCTTCAATACCGGGAAGCCGATCGAGTGGGTGCGAGTACACAGGTTGCCTGACTACGTATTTTTCAACCATCAGGCGCACGTTACTGTCGGCGTTAGTTGTGTGAGTTGCCACGGACGAATCGACCAGATGGTTGAGGTAAAGCAGATGGAGCCGCTGAACATGGCCTTCTGCCTTGATTGCCACCGAAATCCTGCGCCGAACCTCCGTCCGGTGGAGCAGGTGACGAATCTCGCCTGGAAACCGGATCGGGATCCGGCCGCCATCGGGCGTGAAATCATCCAGGAGCGCGGTATCAATCCTCCGCAGAATTGCTCAGGTTGTCATCGATGATCCAGATCACAAAAAAGCTGACCGGCAAGAAGTATTGGCGCAGCCTCGACCAGGTCTACCAAGCTCCCGAGTTCCAGGATTGGCTGAATCGCGAATTCCCCGGAGAAGCGGCAGAAATGCACGATGAGCCGTCGCGGCGCAACATTCTGAAGTTGATGGGTGCATCGTTTGCGCTCGGAGGGCTGACCGCCTGCCGCCGTCCGGTTGAGCACATACTTCCCTTCTCGAAGGGTGTCGAAAACTTCATCCATGGAAAGCCCCTCTACTACAACACCGTAATGTCGCTCGGCGGGACCGCCGTCGGTCTCACCGCGGAAACCAATGAGGGCCGCCCGACTAAGATCGAGGGCAATCCCAGCCATCGGTGGAGTCTCGGAGGCACCCGCGGATATCATCAGGCTTCCGTACTTTCCTTATACGACCCGAACCGGGCCGGTGTCGTGCTCAACGAGGGGAAGAATTCAGATTGGAATGCGTTTGCCGGTCATATCCAGAACCTGCAAGGTTCGTTCGGCAACGGCGCCGGCCTCAGATTTCTGAGTGAGCCGCTGAACTCACCTTCCTTCGCAGCTGTCAAAAGGCATGCCTTAACGCGCTTCCCCGCTGCGAAGTGGATCGAATATTCCGCCATTCAGACCAATGCGACCGCCCAGCCGGTCATACCTCGAATTGCTTTCGACAAGGCTGCTGTCGTCGTCGCGTTAGACAGCGACTTCCTTGGACTCGACGACACCAGCGTTTTGGCCGTAAAGGAATTCGTCCGCGGCCGGAAAATCACAAACGAAGACTCGCCGGTGATGAACCGGCTGTACACGATCGAGCCGCAATTCACGGTCACAGGGGCCGCCGCCGATCATCGATATCGGATCAAAAGCTCGGAAGTCGGCGCATATGCCTCGGCCTTGTTGAGCGCGATTCAATCCCAATCGAACCCCTTGAAAGTGGTCGGCCAGGGCAGCGCAGATAAAGCAATCGCCGCGATTGCAAAGGATCTGTTGGCGAATCGTGGGAAATCGGTGGTCGTGACGGGTCCCCGGCAGCCGGCCGCCGTTCATCAAATAGTCCATCAGCTCAACCAGGCGCTCGGAAACGTCGGGCCTGTGGTCACTTATCTGAAGACAGCGTCAGAACAGACCAGGCCGCAGATCGACGCATTGAAGGAACTCGCGGGCGAGATGGCGAATGGCCAGGTAAACACGCTCGTCATTATGGCGTGGAATCCGGCATTCACAGCCCCTGCCGATCTCGAATTCGAAGCCAGCCTTAAGAAGGTGGCCAACACGATTTACCTCGCGCAGGACGTCGATGAGACCGCCGCCGCCTCGAAGTGGGTCATACCGGCTGCGCACTTCCTCGAAAGCTGGGGGGACGCCACCGCTCCCGACGGAACCGCGAGCATCCAGCAGCCTACGATTCAGCCGATCCACGATGGCAAGAGTCCAGCGGAACTGGTCGCAGCGATCACGGGATATAAAGATCAAAAGGCGTACGATATCGTGCGCAATTATTGGCTCCCTACCCTCTCCGGTGGTGAAGCCGCCTGGAAAAAAGCGCTGCACGATGGCATCCTGCCGGCTGCGGCAAATACCGGAACAACAGCCCCGACCTTTCATACCAGCGTTGCATCCCCACCGGCCGCGAGCGGCTTTGAAGTGCTTTTCGTCCCCAGTTGGTCCGTATTCGACGGCCGCTTCGTCAACAACGCCTGGCTGCAGGAAGCGCCGGACCCGATCACGAAATTGACGTGGGACAACGCCGCCCTGCTCAGCCCTGCTACCGCGAAGAAGCTCGGCGTCGGGTTAGGCGATGTGATTTCGATCGAGCGTAACGGTCGCAAGGTTGAAGGACCCGTGATGGTTCAGCCCGGCCAAGCGGATGATACGATCGTCATCCCCGTCGGCTACGGGCGCACGAAAGTTGGCCATGTCGGCGAAGGGACAGGCTTTAATGCCTATAAGATCCGGACCTCCGATTCCTTCGGTTTCGGAACCGGATTCAACGTAACCAAGACAGGACGCACCTACCCGCTCGCGCGCACCCAGGAGTTCGATTACCAGGAGGAGCCGAAACTGATCGGCTTCCAAAGCGACGTATCGCGTCCGATTGTCCGCGAAGCGACCATCGAGGAGTTCAAAAAAGAGCCGAATTTCGCGAACGAGATGGTGGAGCATCCGCCGCTTCGTTCTCTCTACGGCGACTACGATTACTCGAGAGGCCAGCAGTGGGCGATGGCGATCGATCTCAATGCCTGCATTGGTTGCAACGCCTGCATGATCGCATGCGTGGCTGAAAACAACATCGGCGTTGTCGGCAAGGAGCAGGTGGCTCGCGGGCGCGAAATGCACTGGATTCGCCTGGACCGCTACTACACGGGTTCCGTCGAGGAGCCCCAAGCCGTCACCGCGCCCATCACGTGTATGCAGTGCGAAACTGCGCCGTGCGAGAATGTCTGCCCGGTTGCAGCAACCGTTCATAGCCCCGAGGGCTTGAACGATATGGTATACAACCGCTGCGTTGGAACGCGGTACTGTTCGAACAACTGTCCTTATAAGGTCCGCCGCTTCAACTTCCTGAATTGGCACCTGAACGAAGCGGAAGTCACCAAGATGGTCTACAACCCCGAGGTGACGGTCCGAATGCGCGGTGTCATGGAGAAATGTACGTACTGCGTGCAGCGAATCCAGAATGCCAAGATTCAGGCCAGAACCGAGAACCGGCGCTGGCTGAAGGACGGCGAAGTCACACCGGCTTGCGCGCAGGCGTGCCCGGCCGAGTGTATTACCTTCGGGAACGTGAATGACCTGGAGAGCCGGATCGCGAAACTGAAGCAATCGCCCCGAAACTACGCAATGCTCGCGGAATTAAACACGAAACCTCGTACAACTTATCTGGCGAAGCTGCGCAATCCAAATCCGGAATTGCAGCCGGCAAACGCCGTGGAGGAGCACCGTGGCTGATCTCGCAATTAGAGACCCGCATGTGTCGCCCGTTCTTGTAGAGGGCAACCCTTCGCTACACGAAGTCACAACCGATGTAGCGCAAATCGTAGAAGGCATCAATCGGAAGGTTCCCAAGGAATGGTACATGGCGCTGGCCCTTACCGGCGGCCTCACCATGATCCTGTTCGCGATGCTCGGCTACCTGGTGTTCACAGGTATCGGTGTTTGGGGAAACAATCAGCCGGTCGGCTGGGCGTGGGACATCACCAACTTTGTGTTCTGGATCGGTATCGGTCACGCCGGAACGCTGATCTCGGCCATTCTCTTTTTGTTCCGGCAAAAATGGCGCACTTCGATTAACCGCTTCGCCGAAGCGATGACGCTTTTCGCCGTCGCCTGCGCTTTGATTTACCCGTTATTCCATACCGGCCGGCCGTGGCGCGCCGCGTACTGGCTGCTGCCGTTACCAAATACGCATCTGTCCGTTTGGCCTAACTTCCGTAGTCCTCTGGTTTGGGACGTGTTCGCGGTATCGACATACGCGACGGTATCCGCGCTTTTCTGGTATGTCGGCCTGATTCCCGACCTCGCAACCATGCGTGATCGCGCGAAGGGCCTTGCCCAGAAGATTTACGGGGCCCTCAGTCTCGGCTGGCGAGGTTCGGCGCGGCACTGGCGCAACTACGAAATGGCGTACCTGATCCTGGCCGGTGTTTCGACGCCGCTGGTGCTTTCGGTCCACTCCGTCGTGTCGTTCGACTTCGCAACCTCGGTCCTGCCCGGCTGGCACACGACCATCTTTCCTCCGTACTTCGTCGCCGGCGCCATCTTCTCCGGATTCGCGATGGTTGTGACACTGATGGTCATCGCTCGTTGGGCGTTCCAGCTCCAGCATCTGGTCACGCTGAAGCACCTGGAGAACATGAACAAAATCATGCTCGCGACGGGAACGATCGTTGGCTACGCCTATGCGACGGAGTTCTTCATCGCCTGGTATAGCGGTAATCCTTATGAGCGGTTCACCTTCATCAACCGCGCCTTCGGTCCTTACTCGTGGGCTTACTGGACGATGATCAGTTGCAACGTGATCTCTCCGCAGTTCTTCTGGTTCAAGAAACTGCGCACAAGCATCCCGTTCATGTTCATTCTCTCGATCTTCGTGAACATCGGAATGTGGTTCGAGCGGTTCGTGATTATCGCCACCTCTCTGCACCGCGACTTCCTGCCATCGAGTTGGGGTTACTTCGTTCCGACCTACGTCGATATGCTGACCTTCCTTGGCACGTTCGGCCTTTTCCTGACTCTGTTTTTGTTCTTCGTGCGATTCCTGCCGATGATCGCCGTCAGCGAAGTGAAGGGCATGATGGCGAACGAGGCAATGCATAGCGCCGTTCACGGAACGGCGCACGGACCCGACATCCACGCCCCTGCTCCCGTCAGCGAGCCGGTATCCGGAGGTCTCCACAAATGAGCGTACATACCAATTCTCCCGAGTTGAAGGACAAATCGGTGTACGGCGTTGTGGCCGAGTTCCAAAAGCCGGAAGACCTGGTGGCCGCGGGCCGCACCATTCACCACCACCACGGCTATAAGAAACTGGACGCGCTCACACCGTTCCCGATCCATGGAATCGACGATGCCATCGGCGTTCCCCGCTCCATCCTCGGCTACATCGTATTCGGCTGCGGCTTGTTCGGGCTGCTTAATGCGATCTTCATGGTCTGGTACACGAACGGTTACGATTACCCTCTCGTGATCGGAGGCAAGCCGGTTTTTGCGTGGGAGTTTTCGATTCCTCCGATGTTTGAATTGACCGTTCTGTTTTCCGCTTTCGGCGCGCTGATCGGGATGCTCGCATTGAACGGGCTGCCGCGGTTTTATCATCCGGTCTTCGCTTCCACCGGGATCGAGCGCGCGACCGACGACCGCTATCTGCTGGTTGTAGAAGCATCGGACGCGAAGTTCGATATCGAAGAAACTCCGAAGCTGCTCTCCGAACTCGGAGCGGTCCGCACGGAAGTGGTGGCGAAATGAAAATCGCGATTTTCCTCGCCGCTTCATTGCTTCTCGCAGGCTGTATGCGCCAGACGTCCCGTGAATCCCCAATCTCGTTCATCCCTGACATGGATTACCAGGGCCGCTACGAGCCGCAGGGAGATCGAACTTTTCGAGGTGGACACCCGATCTTTTCCGATGCTCGGTCCAGCCTCCGTCCGGTCGAAGGAACAGTCGCGATCGGGTCGTTGTCGAACACTGACGTTTTCAACACCGGCGTAGAGAACAACATGTACATCGGCCGCAACCCGCTGAAGGTCGACGCCGAGCTTCTGCATAACGGGCAGCGCCGCTTCAATACCTACTGCTCTCCGTGCCACGATCGAACCGGTCAGGGCCGCGGGATCGTAGCTCAGCGCGCGACCTGGATACCGACCAACCTGCAGGAACCTCGCGTCAAGGACATGAACGACGGCGAGATTTTCAATGTAATGACTAATGGCCGCCGGTCGATGCCGCCGTACAAATATCAAATCGTCTCTCGTGACCGCTGGGCAATTGTGGCCTATGTTCGCGCGCTCCAGCGGACCTCGAGCGCGACGGTTGCAGACGTTCCCGAAGTGAGAAAAGCGGAGCTGAAATAGCAGGAAGCCCGAACCGATGATACAGCACGCAACAGATATTCACGACTATCAAATGGATCCGGCGCTTTGGACGCGCGGACGCAACGCGATCGCCTTCGTAGCTTTACTTAGTTGGATCGGCGCGATCGCGGGATACGTACTTGATCCGACGCGCTTTTTCCAGTCTTATCTTGTTGGCTTCTTGTTCAGCATCTTCATTGTGCTCGGCGCACTGTTCTTTCTGATGGTCATGTTTCTTACCGGCTCGGCGTGGAGCGTCACCATGCGTCGCGTTGTCGAGAACATGGTTGTAACCATTCCATTCGGACTGATTCTTGCGATTCCCGTATTGCTTGGGATCGGCACGCTCTACGAGTGGGCGCACCCGGGAGCGGCAGCGCATAACGCCGTGCTTCGAGCCAAGCAGTCGTGGTTGAATCCAACATCTTTTACTTACCGAACGGTGATTTACTTCCTGCTCTGGAGTCTTTGGGCAACCCGGATCTACAAAAACTCCGTACGGCAGGACAAAACGAAAAGTCTCGATCAGATGCACACCATCTCACGCTGGTGCGCGCCTGGCCTGCTGATGCTGATCCTGAGCGGAACGCTCGCATCGTTCGATTGGAGCATGTCGCTTGATCCGCATTGGTACTCCACGATCTTCGGCTTGTACTGCTTCGCCGGCGGAGCGTTTGCTTTCATGGCACTCTGGCTGCTGATCATGGTAGCCCTTCGGGAAAAGGGGGTGCTGCGCAAGACCGTTCACATGGAGCACTATCACGACCTCGGCAAATGGATGTTCGCGCTCACGATCTTCTGGGCGTACATCGCGTTCTCGCAATACCTGCTCATCTGGTACGCGAATATCCCTGAAGAAACCGAATGGTTCCTGAAGCGGTTTGAGGGCAACTGGAGTTGGATCAGCGCCCTCCTGTTGTTCGGGCATTTCGTTTTCCCGTTTCTCGTGCTCGTGTTCCGGTCGAGCAAGCGGAAGATTCGGCCCCTTGTCCTGATGGCCATCTGGTTCCTGGTCATCCAATATGTCGATTTCTACTGGCAGGTGATGCCGAACTTCTATCCAAAGGGCATAGCTCCGCACTGGCTGGACATTGTGTGCGTGGCTGCGCCAATGAGCGCGCTCGGCCTGGTCTTCTGGTCGAGAATGCGAGCCCATGCGTTGATGCCGATCGGCGATCCGCGATTCGAGCAGTCGTTGAGTTTCCAGAATGCATAGCGAATATCGAGAAGAAATTCCGCACGGCGATCATCCGGTCAGTTACGACCATACTGAGCCAAAGAGCCGGGCTATCGCTATCTATATGGCGGTGACGGTTGTGTTTCTGGCGCTGATCGGTATCGGTATCCAGAATTACTACCAGCTTACGTATGAGAACGAAGAGTACACGCGTGTGCTGTCTCAACCCAACTGGCAGTTGCAGGATCTCCGCAACAAGGAACAGTGGGAACTGACGCACTACTCGTACATCGAGAAAGATAAAGGAACCGTGAGGATACCCATCGACCAGGCAATGCAACTGGTCGCCAGGGATGCGGCGGAGAACCATCCGCGTTATCCTACGGCTCCTTCCCATGTAAAAACCGCTGCCGAATTGGCTGCGGCAGGAAGTCCGGCTGTTTCTCAGCCCGGCGCAGCGGCGGCGAACGCCGCGCAGGAAAGCGGTCAAAAAAGTAGTCCCAATGTTCAATTACCAGCGCCGAGGGAGCATAAATAAGGTCGCCATAGCGCTTCTGGTCTTGGCCATCGCGCCAAGCCTGCAGGCCCGAGATGAGGAGTTGCCCCCGGAACTCGTCGGGGTCGATGTGGTCGAGCATATCGGTCAGAAGGTAAACCTGGATTTGCAGTTCACCGCCGAAAGCGGGTACCAGGTTCCGTTGCGGCAATTTTTCGAGAAGGGCAAGCCGGTCCTGTTGAATTTTGTCTATTACCGCTGCCCGATGCTGTGCAACCTGCTATTGAACGGGCAGACCGCCGCGCTTCGCGAGTTGGCCTGGACCGCGGGAAAAGAGTTCGAGATCGTTACCATCAGCATCGCGCCGGAAGAGCAATTCAATCTCGCGCGAGCGAAAAAGAAGTTTTACCTTGAGACCTACGATAGGCAGTCGGCGCAACAAGGTTGGCATTTCCTGACGGATTTTCAGGGAAATACGAAGCGGCTCGCCGATGAGGTTGGATTTCAATATCGCTGGGACGCAAAGACCGAGCAGTGGGCGCATACCGCGGCAATCATGATGCTGACCCCGGACGGAAGAATCTCCCGGTACTTATACGGCGTGAAGTTCAAGGAACGTGATCTGCGTCTCGGCCTGACGGAGGCTTCCGAAGGCAAGTTGGGCACTGTGGGTGACAAGTTGTTGCTGTTCTGCTTCCATTACGATTCGGAAGCAAAAGGGTACGTGCCGTTTGCCCGGAACATTATGAAATTGGGCGGCGTGTTGATGGTTGTTTGTATGGGAATCGTCTTAGGTTTTCTGTTCCGGCGGGATCGTAACAACTCTCTGCCGTCTGGAGTGGCTACCGTAAAATGAACTGGATTCGCGAATGGATGCTGGGCCAGCAGGCCTCGACACTGGCGCCGAACATCGACAACTTGTTCATGTTCATCAGCGCGGTGAACACGTTTTTCTTCGGCCTGATTGTGCTGTTGATCATTGTCTTCATCAAGCGCTACCGAAGACGCTCGGATAACGAAATCACGCCGCATATTACTCACAACAATCTTCTGGAGATTACGTGGAGCGTCGTTCCGCTACTGATCCTGATCGGTATCTTTTTCTGGGGCTTCCATGGTTACGTCAGAGCTCAGATCGCGCCGGCGAACGCCATTGAGATTCAGATCACCGCGAAGAAGTGGGTATGGCAGTTCGAGTATCCGGACGGGATGCGTACGCTGAACGATTTCCATGTGCCGGTAAACCGGCCGGTTCGCCTGGTCATGAATTCCGAAGACGTGATTCACAGCTTTTTCGTCCCGGCATTCCGAATTAAGAAAGATGTCCTGCCGAACCGATATACGGAAGAGTGGTTCGAGGCCACCAAACCGGGAATTTATCAGGTCCTTTGCGCCGAATACTGCGGCAAGGGACATTCGGACATGATGGCGAGGATCCACGTCGACGATGATGCCGCCTATCAGAAGTGGCTCGTTGAAGGCGACGAAGAAATGAACAAAATGCCGCTGAAAGAGTTGGGAGCAATGGTGCATGACGCGCGCGGCTGCGCCACATGCCACGCTCTCGACGGCACACGCGGCCAAGGACCAAGTTGGAAAGGGATTTGGGGTCAGACCCACACGTTTGCGGACGGAACTTCTGCAGTAGTCGATGAGAACTACGTCCGTCAATCGGTTATGGACCCGCAAGCGCATGTTGTCCAGGGTTTCGAGCCGATCATGCCGACCTACAAGGGTCTGCTGCGGGATCGCGAAGTTCTGGGCGTAATAGAATTCATCAAGTCTTTAAAATAGGGTACGCGCTCTATAATCGTAAGGGACCTAACTTCATGGAAGCTGTACAAACCCATCACGCGGTAGGGGAAAACTACCTCAACACGCCAAAAGGCCTGAAGAGCTGGTTGACCACTGTCGACCATAAACGCATCGGGATCATGTATCTCGCCGGCATCCTGTTTTTCTTCTTTATTGGAGGCATTCTCGCGCTGCTGATTCGCATCGAGATGCTGACACCGAAGCAGACGATCATGACGGCGGAGACATACAACCAGGTGTTCACGCTTCACGGCGCGATCATGGTGTTTCTGTTCATCATTCCATCGGTCCCCGCGGCTCTCGGTAACTTCGTCTTGCCCCTCATGCTGGGGGCCAAAGATGTTGCGTTCCCAAGGCTAAATCTACTGAGCTATTACATCTATGTCGTGGGCGCTTTAATGGCCGTGACTTCGATCGTGATTGGCGGAGTCGATACCGGCTGGACCTTCTATACGCCATATTCGACAACCACGGGTGGGGCGGTCGGTCTCATGGTGATGGCGGCGTTCGTGCTAGGATTCAGCTCCATCTTCACCGGAGTGAACTTCATCGCGACGGTGCACAAGCTACGTGCTCCAGGACAAGGCTGGTTCCAACTCCCGTTATTCGTGTGGTCAATGTACGCCACTGCCCTGATCCAGGTGATGGCAACGCCGGTTCTGGGAATCACGCTGCTGCTTCTAACGATGGAGCGCGCATTCCACATCGGCATTTTCGATCCCAAGCTCGGCGGCGATCCGGTTCTGTTCCAGCACTTCTTCTGGTTCTATTCGCATCCCGCGGTCTATATCATGATCGTGCCCGGATTCGCGATCATCTCCGAGATCATTCCCGTTTTCTCAAAGAAAACAATCTTCGGCTATCGCGCCATCGCATTCTCTTCCGTCGCAATCGCCATTGTCGGCTTCCTGGTTTGGGGCCACCACATGTTTATCAGCGGCCAGTCGACGCTTGCCGGAGCGATCTTCTCGTTCCTGACCTTCCTGGTCGCGATCCCCTCAGCCGTCAAAGTATTCAATTGGCTCGCGACGATGTATCGCGGATCGATCGATCTCCGCGCTCCGATGCTTTATGCGATCTCGTTTCTTATGCTGTTCTCCATCGGTGGACTGACGGGTATCTATCTGGGCGCGCTTGCAGTGGACGTTCACCTGCACGACACCTACTTCATCGTGGCCCACTTCCACTACGTGATGATGGGCGGCACCGTGATTGCCTTCTTGGGCGGATTGCACTACTGGTGGCCGAAGATGTTCGGCCGCATGTACAACGAGAAACTTGCTCGTGTCGCATGCGCGCTGGTCTTCATCGGCTTCAACGTCACCTTCTTTACTCAGTTCCTGCTGGGTACGCGTGGCATGCCGCGACGTTACTACAACTACCTGCCCCAATTTCAAACTCTGCACCAGCTTTCGACAGTGGGTTCGTGGATCCTGGGAGCGGGCTTGTTCCTCACCGCGGCCTATCTGCTGGCGACCTTCCGCAAGCCGATGGATGCGCCCAAGAATCCCTGGGGTGGCCGCACACTTGAATGGGAGACCCAGTCTCCTCCAACCCAGCACAATTTTGATTTCGACCCCGTCCTGAGACATGGACCGTATGATTACCGACCCGAGAGGCCAAAGTTAGATGAACCAGTCCATCACGGCTGATCACGATCACCACCTAGATAAGCGCGGCGAGCACCACGCCGAGCACGATCCGCGGCTGCAGCACCATTTCGCGACTTTTGAGCAACAGTTCGATGCCACGAAGATCGGCATGTGGCTGTTCCTCGCGACGGAAGTTTTGCTATTCGGCGGGTTGTTCGTGGGCTTTGCTCTCATGCAGTCGGCGCACCCGCAGGCGTTCCTCGAAGCGCACCACCACCTCGACAAAAGTCTGGGCGCGTTGAACACGATCGTTCTCCTAGTGTCCAGTTTCACGATGGTGATGGCGGTCCACTCGGCCGCTACCAACAAACAGAAGGCGCTGCAGATTTATCTCGTAATCACTCTGATCTGCGCCGCAATCTTCCTTGGAGTGAAATACATCGAGTACAGCCACAAGTGGCACGAGGGGCTGCTGCCGGGCATGTATTATTCGCACAAAGGCGATGCGGTTCCGAATCAGTTCATCTTCTTTAGCTTCTACTTCATGATGACCGGCCTCCACGGCCTACACATCTTGGGCGGAATGGTCGCCATCACTTGGGTGCTGTTGAAAGCCCGTAAAGGCACGTTTGATCCGACATATTACGCGCCTGTGGATCTCGTCGGCCTGTACTGGCACCTGGTCGATCTGATCTGGATTTATCTGTTCCCGCTGCTGTATTTGATCAAGTAGATTCCTATGGCTCTGACTACAAATCCCGCCCACTCACACGCGCATGAGGGAGAAAAGCACCTTCATGGCGGTCCGAAAGTCTACGGAGCCGTATTGGCGGCGCTGCTTGTCCTCACCGTCATCACGATCCTCGCCTCCACTATTGATTGGGGCAGCGGGATGACAAACGTGATCATTGCAATGCTTATTGCCTCGATCAAAGGATCGCTCGTCGCTCTGTTCTTCATGCATCTGCGCTGGGATAAGCCCATGACGTCGATTATTTTCTGCAGCACCCTGTTCTTTCTGGGCCTGTTTCTGATCGGCTGCTATACGGACCAGACAGCCCGTCCCATGTTGGAACCCACCAACTTGAAGACTCCTCCTCCAGCGAGTCCGCAGCTGGGACCGAAAGACGGGCAGCTCGCTCCATCGGTCGGTCATGGTACCCCTGGCGCGATGAGTCCGTCCGGCGGCGGTCCGGTTATTCCGGGAGCATCACCGGAAGGATCCTATGGCGGCGCAGCCACGGGCAAAACCAATCCCGCGACCAGCAAGCACTAACCTTATGTAACGCGGCTTCCCCCGTCGGTCACTAGCATTCGGGGGGACTTATGAAGTTATCTGTTCTGCGCGGAATTGCATACGGCATTCTTGTATCGACGTGCGCTTCGGGCCAACTCATTGATAAAACGAAAGCTCCTAACGCGGCTGAGGAAGGCATCGCGAAGTCGTTGGCCGAACAGATCGGAGCCGGCCGGGGAGACACCAAGACCCCGAACTCTTCCGCCTACCTGATCGCTCGCGATCCCTTTCGGGCGATTCGCCGAGGCCGTCAGTTGTTTCAACGCAAGTTCCAGCGGCAGGACGGCGAGGGCCCCTATGTACGCGATGGGTCCGGTGATATCGCCCAAAATCTCGGTATCGGAGCGGGCTCGAGCGATAGCTGCGCCGCGTGCCACGGCAGGCCGCGCGGTTCCGCCGGATTCGGCGGTGACGTCGTTACCCGTCCCGACAGCCGCGACGCCCCGCACCTGTTCGGACTCGGTCTGAAGGAAATGCTCGCGGACGAGATTACGGCCGAGCTACGGCAGCGACGCGATCAGGCGATCGCGCAGGCGCGCCTCACCGGATCTCCGGTAACGGCCCCCCTGTTGAGCAAAGGAATCTCCTATGGCGCGATCACGGCAATGCCGGACGGCAAAGTAGATTTCTCGCGCGTGCAAGGGGTCGACACGGATCTGCGCGTTCGACCGTTCTTCGCGCACGGCGGCACAATGTCGATCCGCGAGTTCGTTATCGGCGCTCTGAACAACGAAATGGGTCTGCAGGCGCTGGACCCCGAGGTCACATCCGCTGCGGGAGGATGGCACTGTGTCACTCCGGCAGGCATGACACTGAATGGCAAACTCGACACCGTAGAGGTTCCGCCCGACGCCGATCCGACTCCGGTATCGCAAGGCCAGCCCGTCCGGAATCAGATCTCAACCGCGATCGTCGACTATCTCGAGTTCTATCTGCTGAACTACTTCAAGCCTGCGGTATACGAACAAACGGCCCAGACGACTGCCGGGAAAGCCGCATTCGATCGCATCGGCTGCGCGAGGTGCCATATCGCCGACTTGCAAATCGATCGCGACCGCCGCGTCGCTGACGTCGAGACGGTTTACGATCCGGACAAGGGCAATCTCAATAGCCTATTCGCTACCGCGACACCTTTGCTCAAGACCATCGATGACGGAACCGGGTTGCCGCCGCTGAAGGTCCCCGCTCTCAAGCCATTTCTGGTCAAGAACATCTTCACGGACTTCAAGCGTCACGACCTGGGGCCGAATTTCTACGAGCGTAATTACGACGGATCGCTGCAAACCGAGATAATGACCACTCCGCTTTGGGGAGTTGGGACATCGGCCCCATATGGCCATGACGGCAGGAGCATCAATCTCAGCCAGGTGATCCTGCGGCACGGCGGCGAAGCGCAATCGGCGCGGGACGCGTTTGCGTCCCTGTCTTCTACCGTTCGCAGCGATCTCATCGCTTTTCTGAATTCACTGGTCCTCTTCCCGCCCGACGATACAGCATCGAATTTGGATCCCGGCGACCGGACTGCGTTAAACTTTCCCCAGTACCGGCACGGAGCCATAAAATTGACAGTGTTATTCAATAATCCGCAAGAAATTGAATAAAAATGGAGCTACATGCTTGCAATAACGCGCAGCCCGCGCGTGTTGGTGAAGCTGCCCGCGGCGCCTGATAAAGCCGCCTTTCGTTTCGGAAAAGCCGCTCTCGATGTACGATTCGAGCGGCTTTACAAAAGCATTCGGCCCAGGCCCGCCGTTTTGGGCGCGGCGGCTCAACCGGAGTGGCATATCATGAGCCCCGGTTCCTCGGGAGCCGAGGTCAATGTCTGGGATCTCTGCCATCACCTCGTCACGAGCGGCATTGGTATCGCGGGCGTTTCATCGGCTGAGTTTGCCGAACCGGATTTCGAACAACAGTGGACCGTAGGCACGCCAGTGGAGCACGCTCTCGCCGCTGCGCGCGATTGCGTCCGTCCGGCGCCTCCCGACTCCCGGCTGCCTACCGGAACCGGCCCGCTTTGGTTTCGTGACGGAACCCACTCTCAGCTTGAGAGCGCAGGCGACGCCATCGGCCAACCGAATGATCGTGTGCGCATTGCCCATCTCGATACGGGCTACGATCCCCTACAACAGAACAAGCCCGCGCATCTAATCCTCGAACACAATTTCGTCGAAGAAGACGAGCGGCCGAACGACGCAACCGACCGGACGGAAGGCATTCTGACCAATCTTGGCCATGGCACTGGGACCTTGAGCCTCCTCGCCTTGGGCGGAGCACAATCCCTGGACGTCATTCCCATCCGAGTAGCGAATTCAGTGGTGCTATTCCGTAACAGCGCAATCGCAAAAGCATTCGATTATGTACACGGGTTGTTCGGAGACCCCGCAACGCGTGCGCATGTCATCACAATGAGCATGGGCGGGCTCGCATCGCAGGCTTGGGCGGACGCTGTTAATGCTCTATACGATCTCGGCGTTTTCATCGTTACCGCCGCGGGAAATAACTTTGGTCACCTGCCGGTCAATAGCATCGTGTACCCGGCCCGCTTCGGTCGTGTTCTTGCAGCGTGCGGCGTGATGGCCGATGGTAAGGCGTACGCGGATCTGCCGCTCTCCCTCATGGCCGGTAACTACGGACCGGATCGCAAGATGGACACTGCGATGGCCGCCTATACGCCGAACACTGCCTGGGCAAGGCTTGGCTGCGAATCGCTTATCGACAACGACGGCCGCGGGACTTCGGCAGCTACCCCCCAGATCGCCGCCGCCGCTGCGCTGTGGATACAGAAGTTCAAGAATGAGTGGGAAACCAAGTACTCCGAAGGATGGATGCGGGTCGAGGCGGTCCGGAAAGCGCTATTCGATTCCGCAAAGTTGGAAGAGCAATCACTGCACGAGCAGCTAGGACGAGGCATTCTTCAGGCAAACAGCGCGCTCTCCGTGCAGCCGGCGGAAGCGGCAAGCCTGGTAAACCAGGCCGAAGACGAACTATCCTTTCCCTTTCTCAGGCTCATCACTGGCCTCGCCGCGGCGCCGGATCCTCATCAGCGCATGCTGGAGATCGAAGCGCTTCAATTGACTCAGCAGTCGCGAGAACTGGAACTGCTGGTTGGCGATCCGGAACTCACTCAGGCTCCTTCCGAGGCAGATAAGCAACGCATCATCGAACTTCTGCACGACGCGCCCGGAGCCTCGGACGCGCTTCGCGCCGCGCTGGACAAACTAGGCAAACCCGTCGCTCGGCCGATGCGCCAAACGCTCTCGTCGATAGACACTGCGCGGCTCGAACTGGCGATGAACCCCTCCACACCTACTCCGGAGAAGCGCAAGTTACGAGTGTTCGCATTCGATCCCCTCGTCGGCTACGATCCCGACATGCTGCAGATCAATCAGACGACGCTCGAAATGGCCTGGGAAGACGTGAAGCCCGGACCTGTAGGCGAGTACCTTGAAGTCGTCGATGTCGATCCCGCTAGCGGCTGTTGTTATGCGCCCGTAGACTTGAACCACCCAACGCTACTTGTGCAGAACGGCCTCACTCCCTCCGAGGCAAGTCCTCGCTTTCATCAACAGATGGTCTACGCGGTGGCGATGAAAACTATCGAGCACTTCGAGCGCGCATTGGGTCGTGTCGCGCTTTGGGCCCCACGCTTCGTCAAGTACATGCAGAATGGAAAACCGCAGATCGAGGAGCATTACGTGCCCCGATTGCGGATTTATCCGCACGCGTTGCGCGAAGAGAATTCGTTTTACAGTCCGGTGAAGAAGGCTCTGCTGCTCGGCTACTTCCCTGCCTCGCAGACTAGGCCGGGAGATAACCTGCCGGGCGGCACCGTATTCTGCTCGCTATCGCATGACATCATTGCCCATGAGACTACGCATGCACTGCTCGATGGTCTCCATCGTTATTTCGGTGAGCCCACGAATGAAGATGTCATGGCCTTCCATGAAGCGTTCGCCGACATCGTAGCGCTGTTCCAACACTTCACCGTTCCTGAAGCCCTTCGCGATCAGATTCGCCGGACGCGAGGGAATCTTGCCAAACAGAACATGCTGGGCGACCTTGCACTCCAATTCGGACAGGGTATCGGAAAATTCGGAGCTCTTCGCAGCGCTATTCCAAAGGACCCATCGCCCGACGACTATCGCAACAATACCGAAGCGCACGACCGCGGCTCGATTCTGGTTGCGGCCGTCTTCGACGCGTTTCTGAACATCTACCGCCGTCGAAGCGCCGATCTCATCCGGCTTGCTACTGGTGGCACCGGTGTCCTTCCAGAAGGAGAGATTCCGAACGATCTGGTCAACCGGCTTTCTCAGGAAGCAAGCAAGACAGCCGGGCATGTCCTGAATATCTGCATCCGCGCGCTCGACTACTGCCCGCCGGTTGACTTGCGATTCGGCGAATATTTACGCGCGTTGATTACCGCCGACCGCGATCTCGTGCCCGAAGATACTTGGGCCTATCGCCCCGCTTTCATTCAAGGCTTTCGGCGTCGCGGCATCTATCCCGAGAACGTTCGTAATCTCTCCTCCGAGAGCCTTAGCTGGGAGCCGCCGGAGACCGGATTCGCAATCGATGGAATTTTCAAAGATCTCGAATTGAGCTGGGACTTGCATCTGGATCGGAAGGAAGCGTTCGAAGTATCGCGCCGCAATGGAAAGCGAGTCCGAGATTTCTTTAAAACCCTGAAGGACAGCGATACGGAAGCCCTCGGCTTTTACCGTGATGGTGACCGCGTGCTGAACGGGGAGCCAGGAGAACTTCGCCCCTTCGAAGTGCATTCGGTACGGCCGGTCCGCAGGATCGGCCCGGACGGTCAACAACGAACGGACCTGGTGGTCGAGATCACGCAAAGTTGGCTGCCCGCGGATGGCCGTGGCAAGTTCCGAGGCGGCTGTACCCTTGTGATCGACATCGAGAAGAAAACCATTCGCTACGTGCTTCGTAAGCGTGTTGGGCATCCGGCGCGTATGCAGAACCAGGAGCGCTTTCAGATGGAAATGGCGCAGGAAAACGCTGGATTCAATTACTTCGGCGCAGCGGTTGTACGACGCGAACCGTTCGCGCTGATTCACCGGGGAATCTAGGCGGCCAATGAGTGTAAAGGTCAGAATGTACAGGCAAGGCTTGGGTGACTGCTTTCTCATCACCCTGCCCCGTGACAATGGCGGACCTTTTTATGTCCTGATCGATTGCGGTGTGATCCTCGGAACCCAGGATGCTGCCACCAAGATGCAGGCCGTGGTTCAAGACATCGTCAAGACAACCAAGGGCAAGCTCGGCCTCCTGGTTGTGACGCATGAGCATTGGGATCATCTATCGGGATTTCTCCAGGCGCGAGAATTCTTCGGCAAACTCAAGATCGACAATGTTTGGCTTCCCTGGACGGAGGATCCCAAAGACGACCTCGCGAAAAAGCTCCGTCAGGAGAACGAAGCGCTTGCGACTCGCGCTTACATCGACAGCGGCTCGGATGCGGTTTGGAGGAAACGCAGACGGCGCAGTCGATGAGTTCCTTGCGTTTTTCGGCGCTGCGGGTCAAGGCACAACGAACGACGCTCTGCAGGTCGTTAAAGGGTTGTCCCGCAAAATTCGCTTCTGCCGGCCTGACGACAAGCCGAGTACCTTCGCGGGAACGGAAGCCAAATTCTACATCCTCGGACCACCGCACGATGAGAAGAAGATCAAGCGCTTCAATCCCTCCAAGGCCAATCCCGAAACGTACGGCATGAGCAAGCTTCATCTGGACGCCGTGGCGCCCTCCACGTCCGATATTGGACTTGAATGCCCCCTTCGATCCCATCGTGCAGATACCGCTGGAAGTTGGGAAGCAGATCCCATTTTTCCAGACGAACTACTTCGCTGGAGATCCGGGCGATCAATCCTGGCGTCGCATCGATTCTGATTGGCTCAATGCGCCGGCCAGTCTCGCGCTGCAGCTCGATAGCGCCACCAACAATACCAGCTTGGTACTTGCGATTGAGCTGGAGAACGGCCGGGTTCTCCTGTTCGCGGCCGACGCGCAGGTGGGCAACTGGTTATCATGGCAGGATCTCAAGTGGACGGTCGACGGCAAGGAAGTTACTGGGCCCGACCTGTTGCGGCGAACTGTCTTGTACAAAGCAGGACATCACGGCAGCCACAACGCTACGCTGCGCGAGAAAGGACTCGAGGAGATGGACCGTCTCGAGGTGGCGCTGATTCCCGTCGATCACAAGATGGCTCTCAAAAAGGGATGGGGCAACATCCCTCTTACGAAGCTCGAAAAGCGCCTCGATGAAAAGACGAAGGGGCGTGTGCTGCGTTTGGACAAGCCCGTTCCGGCGGAGTTGGCTGACAAAGTCACAGCCAACGAGCTCTATTACGAAATATCAATTGCGTCGTAACGCGACCATAGGATCGACGCGCGCAGCCCGCAAGGATCAAAGCCCGGATCGAGCGACACAATTGCGCAAAGCTACGCGACATGAGACCCGCGCCCATGATCTCCCAATCGGCCGGCGCCCAGAGCAAGACGAACCTCCGTCTCTCGGCCTCGCTTTTTAGGCGCGCGCCAGGATGAGATCCGCCAGATTTGGCGGATGCGTTCCACATAGCCACGTATGCCACGAATTTTTTTCCGCGGTTAGTTGCTCAATCGTATCCATGTCGTATACAATCGGCAAAACAACGCACCACAAATCAATAAGGCCAGGAAAGATGCAGTTTAAGCGACTTCTATTTGTCTCCATTTTGCCGCTTATTTTGATGGGGCAGACCACTTCGACCGAAGTTGTCGGGGCCGTCTACGATTCGTCCGGGGCCTCCGTAGCTGGAGCAGACGTGACGCTCACACGAGTTGAAACCGGTGAGACCAGACGCGCAAAGACAAATGCCGAGGGCTTGTATTCCTTCCCGCTTATTGAACCCGGCCAATACAACGTGAATGTCGAACTGTCGGGTTTCAAACCGACATCCGTACGAGGCGTGAATGTCCAATTGCAGCAACGTGCCCGTGTCGATGTGGTCCTTGAAGTCGGTGAGAGCTCACAGCGCGTGGAAGTCACAGCGGAAGCGCGGTTGTTGAATACGGAAGACGCGGCCGTCGGTCAGAGTATTGAGAGCAAGCGGGTGGTGGAAGTGCCCGTCGCATATCGTAACGTTGGTCATTTGGCTGTGATGGTGCCCGGTGTGACGTTTGGCACGCGTATGGGTCGCACGACCGGGTCCACAGGGCGAACCTCCCCGAGCGGTACTGCGGTCTCTCTCGTGGCCCATGGTCAAACCGACCAGACGCAATCGCTGACCCTCGATGGCATCGATGTCAAGGAGCCACGCTACAACACTATGACTCTGACCCCGTCGCTCGATGCGATCGCTGAGTTTCGTGTGCAAACGGCTGCATACTCGGCCGAATATGGTCTCGGCGGTGGCGCGCAAGTGCAGATCGCGATGAAGTCCGGAACGAACGCTTTCCATGGAACCGTCTATGAGTTCCATCGAAACAGCGCCCTCGATGCCGAGGATTACTTTCTGAACTTCGAGCTGGCGCCGGGAGAAGCGCGCAAGAATAAGAACGCGTTGCGGAGGCACCAGTTCGGAACCTTCCTGGGCGGCCCCGTCTTGCTGCCCGGGTACAACGGCCGCAACAAGACGTTCTGGTCATTCAATTACGAGGGACGTCGTGAGATGAGCGAGAGCGTAGCGACAGGATGGTTTCCATCGGCTGCTATGCGTGGCGGAGACTTCTCGCAACTACTGAACCCCGTGGACAGCAGCGGCAAATTAGTCCGTCAGCCGATCGTCATTTACGATCCTCAGACCGGAACTCCGTTTCCAGGTAATGTGATCCCACCGAATAGGATCAGCACGGGCGCAAAGAACCTGCTGCAATACTTCCCTGCCCAACAGTTTCAGCAGCGCGACCCACTTGACTTCACCAATCGGGACGCATTACGTGTTCCGGTTGAACAGAACGCGTGGTTCGTGCGCGCCGATCATAACTTCAGCGATAAGGACCGGGCATTCGTACGGCTCGCCTGGGACAAACAGATCTGGGACGCACCGACGATCAACCCGAACTTCGGAATCAATTTCAACAACAAGCCCTTCAGCTTCGCTTCGCAATGGATTCACATCTTCTCGCCATTCGTGCTCAACGAGGCCCGCTTCGGCTTCCTCGACACGCAATTCTCGGCCCTCGAACGGCGCGCTGGGACGGGTTTCGACCAGAACGGTTTGGGACTTGGAATCTTCAAAGTCGACTCGCCTTCAGGAAAGCGCGACTTGACGCCGCTTGAAGCGCGAATTCCCTTGATCGAGGGGTTGGGCACGCAGTTCGGTGATGCCTACGGCGGAGGAATCGACGATATCCGCGTCTACAACTTCTCTGATCACGTCACGATTCAGAAAGGCACGCACGGAATCAAGACCGGCTTCGAATACCGGCGAACGGGAATGAATCGCTTCGCTGCGAACTATCCCGGCGGTCGCATCGGGTTCAGTGCTCTGGAGTCGGGCCATGCCTTCGCATCGCTATTGCTCGGCTATCCGAATTTCGCGGAAACGCCCGAGGGGCTTCCGCTCACACAGCCGCGATCGAATATGTTCAGCCTCTATGTGCTCGACGATTGGAAGATCTCGCGTACACTGACAGCGAATATCGGCATTCGCTACGATCACTTCGGCGCTCCGTACGATGCAGGCGGATTCTGGCGATCGTTCGATTTCGATCGCACCTACACTGCGTCCACCGGGCAAGTTCTTCCAACGCTATATCCCACGGTAACGGGTGAGGCTGCGGCTACACCGTTGTGGTCCTATAACGAGAAGCTCATAATGCCGCGAGTCGGGTTGGCATGGCGTCCGGCGAGTGGCTGGGTTCTGCGAACCGGCGCAGGATGGTATGCCAGTACCCCACACTTCAACAACTTCACGATTCTGAATCTCATGCCTCCGTATTCAGGGAGTCAGCAATTCAATCAGGTCACGGATGCATCGCAACCGGTCGCCGTGACTGCCGCCGGACAGACTTTCAACCTTCCAACGAGGCGGTTCCGCACAGGGACCACGCCGCTGGAGTTAGGTCCTAACTTGTTCGCGGGGACGGCGGGAGTAACTCCCGAGAATCTCTGGTATGTGGAGAAGAACAGGAAGAACCATAATCACTGGACCTGGTCGTTCGACTTGCAGCGGGAACTGCCGCTCGGAACGGCGCTGACGGTCGGCTATGTGGGTAGCAGGTCGACGGACCTGTCAGGGATCATTCAGAACTGGAACACGGCCCCGCCGTCATCGAACACCAATTTCCAGCAGAACCGGCCGGTTCAATATTTCTATGATCCGCTGCGGCCGCAGATCGAGGTTCGCCAGGTTGGACACTTGCAGGCAATCGTGAACGGGCTGAACAGCTTCTACCATGGAATGACTGTGTCGCTCGACAAGCGATATTCACACGGCTTGGCTTATGGATTCTATTACGTTTTGAGTAAGGCCACCGGCGAAAGCAGCGGGAGTCAAGATGGAGTACCTGTGCAGAATCCCAGAAACTACCGGGAAGGCCGAGGGCCGCTAGGTTTCGACCGGCGACATATGCTGGTTGGGAACTTCGTCTACGAACTGCCCTGGCTAAAGACCACCAAAGGCTTCACCGGCGCTGTACTCGGGGGCTGGCAGATTAACGGAATGATTGCCTTTCGATCCGGATTTCCATTCACCATCACACAGGGTGACGATCTCAATACCGGCGGCTTTACAAGCGTTCGTCCGGATCGCATCGCCGACGGCAGAATCGACAACCCGACGCGAAAACTCTGGTACGATCCGACTGCATTTCAACGCGTGACGTGCAATATTCCTTCCCGTCAGGATCTCTGCCATTACGGAAGCGCAGGCGTAGGCATTCTGAATGGGCCATGGCAAAGGAACATGGATTTGTCTCTCTTCAAGAACTTCGCCATTCCGCCGACAGAGTCCCTCAAACTGCAACTGCGCTTAGAAGCGTTCAACGCGCTCAATACCCCGTACTTCGGGATTCCAGCATCCGTGGGCTTTGCCAGCGTGAACTCGATCACGCCGGACGCTCCTCGCATGGGCGAAATACGTTCGCTCGAAGGACCAATGCGAACCGTACAACTCGGTATCAAACTTCTCTGGTGAGGGATCCGATGCAGCAGACTTTATCAATTCATCGCCGTACGCTGATGAAGACATTGCTCGGGGCCGCGTCCGCGGTGGCGGCGCCCGACCCACCGTCATCCCGGCTTGTTGCCTGGATGTACATGATCTACCCACTCGAACAGTGGCTCACGGATTATGAGCGGACTCTCGATGCGTGGGAGAGCGGCGGCGTACGCGGCATCGTCATCGGACCATTACGCTTCTGGGATGGAACGCCAACGTTCGATTTCACATACGCGCGGTCGGGCGCCAAAATCCAGACGTTCGCGCCGAACGCCGCGATCTATCAGCGCTACGGAGTAGATCCGCCTCAGAACGTTCGCCTGGACCCAGTAAAAGAAAAGCAACTGCGAGGCCTGCTGGACGCGATTGCAAAACGCAAGTGGGAGCTGATGCTGTTCGGTCCGGGCCATTACGGACGCAGCAAGTCGTTTGCGCAGGATCCGTTCGGCGCTCTTGCGCTAGCCGCCGGTGTCGAAGACACACTCCGCGCCTTCCCGCAGGCGAACGGGGTGATCATCGACGGCGCGGGCGAACATCATTACGAACTGGCGTTTCACCACGGAGGCGAGCTCTTCGAGATTCGTCCGGGTGAGCGTCCGGTATATGAAAACCTAGGCTTCGATATAGCTCGTATGGAACGCGGCATTGCTCACCTTCGCACTCGATTCCATCAGCTCACACCCGCCAAAGTCAGATTTCATAGCTCCGGCGGCATGTTCGGCGGACTTTCGCTATTCGATCTCAACGAGGACTCGCTCTACTGGCTTCGCATGCGCCAGGAGACGACGCTCCGCCGCATGGCTGCGATTCGAAAGCAGTGGGATGGCTTGAGCCGTCGTGCCAAGCTCGGAACGATCCCGAGGTCCGCCGCATTTTCCGTACTCACGACACAGGACTACGAGAAGACGCATTCATTCTTCGACTACATATTTCCGAAACACTATTATTGGAATCGCGGTTTCGACGGCATGTACGGCACCGTCGGCCGCTGGGTTGCAACTCTCCGGGAGTGGAATCCGACCCTGACTGAAGAGGATTGTTTCTCGGTCGTGAAGCTCCTGTTCGGATTAGAATTTCCGGGTGTTCACAAGCTGTACGACCTGGACAGGGGTTTCCCTGACGAGTTCTTCGACAAAGTTGTGTACTCCGAAACGAAACGCGCGCTCGAGGCCACAGGCAATCCGGATAAGGTGATCGCCTGGGTGTCCACAGGCCGCAATCCTCACGCCGGAGATCCTATGCCAGCGCATGACCTTGAACGTATTCTAACGGCGTCTCATCGTGCGGGTCTGAAGCGATTCATCTTCCATCCCGATCTCAACCTGGGAGCGGCGGAGTGGAAAACGATCTCGCGATTATGCGGTACAGAGTGGAAAGAAGATCCGAACGGTTACTGGCCGCCCGATACGCCGAAACCGCAAACATGGAATGGAGGCCGAACTCCGGCGAAATAGAACCCGGACTCAATTGCGCTGATCATGACAAGTGGTGCAATCGTTGCTGGCCTTCTTCTGAGTGTGACAGTTCATGCAGCCCTTCATTGAAACGTCCGCCTCGCGAGTCAGGACCTCGCGTTCGGCTACAGGTCCGTGACAGACATCGCACGCCGCTCCAGCGTCTAAATGAGTGCGATGGCTGAAGAACACATAGGACGGAATTTCGTAGACTCGACGCCATCGGATCGGCTTGGCGCTCTTTGCGGCTTCCGCAACCTTTTGAATCGCGGGGCTGTCGGTCTTGACGGCGGAATGGCACTGCATACATACCGACGCCACTGCGATGCCCATCATCTCCCCCGGGTCGCGATTTGGGTGGCACATGTTGCATTTCAGTTTCAACGTTCCCACGTGTTGCTTGTGACTGAATGGAACAGGCTGCGCCGGTCCCTGTGCCCAAGCCAGGGCCGCCCACAGCACGACGAGACATATTCTAAATTTCACGCTTCGCTAGCCTATCCGCGAGATACTCGGAAGCTCGCATCGATAACGCAAGGATTGTCATTGTCGGGTTTTGGCTACCGCCGGTGACGAAACTGCTGCCGTCGACCACGAACAGATTCTTAATATCGTGACTCTGATTCCACTTGTTCAGCACGCTCGTTTTGGGATTATCGCCCATACGGCATGTACCCAGCTCGTGAATGCTATGTCCCTGGCGGAAACATTTTGTCATTGCGATGTAACACTTCAAATTTCGCCTGGCGGCATACCTCACCGAGCGTTTCGACGGCATCCTTCGCCATATTGAACTCGTTATCGGTATAGCGGCACTGGAAGTTGAGAACCGGGGATTCCCCACGCATCGACTTTATCCGGATCGATGCGGGCATGGTTCTCAAATCGGGGCAGGACTTCTCCCATTGCAGTCGCAGAGAAACCGGCTCCCCGGCAACTATCAAGTTCCTTCTGCAACTCCTCGCCCCAGGTCGGGAAGTAACGCACATCCGGCGTGTTGCCCGTGTTGAAGTCGAACGCGTACCCCCGGATGAAGTTCCGGGCTTTGGCGCCACCTTTCAAATTTCGGAACCGAGGGATATATGCGGCGCCGCCGACAAGACCGCGGGGAGCTTTCCCATTGCGCGCTTCGGGTACAAGTGCCACGACGCTGTTCGAGATGTAGAACTGATCGTGCAAATAGTGGCCAAGCACTCCGCTTGAATTTGCGATCTTCGAATTCAGCAGCAGACGTGTACTTTCAAGACACGAGGCTCCGACCACTACAGCTCGCGCGTTTGCATGCAGTTCTCGATGGGAGTGACGGTCGACGAAGTGCGCGCCGTTCACCAAGCCTGTGTTCTTGTCTACACTCAACTCCCGAACCACTGCGTTGCAAACGATCGAAAGATTTCCGGTATCCAACGCTGCCGGGAGGAGTAGATTCCGCGAACTGCTGGGCGAGCGCTGGAGGCAGAGCCGGAGCCGCCGCGAGCGCTTTCACGAAGCCTCTACGTTTCATTACTGGTCATCCTCGTTAATGGCAATTATCTTCCAGCCGGCCGGCGGAGTTGAATTCAGATGGCGTTTTTAGGAAACGAGACCAATTTCTTGAGGCGTCGTTTTCAACCTAGCCGATGATGATTTCCTTCGCTTGCTCGTCCCTGATTTCGATGGTAGAACTCGAGCAGCCGCAGATAGTCGCCGTACGCGCCTTTCTTTTCGGCCGCCGCGGTCAGGTGCGTTCTGTGCTTAGTGAGCAGGTCGCGGAGCCATTCCAACTGCTCGTCGAAAGCTGATGTTTGCTGTGCTTTCGATTCATGAGTAAGTTTTTTCCCTTCAGTGAGATCCGCAGGCGCTGCGCTCATCTAAGAAACAAGCCAATGCTCTCCAAATTAGGCCAAACGCTTAGTCATCAATAATGATTTCATTGGGGTTGATCGTTCATTTTTGCTGCTCGTCATCTAGGTTGCTTTTTCGACTGACTCGCTGTCCAAATTAGCGCGTGCTTTCTGGCCAAAGCAATGGCTCCCGGCTAACCACTTCAGGAGGTGGTTGGAAGGGCTCGTTCAACCAAAGCTAGAGTTCGCGGTGAACGAACAACTGATGTCACAACAGGGCAAGCAGATTGGACAGGCTCCATGGAAAGACCTTCGATCTGACATTGCTCGTTGGGGTTGCCAGCCAAAGAAATTGCGGTACGGACCAATCTTCTAATAGATGCCGCCAGTGCGATTTGCTTGCGACTTCGGACTGGTCAGCCGCAGAGTTGCCGACGACCTCCACTCACTATCGTTCGTGGCTCTGATCAATTAGAGCGGCTGATTTGTGCATTGTTGAAACGTTGGTTTTGTCGATTAGAGATGAGCCGGTATCGATGATCGACGGCACTACGGCCTGGAGATTCTGACGCCAGTCGGTGTTTAGCTGCGCGGGTTTGTTGTGATGCAACTCATCGAGCGCGCAGAGTCCGTAGTAGGCCATGGTGAAGGGTTTCTGCGCGACGGTCGCGGCAATGGCGCCCTTTTCGATCCACTCGAGCGTCATTTCGTCAGTATCCATTGCGATGACGACCTTTTCTTTTGCATTCTGACGCGTCAAGACGTCGGCAACCTCTTTACCGGACGTAGCTTCCAAGCATACAAATCCGTCTACCTTCAGCTTTGGGTTGCTGAGAATCTCTTTTGTTTTGTCGAAGGCAATACTGGGCGCCCCATGGACATCGACTGTCTCGACGATTTTGATATCCGTGCCCGAAAGGGCCTCCTGGTAGCCGCGAAGACGTTCAATCAGGTTCGCCTGCGCAGGAAACGTGAATACGACGACGTTGCCCTTACCGTTCAGATTCTTGGCAAGCACGCGGCCTCCCATGACACCGGCCTGATAGTTGTTCGTGCCGATGAAGAACAGCCGATGCGTAGCGGGAGCGTCGGAGTCCATCGTGACGACAGGAATTCCGGCGGCGATGGCAGAATCGATGTCCGCTTTCATAAGCCCCGGATCGGCAACCGAGATAAGGATACCCGTAGGCTTTTTTGTCCTCACGATCTCGCGAAAGATTTCCTGCTGCGCTTTTGGATCATAAGTGTCGGGACCAACCATCTCCGCACGAAGCTTCAGATCTTTGGATGCGCGGTCCAAGCCATCGAAGGCGGCCCGCCAATACGGAATCTTGATATTGGTGGCCACGAGATAGTAGTTTTCAGTGGAGTCATGGCGGGACCCGCCGGAACAACCGATGGATAGCAGTATAAGTGGGAGCGAGCTGACTGCAGCCACCGTTCGGAGTGGAGAGTACATGTTTCTATCCTCCTATGCAGCCGCATTGATTGTACGCCAGTCGGAGAATTAAACGGTGATGACCGCAGATTAGCGGGGCTGCAGTTTGTAAGTGCGATCCCAGGTGGGCAGGATGCCGATGGCATCGCCGGCAATCACGATTTCCACTCTGCGATTCTGCGCGCGACCTTCGGCGGTCGCGTTCGATGTGCGCGGACGAGTCGCTCCGTAGTTGTTCACCGCGATGAGATCCGGCGAGATGCCCGCGCCGACAAGCGCCGACTTCACTGCTTCGGCGGAGTGCTCGGTTGCAGTTTCCGCGTTAGCGAAGTCGGAGTGACCTCCTACTTCAACATGCAGGTCCTTATATCGCCTGATCGCCGCGGCTACCGGAGCCAGATCGGACTGCAAGGAAGGAGACGCGATGCGCTGGTCAGGTACAGTTACAACAATTCCCTGCCCTCCATCAAGTACTTCGAACGTCTTTGGCAACGATGCGAGCAGACTCCGACGGTTGTTCAGCGCTTGAGGGTCGTCCCTCATCAGACGGCTCTCATCGACCTGGATGGGAGGCGCTCCGGCCGTGGCACGGGGCTGTTGTGTGCTTGCCCTGCCTCTTTCGACAGAACTTGGGGCAGGTGGCGGAGGAGGAGTGGGTTCCGGAGTAGTGGTAGTCTTTTCTACACCGATCTTTTCGATGGCGGCTTTTTCGGCTGCGGAGCGCTTTGCGGCGATGGCGCGGCTGTCTTCCGCGATTTGTGTCGCTTCTCTCGCCAAAGATACGGCCTCCTTGCTGAGATTGGAGGACATGCCGCGAGCCTGATCGTAAATTTTACGAGCTCGAGCCATTTGCTCCGGAGCGTACTGGTCGGCGCCCTGCGACTGGGCGATCTGGATTGCATTCAAGGCTTGATATACGGCATTGATCGCTTCGTATTGGGCCTGATTTGCCGGCGCTATCGTGGTCGTCTTCGGCTGCGAGGCAGGATCATAAGTGAACGGCTTTCGCGGAAACAGCTCATAGGTGGCGTTCACTTCTTCGATCTTGCCGATGGTCCCAGGTCCAACAACGTTCTCCATGACGACCACCTCGCTGGGCTGTGTGACGGAGTAATACGGCTCCGCGGTCACGATCATCGCGAACGTTTGCAGTGGTGTACTGGTGCTCAACTTGGCCTTTTGCGATCCATCGATGGTCAGCTCCCCGATATTTTGTGCGCGGCCGTCCGGGCTTATGGCCCAAACGACGTATGCAAGATACTGAGGCCCAAATCGGCTTGGCGCCGGGACATTCTCAAACTTCATCTTCAGTAGAGTCGCGCCGCGTTTGGCTTCGACAACGGCTTCGCCCTTCGCATCGGATAAGACCGGAGTACCTTTGAAATCGATACGGGTGGGCGCCGTGAGATAGCCGTAGTTGATCGCCTTCGTTGTTCTGGAGACGATGGTCATCTCATACAAAGGCGGAGTTTGACGTGTAGAGTTCGCTGGAGCGCTCTGCGCAAGAGCGTAGGATTCAAAAACAACCAGGAGCAGAGTCGACGTTAACGTTACAGTCCGCATGGGTCTTCTCTCTCTCTAGGTTAGCAATCAATCTGCCTCCAAACCCTGTACTCGCTGCCCTTAGGTGAAATCAGTCGAATTGACCTCGTGGAATCGGGTTTGTTAGAGTCGATTTGCAGTGAGTCCGAAGCGACATTTTGTTTTCGTGGGGATACCAGGCGTTTCTCATTTGCAACGCCGCCTCCGGTCAGCAGCAAGCGGATTTCTTTGAAAAGCACGTCAGGCCGGTGCTGGCGAACAATTGCTTCGCTTGCCATGCGAAGGCGAAGATGGGCGGCCTTGCAACTGGATTCCGCGCGAACACCTGATGAAAGGCGGGCAGGATGGTCCGGTGGTGATCGCCGGCGATCCGGACAAGAGCCTGCTGATCCAGGCGGTCCGTAAAACGCACGCGCGGATCAAGATGCCTCCCCAAGGGAAGCTGTCCGGACCAGGAAATCAACGATCTGACAGCGTGGGTGAAGGCCGGGGCCGTCTGGCCGGAGACGGTCGCCACCGGTCAAGTCATGACGAATACTGGGCGTTTCAGCCAGTCAGCAAGCCTCCGGTTCCGTCGCTTCCGCAGCAAGAGGCGAACGTCACTGATATCGATCGCTTCGTCCGGGCAAAGTTGGAAGAAAAGGGACTGAAGCCGGTCCGGCAGGCGGACAAGCACGCCCTGATCCGAAGAGCGACATTCGACCTGATCGGGCTTCCTCCGACTCCGGAGGAAGTGGACGCATTCGTGAACGATTCCTCGCCTGATGCGTTCCGCAAAGGTTGTCGATCGACTGCTCGCGTCGCCGCATTATGGAGAACGCTGGGGCCGTTACTGGCTCGATCTTGCGCGCTACTCGGATGGAGATCTCGGCGCGAGTAAGGATACTCCGTTTCCGAATGCGTACCGATATCGGGACTGGGTGATTCAGGCGTTCAATGACGACATGCCTTATGACGTGTTCGTGAAGGCGCAGATCGCGGGCGACCTGATGCGAAGGCAAGCAACGGGAGAAGCTGCTTCCGGGGCTTGGGTTCTATGCTCTGGGACCGGACGAAGACGATCGTGTGGATGTTACGGGACAGGTGTTTCTGGGACTGACGATCGGATGCGCGCGGTGTCACGATCACAAGTACGATCCGATCCCGACGAAGGATTTTTACTCGCTGGCTGGGTGTGTTCAAGAGCACGGAAAAATATGAAGTTCCCGCTGGCGAGCGCGGACGTGGTCGAGTCGCAGAAGAAGCAGAAGAAGGCAGATCGAAGAGCAAAAGAATGCAATTGACGATTTCGTGCAGAAGCACAGCACGGAATTGACCGAACTGCTGGCAGCGAAGACGTCGCGCTATCTGATGGCGTGCCTGGGACGTGATCAATGGCGGTCCGCTGGATGCGGCGGCTGTGAAGCTCGACGAAACCACGCTGAAACGCTGGGTTGCCTTCTTGAAAACTCCCGGACGCGACCATAAGTTTCTGGATCGCTGGGATGAGCTGGTTGCCAAGCACGCGGATCGGAGCGAGGTACAGCGATTCGCAGATGAGTTCCAGACGTTTGTGCTCGGTGTGTTTGCCGACAAGCACGCGATGGACGATCGGAATTATGTGAAGCTCGGGGGCGCGGCCGGTGTTCGGGATGAGAAGACGCGGCAGTACACGAATCTGGAGTCGCTTCCGATCGAGAAGTATTATCTGTGGCGGGATCTGGCTTCAGAACCGTATAAGAAAGATTTCCTCGATTTCAAAGGCGGTGTGTACTACTACGGTCCGAAGGAGATCGATCGCTTTCTGTCGGACGAGTGGCGGGAGCATCACGAAATCTGATGAACGCTCGTCTGAAGACTCTGGAGAAGGAACTGCCGCCGCAGTATCCGTTCCTGCATACGATTCGGGATGGCAAAAGCCGGCGGATATCAAGGTCTACATTCGAGGCGATGAGAAGAACCAGGGCGAGATTGCTCCGCGCGGGTATCTCACGTGCTCTATCGAAGGGAGACCGTGCCTTTTCCGGTCCGGCAGCGGCCGATTGGAACTGGCGAACCTGATCGCCAATGCTTCGAATCCGCTGTTTGCACGAGTGATGGTGAATCGGATCTGGCAGCATCATTTCGGCCATGGGACTGGTGGGAACGCCGTCGAACTTCGGCCAGTTGGGAGAGCGACCGACGCATCCGGAACTGCTCGATTACCTGGCGGCGAGATTCGTTGAAGGTGGTTGGTCAATCAAGGCGATGCATCGCGAGATCATGCTTTCGGCCACGTATCAATTGAGCACGGACATCGATGAGAAGAACTTGGCGCAGGACCCGGCTAATCGTTTGTTATGGCGGGCCAACCTGCGAGCAGCGGCTGGATGCCGAAGCGTTGCGCGATCGCTGCTGGCGGTTTCCGGGAATCTGGACCTTTCGATGGGAGGCCCGTCGATTCCGCTCGGAGACGACGAATCGTCGACGGACGGTTTATGCGGCTGGTTGGCACGGACGAAGCCCGATGCGGAGCTGGCGTTGTTCGATTTCCCGAATCCGAATGCCACCAGCGAGCAGCGCCTGGTTACGGTCGGTCCGATGCAGCGGCTGTATTTCATGAATAATGGTTTTGTGGCGAAGCAGGCCAAGGCTCTGGCGGACCGGCTGGCGAGGCGAGAGTGACGATGCCGCTCGAATACAGCGGGCCTACGAGTTGCTGTTTGGACGCGAGCCGAGCGTGTCCGAGGTTGAACTTGGCACTGACGTTTGTGGCGAAGCGGGAACAGGCGTGGCCGCAGTACATGCAGGTGCTGCTGACGTCGACCGAATTCAGTTCAGTGAATTAGGAGGGTTGCGATGAATCGACGGGACGCGTCTGCGAGCGATGGGGGCCGGATTCGGCACTCTGGGACTTATTAACGTCTTGCATGCTGAGGCGCGGCGCCGGGCCGCTTGCTCCGAAGGCTCCTCATTTTGCGCCGAAAGCGAAGCGTGTCATTTTCCTGTTTCTGAACGGCGGGATGTCGCACATCGACACGTTCGACCCGAAGCCGATGCTGACGAAGCACGACGGCGAGCCGATGCCTGGGCCCAAGATTACAGACGGATCGCGCCTCGGGCAACCTGATGCGATCACCGTTTGAGTTTAAGAAATACGGCCAGAGCGGGACAGAGGTAAGCGAGATTTTCCCGCGTGTGGCTTCGGTGATCGACGATATCTGCGTTATCCGGTCGATGTATTCGGATAACGGGAATCATGGCCCTTCGCTGCTGATGATGAACTGCGGCCATGGGCTGACGGGACGTCCGTCGATGGGGTCGTGGGTGACGTACGGGTTGGGAACGGTGAATCAGAATCTGCCAGGGTTCGTGGTATTGTGTCCGGGATATCCGGTGCTGGGCGCGCAGCTGTGGAGTTCGACGTTCCTGCCATCGGTTTATCAGGGGACGTACATTCCGAGCGGCGAAAGAGAGCCGGACAAGCTGCTGGCGAATATCCACAACACAGACTTACAGTACGAGCGAACAAAGAGATCAATTGTCGCTGCTGGATAAGGTGAATCAGATCTTATCTGCGCCGTGTCGGGCATCAGCCGGAATTGGAAGCGGGCATCCAGACCGATGGAGGTTGCTTTCCGCATGCAGTCGGAAGCGCCGGAGGTGTTCGATATTTCGAAGGAGAGTCGGCGCTCGGCGCGCGGTATGGCGATACGGATTTCGGTCGAGGATGTCTGACTGCGTTGCGTCTTGTGGAACGCGGGACTCGGATGGTGCAGGTTTACTTCGGGAACTTTCAACCCTGGGACAGTCACGACGATATCCGGCTCCACGCGAAGCTTGCGCATGCGCGCAGATGGACCGATCGCTTCGTTGATCGAAGATTTGAAGACTCGCGGGGCTGTTCGAAGATACGCTGCTGATCGTCGGAAGTGAGTTCGGGCGGACTCCGATGATCCAAAACAGCGGACTGGAGAAGGTCGGTAACGGGCGCGATCACAATGTTCATGGCTTTTGCACGCTGCTGGCGGGCGGAGGTGTGAAAGGCGGAATGACTTACGGCGCTACCGACGATTTCGGCTTCAAGGCGGCTGAGAAGCGCTGTCACGTACATGATCTGCATGCGACGGTGTTGCACTTGCTTGGGATCGATCACAAGCGGCTTACGTATCGCTATAGCGGTCGGGACTTCCGGTTGACGGATGTTGAGGGAAATGTGATTGAAGAGATTTTGGCTTAAGGGTTTGGTGGTTCCCGCTTTGAATTATCTGTGTGATCCGCTTTGAAACGCGCCCTTGCCGCGCCGTGATTCTTCCAGGCTACTCCCAGTTCGGAAGCCGCCGATCCAAGCCGCTTGTCGAGTGTCCACAGCCGGCAATGCGAGAGGAGCGCTGAAGCGAGCAGGCGCGCATCGATCCAACCCAGACCGCGTCCCCAGAGTTTGCGAGCTTCGACAAGGCGCATCACCTCGGCGTGGGACGCACTTGTGGCGGAGGGCAACGCAGTGAGGTCTGCGAGAAAGGAGGCCCGACCGGTTACGTTTCCTCACGCGAGCTCACCCGTGACGAACGGATGTATGACGACCAGGCCCCCACCCAGAAGATCCACAAGAAGAGCCTGTCGGTCGCGAAGATGAGCAATCCAGACGGAAGTATCGACGAGGACCATTACCCGATGCGCCGTCGTGGGATGTTTGAGATCTTTGGCTGAGTTCCGCCGAGCTCCGCCAAACGTTTGCTGGCCTCGCGCGCAATCAATGCTTCCAAACCCGCTCTGACCAGAGCGGTTTCTCTTGAATGCCTGTTGCCTGCCTCGCGCGTTCCAACAAAGTGTCGTCGATAATCAGGGTGGTCCTCATGCATATTATTATGCGTCACTCATGCATATGAGGACATTGGATTTTGTCGAGAAACGGGCGTGTCCGTCGGCTTGAAGGAGTCGCGGCTCGCCTCACGTGGCTGCATGATGTAGCCGCGCATCGCGTACTTTATGGGACTACGACAGAACCTCCGGCTCGCTGGCGCTCGCGGCTCTGATTGGGCGAAAGTGACCGAAGCGGCGCGGCCTCTGTCGCGGCCTCTTGACGTGGGCTGTCTCATTCGCATATAGTCCTCTGCAATGCGGGTTTAGTTTTCCAATTTCAGATAGTCAGCTTTGGAGTTGCGTGCGATGTGCAAATATATCCTAACTGTCCTCTCACTCGTCTCTGTCGCGTTCGCCCAAACGACTGGTACCGCTACGGTTGTCGGGACCATCACCGACAATACCGGGGCGATCGTTCCTGGAGCGTCCGTCAGCATCGTCAATACCGAAACCCAGTTCGTCTCAAACGGCGAAACGAATGCTGAGGGTGCGTATTATGTGCCGAACCTCAAACCGGGCACCTATACGCTCACCGTGCAGGCTCAAGGGTTCAAGCGGTATGTACGCGAAGGAGTCATTCTCCGCACGAGCGAGCAGCCTCGCATCGATGTACAGCTCGAAGTCGGCGCCGTGACGGAATCGATTAACGTCACGGGATCGGCGCCGCTGCTGGAGACCGAGACGACTTCGACCGGCCAGATCATGGAAGGCGACACGATCGTCAAGATTCCGGTGCTTCAGAAATATGCATTCCGGATTCTTCTCTATCTACCGTCTACCTCGAATATCAACGGTCAGCACGTGGTTGGACAGCGTGAGCGCGCGATCGGCTATACGCTCGATGGCGTCAGCGGCAAGGAACCGGTGCGGTCGATGATTGGCAGCACGAACCAAGTGACATCGACCACAATCGACGCCTTGCAGGAGGTGAAGCTCTTCACGACGGGTATGCCGGCAGAATTTGGGCACTCGGCAGGCGGGCTGCTGTCGACCGTATTCAAAAGCGGCACGAATCAGTTTCATGGCTCGGCGGAAGACCGCTATATCAAGAAGGAACTCATTCATCGCACCTATCTCGAGCAATTGCCGCGCAATAACCCGTTTACGTATCACGAACTGTCGGCAACACTGGGCGGTCCGGTCTACATTCCCAAGATCTACAACGGTAAGGACAAGACGTTCTGGTTCTTCGGCTTCCAGCGACATCATGAAAAGGGCGGTGAAACGGCGACAAATGCGGTGCCTTCAGCGGACATGCTGGCGGGCAATTTCGCTGGCTTGAACCCTATTTTCGATCCGGCCACAACGGCTTTTGGGCCGAATTCCGGGTGCCCCTCGGGACAAGCCGAATGCTGGTACCGGCTGCCGTTTCCAAATAATCAAGTCCCGGCGTCACGGTTCGATCCGGCGGTAAAGAATTTTCTCAGCCACAATCCTTATACGCCAGAGAACAATAAGCAATACGCGCTCAACCTTGGTCTTGGGCCGACAAATAACCTGATCACGCCGACAAATTATCGGTCCTATCGTACGCGATTCGACGCGAAAATCGATCAGCAGTTTTCGGCAAACCACAAAATGTTTGGTCGATACTCGCAGGTCAGACATCGCTCCTGGCGCGACAGATTGTCGCCCGAAATCGCCTGGGAGGATTACGACTGGCGCGCAGTCCCGATTCCGATTGACCAACGGAACACCGTCCTGTCCGATACGTATACGATTGGACCAACGACCATCAACGAAGTTCGATTCGGGTATAACCGCCGAAGGGGAACGGTGTTCCCGAGCACGTTGAATCAGGGCTGGGCGGGCCAACTCGGCATTCCGGGCGTAAGTGACGCGACCTTCCCCAATTTCCAATATTGCAATAACCAATCGACCTGCACGGCCGGCACGACATTCTTCCGGCAGGATAACAGTGGCCTCTCCGCTTCGCAGGAAGTTGGGGAGGATTTCACGGTCCAGGAGAACCTGACGAAAATCCTTGGCAAACACACCTTGAAGGTCGGCTACGAGGTGATTCGCACGCGTTACAACTCGCTCGCATCGTCGTTGCCCTCCGGCTCATACCGTTTCGGCGCTACCGATTTCCCGTTCCGTCCAAATACTGGTGTGGCTTTCGCGGCATTGCTGCTCGGATCGGTGAGCAACGCGGAATTTACGCAGGCGGTCGCTACGTGGCTGCCGCGCTGGTGGTCACACTCCTTCTACGTTCAGGACGATTTCAAGGTGGCTCGCAATATCACTTTGAACCTCGGACTGCGTTGGAGTTATGAGTCGCCGTTCAGCACGAAGTACGGGCAGCAATCGCAATTCGATCCGAATGCTATCGACCCGATTAGCGGACGTAAGGGCGCGATCACACATCCGACCGGCGCCCTGGCTTCGAAGGACTTGAACAACTTCCAACCACGCGTTGGCCTTGCTTGGCAGGTCAAACCCAACTTCGTATTCCGGTCATCTTTCGGTCTGATCACACAGGATCTGATGGCGTATACCGCTGAACACGAACTTTCGAAGAATACTTCGCGACTGCTTCCGTGCAGGCGCCTACCGGAGACCCACGGCCGGTGTTTTACCTGAGCCAGGGACCGCCGTCCGTTGAACTTCAACGTCGCTCCCGATGGGTCGGTTCCGTACTCCGGCACCAATTTTACGAACCGAAACGCGTCCTGGTTTGACCCGAACATGCGGATGCCGTACATCATGAACTGGTCCGGCGGATTCCAGTGGAATTTCACGCAGAACTGGCTGATGGAAGCTACCTATCAAGGGTCGCGCGGAGTGGGGCTGCTGAACGGGTGGGACATCAACCAAATTCCGCTGAACATCTCCACCGACCAAAATGTGCTGCGGACGATCTTCCAATCGAGCCAGAATTACAAGCCTTATCCGCAGTTCGGGGCGATTCGTCATTACTCGAACTACGGAGATACCTCGTATCACGGGGTCACGCTACGGGAGAAAAGCGATACTCGGCGGGCTTGGTGTTGAATGCGTTCTATACGTTCTCGAAAGCGCTGAACAACGGCGACGCAGATGGCGACATGAGCGGGATAACGTTCTATAACCGCGCGCTGGAGAAAGGCCGCGCGAATTACGACATCCGGCACCGGTTCGTCAGTGTGATGACGTATGAGCTGCCGTTGGGAAAGGACGAAAGTTCATGAATCAGGGTGGCGTGTTGGACGCTATGCTCGGCGGCTGGGACTTTGCGTATACACAGACGATGCAGTCCGGGCCGCCGTTCACGGTATCTTTCGCAGGAAGCCCGTACAACTATTTGCCGGGTGCATCGCGGCCGAATCTGGTCCCGGGTGTCGATCCGGTTGTCGCGGACTGGGATATCGGACCGGACCGTTTCCCGACACAGGCGCAAGTCCCGTACTCTGAATGCCGCCGCGTTCGCGTATCCGGCTCCGTTCACGGCCGGAAACGATGGGCCGCAACGTTGTCGAAGGCCCCGGGCCTTTCCTGGCCGCAGTTCTCGCTTTCCAAGCAATGGAGTTTCTTTGAGCGAGCGCGCTTTATTTTGCGCTGGGACATGAACAATCCGTTCAAGAGTCCGAACTTCGCGAACCCCGACTCGACCTACAATCTGCAGAATCTGCGCGAACTTCGGCCGGATCGGCACGGAGACTCGCGGCGGGTTCTCGGATGTGGGGACGGCGCAACCGAATCATTTGCTGGTGTTCCGATTGGAGTGGTAATGATCAATCGTAGAAGTCTGCTTCTTAGTCCGTTGGCGGCGGCACTGCTTCCGCGAAGGACATACGCGGCGCAACTCGCTTCGCTGCATGGAGAAATCTATCGTCAGCTCGGTGTACGGCCACTGATCAACGCAGCGGGCACGTACACGACGTTGACGGGATCGCTGCTTGTGCCGCAGGCGCGTGATGCCATGCTCGAAGCTTCGCGGTACTTCGTGCCGTTGGGGGAATTGCAACGCGCCGCGGGCGCTCGGATTGCGAAACTGGTGGGTGTTCCCGCTGCCATGATTAGTTCAGGCGGGGCCGGCAGTATTCTCCTCGCTAGCGCCGCCTGTATCGCCGGAAAGGATCCGCAGAAGATCAAGCGGCTGCCTGATACGACGGGCATGAAGAATGAAGTCGTCATCGTGCGGCAGCACCGAAGCGGCTTCGACCATGCGTGCCGGACGACCGGAGCGAAGATTGTCGAAGTGGAAACGGCCGAGCAGTTGAAGTCCGCGATCGGTCCACAGACGGCGATGCTGTACTGGGTGAACATCGAGGAGCCGAAGGGAAAGGTGTCGGCGAAGGAATTTCTGGCGGCGGGCAAGAGCGCAGGCATCCCAGTGTTCAACGACGCAGCCGCCGAGTTGCCGCCGGCGGACAACTTGAATGCTCTTGTGAAGCAGGGCTTCGATCTCGTTGGATTCAGCGGCGGTAAGGGTCTGCACGGGCCACAGTCATCGGGTTTGCTATTGGGGCGGAGCGACCTGATCGAGGCCGCGCACTTGAATAATAATCCGTACTCAGACACGATCGCGCGAACGGCGAAAGTCGGCAAGGAAGAGATCATGGGGCTGCTGGCTGCAGTCGAGGTCTATGTGAAGAGAGACCATGCGGCGGATCAGAAGCTCTGGACCAGCATGATGCAGAATGTTGCGCGCGATCTGAAGAAGGTTCGGGTGTCACGGCAGAAGTGTATGTGCCGGCATATCCTGGAGCTCACCCAGTGCCTTATCTTCGCGTCAAGTGGGACAAATCCCTACCGATCAGCTATCAGGAATGCGCCAAACGACTCCGAGACGGCGAACCGAGCGTTGAGGTGAATGCGTCGGCGGACGAGATTACGCTGGCGTCCTACATGCTCAATCCGGGCGAAGAACGGATTGTAGGCTGGCGCATGGCCGAAGTTCTGGGAAACCTTTAATGCTAGTCCCCAGAGGTCTTTTGGAACATTGTGGAATGTGAATCGCGCCGGATTGACCGCGGTCGATCCGGGCGAATCGACCAGAATGATTTCTGCTGAGACGGGCTCGTAGCCAGCCCTGGCGCGACGGTTCCTTTCGCTACGAGAATTTTTTGACGCTCCGGATAGATGCCCAGGCTAATCAACTGCTGCATGCTGTAGGGAGCGATTCGCCGCGTCGTGAGGACCAGAAGATTTTGATCCTCGCGTGTGCCTCCCTCTACTTCGATGACTGCCGTCGGTCCCATGTTGAGGTATCGTCCGCCACCATGGCGCACTTGGGGTTCGATGAACGCTCCATCGTGAAGCGACTTCACTTTGCCGCGGATAGCGACCGGCTTGCCGTGCAGGTTGTCTGTTTTTCCTCCAACGGGCATCGCGAAGTCTGCGCCGATGCCCAGTTTCGCCGCGGAGTGGACGGCGGCAGGGTCTGCGATGGTCATCACCCAACCGGAAGCCTTTTGTTTTACCAGTTCGTCGAGGATGAACGTACTGTCCGCCATGATCCGCCGCCGACGTTGTCGCCGGTATCGAATAATGCCACTGGAAATTTGGCGGCGGCCATGGCCTGTTTCACGGCTGCGGCGGCGTCGGGGATATTGAGTTTAATCTTTTCCCGGTCAGCCCAAAGCAGGTCTCCGAAATGCTTCGCTTGTTTCTCAGCAAGCTCGCGATCACCGTTTGTGACAACAATGACGCTCGGCCCCATGGAGGGCACATCGGCATACTGATATCCGCCCATGACAGAAACGGCTAAAACTTTCGGATTGCTTTGCTCAAGGTCCATGCTTGCTCTGGTGATCGGCAGCAGCGGCTCAGCGTAGGTGTTCTGGAAGATGATGTTGTAGATCATCGGCGGTTTCACGATGGCTTGGAGGGGTTTTACTTCCCCGCGAAGGGCACGCGCCATAATGGAGCCGCGGCGGCTGGCCCCGAAGTCTCGTATCGAGGTGCGGATTCTGCTGATAGCCTAACAAGGCCGTGGGAGCTTCACCAGCTCAGGCGATGGATTACCGTGGAAATCGTGCGTCACTATGATCGGGATGTCCGGGCCGAGCGCCTCGCGAATGCGCCGGACGGTCTCCTCGTCGGCTTGAGGGTAGCCGTCAGCAACCATCGCTCCGTGCAGCGCAAGCAGGATGCCATCAAGTTTCGGCGCAGCTCTCAGACTTGCGATCAGACGATTGGTTAGGGTTTCGTATGTGTCCTTCGTCAGAGGACCCTTTGGGCTGGCTGATGCGATGTATGCCGGATAGACTTCGAACTTCTCCGCATCAGCGGCTTCGAGAAATCCGGATATCTCCGTGCTTTGGTTCCTAAGAGATTCGAGCAGAGCTGCACCCGTAAGTTTGGTAGTCCCGCGCATACCGTCAAAGTCCGCCAGCACGGTCTTGGCAGGATTGAAGGAGTTCGACTCGTGTTTAAAGGCCCCGATTGCTACCACAAAACGCCGGCTTTGCGCGAATGCTCCAGCCGACAACGCAAGAAGTAGGAACGTAGTAAGACGCATATTAGTCGAGACGCTTGCCGTCCGGTCCCCATCCTTTGGTGCAGAAATGAGAGGCGTTCGGAGTCTGATACCGAACCTGGCGCAAGTTGCGGTGTATCAAGTTTCTTATAGCCCTGGAATCGGGATTCGAGCGAGAAGTCGAGGATACCGCTTGTCATGAGGGTGCGCTCCACCGGATAAGGAGGTCTGCCAGTCTCGAACATTATTTCAATGTTTTTCACAAGACAGCCGAAATGGTGATGCGGCCGGCTATTCTGCAGGTTCATCAGCGTGGATACGGGCTGGGACTGGCCTTCAACATCGACGGCAACGGTGAAGTCTTCGACCATTCCCGTCATCAGGAATGCTGCGGCTTTGAGCCCGTCGCTGTAATCAACTATAAATACCGTCGGCTCTTTCACCAGGTCTCGCGGGTGCCCTGCTCTTCGGTGTTGCTTCGCGAGAGCGCCGTTTCAAATAGCTTCTTCGTCCAACTATTCTCCTCGATGTATTTCCAGCAGTCCTGATTCTGCAGACACTGGACCGAGCGGACGCCCGTCTCCCCACCCTTCCGACGATCCGTCATGACATTGCAATGCTTCGAGAAGATGGAAGCCGTAGATATCGAGTCCACTGTACGAGATCGCTACGGCATAGTTCTGTTCAGCGCCGAATGGCGTATCGATAGCAGGAATGCGCTGCGCGACGGGCGCGGAAGACCCGGCGAGCATCGGGAAATGCAATTCTCGCGGAGATCTCGACCATGCGCTTGGCCTGCCGAAAATTCCATGAGAGATGTTTGTCGTTGAACACAGGAACGATGCGGCCGGATTGACGGAAAACATCCGTGATCTTGAGGAACATCTCGAAACCGCGGATACAGCTTTTGCTCTTTGTCGTTTGTGGGGTAATCGCCGTGCTCGCCGATCAGCAGGACTCCGTCTACCGCGAGTTTGTCGCCACCCAAGGTCAGCGCGTCAACGGCCGTACGGAAAATCGGTACGTGATACTTCTTGGCGCGCTCGCGGCTGATGTCCTGCTTCGGAATCTGTTCCGTAAACATGGACACGACTTTCGAGCGAGGGTATGGCGGTTGGTCGTCCTGATTGTAGCCTTCGAGGTATTTGCCGACCACGACGTCGGCGTGCGAGCACGGGCCGATATTCGGTGATGATGGCGGCAATCTTCTTCGGCGGTCCGGCTTGCCTGGCTCATACCAAAAGCGCCGGCCGCGGAACTTGCAAGGAATGTTCGTCGATCCATTCATTCCGCGGCTGCAACATTCCCCGGTGACTGACCATAACCTATCACGAGAGTGCTTCGGTGTTATGCTTTACGTCCATGAAGAGGCTCTTGTCCCGGCTGTGGAGTCATTGGCAGCGGAGCTGCTTTGGCGGCAACTCCGTCGCTTGGTATGGCGGCTCCCACTATGCGAACGTGATTTTCTTAAGGAACTCGGTGTTCGCCCGATAATCAACGGAGCGGGCGTGTACACCTTCTCGACAGCTTCGTTGATGCGACCTGAAGTCGTGGACGCAATCAGGGCGCTGAGCACGAAATTCGTCCGTCTTGACGAGTTGCACGATGCTGTCGGGCAGCGTATCGCGAAGATGCTGGGCACCGAGGCAGCGATGGTGCCGTCGGGAGCCGCCGCAGGTTTGACGCTCGGCACAGCGGCAGTACTGACTGGTGAAGATCCTGACAAGATCGCCCGCATCCCGGACCTGACCGGCATGAAGAGCGAAGTGATCGTCCAGAAGACGCACCGGTTTCCGTACGACCATATGGTTCGGAATTGCGGGGTGCGACTGGTCGAGGTGGAAACCGAAGATGAGATGGAGCGGGCAATTAATCCCAAGACCGCGATGCTTTTGTTTTTGAACAAAGCCTCAAACCTAGGCAAGGTCGGCATGGATGAGTTCCTCGCCCTCGCAAAGCGCCACAGGCTTCCGACGATGAACGATTGCGCCGCCGATGTGCCTCCGATTGAGAATCTGCTGAAACCGATCCGGCTCGGTTTTGACCTGGTAGTCGTGTCGGGCGGAAAGGCGATACGAGGTCCACAATCGGCCGGCATTCTGGCGGGAAGAGCGGACCTGATCCGCGCAGCTCGCAAGAACACGGCGCCGAACTCGGATACCATGGGCCGTTCGTGCAAGGTGAATAAGGAAGAGATGGTCGGGATGATGGTAGCAGTGGAGTCCTTCCTCAAAGAGGATTATGCGAGCATCTATCGCGGCTGGGAGCGGACGGCAGAATCGATGAAAAATACCATTGCGAACACACCGGGCGTACAAACCGAAGTCTTTGTACCGGAGATCGCGAATCAATGCCCGCACGTCCGCGCTCGCTGGGATTCGTCGAAGTACAAAATTTCGGCTTCGGAGCTATTGCAGAAGCTGCGCGATGGGGAACCTTCAATCGAGTTGGTGCCGGCGGCTTCGGTCGAAGGAACGATCGAAATTGCAAGCTGGATGCTTCAGCCGGGCGACGCCGCGGTGATCTGCCGGAGAGTTCGGGAAGTTCTTACGACGGGAGCTTAAGAAGAAGGAGGCCAGGAAATTCCCGGCCTCCTGTTGTTTGCTACCAGAGCAGTTTCAGGCCGAACTGGATGTTGCGCATGGGCGCCACCAGGCCGGTGATCGCCCCAACGCCGCCCGAAATTCCGGCTTGGGTCGGGTACCCAATGCTGCCGTTCGCCGCGCGGTCGGTAGGAAGCCGCCCTGCGTATTCAGTCCCGCGATTCGGAACGTTGAACTGCGGCGTGTTGAAGACGTTGAAGAACTCTGCGCGGAACTGCAGTTTCATTCGCTCCGTGATTCCGAAGTTCTTGAACACGGAGAAATCCACGTTCTTGAACCCGGGCCTTCGAGGATTCCGTTGCCGGAGTTCCCGTAATGGCACAGTCCGGCATCGACGAGTTGGAGCAGCTCACCAAGCGGAACGCATCCGGATTGAACCACTGGTTGACTGTCGGGTTGTCGAGCTCGCCGCTAGCCACGCGGTCAGGTCGAACAGGAGCATTGCCCGTGTTGATGATGTTCCCTTGGTGACCGTAAACGGCTGACCGGACCGCAAGGTCACAATTCCGTTCGTCTGCCAGCCCGCGAATACCGCTCCGGCAAATCCTTTTGACAGGATTCTCGGAGCCGGCACGTCATAGATGAAGCTCTGAGACCAGAACGTGCGGTTGATCAAAGCCTACGCGGCCCTTTTCAGATGCCCGGTCGTACTTGTTCTGATACGTGTTTGAGTTGATTCCGTCGCCTTCGTTTCGTCCGTAGCCTTCCATCAGGGTCTTCGACTACGTGTAGGCCAGGGTGAAGACGAGACCGTGCGAGTAGCGTTTCTCGAAGCTGACCTGCAGTCCGTCGTACCAGGAGTTTCCGCCGCTATCCAGGATAACGAATGCGCGAAAGGGGCCGGGTGACTCCGTTGTCGATGATGAACGGGAACGGACGGCGGCTCTGAATGGTGTCGAGCTCGCTCCAGTCGGGATGAACGGATCGGGATTGTTCAACTCGATTGTGTTGTCGAGGTGCGTCGTCTTGCTGCCGATATAGCCGACCGACAACGTCGCTTCCCATGGGAGGCGGCGCTGGATGTCGAAGCTCCACTGCGCGACGTAAGGCTGGAAGTTGTCCAGACTCAGCACGTTTGCGTTGGTTAGTGAAGTCGGGCTTGGCGTGCCGAACGGATTCGTGAAATTGTACACCGTCGACACCTGGAACGAACACGCCATTCGAACGTTGTTGGCGAAGTTTGAGCTTCCCGAAAGCGGCGGATTCAGGTTCAGGATCGAGTAGTTGTTCAACTGGTGAACGTTGTAATAGATTCCAAAGGCGGACCGAATCACCCAGTCGTCCGTGAGGCGATAGGCGAGGCCGATTCGTGGCATGAACTGCTTCTTCGATAGGCTTGTAGAACTGGTACACTGTTCGGATCTGGGCCGGCACATACTCCGGAGGGCTTGTTCCGGCCGTTGCGCCATTCCGCACTACGCCACAAGCCCTGAACATCGGTCGCGGGGCTGTTGTACTCCCAGCGCAATCCAAGGTTCAGGGTGAGCCGGCGCAGGGGCTTCCAGTCGTCGTTGAAGTACAGCGCGGTCCGATGCTGCAGGATATCCGTGAGAGGCAGTCCTTCGGGCGAATCCGTGGACGTCGCGGCGCCGAGCAGAAACGCCGCGAAAGAGTTTCCCGCGACGTTCCGTGAAGTTGAATCCACCGCGGGGGACATTTGCGGCGCCGCGATACAGCGTCACTCGACGGTAATCGACTCCGTCTTAATCGTGTGGGCACCGGTCGTGATCGCGAGGTTATCGTTGATCTGATAAACGCGGTTCCGGTCGAAACCGTTGCCGCCGTCGCGCTCGGCCGGGCTGTAGAAGCCGGAGATATTCATCGTGGGAATACCGACTTCGCGCGGAGTGAGCGGCCGGTTGCCGTCGGTCAGGACGTTGAATCCCTGGATGCCGATGCCTTCCAGCGTGAAGTCGGTGTTGGCGCGGGGGTTGAAGCTGTCATCGCGGGACTCCGAGATTCCGAAGCGAGCTTCATTGATGATCGTCGGCGAAAAGAGGTGCAGCCACTGCGTCGCGAGATTGTTGTTTCGCGCCTGAACCAGATAGCTGAAATGCCGGATTGTTCGTGATGCTGAACCAATTCGGGATGTTGGTGGCGTACCGCGCGAACACCTTGTCGTTTTCAGTGAATGAATGATCGATCTTGACGAAGTACTGATTGTCGTCAATCGAGTTCGTTCCCGGATTGCGGAAGTTGATGCCGCTGATCGGGATCGGCAAGGTATTCTGCGCACGCGGAAAGTAGTCCAGCAGCGCCTTGGCCGTCGGCGAAATGCGGTTCTGTGGAATGATGTTTCCGGGGAACGGAGTTGGAGTCGCCGGATTCGATAACGGATCGACGATCTGAATCGCGGGAAGCGCCTGCGCCAGCCGCATTGCGCCGGTTCAACAACTCGCTGAAATCGCCGTTGCGGATCAGCATCGCTCGGCACCAGCGCGGTAGAGATCGCGCCCGGCTCACGGCGGCGCCGTCCTTCGTAATTGAAGTTGAAGAACGTCTTGTTCTTGCCGTTGTAGAGCTTCGGAATCACGACAGGCCCGCCAAGTACGACGCCGAACTGGTTTTGCCGCAGAGCGTCTTCTTCACCCGGGGCTGACCGGCCGGGTGTGAAGTAATTCTGGAAGTAGCCCTCGGCATCGAACTTATCATTGCGAATGAAGTCGTATGCCGAGCCATGGAGATCGTTCGTGCCGGAGCGCATCACCATGACGAGCTGTGCTCCGGCATTGAATCCGTATTCGGCAGAGTAACTGCCGGAGATCACCCGAACCTCTTCCATCGCTTCCGGAGAAGGCGAGAAGGGAACGGTGTTCATTCGGGCTTCGGTAGCAACCACGCCATCGAGGGTGGCATGCTGGCTGACCTCGCGCTGCCCGTTAGCGATGATCGCGATCGTCTGTCCGGGTATCGGCACGCCGCCGCCCGCGCCGGACTGCCCATCGTAGCCGTGGCGCGAGCCGAAGCCGACACCGGGATTCAGAACCGCAAAGTTGCCGACGTTGCGGCCGTTCATGGGAAGTTCAACGAGGCGTCTCTGCTCCACCGTACCGCCGACAGACGCTTCGTCTGTCCGGAGATTGGTCGCTTCGGCAGTGACCGTTACCTGCTCAGTTTGCGAACCGACCTGGAGACGGAAATCGACACGGACTTTTTCATTAACCTGGAGAATGATTCCCTTCCGTATTTCCGGCTTGAATCCAGGCTGATCGACAGTCACCTGGTATTCGCCGATATCGAGAAGCGGGAATGCGTAATCACCCGTATCAGTGGTTACGGTTGTTGCTGAGACGTTGGTTTTGACATTCGTGGCCGTTACTTTCGAACCGGAGATCGAAGCTCCGCTGGCATCTGTAACGGTACCGAGATAGACGTGGACGTGGTTTGGGCAAAGCCGCTGAATGCAAACGCAAGCGCAGCTAGCCCGAGTAGGCCAAATTGCTTCAAGTGTAAGACCTCCCAAAGGGTACAACAATTGTTAAAACGTCATTAACCCTGAATACGGAAAGTATACACCTAACGTAAGTTGCTTCTCAGATATCGCCCGTCGAGCTACGAAAAAAGATCGGTAACTACTTTCCCTTTGACCAGTTCGCGGGGCTGGTTCAAGTGATTTCGAATCTCCATGTCCGGATCGATACCGAGAGCGTAATATATGGTGGCCAACAAGTCATTGGGATGGACCGGTTTTTCTTTGGGACTTGACGCGGTCGCGTCCGACTCGCCGTACTGCATGCCTCGCGCAATCCCTGCGCCCGCAACAACTCCGCTGTAGCAATACGGCCAGTGATCACGGCCGTCCGGGACTGTTGCTGTTCCCACTTGTTGACACGCCCATGCGAGGACTGCGGCCGAATTCGCCGATGGCCACAACCATCGTTTCTTTCAGCAGTCCGCGCTGGTCCATGTCCTCGAGCAGCGCCGATAAAGACCGGTCCAGTTTCGGACAGTGCAGATTCTTGAGCGGGCCGAAGTTTGCCGCATGCGTATCCCAGGCTGTCTTCTCCGGATCGCCGTTGGCCACGGACGGCCAGTTCACCTGGACGAATTTTGTGCCGGCTTCGATCAGACGCCGCGCCATCAGCGTGCTTTGGCCGAAGGTGTGCATGCCATACCGTTCACGAATCTTGTCCGGCTCCTTCGTCAGATCCATAGCATCGCGGGCTTTGCCGCTGAGAACCAGATCGTACGCCTTGCCGTAGTATTCATCGACGGCTGACTTGTTCAAGGCCTTCTCGAGTTCGGGCATCGAACCGTTGATGCCTTTCAGCAGCTCGAACCGATCCTTCAGGCGCTCCGGCGGAATCTCTTTGCGCAGCGCAAGATCTTCGAGCGTGACTTTCTGCGCCGGATCCTGATACATCCGATAGGGATCGTATGCCTTGCCGAGGAATCCCGCTGCTCCACCCTTGCCGATGATGCCGGATTCCTGCAAGGGTCGCGGCAACTCGACGAAGGGCAAGACGGCATCTTTAGGAGGCTGCAGCTTGCTGACATGGCTTCCGGCTGTCGGGAAATCGGCCGCATTCGGCGGTTCGAGCTGGCCGGACGGCGACACCTTGTCGGGCGGATAGCCGGTCAGCATCTGGTAGATCGCAGCAGTGTGATTGAACAGACCGTTGGGCGTGTAGCTCATCGATCGGATGAGCGTGACCTTGTCCATCGTCTGCGCCATCATCGGCATGTGCTCGCCGATCTGGGTGCCGGGGATTTTGGTCTTGATCGGCTTGAACTCGCCGCGGATATTCGCCGGCGCATCGGGCTTGGGATCCCAGATATCGATGTGGCTCGGGCCGCCCTGCAGGAAGATCATGATGACGTTCTTGGCGTTGCCGAAGCCACGTGCGCCGGCGTACTTGTTGGCTGCGATGTTGTTCGGCGAGAGCCGCCTTCTGCGAGAGGAAGAACCCAGGCAGATGGAGGCCAGCGAGGCCGAGAGAGCCGATGCGCATCAGCTCGCGGCGAGTTGGTCCTTCACAGGTGCGTCCGGCACGTCCGGGAATATTTAGCATGATGCATCGCCCTCCTACCTAGTAACTGTACAGAAATCCTTTGCTGTTGAGAAGAGCCCAGAGAAGATCCTGGGCTCTTAGTGGCGCGCGAGCCGCCCGAAGGTACTTCAGTCCGTTTTCGGCTTCCGCCTTTGTGGGAAAGCGCGAAAGTGTCGCGAGATACAAATCCTCTACGATTGCGGCCTCGCTTTTTCCGGCAAGGACGGCCTTAGTGACGCGACCGTTCGGGTCGGCAACCGCATCGGAGATTGTCTTTCCGTTGATCAGGTTCAAAGCCTGCGGAAGACTAAGGTCCGCTCGGCGCTCGCACTCGCAGGCGGATTCGCGGGACGGACGGCCGAAGAGATCGAGGAATCCATCTTTGCCGACATGCGGGTCGGGCACCTGCGAGGCGTTGGTGTCTTCGGGAACCTCGGGAAAGGCCGGACGCGCGCCGGTTGCGCTCGCGACTGCATCCATCAGTTGCTCCGCGGTCAGCCGTCGGGGTATCGCGTGAGAGAAATTGTCGGCGTCTGCCGGCATTCCACTCGTTCGTAAGGAAACTGAGCCTGGTAGGCGCGGCTGTTCACGATGGTTCGCATCAGGTGTTGCAGGTCGAAGTTGTGATCCGTAAGATCCTTTGTAAGCGCATCGAGCAGCGCGGGATTGACGGGCGGATTGGAGGCTCGGATGTCATCGACAGGATCGATGATTCCGTGTCCGAAGAAATAGCTCCAGACACGATTGGCGATGGCCTTCGCAAAGAATGGATTGTCCTTCGATACCAGCCAATCCGCCAGAGCATCGCGGCGACGCTGATCGCTCGGTATCTTCACCGGCGTGGTGGATGCGATCAGGAATTGAGGCGGCACGATACGGCTGTCCTTGGGATGCTTCATCTCGTAGTCGGCGCGCTGATCGTAAATGATCTCCTCACCGACTTCGTAACCGGGACGGAGACCGACTGCTGAGAAGAATGCCGCCATCTGGTAATACTGATTCTGCGTCCAGCGTTCGAACGGATGGTCGTGGCACTGGGCGCAGACCATTCGAACACCGAGGAAGACTTGGGTCGTCTTCTCCATCGTGGGCTTCGGCTCGCGCGTGGTACGGAAAAAATTAGCAGCCGGATCGTCGTAAGAACTGCCGCGGCTGGTTAGCAGTTCGCGAACCATCTTGTCGTAGGGCTTGTTCGCGGCGATCGGAATCCTCGAATCCACTCCCGAAACTCGTAAGTTCCCTTCTCTCCCAGGAACTTCCGAGAAGACTGCAGAAGATCGCCCCATTTCACGGTCCAGTGGTCGGTGAAGGCGGGACTGCCGATCAGTTTGTCGATTTTTTTTGAGCGCTTCAAACGGGAGGGCGTTGTATCTGCGAGGAAGGCCCGGACGTCCTCGGGTGTCGGAAGCTCGCCCGTAAGGTCAAGCGACACGCGGCGAAGAAATGACGCGTCGTCCGTGATGGCAGAGGGCTGGATGTGGAGCTTCTGCAGCTTGGCATCGATGTGCTGGTCAATGTAATTGTTCTGCGGCAGAGGCTTCCATGCGAAGCCCGGCTTCGGATTCAGGATGGTGACAGGCACGGTGGAGAACTTGCCCTGATAACGGACGAGAAGCGTGGCTTCGCCGATGCGCTCGCCGTTGACTCTTCGAGGACGGATCGACTTTGGCGACGTCGGGGGTGTTCGATTCGACCGTTGCTTCCTTGGTGACGTCTCGCGTCTGCCCGTCGCCGAACTTCGCCACGACTTTGAGGCCGGCGCGTCTCACCAGGCTTGGGCATGAGCAGTTCTTTAGGTTCGACTTCGAGACCCACAACGCTATCTTTCGCCGGATCACCGAACGGAACGCCCTGCGCGATCCACTCGTAGATGGTTTTGTAATATGCGGAATCCTTCTCCAAGCGCAGTCCGCCGCCGTGGGGAACCTGCTGCGTCGGTTTAGCGAGCATCAGGCTGCGAGCAGGATCCGCGCGATTGAACCGCCGGCCGGACAGATCGTACAGCAAGGCTTCGTAATCGAACTGTGGATCGTAGCCACGAAGCGAAAGCTTGAATCCGTTCTTGCCTTTGGCAGCGCCGTGACACGGGCCGGACGTACAACTGGCTTTATTCAAAATCGGCGCGACGTCACGCAGGAACGTGACGGGCTCGGCCGCAAACAGAGTTGCGACACTAACGAGCAGCAGAAGCGGACGCATTCGCGGGTTTCTCCTCTGGATCGAGCGCTGGAACAGTAAAGGTAACGATGGGCGCGTAAACATCAACCGATGAACCTTCTGTCATCAGTTTCCCGTTGATAAGTATGTTGTAGACGGCAGGAAGAGTGTTCTTCGTGGAGGTGACCAGAAACGTGCCGGTGTTCTTGTCGGATTTATCCACCTCCATCTCGATCACGCGCAGATCAGTGAAATTCGGGACGTCGGCAGATACGGTTTCGGGGACTCGAGCATCGAGTTCTTGACGTTCCACGTCCAGCGGAATCGGAACTCGTAGCCGAATTCCTTCTTTTCGGACTTCTCGAGCGTCAACGCGAGATTGGCCGGACGTAGGATCGGTCATTGCCGTGGGCAGTTCCTGCCCAACCCATGAACCTGTCAGAGGCCTCTGGCGATCTACGACGCCCTGCGCAGTAGCTCCGGCAACGGCGATCGCATATCCAACGCCATTGGCTGGCCGCATCATCTTCTCGCCTGATGGGGATTCGGCGATCGCTCGCAATCCCAGTTCTCCGGCGAAGGGCTTGGCGTCATGCTTGGCGGTAAGCGTGAGCATGGCGCGGCGACTCGTTGCCCGGTTATTCGGGTCCGGCACCTCGGCTGGGATATCACCTCCGACAACGGAAATTCCTTCGGGCAAATTCACCGCTTCAATTCGAATCGGACCCATATAGCCTTTTCGCTCAACGTTGACATTCACGAGCGCAGTGCCGCCGGCCGGAATATTCACGTACGGCGTCGTGATAGTCGCCTCGATATCGTAAGGCGCACGATACGCAGAGAGACGATAGGCGTAATGCTTCCCTCCCCGCTGGGCAAGATCTTCCACGGCGACGGTCAGGCGACGTACATCTTTGGGTACTTTAAATTCGAGGGTCGGATCGCCCTGGGTGCGGCTGCTCACCTGCACGGCCCCAACATCCACCGGTAGCGGACCATCGCCCGCGGAGGCCAACCGCTTACCTTTTTCGTCGTAGACGCTGATGACTCCCATAATCTTGGAAGTGCCCAACTCGCGGGCTTGCAGGGCGAAGATGAACTCGTCGCCGGGCTTCACATCGAATTCGTATTTGTCTATCTCTGCAGGCTTGGAGAGGCGGCCATTAATCGTTACGGGGAGTTGCAAGGGAGCAGTCAGCGGCTCCTGCACTTCAGGATACTCGCCTACGGCAAAAGGGAGTGGCAGTGCAGGTGAACCGGGTAGGTTTACGAAGGTCTGCGGCGCTTTTACCGACGTGAGGTCCGCCTTCACGACGGCTCCGGAGAGCTGAACATCTACCTTTTCGCCGCGGCGCCCACCTAACGGGAAAAGCTCGGAGGCGTACTCGTAGCTCCCCGTCTTCAGCCGGTAGAAATCCTGAGCTTGCGTTGAGAAGCGCGCATCGTGAACTTCCACGTAGTAAAAACCTTCTTTAGGAAAGGTGACGGCGACGCGCGAGTCGAGACTCAGCACCGGATCATCTTCGGAACGAGCAATTACCTTCCCCGAGCCGTCCAACACACGAATCACGGGATCGATCGCCGAGCCGCAGCGCCGGGCTTCGACTTCAAATACGCGACGCTCGCCTGCCTTGACATGTACTCGAAAAACATCGCGTTCAGGCCCTTCCAGCGTGCCGTTCAGCGTCAGCGCAGTGGATGGGATTGTCTGTGCGCGCTCGATGCTGTCGTTCTGGTGCGGCAAGGAACCGGGCCGCGACTCTTCTTCGACGAGTCTCGGGAAATGCGCCGATGCTCAAGAGCAAGATATTCGAAATTCCATTGGCAGCTTTAACACGGATCGGGTAAACGCCCACATTCCATTCCCCGGTGGGTTCGACCAGGAATTCCGCGGAGCGATTCTCCATCTTCGGCTTTTCGAGACCGAGCGGTGTAAACGTAGCGGGCAGCGTGGAGACGATTACGGGTCCATCGCCGAGATTCGTGCCGACGACAACGAGTTTGAACGGCCGTCCCTTTTGCGCGCCGCGAGGTTGCAGTTCCTTGATGGCGGGAGGACCCGCCGATAACAGAGAAGCGAATGCTAAGACGACGACCAGTTTCATTGGGCTGCAGCTCCAGTATGTTCGGGTCCAGGTGACAGCGGCACAGGAACGAACGAGTGCAAGAGACTGCAGTCACCGGTGTTGTAGATGCGGACCTTGCCGTCGAAGCCTCCCGTGGCTAATTGTTTTCCATCCGGCGAGAATGCGACAGCGTAGATTCCGGCCGAGTGTCCTTTGCAAGTTGCTTTTCGTTCGCCGGTATCGGGGTCGTAAAGGTTGACAGCAGGCGATGCTCCCGCGACAGCGATGCGAGTACCGTCGGGCGACCAATCGAGCGCCGCGATCGCGCCGTCCTGCCTTTCGATTTTGCGAACCAGCGTAGTGTCATCCGCGATCTTCATATTGCGCGGCCTGTCCATCTGGTAAATGTATGGATAGCGCTCCTCGCCGCCAATGACAACGATGTCCTTTTTCGGATGGCGGGCGATCGCGGAGAGCTCGCCGCGCAACAGGTTGATGTTCTCGAGGAAGGCTCCGGATTGCGCGTCGATCAGCTTGGCAGCACGGTCGCGTCCGGTGGATACGAATCGCTTCGAATCGATGCCGAAGACGGTAGCGAGCACCCAATTTTCGTGATTGCCGATCTTATACAGTTCTTTTCCGGTCTTGGTATCGAAGACGTGCACGGTATTGTCCGCGCAGCCAACCGCGACTTTCGATGAATCGGGCGCCACAGATGCGCCGAACACGGTGTCATTCGTCAATGTTGCTGCGTGCAGAAGTTGACCGGAAGCAACGTCCCAGATCTGTACTTCGCCGAACTGGGCCGGAGTGCCTCCTCCTGCAATGAGGAGCTTTCCGTCATTACTGAAAGCCACTGATAGCAGCCGCTCGGCTTTACCGGGCAATCGCTTCAGAAGGGCGCTGCCGTCAGCTTTGTGCAAGAGAATTTCCCGGTTGCCCGAGACTGCGATCGTGCCTCCGCCTGGTGAATAACGGAGAGCAGTGATCACCGGCGGCTGCATGTAGATCACCGGCCCGCTACTGCTGACTTCAGCCGGCGAATCGTCCATGGCTCCCGCAGTTATCCACGCGCGCACCAGTTCGATCTGCTCTGCAGCCAGCGGTTCCCCTCCTAGCGGCATGCGGGGCTGCGCAGCGCCAGTCATGTAGCGGATTGCGAGGCTCTCGTCCGGCTTCCCAGCGACGAACGCCGGGCCTCGCTTTCCGCCCTTCTGAAAGGCCGCGATCGAAGTGAGGTCGAGGCCTGATGCCAGCGACGCGGGCTGGTGGCAGCCTTGACAGTGTCTTTGCAGAATCGGGCGCACGTCACGGGTAAAGCTTGGAGCTGCTGCCAAGCTCGCCGCCGTCGCCAGAAGGGTCCAGAGGGGTTTACAGGCCATCTTTAATCGAATCGAATTCCCCTGGAAGTATATCGTTTTTCTGACTTTAATGGAGATTTAGAGCCTGCCGCACTACCGGCGTGATTCCTTGCGCCATTCGCAGGAAGCCAAGGTCCGTTGGATGCGTTCCATCGACTGTATCTTCGCCGTCAGCGCCCAGCAGGCGAGTGGTCGGAACATAGTAGACATTCTTATCGCCCGAGGCCTTCATCTTGTCGTAAAGCTTGCGGAGAAGCTCGTTCGCGCCGGTCACTTTGGCCTGTCGAGATTCGACAAACGCGCTGTTTGTGTAGGTCACGTTTTCCACGAGGATGATGGGTGTGACAGGATGCGCCGCTCGGAGTGTCTTTACGAACGGCTCGACGCGTTCGCCAACTTCCGCGACATCCAGATTCGGAAGACTGTCCATGACGTACACCGCAGGATCAAGTTCCGCGAGAAGCTTGGCGACCTCAGGCTCCGTTTTGCCGTTACCCGAAAAACCGAGATTGATGGTGGGCCAATCGATCATCCGGCCGATTATGGAAGGGTAAGCCATTCCCGGCCTCGCCGCGCAGCCGCCTTGCAGGATGGAGGTGCCGTAGAAAACTGCCGGCTTTTTGCCCGCGTAGCGATCCGGAGCTGCTTCCAGCGTCGCGCTCGACGGGACCCCAACCTCGACGAATTCGACTCCGTTATACAAAGGCAGATACAGAATGTACTCGCGCTTTTCCCGCTTGAGTCCGCTCGTCAGTGTGGTTTCATTGAGCTCGTGTTCCGGCCTTCCAGCGCCGAGCCAGCGCCATTGATCGCCCGTTCGGACGTAGAGATCGAGCCCGCTGACTCCAGTGGCCGGCATATGCGGAAGCGCCAGATTCGGCTTTCGCAGCTTCCATCGCGCACGGAGCGTATCTGCATCCGTGACGAATCGATATCGCAATCCGGCACAGTCGTGGGAGAGATTCCAGACTGGCGGGCGAACAACACCTTCGGCCTCGGCGGGCAACCGATCGTAAGGATGTTTGGTCTTGGTCCAGCCCTTCCCTTCCACTGGAAATTTAGAAAGGTTGTACCAGGTGATGTCTGCAGGAGCGGCTGTCTGTTGGGCAATCGCCAGAGCTGAAGCAAGCAGGATCACGTACATCGGACAAAGCAGCCGCAGAAACTTCATGGCGACGATGATACTGCATGCTCAAGAAGTCTTAAGGTTTTCCGGAGTTGGTGAGAATCATGAGCGGAATCGCTGCAACGGCCGCAATTATGATCAAAACCAGAAAGACCACTCCCAGAATGTTGTCGAATGTGCTGTTCACGTGCTCGCACATTAGGTTTCTGTCGGCAGCGACTCGCAATATCGGGTAGTAAGTTAAGGGAAGAATCACCATCCCAAACACAATCGACAAGTACAAGGCGCCGGCTTGCATTGTGAAGACGATCTGGCCCAGGTCGACGTATCCGCCAAGCGCGGTAATGATTCCCAGCGTGATGCCGAGAAGGTTCTTCATAATTTCGAGGACGCCTTCTCCAAGCCTTCCCGAATTTTCTTCAAATTTTCTCTGATTGAGACTAAGTCCTGGTTGTTAGCATCCGCCTCTCGAATTCTGGATAACTCAGCATGAAGTTGGGCAAGCTGGTTCTTGCATTCTGTGTACGGATTCTCCAGACCCGGCGCAGGGGTAGCTTCATCGAGTTCTTTCGCAGACTTGCTTACCGCATCCCCAAGGTAGGCTGCATGTTCGCGGGCGTAGCGCCGCGTAGCGTGTCCCTGGCGAACGTATTCGACGAACATGTCGAACTCCGCGGCGAAGGATATCGCGGTGCGAAGTTCAGATCGTAATCGTTCCTGGTCAATAGTCTTCTGGCGCGCGCATCCGAGCATCGCTGAAGACGCAAACGCGGTCACCCAAAGCACGACGGCTGGCACAACCGTACGGACTATCATTCCCAAACCTGAAGGATCTCCGATATCGAGATAACGCGCAATCCGATTGCCCGACCGGCTCACCAACATTACCAGGACTGCATTGCCTGTTCGAACAGTTCGGTCAGCTCCTGTTCTCCTGCGGGACGTGGTGACAGCTTCGTTACTCGATGCTGCGGAAGCGTTCCCTGAACCAAAGCTGGGACATCACTCGATGTGTATCCGATGGCTCGCAGCCCGTTCGGCACTCGCAGTCTTCGCATGATTCGAACGATCTGCTCGCTGAGGATTTTCCCCGCATCCTGGTTGTCAGTTCGCGAAACATCGGCGCCCAGTATTTCCGCGGCTCGCAGATGGCGGTCCGGACATGTTTCCGCCGTGAATCGAAAGACTGCCGGAGCGTTTAAGATTACGGACATGCCATGAGGTACTAACGCGTGTTGCGCCGCGTATCCTGGTGGGCGGAAGTCGCGGACCATCCCAGAGACGGGGTAAGACATGCCGTGCGGCAGATGCACACCGGCATTACCAAACCCGATTCCCGCATAGGAAGCGGCGAGCATCATCTGTGCGCGTGCCTCGTCATCGGATGGATCTTCGAACGCTCGGGGGAGAAACTCGGCTACCATCCGCAAGGCTTGGAGGGACCAGATGTCGCTGATCGGATTCGAGCCTTGATACGCAGGACGTAAAATCGGTCGCTCCGGTCGAGGGCGCTGATTAAAAGGGATGGCCGTGTATGACTCAATCGCGTGGCTTAGCACATCCAGGCCGCTCGCGGCGGCGACTTCAGGCGGCATCGTGCGCGTGTTATCGGGGTCGATGATCCCCAGAGTCGGCTTGAGTCTTCGGTGCGCGATTCCGGTCTTCGCATGAAGGGGAGTGTAGTCGAATATTGAGACGCCTGTCGTTTCACTGCCTGTCCCGGCGGTGGTCGGGATTGCGATCAGCGGTTTCAGCGGGCCAGGCACGGGCCGCCCACGACCAATCGGAGGATTCACGTACTCGAGAAAATCATCGACAGGATACGTCGAATAAAGGCTTGCGGCTTTCGCCGTATCGATCGTGGATCCCCCGCCAACCGCAACGAATGCGTCAAAATCTCCGCGGGATGCAACGGCGATCGCATCCTGCAAAGATTCGTAGGTCGGCTCGACACGAACGCGATCGAAGAGTTCGAATTGCAGCTTGCTGTCGGTTAGCGACTCGAGAACTACCGCTACAGGAGGAAGCTTTGCGAGGTGGCCGTCCGTGAACACCAGAGCGCGCCGAACTCCTAGATCGGCGAGGTCCATGCCGACTTCGCGAGTGATACCCGGTCCGAAACGCACAGCTGAGCCGGCCATTTCGAACGCGCTGTCCCGAGCGATTTGAGTCATTCGTTAGAGATCCTATCGTTTTAGAATTTCCGCGACCATTCTTTCGGCCAGCGTTCGATCACGACTTTCTTTTCGGTGTAAAACTCAACTCCGTCCCGGCCTTGCCCGTGTAAGACACCGAAGAAGCTGTCTTTCCACCCGCTAAATGGGAAATACGCCATTGGCGCGGCAACACCGATATTTACGCCGATATTGCCTGCCGGGGCCTCGTAACGGAACTTACGGGCAACGTTGCCGTCGGAAGTGAAGATGGAAGCGGCATTTCCGTAGGCGCTTTTGGAAAGAATCTCTATCGCTTGTCCAAACTGTCCGCTTGCTGCAGCGCGAGCACAGGTCCGAATATTTCAGTGGATGTCAATTCGTTGTCGGGAGCGATTCCGGAAAGAATCGTCGGTTTCAGGAATGCGCCGCGATCGTTAATTTTCGGGTTGCGACCGTCGAGAATGGCCTTAGCGCCCGCGTCCAAACCCTTGCCTACGAGACACTCGATTCGTGACTGACTGGCGGGGGAAATTACCGGTCCCATTTGCACGCCTTCATCGAGACCGTTGCCTACCCGCAGTCCGGAGGCGAGTTTGACCACCGCATCCGTGAACCGTTTTGAAGCGTCCCCTACCATGATCGTGGCCGACACCGCGAGACAGCGCTGACCTGCGCATCCGAATGCGCTGTCGCTGACGATCTTGGCGCTCATGTCCAGATCCGCGTCGGGCATAACGACGACGTGATTCTTGGCGCCTCCCTGACATTGCACGCGTTTGCCGTGTACCGCGCCTTCCGCGTAAATATATTTAGCTACCGGAGTGGATCCGACAAAACTGATCGCCTTTACGTCGGGATGCTGCAAGAGAGCGTCCACCGACTCTTTGCCGCCCACCACGAGATTGACGACTCCATTAGGAATGCCTGTCTGCTGCAGCAGCTCAATGAGCCTGCGCGCTGTTAACGGCACCCGCTCGGATGGCTTGAGGATGAAGGTGTTGCCACAAGCAATCGCGTAAGGCAGAAACCATAGCGGAATCATTGAAGGGAAATTGAACGGAGTGATTGCCGTCGTTACTCCCAGAGGCTGGCGGATCATGATTTCGTCGATGCCGCTCGCTACGTCCTCGAGGTTATAGCCCTGCATCAAAGTTGGAATGCCACAGGAGACTTCTACGTTCTCGATGCCCCGCTGCAGCTCGGCCTTGGACTCGGCGAATGTCTTTCCGTTTTCTTGTGTCGTGAGGCGGGCAATCTCATCGGAGTGGTCCTTCAGAAGTTGCCTGAACTTGAAAAGATATTGAATGCGATCTTGCGGCGGAGTGCGGCGCCATTCCGGAAATGCGGAAGATGCCGCAGCGACCGCGTCGCCCACATCCTTGCGGCTCGCCAGCGAAACCTTGGCGAGCACATCCGCAGTCGCGGGATTGAAGACATCCACTGCTTCGGAAGATGCGCCAGCGCGCCACTCTCCGGCAATACAATTCAATACGTTGGTTTCCATAGATACGACTGCCACAATTGAGATTAGAACATCATGATGGGTATCCGTTGAATGCATGTGCCCGGATATTACTCACATGCTGCAGCGCCTCAGCGGTGGTAATCCTGGAGTTGGAATCTTGAGCGGCGGCTCGAACTCCGCGATGTAGAATAGAAACACCAGCCTGCATGGAACCATTTCGGCCCATTCTTGGAGCCTTCGCTCCACTTGCCGAAGCGGGCCTCAACGAACTTCGTCAGGAGATGCTGTGCAACCAGGAACATGTGATATCGGACTGATCGGGCTGGCCGTGATGGGCCAAAACCTGGTCCTGAATATGAATGATCACGGCTACAAAGTCGCGGTTTTCAATCGAACCGTTTCCAAGGTAGATGATTTCATCGCGCATGAAGCGGCGGGCACACAGGTGGTTGGCGCGCATTCGATCGAGGAACTGGTTCGCTCTTAAAGAAGCCGCGGCGCATCATGCTGATGGTGAAGGCTGGCGAGACCGTCGATCACATGATCGACACCATCGTGCCTCATCTGGAAAAGGGCGACATCATCATCGACGGCGGCAATTCGTTATACACGGACAGCAATCGCCGGACGAAGGCTCTTGCCGAGAAAGGCATCCTGTTCATCGGCACAGGAGTCTCGGGCGGTGAAGAAGGGGCGCGCCATGGTCCGTCAATTATGCCCGGAGGGAATCCTGCCGCATGGCCCCACGTGAAAGCGATCTTTCAGGACATTGCCGCGAAGGTAGATGACGGCACTCCATGCTGCGATTGGGTCGGCGAAGACGGCGCGGGTCACTACGTCAAGATGGTCCACAACGGCATCGAGTACGGCGATATGCAGCTGATCTGCGAAGCGTACCAGTTGCTGAAAGACGGGCTCGGCCTGAATGCCGATCAACTGCACGAGGTGTTCGCCGACTGGAATAAAGGCGAGCTTGACAGCTATCTGATCGAGATCACACGAGACATCTTCGCCTACCGCGATGAAGACGGCGTGCCGATGGTCGACAAGATTCTGGACACCGCCGGGCCAGAAGGGCACGGGCAAGTGGACCGGCATCAGCTCCCTCGAACTCGGCGTGCCCGTGACGTTGATCGGCGAAGCTGTCTATGCCCGCTGTCTTTCGGCCATGAAGGACGAGCGTGTCGAAGCATCGAAGATTTTGAAGGGACCCAAAGCCTCCGGCCGTTCAGGATCCGAAGGCGTTCATTGAAAATGTTCGACGAGCGCTGTATTGCTCGAAAATGATCTCCTACGCGCAAGGCTACATGCTGCTGCGCGAAGCCGCCAAGGAAGAGAAATGGAACCTGAACTTCGGCGGAATCGCCCTGATGTGGCGCGGCGGCTGCATTATTCGCAGCCGGTTTCTGAGCAAGATCAAAGAAGCCTATGATAAGAACCCGCAGCTCTCCAATCTGCTGGTGGATCGATTTCTTCAGCAGCACTTTGAATCAGTATCAGGACTCGTGGCGGCGAGCGGTCGCAGGCGCTATCGAGGCCGGCGTGCCGACGCCCGCGTTTTCTACCGCGCTTGCCTTCTATGATGGATTCCGCACGCGAACGCCTTCCGGCGAATCTATTGCAGGCGCAGCGCGACTACTTCGGCGCCCATACGTATGAGCGGGTCGACAAACCGCGTGGACAGTTCTTCCATACGAATTGGACGGGACGTGGCGGCCGCGTCTCTTCGGGCACTTACAACGTTTAAAGGACACTGCGCAATGAATATACGGCTTGAATATCCGCGAGAATGGAGATCTCGATTTTCTCTCGCTCGGCGCGCTGATCCATCGTCTTGATCCGGGCATTATTCCGTTCCGGAAGGCGACGGAGTGCAGTATTCACGTGAGCGGCGGCGAGTTCAATTGCGCCGCTAACCTGTCGGACTGCTTCCGCATGAACACGGGCATCGCGACTGCAATGGTCGACTATCCTATCGGCGATCTTATCGCCGAACGTGTTCGCGCCATGGGCGTAAAGCCTTTCTATAAACGGTTCAAGCATAACGGCGTCAACGGGCCGAATATGGCAACCGTTTATAGTGATCGCGGGCTAGGGTTTCGCGCTCCTGTCGTGTTTTATAACCGTGCAAACGAAGCCGGCGCGATGTTGAAGCCGGGCGATTTCGATTGGGAAGCGATCTTCGGAGCGGGTGTGCGCTGGTTTCACAGCGGCGGCATTTTTGCGGCTCTGTCGGAAACCACGGGCGAATTGATTGTAGAGGCGATGAAGGCCGCCAAGAAGCACGGCGTTGTGACCTCGTTCGACCTGAACTATCGCGCCAAGCTCTGGAATATTTGGGGGGTCCGGAAAAGGCCGTATCGGTGATCGCCCGCATCGTCGAAAACGTAGATGTTCTGGTCGGCAATGAAGAAGATCTGCAACTCGGGCTCGGAATTCCAGGGCCGGAGGTGCATTCGAAATCGAAGCTGGATCCAAGCACGTTTTTCGGAATGATCGATAACGTCATCGCCAAATACCCGAAAGTAAAAATTGTCGCGACGACGCTACGGGATGTGCATTCGACGAATCATCATAGCTGGAGCGCGGTGGCTTGGATTGATGGCAAGACTTACGCGGCGCCGGACAACCGAGTTGAATGTGCATGACCGGGTAGGCGGCGGAGATGGGTTCGCCGCCGGGTTCATTTACGGCCTGCTTGAGCGGTGAGGAGCCGCACCAGGACGCTGTAAATCTCGGTTGGGCGCATGGCGCGCTCCTGACGACGTTTCCAGGAGACACAACCATGTGTTCCGTCGATGACGTTCGCGCGTTCGCAAAGGGCGGATCAGCTCGCATTCAACGCTAGAAGCGACTCAATCGCGGTTCCGTCTGCCAGCGGAAACCGCAATGCTCGCAAATTACATAACCAATCCGAGCCCGACCGAAAATTCGTTCTGACGCAACGTGCCACTCACAGGCAATACGTCGCTGAACGGCTTGCCGGTGAGAAACTGACGGACGTCGAAACGGATCTGGAATTGGTCCGTTAGGCGAGCCTTAATACCCACGCCATAGTTCACACCGAATTTGTTCGAGCCTTGGCCATAGGTGGCCGAGGATCCCGGAGGAACAAAGTTGCTGAAGTGGCCGCCACCGGTGACGAAGGGTCGAATACGAGTCCCCTCTTTTGTCGCATACATCAGAAGGTTGTAGAAACCCTGATGGATCGCCATTCCGCCCTGATCCTGTCCCCGCGAAAATTAAGTGAGAGCGATTGTAGGCATAACCGAATTCCTGGCCGAATAGCGTCCAACTGTTCAGAGTGATTCGGAAGGCCATCCGCCATCCGTCATCCAAGCTTGTATCCCGCGCCCAAGCCACTGTTCTGAAGATTCGAGACGCCACCGCTTACCGAAAACTCGGCGACTTGAGCATGGGCAGTAACAGATACAACCGTCAGAAGAAAGGGCGCCATCCAAGGGCGTAATGTTTTTCTCATTCTATTCTTCAGTTTCATACACTCCGCTGGACGTTCGATGTTTTGCGCTAAGAAATAGTTCCTCTCGTTTATACTGATGGTGCGGAGAGAACGCTTCCTATGTCTTCTATGAAAGTCCAGGCGCCTGAAGCAGCGCAAGGCACCTATAAGGTCTTCAACCGTGTGCTGGACTGGATTACAAGCGATCGGATGGAGCTGCTGAACATCACGGATCGCATTAACGATCTGGTGCGAAAAAGTGGTGTTCGGGACGGGATTATTCACTTACAAAGCCTGCATACAACCACCGCAGTGTTCCTGAACGAATGGCAGGACGCGCTCCTGCAGGACGTGAAGGATTTCTTCGACCGCACGGTGCAGCGCGAGACATACTATCGACACAACGATCCCGAGCTTTCCGATTGCGAAAGAGCTAACGCCGACTCGCATCTTCGCGGCATGCTCATGGGCCAAACGCTGAGCCTGCAAGTGCGCAACGCGGCGGTCTTGCTCGGAACCTGGCAAAGCATTATCCTGGCGGAGTTCGATGGACCGAGAAGCCGGTCCGTTTCCGTCCAGATCAGCGGCGTCTGAGGAGATGTCCCGATATTTCACTCGAGAGCAGGCGGAGCGCTTGCTTCCAACTGTCGAAAGCCTTATCCGTGAAGCTCTGTTCCTGAAGGCCGAATTTCAGGAGTCTGACACGATCCTTCGGAATGCCACTCGCGACATCATGATGCGCGGCGGCATGAGTATGGATCGTGAACGCATGCTGGAAGCGCGGCGGAAGCGCGATGCTTCGGTCACGAAGCTCCAGGCGACGCTCGAGCAGGTACAGGATCACGGTTGTCTGGTAAAGGATCTCGATATCGGACTGCTGGACTTCCCCACTCTGTATCGAGGCCAGGAAGTGTATTTATGCTGGCGTCTGGGTGAGTCGCGGATAGAATTCTGGCATGGCGTGGAAGAAGGCTTTCGCGGACGGAAGCCTATCGATGATGACTTTCTTGTGAATCACACTGGCGAGACGACCGCCTGACTTGGCTACAGCTAACATGCAAAGGCGGGCGATTACTTAAAGACTCTCCATAGGCACTCGGCAAAAGGCCACTCACGGTCAACCCAGCAGGCTTGTTCGCTGAAACCTGCTTGCGCTGCGATATATTGCAACTCACAGCGATCAAATTTGTGGGACGACTCGGTCCAGATCGTCTCGCCATCTTCAAGTGTGATCGTCAGGTCGGCTCCTGGAATTTCCACCGTTTGATCGCTGATCGATCGGAGATGCATCTCGATGCGCCGCTCCTCGTCGTTCCAGCGGACTTCGTGCTCGAAATGACGTAAATCGAAGTTAGCGCATAATTCTCGATTCATACGCGCAAGCAGGTTCTTGTTGAAAGCCGCCGTCACTCCGGCCGGATCATCGTAAGCACAGATCATTCGGGGGACCGGCTTGACAAGATCGGCCCCGAGCAACAGAGCATCCCCTTCTTCCAGCAGAGATTTTACGTCGGCGAGGAAGGCGCTCGCCGCTGGACGCGTAAAATTGCCGATCGTACTGCCCAGAAACAGGAGCAACAAGTTCTGTCCGGGACGCCGGGCCCTGTTCGCGTGCCTCAGCCCCTCCAGATATGTCGCGTTCAACGGGGTCACCCGGGCTACGGAGTCAAGCTCCATCTCGCAGGCGCGAAGGGCCGCCGCTGACACGTCGATCGGGTAATACTCCACAACTTGAGTACGACCGAGAGCCGCCAGGATATGACGGGTTTTCGCTCCCGTGCCACTTCCCAGTTCCGCAACCAGAGAGCCATGCGTAATGCTGCCAGCGATCTCCATGGCGTGGCTCTTCAACAGCCGCGCATCGGCACGCGTCAGACCGTATTCCGGCAACAGAGTGATTACCTCAAATAGCGCCGAGCCGACTTCATCGTACAGATACGATGGCGGGAGGTGTTTCTGTACCACATTTCCCAAACCTTCATGAACATCGTATGCGAACTGCGTCAAGTGATAAGCAGGGGCGTTCATCGATCTCCTTAGCTTTCAACCAGGCGAAACGTCGCGTAGACGTGTGGATAATCCGGGCGAAACCAATTTCGAAACGACCGGCGAAGCAAGCGACGCGCAGTGCGGCAGGAAGCTCCCTTCATTACGTAATGATGACCATCGAAGAAGTTTTCGGAGTACCCGGCGTAGTTCGGTTCCGGACGAAAGCCGGGAAAAGGTTGGAACACAGTAGATGTCCATTCCCAACCGTTGCCTATTAATTGCGCGACACCGTAATCACTATCGCACTCCGGCGTGGCGGACACGGAGACTGGGTCCCATCCCGCGAAATCGAACGCGCCATTTCCCTTGGGAAGAGGCTTGTCGCCCCAGGGATATTCGCGCTCGACACCATCGCGAGAGGCATAAGCAGCTCGATGGAATTGCGCCTCGGAAGGGAGCTGCTTATTTTTCCAGACGGCATAATCGGTGGCTTCCTGTTGTGTCACGTACACAGGCGAGTGAAGGGGCAGGGGCATCAAATGGAACATGCCTCGCAAAAACCACTCTCCGTTGCGACGCGCCCAGAAGTGAGGCGGCTTGGCGCCCTCTTTTACGAAATTAAGATAATCGCCGTTCGTGACGTTGTATCGGTCAATACAAAATTGCGGCATGCGCACGAAATGTTTGTCGAACTCGTTGTCCCATCCGAAACCTTCTTCTCTGTCCCGTCCCAGCGTCGCCAGCCCACCAGGAATTTCGACGGGAGTATTAACGGGCTCGGCAAGCGGTTTCGGATCAAGAGATGCCTGCGGCCGTTTTTGTTCGAAAGGCAGATTCTGAATCAGATACGCAAGCGTCTCGGCGTGCATAAGTCGGTGTTCCACGGCCATCAACGCGATGTGTCTCGGGACTTGAGGAAGCAACCTATCGATCCGCTGTCTAACTTGCTGGTTGTAGGACTCGACCTCCTCTCGACTTGGCCAGTCCTTGGGGCTATCTGTTGGCAGGTTAGCCGAATCGGGATCGATACCCGCCTCGAACAGCCGGTCGAACCCGGGGCAGAAGCGGCGCTCCGACAACGCCCAAACCGCCATGTGGTTCCAATCAAAGGCCTCGAGATGCCCAAGGTAGAAGATTAGCCGGTGCCGTTCAGGTACTGGACGCTCGTATATCGCCGACGGTCTAACCAGGGAAAAAAGCAAATCCGTCTGAGATCGGGCGTCGCGCAGGATTTTGGTGAGATTTTCCGCCATTCCAGATGACTACGTGACTGTGGGGTTAGATATAACCGAGGCGCTTTAAGTTTCGCCGGGGTTCTACCGATGCTATAACTAGAGTTCACGCCTAGTACGCGTACCCTTCATTTAATATACAAATGGCGTTTTACGTTAAGCCTCAAAAAGAGTTTTTGGTACGTCCGGCTCTGCCGGCCGCCCTCTCCCGCATGTCAGAGTTGGCATACAACCTGCTCTGGTCGTGGGATCACAACTTGCGTACTCTGTTTCGGCGATTGGATTCGGCACTCTGGAAATCCTGCGGAAATAATCCGGTCCTGATGCTGGGACGTGTTCCCCAGGCTACGCTGGAACGCGCAGCAAGCGATCCCCGATATCTGACTTTGTATCGTCGGGCCTGTGAACGCTATGACAGCTACATTCAGCCAACCGGCGAAGCGGGATCGGACAAGCTCATTGCGTATTTCTCGATGGAATACGGGCTTACCGAATGCCTGCCGATTTACTCCGGCGGTTTGGGACTGCTCAGTGGCGACCATTTGAAGGCTTCCAGCGACGCGGAGCTTCCGCTAATTGCTGTCGGATTGCTCTACCAGAAGGGCTATCACCAACAGTGGCTGAACCCGGACGGCTGGCAGCAGGAGCGTTACCCAATAAACGATTTCTATACGCTCCCGGTGGAGGAAGTCCACGATGCAGACGGCAATGCGTTATTAGTTCAAGTCAAGTTGCCCAGTGGAGTCGTGCATATCAAGGTCTGGATGATTAATGTCGGGCGCGTGAAACTCTATCTTCTGGATACCAACATTCAAGAGAATCAGAGCGACGAACACCGCGACATCACGGACTCCCTGTACGGCGGAGATATTCATACCCGAATACGGCAGGAAATCGTACTGGGGATTGGCGGCCTGCGCGCTCTCAAGGCTCTGAAGCTGGAGCCTACCGTATTCCACATGAATGAGGGCCATTCCGCGTTTCTGGCGATCGAGAGAATTCGTTTGCTGATGGCGGAAAACGGCCTGACATTTGAAGAATCGCTCGATGCCAGCCGATTGAATAACGTGTTCACGACGCATACATCCGTGCCCGCCGGCATCGATATCTTCGATGCGGGTTTGATGTATGACTACTTTCACGAATACTGCGGCACTTCGGGAATCGACTTCGGGCAGCTGATTGCGCTCGGCCGCAAGAATTCTCGAGACCAGGCGGAGCGATTCTCGATGGCGATACTGGCATTCAAGACGGCAGCTTTGCGGAATGCGGTCAGTAAGCTCCATCGCCACGTATCGCAGGAAATGTGGGCCGATTTATGGCCTGATCTTCCGGTAGATGAAGTTCCGATTACTTCAGTCACCAACGGCGTTCACCTTCCGACATGGCTCAACGGAGATTTCGCGACTCTCTACGATCAGTATCTGCAGCCGGACTGGCGCGAACGATATCCGGAAGCAAGGACTTGGGACCTGATCCAGGACATCCCGGACCAGGAACTGTGGGAAGCGCACCGGCGTCGAAAGCGAAGGCTAATCGCGTTCGTTCGGGAACGCATGGTGAAGTTTGCCGTAGACAGGAAAGCGGGAGCAGCCGAAATCAGGCGCCTCGCCGAAGTTCTTGATCCCGACGCTTTCACGATCGGCTTTGCACGAAGGTTCGCCACATATAAGCGGGCCACTCTACTGTTTCGCGATGTCGCGCGTCTGAAGAAATTACTGACGAATCCGGACATGCCGGTCCAGATAGTAATCGCCGGAAAAGCCCATCCAAAGGATCATCCCGGGAAAACGCTGATCCGGGAAATTGTTCAGCTTTCCCGGGATCCGAGCTTGTCCAAGCGGCTTGTATTTTTGGAAGATTACGGCATTGAAGTAGCGCGCGACATGGTGCAAGGAGTCGATGTCTGGCTTAACAATCCGCGCCGCGGCGAAGAAGCCTGCGGCACGAGCGGCATGAAAGCAAGCATCAACGGAGTGTTGAATCTCAGCATTCTGGATGGCTGGTTTGATGAAGCGTATGAGTACTCCGGCGGCTGGGCAATTGGAGGCCGCGAGCCATACTCGGAAGATCAGGACGAATATCACGCCAGCGCCATCTACTCCTTATTGGAAAACGAACTTGTGCCGATGTATCACTCGGGTGGCGATGACGGCGTGCCATACGAGTGGGTGCGAAGAATGAAACAATGTTTGCGTTTCATCAGTCCACAGTTCAACTGCCAGCGGATGATCGCGGAGTACCTGCAGTTAATGTACGCTCCAGCCCATCGCGCCTACAATGAGGTTCGAGCCAACAGCTTCGACTTGGCGCGGCAGCGCACGCTTTGGAAATCCTGTATTCAGAACACTTGGCACGACGTGAGATTTTTGGAACTCGGACCCGGCCCGCAAGCGTCCGTCTGGAGTGGATCAGCCGTACCTATGCGGGCAGTCGTCGACTTGGCCGGATTGAAGCCTGAAGATGTGCGCGTAGAAGCGATACTGGGACGCATCGGCTCGACAGGTCAGCTTGAGGATACAGAAGTGCTGACATTACCCGCCGTCGAGCAACGAGGAGCAGCGTTCGTCTTCGAACGTGAGGTCGTGCCGAGACAAACCGGGCGATTGGGCTATGCCTTCCGCATCGGTCCGAACCATGACGACAATCCGCTCACCCGGCCGTGCAATTCTCTTATAAAATGGGGGTTGGAGTAATCGGCAAGCATTCTTGTCGCCCTTTGTCCCTCCTCCGCATGTAAAGCGTCTGCAAGAGTCGTAACCACCAAGGAGATACATCCGTAATATGGATGCGGATCGCAAATACCGGCAAAACGGCTATATGGACTCCGACCGTTCGTCCAACAATGAACGGAAGGAAGTACAAAAGCCACCACGGCCAGCAGGTCCTCGTACGATGCAGGATCCATCCGGCCCTCGTCTTCCCCGGCTTGTTCAGGCCGTGACAGCTTCCCGTTGTTACAACTGCTCGGTCGCTCTGCCCGCGGATATAGATTTTAAAGGCTCTTGTCCGAAATGCGGCACTGCTCTCCACTGCTGTAAGCAATGCACCTTTTTCGAACCATCGACGCGTTTCCAATGCACTAAGCCGATCCCAGCGCGCATACCCTACAAGGACCAAGTGAACCAGTGCGAGCTCTTCAACCCCCGTGTAACCGTCTCGCGTGACGGCGCGACTTCCTCGTCAGGCTCTTCTGCGGGAGCAGGCGCTAAAGTTCCCACGCCGGTGATCCGCAATCCAAACGATGCGCGTACAGCATTCGACAATCTGTTCAAAAAGTAAAGCATGAGAATTGCTGAACTTCATGCGACTCGGCAGTTTCGAGTGTTCGATGGACCGACCTCCGGATCCCGGACCCGGCGAAGTGCAGGTTCGTGTCCGATCGGTGGGTATCTGCGGATCAGATCTCCACTATTTCGAGGATGGCGGTATCGGGTCAGCCAAACAATGTTTGCCTACGGTATTAGGGCATGAACCGACCGGAGAAGTAGCTAAGACCGGCGCCGGCGTAACGGGCTGGTCGCCCGGAGATCGCGCGATGCTCGAGCCCGCGGTCTATTGTTATCATTGCGAGTTTTGCCGTTCCGGACGGCACAACGTTTGCTCGAATATCAGCTTTTTCAGTACGCCACCCGAACCTGGATTTTTCCGCGAGTTCGTCAACATGCCGGCTCATAATCTTGTGCCGCTTCCTACCGAACTCGATTGGAACACCGGAACCTTATTCGAGCCTTTGGCTGTGGCTCTTCATTCCCTGAATCTCGCGCCTATCACATTCGGCGAGACCGCAGCCGTGTTTGGAACCGGTCCGATCGGACTCTTGACCATCGCAACTCTCAAAGCTTCGGGAGCGGGCCGTGTTTGGGCGATTGAACCCGTCGCTGAACGCCGCGAGCTTGCCAAACTGATCGGCGCGGATGTAGTGCTCGATCCCAGGCAGGTTGATGTTGTGCACCAGATTTCAGTGGACACGGGCAGACGCGGTGTCGATATCGCGTTCGATTGCGCCTGTAAAGAGAACACAATCGGCCAAACGATTCACACTGTGCGAAATGCCGGCCGTGTAGTGATCACAGGCATACCTTCGGAGATCAATACTCCCGTGGACATGCACGAGCTGAGGCGAAAAGAAGCCGTTTTGTTTAACGTGCGCCGGTCGAATCACGAAACGGACGCGGCCGTGCACATGCTGCGCGAGCAGCCGAAACGATTCGCTCCGATTATTACCCATACCTTGCCGATCGAGAGCGTACAGAGCGCTTTCGAGATGCTGGAATATAAGCAGGACGGCTCGGCCAAAATCGTCCTCCAGTTCTGACGGTTTCGGTATGTTATCTTCACCGCATGACAACGCGTTGCGCGGTATGCGGGTCCGAAAACAATGTCGTGCCGGAGTGTCGAGCCGAGAGTCTGGAAGCGCCCGACTTCGATACGCGACCGGGTGCGCCGTTGCGATCGACTATCTCCACCTGGGTGCAGTGCTGTGACCGTTGCGGGTATTGTGCCGCCGATATCTCCGTAGCCGATTCCAAGGCGCACGAAATCGTAGGCAGCGATGGCTACGTAGCCACCCTTTCGAATACGGATGTACCGGAAAAAGCTCGCCACTTCCTGAGCTACGCATACCTGCTGGACAAGATGCGCCAGCACGCGGATGCCGGCTGGAGTTCTCTGCACGGGGCCTGGGTCTGCGATGATGAGGGCGATATTTACGCGGCAACGTTTTGCCGCGAGCAGGCAATCGAGTACTGGAAGAGAGGCAAGCACTCCGGTCAAGCCTTCAGCGATGATCTTGCCTCCGAGTATGCTCTGGTTTCCGACCTACACCGGCGCATGGGTCAATTTGAGTTAGCCATGGTCACGTGCTCAGAGGCGCTAGACATGGACGACCTGCCACCAGTGATCGAGCATGTGCTTCGGCGTCAGAAAACTCTGATTGAGCAGAAGGATATCGGTTCTCACTCTCTTCGTGAACTGATACTGAGCGCACGGTAACGAGCAATCGACACACATTTGTGACTAATTCATTGCGCTGTTAATCGTTTGTAATACCACTGTCATGTTCTGTTCCTAGCATGAAGTGTAAGTTTGCGGTATTTCAAACATTCGCTACTAAGACTGATTCTGCTAAATGTCATGGTGAATGCCGGCTTCGGTCAGCTTGCGGCGCCTGCCGATCATCACTTGCAGTTAGGACGAATCAGGGTCGCGCCGGAAGGTTTCGTCGACGTTATCGGAGAGTGGCGGTCGGCAACAACGACGGATACTGTCTGGACCCAATTCGGACGCATTCCTCTAACACCGAGCAACTCTCAAAGCCTGCTTTCCCTTGCCCACTCCCGGGGTATGGTTCATATCGACGCGCCGCTTGGGCCAGTAACATTCACCACGTATCTGGAGCAGGACTTCATGAGATCGAGCGACGGCATTCCGTTTCGCTGGCGTCAGTACTGGACCCGCGGGAAGATCGGGCAATGGGAGGTGCTGGGCGGACAGACATGGAGTCTTTTGAGACCGAACCGAGTTGGAATCGAGCCGGATCGGGCCCTGATGAATACCGATGCCCTGGAGCCGAACTATCAAGTGGGGCTCGTCGGCCACGCGCCGCCGTCAGGTGCGGTTGGGGTACTCAAGCGAAACCTGGAAGATCTCGTTCGCCTGGGAAGCCGACACTGGCCTATGGGTCGGCAAATATGCCAAGGACGGTAAGAATGCGCACGTCGAAATCGCGGGGTTTACCGGCCGTGGGCATGTGAATGGCGTCAGTTTGGCAGAGGTCGTACGGGTAGCGCCAAAACTGCGGATTGTCGGCCAGCAGTTCGCGTCAAAGGGCGCATTGGCGGAGGCGTTAGGCATCGTCCCTTACGGTGTTAGTGGAATATCCAGTCTGATTGGGACCGAAGTCCCGGCCACAGCCACGCTCAATTTGTTCGCATATTATGGGCTTGTCTACGGAAGCAAGAGCAATAGCAACCGGCTGACCGCTCAATCTTCTGTTGGCTTCCATCAACAGCTATGGAGGAGACCGGATAGTCCGGCCGCCATTGTCGTCTCAGCGCAGTATTCGCATGTTGATCGAGCCATTTGGTCCGGTTCCGAAGGCTCCATGGACTACGTGCAGACCAGTGTTCGGTACACGTTCAAGTAAGACAATGGCTGCTCTGACCATTCATGTAAACTTGGATGTTGTAAGACTGCCTTCTTGCAGGCTTTCCGATCAACGGGCGCGTAGCTCAGCCGGATAGAGCACCTGCCTTCTAAGCAGGGGGTCGCAGGTTCGAGTCCTGCCGCGCCTACCAACGGTCAAAGTGTCCGGACCGGACACATAGGTAACACTTCGTTCCTAAGACATAGGTAACACTTTCGGCCCAAAAGGATTGTCGAGGGGCTGCAGTGTTTTTTCCTCCAGATCGATATAACCCAAATCGTAATCCATAAAGCTGACGAGCCAGATGCCGTTGTCGACTTCTTTGACTCCGACGGCTTCACCGGCTAAGGACAAGCTGAGGTTGATTTTCTTTCGATACAAGCACAAGCGGCCGCAGCTTGTGACCATCACGGTCCGGTCGTGGAACGGATAGTGCGGCTCGGGAATGCCTTGGTAAAGCGTGACAGAAGCGGTATAGATTTCAGCCGGACACTTCATCTGCAGGGCTTCATGAGGACGTTCGTTGTTGAATTCCTCGATGAAGTCGTCGAACTTGGCTTGTTGCTGGAGGATGTTGGCGCCGGCGGGACGCGTAGCTTCTTTTTTCAATGTCAGATGCATACGCTCATGCCGGCCGTTCTGCTGCGGATGGCCAGGCTTGATGCGTTCGATGCTGATGCCCAGGCGTAGCCACCACACCGAAAGCTTGGACAGATTGAATAGTCCATTAGGCGAAGCAAACGGAACGCCATTTCCGAACGGATTGCGCGCGGCAAACCGCGTTCCTTGAAAAGCCGCTCAAAGGCTGTGAAGGCAGGCTTTTCCGCATTCGACTCCATTGCTTCGCACAACAGCAGATCTCGCGAAGCATGGTCGGTGACCGTCAGGGGGTAGCAGTATCGCTTATCTCCGAGCATGAACTCGCCCTTGTAGTCCGTGCACCACAGATCGTTCGGGCCGAGGCCCTCAGACAGAGGCGTGCCCGTCGTGCGCGTTCTTGAGCGCGTAGGGTGAGTCACCAGGCCGTGCTCAGGATGGCGTGAATCGTGCTACAGGCTGGGATCTTGACTGCGTGCGGCAAGCGCCGCAGCAAGCGCTCGCGAATTTTGCGTGCGCCCCAGTTCGGCTTTTCGCGCTTGGCTGCGACAATTGCCGCTTCTATCTGTTCGGGCAGTTGGTTGGCATAACGGAACGGCCGGCGCGTCCGATCGCTGAGCCCTTCCAGACCGCATTCTTCGTACCGCTCAAAGATCTTGTAGCCGGTCTTCCTTGAGATGTTGAACTCACGGCACAGAGAAGCCATACTTTCCCCGTCCTTGAGTCGAATTACAAATCGCATTCGTTCGTCCATAACAGAGCTTTCCTTCCATGGCATTCCCTTCTTCCGCGCCCCCTTCGGGGGAAAAAGTGTAACCCATGTGTCCGGAACGTTCTGTTACCTATGTCTCGGAACGGTAAAAAGAAAAAACAATTCTTATCCCTTCCGAACACACATAGGCCATCTCGGCCGAGAAGCCGCTGAACTAACAGTCACATCGAAGCAATACAGGTGAGCAGAGCGTCCTCCCCCCGGATGAAGAAGTTCCGGTGGGCGTTCATCGGTAGCACCGCCTCCCTCCTTGCCGTCGCTGGGAGCCTAATCATGTATATGTCTTCTCGGCCGCAAACGGCTGCAGCCCAAGCGTCCCTAATTCCCCGCCCAACCTTCGGGTCTTCTCTGTCTTTATCTGCCAAGCCCGATGGCAGGAACGTACGCATCACATGGGACCTGCAGTTTGCTGATCTTTCTGACGCTCGGATTGGCGTCTTGACGGTTCAGGATGGCAATTCCCAAGCGGAATTCCCTCTGACGAAGGATCAGCTTCAGAGCAAAAATCTGATCTACCGGGCAAAAAGCGCTCGCCTCGATGTTGTTTTGGAAGTTTTCTCTTCGCTTGGGAAGTCAAGACGCGAGTCGGTGATGGTGGTTGTGTCGGCAACACCTTCACCTGTCCCCTCTTTTGCTTCAACCTCGCTGCAAACACGGCCTAACGGAGCAGATCCTACAAACTCGACGAGTGACGTTGCGTTTTCTACTGCTTTCAAGACGCCCCGCGTTAGCCGGACCTTCGAAGTGGATTTACGCGGCCATCCGTCTGCTATTCCGGAACCGCTGTTATCATCTCCACCGACAGTCGCGTTGAGATTGCCAGACCCATCCGCGACTGCTCCGCCGGAGCCTCTCGCCGCGATACGATCCGCGCGTAATGAACAGCAAAATGCCCGTGTCGCCGAACCGCTCGTTCAGCCGCCAATTCCGATACGGCAAGTCAAACCGAAGATTCCGCCTAACGCGCTGTCAATTGTGAAGGAGAGCCTCGTACTAAAGGTCCGTGTGCAAATTGATGGAAGAGGCAAGGTCGTAGAAGCGCTACCTATTGCCCCGCCAGGCGGTCTGAATCAATACCTCACAGCCGCTGTGCTGGACGCAGCTCGTCAGTGGACCTTTCGACCAGCGCGCCGCGGAAACATTAATCTATCTAGCGAAATGGTGCTTAATTTTATAATCGGTCCGTTAAAGTAGCTTCGACCCTCTGACGACACGGGGTGAGCGGCTTCCTCTGAATGGGCTCCAATTTGAGGCGAGGTAGGCGGTCCGCCTGTTTGGGCGGTTACATTGTCTCCGAAGGCTTATGATTTATTAGCTCTGACTCCGTCGATATCCAGCCAGTGCTTTTCAATTTCCACCGCTAAGATACGAAGTCGGTCCTGCGGGGCACTTCGATGTAGCGCGTCCAGAACATTCAAGACGGTCCTATACTTAGACACTAACAGTCTACGGATGCTAACCATATTCACCTCAAATTCGAAGGTCGACTCTCTCGGACTGTTCTGATCGGCTGGACCGCGACAATTCTTTACGCTCGTAGCACAATGCAATGTGGGACCGTTTAGCGTCTCGTCACCAACCACGTCCTTCCATTCTCTCCGACAAACAAATGGTACGTATTCCCGTCAACTCCCTGATATTCGATGAGGGTAGACCCGCTTGGCGTCTTATGTCGATCGACTTCGCGCATGTCGCACTCAGGCGGGCCTAAGAGGGGCGTCGGAACACCTTGCAAGTAGGCACGAACGGGCATGTTCACTACTATCACGTTCAACCTTGTTTAAAACCAGTGATTTACCGTAAAAGAACGGTTACCTGTTAACGCTTTTGCAGATTTGAACTATAGCCTGAAAGTTTGAACGACCTTAGCGAATGGGTTACGCTGTTACTAGTGACTCCGGCGCGGTAGCCAAGTGGTAAGGCAGAGGTCTGCAAAACCTTTATTCGGGGGTTCGATTCCCCCCCGCGCCTCCAATCTCTCAAAATATTGCTACCGCATTCAGTGGCGAACCGGTTCCGCCCGGGACTGTTAAGGGCGCGGCTGTAATCAGGAAAGTCCACCGATTTCGTTTCGCCGCCTGCTCACTCAAAGCTTCGAGATCGAAATTATCGAAGATCGGCGTGCCCATCGCTACGAGCAAAAGCAAGTGTACAGGTTGTGGAACACCAGCAACTCCCGACGGGAGGACATCTAAGCATCCATCACTGCCGCCGATAGCGACGTCGCGCTGTTTTAGCCATCGCACAGCGGAAACATGAAGTCCGGCCATTCGGGATGGATCCCACGGACCTTTAGCAGTTCGTCGAGCCCAACGGCCAGTCCGGATCAACACAACGTCACCGCTTCCGATTCGAACTCCGGCCTTCTTTTCCCATGCTTCGAGATCTTCCGGATAAATTGCTGTCCCTGGCTCGAGATACGGAAGACCTTTCAGCTTCGGAATATCGACGAGAACACCGCGAGTGAAAATGCCGTTCCGGTAATTCGTCACACCCAGTTCTTTCGCTCCCGCGTTCGTTACATCGGTCTGGGGAAAGCCGTTGTACATCTTCCCGTTCCAGCCGATATGGGCCAGCGAATCCATGTGCGTATGCGCGAGCCCGTGATAGACGACCGAGTATTCATCCATAAGCCAGCGGCCTTCGAAAGGCTGTGCCCCCGTGGAGAGCATTTTGTGTTGAAACGGATTTCCGTTATCGGCGGCTTTCTCCTTCAACGTGTCGTGCGAAAGAGAGATTGCATAGCCCTCCTGCACCAGAGCCGCAGCTTCCTTTCGCTTCGCGGCAGTGATCAGGTTTACGGTCCCGATCTGATCGCTTTTACCCCAGCGGCCCCAATTGGAAAGCTCCGTTATCCAACGGTCCACGTCCGCTTTTGTGAGTTTACGCTTGGAATCGCTATCGGCCGCGGAGCATGTCAGCGCTGCAACGAGCAGCGACAAAATAATTAAGCGCATGCGGCCTATTTTACTGGGAATTCACTGAACTTCCACAACAAGAAACTGCAACTGCCCAAGACGCTCTACCTGGAGAACGACGGATTCTCCAGTCTTCGCCGGCTGCAGCGTCTTTCGCAAGTCTTCGAAGCTACTCACCGGGGTGTCATTAACGGCATAGATTATGTCCGACGCAAAAAGCGCGTCTGAGCGGCCCGACGGATCGGACACGACACCCGCCACCACAACTCCCGAAAGGCGTCTCAGGGTCGGAAGCAGAGGCGTCGTCTTTTCGTCGAGTGTCAAGGCCAGCACACCGAGCTTTCTTATCAGATTGTTGTCTTCATTCACCATCGAGAGGATCTGATCGTTGTCCTTGGGTCGTTCAAGGACAGCCACTTGCTTGGTGAGTCTTTCGTTGCCGCGAAGCAGCTCTATCTTCGCGGTCTCACCCGCGCGCTGATAGATATTGACACCAAACTGACGCGCATTTTCGAGGTGCTTTCCATCTAACGTAAGGAGTATGTCTCGGATCTGAATGCCTGCAGCCTCCGCGGCTCCTCCGGGACGGACATCCCCGACAATTACGCCCCAATCCTGTCCGAGCTTCAATAATCGCGCCAGTTCCGGAGTGATGGTTTGAGCCTGAATGCCGATCTGTCCGCGGCGGACTCTCCCATTTTTTCTGATCTGCTCGTAAACGCTTCGAACAATATTGCTGGGAGCGGCGAATCCGACACCGCCGCTCGATCCCGACGTCGAGACGATAAACGTGTTTATGCCGATTAGTTGAGCATCCGCGTTCACCAGCGGCCCACCGCTATTTCCGGGATTGATCGGCGCGTCCGTCTGAACATAGATCATAGGGTGATCGGGACGAATTTGGCGAGCAGGTGAACTAACTACGCCCATGGTGACCGTGTTTTCAAGGCCGAATGGGCTGCCGAGCGCGAACACAAGCTGGCCCTGGCGTAAATTTTCAGAATCGGCGAATGGCAACGGTTTTAAGCCTTTCTCGTCGATCTTCAACACGGCAAGATCTGTCTCGCGATCAGCGCCAACCACCTCCGCCTGCATCAACTTTCCGGCCGGCTTTAGCACCGACTTAAATGCGACTCTCTTATCCGCAGCCAGCGGAAGCAGCACCTGGACGTGACGAGCGAGGCCAACCACATGCGCGTTGGTGATGATGTACCCATCGGGATCTACAATCACTCCCGAGCCGCTGGAGCGCTGGCCGTGTACCATCCGGGTCAGCACGCTATCGTCGTCTGGCGCGAGTTCCCGGGCGATGATCTGGACAACCGCCGGACTCACCTGTTCGACTGTTTGCTCGAAGGACCGGCTTATTCCCGCTAAGGTACGATCCGGAGCACGTGTCGCCGTCTGCGCGAACCCATCCACAACAAGGAGGGAGGCCACGATTACGTGTCGAAGGATACGGTCGATTCCCACCCACCTAAGATGCCGCAGTCTCACGTCGCGCGTTATTTTTAATCCGGTAGGATCGTCCCGTCTTTCATGCGGGCAACTCGGTGGCCGTAGGCGGCCGCTTCGGGATTGTGCGTGATCATGATGATTGTCTGTCCCAGGCGGTCATTCAGATCGCGGAGGAGGGAAAGCACACGTTCCGAATTCTCCGTATCGAGATTGCCAGTCGGTTCATCGGCGAGTAGGATCGCCGGGTGATTCACGACTGCGCGCGCGATCGCAACTCGCTGCTGTTCGCCACCCGATAGCGCTCGAGGCTTGTGTTGCAAGCGGTGAGCGATGCCAAGCAAAGTAAGCACTTGCTGAAAGTCTTCGTCCGTATCCAGGGACTTGCCTGCCATGCTCCTGGCAAGAGCGATATTGTCATGGGCGGTCAACGTCGGGAGCAGGTTGTATTTTTGAAAAACAAACCCGATCGACTCCTTTCGAAGATGGGTCCGATCGCTTTCAGACATCGCGCGGAGGTCCTTGCCGTCAATAACGATCTTGCCGGCGGAGGGTGGCGTCAGACCGCCAATAATATTGAACAGCGTCGACTTACCCGACCCGGAGTGCCCGACGATAGAAAGAAATTCGCCACGCCCTACTTCCAGATTCACGCCACGCAGCGCGTGCACATCTACGTCGCCGACGTGATAGACCTTTCGAAGATCCCGGACCGAGATGATCGGATCACTCATAGGCCAGCGCCTCGATTGTGTCCTGGCGGGCCGCTTTTGTCCCTGGATAGATGGCCCCAAGCACGGCGCCCGCCAAGGAAATCAGCGCGGCGCGCCACCACCAGTCAGGCACCGCAACCACGGTCAGAGAAGATGGGACGAAGGTCATGATGGCCCATTTGGCGCCGTAAGACAGAACAATGCCGATGATCGACCCTGCAATCGCCAACAGCGTAGTTTCTCTCATGAGCATCCCGAGAATGTATCCGGGCGAAGCGCCAAGCGCCTTCAAAATCCCGATCTCCCGTGTACGTTCCAGCACAGCCGTGTACATCGCGAGAAACACCACCAGGAACCCGAAAATCACAGCCAGACCCACTATAGTGGCGATAAACGCATTCAAGCCCGGAACATTGTCGGGCGTAATCATCGAGAGGAATTCATCGATCGAGTAAATGGGGTAATCCTGCAATTTGCTCTTCAGGTCCGCGATGACAGCATCCATATGCTTTCGGTCATCGACTTTGACGTAAACTACCGAGATTTTGCCGGTGTTTGAAGTAAGAGTCTGCAGGACTTTCTTGTCGACAAACAATTTTCCGAGTTTTCCCGGTCCGATCACGCCACGAACAGTCCAGATGTGATTCGCAAGTTCGATCTTGTCGCCGATGTTGAGCTTGCGTTGCTCGGCAAAGTTCTCATCGATGAGCAAGTCGTCCGGAGCCTGAAACGGCCCACCCTTGCGGTAATCCAAGCCCCCGCTCATCTTCGCAAACCGGTCGATATCAACACCAATCAAACTTTCGATGCCGCCAATCGGATGGAAGACCACTCCTTGGGCCATCGCAACCTGTGGCTGTTTCTCGATGAACCCTACTACGCCCTCCGGCATCGGAGCGCCGCTCATACCCATAATTGCCGCTCCGGGCGGCCGGACGATGATGTCGGCGCCGACTCCCCGAGTCCGGGTCTGGCTGGCCTCGATCAATCCCCGGCTCAACCCGACGATCGTCAAGACCAGCGTCACCTGTAACCCAATCGCCAGGACTGTAAGGAGGGTTCGGATCGGACGGTGCTTGAGGTTCTCAAAAACGAGTTTGGTAACCAAACCCCTATTGTACGTTGCGCCCCAATTTACGATCGCCGATCACGCTGCGGAAGATGGATCAGCGCCTTGAAATTGTCCGAGTACATTCGTTGGACATCACGCTGGATGTGGTCCGGCGTCAACGGATAGCCATCGAGCGTCAAGTCCATATATTGATTGAACAGTACGTCCGCAATGACGCGGCGCGAGTGTGTCCATTTGTAAATCAACTGCTCGAGAATCCGGCAGTCGGAATGCTGCGGAATAAAACTGGCGCCCAGCATCTCCATTCGTTCGGCAGTGATCTCAGCGATCACCGATGGATTGTTGAGGAACCACCAGCAGCCGAAAGGCGTCAGGTTTGCGAACTTGCGCGAAATAACACAGAGTTCGTGCTGGTTCTCACGCGAAAGAACGGTTGTCAGGAAACGTTGATCCGGATTCTCACGGCAGATGTACTCCAGGCAAGATAGATCCGCCCGGCCGACTCCGTCCCCCGCATCCCCCAAAAGTGGGTTGATCTGACGCTTGACCCCAATCATCATCGCGAATGGTATATCGTGCGCTTTGGCGGTCGGAAGCACAACATTGCGAAGCACCATCGAGCGTGACGAATCGTCTGGATAGCGGAAATCATTCGGAAGCGAGACCGCCATATAAAGCGGGTTCATCCGCTGGATCCATTCGTCCAGGAAGTTGCGCGCGGACTTCGCGTCATTAAACTTCTCTCTCTGCGCAACGTTTTCCCAATCGTTGATCAGCGGATCCATACGGAGCGCGGCATGGAAGCGCTTATCCGTATGCGCGTTAGAACCCCAGACATGCTTCTCCACCGGATGGAAAGGATCGTTCGTCATCACAACATCCGACACGTTCGCAATATCCAGAACATTTGTGATGTGTTCATCGACATCAACCGAAGCAAAGTACTCGCGCGCTTCAGTAAGCGTTTCAGCTCCGGGATCGAGTCCCAGCGCCTTCAGCACGCAGACCACGCCGCGAGCCGCCTCGGAGATCGGAGTGTTCTTCACGAACAGCGTTTCCCAAATCACGTCGGCCTGCTGTTCTTTATTGAGCGCCCAGTATTCGGAAGGTTTGATCTTCGATGACCGGAACAGTTCGGCTATGAGGTAGTGATAACGGACCAATTCGTCAATTCCCCATAAACAGAGCTCGCCGAATTCCGGAGGGGAAAGATGCGTATGAACGTCAAAGACGGGTGTCGAGGTAACCGCTTCGTCAATCGCGCCGATCAGCGCGTCGCTATTCTGCTCGGTGAACGTTAGTACGGTATCTTCGGGCATTTGTCATCCTTTGGGTCGGCCCAGCGATCGTTCGGAATAATAGGAGTCCAGCCTGGTCGTGAGGGGTCTTGATCATAGGCATATCCACCCAGGCGCTTATAAAGCTCGCTGTACTCTAATACCTTATCGCGGTCGAGTTTCACACCTAATCCTGGACCGTCCGGAACGCGAATCGCTCCACTCTCGTATTTCATGAGGCCGCCTTCGATAATGTCGTCCGTCAAATGGTGATAGTGCGCGTCAGCCGCAAACGAAAGATTCGGAATCACCGCGCCAAGGTGCAACATACTGGCCAGTTGAATACCGAGTTCTCCTGAAGAGTGAACAGCGACTCCGATCTGGAAAGTTTCGCAAACCCCCGCAGCTTTGACGCATTGGCGGATTCCGCCCCAGAATGTAGTATCCAGAAGAATCACGTCGACAGCGGTATCGAGAATGTTGGCAGAGAGCTGTTCGAAATTGACGACAACGGTGTTGGTAGCTAAAGGGACCCGGACCGTTTCTCGCACGCGTCTCATACCATTCAACCCGTAAACCGGATCTTCCAGGTAGTCATTGTTAAGGCCCTCTATCCGCTGCCCAAACCGGATGGCCTCCTCCGTCGACCAAGTCGCATTACAATCGAACCGCACCTTGTCGTCGGGAAACGTTGCGGCAAGCGCGCGGTACAACTCGACCTCATAGTCGGGGTGAAACACGCCTGCTTTCATCTTGTGCGTCGTAAATCCGTATCTCTGCTTCAGGTCCCGAGCATTCGCAATGATCTGGTCAAGCGTGCGCACTTCACCGGCTCCCGTCGCAGGATTCGCAAAGCGGTAGAAGCAATACGACGCGAAGGGAACGCGATCCCGCAAACGTCCGCCGAGAATCTCGCACACTGGCACGTTCCACTCCTGGCCGAGGATGTCTAGGCAGGCAAACTCTAACGCCGCCAGAATCTGCGTCCGATTGTTATACAACGAAGCAGTCGGATTCGCGATCAGAAAACGCATCTCTTCTAATCGAGCCGGGTCATGACCCACGAGATAAGCTTTCATGGCGCGGAAAACCGTCTCCGCCGATTCGCCGCCGCCTCCCATTTCGCCGAGTCCTATCAGGCCGGTGTCCGTCTCAACCTCAACGATGGTGCGAACGAATCGACCCCAGTGGCAGCCATTGGCGTGGCGCAATGGAGCTTCCAGAGGCACGGTTATTGTAGTCGGCCGAATGTCGATGATCTTCATTGTCGTTAGATGCAACAAAGATAACAGGGGGAAAATGACAAACGCCCTAAGGCAAACGCGATAGGATGCTTGGGTAATGTCATCCGTGTCGATGCGTTCTGCGGGCGCAGGGACTAAGTCCATCACCGGACTACGCTGGTACATCTGTGCGCTACTGTTCTTCGCTACCACGATCAATTACATCGACCGGCAGGTGTTCAGTATCCTGGCGCCCGATCTGCAGAAATCCATTGGTTGGAACGAGGTGGAATACGGGTACATCGTGACCGCATTCCAAGCTGCTTACGCGACAGGATATTTCTTCATCGGACGAGTAATGGACTCGATCTCGACGCGCAAAGGATTCGCGATCATCATCGGCGTCTGGAGTTTCGCGGCGATGGCGCATGCTGCGGCACGCTCGGCGCTCGGATTCGGAATCGCGCGAGCGGCACTCGGTTTAGGTGAAGCGGGCAACTTCCCTGCCTCGATCAAAACTGTCACGGAATGGTTTCCGAAGCAGGAGCGAGCGCTTGCAACGGGCATCTTCAATGCCGGCTCAAACATCGGCGCGATTGCAGCTCCCATCATGGTGCCCTGGATCGCGCTGAACTACGGGTGGCAATGGGCATTTCTCATCACCGGCGGTCTGGGATTTTTATGGCTACTGTGCTGGCTTTTGATCTACAGGCGGCCGGAAGAGCATGCGAGTTTATCGAGGAAAGAATTTGAGCATATCCGACGCGACTCCGCCGATGCAGTTCAATCAGTGGCCTGGGCAAAGGTATTTCCCAGACGGCAAACCTGGGCTTTCGCGATCGGGAAGTTCCTCACCGATCCTGTCTGGTGGTTCTTCCTGTTCTGGCTGCCGAAATTTTTAAATCAGCAGTACGGACTGACGTTGGACACGGTGGGTTTGCCGTTGGTCGTGATCTATCTTGCCGCCGATATCGGTAGCATCGGAGGAGGCTGGTTGTCATCGGCGCTGCTCAAGCGCGGCTGGAGCGTGAACGCCTCCAGAAAGACGGCGATGCTGGTCTGCGCGCTTTGCGTAGTTCCGATTGTCTTCGCTGCGAAAGCATCGAACTTGTGGGGCGCGGTGGCGCTTGTCAGTCTGGCAATGTCGGCACATCAAGGATGGTCGGCCAACCTGTACACCCTTACCTCGGACATGTTTCCCAGAAACGCGGTAGGATCGGCAATCGGTATCGGTGGAACGCTCGGAGCTCTCGGCGGGATGGTCGTGGCGACAGCGGCCGGCTACGTCCTGCAAATCACCGGCAGTTATTACTCGTTATTCCTCATTGCCGGCTCTATGTACTTGATCGCATTGGGGATTATCCACGTGATCGTACCGCGGTTGGAACCGGCGGATTTTTAGCCGATCGTTTTCTAAAAAAGATTAAAGCGTGGTTCACCGTCGCCGAAGAGCGCTTCAAGGACGGTGAACATGGCTCGATGCGCAACGAAACCGATCGCAAGTGACAGAAATAACATGCTGGAAGCAGGCGCTCAGGCGCATTGCAAGCGTGTTGCGGCATGGTGTGAGGAGCTTTCGATAGTCCTGGGCATACCTGGAGGCGATGCCTCCGCGCTCCAGGAGGCTGCCCTGATGCATCACCATCCACTTGCATTCCTTCAGGGAGAGGGATTCTCCCGGTTGGCGGATGACTTAGGTTTCTATTCCGATGGATGTCATGCCGCGCCGAGACTGATCTCGCTCGATGCAGAGCAGATTCTGGTGGCTTCGCAGGGTCGGCGCAAAGGAGCTACCAGCAAAAAGGCTCAGGACCTCGCTCATATCCTGGATATCGCCAATTCCTTCGATGAGCAACTCGAGTACGCTCCCTTCGAGACGGATTCCATGGAAACGGTGCTGCAAAAAGCGCTGGAGCGGCACGAAGGCTCGGATCGAGCCGTGCAATTCGTGTTGCGGTATCTGCGCAAGGCCCGGCGGAGCGATCTGGGAGCCATCATGCCGAAGCTCCCCGTCTATCCGGCTGTGGCGATGAAACTTTATGGCCTACTGTCTTCGGCCGAAGTCAATCTGCCGACGCTGGACCGTATCGCCAAATCGGATCAGGTCGTCGCCGGAAAGATGCTGCAAGCGGCCAATTCCGCGTTCTACAGTCCGAGACACTTGATCAAGACTGTTTCACAGGCTATCAGCTACGTCGGTATCGAGGACGCTCGGCGCATCCTGCTTGCAAGCGCAGTGCAACCTCTCTTTTCATCGCCGAGGCTGCGTAGAATTTGGAAACACGCAGTGGAGGCAGCGCAAGTAGCCGAGCAGATTGCGGTCATGTCGAAAGCCGTCGATCCGGCCGAGGCGTTTCTCCTCGGACTTCTTCATGATGTCGGCAAGCTGGCGGTGGCGCTGATGCCGAGCGAACTGAACTCCAGTCTCGATCGGTTGATCGTAAAGGGTTGTGAGTCGGCTGTGGCCGAAGTGGTGGTTTGCGGCTTCGATCATGCAGAAGCAGGCGCGGATGTATTGCGGCACTGGCAATTCAACGAAGAGCTTGTTACGGCTGTACGGTTCCACCACATGCCCGATCGCGCCTCATCGCGCATGGCCGCGCTCTTATATCTGACCGAGTTTTGGACGGATGCGGAAGAGGACATTCCATCCAGCGCACGTCTGGATCTCGCGTTCCAACGCGTGGGAATTACACCCGCGGACCTGAGCAACACAAAATTTGAATTCAATGATGCGCTTTGCAGTGTTTAGACAAGGAACCAAAAAAGGGCAATACACGGTAGAATAGTTAGCACTATGGGTCGGATATTGTTCCTGTCCGCTGTTGCGCTTGTCGCATACCGTTATATCGCCCGTTCGAATCAGCGACATCAAGCGATTGCTGCCGGGAAAGGTGGGGTTGAAGTACTTCCGCCAGTTCCCACACCCACAACGACTGGCTCGCCAAGCGCGTCAAATCGCGACCGAGTCTGATCCGGAACAGGAGTTGGTGGCTGTTGCCTCCTCGCTGGCGGCGGAGCCGGAACCACGCCGATAGCTGCGAGCAACAACGTGTAATTAAACCTACCCGAAACGGAAAAGTCTCTCGATATACTATGATTTGGATCTCGAGAAGACACTGCTGCGTAAAGTTGGAGAGGCGATTCGCCGCTTCAACATGATCCGTGAGGGTGACCGTGTTGCGGTCGGATTATCGGGTGGCAAGGATTCCGTCACGCTGCTCGAAGCCCTCCGATTGTTGCAGCAGCGCGCTCCGATCAATTTCTCCGTCTGTGCATTCACGGTAGAACAGGGTAAATTTCTTCGCCCGATCGCTCCCTTCGCTGAGTATCTGAAGGAGCGAGGCATCGAATGGCTGTATAAGACCGACGCCCCTTCCATCCGTCTTATCGATGAGCAGCCGGAACATGGTTGCGATCTTTGTAGTCGTTTCCGCAGGCGGGCCGTGTACCAGATCGCGCGGGAGCTGGGCGCCAATGTGATCGCTTTCGGCCATACAGCGGACGATTTTTGCGAAGCATTGCTGCGAAACGCCATGTTTACGGGCCGGCTGAGCGCTTTGCCGCCTGTCACATACTCACGGCAGAAAGATTTCCGGCTGATTCGGCCGCTCGTGTTTGTGGGCGAGGATCTGACTCGCAATTTCGCGGCTTCTCTGGGAGCGCCGGTGATCCCTTGCGGGTGCTCCCAAAAGACCGGTACCGTACGCCGGTCTCTCCGTGATATCTTTTCGGATCTGGAGCAGGAGCATCCTTTTATAAAAGAGAACTTGCTGTCGGCGATGGGAAACGTCGAACTCCAGCGTTTGTTGGATGTTCGCTACCTGGATTCCGAAGCATCGGAACCCGAAATGAATACGCTATTTCCGGTCTTAACGGAATCGTAACCATCTGGATATTGACCTGTAACGCCAGGCATTGAGAAGATGAAAGTCCAAACTGTGCCCCACCCTATGTTGCGGCTATATGAGGTCTCATGAGGTTTTTACCTCGCGAAGAAAAGTTCTTTGCGCTGTTTCTGGATCAGGTGCGATACATCTCGGAAGCCGCAGTCCTGCTGCTTCATGGCGTGGAAGGCGGCAGCGAGCACTTGGCCAAGGCCGCCGAACAGATCGGCATGTTAGAGCGTAAGGCCGACGAGGTGATTCACGACGTCTTTCGCCGGCTGAACCAAACGTTCATTACGCCTCTCGATCCCGAAGACATTCACTCGCTTTCCACGCATTTGGATGACGTGATCGATTCCATAGAGGAATCGGCGCACCGTATGGTGATCTACGATATCGAGCCGATCCCGCCGGTTGTGGTCGAAGTGTCGCGCAATATCGTCGCCTCATCGAAGAGTCTTCAACTGGCGTTCGAAGCCCTGAACTCCAACCAGAAAATCATTGACCATTGCATCGAGATCAATCGGATCGAAGACGTGACGGACGATATCGTCCGAAAAGCCGTTCGCGACCTTTTCGCAAACGAGAAGGATCCCATCCGGATTATGAAACTCAAGGAGATCTACGAATTGCTTGAGCAGACCACGGATTTTTGCGAAGACGTCGCCGATGCCCTCCAGAATGTTGTCGTGAAGAATAGCTAATCCATAACCGCATGGATGGGACTCTCCTTCTCGTCATAACTATCATCACCGTTGCGCTCGTCTTCGATTACATCAATGGCTTCCATGACGCGGCCAATTCGATCGCAACGATCGTAGCAACCCGCGTCCTGTCACCCGGTCAGGCAGTCGCATGGGCGGCGTTCTGGAACTTCGCCGCTGCCTTCGCGTTTGGAACTCACGTTGCCAAAACGGTTATCAAGGGCGTGAACATGGACGTGGTGACGCCTTACGTGATCCTGGCCGGACTAATCGGCGCAATCGTATGGGATCTGATCACGTGGTATTTCGGGCTACCGACCAGCTCGTCGCACGCGCTACTTGGAGGGTATGCGGGCGCAGGCATGGCAAAGGTCGCGATTACGCGTGGTCTTGCTTCGAGCTTTCAGGCGCTCAACTCTGACATTTGGCTGGAGACGCTGGCCTTTATTCTGATTGCGCCGATCCTGGGCATGATATTGGCCTACGTGATCATGGTGATAATCTACTGGCTTTTCCGCAATGCTTCGCCGCAACGGATGGATGTGTACTTCCGGAAGCTGCAACTTGTGTCCGCCGCGATCTTCAGTTTTGCTCACGGCACAAATGATGCGCAGAAAACGATGGGGATCATTACCGGGGTGCTGTTCACCACTAAGTTGATTTCATCGCTGGAGGTTCCGATATGGGTCATTTTTGGGGCTCATATTGCCATCGGCCTCGGCACGCTTAGCGGCGGCTGGCGTATCGTGCGGACGATGGGCGGACGGCTGACGCGGCTGAAACCGCGCGGAGGCTTCGCAGCCGAAACAGCGGCTGCCATCTCGATCCTGTTTTCAAGCGAGCTCGGAATGCCGGTTTCGACGACTCACGTAATCGCCGGAGCTATCGCCGGTGTCGGTTCGATTCAGCGCATGAAAGCAGTGCGTTGGGGATTGGCCACTACCATCGTTTGGGCATGGGTGCTGACGATTCCGGCCGCGGCGCTGGTGGGTGCACTCTCACTGGTCGTGTTAAGGATGTTTACTCACGCAATATGAAAAAGGCGCCCTCTTCCGAGAGCGCCTTTTGTTGATCGGGCCTATTTGACAGGCGTCAATTCACGACTGGTAATGATGCGGTCGATCATCCCGTACTCCAGGGCCTGCTCGGGCATCATGATGTAATCACGATCGACGTCCCGTGCCACACGGTCAATCGGCTGGCCGGTAGCCTTCGCCAATATTCCATTGAGCGTCTCTCGCATACGCAAAATCTCTTTGGCGTAAATGTCGATATCTGCCGCCTGGCCTGCAAGACCGCTCATGGAAGGCTGATGAATCAAAATTCGCGAATTTGGAAGGCTGTACCGCTTGCCCTTGGTCCCGGCAGCAAGCAGAACGGCTCCCATTGACGCCGCCTGGCCCAAGCAATAAGTCACGATATCCGGCTCCACCAGGTTCATCGTGTCCAAAATCGCAAGGCCGGCAGTAATTGAGCCGCCCGGCGAGTTGATATAGAGATTGATATCCTTTTCCGGATCCTCAGCCGCCAGGAAAAGCATCTGGGCGATGATGAGGTTCGCAACGTTGTCATCTACTGGCGTGCCGAGGAAAATGATATTCTCCTTCAGCAGTCGGGAGTAAATGTCGAACGCGCGCTCACCCCGCGACGTTTGTTCTACCACCATTGGGACCAGCATGTGGTTGTTTCGCTCCTCCAAAGTCTAATGATATCGGACGATTACTAAGAAATGCATTCTTTCCAGTTCCTACATCAAGATAACGGCGAGGCTGTTCTGAAATCGAACTCGCGCGATAGAATGCATAATCAATGAAAATTGTTTGGCGGATTGCGTGGATCGCGGTAGCCTGCCTGGCCGCATTCAGCTTGAGCTTGATTGCCCTGGAACGCGGCGAACCGGTAAATAGCATATGGCTCGTCCTGGCCGCGGCGGGGAGCTATGCCATCGGATACCGCTTCTATGCCCGCTTCATCGCCGCGAAGGTGATGGCGCTAGATGACCGGCGCGCCACGCCCGCCGAACGCCTCCGCAATGGACACGACTATGAGCCGACAAACAAGTGGATCGTTCTCGGACATCACTTCGCTGCGATCGCAGGTCCCGGACCCCTCGTTGGGCCGACCCTCGCAGCGCAATTCGGATATTTGCCAGGAGCTCTATGGATCATTATCGGCGCGGTGCTTGGAGGCGCGGTCCAGGATTTTGTAATCCTGTTCTGCTCCATGCGCCGCGATGGCAAGTCGCTGGGTCAGATGGCTCGCGAAGAGATCGGAAAGGTCGGCGGCTTTACCGCGCTGCTCACGGTTCTGCTGATCATGATTATTCTGCTCGCGGTAGTTGCCTTGGTAGTTGTGAATGCGCTGAAGGATAGTCCCTGGGGAACATTCACAATCGCGGCCACTATGCCGATTGCGATCTTCATGGGCCTCTACTTGCGTTACTTCCGTCCCGGAAAGGTGCTGGAGTGCTCCCTGATTGGCTTTGTCCTTGTGCTGTTGAGCATCTTCGGAGGACAGTCGATATCTCATTCGCCAACCCTCGCGCCGCTGTTCACAATGACCGGGATTGCGCTGGCAATCGCGATCATTATCTACGGCTTTCTCGCAAGCGCGCTACCGGTTTGGCTGCTCCTTGCTCCGCGCGATTATCTGAGCACCTTTGTGAAACTCGGAGTCGTGCTGCTGCTAGCCATCGGCATTCTGTTCGTCAGACCGGATCTGCAGTTGCCGCCTCTCACCAGATTCACCGACGGAACGGGCCCGATCTTCGCTGGAAAGGTATTTCCCTTCTGCTTCATTACGATTGCCTGCGGGTCCATCTCCGGCTTCCATGCCTTAATCTCCTCGGGAACGACGCCCAAAATGATTGCTCGGGAATGGCACGCGTGGCCTATCGGATATGGGTCGATGTCGATGGAGAGCTTTGTCGCGATCATGGCCCTGATCGCAGCTTGCGCACTCCAACCCGGCGTCTTCTTTGCTGTGAACTCGCCCGCAGGCGCGGTGGGCGGAACGCCCGAGGCAGCGGTTGCGACGATCAGCAGCTGGGGATATCCGGTGAGCGTTGCGGAAATGCAATCGCTCGCGTCGGATGTCGGTGAGAAGTCTCTGTTCTATCGCGCGGGTGGAGCGCCCTCGCTCGCCCTTGGCATGGCGCATATCTTTGCCTCGAGTGGAGGCGGTCGAGCCATTCTTGGCTTCTGGTATCACTTCGCCATCATGTTTGAGGCACTGTTTATTCTCACCATCATCGATGCAGGAACACGCGTCGGGCGGTTTATGTTGCAGGATCTGCTGGGTCATGTCTATAAACCACTGGGGCGTACGAGTTGGATGCCGGGTGTGATTCTGACGAGCGCGATGATCGTCCTTGCCTGGGGATACTTCCTTTACCAGGGAGTCATCGACCCGCTCGGCGGAATAAATTCGTTGTGGCCGCTCTTCGGAATCGCGAACCAGTTGCTTGCCTCAATCGCGCTGTGTGTCGCGACGACAATCCTGATCAAAATGCACGGCGCGCGCTATATGTTTATCACCGTTGGGCCGCTAATCTGGCTGCTGATTGTAACGTTCACAGCCTCGTATCAAAAAATCTTCGATGACTCGCCTCGGATCGGTTTTCTCGCGCAAGCCGAACAATTGCGCAATGTCGCAGCACAAACTCCTGAGATCAAGACTCAGATCTTCAATGCCCAATTGGATGCGATCCTGTGCGGAATCTTTGTTGTCCTGGTGACGTTGATTCTGATTGATTCCATCCGAACTTGGGTGGGAGTCTTGAGCGGAACCAAAGAAGCGAAGGTCAACGAGAGTCCATTTGTCGTCACGCAATTGCGGCCGGAGGAAATATGAGAAATTTCTTCCGACTCCTGCTGGGGCTATTGCGCGAAATTGGCGATGAGAACGCGTACGCAAGATATTTACAGCTAAACGGCAAGGAACACTCAGGCGTCGAGTGGCGGAAGTTCAGCGAGCAGCGCATGAAGAATAAGTACACACGGGCGAAGTGCTGTTAACAGTACCGCAAGCCACTCGCGTATTCGGTCAACAGCTTCCATTAGATTTTCCAGCGAGTTCGCATAACTGAATCGCAGGTATCCCTCTCCGTATTTACCGAAAGAGGGCCCACTCAAGCAAGCGACACCGGCTTCATTCAGCAAACGATCTGCCAATTCCCGTGAAGACATGCCCGTGCCCTTGATATTCGGAAACGCGTAGAACGCTCCCTCCGGCACTCGGCACTCGAAGCCAGGCAATGTATTCAAGCCCGCGACGAAGGCGTCGCGGCGCCGCCGGAATTCCTGCACCATGCGTTCAGCTTCGTCCTGCGAGCCGGTGATCGCTGCAATTCCGGCGCGCTGCGTGAAGCTGGCAGTGCAAGAGTTGGAGTTCACCATCAGCTTATTTACCGCTTCCGCCAGCCAGGCCGGCATCACGCCGTATCCCATCCGCCAACCGGTCATCGCATAAATCTTCGAGAACCCATCGAGAATGATGGTTTTGTCTTGCATGCCAGGGCAAGTCGCGATCGACATCGGTGCTTCGTCATACGCGATTCGCGAGTAAATCTCGTCCGACAAGACCATCATGTCCCGATCTCTGACCAGGTCCGCAATTCCCGCAATGTCTTCGCGGGGAATCACGCCTCCTGTGGGATTTTGCGGTGAATTCAAAATAAGCAATTTCGTTTTCTTCGTGATTTTCGATCGCAGCAGGTCAAGATCGAACGAGAAGCTTCGCTCTTCGACCAGCGGCATCGGTACCGCGATTCCACCCGCAAAACCAATCATGGATTCGTAAATCGGGAAGCCGGGATTCGGATAGATTACCTCATCTCCCTCCTCGATCAAGGCGAGGATCGGAAAAAAGATGATTGGTTTACCACCCGGAACCACACACACGTTTTCGATGCCGACTTTGATTCCACGGGTTTCACTGACATGTGCTGCAAGGACTTCTCGAAAGTCGGGATAACCTTGCGTCGGCCCATAGTGCGTCCAGCCCTCATCGAGCGCCTTTTTACCGGCTTCCACCACGTGTTTCGGTGTGTCGAAATCGGGCTCTCCAATCTCGAGATGGATAATGCTACGACCTTTGGCTTCAAGCGCACGAGCCTTCACCAGGACCTCGAACGCCGTCTCAATCAGGATGCGGTCCATCCGAGAGGCTAGTTTCATGTGATTTTTCGGAAATAAGGAACACCGTTGCGCTCGTCTGCAAGCACAACAGCATCATCGATCGCTACGCGGTCGCCCGACACCCTGCCGGTGACGCGCTTGCCATTGTCGAGAGTAACAATGATCAGTTGATAGGGCGCCTCGCTGACAAATGCCTCAGGCGCGGAGTGGATCAAAGTCTCGGTGTAAACGACGCCGGTCATGCTGCAGCCAATATTGTGACGACCGCAGAAGCGCCCGAACCGCCTAGATTCTGAGCCAGCGCGATCTCGTGACGGCGGACCTGCCGCTCGCCTGCCTGCCCTCGGATCTGAAGGACGAGATCGCAGATTTGAGCAACACCTGTGGCGCCGACCGGATGGCCTTTTGCCTTCAGGCCGCCGCTTGTATTGACAGGACGGTCCGCGGTCAACGCGGTGCAGCCTTCGGCAGTATACGGACCTCCCTGCCCCTTCGAAACGAAGCCAAGATCCTCGATCGCGAGAATCTCGGCGATGGTGAAGCAATCGTGCACTTCGGCAAGATCGATGTCGGAAGGACCCACACCCGCCATCTTATACGCCTTTGTAGCTGCCGACTCAACCGCCCGCAAAACCGTGATGTCGTCTTTGTGGTCCAACGGGACGTAGTCGGAAGTCTGCGCAATCCCGAGCACCCGGATTGGCTTGGTCCGTCCATTCTCGAGCACGCTCCAAAGGAGCGATTACAACCGAAGCGGCGCCATCACTGACAAGCGAGCAGTCGTAAACCGTCAAGGGATCCGCGATCGGCTTCCCAGCCATTGCCTGCTCCAAGGTAATCACCTTCTTCATATGAGCGTCAGGGTTCTTGGCGCCGTTTGCGTGGTTCTTCACCGCGACTGCGGCCAGGTGCTCTCGCTTCGTCCCGTACTGGTACATATGCCGGTTCGCGATCATCGCAAAGAGCGCCGGAAACGTCGCGCCGGCCTTCCCTTCCGTGGAGCACTCGCCCGCCATTGCGAGAATCTCGGCGACCCGGGGCGTCTGCTGCGAGGTCATTTTCTCGACCCCGGTCACCAGCACCACATCGTATAAACCTGCGGAAACGGCGGAGAAGGCATGAAAGAATGCCGATCCGCTGGACGCGCAGGCGGCTTCCACCCGGGTACAAGGAACCCCGGCTGATTCCCATTGGACCCGCGATGTAGGGCGCCAGATGGCTCTGGCCGACAAAAGAAGGTCCGGCGAAGTTGCCCAGGTAGAATGCCTCCACCTGGCTTGCCTCGATGCCCGCGTTCGCCAAGGCCTTCTGGCCCGAATCGACGGCAAGCGAACGAAGGTCCCGGTCGGGAAATGCTCCGAACGGCGTCTTACCCAGCCCGATTATGGCTACCGGTCTCATACTACAATCAGAATAGCGCCGCAATATAAGTTCGTCTGCACGTTTTCGCCATCCGTTCGTCAGTATTTCTTAGGACGATGACGATAGTAGGCGAATCTCGGCGAGGTGGGAGTATGAGTGAAGCCGCCAGGTATTCCGGGCTGCCGGACGTCGGGATTTCTCATGAGGACCGTCAGGCGCAGGAACGGTTCATTCAAGAGAACCTACGCCGGATCTTCTTACAAATCTATAGGATAGTGGGAAACGTCGATGACGCCCAGGACCTGACGCAAGAAACCTTCATCAAAGCCCTGCAGCGCCAGGAACAGATCAAAGATCTCGATAAGGTGGCGCACTGGCTCTCCCGCATCGCAAGTAATACTGCCATCGACTTTCTACGGCGTCATGGCCGTGTGAACTTTTCCGACATCGACGAGATCGCCGAGCCTCTCCGGGCGGAAGCCGAGCGACAATCCCGAGCATCTCCTGCTCCGAGCCGAACAATCTGAATATCTCGAAGACGGGCTCCGCCTCCTGAGCGCCCGCGAGCGCTCCGCGCTTCTCCTAAGGGACGTGGAAGGTCTTCCGGCTGAAGAGGTTGCACGCGAACTGAACTGCTCCAAGGCGACCGTACGATCTCACATTGCCAACGCGCGGATCAAGTTCCGGCGGTATCTCGAACGGAGGAAGGCATGAGACATCCGGACGAAATGCAACTGGCGCTGTATGTGACGCATGACCTCGGATGGATTGACGACGTTCGGGTCCGATGGCACGTTAAATCGTGCAGCACGTGCGCCGCAGAAATTGAAGCTTTTGAAAATTTGGGCCGGGCGGTGCGCTCCAACCTCGGTGATCTTCCGGAGAGCTTGAACTGGAACCGTCTGGCGGCGGAGATGACAGCCAACATCCATCTGGGACTGGAGGCCGGCGAGTGCGTCGGGCCTGGTCCAGTCAGTAAACCCAATCGGATGGGTTGGCGGGCTGCGCTGGTGATGGCAGGACTGACCGTCGTTTTGTTCGCGGCCTGGTGGTTGAATCCACCCCCTCGCGGACGTCACTTGGCGATTCAGAGAACTCCCGCGGAGATTAGGACGGCTCCGGAAGGAATCGAAGTAAAGGAGAACGGATCAGCGTTGACTTTGCTCCATACGCGAGGGCAGCAGACGCCGATCATTGTGAGCACGCCGGGATCACTGCGGGCTCGGTTTGTGGATGCGGACACGGGTCAGGTCACGATCAACAATGTCTATTCGGACTAGCTTCGTATTCTTGCTGCTGGGTACGGCGGCTTGGGGGCAAACTCAACAGCTGGACCCGCGCAGCACCATGCACATCACCTTTCCGGAAGACTCGCCCGTAACGGTCGTATCGGCCGATTGGGGCGAATCGAATGCATCCGCGCGCGGCGGCGCAATGCTTCTGGATCTCCATACCTCGCTTTCTCTTCGAAACTCCGGCTCGCGACGGATTCGCGGCGTCACATTGCTGGTAAGCGCCCAAGACGTAACACCCGGGGGCAAGGCTTCCGTATCGGTGCCAAGTTTGAATGCAGGCCCCGGAGAGAATTTCCCGATCCGCATCGACCTGCGCCTTCTCCGACCGTTACAGCCAGGGAGCGGCCCACTTGTTGAGATCGGACTCGATGGCATCCTGTTCGATGACCTGTCGTTCTTCGGTCCGAACCGGTTAAACTCCAGGCGATCGATGACCGTATGGGAGCTGGAAGCGCGGCGCGACCGGCAATACTTCCGTCAGGTGCTCGAATCACATGGCCGCGAAGCCCTGAAAGCCGAGATGCTGGCAAGCATTGATCATCAGGCAAACCGTTCGGTGATGGATGCTCGGGTCGCGCAGTCCGGGCGCGCAACCACAACTCGGAGCGAGCGGCAGATTCAAGTTGCGTTTCTGGAGGCATCGTCCGCTCCGGTCTTTGCTTCCGACGGCATGGTACGAATCGCTGACAACGAAGCGCGATCGCCGCGCTTATTCATTCGAAACACGACATCACGCCCAGTACGGGCAATGGAAATGGGCTGGCTGATCAAAGATGAGCGTGGTCGCGAGTTCGTAGCGGGTTCGATTCCGGTGGACCTGACTCTCGGACCGAACCAGAAGACTACTCTGGTACAGGACGTAACGTTCAAGTTTTCCCAAGCCAACGGCGAGCCGATCGGGATAGCAGACATGAAAGCCTTCGTCAGCAGTGTCGAATTCGCGGACGGGAAAATGTGGGTTCCGGAACGATCGATGAAGCTGCCCACGCCCTCGCCCGAAGAGCAGCGGCTTACGGCTCTCTATCGTAAGAAGGGTCTCGAAGCACTTGTTGACGAGCTGAAGCGGTTTTGAACCGCTAAGTTCGCTACCATAGGGCTTCATGCCTAATTACGATTACGATCTGATAGTCATCGGATCGGGTCCAGCCGGCCAGCGGGCTGCCATTCAAGCTGCCAAGCTGGACAAACGAGTCGCCATCATTGAACGCAAGACTGTTCTCGGCGGAGTAAGTGTCAACACCGGCACGATTCCCAGCAAGACGTTCCGGGAAGCAGTTCTCGACCTCTCCGGTTTTCACGAGCGTTCCTTTTATGGGGCCTCCTACTCCGTAAAGCAGAACATTACGATTGAGGACCTTCTCGTTCGTACCGATCAGGTGATCCGGCATGAAATCGACGTGGTCCGCGCCCAGCTTGCCCGCAACCGGGTCGAATTAGTCGGAGCCTCGGCATCCTTCTATGACGCACATACGGTGAAGGTAAATTACGTTGACGGTCGCGGCGAACGACTGATGACTTCCGAATACATTGTGATTGCGACAGGGACCGAAACCACAATGGATCCGCATATCGCCTTCGACGGTCGTCGCATCATCACCAGCGACGATATCCTGCGCCTCGACAAGCTCCCGCGGACGCTCGCCGTTGTCGGCGCCGGTGTCGTCGGATGCGAGTATGCGAGCATGTTTGCTGCCCTGGGCGTGCGTGTCACACTGATCGACAAACGGCCTCGTTTGCTCCCGTTCGTAGATTGCGAAATCGTCGACACCTTGACGTACCATCTTCGCGAAAACCGTGTGACGATGCGCCTGAACGAAGCCGTCAGCACGATCGAACCGATCCGCGATGAGCACGGGGATCGCGTAATCATCCACCTCGAAAGCGGCAAGCAGGTCGTTACAGAAAAAGCTCTCTATAGCATCGGACGCACAGGCAATACTTCCAAACTGAACTTAACGGCGGCCGGTTTGCCGGCCGACGATCGTGGTCGATTGTTGGTCAATGAATATTACCAGACCGCTGTTCCCAACATCTATGCCGTTGGCGATGTGATCGGGTTTCCAAGTCTCGCATCCACGTCAATGGAGCAGGGCCGGCTCGCTGTGTGCCACGCCTTTCATGTGCCCGCCAAGGCTGTTCCCGAGCTCTTCCCGTTTGGGATCTACACGATTCCGGAGATCTCCATGGTGGGCAAGACGGAAGAGGAGCTCACAGTCGCCGGAGTGCCCTATGAAGTCGGGAAAGCCCTGTATCGCGAGATTGCACGCGGGCAAATTATTGGGGATGTCACCGGTCTATTGAAGATCATTTTCCGGGCTGACACGCGGGAATTGTTGGGTGTCCATATCATCGGAGAGGGCTCCAGCGAATTAGTCCATATCGGCCAGGCGGTGCTCAGCTTCGGCGGCAAGATTGACTATTTCGTCAATACCGTGTTCAATTACCCGACCTTGGCGGAATGCTACAAGACGGCCGCGTTCGATGGAATCAATCGAATGGGATTGCCGCTCGAAGAGACCGAGCCCGCCTCATTTCCCGTCAACCCGGCAAATGTGTAGTGAACAGGAGGTCCCCGGATGAATCGTCGAAATTGGATAAAGACGATGGCAGTCGTGCCGGCCGCTCTGAAAGCTGCTCCACCGCCGACTCCCGAAAAGACAATCGAAACCGAAACCGTCCGGCTCAAAACGAAACACACGTGGACGACGACGATGTCTTCCAGCGACTATCGCGACGTCCTCTATGTGCGTTGGATTTCGGCTGGAATCACAGGCCACGGCGAAGGCGCGCCTATCGTTCGCTACAACGAATCGGCTGCCACGGCTACGCAAGCAGTCCGTTCGATTACGAAGATGTTGCTCGACTCGGACCCGTGGAAATATCGCAAAACACTACAAGAAGTAGCAGCAAAGTTACCTGGCGAATGGGCAGCCAAGAGCGCGATCGATATCGCATTGCATGACTGGGTCGGGCAGAAGCTGGGTGTACCTCTCTATCGATACTTTGGCCTCGATCCAGCCGATGCTCCGGTCACGACCTTCTCCATAGGCATAGATACCCCGGAGATCACGAAGCAGAAGGTGCTCGAAGCCGAACCGTATCCGGTGCTGAAAATCAAGGTCGGCCTGGACAAAGATGAATCTACACTGGAGGCGATTCGTAGCGTTACAAAGAAGCCGCTGCGTCTGGACGCGAACGAGGGATTTAAATCGAAGGAGGAAGCAGTTCGAAAGATCAACTGGCTTGAGTCTTTAGGCGCGCAGTTTATCGAACAGCCCCTGCCGGCTCACATGCTTGAGGAGCAGAAATGGGTGCGCAGCAAAGTACACATTCCGATTCTCGCCGATGAAGCGTGCCTTCGTGCCGAGGATATTCCTAAGATCGCCGACGCTTACGATGGCGTTGTGATCAAACTCGATAAGACGGGCGGGATGTTGGGCGCAATGCGTGCGATCGAAACTGCCCGGGCGCATAAACTGAAAACAATGCTCGGCTGTATGCTATCGAGCTCGGTTACGATTACGGCGGCTGCCCATTTATCGCCTCTGGTGGATTTCGCCGATCTCGATGGCAACTTGCTGATTGCAAACGATCCGTTCCGAGGCGTTACCGTCGACCAGGGCAAGTTGGTGTTGCCTGATCGCCCCGGTTTGGGTTTAACGAAGGTCTAAGACATTCAGTGCTGTTTATGCGTCAGACATAAGAGATGCGCTGCTCGATTCTATTTCTTCTCGCAGCTTCAACCTTCGCGCAGGATGAAACGCCGGTGTTTCGCACGGAGGTATCTCTAGTCAAGGTTGATGCCGAAGTTCAGGACGCAAAAGGTTCGGGGATCAGCGGCTTGCGTGCCGGCGACTTTGTCGTCTACGACGAAAATCAGCGGCAAACCATCATGGACTTCGCGTCTGAATCGCAACCAGTGCGCGTCTTGATGCTGCTGGATGTGAGCCCAAGCATGTCAAAGTGGCTGCAGGATCTTGGCGTGAAGAGCACGAATGCGCTGCGCGCCCTTCGTACCGGAGACGAAGTAGCCCTAATGGGTTTTGCCGCGCGATCCCAATTGCTTCAACCATTGACAACCGATACGAGCACGCTCGGACAGAAGATTATCGGAAACATCTACAAACAGACTCTCGGAAGCGAGACGCTGGTCAACGAAGCACTAGCGGCAGCTGCGAATTACATGGCCGATCAGCCGGGAAAAGCGCGGCGCGCGGTCGTGATTGTCACAGACAACGAAGGCGCGAGAAAGTCCGTATCGGACGATCAAGTAGTTCGCGCATTGCACGCCGCCAATGTCGTCCTGAGCGCGATTATCGTAGGCGATACGTCCTCACCGTTCACTCAGGCTCGCTACACGAATCCTTCGTCCGGTCCTCCGGATGTGCAACGATTCGTGGCCGAAACCGGTGGCCAAGTCACAGTCGGGGCCACTCCTGCCGAAGCATTCGCGCCGATCCTCAAGGATCTAACGACTCGCTATAGCTTCCAATACACACCGCCTCAGGGCGAAGAGGGATCGTTCCGAAAGATTCGAGTGGAACTAACTCCGGATGCTGCTGCCAGGTTTCCTGGATCGAAAATCAAAGCTCGCTCAGGATATACGGTCGGCCAGGCAAAGAGCACGCCATAGAGATCCTTTATATCCGAACAAGAAGGGATGTAACAGCCCGAATTGCGAACCCCTCAGTAACCTTGACGTCGAGAAGTTCCGCATGTGCGAAGTTCTCGATGAAAGAGGCGATTGCCGGTGTAGACGCCATGCGAATCAGCCTGGCGCCAACACACGCATGAGCGCCGGCCCCGAACGCCAGGTGCGGATTCGGACGCCTCCCAAAATCCAATTGATTCGGATCGGCAAAAACTTCAGCATTGCGGTTAGCATTGGCGAGCATCAGCGCTACTCGATCACCTTTCTTAATTTGTTGGCAGCCCAGCGAAATCTCCTGAGCCGCCGTGCGGAGTTGCGCCAGTGACGGACCCGCGTATCTCAAAAGCTCTTCGGTAGCATCCCGGATCGAATCGATCCGCATCACAGGATTCTCCAATAGCGCCAGCCATGAGTTGCCCAGGAAGGCCGGCAGTGATTGCGAGAGCGCCACGAAAGCCTGTACCCAAAAAGATTGGAGAGACCCTTCGAACTCGCGCGCAAGTTCAATCGTGGCTCGCTCACACCGGAGGCGGAGTTCCGTGTCGCACGGATGCTGCGCCGAAGCAAAAATATCGAAGGCAAGCGCGTCCGCCTCATCACTCGAGAGACCCGTCACCGTAAACGCAATTTCCCGAGCCCAGGGCCGCGCCACCTCAGCAACAAGGTCGATCTCACCGGACCTGTTACGAAACAACTGATCGTCGAAGCTCACATCCGACGACCCAAGCGCGCCAATTCCCGCTTCGCGAAAACCCGGCTCAGAATATCCGGTAGACAATCGGCCGTCGCGTAGCGCGGAGAGTACGTCCGCATATCGATCGACGATCCACATCCGACGTTCTTCATCGAAGTGTACAGTCTGGGTCACAGCAAGAGTCTATGGCATGAGGGAGTCTCGGTGGCAAGAAAGAGCAAATTATCCGAAGTTGAAAGAGTCGCGCGGGAGCAACTAGGGTTCGCGTCGCTGCGCGAGGGTCAGGAGGAGGCTGTTCGATCCGTCCTTTCGGGCCGTGACACACTCGTGATTCAACCCACCGGCTCCGGCAAGTCGGCCATTTATCAGGCTGCAGGACTCTTGATCGACGGAGCCACCATTGTTGTATCTCCATTGATCGCCTTGCAAAAGGACCAGGCTGGCGCAATCACAAGGCAGCCGCACTCGGCGGAAGCGGCGATCGTCAACTCTACGCTCCCGGTTTCTGAAGCGCGCGAAGCACTCGCAAAGGCAGCGGAAGGCGATCTCGAGTTCTTATTTTTGGCGCCCGAGCAACTGAGCAAATCCGAGACGATGGACAGCTTGAAGAAAGCCGAACCGTCCCTCTTCGTCATTGACGAGGCGCACTGCATCAGCGAGTGGGGTCACGATTTCCGGCCTGACTACCTGCGTCTCGGAGAGGTCATCGAAGAACTCGGCCATCCAACGGTTCTTGCGCTAACCGCCACCGCCGCCCCGGAAGTTCGCGAGGAAATCGTCACGCGTCTAAGGCTTCGCGATCCCAAGATATTTGTGCGCGGCTTTGACCGACCGAACATTTCTCTGCGAGTAGATGCGTTCCAGACGGAAGACGAAAAGATCTCGGGGTTAATTCGCCGGATCCGATTCGCGGAAAAGCCTGGAATCGTGTATGTAGCAACTCGCAAAAACGCAGAAGCTATCATGGGCGCCTTACAGGAAGAAGGAATATCCGCATCTTTCTACCATGCCGGCTTGAGGGCCGCCGAACGCAGCCAGATTCAAGATAACTTCATGAGCGGAGCGGTCGAAGTCATCGTGGCTACCAATGCGTTCGGTATGGGTGTGGATAAGGCGGATGTGCGATTCGTCTACCACTTCGATATCACCGACTCGCTCGATAGCTACTATCAGGAAATCGGCCGCGCCGGACGCGATGGCGAACCCGCAGAAGCCGTGCTGTTTTATCGATCTGAGAACCTGGGAATCCGAAAATTCCAGGCCGGCACGGGAAAGCTCGAGAAACGCAAAATCGAACAGATCGCTGAACTTCTGAAAAGCGCGGGCTCGCCTCTGGACCACGATGAAATCGCCGAGAAAACAGGCTTATCCAAACGCAAGGTAATTAGCGTGCTTAACCGGCTGCAAGAAGTGGGAGCGATGGTAATGACATCAACAGGCGAATTGCAGATGACCGAGAGTATGGATTGCGCCAAGGCTGCCGAACTGGTGGCAGACGTGCAAGACCGGATGAAGCGCGCCAAGCGGGAGCGAATCGCACAAATGCAACAATATGCCGAAATCTCCACCTGCAGGAGGGTGTATCTCCTCAACTACTTCGGCGACTCGTATACGGGACCGTGCAATAACTGCGACAACGACAGTAGTGTGGATGCCGTAGCGGGTAGCCGCCGCGAGGTCTGAATCCCGCCTCCGCGTGTGCTTCAGCGGAATTTTCTTTCCTTTCGACGCCAATCGCGATAAAACAACACTTGTGGATTTCGTGTGAAAATTTCCAAAAAACAGAACGTGGCTGCTGTGTTTGCAAGGACTTACGATACCTGATCGGCTGGTCGTCAAACGCGCCTTTTTTCACAGCCTAGCCGCATCACTTTGCGTGACTTATTTTTGTTGCAGTCATCGACTTGTAAAGGTACATTGAAGCGTTCCCAAAATGCCTGCTTCCGATATTGCCCTTGAGAAAGGGTTACCCGCTAACATTGATGCCGAAAAATTCGTGCTGGGCGCGATCCTTCTGGACGACAGCAACTTCATCCAGGTGGCAAGCTTTCTCGACTTAGAGGATTTCTCTTTAGAGAAACATCGGCGCATTTTTCTTCGCATGCGTGATCTGGCCGATCGCGGCGAGCGTATCGATCGTGTAACGGTTGCGAATGAGCTGATGAAGCAGAATCAGCTTGAGTCCGTCGATGGGCTGAGTTACCTGGTCTCTCTGGACGACGGACTTCCGCAAATCTTCGCCCTCGAAAGTTATGTCAAGATCGTCAAGGACAAGTCCACGCTGCGACGCATCGTTTTTGCCTCCCAAAAACTGATCGATCGGTGCATCATCGGGCAGGAGGAGCCCGAGGAGATTCTCTCCGGCGCGGAAGAAACCATCCTTAAGTTGGGGGAAACGCGCGTCAACGATACGCTGGTCAACACCGAGCAGATCCTCTCAAGCTTCGAAGGCGGCATCAATGTCTTCCTCGACCCAAGCAAACGTATAAAAGGTACCAGCACAGGCTTCTACAAATTCGATGAGATGACGGCAGGACTGCATGAAGGCGAGCTCATCATTCTGGCTGCGCGGCCTTCAATGGGCAAGACGGCCCTTGCATTAAATATCGCGCACCATGTCGCGACAAACATGCAGGATCCGAAGACAGTTGCGGTCTTCTCGCTCGAAATGTCGAATGATTCGCTCCTGACGCGTATGATTTGCGCGGCATCGATGGTGGACCAGCAGAAGTTCCGTGCGGGCTTTCTCAACCAGGACGAGCGCCGGAGACTCCAGATGGAGTTGGGCAGACTGGTCCAGGCTCCGCTCTACATCGACGACACCTCGGGAACGAACCTGATGGATGTTCACGCGAAACTGCGGCGACTCAAGGCCGAGCAGGGCCTAGGCCTGGTGATTATCGACTACTTGCAACTAATGAGCTCTCGCGGGCGCAGCGAGAATCGCAACCAGGAAGTTAGCGCGATTTCTCGCGGCCTTAAGCTGATGGCGAAGGAAATGAAAGTTCCCTTCCTCGTGCTGTCACAGCTGAGCCGTGCGCCGGAGACGCGGCCCGGCGATCACCGTCCCCAATTGAGCGATCTTCGGGAATCGGGATCGATCGAACAGGATGCCGATCTCGTGATGTTCATCTATCGCGAGGAAGTTTACAATCGCGATCGCGAAGACTTAAAAGGCAAAGCGAAGCTGATCATTGCCAAGCAGCGTAACGGTCCCATTGGCGATGTAAACCTCGTTTTTATTCATCACGCGACGAAGTTCGAAAATCCGTTGAACGACGTCGAAGACGGGCGCGAGTAGTAGTCAGGCCGGCGGTCTGAAAGCGAACCAGACCGCCACCAGAATAAAACCAAACGATACTGCGTAATTCCAGCGAAACGATTCTCCGAGATATAACCACGCAAAAACGATAAACACGCAGAGCGTGATGATCTCCTGAAGGACCTTCAATTGGAATCCGCTGAGTTCACCGTATCCCAGCCGGTTTGCCGGAACCTGGAGCGCATACTCCGGAAGCGCGATCATCCAACTTGCGACGATTGCCAATAGAAGCGGTCGCGAACGATACCTCAGGTGACCGTACCATGCGAATGTCATGAATACGTTCGAACACACGAGCAGTAGGACGGTGCGCCACATTTGAGCTATCGGCAATCAGGCGTCGATGTGGTCTGCGAAGAAGCGGTCGATTGTCGCTTTATGCGCGGGTACAAGCTCGCCCGAGATCCGCTGCATCTCCTCGCGTCCCAATGGCTTGAATGCTTTTGCAATAGCGATGTTTTCCTCAATGAACTCGACCTTCGGCATGCCGACCACGCAAGCCGTTACCGGCAGCGAGAGAGAGTACCGGATCAGGTCCTTCGCCGGCGCTTTCAACTGCTCCTGCGCGAAGATCTTCATCGCGATAATTCCCATCTTTTTGCGAACTGCGACGGGCAGAGCCAGCGTTTCAAAGCTATTCTCGTGCTGCTCGCCGTACGCGCTGACACCTTTTGCCATTCCTGCCTTGGCGCCATTCAGAGCCATCTGCGTGCAATCGAAGTCGTGGCGTTCAAGAGCCGTCTTCAGCACGGCCGGGTCCGTATGGCTGGTAACGCCGATAAAGCGCGTGACCTTCTGGTCGCGCATTTTATGGACAACATCCAGCACATTTCCAGCCGCTTCGATATCGGCCAGATCTTTGCTGTCCGTCAAACTGTGAATGTGCAGGAGATCGACATGATCGGTGTTCAACCGGCTCAGACTACCTTCGATGATTCGCTTCGCCTCGTCTCCATTGCGAGCATTTACTTTCGTCGCAAGGAAGATGTCCTTACGTCGGGCCGGCATGAGCTTGCCCACCCACGACTCGCTTTTTCCGTCGCCGTAGCCGTATGCCGTGTCGACATAGGTGATTCCGAGATCGAGCGCCTTCGAAAGAGCGTCTAGCGCTTTGTCTTCCTCTTTGTAGGCGAGAAACCGGCTGCCCGATCCGAACGCCAGGATAGAGACGCGCTGCCCGGTCTTGCCAAGAACGCGCATGGGCATCCCCGTGCGCTCGTCCTTCGCTTCGAGAATACCGGCCGCTCCCAATGCGGCTGTCGTCGTAAGGAAATCTCTTCGCGTAAATTCCATTTCGTGGTCCCTTCGCCCCTATTCTCGCGCAGTATGTGTCACCTCGCCGATATTACCTCGGCGACCTTCAATGTAACAAAACTTCAAGTCGCCTATTTCCGGGCCGAAATGAGCATTGTGGGAGAAAGTGGACGCCAAAGCTTCTTGCGTTGATCCTAAACGTTTTATTAGGAGCGAGCTTGACCTTGCGCGCCGAGGCGGGAGCAGTCACTGGAGGGAAGGACCTCTCAGAAACTTCGCTGGAAGAGCTGATGCAGTTGGAGGTAACATCCGTTGCGAAGCATCCGCAGACGCTGTCGAGAGTCGCGTCGGCGGTTTACGTGATCACTGTGGAGGATATTCGCCGAAGCGGCGCGCTGAGCATCGCCGAAGCTGTACGAATGGCCCCAGGCATCCAGGTGGCCCGGATCGATTCCTTGCGGCACGCCGTTTCGATGCGGGGATTCAACGGCGAGTTCAGCAACAAGGTCCTCGTCCTCATCGATGGCCGTTCCGTTTATGTCACTGGAACGGGAGGCGTCAACTGGGGGGGACCGTAGATGCGGATCTCGATAGCATCGAACGAATCGAAGTGATCGATCATCTCGCCAAGCCGTTTCGGGCTGCTGATCTACTAGCTAAAATCCGCGATCTTATCCAGCGTGAGCATTCATTCGCCAAGGACGTGCAGGACGAGTCTTCGGCGCTGGGGCTCCGACCTGTGCTCGAACACGTATAATCCTTGCCATGTGCCTAACGCCAATTGACCGGAAACAACCGGCACAGATAACTGCGTCATCGTTAACGCCGACCGGATGTGGGCAGGCATGTCATCGGGACCCTCCGCAGTATGCCGGTAAAGCCGGTTATCCTCGGGCGCGATCCTGCTGAAGAAGTCATTCAAATCCGCCTGGACATCAGGGTCCGCATTCTCCTGGATGGTTAAGGAGGCCGACGTGTGCTGAATGAAAATGGTCAGCAGTCCGGTCTCAATCCCACTAGCAGCGAGCCATCCCTCGGCCTGCTTCGTAAATTCATACAAGCCCTTGCCTCGCGTCGAGACTTGGAGTTGCGTGGTCTTTTGGGTCATTCCACCGTAACGCTCTTGGCAAGATTGCGCGGCTGGTCGACATCGCAGCCTAAGCGGACCGCAATGTGGTACGCGAGCAGCTGAAGCGGCACAATCTCCAGCAATGGCAGCAGCAGTTCGTTGGTTGGCGGTATGACGATGACGTGGTCCGCGCTCTTACCGACCTCTTCTTCATCTCCTTCGCAAACCACGGCGATCACAATGCCGCTTCGCGCCTTCACTTCCTGAATATTGGAGAGAGTTTTCTCGTATCGAAGCCGGCTCTCCTCGCTTTCGGGATCGCGGGTCGCGAGCACAACCACCGGCAATTTCTCGTCAATTAGCGCGTTAGGCCCATGTTTCATCTCGCCGGCCGGGTAGCCCTCCGCGTGAATATAGGAGATCTCCTTTAACTTCAGCGCGCCTTCAAGCGCAATTGGGAAGTGAATCCCGCGGCCGAGATAGAGGAAGTCCGTCGCCCGTGACAACAGCCGAACTAAATCTTCGTACTGCCCTTCGTCCTGCGTCAGCACCTGTTCAAGCTTGCCGGGCACGCGCGAGAGCTCCTGCACGAGCGCCTTGCTCTGCTCTTCGGTGATGGCATCCCTCACCTGCGCGAGATACATGCCGAGCACGAACAGCGCCGTAAGCTGCGACGTAAACGCCTTGGTGGAGGCGACACCAATTTCGGGCCCTGCATGTGTCAGCAGTGTCCCTGCGGCCTCGCGAGTGATCATCGACCCGACGACATTGCATATCGCGAGTGTCTTCGAGCCCTTCTGCTTTGACTCGCGTTGCGCCGCAAGCGTGTCCGCAGTTTCGCCCGACTGCGAAATGACGACCGTAAGCGTGTTGGGAGGAATGATCGGATCGCGGTAGCGGAACTCACTGCCGTAATCGACTTCCACCGGAATCCGTGCCAGCTTCTCGATCATGAACTTGCCCGCTAGCGCTGCGTGCCAGCTTGTTCCGCACGCAATGATCTTAATCGACGTAAATTCCCGGAATTGTTTGGGAGATATATCCATTTCGTCGAGGAAGATACGCCCGCTCTCCTGGCCTACGCGTCCTAAGAGCGTATCCCGCACCGCTCGCGGCTGTTCGAAAATCTCCTTAAGCATGAAGTGCTTGTATCCACCCTTCTCGGCCATGATCGGGTCCCAGAGAATGTGCGAAACCTGGCGCTTGATCGGACTTCCATTGAAATCGGTGAGCCGTACTCCTTCCCGAGTGAGAATCGCCATATCCCCATCGTTCAAAAAGAACATGTCGCGCGTGTGACTGAGAATGGCCGGCACATCGGAAGCAATGAAGTACTCGTTTTCACCAAGCCCTACGACAGCCGGCGGTCCGGAACGTGCACCGACGATTTTGTTCGGCTCGGAGTTGCTGATGACAGCCAGGGCGAAAACGCCTCGTAACTGCTTCACTGCGCAGCGGACTGCAGCTTCAAGGTTGCCTTCGTAGTATTTCTCGATAAGGTGGGCTATGACTTCTGTGTCGGTTTCTGTCTTAAAGTTGTGTCCTTCTGCTTTTAACTGCTGCTTCAACGACAGATAGTTTTCGACAATGCCGTTATGCACTACGACGATTTGTCCCTTGCAGTCCCGGTGGGGATGGGCATTCTCCTCCGTCGGGCGGCCGTGCGTAGCCCATCGAGTGTGGCCGATTCCATAGAATCCCTCTACCGGATTCGTGCGTACAACCTCTTCCAGATTCCGTAACTTACCCGAAGCGCGCCTCACCAGCAGTTCCGAACCGCCGTCGACAACAGCAATCCCGGCGGAGTCATATCCCCGATATTCCAGCCGGCGTAGGCCATCCAATATGATCGGGACAGCATTACGGTTCCCGATGTACCCTACAATTCCACACATAGTTCATACATTGTAAGGGCATTTGCTTGGGCGGTGATACAAAAGAGAGGATGTCCAAACAATTTTCAGGGAAATCGGCACTGGTTACCGGCTCATCTCGCGGTATCGGAGCCGCTGCGGCAATAGCGCTGGCGCAGGCCGGCGCAAACGAAGTAGTCCTACACTACAACGCGTACCAGGAGGGGGCTGAAAACACTGCGGAAAACGTCCGCGCGGCGGGAGCGAATGTAACCCTGATTCAGTCAGATCTCAGTCAAGCCGACGGAACACGCAGACTTTTGGATCAGGTCGAGAATCGGAAAATTGACATTCTCATCAACAATGCCGGACATCTTGTAAAAAGGGCAAAATTGACGGAATCGTCCCAAGACCTCTATGACGCGGTGATGAACTTGAATGTGAAGAGCATGTGGTTCATAACCCAGGCCATTGTCCCGTCGATGATCGAGAAAAAGTCCGGCGTTATTGTCAACGTTGGCTCGATCGCCGCGCGCAACGGCGGTGGACCTGGAGCGACGATGTATGCTGCGGCAAAGGCGGCCGTCGCGACGTTTACGAAAGGTTGGGCCAAGGAACTTGCGCCGCACGGAATTCGCGTCAATGCGGTCAGTCCGGGTACAGTAGATAACTACTTCCATGAGAAGCACTCGAACCGCCAGATTCTCGATAGCGTCATCGCGGCAACTCCTGCTGGAAGGCTTGCGACGAATGAAGACATTTCCGATGTAATCCTCTTCCTCTGCTCGGATGCAAGCCGGTACGTACATGGCCAAACGATCGAGATCAATGGCGGCATGTACATGATCTGAGTTCTCCGTAAGATGAAGATGCCAGTAAAAGTTCCATCGATGAGATCATCGACACCTATAAACGTGACATCGATCAGACGCTAATCGAAGAATGCCCGCGGTGCTCCCCAGGGTCTACCATTCCGATTGGATTTGGAAACCCTTGAAGCCGGCCTGAAGTTTACTCTCACGACAAAGTTAGGATGGATCTATCTTTCGGCGAGATACCTGGCGGAGGTACCTACGACGAATTGGCTGCGTCGTCGCTAAAGATAGTGACACCCTTCGGGTTGATCAGGTGCTTCCGGTGTTCGAGGCCAACCTCGATGCGCCCAGCGTGCGATTCGAGCTGGTCGAACCTACGGAGATTCGCAAAAATGACGCAATCGAGGGATCCTTGCGAACGGATCCTGGTTGAATATCCACTCTTCAAAGCGGCGATCGCGCGAATCCTGGCGTGGTTCGATACTCACGACGCTACCGCCGAACCGGACTGCTGCTCAAATGCCGGCGAGAGTGGCAGCGGGAAAACCACGATCATTTCCTACTTTGCGAGCCTCCATCCGCGCGTCGACCACCCAGTCGGGCGTCGAGGTTCCCGTACTGGTCGTAAAAATACCGGCGCGGCCCACAGTCAAGAGCTTCGCCTAAAGGCTGCTGTATCAGCTTGGCGACCCGCTTTGGTTCGGCGGCAACACGGTAAGCCAGGGTTCGACGCTGCGAGTGAGCGTCTTTCGGTGGGACATCAAGAGGATCGGACAAGCTACAGGGCTTTCCTGCGCGCGTTCAGGATCAGCTTCCCGAGTACAAAATGCCGAATTTGGCTGATCTCAACCTGGCCTTTTCGGATGCACTACGCCTCCTAACGCCTCATAGGCTATACGCTGAAGATCATCCGGGGTGTCGCCAGCATCGCCTTTTCTCACCCGCGTGCTCAAATCACGATAAGAACGTTTTCACGATCCTCGCGGACCACATATGGTCGGAACGCCTCAGTGATCCAAGCCCCTTTGGCCAAAAGTTCAATTGTGAAAAGGCTGCGCCGGTTCGTATCCAAAGGATTGGAAGTGCTTCATCCTTAGTCAGCACCGTTATTTTTTCGCTGCCGTCCGGCGGAATTCCCAGTAGCTAACGGCAAACGAGGCGGAAAGTTAGCACACATGGCCGGCACGCGGATCTTGGACGCTCATAGCGGTCACCCGACGCCATATTCCTGAACGTGCGCCGAGAATGCTGTGGGGGAGACCTCTACGAACGGTCTGTACGAGATAGTTACTCGAACGCTCGCCCGCGATGGTGAGATAGCTCTCTGTATTTATTCATGTGCTTTGACCGAGTCAAAGCTGCCTACACGTGCGGACTGCGCCAAGCGGCGCCAACGTTCTGGCTGGGCGTTTTACGCGGCGCCCTTCTCTTCTCTGCATCCGCGGCCCGGGAGGCGGACATTTCAGCGTTCAGACGCATGTCGACCTCTGTATACGTGAATGTCTGCTGCGCCTCGTCCTCCTTGCGCCGCTCCAGAACGCCTCGGCAGAGTAGAGGTAATTCTTGCACGCGGATGCCGTATCGGTGTATCAGCGCGAGATCCGCCCTCACTGTATAAGCGGTTCGCACTCGATCGTCGCCGATGCCTTCGAACTCAAACACGCGGAACCCCATCTCATGAGTAAACCGAGTGAGAATGTATTGCATCCATTCGCTCCTTCCAGATTTTTCCAACGATTCCGAATGCGGTTCCGAGCCTTTTTCACGAGTTCCCCGACCACTGCCGGTTACAAGTAGGCTCGTATTCGAAAATCAAACGATCCTGTCGCGTGGGGCGATGCGCTCTCTCGCAGACTTCGAACACAAAGCCGGTTGGGTTGCGGGTCATCATGGACGCACGACAGTCCGCCAGGTGAGCGATAAGGGCGCCTCGTATGTCGTCGGTTTCTCCGATGTAGATCCACTCACGAGCGTTCGAGAGTCCGTAGACGCCAGAAGCAGTCGGTGCGAACATCCGGACGCCCGTCTGCGTAAACGCTCGTGGAACATGCTGCTCGAAAGGCATCCTTTATCCCTTATCCCGGACTGTCAGACGAGTCATTCCGTTCCTTTTGTGGGCTTTGTTCCCATGGCCGCATCGGTTGATAATCGCAGACGTTCCACAACTTGCTTGCCGAGAGCTATCTCGGCAGCATTAGCTCTGTAGCCCGGCAGTCTCGGATCAATGAACTCTCTCCGGAACAGTTGATCCGCTGCCAGGCTCCTCAGTAGAGCAAGCTCCGCCGCGGTGAATGTGACGGTAATACGTTTCATTTCGGCATGCCGATTTCGTTGGACAACTGCTCAGTGTGCATCTGTCGTGATGGCGCCTCGCGCCTTGCCCTGATTGCCTGAAAGGCAGGATCGGAGCCGATCAGCCGCCGCACTTGGTCGCTGAGCTCCTGCCAGTCCCGAATAAAATAGCCAGCCTCATCTCTCGCCATTACTTCAAGGCGCTTTTGTTCCAGGATGGAGCCGATTGCGTCGATATTCAGTCGATCCTGTTTCGACTGACTGTCGGCCGCACCTTTCAAAGCGCTGCTTACTCGATCAAATTCCGTATTTACCTGCCGTTTGATCTGCTGCGCCCACTCTACCTGGCTCGGCGTACCGGTCATCTCTTCTCCTGCTGTTGCTAATTGATCTTCTCTGGTCAATGGCACAAATGGGCCCTCGATGAAGCTTCGTCACGCGGTCGGAACATACCCCCAAGCGGGGGAGACTTCCCCGAACATTTGATCGACGAGAGTAAGTCATCCCTGCGCGACCAGCTCGCATCTGAATCGTGCTCAACCTGCCACTCTGGTGGAACAAGGGTTCCCGGTGCGACCAGTCGGGAGCCCCCACCAATCGACGGCCATCGTGTAGGGAGTTCATCGTTGCTCACGGACGAAAGTTTGGCCTGTTCTCGGATCGAGCCCTCTCAAGGTCGAGGCGATCGTTTGCGTCCTGCAGCTTCTGCAGGTTGATTTGTTTTTGAGGAGCCTCGATTGCATCCAGCCGAACCGCTTCTGCAATCGCCGCCTGAGCCAACGCGTTCAGTCGCTTATTACTGAGGACCAACGCAAAGCTGGACCGGTCTCCCGTACGAATCAAATCATGTGAGTAATCCGTGTCTTCCCATCGAGCGAGTACCGATGCAACCTCGCCATAGTTGGAGTGATAAGGAATCTCGACAGCAGGCTTCGTCGCAGTTCCGTAGGTAAGCGAGATGGCATCAACCAGATCCGCTTCCTTCATCCCTTTCACCTTGTCTCGGTCGTATGTCGTGACGATCTGGAACAACTCTCCGTTGTAGAACCGCAACAGGCTATCCCTGACCGGATCCACTTCTTTCGCGTTCGACGTGTACGAAAAACGAGGCGCGCACTCCAGTTCCTGAATCACCGCCGGCCGCTGGTGGACGAGCCTTGCCTCGCCCGATTGTGCATCCGACTGCTTCGCTGCGATCTCCAGGGTTGTGCCGATTCGGATTCCCCGATAGCTGGAAAGGTCTCCAGCGCCGAGCAGCGGTGCCCAGATCATCGGCGCCACGATCACTGTTAAGTGGCGCAGGAGAGTCATTTCGACCTCGGGTACGGAGACGTAATAGAAGGAATCGTCAATTCCGAGTACTTCTTCCAATGGATAAACGCGACGGCGACACAAAAGCCGCTGCAAGCCAGCGCTACTGACGCCGAAATGTACCCGAATGGGCGTGAAAGGAGCAGCAGCGCAGGACTGACGACGCATGCAACAACAAGCGCCGCTACGATAATCGTGTACCGCGTCCCCGCGTATTTAGGTTGGCTATTTAACATGCAAACTCCTCGGTTGCCAGATGATCTGCCTAAGAGGAAGGGACGGAGCACCTGACTTAGTTCAGGGGAACCGTGAGTGAACAGGAGTGCTCAGACGTAACTATTCTCGGTTAATTTGAATTGCCTGTCAAGCACATTAGTGGCACACTTGAGGAGCTTACTTCACCGAGTGAGGTTAACCAAAAAGGTGCTGGATCACACAAGTGGATGTTTCTCAACTGATTAAACAGCGCTTGACCGAGTTGGGCCTAGATCAAAAGGATTTGGCAGGTGCGGCTCAAGTCACCGAATCATATATCTCCCAGCTCCTGGCCCGCAGGAAAGCCCCTCCCGCGCCGGAACGCACTGACATCTACGAAAAGATCGGCCAATTCCTCAAGCTCCCAGCCGGAGAGCTTTCGAGACTGGCAGATGTTCAGCGTCGGCTGGAGTTGAAGAAGAAGATTGGGGAGGCATCCGTGCCGCTCTTCGAAGAGCGCCGGGAGTTGATTCTCCGCAAGTCCGCCCCGAAGAGGCGGGCAGAGGTACGGCGCATTTTCGAGAAGGAGCCTTTCGGAGAACTCGAACGTCTCGTCACGCAAAAAATCCTGGATGTGGCCCAGGGAGTTGCGAGGGAAGAATTGCGAAGTGAAGAGTGGCTCCGCACGATGGGTCAACTGAGCGGGCGCAGCTATGAGGAGGTGCGAGTCGCAATCCTCGAGTTTCTGGACATGGACGTATTCCAGGTTTCCGTCGAAAGCTGCATCTCCGTTCCTGGATCCGATGATCGAGGGCTGGGATATCGACCTTAAGAGCTTTGGCATCGAGGTCATGCTGAACCCCCGGCTAGCGCCAGGCAGCCTGAAACGATTTGAGTTCGTCGAAATAGCGGTCGAGCAATCGTTCGTCATAGAACCAGGGTTTGAGCAGTTTCTGAAGGACGGATGCCTAAGCGCCGATGCGACAGAAGAGGAGATCGAGTTTCTGAAGATGCTGAAGTTCAAAGGGAGGCGGCCGTCGCCCCTCTACTACTATCGGGAATTACAAAGCTTGAGGGATCCACTTCATTTCCCGCCTCCGCAGCAGCCGAGGCGATCGGATTGAAGAGACGCCCGATGTGTCAGAGCGAAGGTATGGGTTATGAGAGACATATCCAAAGTACGTAAGATCGCTTTCGTCGCCGACCACGTGCCTCGCAAATGCGGAATCGCCACGTTTACTTCCGATCTGCTTGGCGCCGTCGCGAATGCGTATCCCCAGAGCCAGTGCTTTTCTGTTTCGGTCAACGACATCAAGGGTGGCTATGACTACCCGGATGTTGTCCGCTTCGAGATCGAAGAGCAGGAGTTGTCGTCGTACCTGCGCGCCGCGGACTTCCTCAATATCAGCAATGTAGACATTGTGTGCCTTCAGCACGAGTTCGGCATTTTCGGCGGCCCTGCCGGCGGCCACATCCTGGCATTCCTGCGCGAACTGGCGATGCCGGTCGTCACAACGCTCCACACTGTTCTCCGTGAGCCCCGGGCCGACCAACGGCGCGTCATGCGAGAGCTGATCTCGCTCTCGACCCGTGTAGTTGTCATGGCTGAGCGTGGGCGGCAGATGCTGCAGGACATTTACGAAGTGCCGCTTTCCAAGGTCGACCTGATCGCGCATGGGATCCCAGATGTTGGGTTCGTCGATCCAACCTACTTCAAAGATCAGTTCGGTGTTGAAGGCAAGGTAGTTCTGCTCACCTTCGGTCTGCTTTCCCCCAACAAGGGAATCGAAGTCGTGCTAAATGCCCTGCCGGCTATCGTGGCTGAGTTTCCCGACGTCGTGTACATAGTCCTCGGCGCGACACACCCAAACGAAGTGCGTGAGCACGGTGAAGCTTACCGGCTGAGCTTAGAGATTCTTGCCAGGAAGAATAGAGTTGAGAAACACGTCATTTTTTACAACCGGTACGTCGATCTGGAAAACCTAAAAGAGTTCATCGGCGCCGCCGACCTCTACATAACGCCTTATCTCAACGAAGCGCAGATAACGTCAGGAACCCTTGCCTATACTTTCGGCGCCGGCAAAGCCGTTGTTTCGACGCCTTACTGGCATGCCGCAGAACTCCTGGCGGATGACCGCGGCGTCTTAGTGCCATTCGGGGATTCGCAGGCGATCGCTCGGGAGGTGATCGCGTTGCTGAGGGACGACACAAGACGTCATGCCATTCGCAAGAACGCGTATCGGATTGGGCGCGAGATGATTTGGAGCAACGTTGCGCAGCTCTATATGCGCTCGTTTGAGCTATCGCGCCTCGAGGGTGGCGCACCCTCCCGAAAATCTCTGATCACCAAGACGCTCGACCAGAGGCCCAGGGAATTACCCGAGCTGAAGCTGAATCACCTCTCCCAAATGACCGATTCCACCGGCGTCTTCCAACACGCCGTTTTCACCGTCCCGAACTTCTCTGAGGGCTACTGTACCGACGACAATGCGCGCGCATTTATCCTGGCCGTCCTGCTCGGCGAACTGGGTGAGGAGCCGGAACGCGTGCGAACCATAACAACCACGTGTGCTGGTTTCCTGCATCACGCGTTCGACAAGAACATGGAGCGGTTTCATAACCACATGAGTTTCGACCGGCACTGGCTTGATGCCTGCGGATCGGAAGACTGTCAAGGGCGAGCACTATGGGCGCTCGGCATAGGAGTTGGACGTTCAGGATCACGAGGTGTACAGATGATAGCTGGCCAACTCTTCGCCCGTGCATTGCCGGCCTTCACGAACTTCACCTCGCCGCGCGCCTGGGCATTCGGACTGATCGGCATCCATGAGTACCTTCGCCGGCTGAGTGGTGACAGCCTTGTCAATCAGACCCGCGAATTACTCACGTCCAAACTCATGGATTTGTTCCGGCGCAGCGCCCAACCCGACTGGTGCTGGTTTGAAGACGAGCTGTCATATGACAATGCAAAGCTGGCGCACGCGTTGATCCTAAGCGGACACGCGACCGGGCAACTCGCCATCATCGAGGCGGGATTGCAGGCGCTGCGCTGGCTCAACGAGTTACAAGTCTCCGAGAAGGGGCATTTCCGGCCGATCGGCAGCAACGGATTCTATCGTCGTGGCGGGGCGCGTGCACAGTTTGACCAGCAGCCCATTGAGGCGCACGCAACCGTCTCGGCGTGTCTCGAAGCCTACCGCACAACTTCAGACTTCTGGTGGTACGAGCAGGCTCAACGAGCGTTCGACTGGTTTCTTGGATGGAACGATCTTGGTCTTGAGCTCTATTCACCCGAGAGCGGAGGCTGTCGGGATGGTCTCCACGTGGATCGGGTCAACGGGAATGAGGGCGCAGAGTCGTCTCTTGCGTTTCTGCTTTCGTTGGCCGAGATGCGCCTGGCGCAGAACATGGTGACGAGTTTCAAGGAGCCGGTCGCCATCGGAGCGTAATCCTTCATGAGCGCGAACTCGATTCACGTCAGCCGTACGAGCACGATGCTCAAACCGGACCAGTCACGGGTACTCTTACGACCATTCAGTCCGGGGGACTCGCAGCGGGTGGCCCGGATAATCGCCCGGATCATGACACTGCCGGAGGAAGCGGTGGGCGTCCTCCTGGAACAAATCTCCACAGAGTTCTCCCCGCGACATCACCAGATCCACAGGCGTTTTCAGGAACGCTTCGAGCAAGTTCGCGAGATGCTGTTGACCGATGTACGACTTTCCGAGCAAAGATGCCTCTTGATCGGCTCGTATTTCCTCGCCGAGTATTCTCTCGAATCGGCCGCCCTCTTCAACCCGTCGATAGTGCCACACCCGGATCAAACTGACCTGCCGGATGGCGCTCTACGATTCATTCTCAGCCTTCGCGCTACGGGGGAAGGTCACATTTCATCGATCACTTTTCGAACCGGGATTATCCATCCGGATGGAAGGCTCGAGGTAATGCGCTCCAACCGGCTTCCTAACCGAGCCCTGCCAGATTCCCAATTCCGAGTATGAGAAGTCACTGTTTACGCGCAAACTCGCTGAACTAGGATTGACTGACGAATTCCCCCGCCGCGTCGTGAACAGACTGGGCGATCCGTTCACGCTTCAGGAGCTCCGAAGCAGCATCGATTTCGAGATGGATGAGGAGCGGCAGTCTGAGGGCGTTTTGCAGAAGGATCAGACCGCAGCTGAGGGAATGTGGATGCTGGCCAAGTCCAACTACGAAGTCCAGTTTCAGCCCGACGCAGCAACTTCCCGAGCGAATCCTTTTTCCGGCCACACCTTCACAACGAAACGGCATCGAAGATGCACGCTTTGTCCATTTCGATAACGGCAACGGCAGTTACATTTACTACGCCACATTCACTGCTTTCGACGGCAAGGTGGTAATGCCGGAACTCGTCGAGACAACTGATTTCCTTCGATTCCGCTTCATCACACTGAACGGCGCAGCCGCCCAGAACAAGGGCATGGCCCTGTTCCCACGGAAAATTGACGGTCGCTATGCCATGCTTTCGCGCCAGGACAACGAGAGCATATATCTCATGTTCTCCGACAACGTCCACTTCTGGAATGACCGGGAAATTCTTCTCAAGCCCACGTTCCCGTGGGAACTGGTCCAGCTTGGCAACTGCGGGTCTCCCATTGAGACAGAAGCTGGCTGGCTGGTGCTCAGCCATGGTGTAGGTCCTTTGCGAAGGTACTGCATCGGCGCTTTCTTGTTGGATCGCGATGATCCCCGCAAAGTAATCGGCCGCCTGCGCGAGCCCTTAATTGAACCTACCCAGAGCGAACGGGAAGGCTACGTGCCGAACGTGGTTTACACCTGCGGCGCCCTTCTTCACGACGGGGTGTTGGTTATTCCCTATGCTATGGCTGATCACGCAACAGGTTTTGCAACTGTCTCCATCAATGATGTTCTCAGTGCGATGCACTATGGGGACGGCTGATGACTATGGCGAATCGCAAGAAGAGAGTAGCTGTGCTGTCGCCCGTCGCCTGGCGAACCCCGCCTCGGCAATACGGCGCTTGGGAGACTGTCGCGAGCAATATCACTGAGGGGCTGGTCGCGCGCGGCTGGGACGTAACGCTGTTCGCCACTGGCGATTCCGTGACCCGCGCTCGCCTCCACGCGGTCGTTGATCAGGGTTACGAAGAGGACCGTACGATCGATCCAAAAGTGGCCGAGTATCGTCACATTTCAGAGGTGTTCGAACACGCCGCCGATTTCGATCTGATCCACAACCATTACGACTTCATGGCGTTGACGTATACGCGACTGGTCAATACGCCGGTTGTGACGACGATCCATGGATTCTCGTCCCCGCAAATCCTGCCGATTTACCGGAAGTATGCTGATGGATATTTCGTTTCCGTTAGCGACTCGGATCGGATGCCGGGGCTCAACTACCTGGCAACTGTTTACAACGGAATCGATCTCTCGTTGTACCCGCTTCAACACTTGCGCGGCGATCACCTGATCTTTCTTGGCCGCATTCACCCGGATAAGGGTGTCCATCTAGCTATCGAAGTCGCCCGGCTGAGTGGGTGGCCATTGCTGATCGCTGGGATCATCCAGGACACGATCTACTTTCGGGAGCAGGTGGAACCACATCTCAATCAGCAAATCCGATACATCGGGCCGGTGGACGTACCGGGCAAGAATGACCTGTTTGCCCGGGCGCGCGGGCTGCTCCATTTGAACACCATCCCGGAGAGATTCGGACTTGTTCTCGCAGAGGCTAACGCGGCCGGTGTGCCGGTGATTGCGATGAATCGCGGCTCCTGCAGTGAAGTCATCGAGCATGGTCGAACCGGATTCCTGGTGAGCACGGTGAACGAAGGGGTGAAGGCACTGCAAGAGCTTGCGTCGATTGATAGTGCGGCATGCCGGGAACGCGTCCAACAACACTTCTCCATCGACTCGATGGTGGATGCATATGAACGAGTCTATGACGCAATCTTTGATCTGGAATCAAGGAGACGCGCGTGAGGCACGACGTCGTGAAGCGTTATTCCGGGAACCCTATCCTTACAAAGGCTGAGGTCCCTTATCCAGTCGAGACGGTTCATAATGCAGCCGTGGTCAAGCATGGGGACGAATACATCATGCTGTTCCGATCCCACCTGCGAACAGGACGTTCCATCATCGGGCTGGCACGCAGTTTCGACGGATTCCGCTTCGTCGCGGATCCGGAGCCCTTTCTAAAGCCTGAACTAAACAGCCGCTTCGGAACATACGAGGAATTCGGTGTCGAGGACCCACGTGTCACCCGAGTGGAAGGCGAGTATCTCATCACCTACAGCGCCTACTCGCGATATGGCGTGAGGATTGCCCTCGCCAGAACGCAAGACTTTGTTCAGATCGAGCGTGTCTCCCTTATCACACAGGCGGACGCTCGAAATGCAGTGATTTTCCCCGAGAAGTTTGACGGGCTCTACGCGCGACTTGACCGGCCCCATTCCGAGATCGCGCCTTGGTCGATCTGGATTTCCTATTCTCCCGACCTGCGCTTCTGGGGCGAGTCCCAACTCGTCATGAAGCCGGAACCTTATCACTGGGATGAAATGAAGGTCGGCCCGGGAGCGCCGCCGATCAAAACGGAGCAGGGATGGCTTTCGATCTACCACGGCGTGTTTCGAACAATGGACGGATCGGTCTATCGCCTGGGCGTTGCGCTACATGACCTCCAGAACCCGGCGAAGGTCCTAGGAGTGAGCGACTCCTGGATTCTGCAGCCGGAAGATCCTTGGGAAGTCACTGGATATGTCCACAATGTTGTCTTCACCTGCGGCGCCGTACCCGAGCCTGACGGAACGGCAAAAATCTATTGGGGCGGCGCCGACACGGTCATGTGTGTGGGCGAGGCCGTTATAGCCGATTTGGTAGCTCTCTGTCTGCAACACAGCAGGTCCGCTATTTGAGGGTCGTCGCAGGAACTAATCTCACATCGGATCCGAGGAGAGACCTATGCGTATTCCATTTAGTCAATCCGAAGTGATGTAGCCTCCGGTGTTGGCGTGATCACCCACGATCTCCCGTGCCGTCTCTGACGAATATTGCGTGAGTACGTGTGGATTGAAGGCGCTCGTCGAGTGCAGGCCCGCAGTAAGCTTCGGTGTCTTGAGCGAGCGGGCGAGACGTGGCTTTTCCTATCTGCGCCAGCACAACGGTAGAGCCTGCGAGGCCAGAGGGATCTGTGCTAATTTTAGGTAGCACTCAGCGTGGGGTCGCGCCGCGATTGCCTTCCGCCAGCTACCCACGATTTCCCCACTCCTGCCTGCTTGAGTTCGAAAGGGGGAGAACAATCATGGGGACCTCATGGAAGCGGCCCGTGCAAATTCTCGTAGTCGATGATGACACTCCATCAGCCTATCTAATGGAGAAGTGTTTGCGGGACTCATGCGTAAACAGCCGCGTCACCTGCGCCAACGATGGTCAGGAGGCACTTGATTTCCTGACACGCGTACGCCCCCACGAGAACGCTCCGAGGCCGGATCTAATTTTCCTAGATCTGCATATGCCGCGGAAAGATGGCTTTGAGGTTCTCGCTGAGATCAAGTCGGACCACATCCTGAAACGCATTCCCGTCATCGTAATGACAAGCTCGCGTGAGCAGATCGACGTAAACAATGTGTACGATTTGCACGCGAACTGTTATGTGCAGAAGCCGGCTGACTTGGACGAGTTCTGCCGGCTGATTCGCTCAATCGAAGAGTTCTGGTTCGCCATGGCGCTCTGGCCGACGGCAGAGCCGGTGTTCTCCGACGTCGACTGAACAGGCCGGACCCACCTGGTTTCGCCAGTAGCCACACTGATCGACGCGCAGTGGATGCGCTCTGCACAACGTAGTTGTTGAAAGACATGTTGGTTATTTCTGAGGACTGACTGTCCTTTTTCGAAACTTAGAACCAGAATAGGAGATGTATGACGGCCCGACGGGTAGATCCGGTGGCGCAATCCATTCTCCTCATTGATGGCAGCCGTGAAGGCGCTGATTTGATGCAGGATCAGTTTTACCGAGGCAATATTCGCGCTCAGCTTTACTTTGTTGCGGACGGTGAGGAGGCAATTGAGTTTCTGCTGCGAAAAGATCGATATAAGAGCGCTCCTCGCCCTATCCTGATCTTCCTGGACATGAAACTTGCAAACGGCGGTGGGTTTGAGATGCTGACTTTGGCCAAAGCGGACCAGCATCTCGCGCGGATCCCGATCATTGTGCTGGCCACCTCAGATGACGGCGATGTCCAGACGGCCTACTCGTTACACGCTAATTGTTGTGTCCACCGGCCTAGCTCTCCGGAAGAGCTTGGTCGATTTGTGGAGTTTATCAAGGCGTTCTGGCTGGATATGATCAGCCTGCCAAGCTAATGCGGGTTGCCGATCACCCGGTGCGCTAAAAAGCTCGTCGGCGTAATTCTCCGCGCCCGGCCTCGAGTGTCGGAACTATGTGCATCTTGAAGCAGGCGCCATCGGTCACCGCCTGTATCTCGCCGCGGAGGCGCTCGGACTCAACTGATCAGGGCGCGCTCGATCTCTCCGGTCCCAGATTCGCGGTGACAACGGCGCCCGTTTTGGATGTGATCGAATAATTCAGGTATTTGATGATGAGCTCGGTTCGTCCTAAGAACCGAACTTCGGCCGTCGAACGGCTCGTTGAAGAATACCAGAACTCTCCAATTTTCCGAAACTCCTGAACTACGTCCGCACGGCCGACGAGAAAGGATATGCGCTTCGCCGTACGGCCTTCCATCCGGACCATCGCGAAGTCTGACATGTCCACGCACCCGTGGCCATCAAGCGTGAATCGCGTTCGTATCCTCGGCACCAGTGTCACAGTGCGGCATGGCTGCTTACCTTGCGCGTTCGCAGACTGTGGCCGGAGCTCGTAATTTGTCTCATTGACATTGCCGTCGCGATCCTGTTTCGCCGCTGCTTCAACTTCGCCTTCGAGAATCCTGACAAGTATATTCCTGCGCATCCCGTCGGCGTTAGTGCGTATAATCTCGTACCGTTTGCTGCCGCCGGCAGACGTAATCATCGTCGCATACATGATTGCGTCGCTTTGCCACCGCGCGTTGCGCACGACGTACTCGCGAATGGAGCGAACCTCGCGAACGTTTGCGTCGCGCCGGCTCTCGGCCGCGGCAATTAGCGCGGCCAGATCCCGCTCCTCTCCACTGAGATAGATCGCGAACGTGCTTGCGAGGAGAGCCAAGTACTTCAGCACTGATCCGTTCAGAGGCATTGATCCGTTCAGCCATCCAAACGCCCGGAAAGTAGACGTTTCGCATACTCAAGCCGGACAGCCTTGTAGTCGCGCTCGGCATCGCAAACGAGCCGCGACTGCACATTGACGTCGTGGATCCAAGCCGTCACATCATTATCAGGCACATCAGCCGTCATCCTCCGCATTGCTGTGTGTTGTGCCGAGTACCGCTTGAATGCGATGCCAAATCGAGCTCTAAGTTGTTTCGTCGTTTCCATATTCAGGCCGTTGTGCGCAGGTAGAAGATGCCGAAAGCGAGCAGGGCCGCACTAGAAGACTAGTTGCAATTTTTCGCCGTCTGGGGTGCGCGTTGCTCGCGCAGTTTTCTTTGGGAGCCATTCGCGCCACACCTGCTCATCGAGGGAACTGTTTGAATCGTGGGATCGTTCATAGCTTACTCCTGCGAGGGACGGGCGACAATTGTAGATTGTGGGACAACGTAGTTTTGGCTTTTCGCGGCAGCAGCAAGGCGGCTCTACGTGATTGCAATGCCGGCTTTGCCGCGTCCTGCTGTGCTGCCGATTCGATGCCGCGTGTATACTCAGTTCCTCATCAGTGAGTAAAATTGTTGCCGAGGGTGAATCCTCCGGGCGCGCCTCGAGAAGCCGGCCAGTTTCAAGTGCATGCGGACGTCCTTTTCGTGCGAAGAAGCAAGCCGATTAATCGGATGCGCCAGGGCGGCATCCGAGTGATGTGGCGTGGGTGTGTTACGCGAACACAACCAAGTGTCTGCTCTGCCGCCCGTTACCAGCGGCTTTCGCGACGCCGCCCGTTGCCGGCGCTGTTGCTGCGGTTGGAGCCGCCGCCTTGCCGGCCGCCGTTTGTCTCACGCGGGCGGGCTTCGTTGACGTTCAGCGTCCGGCCGTTCAGGTCCTGACCGTTTAGAGCCGTCATGGCCTGGGTAGCTTCCGCGGTGTTAGTCATTTCGACGAAGCCGAACCCGCGGGACTGACCGCTGTCGCGGTCGCGCACCACGCTCGCGCGTTCCACCGAGCCATAGGTGCCGAATGTGGCATGTAAATCTGAATCGGTCGTGTCAAAGGACAAGTTGCCGACGAATATATTTGTCAATCTAATTTCTCCTGGCTGCCAAAGCAGCGGTGTATTCACTGGCGAGCTAAACTTGGCCGGACACGAATGAGGGGCTAAAGGTAGGACGCGAGAGGTGCCGCCCCCGGCGGCATGTTTATTTGACGCGGCAAAGAGGAGATTGGATTGAAAATATTTTCGTCTCTTTGCCGAAACGGGCGTGGCTCACAAATAATGAGCAAGCCACGGCGGCAAAGTTAGGAGTTCTAATAGCCTCTCTGTGTGCCGGAATCGTCAGTTCGGTGATTCTAGAACGGACACCTGCAGGATCTTCCAGGCCCAGTTCCCCAGAGACAGCCAAGGCGTCCACTCATTGATACTCGTAAAGAACCAGGATCCACCTCGAGGAGGTCAACGAACATTCATTTGGCCGATTCTCTGCGACTCCCGGACGTGCTGGCGACCAGTGATCACCTGCGAGTAATCGCAAAAAAAAGCAGGAGGACCGGGCCGAACGGCAGCCGTAGGATGATGACAACAACACTGGCCAAACATTGGAATTGGGCCCTTATCGTGACAAGAATTGTGCATTACAGTGTCGCTTTGGTTTCGTTGACTGGCGGTGCCACCTTCTCTGGCATCCTACATTCGGCAATCAAACTGAAGCGTTTCCGGGATACCAGAAAAAGTTGGTCGCCGATGGGATGCGGCTTCGGATGCTCAGTCCTTGGCTGCGCAACTGCAAAGGCGGTCCGTGGAGGAATCCCGAATGGACGGCGGTGAAACTTTGATGCCTGTATTTGCAAGCCGGTGACCGGGTTGCAAAGCCCGACACCTTTCTCGTGGAGATGATCCGAAGCCTAAAGCCCGGAAAGGCACTCGACATCGCATGGGCCAGGGGCGCAACTCAATTTTGCTGGAGCAGCAGGGCTGGGATGTCACTGGCCTGGACCCCTCCGAGTTTGGCGTCAATGAAGCAAAAGAACGCCCACGCAAACCCGGCGTACGCATCGATGCCCGGATTCAAGATGTCTATCGCTTCGACTTCGCGGAAAGTCAGTGGGGATCTTGTCTGCCTGATGTATTTCATCATCCCTACTAGCCAAACGGAATCGACGCTTGCGGCTGGTACCGACCGGCGACGTGGAGAGCTTGAAGGCCGCATACGAACTCTAACCTCGCGTCGATATCGGTAGACGTCCGTAACCTAGAACGGAACGTCGTCGTCCGTAATTCCCGGATCGAAGGACGACTCCTGCGGCTGCTGGCGAACCGGTTGCGGCCCCCTCGGCGCGCTCCGCGGCATCGATACCGACTGCCCAAAATCGTCTGGAGCACTACTACCGCTATCACCTCGCCCGCCAAGCAGAATCACATCGTCGGCAACGACTTCCGTGAAGTACTTCTTATTCCCGTCTTTGTCTTCGTAGCTCCGAGTCGAGATGCGCCCTTCGACATAAACCTGCTTACCCTTCTGAAGATAGTTCGCCAGGTTCTCCGACCGCCAGAGCGTAACATTGTGCCATTCCGTTTCTTCTTTCCAGTCGCCCGTTTGCTGATCTTTCCACCGGCGGCTGGTGGCTAGTGTGAATGTCGTCTTAGCAACGCCGCTTGGAGTAAACTTCGTTTCCGCGTCCTTCCCGAGGTGACCGAGGAGGATTGCTTTGTTGATACTTCGGGATGCCATCGGTTGAACTGTAGCACAAGTCAGAGTGACGGTTAGAGGAGGCAAAACGCATCATCTAACAGAAAAATACAGAATTTCATAGCAGAACCTGAAACAAGGTACTTAGTACTTTAATCTCACTTTCCGATAGGCGTCCGCGAGGATGACCTCTTGCACAATTCCAATTTTGGTAGATAATAACGTCTACTGAATCTACCGTTGGCCTGTAACGGTGGGACTCGGTGTGTGGAGTCGGGCAGAATGAGAGCCCTTGGAATCATATACCTTACTTCCGCGATCCTGGCCAACGCCCAGGTTCTGTTGAGCACCACCGGCGCAGGTGGCGCGATTCGCATTCTCAATACCGATCAGGCAATCTTTGAGGCCGGCGAAAATCGCCAGGACTTGCCTTGTTCCGTGATCAGCATCAAGCCGATCCTCGGATTCGATCTTCGTTTCCATTCAGGTTACGAAGTGAGCGTCCCACTTCGCGAGTTGGCCGGGCCGGAAAACATGCTGACAATGTTATTCCGTGTCACATCGCTCGACCCCGCCGCTCAACCTGTCTACTTCATCCATAGACTGAAGGTCCCAAGTATCGAAGAAGACGCCAAAGGCGATGCGTACTTCCAGGGCGGCTTCGACTTGGGCGAAGGCCGTTACAAAGTCGAATGGCTTATGCGCGATCGGGCGGAACGCGTCTGTTCGTCATCATGGGAGATCGAATCGGCGCTCGGCGTCAAGGACAAACAGGTAGCCCTCGCAATCGGTCAGGGAGTAATTCAGGCCAGCGAGCGCGAACAGTTTAAAGACGAGCCGCCGGTCCAGCGAGTGGCCGACGAGCCACCCCTTAACGTCAAGGTGTTGATCAATTTCGCTCCCCAGAACGCCAGGTCCGCGACGCTTCAACCCCTTGATACCAGCGCGCTAACTGCAATCCTGCGCAATATCTCCCGCGATCCAAGAATCGGAAGATTTACCATTGTCGCCTTCAACCTGCAGGAGCACAGGGTCGTCTATCGTCAGGACAACGCCGAAAAGATCGACTTCCCCGCCCTCGGCCAAGCCCTGGAATCCATCAGCCCGGGCACTGTCGATCTGAAACGCCTTGGAGAGAAAAACGGTGAGACGGAATTCCTCACACGTTTGATCAAGGAAGAGGTCGCTTCCACCGACAACGCGGACGCGGTCGTCTTCGCTGGGCCAAAGGCGCTGCTCGAAGAGAGCGTGCCGGCCGAGTCCCTTCGCCAGATCGGCGAACTGGGGTACCCGGTCTTTTACATGAACTACAATCTGTATCCGCAGGCAGTCCCTTGGAACGATGCCATCGGAAAAGCCGTCAAACTCCTGAAGGGTTACGAGTACACTATAAGTAAGCCCAGGGATTTGTGGTTCGCCGTGACTGAAATGGTCTCCCGAATCGTAAAAACGAAACAGGGTCGGCGGTCCGGTACGTCTTCTTCCGAGTAGGACATGCGCTTCGGCATCGCTTTGTTTTGGCTCGGCCTGCTGCCCGTAGCAGGCCAAACTCCCGCTACGCGCGAGCTACGGGATAGTTCCCAGAATCTCGCTCCCTTTGTCGCATCTCCCCAACCTATCGTGGATCGCATGCTCGACCTCGCGGAAGTCAAACCCGGCGATGTTGTGTTCGATCTCGGCTGCGGTGACGGACGGGTCCTGATTACTGCCGCTCAAAGGTACAAAGCTAAAGGCATCGGAATCGAGCTTTCCTCCAATCTGGTGCGGATGACCAACGACCATGTCAGACGCCTGAATCTGGAACAGCAGGTGAAAATCACTCAGGGTAGTCTTCTCGATACGGATCTGCAGCAGGCGGATGTCGTGATTCTTTACCTGGATACCGGCGCCAACGACATGTTGAAGCCTAAGCTGGAGAAGCAATTAAAACCCGGCGCGCGGGTCGTTTCCCACGACTTTGAAGTTCGGGGATGGAAACCTGCGAAAGTAGAGAAGATGAAGGCGTATAACCGTACGCACACGATCTTCCTCTATCTGATGCCGGTGAAAAAGTGACCCCAGATTTCGACGTGGTTGGCGTAGGACTTAACGCCACAGATACTCTCCTCCTGCTCCCCAAATTCCCGGCCTACGCCGGCAAAGTCCCGTTTACCGAAGAGATCCTCAGCCCCGGGGGCCAGGTAGCCAGCGCAATGGTCGCGTGCGCCAAACTCGGAATGCGCGTCAAGTACATCGGGACCGTAGGTGATGACGAGCGGGGCCGCATTCAGATGGAGAGCCTGCTCGGCCAGGGCATCAACCTGGATCACGTTCAGCTTCGGAAGAACTGCCCGAATCAGAGCGCCTATATTCTCATCGATCATATGACCGGTGAGCGCACGGTGCTCTGGCGCCGCCCCGACTGTCTTCGTATCGATGCGCTAGAAATCACCCCGGAGCAGATCGCATGCGCGCGATTGCTTCACATCGACGGGCATGATACTGCGGCAGTTGCTCGTTGTGCCGAGATTGCGCGAACGCACAATATCCCCGTAACAGTGGACGTGGACACAATCTACCCCGGCTTCGATAAGGTGCTGCCGAATGTCGATTACCTCATCTCCAGTTCCGAGTTTCCCGCGGGCTGGACCGGCGAGCAGGATCATTTCAAAGCCCTTCAACTGATACAGAATCAGTACGGCATGCGAGTGGCGGCGATGACGCTAGGCGCCGACGGAGCGCTCGCCTTGGTGGATGGCCAATACATCTACTCGCCGGCATTCGTCGTGAATTGCGTGGATACGACGGGAGCGGGCGACGTCTTCCATGGCGCCTTCTGCTATGCCATTCTGCAGGAGTGGTCGATCAAGAAGGCGCTTGATTTTTCAAACGCCATGGCGGCTCTCAACTGCACGGCCATCGGAGCGCGTGGCGGAATTGCTACGCTGGAGCAGGCGCAATCGTTACTGGAACGCGCCGAGCGGCGCACCAACCGCGATTATGTCATTCGATCTGCGAAGCACGCCTAGCTCATGATTCCGCTTCGGGACACGCAGCCGAGCTATTCGACTCCTTTCGTCACGATCGGGATCATCATCGTGAACGTGATGGTCTTCCTGTACCAGGTCTCTCTCGATCCCTACGAGTTGAACCATTTCATCGCGCAATACGCGATCGTGCCGGACCGCTTCCAGTACGCCGATATCCTCACGGCCATGTTCATGCACGGCGGATGGATGCACCTCATCGGAAACATGTGGTTTTTGTGGATCTACGGCGACAATGTCGAAGACGTTCTCGGCCACGGCAAGTATCTTTTGTTTTATCTGCTCTGCGGACTTGCTGCCGGAGCCACGCACGTAATGCTGGCGCCCTACTCCCGCGTGCCGACGCTTGGCGCAAGCGGCGCGATCGCCGGCGTCATGGGAGCATACCTCATCAAGTTTCCGCACTCTCGAATCATCACGCTGGTGCCCGTATTTATCTTTCTCACGACGATGGAGATTCCGGCCGTGTTCATGCTGGCCTACTGGTTTATCATCCAGATCTTCAGCGGCGTCGGCTCGATTGGCTACTCGAACATCTCCAAGGGTGGCGTGGCGTGGTTCGCGCACGTGGGCGGCTTCGTTGCGGGCATGGTCCTGATTTATGTGCTCGGGACTCGTGAGCGTTTCCGATACCGGCGAGATCTGCGATGGTAGACCTCCTCGCAATCGCCGCGCATCCCGACGATGTCGAACAGACCTGCGGAGGTACACTGCTGCGAATGGCCGAAACCGGCTATCGCTGTGGAGTGATCGATTTGACTGCGGGCGAAATGGGGAGCCGCGGCAATCGGGAGACAAGGATGAAAGAGGCGGGGGCTGCAACCGCGATCCTGAAACTGGCCCATCGCCACAACATGGGTTTCCCCGACACCAAGCTCGTAAATTGGGTGGAATACCGCGAGAAGCTCGCGCTGAAGATACGGGCTCTTACGCCTCGAACGGTAATCCTTCCCTACTGGGAAGCTCGTCACCCCGACCACTATCACGCGTCGGGCATAGCATTCGATGCGTGCTTTCTGGCAGGTCTCCGCAAACTCGATCCGGAGACACCACCCGGACGTCCATTCAACGTCATCTACTCGTCGCTTTACGCCAATGTCACTCCGACGTTCGTGGTTGACATCACTCGCGAATTCGACCGCCGCATGGACTCCTTATTCGCCTACAAATCGCAATATGGCGATGCAGCCGAGGCCTCAGATCTCTTCCCGCAATCCGCCGAAATTCGAGACCGGCTCGCCGGCATCGCCCGTTTCTACGGCAATCTGATCGGCGTCAAATACGGCGAGCCATTCGTCATCCGAGAGACGATGCGCGTTGATGACGTGGTGTCGCTAGGAGTGCGGAGTTTTTAGTTAGTGCTCTCCTAGAGAGCGCTGTGACTGAGATCGAGCAGCAGCATGGCCTGACGGACGCGTTCTCGAGTAAGCTTCTCTTCTTCGGAAAGGGGACTGCCTCGCGCTCAACAGTGAAGCCTCTCAGTTAGAGGGACGCATTACGATCGTTATACTCGTAATCCGTGCTCCCCAAAGATACTTTTCGCTTCAAATAAGGTATATACCTACTTAGTACCTAAGTAAATTGCGGTACTATCGCGGGCAGAAGCGTTTCGATAAGATGACGAGCGAGTGCCATATATCAGCGAAGTGGTGCAGCGCCTTGCGTGCATAGCCGTCGGCTTGTGCGCCGGTGAACCGACTCCTTTTCAACCCGTAATTGCACAGGCCCCCACAACAGGTCAACAATTCATGGAGTACCGGTTCGGCGTGGAGCCAATGTCTGTTACGCGCAACCTATGGCGGCGTTATCATCCGCTCGTTCGTGAGATCAACGACGCCGCGTCAGGCTACAGACTTCGTATTGCCAGCGGGCTGACAACAGATGCCTACGAACGGAAGTTATCTGACGGAGTCTTCGACTTCGTCATGGTTGAGCCGCACCGGGTCCTTCAAGCCGAGCGGCGGAATTACGTTGTATTCGCCCGGGCCGGGAATCAGGACCGGATCGGCGGCGTAATTGTGGTCCGCGCCGATGCGCACATTCAAAGGCTCCGGGATCTCCGTGGAAAAACCATCTGCTTCGGCGCGCGCAATGCCCTCGCCTCGACGCTTATGCCGAGGATGTGGTTAAGAGAAGCGAATTTCCCGGAGAGCGCGGCGGACCTTCTCTTTACCGGCTCGGATGAAACCGCTCTCTTCCGCGTTTCGAGAGGGCTGGCCCAGGCAGCGGCAGTCTCCCGGGACGCCTGGCAGCGCTTCATCGCCGATAACCCTGACGCCGGATCGTCTATGAGCATCCGGTGGAGCACAAATGAACTCTCGGGTCCGGCAATCATGGCCCACCGTCGAGTTTCAGCGGAGCATCGCGATCAGGTTACCGCCATCCTGACTCATCTTGACCAGACCGAACGCGGACGGGCCGCCTTGCGCGCATCCGGCATCAGGAGTTTGCGCCGCGGGGATGACTCTTCTTACGACGACGTTTGGGAATTTCTGACTGTGTACTCGCGTGTCTTCGGATACAGCGCGCCTGGTGTATTGCAGTGAAGAAAGGGACTCCCGAATCGCGGAAGCAGCGATCGATTCGACGCCAGCTAGTGGTCACGATCAGCGGAGTTCATGCGATCGCCATGATCAGCCTGATGACCGATATCGTTCAGCGGCATCAGACATTCCTTCTCGAGAAAGCGAATGCGCAGATCATTCGTCAAGCGGAGTTGCTTGCCGCGAGCACGGCTTCGCAACTGATCGTTGACGATTTAGCCGGCATCGATGATGCGCTCCGCTACATTCGGCGCGATGGGTCAGTCCGTTGGGCGGCCATTACCGACGAAAACGGGTTGGTGAAAGGCGATTCGGATCACGGCCGGCAGGGAAAATACTACGTAGATCAATCTTCGCGAAAGGTACTGCAAGGACGAGCTTCCAAATTAATTCAGCACACGCGATCGGTAGTCTCAGCCGCGGCCCCGATTGTACTGGAAGGCGAGATTCTAGGATGGGCTTGGATCTCGCGCGATTTATCTTCCGAAACTGCGCAGATCGAGGAGATGCGGCGGACAGGCTATGTATACACGACGGTAGCGATCATCGCGGGAGCGTTGCTCGCAACCATTCTTGCGAGCCAGATCACACGGCAGCTCCGTTTACTGCTTGCAGGGACGGAACGGCTCGCTGAGGACCGGTTCGACACGCCAGTGCCTATCGTCACCGACAATGACGTAGGCGCCGTAGCGCAAGCGTTCAACGACGCATTACGACGCTTGGACAGCACTCGAGTCGAACTTTTGAAGACGCAGGCCGATCTCGAGGCCGAGGTGCGCGAACGCCGGGCGGCGGAGACGAGGTTAAAAGACGTCAATCTCGCGCTAATAAGCGCCAATGAAGGACTAACGCAGTTCGCTTACGCGGCATCCCACGATCTTCAGGAGCCACTTCGCAGCGTAACCGGGTACTCGGAACTTTTGCGCCGGCGGTATGCGGGCAAGCTCGATGAAGACGCCGATGAGTTCATCGGCTACATTTACGAGGGCGGCGAACGGATGCAGCGGCTGATCAAAGCCCTCCTGGAGTACTCGCGAGCAGGTTCGCAGGGACCGGAGACTCAGGTGGCTGTGAACTGCAACGCGGCGCTGAAAATGGCTCTTGAAAACCTGGAAATTGCGATGGAAAGAGCTTCGGCCGACGTTGAATCTACTTCCCTGCCCGAGGTACTTGGTCACGAAGTAGCCGTGGTCCAACTGTTTCAGAATCTGATCGGGAACGCGATCAAGTATGCGGGTCCTGATACGCCCAAGATCCGGATCTCGGCCGAGCGATGCGATCGATTCTGGACGATTGCGGTCCGCGACAATGGTATGGGCGTTCCGGCCGACCAGCATAAGCGGATCTTCGGCATCTTCAAGCGCGCGCACGGAAAGAACTATCCAGGCGCGGGTGTCGGACTTGCGATCTGCGCGAAAATCGTGGACCGATATGGTGGATCCATCACCGTGAGTTCCGAAGTCGGCAAGGGCTCAGAGTTCCGATTCAGCCTGCCTGCTGCGAGTAATACGCTACTCGACCAGGATCTATCCGGCCCCTCTCGCGCGGCCATGATATCCTGAAAATTAACACGCCTGTTTCTTCCCGGATATCAGACCATTGAAAGTAGGATTTGTCAGTCTCGGTTGCCCCAAGAATCTCGTCGATACGGAAGTAATGATGGGTCAACTTACGGCCGCCGGCCACGAGTTGACGGCGCGTCCGGACGAAGCCGAAGTAATCGTCGTTAACACTTGCAGTTTCATCGATCCCGCGAAGCAGGAATCCGTGGACACAATCCTGGAGATGGCCGAGCACAAAAAGACCGGTCGCGCCAAGAAACTGATCGTCGCCGGATGCCTGGTGGAACGGTATCGGGGCGACATCCAGAAAGATTTGCCGGAAGTCGACGCGCTGATCGGCACCAATGAATTGGAGAAGGTCGTCGCTCTCTGCCAGGGCGAGAATTACGAAACGAACCCATTCGAGCCCTATCTCTATCACGACCTTACACCTCGGGTGTTGTCGACCCCGCGGCATTACGGATATATAAAGATATCGGAAGGCTGCGACCACCCCTGCTCGTTTTGCGTCATTCCCCAGTATCGGGGAGCAAATCGGAGCCGCCGGTTGGAATCGGTCGTAACGGAAGCAACGCGCCTTTTCGCCCAGGGTGTTCGCGAAATCAACCTCATCGGGCAGGACACGACGGCTTATGGCGAAGACCTCGGTGTCAAGGACGGTCTCTCGCACCTGCTCGCCCGTCTTGCCCAAATTCCGACCGAGAAGCAAAAATGGGTTCGTTTTCTCTATGCATATCCGAACCGGGTGACCCGCAGGCTGCTGGAGACGATCGCCGAGCACGACTCACTCGTGAAGTACATCGACATGCCGCTCCAGCATGCCAGCGCCTCCGTTCTGAAACGCATGAAGCGCGGAGCTAATGCGGATATATTCCTGAAGCTGCTCGAGAACGTTCGGCAGACAATACCCGGAGTATCAATCCGGACGAGTTTTATAGTCGGCTTCCCAGGGGAGACTGAGTTGGATTTCGAAGAGCTGCTTCAGTTCATCGAAGCCGCGCAGTTTGATCGCTTGGGAGTGTTTGGCTATTCCGATGAGGATACTTCGGGCAGCTATCAGCTTGACGGCAAAGTGGATGCCCGCACGATCCAGAACCGCAAACGCAAGTTGATGGCCGCTCAGAAAAAGATTTCACGGGCAAAGAATCGCAAGCTCGTCGGAAGAGATTTCCCGGTGCTGCTCGAAGGCCCGTCACAGGAAACCGACCTGCTTTGGGAATGCCGCATGCCATCGCAGGCGCCGGAGATCGATGGAGTGTGTTACATCAACGATCTAGGAATAGGTGATGCGGCGCCCGGTCAGTTTCGCCGCCTTCGGATAAGCGAAGCGCACGATTACGATGTGATCGGGGAATTGATTGACGAAGCACCGCTGAGTCCTGCATCGCAGCCGGACGTGTTCCGCATCCTCGCCAGTGCATGAAGTGCCCGATCTGTAGAAAGCCTGTGGAACAAGGCGACCCCGAGTTTCCTTTCTGTTCAGAGCGATGCCGCCTGATCGACCTGGGCGCCTGGGCGACGGAAAAGTATGTGATCTCGACACCGCTGCAGCCGGAAGAATCCCCTGAGCAAGATGAAGAATAGGCTGGCACGTGTGCTGGCCACCTGGTTCGGGTGTGGATATTCCCCCGTGGCGCCGGGAACGGTTGGAGCCGCGGCGGCAGTTGTCATCTCATGGTGGTTCCTTTGGGGAGTCGTTCCGAATCTGCTTGCGGGGGTGGCGGCCGGAATTGTAGGTATCTGGGCAGCGACTTTGGAAGCTCGAAACAGCGGGCGCAAGGACCCCGGACACATTGTCATTGACGAAGTGGCGGGACAGTGGATCACGCTTGCCGGCGCCACAGCTATTTCATGGCGGGCCCTGCTTTTGGGTTTTCTTCTGTTTCGCCTTTTTGATATTTGGAAGCCTGCGCCCGTGCGGCAACTCGAAGCAATACCTGAGGGCGCCGGCATTATGGCCGATGACATTATGGCGGGCGTATACGGCGCGGTAGTCTTGTATTTGGCAGGGTATTTTCACCTTTACTGAAATGGCGAAACGGCAACCATCTGAAACGACGCCCGAGATTCTCGACGTAACACCGCACGCAGCAATCCCCGGAGGCGAATTTGTTATCCGAGGGCGATCGTTTACCTCCGATACGCGCCCCGCAGTAAGAATCGGGGAGATGAGCGCTCCGATTGTCGTAGGATCAAAATCGTTTGTCGTCGCCCGTGTTCCGGAGGGCGCCAGCGTGGGTGAAATTGTCATCGGCGAAGGCGGTCGCGAAAGCAAGCCGTGGACCTGCGATATCGGCATCCAGATCGCCGACGGTCTGCACCCCGTGGCGAACCCGGCAGTCGACGAGGCAGGGAACATCTATTGCACTTTTAGCGGTTCGCGCGGCCAGAAGACGCCAGTCTCGGTCTTCAAGATCGATGCGAGCTATACCTCCAAGCCGTTCATCACCGACCTGATGAATGCTACCGGTCTGGCCTTCGATCACGACGGCATGCTGTATATTTCGAGCCGCAGCGAAGGGTCGGTATATCAATCGACTCCGGATGGGCATTTATCCGTTTACGTGGAAGGAATGGGTATCGGCACCGGTTTGGCATTCGACCGCGAGGATAACTTGTACGTCGGCGACCGGAGCGGCACCGTCTTCAAAATCAGCCGCCAGCGGCAAATTTATGTCTTCGCGACCGTTGAGCCGTCGATTGCCGCATATCATCTGGCGTTCGGCCCGGATGATCATCTCTACATCACAGGGCCGACAACCTCTAGCTTCGATTGCATCCACCGGGTTGCGCCCGATGGCGCCGTGGAGACCTTCTATCGCGGATTAGGACGTCCCCAGGGAATCGCGTTCGATACTGAGGGGCGGCTTTACGTCGCGGCATCGCTCGCAGGCCGCCGCGGAGTCGTTCGCATCGATCAGAACCGCCAGCCGGAGCTATTCCTTTCAGGACCGAACATCGTCGGACTTGCGTTTCTTCCCTCGCGCGCGCTGGCGATTTGCACATCGAATGCGCTATATCGCGTGGACGTGAACATCGCAGGCAAGCCGCTGCCCTGATGGACGCCACCATCATTGCCGTCGGCTCAGAGATGTTGACGCCGCAAAAGACGGATACCAACTCTCTTTATCTGACGGACCAACTCAACTCACTCGGAATTGAGGTGGTTGAGAAATACATCGTCGGCGACGATCGGGTGTGCCTGGCAAATCTTCTGCTTCATGCGCTCTCGCATTGTCAACTCATTATCCTGACCGGCGGGCTGGGACCGACTGAGGACGATATCACACGTGACTCGGTCGCTGCCGCGCTGGGTCGAACACAGTACTTCTCGCAGGAGATTTGCGAATGGATCGAAGCTCGCTTCCGCCGTCTCGGACGACGAATGGTGGAGGTAAACAAGCGGCAAGCCAGCGTTGTGCATGGCGCCGATGTTTTGCCTAACGATCGAGGCACCGCGCCCGGGCAGTGGATCGAGGCCGATGGCCGGATTGTCGTAATGCTCCCTGGACCGCCGAAGGAAATGCGAGCGATGTTTGAGAGCCAGGTGTTTCCGCGATTGAAGGCTGCGCTTCCTCCGATGGTAATTCGCACGCGCTTCTATCGAGTCGCCGGCATGCCTGAATCGGATCTCGATCAACTGATCGCCCCGGTGTATACGAGATACGCAAATCCGACGACAACGATTCTCGCGGCGCCCGCAGATATCCAGATTCATTTGCGCGCGCGATGCTCGACTGAGGAAGAATGCGAGTCGCTGCTCGAAGAAGTAGGCCGGCAAATCGAGCCCTTATTGGGCGACAGACTTTTTACGTGCATCGGAGAACCTCTGGAAGCTTGCGTTGGCGCAATGCTCGCAAGCCGAGGGGAAACCGTAGCCGTGGCGGAAAGTTGTACGGGAGGAATGCTGGGAGAACGAATCACGCAAGTACCTGGCAGTTCGGCTTATTTCTCTGGAGGCTTTCTCACCTACAGCAAGGGAGCGAAGACGAACTTGCTCGGAATACCTGAAACCGCGCATCCAGTCTCAGAAGAGACTGCGGGAGCTATGGCCGAGGCGGCGCGCCACCGGCTGAGCGCAACGTGGGGCATCGGAGTGACAGGAGAAGCCGGGCCCGCAAGTGCCACCGATGTTCCCGTCGGTACAGTGTTTGTCGGCATTGCAGGTCCGGACGGAACCCAAGTAAAGCGCCTCCAAATAGTTGGGGACCGATCCCGTGTTCGTATCATGGCGGTCCAAAACTCGCTCGATTTACTGCGCGGGCGATTACGCTAAACGCGCATCGGCTAAGTCCCCGATATCCTGGAGAGAGGACGTAAGTTGAGCAGGCCGTGCCAGCATACGACCGGGAGTGCGTTTGAGCGCGGCGCGTTGTTTGTACTGGGCCTTTTGGACTCCGAGGAAGCCGCGCAGTTTGAGACGCATCAGCGTGATTGTCTGGTCTGCTCCGACGGCCTTACCACGGCTCAGGAAGTGTTAAGCTCACTTGCTCTTGCGAGCCCGCCTGCAACTCCTGACAGAGCCCTTAAGCAACGAATTCTCGATTCGATCGCAGCTGAGCAGTCGCAACCTCAAGTTGAGAAGGTGTGATCCGGCAAGCACGATCGCCGCTGATAGACTGGTCGAAGCGGCTAAGAATTCATGCGTACTCATTTTGCCTTCGGAAAAACGGGCCTTACACTCGATCTGCCGGATGGATTTCGCTACAAGCTGTTGGAGGCGCGATCCGCCTCTCCCCTGCCCGACCAGCTTAGCGCGATTGAATCCGCCATGGATGCGCCGATTGCGGGACCAAGGTTAAAAGACCTCGCCATGGGAAAGCGCACTGCCTCGATCTCCGTGTGCGATATTACTCGGCCTGCGCCGAACAAACTGGTGCTGCCCCCACTGCTGAAGAGATTGCATGACGCAGGAATCACGCGAGAGAACGTCACGATTCTGATCGCGACCGGGCTGCATCGCCTCGCTACGCCAGCCGAACTCGACGAGATCCTGTCGCCGGAGATTGCCTCCTCCTATCGCATTGTCAATCACAACGCGCGCGAGCTTTCCGAGCACCGCTTCCTGGGTAACACCAAAGCTGGAACGGCGGTGTATGTTGCTGAAGATTTCGTCGCGGCAGATCTGCACATCACTTTGGGATTTATCGAGCCTCATCTGATGGCCGGCTTCTCCGGAGCTCGGAAACTGGTTGCGCCGGGGCTCGCCGCGCAGGAAACGATCAAGGTTTTACACAGCCCAAAATTCATGCGCGACCAAAAAGCGGTCGAGGGCTCGATCGATGGGAACCCACTCCAGCGCGAGCTGCTCGAGATCGCCCAGATGGCGGGCCATCACTTCATGGTGGATGTAGCGCTTACACGCGACCGCCAAATCGCGGGAGTCTTTGCGGGAGAGCCGGTCCAAGCGCACAGCGCCGGAATGAAATTCGTATCGAAGGTAATGCTGGAGCAATTGCCTGCTCCCGTAGATGCCGTGATTACAAGCTGCGCGGGTTATCCGCTCGATTTGACTTTCTACCAGGCGATCAAGGGCATCACTGCCGCGCAGCACATCGTCAAGAGAGGCGGCCGCATTCTGCTGGTAGCGGAATGCCAGGAAGGCCCGGGCGCGGGCGAATTCTGCGAAATGCTGAAGAAAACAGATTCAGGAGCAAGCTTCCTGGATTTAATCAGGGAAGCGCCGGTGGTCGTGGATCAGTGGCAACTCGAGAAGCTTGCGCTGGTCACGCAGAAGGCCGAAATTTTGTTTTATACACCCGGAGTTCCAGGAGAGTATCACAAGACGCTCTGGGGAGCGGTCTTTTCGAGCGCAGCCGATGCAGTGCATGCGCTTACGAATGGCCTTGGGCAAGACGCAACAATCGCTCTCATGCCCGAAGGCCCCTACGTGCTGGCGAAAGCTATCGAAGCCTAAGTCGAAACTGCGAGTTTCTGCAGGTCTGCTGCTTCGCCGAATTTCGAGCCTTTGAGCGCAGGGTCAATCTGGCGCAGCAATCCGCTCAGAACTCCGCCGGCGCCCACTTCGACAAAGCTCTCGACTTCCTGGGCTGCTAGATATCGAATTGTCTGCGTCCAGAGCACGGAATTGGGGATTTGTTGATACAAACCTTCCCGAGCCTCAGCCCCGGTCCGAACCTCGCGAGCCTGGTAATTGTTCACAAGGGGAACCTGCAAATCGGCAAACTCGATCGCGTCCAACTCTATCCGCATTTTTTCCTGTGCCGGAGCCATTAGCCGGCAATGGAAGGGAGCGCTCACGGCGAGCGGCACCACTCTCTTAGCGCCGGCCGCCTTCGCCAGATCCATCGCCCGTTGCACGGCTCCCGTATTTCCGGCGATTACCACCTGATCGGGTGAATTGTAATTTGCGGCGTCGACCACCTCTCCTTGAGCAGACTCAGCCAGAATCTGCTCCAGCTTTCCTTCGGGAAGCTTCAGGATGGCAGCCATCGCGCCCACTCCCGCCGGGACGGCCTCCTGCATGAATCGCCCGCGCTTTCGTACGAGACGCAGAGCATCGCTAAATCGCAGGGAGCCGACCGCAACTAGAGCCGAATATTCGCCCAAACTGTGGCCGGCAACGTAGTCCGGAGAAATGCCCCGAGCTTTCAGAGTTCGATCGGCCGCCACCGACACTGTGAGCAGCGCAGGTTGTGTGTTTTCAGTGAGTTTAAGTTCCTCTTCGGGACCGTCAAAGCACAACCGGGAGAGCGGGAATCCTAGCGTGTCATCCGCCTCTTCGAACGTCCGTCGGGCCTCGGGGGCAGCGTCGCTCAGCGACCGGCCCATACCGGCGGACTGGGAGCCTTGACCGGGGAAAACGAAAGCAGTTTTACTCATGAAATCACCATTTTAAGTGCTGTTTGTCTCAATACTGGAGTAACCTGAGAAGAGTCACCTTTCGCCTTGTGTCTTTTGGGAGTTTTCCTTGCGACTATCTGAAATTTGCGTTCAGCGGCCCGTCTTCGCGACGATGCTGATTCTCTTCCTGGTGGTTTTGGGAGTATTCAGCTTCGTAGATCTCGGTGTCGACTTGTTCCCGCGGACGGATCCAGCCACGGTGGTGGTGCGTGTTCGACTTCCCGGCGCGAGCCCCGAGGAGGTGACGTCGCAAGTCATTCTGCCCCTTGAAGAGTCGATTGCAGCTATCAGTGGCATTGACGAAATGCGGTCGATGGTAACCGAAGGCAGCGCCAACATTATCATCACGTTCGTTCTCGAGAAAGACATCGGTGAGGCTTCGGAAGACGTGCGCGAGAAAGTATCGCAAGCGATGCGAAAGCTCCCACCGAATGTTCTGCCGCCAACGGTTGCCAAACAGGATCCCGATAGCGATCCTGTCATCACTCTATCGGTCAGCGGAGAGCGCCCGGTACGCGAATTAACGGAAATCGCGGATAAGCAAATTCGCCGTGCGATTGAGACGGTGGACGGTGTCGGAGGTGTAGACATCAGCGGCGGCCGAACTCGCCAGATCAATCTCTACATGGATCTCGACAAGCTGAATGCCTATAACCTCAGCGCGCAGGACGTGGAACAGGCGATTCAAACGGAGAACATCGAAACGCCTGGCGGCCGCGTGGTACGCGGTCCGAACGAGTTGGGAGTCCGGACTCTGGGCCGTGTCGAGCGCGTGGAGGAATTCGGCAACATCATTGTTAAGAATGTTGGCGGAGCCCCCATCCGAGTCCGAGACGTTGCGCGCGCCGAAGACGGCATGGCGGAAGAAAGGACTTTCGCATTTTACAAGTTCAAGCCCGCCGTGCTTCTGGATGTTCGCCGCCAAGTCGGTACAAACACCGTGAAGGTAGTCGACGATATCGTCGCGAGGCTTGCCAAAATCAACAAGACGCTTCCTCCTGGCGTAAAGATCGATGTGGTTAAGGAACAGGCGACTTACATCAAGGCGTCAGTGCATGCTCTCGAGGAGCATTTGCTGCTTGGAAGCCTGCTGGCTTCATTCATTGTCTGGCTGTTTATCCGCGACTGGAGGATGGTTCTCATCAGTTCTATCGCCATCCCGACTTCCATCGTAACTACGTTCACGTTAATGCGGGTGATGGACTTCACTCTGAACTCCATGACGCTCCTCGGACTAACGCTGGCCGTCGGAATAGTGATTGACGACGCGATCATCGTGATGGAGAACATCTATCGATTTATCGAGGAGAAATCCCTCCCGGCGAGAGAGGCGGCGATTGAAGCCACTCGCGAGATTGCGCTTGCGGTCATCGCCACTACTATTTCGCTGGTCATCATCTTCGTTCCGATCGCGTTCATGTCCGGATACGCGAAACGGTTCATGAACCAGTTTGGATGGACCATGGCGATGTCGATCATGGTTTCCATGCTGGTGGCGTTTACGCTGACTCCTACCTTGAGCGCTCGCCTGTTGAAGCGTAAGATCACGCGCAGGCACGGCGGCAAAGGCGGGCATCACAGCGGCTGGATGGAGAACCACTACGTCAAGAGTCTGGACTGGTCGATGAAGCACCGATGGGTCATCGTGACGATCTGTCTGATGACTCTCGGATCGACGTTTATCGTAAACCGGTACATTGGCCGTGATTGGATGCCGCAGGAAGATCAGAACGAATTAGGGGTGTGGCTCGAATTGCCGGAAGGTTCGTCGATTGAAGCAACGAAGAAGCTGACGCTCGAAATCGGTCGTAAACTCGACAAACTGCCGGGCGTCACCGCGGTGATCGCTTCGAGTTCGAACACGTTTATCGAGCGGGTTACCATTTCGCAGCTTACGCTCCTCTTGGATGACCCTTCCAAGCGCGATGAGATTGGCGTGATGGGACAGAAGGTTCGCGAGATCACCCGTGACTACGCGTATGCGCGGCCGAGAATCACTTTTCCTAACGCCCTAGGTGGCCGCGATACCTTCGCCCCGATTCGCGCAATGCTCCTAGGGCCTGAGATGACGCCTCTGGTCGAAATGGCCAAAGAGGTAAGCGCGAAGATGATGCAAGAACCCACCCTCACCGACGTGAAGGCGAACCTGAACCTCAACAACCCAGAGATCCAGGTAAATATCGATCGTCAGTTGGCGTCCGACCTCGGCGTCCGTGTGTCCGATGTCGCGAGCGCAGTCCGATTGCTAATGTCCGGTGAAGACGAGATCTCGACGTTCAAAGAGGGGTCTGAGCAGTATCCGGTGACGATGCGCCTGATGCCGGCGCAGCGTGACGATCCGGCCGCATTGAGCCGTTTGCTGGCGCCATCGGCAAAGCAGGGTCTTATCCGATTAGATTCAATTGCAAAATTAGAGCGCGGTTTGGGACCGAGTCGTATCGATCGTTACAATCGCCAATTTTCGGTCAATATCTACGGCAATGTTCCGCCCGGACACTCGCTGGGTGAATCGGCCGCTGCCACACAAAGGATCATCAGCGAAGTGGCTATGCCTCCCGGCTACAGCATGGCGTTCTCGGGTCAGGTGAAAATCCTTGAAGAGACCACTACAAACATGTTGCTGGCTTTCGGACTCGCTTCCATCTTCATGTATATGGTCCTGGCCGCGCAGTTTGAAAGTCTGGCGCATCCGTTCGTGATCCTGTTGACCTTGCCGCTCTCCATTCCGTTCGCCCTGCTATCGCTGATTGGCACCGGCCGGTCGCTGAACCTCTTTAGCGCGTTGGGTGTGCTGTTGCTGCTCGGAATTGTTAAGAAGAACGGCATTCTGCAAATCGACTACATGAACCGGCTTCGCGCCCAGGGCTATTCCGTGTATGACGCGGTAATTGAAGCTAACCGGGTGCGTCTCAGGCCGATTCTAATGACGACTTTATCCATCGTTGCCGGTTTGATACCGACCGCGTTGGGCGTAGGCGCCGGAGCTTCGCAACGTTCGGCTATCGCCGTGACGATCATCGGCGGCCAGATGCTCTGCCTTCTTCTCACGTTGCTGGTTGTACCTGTCGGCTATTCGTATGTAGAACAGTTCCAGACGTGGTTACGGCAGCGTCGAACGGCGCCAACGCGGGTAGCGCAGGCCCCGGCTATGGGTGACTGACACCTCCAAAATATTCGATTAAAACCGATTCAAATATCCGCATCTTTTGGCCCTCGACATGCGTCAGTAGCTATCGGAGGAGATGAACATGCCTACTGTAACGATGGAGCCAAAGTCGACGGCGGGTCCCAAAGAGGGGAATGCTGCGGTGTACTGTCCGATGTGCACGCACACCGTTGGAGCCAAGGTTATTTTCAACGGGCGAACCTCGCGAGTAGTCCCTGGCCAGAAGTGTTCTCGGTGCGCTTCGTCTTTGGACGCAGCCTATGTTGTACGCGTCGATCGTGCCGCCTGACAGGGGACACGCAATCCGACGATTGTAGAGGTTGTACACTGGACAAGTCGGGGGCCAGTAGAGAAATGAAAAAGCAAAAACAAGTTAATGAGCCGGTAGTGATCGATGAAGAGATCCTCCGGAAAGCCAAACTGGCCTTGCAATCCGATCGGCCTGCGCACAACCGTCAAGTGTGTGATTTGCGGCAGCGAAGCTGCCCCTACTTCTGCTGAGAACCTGTGCTGGGTGTGCCGCCGGTTAAAGATTAGCGCGTGGCGGGATTCCGACCCGCAGATCACGGCGCAGGAATAGATTGCTCGTACACGAACGCAGCTACAGCGACATCCTCCAGAGCTAAACCCACAGATTTGAAAACTGTGAGCCGGCAATCTTCGCCGGCTTTTGGATTTTTCGCGACCAGGTCTGCCAGGGTCTCGACTTTCGCCCAGTCAATTCCGGCGAGAATAAGATCGCCAGCTTCGATCCCGCACTGCTCGATATCATCGGCAACGACTCGCGCCCGGCGTACTAAATCAGCTGGAATTTCCCGCCGGTTCGCTGCATTGGCTCCCATCGCGAGAATAAGAGCATCTTCCCTGACCGCCTTAGAAGGAATGACCGGGTCCTTGGCAAACGTGGCGGTAATAATTACGTCCGCTCCTTCACAAGCATCCGCCGCCGACTGCATTGCCCATGCGCCTGTGATCTCCGCAAATCGCTTTCGCTTCTCTTCCGTGCGGCTCCATACGCGCGCTCTTTCGATTGGCCGGACAGCCGAAATAGCGGCGTGTTGGCTGAGCGCCTGGAAGCCGCTACCGATAAACGCGACATCGAGTGGCTTATCGGGAGCAAGCAAGTCAGCAGCTAGACCGCTCGCCGCTCCGGTTCGTATCTGCCCGAGATAGTTTGCTTCGAATTGCGCCAGCGGCTTCGCAGTGTCGGCATCGTAAAGCAGCAAAGTAAAATGCGCTCCGTACTTAACGTTAGTGGAATAGACCTTCGTCCCGAAGTACTTCCCATAGGACGCGGCCATCGAGTGGAGGATCGATCCGGAGGGCAGAATCAGACGACGCCTGGGCTGATTCTGCGCTTCGCCCTGTTGATAAGCCAGGAATGCCGATCGCAAGCACTCGATGGCTGCAGGCATAGGCAACAACCGACGAACGCTTTCTTCCGTGATCAAAATCAAGCGAAGCAGCTCCTCGCGCTTACGAACACTTCCTTCAACATGGCTTCTGTAAGTTTACCTGTGGAAGTATTCTGCTGACTCGGATGATACGAATCGATGAGCACCGGCTTCATCGAATGCAATTTATTGTGGCCGAATGTATATTGCGCGAGGCTACTCACGCGTCCCTTCGCTTTTAAGACTGCAAGATAATTATCGTGCGCAATCTTACCCAGCGCTACGACGACCTCGACGCGCGTCAGAAGCGCCAACTCCCGCTCCAGATAGTGCCGGCACGCGGCGATCTCTTCGGTTGACGGCTTATTATCTGGCGGAGCGCAATGGCACGACGCCGTAATGTACGCGTCCTTCAATTGCAGACAATCGGTAGCGGAGCGGCTCGTTGGCTGATTCGCGAAGCCAGTCGAATGGAGCGCTCGATACAGCCAGTCTCCGGAACTATCGCCGGTAAACATACGCCCTGTTCGATTCGCGCCATGCGCTCCGGGCGCCAGACCTACGATCAATAACCGGGCTTGCGGGTCCCCGAAGGAAGGCACCGGTCTTCCCCAGTACGTCTGGTCGCGGTAGGCGCGGCGTTTCGTGATGGCGATCGACCGACAGTGTTCTCTTAGCCGCGAGCAGCGCTCACACGTGATGATCTCGTTTTGTAGATTCGCAATCAGGCGTTCGATGCCTCACAAGGTAGCACATCGATTGCGACTCGCCGTTAGTCGAACGAAAATGGCTTGACGTTACTTTTTTGTAACGTTATTATTTAGTCACGTAATGGAGAGGAGATCAGCAATGAAACTTGATGAAATGACACTCGACGTGGAACAACATGTTGAGATTAAGGCCGACATCGGCGACGTTTTTAAAGGTGTTCTCTATCGTTTTGGCGAAGGCAACACGCGGCCCGACGGGGAAAAGCTGAACCTAATCCTGGAACCTTGGCCCGGCGGGAGGTGGTTCCGGGATCGTGGAAATAGTATCGGGCATCTTTGGGGACATGTCCAGGTGATCAAACCTCCGGTTCTGCTGGAACTAAGCGGTCCGATGTTCATGTCTTATCCAGCGATGAATCATGTCGAATTACGACTGGAACCGGTGGCTGGTGGAACCAAAGTGAACCTGCGCCATCGAGCTCTCGGATTTCTCGACCCGGCGCACAAGGAAGGCGTGAGCACAGGTTGGCGCCACATGCTCGATGGTCTCCATTCGCAGTTCTCGTGATTCGCAGTGCACGGGATGCCTACTGAATTGGATGCTGTATGGAAGGCCTTATCGGATCCGACCAGGCGCGCCATCCTGGATCTTCTTCGTGAGGGTCCACGAACCACCACAGAGATCGTCGACGCGTTTCCACACCTGACCCGCTTTGGGGTGATGAAGCACATCGACGTGCTACGCGCCGCCGCCTTAATCCACACTCGCGAGGAGGGGCGGCAGCGAGTGAACTCGTTGAATGCGGTTCCGATCCGGCAAATATACGAGCGATGGGTTAGCCGTTACCAGGAGTTTTGGACGGACAGCCTGCTCCGCCTCAAAGAGGATGTCGAGAGCGGCCGCAAAGGTTAACGCAACCCGCGCCTTCAGCGCGGTCTCGTAGGAATCATTTCAATGACAAGTCATCAAATCGCCTCGCATGAGGATTGGATTGCCGCTCGCAAAGAGCTGCTGAAGAAAGAAAAAGAACTCACCCGTCAGCGGGATGAGCTCAGCCGGCTTCGCCGTGAACTGCCCTGGGAGAAGATGGACAAAAACTACATCTTCGACGGGCCAGGTGGGAAAGAAACACTCGCGGATCTCTTCGACGGGCGCAGTCAACTGATCGTCTACCACTTTATGCTTGGCCCGGGCTGGAGAGAAGGTTGTCCGAGCTGTTCGTTCTTTTCGGATCACATCGATGGAGGGCTCGTCCATCTCGCGAATCGGGATGTCACCCTGATTGCGGTCTCACGGGCGCCCTTCAATGAGATCGAAGCATTTCAGAAGCGAATGGGCTGGCGCTTCAAATGGGTTTCGTCTAATGGGAACGATTTTAATTTCGACTACAACGTGTCGTTCCCCAATGAAGGAAAAGCAAAAGACCGAGTGTATTACAACTACGGCTTGACCGAGTTCCCGAGCGAGGAAGCGCCGGGCGCGAGCGTGTTCTATAAGAACGCGGGTGGCGACGTGTTCCACACATATTCGACTTTCGCCCGCGGGCTGGACATGTTGGTTGGGACGTATGTGTATCTGGATCTCGTTCCCAAAGGGCGCGACGAAGATGGGCTCGACTTTACGATGTCCTGGGTGCGGCATCACGATAAGTATGAAAATCAACCGGTTCCCTCGCGCTCCTGTTGCGCTTCGGCGGACGGGCGGCGGTGAAACTCCGTACTGCAGGATGGGTTTGGCCGGCTCTGGCGCTGGCCGCACTCCCGAAGTGTCCCGCGTGTCTGGCGGCCTATTTTGCGGTGAGTACCGGAATTGCAATCTCGCTGACTAGGGCCGCCTATTTGCGAGTGTTCATCGTGTTTGCGTGTGTGACGGCGCTGTTGCGGCTAACGGGAAAGAATTGCGCCGGCAAGGTGACTGCAGTCGGACAATTACGCGCCAGCTTACTTCGTCAGGAACCAGGACAGCTGATTGCCGGCGTCAGTGGGCACTGAGCCGAAGTGCCCGAACTGCGAGATGATGCCGAGGCCCGTCCCCTCGTTGGTATTGGACTTGGTTGAGCCGAGCACCAGCACCGTATCGCCGGGCTTCAGGTCAGAGAACTGGACCATGGCTAACTTGGATTCATCAAGTCTGAGCGTCCCTCCCGACCTCGTCAGTTCCCTAGTCGTGCGATATGTCATCGACGATGGTATAGAGATCGAGAGATTCCTGCCGGTACCGAATTCCTGCAAGCGAACGCTGGAACCGCTCACTTCGAGCAGAGTACCGAGGATTGCACGTATGCCGCCCTTCAGGACCATTGTGGCTTGCAGAGTCGGATCCCCGATAGCACCTTTTCCGCGCACGTAAACCGCGTCGCCCTGCTGCAGATCTTCGAAGGCGATCGGCGTTGCATCGCTGATCCGCAGCGCCGTCATCGGGTACGAACGATATTGCACGTCCGGCGGTAAATTGATCTGAGTCGGAGGAGGCGGATTCTGCGGGATCTGTGGAGCAACGACCATGCTGCGGGCTGCACGATCGATAGTCAGGATAGATCCGAACACAGAGTTGGCCTGCCACTGGAGGGCTACCTCGCGCTGAGCCCGCTGCGAGTCAGAGCGCGCTACCACGCTGATCCTGGTGAAGGACTTATCCCCGGGATTGCCTTCTATGCACACCAAATCATCCCGGTGAATATCCGCGAGCGCGATTCGTCCCGGGCTGGAAGCGGCGTCTCCCACCCCAAGTTTGGTGATCTCAACCTGTTCAGGAAGCTCTATCTTGGCGATGAAACCGGTTTTGTCCTTCAACATCAAAGATCGACGCCGCAAGTCGGCATCAAAAACAATGCCGACAACGGCGCACCCGCTCCGTTCCTGCGCCCATATCTGCGTGCGGAAGCAACACGAGTATAAGCAATAGATCAGAAGTATGCGCCCAAGACAATTTCGCATTTTGCACTCAAGAGACCGAATCATCTCGAGTGAGGATTCAATTTTTTTCGTTTTGAGGCGGTGGACGGGGTTCGCCTGGGTTCGAAGACGTATGTTCAGTCGTGTTTGCGCCTCTTATGCCGTTTCGTCTCGGATGATTTCAACGGTGCGCCTCCGCAGTTCGGGGACCTGCGTCTCGCGCAAGGTCCGGGTGAGTCTTGCTGAGGATTCTCCGACTAGTGCGAGTCGCAAAACAACTGCATCCCGAAGCTTTCGTCTTCGAGAAGTCTTCTTCAGATCCATCGGTTTCAAAGCCGGTTTCACGGCAACATCCACACGGCGCCCGAACAATGCAGTAAGATCTTCAATCAACCGGCGAGTTCGAGGAGTCCGATCGGGGCGTTTGGCTGGAAATTGACGAGGAAATCTAAATCGCTATCCGACCGAAGTTCGCCGCGAGCAGCGGAACCGAACGCGAAAGTTATTGCACATCGTAGCGCTTGCAAATAACCTTTCGTGCTCGTCGGGAATCGTAAGTCCGGGAGCGATCGTCATTTGAGTGGCGGGATGGTGGGCTCGAGATGACTCGAACATCCGACCTCTTCCGTGTCAAGGAAGCGCTCTAACCAACTGAGCTACGAGCCCGAAAACTCAAATATAGCACAGCGTATTTCTGTGACTTATCAGCTTAATCGCAATCACGGTTCGTTCACAAAAAACGCCTGTAACGCAGGTCACGGTCACAGTGTCGAACGGTTGGGAGAACGGAAAACATGTCCAAACAGAAGCACCCGGCAGAAAAAAGTCAGGCGCATACTCGCAAGAACGTTAATCCAAACACACGCGGAAAGAATGCGGCCGGACAAACGCATGGCCAGCAGGAACAGGACACGAAACGCCGCTCAGGCCAGTACACGCAAGCGGGAGAACCACCCATCATGCAGAAGTGAGTTAAAGAGCCTGGAGGGGTGCGGCGGTTTATCATTGTGAGCAAAATGCCCGCTCGCATGACCCTCCCCGCCGTGATGATTCCTCTGGCTTTCGCTGTGACCGCCTGCGCACCCCAGAGCCCGAAGGAAGACTTCTCGGCGCTCGCTGAAGAGTTCGTCTACACATCGCTCGCGAATTCGCCCGTCGCGGCGACTCAGGTCGGCTTTCACCGTCACGGCAACCTCGAGTTGGATTCGATGCTCGATGATTTCAGTCCGACAGTCGATCGAACAGCAGCGGCGGTGGCATCAGCAGTTGCGACTTCGGCTGCTTCGCGCAGTTGATGAGAAAGCTCTGAGTTCCGGAGGATCGCGCCGACCTCGATATCATCCATGATCAGATTTCCCTCGCTCTTCTGGAACTCCAGTCGATTCAAAGCTATCGTCACAACCCGACGTTGTATGTCGAGCTCATCGGTAATGCCCTGTATTCGCCATTCGTCCTGGAATATGCCGATAAAAGGACGAGATACCGGCATATCATCAGCCGTCTAAAGGCCATCCCCGCGTTCATCGAGCGGGCCAAATTGAATTTGGCGAGCGCTCCTGAGATCTGGACGAAAGTCGCGATCGGCGAGAATGACGGCAACATTGCTCTGATCGAGGGCGAGTTGCGCAAGCAGGCGCCCGACGACCTCCGAGCCGCGTACGACGAAGCTGCCGCTCCCGCCCTGGATTCGCTACGAAGGCTAACAAAGTTCCTGCAATCCGATCTTATGGGTCGAACATCCGACTGGCGTCTCGGAGCCGGCAAGTACGACCAGAAGTTCCGGTATGTGATTGCAACCGATCAGCCGCCCGATCAGGTTCTCGCAGCCGCGGAAGCAGACATGAAGACCACGCGGGAGGAGATGTTTCAGATCGCCTCGCGGCTCAATGGCGACGCACGGAAATTCCAAAGACGTCAACGCGACGATCAGGCGATCACTCGATGCCATCGCAACCCGGCATGCTACTCCGGAGACTTACTTCGCCGATGCTCGCCGCGACCTGGACGAGGCCCGTCAATTCGTACGCGAGAAAGACTTATTGACACTGCCTGCGCGTGACAACCTCCGCGTAATCGAGACGCCCGAGTTCATGCGAGGGATCTATTCCGTAGGAGGTTTTAATCCCGCGCCGGCCCTCGAGCCAAATCTTGGGCGCGTTCTATTGGATCACTCCGATCCCGCCGTCCTGGCCGCGGGAACGGATTGAATCGAAGCTGCGGGAGTACAACTTCTACGGCCTGAAGATCCTGACAATTCACGAAGCGATGCCAGGACACTACGTGCAATTCGAATATGCCAATGACGTACAACCGCAACTACGCCGCGTCTTGCGCGCTGTCTTCGGGAATGGTCCATACGTGGAAGGCTGGGCGGTATATGCCACAGACTTCATGTTGGAAGCGGGATATCTGAACAACAGTCCCGAACTCCGACTGACATTTCTCAAACATCAATTGCGCGTACTCGCCAACACCATCCTCGATGTGCGTCTTCACACAAAAGGCATGACTGACCAGGAAGCCCTCGACTTAATGATCAACGACGGTTTTCAGGAGCGCGAAGAGGCGATCGGAAAGCTGCAGCGCGCCAAGCTCTCGTCTGCGCAGTTGCCAACCTACTACGTCGGCTGGCGCGATTGGAAGCGGCTGAGAGATCGTGTCCGGTCCGAGAAAGGCGCGGCATTACTCTCTAAAGGATTCCACGAGAGTTCCTTGCGTGAGGGAGCAGTTCCACTTGCCGGTTCTCTCGCGTTTACTTACCGGCAAGCCGCTCTAGTCTTCCAGGAAGCTCAGCATCTTTCGCAGCGCTGCTCCGCGATGACTGACAGCTTGCTTTCGTTCGCGGGCTACTTCGCCGAAGGAGCAGCCGAACGGAGGATAGTAAAACAGCGGATCGTAACCAAACCCATTTGTCCCGCGCGGCTCCGGCAGCAGTTCGCCTTCCACCGTCCCACGAAACGTCTGAACCAGCTTTCCGTCCCGAACCAGCGCGATAACGCAGACATATCGCGCCGACCGGTCCGTTGACGGCCCGAGCCGTTTCAGCACAAGCTGATTGTTCGCCTCATCGGTAGCATCTGGTCCGGCATACCGAGCCGAGTAGACTCCCGGCTCACCACCCAAAGCATCTACTTCGATGCCGGAATCCTCCGCAAAAAGATATCCATGGGCGTAAGCGCCATAGTAGAGCGCCTTCTGGATCGCATTCTCTTCGAATGTGGAGCCGGTCTCTTCGCAAACCGGAATATCGCTCAAGCCGGATACGGGCTCGATTGTGACCTGCCTTGATGCCGCCATCCGGAATTCCGCGATCTTGCCGGGGTTTGTGGTTGCGCAATAAACGATCACTGACGTTCGAGAGCCGCCGCCTGAATCTGCAATAAGTCTCTTACACCCGTGCGTCCAAGATCTATCAGCGACGCCAGTTCGGAGTCATCAAATGCGGCTTTCTCCCCCGTCGCCTGCAATTCGACAAACCTCCCGGAACCGGTCATGACGACATTCATGTCGACCGCGGCACGCGAATCCTCTTCGTAGTTCAGGTCCAGTAAAGGCGCGCCATTCACGATGCCGACACTTGTAGCAGCGACCGCGTCGATAATCGGATTCTTCTTCAGAGCTCCATAGTGGAGTAGTTTCCGAATCGCGATCATCAGCGCGACATAAGCTCCCGTGATCGACGCAGTTCGCGTTCCGCCATCGGCCTGGATCACGTCGCAGTCAACAATCACGCTTCGCTCACCAAGAGCCTGTAAATCGACCACGGTGCGCAGAGATCTTCCGATTAATCGCTGAATCTCCAACGTTCGCCCCGACTGCCGGCCTTTCGCAACTTCGCGCGCCGTCCGAGTCGCTGTCGCCCGCGGCAGCATGGAATATTCAGCGGTCACCCATCCTTTACCGCTATTACGCAGGAACTGAGGCACCGTTTCCTCGACTGTGGCGGCGCACAGGACACGCGTGTTGCCGACTTCAATCAACACTGAGCCTTCTGCGGTCAGGAGATACTCGGTCCGTATGCTCACAGGCCTCATTTCGTTATAAGCGCGATTATCAGATCTTTTCATTCTTTTTCAGCCTACCGGCCTCCTCATCCCTGCTTAATCGCGTAATACATCACGATATAAACGAACACGAATAATGCCAGCAAAACGATCACACACCCGACCATTTGCGGGCGGCCGGCTTTCGGAGCGGTCTTACGCGCTCGCGCCGGCTTGAATTTGGCCATATGTTGCGATCTTAGCATCCGGTCTAGACACGCTCGATGACTGTCTTATGATGGGGAGCGCATGTTTCGCTGGGCTTTTTTGCTGATTTCAGCGTGTCTTCTCGCCTGTTCCGGCCCCTCCCGCAGCCTGGAGGAAACCATTCCGGCTCTACGGTCAACGGGTGGAAGCGAACTGCTGTCTCGCCGCTCAGCGAGACTGACGCGCCCGCCGATCATCCGGCAACTCGGATTGAAACGCGCGATCTCGGCCACTTATCAGGGACCTGCAACGGTAAGCGTTCGCGTGTATGAAATGAAGGTACCCACTAGCGCCTTCGAATTGATCCAGAAGTGGCGGCAGCAGGATGGACCGGCAGTATACACCGGACCTTACTTTGTTTGTTGCAGATTCAAATCCGGAAACAGCCGCCGGCTTATTAGAAGGACTGCGCAAGCAACTCGAGTGATCAGCTTTGCTTAGGCGCGGGAGGCGGCGCCGGTCAACTCCGGCTCTATCAGTCCATATTTCCATTAGTCCGATGTCGTGCACAGGCAGCGTAAACAGAAATGTGGAGCCGCGTCCCGGCTTCGCTTTCTACTCTTACGTCGCCCCCCATCGCCCGAACCAGGTGCTTGACGATCGCCAGGCCGAGGCCTGTTCCACCCAATTGCCGGGAACGAGCTTTGTCTACGCGATAGAAGCGCTCGAAGAGTCGCGGAAGATCCTCGGCTGGAATGCCGGTACCGGAGTCGCTGACGTACACTTCCATCATCTCAGTCGACCCACGTTGGGCGCGTCTGCAGCCAAGTATTATTTGCCGTTATCCGGCGTGTATTTAATCGCGTTATCTAAAAGATTGCTGACGACCTGATGTACCGCCTCCGAGTCACAAAACACCTCGGCTTTTTCGGGTCCGGGCTCTAGAACGATCTGAATGCTCTTTTTCTCCGCGATCGGCTGCATCGAGTCGCAGCAGTCCTGCCAGCAGATCTTGGCATAGTAAGACGCAAACTGGAATTTTGTCGTTTTCAGCTCCAGTCGCGATAGAGTCATCAGATCCTCAGTCAAGCGCCCGAGCCGTTCGGCATTCTGCTTGATGATCGAAAGAAATCGAATGTTGTGTTCAGGATCATGAATCGCGCCATCCAACAACGTTTCGGTATATCCCTGGATGGATGCCAGCGGCGTCCTGAGCTCATGAGATACGTTGATAACGAAGTCTTTTCGGACACGCTCCAGCTTTTCTAATTCCGCATGCTCGCGCTGCAGTTGCTCGAACATCGCCTGTAGTTTCTCTCCCGTATTGTTCAATTGACCGGTGAGTACGCCCAACTCGTCGCTGCCTCCGTGCTCCAGCCGGGCCTGGAAATCTCCGCGCGCAAGTTTTCCGGCGTAGTCGATGATTGTCGCCAGCTTCGACGACACGTAGCGCGCGAAGAACGCCGCCAGGATCATCGCGGGCAGAAATGCCAGCGCAACTGCCGCAAGCAATTGTTTGCGGATATCGTTGACCGCCGTTTTGATGTCCTTTAAGGGCACCGCGAGACGGAGCGCGCCATTAGCCGGTAGGTACGGCAACATACATGAACATCACGCCGATCGTGTTGCTGGTGCGCAGATCTGACCCCGTCTGGCCACGCAATGCCGAGACGAACTCCGGCCGTGAGGCGTGATTTTCCATCGACTGCGGATTGCCCTCGGAATCGTGTAAAACCCGTCCCGACGCGTCGATTAGTGTCAGCCGCGCGCCCGATTCATGAGCGAGACGCTGAAAGCCCGGTCTGTCAAGATTCCCGACGGCGAGCAAGCCCAACATCCTGCCCTTCTCTTCGAGTTCGCGGCGAAGTGTCGCATGATACGTGCGTTCCGCGATGTTGGACGCAAGGATATCGACAGAAATGAGCGCCACCACCAACACACAAAGGACGCCGAAGATGATTTTCAGGAAGATTTTCGCAGTCAAAGCGTCAACTCGAATACCTGCTTACAGGCTAGCGCGTCCGTTGTTAAAGTGTGATGAAAATCCAATGCGGGTATCCAGGTAAGCGAAGAAATCGGCTTCGTTTCGTACACGCATCCGCACTTCAACCACGTACAGCTTAAGCGGTGAGATGAGACGATCCGCATCTTCGGGCAGATTGGCGCAATCCTTTTCCGTAGTCACGAGCGCTTGCGCTCCAGCCCTATGCGCATCCGCGCAAGCGTTTGCAACTCATCGTGTGTATATCGATGGTGGTCGGGGAAGGTCCGCTGGAGGACAATGCGCACGCCGGCGCTTCCTAATGTGCCGAAGAAGGCCAATGGGTTTGCAAGTCCGCAAAAAGCCGCGACTCGATCCTGTCGAGGCTGTTCAGGCCGCCACTTGTGAATCTCAATATCCGACAGGAAAACGGGAACTGTTTTTAGGGAGCCGCTTCAAGAGCCCGTCAAATCTCCGCTGCCCTGCCCGGCTGATTACGATGAGGTTGGCTCGGCTCAACGCCGCAACCGGCTCCCGCAACCGGCCGAGTGGAAACACTGCGTCTCCGGCCAAGGGGTCCATCCGTCCAGCATCACGATATCGACTGTGCGGTTGAGCTTTGCATGCTGGAAGCCATCGTCCAGCACGAAGACATCGGGGTGAAAGCGTTCCTCTATCTCTTTACCGACAGACCATCGGTCCGCGGATATACCAACGTCACACGAACGAAGAAGAAGTTGGGCTTCGTCACCAGTGAGATCTGCCGGCTCTTCCGATCCCCTGCTCAAAACCAGGGGCAGCCTCGATCCTCGCTTATATCCGCGAGTCAACGCCGCCGGCCGGTATCCGCGAGCGCGAAATGCTTCGGCAAGATAGCGCGCCATCGGCGTCTTCCCCACGCCACCAATGCCGATGCCGCCTACGCTGATGACCGGGGTAGATAAGTCGCGACGCACAGTATACCTGCGCTTCAGATAACCGCCTGCAATCCACAATCTGGAGAGGACCCATAGGAGAGGCCGCATGGGTCCCCATGGCAGAGTACGCGGCACGAAATCCCAGCGCTTCTCTGCGATAACCCGGAGCGCTCTGGCGGTCGCTCCACGCTCGGCCTCGGCCAGGGCTTTCGCTCGGGCGCCCAACGATTCCCGGGCGCCAGCATCATTAGCAACGTTGCTATCGCATCCGCCAGCTCTCCAGGCTCCTGAATTTCCACGTAGCCGTGGGATGCGGCGAATCGGTCACGTATCTCGGCGAAGTTCTCCAGATGCCGTCCAGCAATAACCGGCTTCCCGCACAATGCGGGCTCCAGTATATTGTGACCGCCGCGCCTGGCTAGCGTTCCACCCATAAACACGATATCCGCGAGCTCGAAGAGAGAGCCTAATTCGCCGACCGAATCGAGCAGGATCACTTGCGGCGATCCGTCCCCGCGCAGCGACGAGCGCCGAACATAGTCCAGACCGGCCGCTCTGAGTTTTTCCGCGACGACATCGAACCGTTCGGGCTTCCTGGGAGCGATCAGCAGTTGCAGATTTGGCCAGGACGTTATCAGTTCCCTGTGCGTAGCGATCGCAACGTCGTCTTCATCGACATCGCCCTCATACATTGGTCCGCTGGTGCTCGCGGCAATCCAAAGCGGATGCCTTAGGGCCCGAATGACGACGTCAGGCGCGGCTATCGAGCCGGGTTTAAAGTCGTATTTGAGATTTCCCGCAATTCGTACGTGATTTTGATGGCGCCGGTATCGATGAATCGTTGTTCGTCCTGACTGCTCTGCGCCAATATAACGCTCACCTGTTCGAGAACCGCGGAGAAAAACCAGCGAAATCGCTTGTATCTCTCAGCCGCCTTGTCGGAGATCCGGACCGCTCAGGATCACGACTGCCGCGCCTGCGCTGCGCGTCTCACGATAGAGATGCGGCCAGATTTCCGTCTCGAGCACCACCAGAACAGACGGCTGAATAAGGCGCAATACTCTCCTGACAGCGAAGCACATATCGATGGGAGCGTAAAAGATGCCATCGGCTATGCCGGCGAGTTTGGAATCGGCCACCTCGCGACCTGACAGCGTCGTACACGAAACGAACAATGGGGTATTAGGGATTTCCTCCCGCATGCGACTCAGAATCTCAATCGCGGAGAGGACTTCGCCCACCGAGACTGCGTGCAACCAGATCGCGCCGGGCGCGTCGGCTGTTTCAGGGGCCAAAACCCGAAGCGTTCGCTCAGCCTACGTATGTACTCACGGTTTCGAAGATCCGCGCGAGGACATACAGTAAGAGAAAGGGGAACGCAGCCCAGGAAGCTGCTCGATAGAACAAAAAGATGATCCGTGTACGCAAAATACTGACGCTACTCCTCGTGTTCTCGGCGAGTATAACCGTCCTGTTCGTTGGACGCTCTTGCCGTTGATAAGGATAAGGCGAAATTCGCGCCACCCGATCTTGATTCGATTCCCACAAAACAGACGATCGGAGACGTTACTGTCGGCGCAATCCCGTATGACCGGTCGTCGCTTGCGGAAACTGCGTTCGGCAAGGTCGATCCTTACGAACATGGCGTGCTTGCCCATTTTTGTTTCCATCCGCAACAACAGCAAGCAGGCAGTTCGACTCGACGCCCTCAAAGTCCAGTACCGCGATGGGAACCGGCGGGTGGTGGATGCCACGCCAGCCGCCGAAGTACCGTTTGTAGAGCCGCCGAAACGGCCCACTTTTGGTGGTCCGCAAATACCAGGCATCACGAACCGCAAGAAGAAGAATCCTCTCCAGACACCCGAAATAGAAACTCGCGCCTTCTCTGCGAAAATGCTCCCTCCCGGCGAATCCGCGTACGGCTTCTTTTATTTCCGGACCCTCCTCAAATCCGGAGCGAGTCTTTATGTCAGCGGCATGCGCGAAGCCTCGTCTGGCAAGGATCTGTTCTACTTTGATTTTCCTCTCGATTAACTATTTGGCCGCTTCCGTCTTCAGGTTTGGTCGCAGCGGGCTTCGGTTTCGATGCTCCCGGCTTGGGTTTCGCCGCTGCAGGCTTGGAAGCCGCAGGTTTCGCTCCAGCAGGCGGAGGACCTTCGCGCTTCACCGTGACCTGGATCATACGAACCGGCGTATTCGGCCGGTCATCCGCACTTCGCGGAACTCGGGCGATCTTCTCGACAATATCTTGTCCTTCCACCACCTGACCGAAAATCGTATGCTTTCCGTTGAGATGCGGTGTCGGAACCTCAGTGATAAAAAACTGGCAGCTTCCGGAGCCAGGGCCCGCATTTGCCATACCCAGCCGCCCGGGCCTATCGAAGGTCAAGGATGGATGAAACTCATCGGGAATGACGTCGGTTCCCCCGCTTCCCGTACCCGTCGGATCGCCTCCCTGAATCATGAACCCGGGGATTACGCGGTGAAAAATCAGCCCGTTGTACAGAGGCCGTTTTACCCGCTGCCTCGTCTTCGGGTCCGTCCATTCCTTCCGACCCATCGCCAGATCGGAGATGTTCTTCACGGTCTTCGGCGCTTCCGCGTCAAACAATTTAGCGACAATCGTCCCCATGGACGTCGTGATGGTCATGTATAAACCGGGCTCGCGAGCGGGCTTGGCCGCTTCTGCCGCTGGAGCGGGGGGTTTGGCGCTCTCCTGGGCACACATAGCGACGGCGAGGAAGCCGAACGCGGGCACGGACAACACAGAACGAAAACTCATACAGCCAGCGTATACTGATAACGTTCCGTAATGCGATTCTCTGCGCTTTTTTTAATGATGGCGGCCTGCCTCCCCGCCAACCAGGTAACCGTCACTGTATTAGCTACGACGGACCTGCATGGAAACATTTACCCCTACGATTACCTCACAGGCAAGCCATCGGCGCGCGGACTCGCTAAAATCGCTACTCTTATCGAGGCTCAACGCAAGACCGCTCCTTCGGCGCTGCTGGTCGATTGCGGCGACACCATACAGGGTTCACCGCTCGAAAGCGTCTACCAACGTTATGTTGCGCTGGGCTCATTGCCATTGAATCTTCGTTTTGAGGGCAAACCGCTGCAATCCGATCCGATGATGCTCGGCATGAACTACCTGAAGTACGATGCCATGGCCGTTGGAAACCATGAGTATAACTACGGACTGAAGAATCTTGACAAGGCTAGGTCCGAAGCCCGGTTCCCCTGGCTGTCGGCAAATACCAAAACCCTCCCACACAGCATTCGAAAACCGTTTGCGCCTTACATCGTCAAAGTTGTTGACGGCGTAAAAGTCGGGATTATCGGCATCACTACTCCAGCGGTTCCCACTTGGGAGAAGCCGGAGAATTACCGCGGATACACGTTCGTGGAGGGTCGTGCCGCCGCTCAAGCCGCTATGGACGATCTGCAAACACACAAGCCCGATGTGGTTCTGATCATCGCGCACAGCGGAATCGAAGGAGGACCGGCGCCTCGCCATGGGAGAACATTGCTCAAGAGCTCGCGAAGATCAAGGGTGTCGACGCGATTATCTTCGGTCACACGCATAACCAGGTGGAAGACTACCGGGTTGGCGACGTTCTACTCACACAACCGAAAAACTGGGGTATTTCGCTGGCGCGGCTGGAACTGAAGCTCGAATCGAAAACGTCGGGCGGTTATACGGTCACCTCCAAGTCCGGCAAGATAATTCCTGTTACCAACGAAACGGAAGCCGATCCCGAGATCATGCGGCTCGCGGCTCCTTACCACCAGTTAACGGAAAGGTATCTGAATACGGTCGTATCGCATGCGTCACGGCCCATCAACGCAGCGGCAAGCCGTGTCGAAGACAGTGCGATCATCGACGCTGTCAATCAAGCGCAGATGACGTACGCGAAGGCGGATGTGAGCTTCGCGTCGTCGTTCAATCCTCGCGCCGAAATCGCAAGGGACCCGTGACCGTGCGTCAGATAGCTGCGCTCTATCTTTACGACAACGAACTGTATGCGATCGAAGGGAATGGCGCGATGGTAAAGTCGGCTCTCGAGAACGCGGCAAAGTTCTTCAACACCTGTTCGGATCCGCGCTGCGAGAGAGGGCCTCTCATCAACAACAACGTCATTGGTTACAACTTCGATATCGCGCAAGGTGTTACTTACGAGATCGATGTCACGCGTCCTGCGGGGGACCGAATTCGAAATCTGCAGTTCCGTGGAAGTCCGTTAGCACCGGATCAAAAGCTCAGGATCGCCCTGAACAATTACCGCGCCGCCGGCAGCAATGGTTACACAATGTTTCAGAATGCGAAGGTGTTGTGGCGCTCGTACGAAGATATTCGCGAGCTGATCATGCGCTACTATTCGGAACACGAACTGCCTTCTGAGCCTGACAATAACTGGCGCATCGTTCCCGAAAACGCCCACCAGACGCTCGCGCGGGAAGTCAGGCGCGATGCGCGAGTGGTAATGAAATAGCTGTCAAACCGCTGCGAGTTTCACGATGGACAACCCCAACTGAGGAAAACAGCGGATCGCATCGAGGTATCTTTCTAATGTGAGCGGCTTGAGGATATAACAGTCCGCAGTGACATTGAATGACTCCATCATCCGTTGATCCATTTGCGAGGCAGTAAGAACCACCACCGGTAGATCTCGTAGATTCTCGTCCTTGCGGATTCGCTCCAGCACCTCGATTCCGTCGATCTTCGGAAGCGCCAGATCGAGAAGAACCATATCGGGAAGAACGGCATCCGCAAATTCACCCTGGCGCCGAAGATATGCCAGCGCAGCCTCGCCATCGTGAACTACGTGCAGAGAGTTTTGCAATCTATAGTCTTTCAACGTCTCTTGGGCCAACCGGATGTCGGCCGGATTGTCTTCTACCAATAAGATGTCGATAGGTTTGCCTAGCATTTTGCGATCCAACGGGCGCACGCAGGAATAATGAATCGCTTTCAGAGTTCACCGGCCTGTCGTGTTTCCAGCTAATTGTACACTATCCAACACTCGTATCCTGTGATCCCTGTATAAGTTACGGTAAGAGCTTCTCTGAATCCGACCTCGCGGTAAGCTGAGAGCTTGGATGGAAAACGTCCTTGCTATTTTGCTGGCGGGGGGCGCGGGTGAACGCCTCCATCCGCTCACGCGCAACACGGCAAAACCTGCGGTAAGCTTCGGCGGAATCTATCGCATAATCGACTTCACCCTTTCTAACTGCATCAACTCGGAAGTACGGCGCATTTTTGTCCTTACCCAATACAAATCGCTCGAGCTGATCCGCCATTTCCGCAGCGCCTGGAACTTTCTGCCCGGTGAGATGGGTGAGTTCATCGAATCCATTCCTCCCATGAAGCGCGTGCATGAGGATTGGTATCTCGGCACGGCCGACGCGGTTTATCAGAATCTCGAGAGTGTCGAGGTAGAGAACCCGAAACAGGTCCTCATCCTTTCCGGCGACCACATCTACAAGATGAACTATTCGGAGATGATGAACTGGCATAAACGTCAGGCCGCAGCGGTGACGATCGCCACTCTCCAGATTCCTCCACATGAAGCCGGGCGGTTCGGTATCACCGATGTCGACGAAAACTACAGCATCCGAGGCTTTGAAGAAAAACCGCAACATGGGAATCCCATCCGCTCGATCTTCAACCCTGACATGGTTAGCGCATCGATGGGTATCTACATATTCGAGCCTGAGGTGTTGCACGAAACTCTCATCGAGGATGCTGCCGATCCTGACTCATCTCACGATTTCGGAAAAGACGTCCTTCCCCGTTGCATTGGGCGCCACCGCGTAGTCGCATACGATTTTCGCGACATAAACGGGAAGACCGCCCGCTATTGGCGAGACGTAGGCACTTTGACGCTTACTATGAAGCCAACATGGACTTGGTGTCGGTTACGCCGGAGTTTAATCTTTACGATGAGCGTTGGCCGATTCGCACGCGCCTGGTGCAGCAACCGCCTGCAAAATTCGTCTTTGCGCAGGAGGGGCGGCGGATGGGAGTAGCAATCGATTCCATCGTTTCCCCCGGATGCATCTTTCAGGCGGCCGCGTGACGCGCAGCGTTCTGTCACCAGGTGTTCGCGTCAATAGTTATTGCGAGATCGATTCCTCAATCCTGCTCAGCAACGCGCACATAGGCCGTTACAGCCGCATCCGAAGGGCAATTGTCGACACCAATGCGCATATCCCGGAATCATCCGTGATCGGCTTCGATTGCGAAGAGGATCGACGCGCCGGACACCATGTCACCGAATCCGGGATTGTTGTAGTTTCGGGGTAGATCGATTCCGTAATGCGCTAGCAACGAGCTCACTAAGTCGGTACCCGACTCCTTGATTCGGCGGCTTCGGATCGTAGATTACAACACCTTCGGCCGCATTGCTGGTCTGCTTAGCACACGATGGCTTGCGGATGGGCATGCACGCGAATTCGACGACCAGTAAAGCTGGTTGTCGCGGTAAGGTTAAGGTTATATGTCTACGCTTATAGGACGCAGCTTCGGGATCGCGGCCTTAATCATATTGGCTCAATTCGCGTATTTACCGGCGCAGGAATCCAAACGGGTTGCGAACGTCCGGCAACTCACGCACGGCGGCCAGAATGCAGAGGCTTATTGGTCTCCGGATGGCAAGCGTCTGGTCTTTCAATCGACGCGTGACGACGTGAAATGCGATCAGATTTACGTGATGAACTCGGACGGCAGCCAGTCGAAGAGGATATCGAACGGCCGCGGTGTTACTACTTGTGGATACTTTCTGCCCGACGGCAAGCACGTTCTTTATGCCTCCACCTATGCTGAGGCCGAGGCATGTCCAGCCCGGCCCGATCGCTCCAAAGGCTACGTGTGGGCAGTGCATCCCGCCTACGAGATATACGTTGCCGATTTGGAGGGAAAAATCGTGCGAAAACTAACGGATGCTCCCGGTTATGATGCCGAGGCTACCGTTCAATGGAAGGGCAAGAAAATCATTTATACTTCCAAGGCGTCAGGCGACCTTGATCTCTGGACCGCCGACTTGGACGGCAGCCATAAGAAACAGATTACGAAGTTCACCGGTTATGACGGAGGCGCTGTTTTTTCACGAGACGGACGCAGGATCGTGTGGCGAGCGCATCATCCTCAACCCGGGCCGGATCTCGAGAAATACAAACAGCTTTTGGCTGATAACCTGACCGCCCCGATGAAGATGGAGTTGTTCGTAGCGAACGCGGACGGTTCAGACGCAAGACAGATCACGAATTTTGGATGCGCAAGCTTTGCGCCGCAATTCACTCCTGATGGCAAGCGCATTATTTTCTCATCCAACAAAAATAAGTGCGACAGCAGAGATTTCGAATTGTTTCTCATCGATGTGGACGGCTCAAACCTCCAGCAGGTGACGTCATTTGGCGGGTTTACCTCGTTCCCGGAGTTTTCACCTGACGGAAAGCAGCTCGTCTTTACGTCGAGTTGGAACGCGAAATCGCCTTACGAGTTCAATATTTTCGTGGCGGACTGGAAGCGATAACTTCCGACGCGCTACGGCCTCGGCGTCAAGGTCACGTTGGCGGTTTTCTCCTTCCCATCGCGAAGGAATTTCACAGGTACAACATCGCCGACCTTGCTCGATCGCAGCGCAAACGTGAAATCGTAAAGATTGTTGATCGGCTTGTCGCCGAATCCGATCAGAATATCGCCGGCTTGAAGTCCCGCCTTAGCAGCGGGTGATCCAGGCCGCACATCGGAGAACTTGACTCCTTTTTCAATCGGCGCAAAATCCGGAATCGAACCGAAATACGGACCGTAGCCTCCGCCCGAACCGCCAGGGACGGCGCCGCTATGAGGTCCGGTTTCGACCTTCTTAAATTGTGGCCGGCTCTCGTCCGCAACAAGTTGCGTCGCAACATCGTAAACCAGGTCGACTACTTCCGCCGCCCTGGTCGCGCTAATCTTGTCCCACGTGTCGCTCGGTTTGTGATAGTCGCCATGCAACCCCGAGAAGAAGAACAATACCGGAATCGACTTCGATGCGAACGAAGTATGATCGCTCGCGCTGTATCCATCCTGGCGAATAATCGATTTTAAAGTCGTAGTCGCCGGTGATGCGCTTCAACAAGGGCTCGAATGTGGATCCCGTACCTGTTCCGCCGATATAAAGCTTTGTACCGTTCACGCGCCCGATCATGTCCATATTGATCATGGCGACCGCATCCTGAAGGGGCAAGGTGGGATGATTCACCCATTGTGAAGAGCCGAGCAGCCCAATCTCTTCTCCGGCAAACGTCATGAATAGAATCCCCCGCTTCGGTTGTTCTTTTCTTTCGGAGAATAGCCGGGCCAATTCCAGTACTGCCGCAGTGCCGGAGGCGTTATCGTCTGCGCCGGGATGTACAGTGCCTATCTGGGAAGGAGCGAGCGAACTCTCATTCCCAAACCCAAGATGATCGTAATGGGCTCCGATGATGACGTACTCTTTACTCTTTCCAGGCAAATATCCAGCAACATTGTTCACTGTTGCGTGCTCGCGCTCGATATCCACTCGGACGTTCAGCCGCACCGCTTTAGGCAACTCGAAGGACTGGGGCTCGCGCTTTTCGTTGATCGCAGATCGCAGGCCGGCCAGCATCTTTGCCGAAGGTTTCAGCCATTCGTTTGCGACCCCATTCTTCACCTGCAGCATCAAAATGCCTGCGTTTTCGGGTCCGGAGACCGTGCCGAACTTGATCAGCTTGTCCTCGTGTTTTTCATCGAGTTCGCCGTTCACAAGGATTAAAGCCTTCGCGCCGTGATTCCGCGCGTTTATGGCTTTCGATACAAGATGCGAGTGGTGAGTATATGTCTTCTCCTTCCCCTGCGTCCCTTCACGGAAATACGACGGCTCGTATCGAAGCACGAGCACGATCTTGTCCTTCACATCGAGCTTCGCGTAATCGTCGTAGTGAAATTCCGAGGCAGTGATACCGTAACCTGCGAAAACAACCGGGCCGGTAGCGGACCCGTTTGAGGAAAAACTCAAGGGAACGTAGTCGGACTCCATTAAGAGACTTCGCGAGCCGCTGTAGTTAGTGAGCGAAAGCTGATTGTCCTTGCCGGGCTTCGCGGTCACGGTCACTTGGAACGGCTGCAGGTACGTTCCGGAATCCCCAGCGGGACGGAGCCCGAACTCTCGGAATTGATCGGCGATGTACTTCGCTGCGCGCTCCAGACCGGGCGTCCCTGCGCCTCGCCCTTGCAGTTCCGGTCCCGCAAGATATTTGACGTGCTCAAGATAGTGCTGCGCCTGAGTGCGCTCGACGCGTTTCGCCGAAGCAACCGACAAACCGCCACAAAGAATCACCAGGGCGGCAACAAACGACAGAATGGGCCTTCGAATCAACATCCATCCCTCCTACGACAACGCTACCGGCGGAACTTTTCGAACACCTGCCGCCTCCTCGAATGCGTGAGCCATCTGGAGGACTCCCCAATCATCATGGTGTCTTCCGACAATCTGCACTCCTACGGGAAGTTGATCGGATGTGAAGCCTCCCGGAACCGAGATTGCCGGATTATGAAGAATGGAAATGTAATAGCACGATCTCATCCAGTCAATGTAGTTGCCCATCCTCTGCCCCTCAATTTCTGTCACATATTGCTGGTTGACATCGAATGGGGGCACTTGCGTCGACGGCAGGACAAAGAATTCATACTTGCTGAAGAATTCTCCGACCCGCTGATACAAGGCCGAGCGCAGCGTTTCCGCTTTTGTGATTTCAGGGCCGGTAAGCCTGGCCCCCAAATCGACTTCTTCCAAGACTGTCGCCTTGATCTGCGATCGGTGCCGCGCCACTATGGCGGAATGTTGCTGGTGAAAGCTCAACGCTCGCGCAACACGGAATGCCTCATCGGCGCCGCTGAAGTCCGGCTCCGCTTGCTCTACAGTGCAGCCAAGCGATTCGAAGACCTTTCTTTGCGCATCCATTACCGCGCGAGTTCGGCGATCGAAAGCAAGGCCGCCCAGATCTCGGAACCATGCCACCCGTACGCCTTTGAAATCGCGCCCCAACGGCTTCGCAAACCGGCCGCCCTCTTCATGAATGGATAGTGGCGCACGCTCGTCCCGACCGGCAATCGCGCTCAGAAAGAACGCGCAATCGGCAACATTGCGTGCCATCGGTCCAACGATACTGATCGTACTCCACGCCGAGTTTGTCGGAACTCGCGGCACACGTCCGGGAGACGTACGAAATCCGACCACGCTGCAGAAACTTGCAGGGTTCCGCAGAGATCCGCCAGTATCACTACCATCGGCTATCGGTATCATTCCGCAAGCGAGGGCAACTGCCGCGCCGCCACTCGAACCGCCACAGGTCTTTGACAGGTCGTAGGGGTTCTTGGTAGCCCCGAAGACCGGATTGAAGGTTTGTGATCCTGCGCCGAATTCGGGCGTATTCGTCTTACCTAGGGTAACCGCGCCAGCCTCTCTGATCCGATGGACGATTAATGTATCCGCGCCGGGTACGTGATCCTTGAAAATCGGGGAACCATAAGTCGTGCGAATACCTTTCGTATCGTGCAAATCTTTGTGCGCCACTGGAAGACCATGTAACGGCCCAAGAAATCGACCCTTCGCCGCGGCTTCGTCGCACAGCTTCGCCGTTGCCAGCGCCTGTTCCGGAACTAACGTCACGATCGCATTGACCTTTGGGTTGACACGCTCGATCTGTTTCAGATGCGCGTCCAATACCTCACGCGCGGACACGTTTTTCTTTCGAATCATGCTGGCCAGCGATTTGGCGGATTCGAAGCAAAGCGATGATGGTTGGGTGGCGGCCGGCGCTTCTTGGCTCATGCCATCCACTGTAGTAGCCATTAAGGCAGAGCTCAACAACTGTCGGCGGTTCAGAGTCATACTCGCTCCATTCGTAGTTTAACTACGTGCAAGGGGGATGCTAGGGAGAAGTCAGAAAGCGATTTGTGTAGGTGCCGGCTAGATCGACATTCGATTCACGAACCTTCTCGTGCGTAGCCTTCATCATTTTCAGGACGGCTTCGGTGCCCGCGTGAGGGAAAACACCGTCGCGAGAAAAGATGCTCTTCGTTCGCCGAGCTGCTTCCAGGTAAGCTACCGGATCTTCACCTTTGAGTTCCGTTGGAATCGCCTGGACGAAATCCTCGGGGGAATGTCCGTCGATCCACCGTAGCGTTTTTACTATGGCTTGTGCCAACCCTTGCGCCAATTTGGGATTCTGCTTCAGCCATCGCTCTGTGCTGTAAAGCACGGCCGTCGGATAAATAGCGGATCCGAGAACTTCCCGCGAGCCCTCCGGAGTTCGCGTGTCCGCGAATATCTTGAGACCGGGATTGCGAAGCGCCAGATAGGAGATTGAGGGCTCCAATAGCACGCCAGCATCAACTTTCCCCTGCTCCAGCGCTGTGATTCGGGAGGAGCCGGTGCCCGTGCCGATGACGCTGAACTCAGTGGAGGACACACCGTGTTGCCCAAGTACGTAGTTGAGGAAAAAGTGAGTGGAGGAACCCGGAGCAGTCACACCGATGTTCGTTCCCTTCAGATCTTCGAGCCTCCCGATCTTGTGTGCAGCCTTAGGCGAGACCACGATCGCCTCGGCGTAGCTGGTCGACAATAAGACGAAGGCTGTCAGGTCCTGACCTTCCGCAGCCATCTGGATGGTGTGATCGTAGAAGCCGCACACCACATCCGCGCTACCGCCGAGCAGCGCCTGTAGTGCTTTGCTGCCTCCAGTGGTGTCCGAAAGAACCACGTTCAGATTTTCGGCTCGATAGTATCCTAAGTTCTCGGCAAGAGTGACAGGCGCATACACGAGATTTCCCCGCCCGGCAACAACGAGCGAAATCCGGCCGTCGGAGGAAGGATGAGTTGTACGGCAGCCCAGACTCAAGCTCGCGATCAGCGCAAGAAACAGCCTACTGAGCTTCAAGATATTCATTCGTGTAGGCCTCAGGAACTTCAGACTTCGTATGACCCAACGCACTCCAAATCCGGGCGGCTGCCTCGTGAGATTCGTGCGTCATCCGGCCATCGACCGATAGCATGCGCTGTGTAGACGCGATGGCGTCAAAATCGGCTTCCGCATCAGGCGAACGGCACGAGGCGGGAAGGATATCGCGGATCTGTTGAGGCGTATGATCGTGAGTCCAGGAGAGGGCGCACCGAGTCGCGGCCGCGAGTCGCCGCGCAAGAGCCGCATTTGTGCGTAGCCAATTCTCGCGTGCGCAAAGCAATGTAAGCGGCACTTCCTCGAATCCAAGACTTGCCTTCGTCGACTCGGGCGTGAGTGTGTCAAATAGAATTCGGATCGACGGATGATGCCTCTGCAAATACTGAATCGTCAAGCCTGAGGCCAGTCCGACATCAACGACTCCCCGTTCCACTGCCGATGCATGGGTCATGGCAGGACCGACCCCGATCACATTGACATCCGTGGGGCTTATGCCGTGCTGCTGCAAAACATAGTTCAGCAGTCGATGGTAATCGTTACCAATTGAGGCTACGCCGATGCTCATGCCTTTGAGATCTTCTATAGCGCGTACCGGCCGGGACGCTCGTGGTGAAACCATCGCGGCGAAACCTGGGAGCCGCTGCATCAATACGAATCCCCGAAGTGGACGTTGTTGACTCATCAGATCGAGTAAAGAGATATAGCCGGCGGAGGCAACATCGATGCTACCGCCGAGAAGAGCCTGCATCGACTTCGATGCGCCGTCCATTTCCTCAACGTGCGCTACTACTCCCTGCTTCTGAAAACATCCCGTCGAACTTGCAACGTAGATGGGCAGATTCACATACGATCCGCGCGTGACGGCGATCCGAACGGGCTGTTGTCTGTAGCGATCACCCGAGCCGCAGCCCGTTACAGTTGCAACAAGGACAGTAATGATCGCGAGCGCGCCAACGCCGTCGATCATCTGCCTCGTCCCCCAACAAACGCATTCGTGTAAGCCTGGCCAGGATCAAAACGATAGCTGTCGGGATTAGCGGCAGTACTTTTCAGAGAATCGAAAGTGGCTTGCGCACCCTCTGGACTAATTACCCCGTCAGGAGAAAATATTGTCCGGTTGTTCCTGACGGCTTGCAGGTATAGTTGCGCATCCGGACCTTTCACCTCCGGTGGAACAATGGCGGTGATTTCCTCCGGCGTATGCTCCTGGATCCATCGCAGCGCCGCTACCATTGCCTGCGCGAGCTTCTTCGCTCTTTCGGGGTTCTGGGCAAGCCAAGCGTTTGTCGTGTATAAGGTCGAGCCCGGGTATTGTGAAACACCAAATGCCTCCTCCAAACCCTTCTCCGTCCGAGTGTCTGCCAGCACAATCGTTCCGGGGAAGCGACTTATCATGGCAGTCACGGCCGGATCGAAACCGCTCCAGGCATCAATCCTGCCCCGCTCCAGAGCGGCGACGGCGCTAGCCTGAGAACCAACAGCAATCGCAGTGATGTCCGCGGGTGAGAGTCCATTACGGACCAGCAATCGGTTTATGAAGTGGTGATTCTGGGAGCCCAGGTCCGATACGCCGACCTTTGTTCCTCGCAAGTCTTGAATCTGCCGGATCGGCTTCTGCGCTGCGGGAGATACGATAACGACATTGGCAGAATACCGCGTCAGCGCCGCGAAGGCCCGGAGCTTCCGGCCTTGGCTGAACATCCGCATCGGGTGATCCAGAAATCCTAGAACTACCTCGCAGTTTCCACCTAAGAGCGCCTGTACGGCGTGGGTACCTCCTCCGGCGATCTCGACCTCTACATCCACGCCGGACTTCCGGTACAAATCAAGTTGCTGGGCGATCACATGAGGAAGATTGCTCATCAAATTGGCAGTGCCGGTAACCAGGAGCTTTACACGTTCCTGCTCCGAGGACTTTGAAGTGCACCCAGCCAGAAGGATAACCGGCAGCGTGTAAAGGCTTATTGCACGAACGCTTTCCTTCATGCAAGCTGCCGTCCCTGTGTGTCAGTTCTCTCCAATTTCCAGCGCAACAGATAGCGTTCCAAGCGGTCAACAACTGCTCCAACAACCAGCACGACACTACTAAGAACCACCATGCCCGCGAACACGCCAGTAGTGTCGAAGACGCCTTCCGCCTGGGAAATAAGGTAACCGACTCCCCGCGAAGAACCTAAGTACTCTCCGACAACCACCGCAATAATTGCGAACCCGATACTGATATGAAGACTCGAAAATATCCAGCTCAGCGCACTGGGAATCAGAACATGGCGAATCAATTGCCGTTCACTGGCGCCAAGCATGCGAGCGTTATTCAGTTGAACCACATCTACATCGCGAACACCCTGATAAGTGTTGAAGAACACGATAAAGAACACCACCGTAACGCCCAGAGCCACCTTGCTCCAGATTCCCAGGCCGAACCATAAAAGGAATATTGGTGCGAGGACGACTCTCGGCAGAGCATTGAAGATCCGGATGTAAGGACTCAAGAGACTTGATAAAAACGGCGAGCGGGCTAGAAGAAAACCCAACAAAATACCGGCACATACGCCTATCAGAAAGGCCAGCACCGCCTCGCTCAGCGTCGTAGCCAAGTGAGGCCACACTGAGCCGTTCAAAATCCATTCCCAAATTCTCTTGGCGATGTCTACAGGACGGCTGAAGAAGAACTTGTCCAACATACCTGCGGTCGTCAGCCACTGCCACAATGCAAGGACCGAAGCGCCGAGCAAGAACTGCCAGACCCACATCGGGATCGCCATCTTAGACGGTCGCGACGGGTTCATGTTGTTGCTCCTGGCTTTTCAATACTTCTACCCGCAGATCTGCCCAGACCTTCGTATACAGCTGTGCAAATTCGGCATCGGTTCGGAGGTTCATCACATCTCGAGGGCGGGAAAGACGGACTGGATATATACCGATCAATTGACTTGCAGGGCCGGCCGACAACACGGCTACGTCATCCGATAAGGCGATTGCCTCCTCCAGATCGTGCGTGACAAATATGATCGTTTGTTTTGTTTCCGACCAGAGTTGAAGCAACTCGCTCTCCATTTTCTGTCTTGTATGAATGTCGAGGGCGCTGAAAGGTTCGTCCATCAGGAGGATATCGGGCTCAACGATCCAGCACTGCGCCATCGCGACACGCTTGCGCATGCCACCGCTGAGCTGGTACGGGAAAGCATCGGCAAATCCAGCCAACCCTACGCGCTCAATCCAGTCTCGCGCCCTGCTTTCCGCTGTCTTTCGATCGAAATCACGGAAAGTGAGCCCGAGCATGACGTTCTCGAGAACAGTCTTCCAGGGCAGCAACGCATCTTGCTGAAACATGTACGCGGCACGCCGATTCAATCCAGTAAGGGGCGTATCGAATACTTGGATGGCGCCCTCAGCAGGAGGCATCAGGCCGGCAATCGCATTCAGCAGGGTCGACTTGCCACAACCGCTGGGCCCAACAATCGCGAGAAAGGAGCCTGCTGGTACATTGAATGAAATATCCTTCACAGCGACGTAAGAAGGTCTATTCCGGGCGGCGAAGCGCTGTGTTACTTTCTCCAGCCTGATCGAATAGGCGACATCCGTCATTTGTTATTTCCAGTGTCGACAAGAATTATGAAGTTTGTCACAGTTCCCATCGCATTTCAATCAAGATTCGGCGCATTCCGATGCATCTCCTGCCGCCCGCGGCGCGTCGGGTAAGATAACTTCACATGCGAATCAGCAGGCGTAGTTTGCTGGCCGGGCTTGGTGTGACCGCGCCGGTCCTCCATAGCCAGCAACATGCGGGAACGCCTCTCTCCATTCAGCAGTACGAACCTAAAAGCATGCTGGTGGTTCCCGAGCATGTTGTAGAGCGCTCCCGCCACCCGCTTATTGATATCCATTCCCACCTGACATGGACCGACAAATCCGGCGAGAAGTTCGTTCTCAATGCGACAGCCGAAGAACTCCTTGCCGTGATGGATCGCCGCAATATCCAAACGATGGTGAAATCTTACCGGTGGAGTGGGGCCAGGTTTAAAAGTTTGCGTTGACGCGTTGGACCGCCGCCATTCCGGGCGATTCCTTACGTTCACCCAGCCAAGCTACAGCCGCGTAAACGAATGGGTTCATTCTTCAATCCAGGCGGACGCGATTCGAGATGCGCATGCCGCCGGCGCAAGGGGTCTTAAGATTCTGAAGAGTCTTTGGCCTGGTTCACAGAGATGCCGCCGGGAAACTTCTTCGCATTGATGATCCACGATTTGACCCGATGTGGGGAGACTTGTGGATCTCGTTCATACCAGTCTGCAATTATGTCTCCGATCCGGCAGCGTTCTTTCTGCCGATAGATCGGTTCAATGAGCGATTGAAGAACTGAATAAACTCCGGACTGGTCCTTCCACGGCAAAGATTTCCCCAGCAATGAAGAGCTTCTCGCAGCCCGGGACCGTGTCTTTGCGCGACATCCGAAACACAATTCGTTGCCTTGCATGTCGGCAATTACGCTGAGAACTTAGGGCATGTGGCGAGATCGCTGGATAGCTTTCCGAACATGCACGT
>CAWHYW010000030.1:0-99746 GCA_963833675.1 Bryobacteraceae bacterium | reverse complement strand
TGCAAAATCCCACTTCGACGATTTTGCTTCCGATGCAGTCGCGCGTATTCCTGACCGCGAAGAGCGATACCACTTGACTCTTCCGTTGATACCGCGAAAAGCATGACGCTCTAGAAGGCTTATCCGATCGATAAACACTCTCAGTGTAGCGCTAAACTAACGAGAACTAGTGTACCCACGAGTCGCCATGTCCTGTAGCTCATGGGTAATGGTGGTATGGGCCCGACAGCGACGAAGCCTCAGGCAATTATTGGCCGATTACAAAGGGCCGGAAGACCTAATTGGCCTGAGAGGCCCAGCAGGTTCGTCTCCGAGCTTTACATATCCGCTTTCTTCCGCCCAGAGATTCAGGGCCACCGTCGCCAGTTCATCCACTACGGGTACAGCCAGCCCGTTGATCGTCAGATCCACCGATTTGAGATAACAGCGGCAGCAGTCGCATGCCTCCACCCGCACGTAACCAATGTCTTCGGCCTTGTATACGGGCAGCTTGTCTTTATCCGCTTCGGCGCAGGCAGGACAAACGATGCGACGGTATGTCCACTCGGTACTGCACAGAGAGCAGATCAACGAACGCTTTGCTCCATCGCCTTCCGGTCTTAGAACACCCGCCGCGGGTCTCGCTCCGCAAAACGGACAATGGCCTTCGCCCTCTCTGGGAGCATCACCGCGACTTCCAGATACTCCGCGTAAGGCTGCAGGAGAGCGCGCTTGAAGAATTCTTCCGCGGAGCAGGCAGAAGCAGCGGTCCGATCATCTTCCCAACGGCTTCGCAGCATCACTTCCCAGACGCTGGCACTCTTGGCTGACAACTCGCAGGCATAATCGGCGAGCGTGGCGGTCCCTTCCTTCTGAACGAACGCGCACAGATCTGGAACACGCCGAGCCACCGCCGCCGGCTCTGTATTCCCGGTACGCCTCAGGTCTTCAAACACGGATTGCTGAAACCTGCAGACGCGGCCATAAAAGATCAGCAACTCGCTCGCCGCCGGGAAGATTTCTACGAGCTCAGAAGCTCGTTCGATCCGGTCTTGCCATGAAGGCGCGTTCATCTACCGGCGCGCGGGCGGATCGCCGGCGACTTTGGCGTACCACAGCGGATGATGCGATTTAGCCCAGCGCTGGGAAACGCGGCCGGACACCATCGCGTGCAGTCCGCCCGGCACCATGAATACGCCCATGTAGACGTGAATGATGAAAGCTCCGATCGTCACGAGTGCGGCGCAGGAGTGAATCACGACCGCCGCCTGGCGTATCCAGCCGGTGCGCAGCGTGAGTACCTCGGGAAACCACATCACCACGCCTGTCACCAACAGAACGACCGCTCCATAAAACATGATCCAATAGAACTGTTTCTGCCCGGCGTTGAATTTCCCCTGCGGCGGCATTCGATCACCCTGGTTCGTGGCGTAGTATTTCACGTTCTTCATCCACTCCCGGTCAGCATCAATGATGCGCATATCGCGTCTCCAGAAGGAGTGCATCCAGAGAATCGCGACGAAGAAGACCAGTCCTGCCCATGGGTGCCAGAATCGCGCGGCGATCCCACCGCCGAGCAGCGCCGCCAGCCAGTACAGATACGGCGTGAAGAACGCCAGGCGCTGATCAAGAATACACATACGAAAGACCGGACAGCCAGTGGCACAGCCTCTCTGAATAGGAGTAACGAACGATTTCCTCGCCCTGGATCGCCGCATCATGGCTCGGCATCGCGGTCCATCTCCTTCTTAGGTCCGAAGCGCAAATAATGGAGCGCCACCCCGAACACGCCGGCAGTCATTGCAAGTCCGCCCAACCATTTCAGAGGGCCTTTCCAGAAGCGCACAAGCAAGGGCACATGCGGATCAGCAGGCAACCCGCCATAAGCCTGCGGATTCGTTCAGCATCGTGAAGTACATAAATGACGTGCGTTCCGCCAACGCCGGGAGGATCGTACACGCCCGCGTTCTTGTAAGAAGTCTGTTCGTGAAGCTGGCGCACGCGGGTTTCTGCCTTCGTCTTCATGTCCTCCTTACTGCCGAACTGAAGGCACCCGGTGGGGCATGACTTAATGCACGCCGGCTCCAGCCCCACCGCGACGCGGTCTGAGCACAGCGTGCACTTGTGAACCTTCTTTGTCGTTTTGTTGTATCGCGGGATATCGAATGGGCAACCAGTCACACAATACTGGCAGCCGATGCAGTTCTCCTGGTGAAAATCGACGATGCCGTTGGTGTATTGCACGATGGCTCCGTCGGCCGGGCAGGCGCGCAGGCATCCCGGATCAGCGCAGTGCATGCATTGATCCTTGCGCATCAGCCACAAGTGCCTTCTTCATCCACATGCTCGTTGAAGCGGATCAGATTGTAGTAATTCCATTCGGATCCGGCATCGTCTGGTATGTGTTGTCGAACGTAGTCTCGCGGAATGGATACCCGTTCCATTCGAGACAGGCGACTTCACACGCTTTGCAGCCGATGCACGTGGTCACGTCGATCAGTTTGCACACGTCGTATTCGCGCGAGTGCCTTGCGCCCGGTACCGGACCGGGATGAGCCGAAATTGCCTGGATCTGGAGCGGTCCGCTCGCCATGCTGCCTCCTACACCTTTTCCAGTTTCACAAGGAATCCCTTGAATTCCGGGTCCAGGCGTTCGGATCGACCGCCGCAGGTGTCAGAAGGTTGGCCAGAGTCTTCGCATTCCTACCTTCATCCTCCTGAATGCCCCGGTAGCCCTAGTGAATGGGAATCCCGATCTGATATACCTTCTTGCCGTCGATAGTCATAGGCTTGATGCGCCTGGTGACCAATGCCTTCGCGATGTAATGACTCCGTGCGCTCGTTACCTTCACCTTCTCGCCGCCCCTGATCCCCATTTCGTCAGCCAACTCGGCTGGAATTTCGACGAATGGTTCGGGAATGAGTTGCACGTTCATCGGATTGTTTTTTGTCCAGTAGTGATAATGCTCGGTCAGCCGGTAGGTTGTGCAAACGATATTGAAGCCGTCGTTAACGCGTCCCATACTTGTCCGCCGGAGAGTGAACTTCTTCGCCACAGGATTGTGTCGACTGTTCGGGATGCAGCGGATTCTGATCGGGCTTTCGATCGGTTCGTAGTGTTCCGGGAAAGGCCCGTCGGCTAAAGCCGCCAACGGCGCGAAGATACGGCCGACACCCTCGGGATTCATGATGAACGGACCCATGTGTTCCTTCCGGCTTCGAGTCGACTTTGAAATCGGGCACGTCGTTGCCTCCCTCCTGCGTCGACTTCATTCCACCACACTTGTCTTCGATCCGCGTCCCAGGGCTTGCCGGATAGATCGCAAGATGCCCGGTTGTACAGCACGCGCCGATTCGCGGGCCAAGACCATGCCCAGTTCGGGTAAATGCCGAGCCCGGATGGATCTTCCGTGCCGCGTCGCGCGAGTTGCGGTCCTTCTTCGGTCCAGCGATCCCGAGTAGAGCCAGTTCCCGCACGAAGTTGTACCATCATCGCGGAGCCAGGCAAATCCCGGCAACTGACGGCCGGCCTTATCTCCTGCTTCGTCCGGCGATCGGTAAGATCCGCGATGCGCGTGCCGTTAAATTCTTTCGCGACATCGGCAAGCGACGGATGCCGCGGATCGGTATACGGCCACGTCAGGTTCAGAATCGGTTCGGGGAACTTGCCGCCTTCTTTCGCATAGAGTTCGCGCACCTTCAGAAAAATCTGCGCCACGATGTGCTGGTCGAGGCGGCAGTCGCCCGGCGGAGGAAGCGCCGCATCTTTCCATTGCAGCCATCGCGCGGAGTTCGTGAACGATCCGTCCTTCTCCGCGAATCCCGCGCAAGGGAGGCGATAGACCGCCGTTTTGATATTTTTCATATCCTCGGGCGTCGTTCCCGGGGATCTCCAGAACTCGGCCGTCTCTTCCGCGTAATTCTCACCGACTACGAGCCACTCAGCCTTCTTCAAGGCCTCGATGTTCTTCGACGAATTCGGTCCGATGGCAACGCCGTTCATGCCAAACGCGATGAGACCTTTTATGTGGCCGTGGTACATGTTGTCCCAAATGTCGCTCCAGGAATACTTGCGGTCGATTTTGGGCAGATAGTGAAACGCCCAGTCATTCTCCTTCCTGGCGGCATCCCCATACAGGGCTTTCAGGAAGGATACGGCAAATTTCGAAGTATTTGACCAGTAGTTATACGAGTCCCATCCTTGCGGCTTTGATGCGGTCGGCGTGACCCGTTTCACGTAAGTGGCGAAATCCCTGTCGGCGGGACTGGGCATCGGGAGATAGCCCGGTAGGATGTCGAACACGCCGCCCATGTCGGTTGCGCCCTGAATGTTGGAGTGGCCGCGCAACGCGTTCACCCCGCCGCCGGCGCGCCCAACGTTGCCGAGCAGCAGTTGCAGCATGGCTGCGGTTCGGATGATCTGCGTACCGAACGTGTGCTGTGTCCAGCCGACCGCATAGATAACGGTGCCGACTTTCTTTGTGTCACCGTTTTTCCTGATAGACGTGTACATATCCGCCGCCTTCAGGAACTGATCCTTCGGAATCCCGGTGATGCGCTCGACCATTTCCGGCGTATAGCGCGAGTACTGTCTCTTCAATAGCTGATATACGCAGCGGGGATGCTGCAGAGACAAATCATATGCCGTATTCGGCGGCAGCGAATCGGGACTGGAGTCTTGTCCTCCGTCCCTTTCGCGCCTACGGCGCTGAAGCCTTGATAACCCTGGCCCTGGCCGCCAGTGCCACTGGGCGTACCCTGAGCGCCGCCTTGCGATGAGGGATTGTTGCCCGCTGCCTGTGCGGCGACCATCTGCCGGTGCTGCTGCCTGGCTTGAGGGCTTGCTCCTGGATCGCTTGTCGCCGGTCCTCATCAGGTCCGAACGGCTTGCCGGTCAGGTTGCCGCCTGCCTCATAGTTCCATGTCGCCTTCTCATACATCTGTGCATCCGGATCGTAACCGGAATAGAGCCCGTCTTCAGGCAGCTTGAAACCTTTTTCGACAATGAAGGCCGCGTTGGTGAAATTGACCAGGTACTCTTTCGCTACGCGATCGTTGTCAATCGCATACTTGATCACGCCTCCGAGAAACGCGATGTCGGAACCTACCCGTATCTGCACGAACAGATCCGCCGTCGTGGCCGTCCGCGTAAGGCGCGGATCGACGACAATCATCTTCGCGTTGCGCTGGCGTTTGGCTTCGATCGGCCATCTGAAGCCGCACGGATGGTTCTCGGCCGGATTGCCGCCCATGATCAACATCATGTCGGTGTTCTTGATGTCGATCCAGCCATTGGTCATCGCGCCGCGTCCAAACGTGGGCCCCAAACTGGAGACCGTTGGAGCGTGTCAAACCCTGGCCTGTGTTTCGATGTAGCAGACCCCAAGGCTGCGCATGGTCTTGACGACCAGGTAATTGAACTCGTTCGTATCGGTGCAGCCGCCGTTCCACGCAATTCCCTCACACCGGTTCACGGTTCTGCCCTTACGTATCTTTCTCGACGAAGGTTTCGTCGCGCGTCTTCTTGATGTGCCTGGCAACCTCTTCTATCGCCTGGTCCCAGGAGATGTCTTCCCAACGATCGGATCCGGGCCGCCGAACCTCCGGCTTCAGTAATCGCCGCTCGTTCAGGATGTCGTGATAGAGAGAAGCTCCCTTCGGACAAAGTGCGCCGCGATTGATCGGATGGTCCGGATCACCTTCGAGATGTACTACCTGGGGAGTCACATTCTTCGCGGTGTCGCCCAGCGTGTGGATGATGACGCCGCAGCTAACCGAACAATAGGGGCACGTGGAGCGCGTCTCCGTGGTTCGCGCAATTTTGAGGTTGCGCGCCTGGGCGTGGACGGGTCTCAGATCGAAACCGAGTACCGAGGCGATGAGGCCGCCAGTCCCAACCTTGACGAAGGTTCGACGAGTCGAAAGCATGGGCAATACCCCCATTTCTCTTGCTGTCGCCACTATACCAATTCGCTAGCGCGTCCAATCACACCCCTTTTGGGACCATACTAGTCGATTCGGTAGAGGCTCGCCGGCCCGGCTGTGCCAACGAGCGATACGCCCCAGGACGCTGGATCGCGGGCCATATCATCGGCGAGAAATTCCCCTCTATTCACACTGATATATCCGACACCGAATCGCTTCAAATCAGCCGTCGCAAGCTTCCGCATTCCCGGCAACGGCGGACCGTCCGAGACCGCCGGTTTTTCCACCAGAGTCGTCCAGCGACCGCCGGCTTCCACTTCAAGTCGCGCAGTTCCATCGGGTTGATCCTGACTCGCTTCAGCACGCACTCCGATCAATTCGACGGGTTTGTCCAGTTCTACTTCTATGTACTGTCCCGGCCTCGGCGACTCAGCGGATATCCAGCGCGTCACCGGGCAGTTGTCGAACGCCATTTGAACCTGCCACGGATTTGGCCTTGCTCGAAGCCGCCATCCGAGTCTTCGAGGAATCTCGCCGTTTGGTCCAAGCAGCCGCAGTTCGCTTACGGCCCAGATGTCCCCTGGCAAGCTCATCGTTTGCACTAGCCGCAATTTGCGCACCGGCTGTTTCGGAAACTGATACGTCCACCAGCGCACGGGCTGGTACAACGGAATAAATCCCGCAGCTAGCATGTCTCCCAGCGTATTTCCGAGCGCGGACTCATACGCCACAATCACCTCGCGCCGGCAATAGGCTTGGGCGATCCCGCCGAATGTGAAGACTTTGCCGTCCTTGGGCACATGCTGTTCTACGAGTTTCGCGGGAGCATAGCCGTCGGTTCGCTCGTTCAAGTATTCGGATTCGGGTTGCACGCGCATCGCTCCCCGCCAGTTCCATCGATCGAGACGCCATGCGTATGGATCGCAGTATGTCTCAACCGCTCCGGGCCAGGAGGTCAGACATACAAAGATAATCACGATCGGAGCCATCGCTCGCCAATGAGCCAGCGTTAGTCCGATTAAAAACGCGATGAATGGCGCCGCGGCCATTAGAAAGCGCGTACCCACGTTCATTGGATACGTCGAACCAAACACCAGACCGGCCAGAAAAATCCTGCGGGCGATCTTCCACCTCAGCGCGAGCAACCCGATCGGAGCCAGTAGGAATACAGGCCCTAGCAGGCCATTCAGCACTCCGCCGCGAGTGGTCACTTCCATGGGAATATCCCAGTTGCTTTTCAACCCTTCGTATCGCTTGTGGTACTCGCGGTACGACTCCTCAAAGGAGATTCGAATATTAGGATTCGGGAAGAGTCGATTGGCAAATGGCGAAAGTGGATTCCCGACTGTGACGGTATTTTTGATCAGCCACGGAGCGATCATCAATACCGCACAGCCGCATACGATCAGCATCGGACGTGCAACAGATCGCCGTCGACGAACAACTTTATATAAAACAAATACACAGGCATACGGAATCGCAACAAAGGCCGTCAGCTTTACCGTGTAAGCAAACCCTGCGAGTACTCCGATCAGAGGAAGGAGCTTGTCATCCTGGACTTCGTTCCAGATCTCCAAAAGACCGAACAACGAGAACACAACGCATGCAAGCGCAACGTCGATGTAAGCCGACGAGCCATCGATCCCGGACACCGGACTCAGAAACACGATGATCGCCGCCGTAGCACCTGCCCGGGGATAGCCAAATCGGCTTCCGAGGGCAACCATAAGCAACGGCAGTGCGAGCAGAAATGCGAAATGCACAAGCGCAGCGGCCGAGTGCCTGCCCAACGAGAAAGCGAACAGAAACAACATCTCCACGCCAAGTGGAAGATTCGCGTACATGCTCGTGACAATGCGGTCGAACCCGTGCTGATCGACATATCTCTGCACGTACCCGAGGTGATAAGAGGTGCCGTCCGCACTCGCCTCCGGCGCGAGCGCGTTCAAAAAATACAAAGAGGAATATGCCAACAGGGCAGCACAGAAGAGTAACAGATAGAGCCTCGGCAGGGGTGCCGAACCGTTGATTAGGCGGGACGTAGGCTTTGCTCCGGACGCAGGCCGCAATCGTCAACACACCTATTGTTAAAAAAGTTGCCGGCCAAATTAGGTGTACAGCAGAAACGACGAAGACCAGAAAGCTGAGTAAGGCCGAGCCACACATGAATCCATACAGAAACTGTTCCTGGCGTGTAAATTGAATTCGAAGACGCTGAAGCAGCAGCAGGCCGAGACTCTCTGCAGTGGCGACTGTGAAGAGCGCGCTCAGAAAAATTGAGAGTGGTTTCACTGCACGAATCCCGCTCGCTTGATAAGGATTCCCAGATCTCCCTGCGGCGTATGCCAGGGATTCTCTATGCGCGCCATGACTCGGTCTCTTCGTTCGGCCAATCCACTCGTCGGGCACGGGTTTCTCGAAGCTTTTGTCGCCCGGACTGCCGTACGTCTCTCGCCAATCAGGCGCTTGTTTACGAAGAATGAGATCTTCACCGGACCCGTATCTCTGAACGTTCGCTCATTAATGACGAATTCAAAGAGCAGCTTCCGATGGTGCGTGGACTGCAATACAAACCGGAGTTCCGGCTCCGCGGCCGTCCAGCGCCAACCCCCTCCATCGGATGGCACGACGTCGCGTACAAAGAATTTCTGTGCAAAGGGATCTCCGGCGCTTATAAACTCAGTGTCTGTGGAGCGGAAAGGAAGATGTTGTTCGGGTACCGGATAGCTATCCGGCGTCGTGACGCACGAGGTTGCCAGCACGGCGAGCAAACTAAGACCGGCGGGCCAGAATCGTGCCTGAAACATCATCCTTATCGATCACCCTTAGATGGAGTTCGTCAACGACCTTTTGGTCCTCGGACGTGAGCAGATAATAATCCGGCGCGATCGTTTCCCGTTCCGTTGCGTTCAATACTCTGAGCCAGGGCATGCGGTAGCGCACTCCGTAGTAGCGAACCGAATACTCGAGGTTCCATGAGCCTCCGGCCGTTATGGGACGAACGTTGTGCATGTCGCGCGCGTCCGTACGCAGCGACCGCATCAGACGCTTCATTCCCGCCTCGGACCGCCACTCGCTGAAATAGTCCGTTCGAAGCTCGGCAATATATATGATCGCCAGCAGAGAAGCCAAGCCGGAAAGGCTGATCTGCAGCCATTTCCGGCGAACGAGACTGGCCCCCAGAATGACGGCGAATCCCGCAAGCGGCAGCATATAGAGCGCCGTTCTCGTCAGGGGATACACAACTCCCAGAACTTTGTTGAGAAGGACCCAACATGCTACGGAAAGCGTAAAAGTCCCCAACACAGCAAACAGCAATACTGTTTCAGCGGATGCGCCCCGAAATGTTCGGAAGATGGACCAGACAGTGACGGCAGAAACTACCCAAAACAGGATCGGAATCACCTTCTCTTCGAGAAACATCCATCCCATTCTCGCGTCGATTGCGCCGAACAATGCTGTTCCCACGGAGGTTGCCGCAAAGATTCGCTTACGAGCGATGCTGTGGTCTCCGACAGAGTCTTCACGCCAAAATAGAACTGTCCCGCACTCTTCGAAAGAGGAATCACAAGCAGGACAAAGGCGATCACGATTGTCGGCCCGGCCAGGCAATCAATCAGTTCCCAGAATCTCCCCTTGCGGGTGTAAAGAGGAAGCAACAAGAGCCCCATGAGCGCGAGCGGAATTACAAAAACGAGATTGGCCGCTATCGCCAGCCCTGCGCAAATACCTGCCCACCATAACCGCCGAGGTTTCGGTTCCGCCAAATCGCGCCAAACAAGATACATCGACCACCATGAAAACCCAAGCGCCAGTGAATATCCACGCGCCGCAACCAGCAGATCCAGCACCAGCGGATTCAGCGCCATTACTATCAGCGCCACGGGTTGAAGCCACCGTCCTCGCATCACCTTGTCCGTGATCCGATAGCAAGCCATCAGATAAAGCGCGCATCCAATCAGATTGGGGATACGAAGCACGATTTCCGAACGTCCCAGTAGCTGACGGCAAAGACGCATCATCAGCGTCTGTAAAACGTGATTGTTGGCTGAATATTCAGCTAACGATTCTTTGATGGACACGTTCACGAAATGCAGAAACGTGAAAGATTCGTCGATCGTGAAGGACTGCGTGGCAGCTCGGTAGATGCAGAGTGCAAGGACAGCGCACAACAAGACAATGCTTATCCGGTTAGGCGCCGACTGCATTCGGGAAGGCTCAGCTTAACACGCAGTGGAAACTTAACCATAGTTAATGTACAATAAGAACCTGTGCTTAACACACGTCCGGAGGAGGTAGACAGTAATTCACTGCCCGAGGTGCATGCGAGCGTACCTACCTCGCAAGCTTCGCTTTGGCGTCGAATGTTCGCATTCGCAGGGCCCGCGTACCTGGTGAGTGTCGGATATATGGACCCAGGAAACTGGGCCACAGACTTAGAAGGCGGCGCGCGGTTCGGATACCAGCTTCTTTGGGTACTGGTGATGTCGAACCTGATGGCGATCCTTTTACAAACGCTCAGCGCCAGGTTAGGTATCGTCACCGGACGCGACCTCGCGCAAGCTTGTCGCGAGACGTACCCGCGCCCTATTTCCTACGCTCTGTGGATCCTCTGTGAAATCGCGATTGCCGCATGCGATCTGGCCGAGGTGCTTGGCGCGGCGATCGGACTCAATCTGTTATTCGGAATTCCGCTACTGACAGGTGTGCTGATTACAGCCGCCGATACCCTTCTGATTCTGTGGTTCACGCATCTCGGCATTCGTGTAATCGAGGCGTTCGTATTAGCGCTGGTAACGATCATCGCGGCGTGTTTCGCGGTGGAGATTCTGCTGGCAAAGCCCGCGTTAGGCGAAATTATGAGCGGGCTGAGTTCCGCGCTTGACCGACGAAAGCCTCTATGTCGCTATAGGAATTCTCGGCGCGACGGTGATGCCGCACAATTTATATCTGCACTCCGCGTTAGTTCAGACGCGGCGCATCGGAGCGAGTGATGCGGAGAAACAGACGGCCTGCAAGTTTAACCTGATCGACTCAATCGTGGCGCTTAATGGCGCTCTGTTTGTAAACGCCGCGATCCTGGTTCTGGCTGCGGCCGTCTTCTTCAAACGCGGGCTCGTCGTTACGGAAATCCAACAGGCTCACTTGCTGCTCGCTCCTCTCCTTGGTACCACCTTCGCCGGCGCGCTATTCGCGATCGCCTTGCTTTGCGCCGGGCAATCATCCACCCTAACCGGTACAATGGCCGGCCAAATCGTCATGGAAGGCTTTCTGAATTTCCGGATGCGCGCATGGCTCCGGCGACTGATTACGCGAGCATTGGCCGTGATACCGGCAGCCTTGACGATTCTCTCCACGGGAGAAAAGGGAGCTTACAAGCTGCTCATCCTGAGCCAGGTCATCCTGAGCATGCAACTGCCGTTTGCAGTGGTACCGCTCATACAATTCACCAGCGATCGCACGCGAATGGGCAAGTTCGCCAGTCCGAAATGGGTTCGGACACTCGCCTGGGCGACTGCGGCGATTATTGTCTCTCTGAACATCAAACTCGTGATTACTGTCGTCACGGACTGGGTGCAGGCCGCAGGAGAATATCGAGGACTGATTTTGATGCTGATCGTGCCGGTCGTGATCGCAGTTATGCTGCTGCTTTTCTGGGTCGCTTTCGAGCCGCTGCTTCCGGCATTTCTACGCAAAGGCGGCAGGATGGCGCCCGTGATGCCACGCGATGTCGCTGCCAACCTGGAGACACCCACATACAAGCGAATTCTTGTTCCCCTTGACCATACGAATCGCGACCGACCGGCTATCGCGCACGCAGCCGCCTTAGCGCGCTCACATGGAGCAAAGTTGTACCTGCTCCATGTCGAGGAAGGCGTTACGAGCCAGATTTATGGACAGGAGGCTTCGACCGCAGAAGTGGAAGCGGGCCGCGAATACCTCGACGGAATTGTCGAGGCCTTACGACTGCAGGGAGTCAAAGCAGAATCTGTAATACGGCATTCGAATACGCCACGCGCAGAGATTGTCCGGCTGGCCCGCGATATTCAGCCTGACCTCCTGGTTATGGGCGCCCATGGCCATACAGGCATCAAGGACCTCATTTTCGGCGCGACCATCAACTCCGTTCGTCACGAATTAGAAGCTCCGATCCTGGTCGTTCGGGATCGCCGGTGAGTCTGTTGACTCACGTTCGTGTCGCGGTGACACACGCCACCGTGAGGTCACACCTACAATCAACGAGTTAGAATGGTTACAGACATGCTCCAGGAGGGACGAATCATGCGATTTGCGGTAGGTACCATCGCGTTCGTCCTTTGTGCTTACGGCGCCGACGCTTGAGAAACTGTCGCTCGAGCAAATGGCTCAACAGTCAACCATGATTGTTCGAGGCCAGGTAACCGCCTGCAGCGGAGAGGCTCGAGGCTCACTTATCTATACCCGGTGCGGTGTCGCGGTGAGCGAAACCTGGAAAGGTACACCTGAAAAAAAGGTTGATTTTGTAGTGCCGGGTGGCACTTTCAATGGCCTGACGCAAACCTTCACTGGAACACCCAAGTTCGCTCCCAAGGACGAATTTGTACTGTTTCTCTGGGTCGGCCGATCCGGCGTCCCGCAGATCATCGGGCTATCCCAGGGCGTTTTCGGAGTCTCGTTCACGCCGGGCGGCGAAGCGACCGTAAGGCGAGAGGCCACGACCGAGGTGATGCTGGACTCGAAAGGAAAGCAGGTTCGAGACGAACCGGTAGACCTTGCGTTATCGGAGCTTAGATCGCGAGTGAATCAGGCAATCGCTGGAGGCGCGCAGAAGTGATGCGCCTCGCCAAAAGAATCGCCCACCTTAGTCTGGCCGTCGTAACATTCGCTTCCGTTTCTTCCGCGTACTACCACTTCGTCCACTTCACGAGTCGCACCGCGCCGTGGCGCGCGCTTTATGAGAAGTTCGACCTGAACGTCCTGCCGAATAAAACTCTGACTTACTTTGTGACCGATCAGACCGGGGTCCAACTCGCGCCGGGTGACACCTATGTGGGTCTGATCAGTCAGATCAGAGCCGCCGGAAAGGTCTGGAACGATGTGGATACATCCGATCTGCGACTGGCATTCGGAGGCTTTGCTGCGCCGAATGCTCCTCAATCCGCAGCTTCACTAGAAATTATCTTCGATGGCGATGTGCCGCCTGGGCTGGTAGCGATGGGTGGGCCCACGGTTCGAGCCGACGCCAATGACCAGTTCGTTCCGATTCTGCATTCCGTCGTGAGGCTACGGCCTGACCTCCGCACAAAACCCAGCTTCAGCGAAACCTTCTTTGGAACGTTGGTTCATGAAATCGGTCACGGCCTTGGTCTGCAGCATACGTTCACATCGAGTGTGATGGCGACGAGCTACACGCGATCGACGAGCCGGTCGAAGCCTTTGAGCAGCGATGACATCGCGGCCATTTCCCTCCTCTACCCTAATAAGGACTTCGCCCAAAACACGGGAAGCATCAGCGGCCGAGTGACATTATCGGGGTCCGGCGTAAATCTGGCCTCGGTGGTCGCGATATCGCCGAGCGGAGCCGCGATCAGCACACTGACCAATCCGGATGGAACGTATCGGATCGATGGATTGCCCCAACGAGCATACTTCGTATACGTCCATCCGCTTCCGCCTGTACGGCCGGGACAAACGTCTCCGGGCGACATAGTTGCGCCGAAAGATTCCGAAGGCCGGTCTCTCGGGACTGGAAACCCGTTTGAGACGATCTTCTATCCCGGGACGAACGACCCAAATCGTGCCATCACAGTCACGCCATCGCCGGGTGGGAACGTTGAGAATGTGCAATTTCTCCGTTCGCGGCCGCAATGGCTTCACCATTCATTCCGTAGAGACCTACGCATTTCCGGGCGATTTCGCCGTCAGGCCGCCATACCTCAACCCGAATATCTCGAATCCCTTTATTGTTGCTACCGGCTCGGGTCTCGTATCCGGAAACAATCCTGCGCGCGGCTTGAGTGTCAGCGTTCTCGGAGGAGCAACGCTGGCCGTAAAGCCTTACTCGCCCGCGCCTTCTTCGTACGTGCAGATTGACTTCGATGTCCGTACGCTTTCGATTTCGGCGGACAGCGCGCGTCACCTGGTCTTTAGTCAAAACAACGATATCTATGTATTGCCGGCAGCGTTCTTTCAAGTAGAGAAGTCTCCGCCGACCATTAGCTCGGTAATCCCGGTTACAGACGGCTCACAACGTCTCGCGGCAATCACTGGTACCGATCTCGGTGAGACATCCCGAGTGATCTTTGATGGTGTAGAAGCTACCGTTCGCGATTTCGATCCGATCGCGGGTCGGCTGACGGTAATCCCCCCGGTAGCGCCCGCCGCTCACCGCGCATCCGTCGTGGTCCTTAATGCGGATGGGCAGAGTTCGCTCTTCATGCAGGGCGATACCCCATCGACATATACGTATGCCGGCGATCTTCCTGCGTTAGGATCGCCTTCGACTACTCTGACGATTACCCCATCTTCGCTTCCGGCCGGCACTGAAGCGATGTTACAGATTGACGCGATCGGCGGAACCTTCGCCGAAGGACAGACGTTCGTCGGCTTCGGAAATAGCGACATTCTGATTCGTCAGGTTTCGGTAGTCAGTCCTACGAGACTTCTGGTTAACGTGGCAATCACTTCCAGCGCACAGTCCGGCTCCGCGCAATTATCCGTTGTTTCTGGTCTCCAACTAATGGCGCAGCAATTTGCGTTTCAGGTGACCCCTGCTTCCAAAGGCTTCTGGTTGAGCAGCAATATTATTAACGCTCAGACTGGAACTGCCGGCGTGAGTCCGGGGCTTGCTGCCGTGCTCACTGTCGGCTCCTCATCGACCGCGCTGAGAGACTCGAATGTGACGCTTTTCCTGAATGATCGATCAATCCCAGTCACTTCCGTAGCGAACAATCAGATTACATTCAATGTCCCGGCCACGATCGCGCCCGGGCCTTATGTTTTACGAATCGAAGCCAATGGCGAACGGAGCTTGCCCGTCTTGATGATTGTGGATCCTCCGCCGCCCAAGATCCTTTCGGCATCCGCCGACAATGGCGGAGGCACATCTGCTTTGAAGGTTGGACAGCTGATAACGCTGAAGGTCAGCGATTATGAATCGGCCGGGTCGACCTTGGATCTAGCAAGAGTGGAAGTAAAAGTGGCCGGAGTACATGTGAATGTCGCGCAGATCCTGGAGCAGGACGACGTGCACAAAGTGCTGGTTTACGTTCCGGAGACCGCTTCTGCCGGTCCGGATGTGCCCCTAACTGTCTCGATTGACAACAGAACTTCAGATCCGATTACGATCAATCTGCAAAACTGATCTAGTCGCCGGTCGCGACTGAGGCTGCCACACACGCCGCGGCGGTTTTCGCGGCCCGCTTCATCATCTTCCATTCCAGTTCGCGCATGTGGGACGACAGGCGCTCCAACCGCTCAAGCTGCGGGGAGAAGACGCCCGAGTGCCTCAAAATTGAGTGGATGTCATCGTGGGCTTCGGTTTTTCGGATCTTGTTTTTCACTTTTTCCTGATAAGCAACAGATGCAATCGAGACAACGTAATTCATGTTAAGAGCTCAAATGGTCGGAGACAATCGACTTTAGACCCTAGTACTCCCTCCATCTGTACGTCGTATACGTCGATAGTGCGCTGAAGCTCGAAAAATTCTCACTCAAATTTTTGAGTTCCAGATCCGGCTGCTACATTTATCCGTGATGAGGTTTGTTGTCGTTACCAGGGATTATGCCGGTCTCGGATTTGCTATCCGATTGAAAGATGAAGGACATAACGCCCTTCTCGCAACTAACATAAGCCACGAAGATTCGCTCGATCCTGAACGGCAAAAACGCTTCGAACTCGTCGGCCAGGGGATGGTCGACAAAGCGACTTTGAGTGACTTGATGGCCCGCCGAGAAGAAATGCGCGACTGGTACTGGATCTGGGATTTCAACCACGGCGTCGAAGAAAACGAAACCTTGCGGATGGAAGGGTTCAAGGTACTCTGCGGCGGCCGTCACGCGAATACGATGGAACACGATCGCCAAGCGTGTCTTGAATTCGCGGCCACATATGGACTGGAATCCCCTCCTTTTTTTCCGTTCGAAAATACAATCGACGCGATCCGCTTCTGTGAAGCAAATCCGAACACCGCTTATGTCTACAAACCCGACGAGGGCGCGAATTTCGAGACATTCCTTCCGGAATCCGAGGAATCGCCCGATGCCAACCTCGAACTGCGTTTACATCTCGAGTCCCTGAGCGATACGAGTTCTTTCATTCTGCAGGAACGCAAGGAAGGCGTCGAGACCAACGTCGAGGTCTGGATACAGGACGGCGAGCCCATCTTCGCATTCATGACCCTGGAATCGAAGAAGAAATACGCGATGGATATGGGCGAGCTGGTTGGATGCGCCTTCGATTTCTCGTTCATCATCCCGATTGATTGCAAGGCCGTTACGGAATCTGTAGGCAAGCTTTATCCCGCATATAAAAAGATGCGCTACACGGGCTTTGCGGATGCGAACTTCATCGCCTCGCGAGATGGTCTTTGGTTTTTCGAAAAATGTGAGCGCTTCGGATACAACGCCCACCCGAATCTACTCTTTAACCTTTCGCGAAGAGGTCTCGGCGAAGTCTTCGCCAATCTGGTTGACGGTACCCTGAAGCCCGATTTCTCCGGCGGCTTCGGCGCGACCGTTACAATGTCCACGAAAGAAAATCCGATTGGTGGCAAAGTCATTCAGTTTCCACCGAAGCTGTGGAAAGACATCTACTGGTGGGACGTCTATAAAAAGGACGGCCGCTATCTGACCGCCGGGTATGATCGTGACGGCTACGTATTAATTCTCACCGCCTATGACTACACCATCCCGACGGCGTGGCAGAAGTTGATGAACCGGGCCGGCCAGGTGAAATTTCCTTATCGAAACTACCGGCCCGACGGCGACCGGACGGATTTTCCTTCTTCTCCCATCCGGCGCTACGAAGCATTGCGAGCAATGGGATATATATGAAAATCAACATCGAGACGATTCCCCACGCTGATCAGCGCTACCCCACCGTAGGTGATTACTGGGACGACGAGGAAGGAGTGATACAGGTTCGTGTATCGGAGATGAAGGACTGGCGATATGAAGCGCTGGTCGTCATCCACGAGTTGGTTGAGATGTTCTTGACCAAGCACCGAGGAATCCCGGAGCATGAGATCAGCGAGTTCGACATCAAATTCGAACAGTCGCGTTCCGATCAATTGGTCTGCGGAGAGCCCGGCGATCACCCGCACGCGCCATACCGCAAGGAACATTTTTTCGCGACAAATCTCGAGCGACTCTTCTCTTCCGAGCTTGGAATCGAATGGTTCGCCTACGACCGCGATGTTGACGCGCTAGGCATCAAGAAATAGCGTTGTCGTCTTGCGGTACCAACCGCAGCATACTCAATGTGAGGGTCAACTTGCGCTGATCATTTGGCCCCTGCCACTCCGGTGAAACTGCGATCTCTATCTTATATTCTTCTGCCTCGGGTAAATCCGCTTCCACAACAAAGAGCCCGTTGCGCTCGAGTGTCCAATGCCCAACAGTCGATCCGTTCGCAGACATATCGATAACGATCGGCTTACCTTGCTGAAAAGGAAACTCGGGCGCATGGCCCCTCACCCTAAGCTTCTGCGGCCCACCGCTTGCTCGCTTCAAAGAGGCCGAAGCGTGAGCGCCAATCCAGCGGTACTTGTTGCCGAAGACCCCTTCGAGGTCATGCCATCCCGATCCGAGTTTTCGTTCGTGTCCAGGCAGCGAGAAATCGATCACGTCCTCCCGATCGCCCGGATATAGCTCCCTCTTCTCGACGGACGGGAGGACGTTGTATACGCCGCCTTCGTTGGGCGACCTGTAACCGCACCGCTCGCACACCAGCGTCTCATCGCCGTCGCGATGAAATCGACCGCGACAGTCGGGGCACCGGAGCGCTGTCTCGAACGTCTCTTGCGAAAACGCCGGGATTGTCGCTTCCCCGTCCTTCCGGCAAATGGCCGCAAGGGTTCCACCCAGTAATCGCGCGGCTCGCCAAGTCGAATGATAAGGATCGAGCGCAATTCCCAGTTTCTTCATCCATCGCTCGCCCCATCCGCGTTCCGGCACGTAGAGTTCGAACTCACGAGCGACAAAATGTCTCCCGATCAGCGCATCCCAGTCGTTCAGGTACATCCTGTGATTCTGCCGGATTCCGAAGCTTTCCTCCTGCTCCGCGCCGATTACATCGCGGACAAGATATCCGAGCAATCCCCAGTCGAAGAGCTTGCGCTCCCACGGCTTCATCGTGTCGTAGTACGGGCAGCGATAGAGGCGTAATGAGAGCAAGCGCCGCATCGGCTCCTCTGCGAATAAAAAGATGCCACCCGGAGCCAGGACGCGAACGATCTCCGCCAGCAGACCATCCAGATCCATGAACTGACTCAGTGTCTGAAAAGTCATCACGAATGGGATCGATCCATCACGAAACGGAAGCTTGCCGCCATCGCCGGCGATCCGGATCGGAGCGCGATCATAATTCCACTGATGCTGCAGCGCAATCCCATGCCGAAGCGCATCGGCGGAGATGTCCAACGCATAGCCGTCCGCGCCGAACTCGTTTGCGAGCATGTAACTGGTATGCCCCGCGTTGGCGCCGATCTCGAGAAACGGTGTCATCGGCCCAATGAAAGCCTGATGATTTTTCAGGATCGCCCCTCGCCGCAGATTCTCCTCGCGATAGACGCGGAACGCGCGCTCGGGTTCGCCCAGCGAAGCAAAGTTATGAAACTCGACTTGCGCGCGTTTGACCGAGAATGACTGAGACTGCATTACTGAACCCAGCGTCCGTTGGTCATACGGCGCTCTACTGTGGCGTGAATACGAGGGTCACTCGACGAAATGGCCAGGTTCGCCTTTCCACCCACACGTAGTTCCCCGCCCTCCTGAGGAATAACGTACTTGCCATAAGCTTCCACTTTCGCCGAACCAGGCGGAATCGGCGTCATCTGCTGTGTGCCGATTGCATCGACCACCTCGTCTTTGATGATCACGACGGCATTGCTTAGAGGCGGTTGCGATCCGTTCAGGAGCGTCGCGCCGATAATGACCGTTGTATCGGCTGAGGCTGGGTTCGTACATGCCGCGAAGACGGCCATGCAGACAGCAATTACGATTCGGATCACAATAGCGATTCCAATGCGAGCGATCCCAGGTCGGATACGAGCACATCCGGCTTGCACGCGGCCAGTTGTTCGTGCGTAGACAAACCTGTTGCGACAGCGATCGATCGGATACCGTTCAGTTTAGCAGCCTCTACATCATTGGGGTGATCGCCTACCAGAGAGATCGGAGTGTTGTTCTCTGCAAGCCCCTGCCGCTTCGCCTCACGAATGGCAATCCGCGCGAGGTCCGCTCGAGTATGCGCCATGTCCGCAAAGGCGCCGAAGCTGAAAAACGAGCGCAGCCCCGCTGCGTCCACTTTCTTCCAACCTATCGCCGTCAGGTTCCCCGTAACCAGACCTGCAGGAATGCCCTCTGCGCGCAAGAGATCCAAAAAACCGCGCACACCGGGGCAGACTCGATCTTGCAACTCCGGACAGATGAGGACATATCGGCTCTGAGCTCTCTCGATAATTTGGGGAAGCCACTCCTCGACATCCCGCGATTGGGCGCCAACGGCCCCGAGCAGTAACCGTATCAGGTCCCGATCCAGACGCCCGCTGGTGTCTATACGATCAAATCTTGTCTCATGCCCGGTCACCTCCCGGATCGCATGGACAAGCGCTTCTTTGTGATGTGGTCCAGCACGGCTGAGCAGGGTGCCGTCAATATCGAACAACACAAGAGCCCTCGCCGCCGCCATGTCTTTAATGGTACTAGCCTCGCATTTCTGGTACTTCGCTGATCTCAGAAATCTCAAAGCGCGGAGCCCGCCCTACAGTAGCGATGGGCGGGAGTCGATGAACTCAGAGATGAAACGAGTCCTCGTGAACGGCGCCGGAGGTTTCATAGGCGGCCATCTGGTGAAGCGTCTCAGGGCGGAAGGAAACTGGGTTCGCGCCGTCGATCTGAAACGGCACGAATTTTCCGAGCTTCCCGCCGATGAATTCATCGTTGGCGACCTCCGCGACCAGAGGGTTTCACGCGAGGTAGTCCATGGCATCGACGAGGTATATCAACTGGCAGCCGACATGGGCAGCGCCGGCTCTATCTTTACCGGTGAGCACGACGCCGCGGTAATGCACAATTCCGCAACAATCAATCTGAATACCTTGCAATACGGCTACCGTGCCGGCGTGAAGAAGTTTTTCTACTCCTCATCTGCCTGCCTGTATCCCGAGTACAACCAGATGGATGCCCGCAATCCCAAATGTTCCGAAGATTCGGCATATCCTGCGGCGCCGGATTCGGAATATGGCTGGGAGAAGCTGTTCAGCGAAAGGCTGTTCCTCGCGTACATGCGGAACTACGGCGCCCAGGTGAGGATCGCCCGGTTCCACAATATCTTCGGACCGGAAGGAACCTGGTGCGGTGGAAAGGAGAAAACTCCTGCCGCAATATGCCGTAAAATTGCCGAGGCCAAGTCAGGCGACCAGATCGACGTTTGGGGTGACGGCCTTCAAACGCAGTCATTTTTGTACATTGACGAGTGCATCGAAGGCGTCTGCCGCCTCATGGAATCCGATTTCTCCGGTCCCGTCAACATCGGCTCGGAGGAAATGATTACCATCAACGGACTGGTGGAAATAATCATGGATATCGCGGGCAAGCGCCTGCCAATTCGCCACATTCCGAGCCCGCTCGGAATGCGCGGCCGCAGTTCGGATAATCGCCTCATCAAAGAGAAGCTTGGCTGGAAGCCGCACCGCGATCTGCGGCGCGGTCTCGAACAGACTTATTCCTGGGTTGCGGCTCAAGTGGAATTGTCGGCTTACCTGCGGGAGTCCCCGATCGCAGTATTTGCATGAGCGCCGCGCTCGCCACACCCAAGCCTGTGCGGCTCCTTCAGTTAGACGTCCTACGCGGAATTGCGGTGCTACTCGTAATGGGATATCACCTTCCCGCGCTGCCGATCCTCAGCAATGCCGGGTACCTCGGTGTCGACCTTTTCTTTGTACTAAGCGGTTTTCTCGTATCCGGTTTGCTTTTCCGCGAAATCCAGAGCACGGGCGGTGTGAATTTGTCGCGCTTCTACCTACGCCGTGCGCTCAAGATCTACCCCTCGGTGTACCTGCTGCTTGCGCTCACATACCTCCTCTTTACGGCGGCCCTTGGTTGGGCGCAGGTGTCCAACACCGCCTTGGGCGACCTACTGCTTTCGCAAAACTACCTGGGTGGGCTCTGGGGCCACACCTGGTCGCTCGCCGTCGAGGAGCACTTCTACCTGCTCCTGCCGGTTACCTTGATACTGCTCCTCGGGTTGAGAACGCGCACCGCGCGCGACCCGCTCGGACTGTTGCCCTACGCGTTTGGGCTGATCATGCTCGTCAGCGTCGCACTACGCGTGCAGAACGCGCGTTGCTTCCCTGTCTTTGATGTGCAACGGCACATCGTGCCATCGCACCTACGCTTCGACGGTCTCTTCTTCGGCGTCTTCCTCTCTTTCTTGCACCACTTCCGCCCGCACCTCCTGCGCATCTTGATGACACGGCCCTACCGGTTCCCGATCACTGCACTCGGGCTGGCGCTCCTGATTCCTTTGCTGCTGTTGCCGGCCGAACACGTGTTCACCTATACGCTCGGGTTCGTGTGCGCCTATCTCGCCTTCGGCACGCTGTTGTTAGTGGCGCTCTACCCCGAACGCCCAACCGTGATCGAACCCGGCGGCGCGACGCGCTTCCTGGGCTGGCTCGGCGCCTATTCCTACACCATCTATCTGTGGCACATCCCCGTCCTGTCGGCTCTCCGGTACGGAGGCCCCAAGTTGGGACTGGCGTTGACGCTCCTCGCCTACTACGCCGGCAGCATCGCGGTCGGCGTGGGGGCCTCGAAACTCGTCGAAATGCCCGTGTTGCGACTGCGTGACCGCCTGTTTCCATCGAGGGCAAACTGGCCGTCGTCCGATTCGCAAGACGATGTCGCAGCAGGATTCCCGCCCGAATCCTTCCAACGGCTCCGGGCACTTGACCACGAAGCCTCTCGTCAATAGATCCTCATCCAACCGCTGTTATCATCAAACGGAGTCGCCATGCGCGAGCATGCGACAGATCAACTCATCGATGACCTACGATTTCGCCATCGTGGGTGGAGGAATAGTCGGCCTGTCCACCGCTATGGCGCTGACGGACCGTTTTCCGCACGCCCGCATCATTCTCCTCGAGAAAGAGGCTGAATTCGCCCTTCATCAAACGGGGCGAAACAGTGGTGTAATCCATTCAGGCATTTACTACAAACCCGGATCGTTTAAAGCTCATTTCTGCCGTGAGGGCAATGAGACGATGGTCGCATTTTGCCGGCAACACGGCCTCCCTTACGACATCTGCGGCAAGGTAATCGTCGCGACCAACTCCAGCGAAGTGCCGGCGTTGGAGCGACTGCATGCTCGCGCGGTTGAGAATGGACTTCCGGTGAGTCGGTTGTCGCCGGAACAACTGCGCGAACGCGAGCCCCACGTCGCCTCAGTTGCCTCCATCCTTCTTCCGTCTACCGGCATCACCAACTTCCGGGCGGTAAGTCTCAAATATGCGGAAATTGCGGCTGTGCGTGGCGCGACACTGATGCTTAACACGCGCGCCACCGGCATGCGTACCATGGCGGATGCCCAAGTAATCGAAACGACGAACGGCGAAATCGAAACCCGTTTCCTCATCAATTGCGGCGGACTTCAGAGCGATCGGCTGGCGCGGATGTCCGGATTCGATCCACACGTTCACATTGTCCCTTTCCGCGGCGAGTACTTCGAGTTGACTCCCGAAAAGCGATACCTTGTGAAACACCTGATCTATCCGGTACCCAATCCGGCATTTCCATTCCTCGGCGTACACTTCACGCGCATGATCGACGGCAGTATCCACGCGGGCCCCAACGCAGTCCTTAGCTTAAAACGTGAAGGCTACAGCAAGACCGAGTTCAACTTCAAAGACATGGCCGAGACGTTTACGTATCCCGGCTTTTGGAGCCTTGCAGCGAAACATGCACGCTATGGCTGGAGTGAAATGGTCCGTTCGTGGAGTCGCGCAGCCTTTTTGCGATCGCTGCAGACGCTCATTCCAGAAGTGCAGATGGCCGATATCGAACCTTCGAAGGCTGGAGTCCGGGCGCAAGCCCTACGACCGGACGGCGGCTTGGTGGATGACTTTCTTTTTGTGGAAGGACCTCGATCGCTCCACGTCTGCAACGCTCCATCGCCTGCAGCTACGTCGTCAATTCCGATCGGCCGATCGATCGTTGATAAGGTAGCGACCGCCGTTACTCCATAAACGCACTCGCGGTAGCGGACCGTGCGATTCGCAGACATCGCGAAATACTTGCGTACCTCCACTAGGCCAACGGACCGTAATTTTCTACACTTGCACTGCCTTGCCTAATCCGAAATACAACGGCAGCTTGTTCTGCGAATAGTAGCTGCCCTGGCGGACGATACGGTTTGGGTGTCGCTGTTGCCGATCTCCATAACGACGGCTGGCCGGATATTTACGTCGCCTGCCATCAGACGCCCAGCTTGCTATATGAAAACAACGGCGACGGTACGTTTATTGAATGAGCCCTAGAAGCAGGGGTGGCCTACAACGCCGATGGACGCGTCCAGGCCGGCATGGGAACTGCGTTTGAGCATATCATTGCGCATATAAATGGCGGACGGCTTCCTCGATATCGCCAAGACGAACTTCTCGGGCGATCTCCCTTCGTTGTTCCTGAGCGAAGATGGACGATTCTTTCGCGATTCCGCCCAGGATGCAGAATTGGGAGCGCATCAATTGCTCGGTTGGGGAGCGGCGTTCCTCGATGTCGATGAAGACGGATTGCACGATTTGATTATGGCCAACGGTTCATCTATGTCCCGACATCGATCAATCGAAATTAGGCGAACGCTACCGTCAGTTAGCCTTGCTTTATCGAAATGCCGGAGGCGGAAACTTCGAGGATATTACTACGGCGACGGACGGCCGGATGTGTATGTGTCCAATATGTGGACGGCACCTGGGCAAACAATCACGCGCAACCCCGCTAAATCCGCCGCGACTACAGTCCCACGCTGCTCGGCGCCGGTGAAGCGGCTATGAAGCTTGATCAGCTCGGGGATGCGGAGAAGTATCTCGACACTGCCGGGGGAGCGGACGCCGCCAATCAGATGGGGTGTTGAAGGTCCGGCAGAATCGACCGGCCGAGGCGAAGAAGTGGTTTGAGCGCGCACTTGAGCAACAGCACGATCATTTCGGGGCGATCAACAACCTGGGCGTCCTCTATATCCAGCTCGGACAACCGAACAATGCGGCAGCCACATTCGAATTTGGCATCCAGTAAGCCCCCGACGATGAGCAGCTGTATGTGAATCTCAGCCGTGTCTATGTCAGGTTGGGACAGACCGATCGGGCGCGCGATACGAGGCGCCTGCTTACCCGGAAGCCCGGGAATTCGGCTGCAACGCGTGCGCTCGAGACCTGGACTTCACGATAAAATGAACGGCAACGTGAGGGTTTTATGAATCGCAGGGCCTTTGTCGCTTCTGCCGTGGGGCTCAAGTTACGAGCGGCGGAAAGCAAGTCTAACTTGCTGCTGCCTAGCGACACACCGTACGAACATCAATTAAGGCTCGTGTGGTACAACCCGGTGTGCGAAGCACGCGCTAAACGCAGCCCCTCGATTGCGGATCTTTCGCTTCAGCTATACACGTTTCCAGAAATACCGATCGCGGTTAATGGCCGAGGTTCAAAAGCGGTGGGGGTTGAGCAGATTCGAGGACCGCGACAGCTCAGGGCCAGGGTGAAAGGAATGAAGGTCAGGACCAACGAAGGTGAGGCGATGGTGTTCGAGAACACGAAAGAATGGATGGCGATATGAGATTCATCCTTGCGTTATTTCTTATGCAGACATCCATTGTCAACGAAGTCGCCGAGTCCGGCCGTGTGGTTGTCTTAGCGGAAAACCCGTCGGATCGCATTATTCCGCACAGCCAAATCGCTCCCGGGCAACCGCCATTGCTTAGTTTCCGATATTTCGAGGGTAAACAGCGGCAACGATTCGGTGATCTCGACTTGGTTCTGGACGATGCGGGTCATTAGCGCAGTCTTACTGCTAGGGTCGTTCGCCCTCGGTCAGAATGAACTGGATCGGGCCATTCGAGAGTTTCACCTCGGCGAGTATCAATCCGCACGGAAACATTTGGAGGGCGTGCTCGACAAAGATACGAACAATACTCGCGCGCGTCTCTTCCTAGCCCTCACACGCGCCGGAATGGGTGAATGCTCCGGGGTTTCGGAGATTTTGTTTCGTGAGTACTCATCCAATGCGTCACCGGAGTTGAAGCGGCTTGCAGGAATCGCCCTGGCGAGTTGCATCGATTCTCAATTGCAGACGGAACATCCGGCGGACGCGGACGTGTTGTATCAGACGGCTCGAAGGCACATGCGGCTGTGGAACGACACGCTACTGGCGATGTTCCAGAAGACGCCGGCATCCTACCGCGTCAACCAGATTTCCGGTGAGGTGTTTGAGACCCAGGGAAGATATGCCGAGGCTGCAGCGGAATATCGCAAAGCAATCGCAAAAAACCCCAAGGCCCTGGATATTCATTTTCGTCTGGGTCGAGCCTTGCTCCTCCATGATAGGAATCCGAGCACTCTCGCGGACGCGCGGCGAGAATTTGAAGCAGAGATTGCGTTAAACGCTGAAGATGCAGCTGCGGAATATCAAATCGGCCAGATTTTATTGGCGGAAGGTAAACGTGACGCGAGTTTGCAACACTTCGAGCGGGCCGTCAATCTCCGACCGGATTTCACGGAGGCGACAATCGCGGTGGCCAAGGCTCGTTTCGAAGCCAAGCAGTACCCCGAGGCAATTCGCCTGCTGGAAAGCGCCGTGCAGAAACAACCGAAGAGTGAAGCTGCCCGATACAATCTGATGCTTGCGTATCGAAACTCCGGGCAGATGGAGAAAGCGCGGGAGCAGAAGGCTGAGTTGGACAAATTGCGAGCGCCGGAGTCCGGTGAATTCAATGAATTCCTAAAAAAGCTCGGGGAAAAGGGCTCTCCGAAGTGAAGCACGCGTTGATCGTGCTTTGCTCGGTGTTATTTGCGGCCAGTCTTCCCGGTCCCGACTTCCGCAACATCGCGCAGCGCGCCGGATTGACCGCAATATTCCCAAATGGCGGCGCTCAAACCAAGAAATACATCATTGAAACGACCGGCAGCGGCGTTGGATTCATTGATTACGATAACGACAATCTTCTCGATATCTTTGTGGTTTCCGGCGAGGGCGGGACCAACCGGATGTATCGCAACGAAGGCCATGACCGATTTACGGACGTCACAAAGCAACTTAATCTTATTTCGGAAGGATGGGGACAAGGAGTCTGCGCCGGCGATTATGACAACGACGGCTTTACCGATATCTTTGTCACCTACTGGGGAGCAAACCGGCTCTATCGCAACATCGAAGGTAAGCGCTTCCAACTGGTAAGTCAGAAGGCCGGCTTAACGCAGGATCGCGTCCGCTACAACACCGGGTGCGCGTTTCTCGACTATGACCGCGATGGCCATCTCGATCTGTTCGTAGCAAACTACCTGAAATTTGATTACGCCTCAACACCGAAGCCGGGCGCCAATCCGTTTTGCTACTATCGCAACCTTCCAGTGGCATGTGGCCCTCGCGGCCTGCCATTCGAACGCAATCTGCTCTACCACAATAACGGCGACGGAACCTTCACAGACGTGTCCGAGAATTCCGGCATTGCAAAGCCGGCCGGACATTACGGGCTTGGTGTTTTGACCGGAGATTTCAACAATGACGGATTTCCGGATATCTATGTGGCTTGTGATCGAACGCCCTCACTGCTCTATATCAACCTGGGTGACGGCACATTTTTGGAAGAGGGCCTACTCCGGGGCGCGGCGCTGGATGATGATGGCAAGTCTTTGTCAGGCATGGGAGCCGCGTCTGCGGATTTCGATGGCGACGGCCACCCGGACATTTTTCGGACTAATTTTTCCGATGAACGCGAGACTCTGTACCGTAATCGTGGCTCCGGTGAGTTTGACGATGTCACACGACCGGCCGGGATAGCGCACAACACTCGATACGTAGGATGGGGATGCGGGTTTCTTGATTTCGATAATGATGGATACTCCGACTTGCTGCTCGTGAACGGCCACGTCTTCCCGGAAGTGGATCGCCTGAAAGAGAACGTCCGATATAAGAACAGCGCAATCCTGTACCGCAACGATCGGAATGGTAAGTTTGAGGACCTCTCGGACCGAGGCGGCGCCGGTATTGTCGAATTGCATTCGTCTCGAGGCGCGGCGTTTGGCGATATCGATAACGATGGCAGCATCGAAGTGCTGATCAATAACCAGAACGAACCACCGTCGCTGCTGCAAATGACGCAAACGCCAGCCGGCCATTGGCTGATTCTTTCGTTACGGGGAAGGCGCTCAAATCGAAGCGCGATCGGTGCAAAGGTGCGGATCACCGCAGGCGACCGAACGCAAGCTTCCGAAGTACGGAGCGGCGGAAGCTATCTGTCGCAAAGTGATCTTCGCTTGCACTTTGGACTCGGCGCCGCAACGCAGGTTGATTCGATTGAGATCCTCTGGCCCGACGGATCGCTCCAGAGGAAAGAGTCTGTTCCCGTCGACCGTGTCATCTCGGTCACCCAGTCAAGCGAGACCACCAGGTGAATGCACTAAATAGTACCAGTAGAACTACCGAGGCGTGACGGACGATGTAACATACACAAAGGCGGAAGGATCTACAATGCCGTCCGACCGACACCGTATGAATAAACGAATTCTTCTCACTCTTCTCGGTTGCGCCACAATCGGCTTCGCGCAACCGTCCGTGGTTTCCCTTGCACCGTTGAATGGTTCGGGTCCGACTGCTACGTTCACGTCCGTGTATCGGCACACCGGAGGCGTGGAACAAATCTATCTTGGATATCTGCTGATTCTACCGACGCCGAACGTCGTTCAGTACACCGCGACAGGGTCGTGCCTGATCGAATATAACCGCTTGGGCAACGGCAAGCGCGGCGGCATGCGTCTCATTGACAATGCCGGGACTGGCTGGCTCGGCGGAATCGAGGGGGTGAACGTGGGTGTTGGCGGCACCACGTTAACGAATAACTATTGCACGGTCAATACCAACCAAGTAACGGTCGCTTTCAATGCGACGGATATGACCATCACGGTTCCGGTAACCTTCTTTGGGAACTTCACCGGGCCATTGGGCACATTCCTGCAACAGGAAGACGTGCATGGCAACTGGACCGGCATGACGCAGTTCGGAAACTGGACGGCCTATGGATTGCAGTCCCCTAAGCCGGGGCCTTACGTCGGACAAATTACGATACCGGCTTACGCCAAAACGCCGGTCAACGTGGATGTCTATACGGGTCACACAGGCGGACTTGCGCAGATCTTTACCTCGAATGTGCTGGTAGCCGAGAAAATTGTGGGTGGTAGCATCCGGTGTCATATCATCTACTTCCAATCCACACACGACATACGGCTGGTGAATGCGGCCGGAGATGGCTTTGTGAGCGGGTCTCCGCAGCAGAACGGCCAATGCGCCATCGGGAACTTCAACGACCTTCTGTACGCGGCAGGATCAGGGAACGAAGTTCATATCCACATTCCCATGCAGTGGAATCCAGCGGTTACGATCCCGCAGAAGTTGAATGTCTGGGTCAACACTTTTGACAACTCCGGGAAACTGACTCACTGGATCGGCGCTCAATAGGATCGTTGGCAAACAAAGTAACGGCTCCACGAATTCGGTCACTATCCATCCGGCAAGTGGGGCCGTTTCCATTTGGGAGCGGGCTATTAACGAGGGTACTAGTACTTTTCGCAAAGAAACTTGTAATGTAAAAGTAACGTCATGTATGACAGTACACCGGATTAGGTCGATATATCCGGTGCGGGGGTTCGAACGTTATGGATATCGTAGGTGATCGCCGATTCGTCGAAATACCCGGAGACCGACTTCATGAGCTACCCCCGTTGATGGTTCGAATCGCTCCGGTCAAACGCTTGGATAAAGTCGTTGACATGGCGAGCAACATCGTGGAATCAGAAGATTTGCTTGCTGATTCCGCAATCGCCGACTGGACGGATGGTCACGAAGCCGACCGACGCCGCATGGACTTAGCCATCAATTTGGTTGAGCAGTACATGGGGTTCGTCATGCATTGGCAGTGGGGCGACAGCATCCTCGAGTGGATTCGCCATTGTGAGACTCAGTTTCACATTACGCGCGAACTACGCAATGTACTCAGCCCGGATCTATGGCCGCACGCAAGCCGATGCAGCTTCGTTACGCTGCTGAGCGACAAGGCGGTCCGGCCAGAGCATGTCGATCTCGAGAAAGCGGTCGGCACGCGGTTGACCTTCCGGCAGCCACCGCCCATCGGGTGCTTCTCCAATCAATTCTTGTTTTATTTGAATTCGACGGTGGCGACGACGGCATATACGACTTGGTCGCATATGGCGCCTGATCCGATTGCTTCTCTACCGCCTGAACGGTTTACGTTTCAAGTCGTAAATATGTAACGCGCGAGTCCGGCTCACGGCATGCGTTAGGATATCCGTGTCTATGCGTATAGCCGTGCTTGGGCTCGGATTCATGGGCAGCACTCACGTCAAGGCGTGGAAAAACATCCGCGAAGCGGAGCTGGCTGCCGTTTACAGTAAAGACGAAAAGAAGCTCACAGGTGACCTCAGCGATATCCAAGGCAACCTGGGGGGACCGGCTGGAACATTCGATTTCACGAATGTTCGGAAATACCGGGACATCCCCGAACTGCTGAAAGATCCTGAGATTGACGCGGTCGACATCTGCCTTCCGACGCATTTGCATTACGCAACTGCGATGGCTGCGCTCCAGGCCGGCAAGCATGTTCTTGTCGAGAAGCCAATCGCGCTTGACGGGAAGATGGCCGATGAGCTCGTTAAATATTCTCGCGATGCGGGTCTAACGCTAATGGCCGCCCAGGTGCTGCGGTTTTTTCCTTCTTATCGCACACTGGCGCAGGAAATCGGCTCGCACAAACATGGCGAGGTCAGGTCAGCCGTGTTTCGCCGCCGTTGCGCGGCTCCGTCGTGGAGCAAATGGCTGGGGGATAGTGACAAGAGCGGGGGCGGCGTCTTCGACCTGCTCATCCACGATGTAGATTTCGCGCTGATGCTGTTCGGCATGCCGCAAGCAATCTCGGCGACCGGACACGAGGATATGCCCCGAGGCATCGATACGATTCACGCTACGTTTTATTACGAGGATATGGCCGCAATTATCGCCGGAGGCTGGTTTCATAAGAAAACCTTCCCATTCTCGATGGAGTATACGGTGGTGGCGGATGGAGGAACTTTCGACTACAGTTCACGACGCGGGGACGAAGTGACCTTCTACGATTGCGAAGGCGAGGAGAAGTCTATGCCTCTGCCTAGCGAAGACGCGTTCGAGGCTGAGTTGCGCTATTTTCACTCGTGCCTGATGGATGGATCGCGGCCGAACTACTGTATGCCGGAAGAGTCGGCTGCCGCAGTAAAAGTCGCTCGTTTAATGCTGGAAGCTCGAAAACGAAATGGAGAAAAAATGCCATGCCAGTTCTAAAGAATCTTGAAATCGGAGCCATGTTCTGGGCCGGCCGAGAGCCCGTGGAGACGTTGCGCGAGGTGAAGTCTTCGCTGGGCGTATCGGTTGGACAACTTGGTATACCGGGCGACATGCCGCTGGAAGGCGCAGCCGAAGCCTGGAGCAATGCGCTAAAGCAAGAGGATTTCACAATTATCACAGTCTTTTGCGCCTACACGGGCGAGAGCTATGCCGACATACCGACGGTAGAGCAGACAGTCGGTTTTATCCCGAAGGGTACGCGATCCGAGCGCGAGCAGCGTACGAAGGACGTGAGCCACTTTGCCGCGGGTATCGGAGTCAAAAGCATCGCCTGCCATGTGGGATTTGTTCCGGAAGACAAGAGCGATCCCGAGTACATAGCCGTCAGAGATCTTGTCCGTCGTATCTGCGATCACGCCGCAATGCACGAGCAAACATTCGCCATGGAAACGGGCCAGGAGCGGGCGGAGATTCTTCTGGAATTCCTGAAGGATGTAAATCGCAAGAACCTTGGGATCAATTTTGATCCTGCGAATCTGATCATGTACGGATCGGGTGACCCGATTCAGGCTGTGGAGGTACTTCACGAGCACCTGCTATCCGTCCACGCCAAGGATGGCGTCTGGCCGCCGAAAATGCCGGCGGGAGCACTGGGGACCGAGAGACCGCTGGGCGAGGGTGAGGTTGGGATGGATAAGTTCGTCGCGAAGCTCAAACAGGTCGGCTACAAAGGAACCTTGAATGTGGAGCGCGAGATCGAAGATTTAGCGCAAAAGAAGATCGACATGAAAAACGGTGTCGACCTGCTTCGGAAACTGACCTCCTAGTTATTCTCATGCAGCCGCGGACCGGCGCCTGCAAGTTCGATCACGGCTCGCATCGAGCCTTTCGATCGATCCATTCGCGGGTCCGGTCCGTAGGCGTGGATTTGATCCCGACCAAACTCCGCCTCCGCCAGTCCGCACGTGATCACGATCGTACGTCCAGTGGTATCGACCTCGACGGCATGTTGAAAAGCCTCCGATGCCGAGTGGCAAAAGAGCTTTTGTAGCATTTCGATGACGTAATCGTAGGTGTGGTCGTCATCGTTAAGCAAAACGACATTATAGAGCGGCGCGAGTTCTTCTTCGGTTGCCTTCTCGACTTTTGGGGGAGCGATGGTCTTGGGGGGCATCATCGCGGCAATGTTTATTGTATCGCTAGCGGTTTGCGACCTCCTACCGGGCTCACGCATCTACTATAATGGGAAAGTCTGGGGGCGCAACGGATTCGACGGGAATGAATCGTTGTGTCGAGGCGTGCCGGGTTCCGAGCTCCCGTAAAACGATCGGAAAACCATAACTGCCAACAACACGCAGTTTGCATACGCTGCTTAATTTTTAAGTAGCCGCTCCGCTTATCGGGCCTGCACGGTAGGTAGTGAGCGTCATTTCGCAGGATAGGTTGACGGCTTCTGTTCGCAGCCGGTAAGCCGAGATCAATCGGACTAAGCCGCTCGCATCTTGCCGGTTCAACGGTGGGCGGACGAAAAATGCCGAACCGGATACGCACGTAGTCTTGGCATGGCGGGCTTTTTCGGACGCGGGTTCAACTCCCGCCGCCTCCACCAATTTTTCCGTGTCCGGACCGGACACATACGTCACACTTTGGGCTGAACCCCATGGTTGAGACAGTCGCGAGTACTGAAACCTACCAGTCGGCGACGTGTCGCTTCTCCTCAGAAGTTGTATCCAAGGATGAGACGCAGCGTGGGCGCCGGTTCTGAGTAGACGCTGGCTTTAAGTTCAACGAACAAACCACTACGATTTTGTAGACCCCCCAACAGATTCAGTCCGATCGCAGTGTGGAAGTCACCAAAACGATCTTCCCCGGACTCAAAACTCTGATTAACAAAGTTAAATCCCGGTCCAAAGCCGACATACGACGACCATTTCCCGGAGCGGGCGGTAACGGGCAGGCGATAGATGACTTCCGGGTTGATCGAGAACATCGTGGATACTTCTCCCCAGGCGAACTCCATATTGGGGCGAAAGAACAGATTGGAACTGAAGATCGGACCCATTTGCATATGCGCCCCGATCATAAGAAGTTCCGGGTCGAGCGTGACACCAGTTCGAAAGCCGGCATGGAATTTACGCACTTGGCGTTTGATGTCGCTCTCCATTTTCTTGACATTCTCCGGCATCGGTTGCGCTGGTTGTTCACTCGTCGTGCTCGCGGCGCTGATGACGGTGACGTTCGTGGCGACCCGCGCACCGTCAGGCTCTTCCCCGGGTAGGGAGATGACCTGCACTGTTGAGCCGAGAGTGATTTGCTTGGGCCTAACTGTGTCCTTATAGAACGTGAACAGTTGGTAGGTGTCCTCTCCTGACTTGACGACCAATGTGCTCGGCGTCGAGCTAACAACGGTGCCCGACGTCGTGACGGCCGCTTGTGGTAGAGTTCTGTCTTGCGCATTGCTAAGACCACACAACACTACCGACATAACCACTCCAAAAGTCACGTTGCGCATGTAAATTCTCCTTTTCAACTTGACACATTGCGTTAGAAATTCCGCCTCTGCTTGAGCCGGTTTATCAAAAAACTTTGATGTTGATCGGTTCAAAGGCGGAACATTTTATTCCATGCAATTTGGATGGGCGGGGTGGGGACTTAAAGCCGGCGTCAAGATACCGATTCCGGTCGCTGGCGCTTTAACATAATATGTGTAAGTTGTTCTGCTCCACCCGCTTCAGAGACGCTCTCGGAGCCGTCCTCTCGGATGATCCACCAATGCGTTAGGGGAAACGCTCTATGCCTCCACGAGGGAGCCTTTCGGCCAAGATCGTCGTTGCATCACTTTTCTCAACGCGATCCTCGTCAATGAGGCGTTACTTCGGCCCTTCAGCACTTCTGTGAAGGTCCGTCTTCGATTTCTTCAACACAATGACTCGAACTTCCCCTGACCTTTTTAATCACTTTCTAAGACAAATACCTATTCCTGTACTAGTACTCTCACCATTTTGCGGCTGGTACAAGACCCATCGCCGGGTATTGCTCAAAAATACCTTGTCCGTCATGCTAAATACATGGTATTTGCGGAGCGTCCGATGGCATCGCGTGGGGGAATTTATAAAAAAGATGCAGGCGAGTTATGAGCACTATTGGCCCTGGTGAGATCGGCGGATGGTTTGGGAGCGGCGGGTGGTACCGCGCGACCGGGGAGAGTGTCACTTCTCCTGATGGTTCTATCGCCTGGAAATACGTAAACCCCTACACGTGGTTCGATGGCTGCGACCGTAATGAGGGCAACGAGGTGGTCATGTGGGCCATAGAACTTCGGACGCCCCTAACGATAGCGACTGCTCCTAGAGGTTTGTATCTGGTTCAGCAGTCCTCTTCGGATCAGCCGACGTTTCCAATCGTTCCCACGCCGCCCAAAGATCCGCCCATCACTATTATTCCCGACCCGACCGGACCGGGTGGGGACGGCGATATACCTCAGGTTCCCGAGCCGAGTTATGCGCTGTTGACCGCGATGATGTTGGTTTTGCTCGTGGTCGTCTTCCGTAGGCGCGTCAGAGCATGAGCAATGCTCCACTGGGTCGCCGTCCGCGGGTCCCCGGCGCAGCGATGACTGCGAAGGTAAATCTTCTTATTTGTTGGGGTATTTTTCTGATATCTGCCGGCTTGATTAATTGCAACCGGCTGTAGAAGGTTATTAAGGTAGGGTGATTTCTTCGAGGTCTCCAAGCTCTGCCAGGCGGAGAGCATTGGCGAGATTATGGAGGGTGGTGGTGAAGCTATCCGTGTCGTCACCGATGTTTTCCGCCGCGCTGGCTTCAATCTCGGGAGCCGGCAAATGCTGGAGTAGGGTGGGCCACCAGACTAAACTGATACCTTCCAGGGTGCTCGTTAGGGCATTCATACTCTCTTAGTTCGGCGGAGATCCAGTTTTTCTCCACAAATTTTACTGTTTTTCGGCAATGCTCAATTTCGTGACATAAGTGTCGGAAGGAAGACCCGCAGCCGTAGCCTGATCCCGAAGGGCTCGCGCGCTGGCATAGGTGAGGCCAGATCCAAGCAGAACCATATACTTGGAGCCCTCTCCCTTGGCGGGGAAGACGGTAGCATGGAATCCGTTGACACTTCGAGCTCGCTGCTCCGCCGCGTCAAATTTGTTGTAAATCGCCGCTACGACTGCCCAATCTGTTCCCGGAAAGTCCCGTTTGGACTCCGTCCCTTTCGCCTCAACCACTTTAGAGGGAGTCGCTAAGCGAGTGCGCACTGAATTTCTCTCATCGACAACCTGCAGCGGCGGACGTGGAAGCACATCGTCAATGGGGCTAGGGCGTTCCGGCTCTGCAATTTGCTGCACTCTCGCCGGCGTGGGTATGGGCTTGGTTGTAAGAAACCGCCGACCGGCGATGAACGATATGGCGGCAATCAGGATTATTGCCGCCAACCAGGGATACTTCTTTAACATGCCGTCTGTCGCGACGCCTCCTCCGCGATTGCGCGCTTGCCCGCAGCCAGGACACGAAGAATCGCTTCCACGTCGTAAACACAACCGCCCCAGGGTCCTCCGCTGACATCCTGTAAGGCCGCCCAGAGACGTGTATCGGCGGGCAAAGCGGCGTCAGGAGCGAGATCGGGGCGAGACGCTCGGGCAGCTAACACTCGTTGTCCTTCCTCCTTGCCGAAAATCCGGCCGTTTTCGCCCACAAGGTCGACCGAACCTTCCAGCGTGTTGCGATCAATCATTATCTCAATCAAATCGCCATCCAGGAGCTTGCCCAAAGGACCGCCCGCCAGAGCTTCGGGCGACACATGTCCGATGCAGGCACCCGTAGAAACGCCACTGAAACGAGCATCCGTGATCACCGCGACGTGTTTTCCAAACGGAAGATGCTTCAGCGCCGAAGTAACCTGATAGGTCTCCTCCATTCCCGATCCCAGTGGACCACGGCACATCAGAACGAGGATGTCACCAGCTTTTACGCGTCCCGTCTTGATCGCCTCGATTACGGCCGGTTCGGTCGTGAACACTTTCGCGGGACCAACTTTACGGTAAACACCGTCGGAATCCACGACACTGGGATCGATCGCGGTGCTCTTGATTACGGAACCATCGGGCGCGAGATTGCCAGACGGAAAGCAGACCGTCGACGTGAGCCCGCGGTTCAGCGCCTCATCACGGCCCATGATCACATCACCCGCCGTGACGCCGTCACCTTCCTGCAGTCTTTGCCGCAAAACGGTTCGGCGCTCGCTGGATTCCCACCAATCAAGGATCTCGCGTATCGATTGCCCCGAGACGGTACGAGCATTCAGCTTCAATAAGCCAGCCGCACGCAGATGCAGCATCACTTCCGGCACAGCTCCGGCCTGGAACACCTGGACAGTAGGATGATTTCGCGGACCGTTCGGTAAAGCATCTACCAGACGCGGCACTTGACGGTTTACGGCAGACCAATCTTCCACAGTCGGCCTTTGCAGACCGGCCGCATGCGCCACCGCGGATAGATGAAGAATGAGATTGGTCGAACCGCCGAATGCGGCATGCACGACCATTGCATTTTCGAGCGCCTCCTGGGTCAGAATGTCTCCAATCCGTACACCGGCGGCTTCCATTGCAAGCACCGCGCGGGCAGACCGGCGCGCCATGTCTAACCAGATGGGGTGGCCGGACGGGGCCAGCGCCGAATGGGGCAGGCACATTCCGAGCGCCTCGGCGATAACTTGCGAAGTAGCCGCCGTCCCTAAAAACTGGCATCCTCCGCCGGGCGATGCGCAAGCGCGGCAGCCAACCTCAGCCGCTTGCTGAAGCGTGATCTGTCCGTGAGAAAACCGCGCCCCGATCGTTTGTACCCGCCCTGCGTCTTCGCCATCTTCGGCGAGCAGCGTGACACCACCCGGAACGAGCACACAGGGCAGGCTCCGGCTGCCGGCGAGCGCAATCATCATGGCAGGCAGTCCCTTGTCGCAGGTGGCGAAGCCGAGCACAGCGTCGCGAGTGGGAAGTGATCGAATCAGACGCCGAAAAATGATAGCCGCATCGTTCCGATACGGCAGGCTATCGAACATGCCGGGCGTGCCTTGCGTGCGTCCATCGCAAGGGTCCGTACAGTATCCCGCAAACGGAACGGCATCGATTCGTTTGAGTTCCTGAGCCGCGGCCTGCATTTGCAGCCCAACTTCCCAATGCCCGGTGTGATAGCCCAGGGCAATGGCAGTTCCGTCAGGAGCCCGAATGCCGCCATGCGTACTCAGAAGCAGCACCTGCTTGCCGGCAAGCTTTGAGGGATCCCAGCCCATTCCGGCATTCTGGGTGAGACCAAAGAGGTCACCCGAAGGGCGGTGGAGCAACATTTCCGCGGTTAAGGGCAAGGCGCCCTCAGGTCCGGGCGCCTTGGTCTTAATATTGAGGAGCGATGGGTCCTGAGAATCTAGAAAATCCGAGATCATGATCTGAACTTCATGATCGCAGAACTATCCCATGGCACACGTATACCGCGCGCATACAACCGAGGTGTTTCTAATGAACTACTGAGAAGATAGGAAGTGAGATCTAATCCTCGTCATCTTCCACCAAGACCGGTTCCAGGTCTTCGGCCTCGTACACCTGACCGCAATCGAGGCATCGGACATAATCGACTCCATCCCGGCGGGCAAGCATCTCAGTTCTATTGTGATTGCAAGGACGTTCCATAGAAGCGAACATCCCCATTGTAAGGACAACAAAAGCCTTGTCAAGCCCCCACGTTCTTTCCCCGCTAACGGTACAATTCGATCATGTTGCTAGGACGCGCCACGCCGGAAGCGACGTCCCGGTATGCCGCCCGACATGGAACGTGGAAGCACACCGGGTTCTATCGTGAGACTCCGTTGGGAATGGTTTCCTCGCTTGGATTAGGGACGTATCTCGGCGAGATGACCGAAGAGACCGATACGTCGTATCGTGAGGCGATTCTTCAGGCTGTACGCGGCGGAATCAATTTCATCGATACCTCTCTGAATTATCGCCATCAGAGATCGGAGCGGGCGATCGGCCAGGCGATTCTCCGATTATTGGAGGCGCCGAAGCAAGTGGACCGGGATGAACTGGCGGTCTGCACGAAAGCCGGCTATCTCGTCCGCGGAGCGACGCCGGATGGCTTCGGTTCGAGTGACATCGTCGGCGGAATGCACTCAATGGCGCCCGTATTCCTGGCGGATCAACTCGAGAGATCGCGAGTAAACCTGGGGCTGGAAACGATCGACGTCTTTTACCTTCACAATCCTGAGACTCAGTTTGGATTTGTCTCGCCGGCTGAATTCGATGATCGCTTGCGCCACGCTTTCGAGTTTTTGGAGCAGGCCGTCGAGGAACAAAGAATTCAGTATTACGGGGCCGCGACCTGGGAGGGTTTCCGGAAGCCGCACGCTCTCTCGCTAACGAAAATTGAAGCGATTGCACGAGACGTTGCTGGTCAAGATCATCATTTCCGGTTTGTGCAGCTCCCTTTTAATCTCGCGATGCCGGAGGCTTACACATCGCGCCACGAAGATCTGAATGAGTCTCCGAGCACGGTCCTTGAAGTTGCTGCGACTCTCGGCATCACGGTCGTTGCGAGCGCGAGCATCCTTCAATCCAAGCTCTCGCGCGACCTGCCTGATGCGCTTGCGGAGAGTTTTCCAGGTCTGAGTACCGATGCGCAGCGGGCGATTCAGTACGCGCGCTCCACTCCGGGAATCACAACGGCTCTGGTCGGCATGGGTCGCGCAGAACACGTCCAAGAGAACCTCGGAGTCGGTCCGGTACCGCCGCTCAGCCACGACGAATACTCCCAAATTTTTCGGATCGCTAGGTGAAATTCGCGGGCGAGGCGAGTGTCTTGCAGATAACAGAGTCGCTGGATTCGGCCCTCGAAGAAATTCCACAGTCTGCAGCAGTGTTCGTTATATGGGCCCGGGAGGGGGATCCGTATATCGCCAGGACTGGATTATTGCGCCGGCGATTGAAACGGCTTTTGCGCGTTGCCACACAGCCATCGCGCTTGCTGAATTTGCGAGGCTTGGCTTCTCGCGTAGAGTATTGGCCTGTGGCATCGGGCCTCCAGAGCTCGCTCACCTTATGGGATGTCGCGCGTCAATACGCGCCCGAGACATATCTCGATATTCTGAAGCTTCGCTATCCGGCATACGTGAAGCTTGTGCTTGGAAACGAATTTGCTCGAACGCAGATTACGACAAAATTCGGAGGCGCCACAGGCCAGTATTACGGTCCATTTCGCAGCCGCGGAACTGCCGAGGAATTCGATCATCAATTCCTTGACCTGTTTCAGCTTCGACGATGTCAGGAAGACCTGATTCCGTCGGCTGACCATCCCGGCTGCATCTATGGAGAAATGGGCATGTGTCTGCGGCCTTGCCAGCAGATCGTCGGGCGTGAAGAATACGCCACGGAAGCCGAACGAGTCTCCGAATTCCTGGCGGCGGGAGGCCGGCACTTGCTGCGGCTGGCGGAAGATTCGCGAGATCGTCTGAGCACGGAACTCGATTACGAAGCCGCAGCAAGGGAGCATAAGCGAGTCGAAAAGATTCAAGCCGTGCTGAAGCTTCGCGATGAGTTGGTGGCCGATGTCGACCGGCTGCATGGGGTGGCTATAACTCCGTCGATCGAAGATCACATCGTATTGCTCTGGTTCGTCGTCGCCGGCGTCTGGCAGGCGCCAGTTCCCTTCTCCGTTGCTCTGGCCGACCAGTCCGTATCGATGGACAGGCGACTTAAAGATATTGTAGGGTCGATGGCCCCGATTAAAGTTTCTTTACGAGATCGCCAGGAGCATCTGGCCATGCTGGCGCGGTGGTTTTATTCCAGTTGGCGCGATGGAGACTGGGTCTCGATTCCCAACCTGCAGAGCGCTCCATTCCGTAAAATCATCTCAGCCATCTCGCGCACGGCGCACGTGTAAACCAAAAGAGCCACCGCGCGTCTCACGTTTGGCGATGACAAAACGACTCTCAATATTGCTCACACCCGCTTTGCTGCTGCTGACTGGCTGCGGCACAATGCGAATCGGCCGGATACTACAAGATCCTGCGCGCTATTCGAATCGCGGTGTAACGGTAGAGGGACGTGTAACGAATGTGGTCGGCGCGCTTGTCGCAGGTGTATATCAGATTGACGATGGAACCGGGAAGATCTACGTCTTATCCAGCCGCGGAGTGCCGAACCGAGGCGCTCTCGTCAAGGTCGACGGAACGGTGACGCCTGGAGTTAACGTGATGGGCGCGTCCTACGGAACAACGATTCGGGAACACAATCACAAAGTTAAATACTGAAGCGCTGCGTCCAGCACTTTCTGCGGATCTCGATCGGCTACTTTCAGGACGTCGATTTTCCCTGCACCGTCAGGACGCCAGCGCTGAAACATACGGTCTGTCGCATAGCCGGCAAAGATCGAAAGCAACGGCGTTCCGCAGGCCGCTGCTACGTGTTGCCCGGCGGAGTCATATCCCACGTATTGATTCGCGTTCGCGATCGCATACGCGAATGGGGCGTAGGCTCCCTTCCAGGATCGAATTCCCGGGATGCGCTCGCACAAACGCTGCACACGCTCGCTTTCCTCTCCATCGGCGCCCTGATCGATCAGCACACTTTTTCCGGTCGCAGCAAGTGATCGCAGCAGTTCTTCCTCGAACGGATCTTCGATCCGTTTCTCGGCGTTCTCTCCGACACCGAAGCTGACCGCGATGTCCGCAGTCATAGGACCGATCTCCGGGCTCACGAAATTGCGCGCATCGTCTATCTCGAAGGTGGAAGGCAACCCACCTGCGTGTGAGCTGGACCAGTGTGTCGGCGGTATCTCCACCGTAGGAACGGCTCTCGAAGAAGTAATAGCGATCTTCATCGCATACAGGGAGCAAGCCCAACTGTGAAAGGCGAGAATCCGGATCAATGACGATACTATCGTCGGTATCAAACCGCGGCCAGTCTTTTAATCGCTCATCCACTGAGCCTGCACGCGCATATGTAAAGGGGTGGTGCAGAATGCGTTTGTCCGCCGCAAACAGCTCCCAATTCTTGCGTGATCCGACGAGGTATATGTTCGCTTTTGGAAACCGCCGCTTCGCCGCGTCGAACACAATACTGGTGACACAGACATCGGCCCCGAGCGTGACTCGAGAGAGCACAAAGACGTGGTCGGGATCCTGAGAACAGATTCTTGGCTGTCGCACTTGCTCAAAACGGTTGATCAGTTCGGTTGCGCGGCAATCCGGCCTGACGATTTCAATGACCTTCGCAAACAAGCGGGCATATTCATCGCAAAGGCGGGGCTCGAATCGATCGCCAAGTCCCTCAACTACGACTCGAAAGAATGCGCGCCCGCTGTCTTCTGCCATCGCGTCGCGCAAAAGATTGTCGGTCCAGGACTCGCCTTCGAGGCAGCGCTGAAGCAGTTCAGCTGCCGAGGTACTTGCCAACTAACAACTCCAGCTTTTTGCGGGTAGTGTCTGGAATGACGCTCGGATTTGTAATCAATGCGTGGCTCAAGGCAGATCCGCACTTGCAGTTGCGCGATTCGGGCATAGCTGCGACTGCGGCGCTCACAACTTTGCAGGCATTTTCCGCGTTTTGGGTAAGGTTCGCGATGATATCGGTTACTGTCACGGCATCGTGTTCAGGATGCCAGCAGTCGTAGTCGGTCACCATCGCGGCTGTGACATAACACAGTTCGGCCTCTCGCGCCAGCTTGGCTTCCTGCAAATTGGTCATACCGATCACGTCCATGCCCCAACTGCGGTAGACATTCGATTCGGCCTTTGTCGAGAAGGCTGGACCTTCCATACACAGATACGTTCCGCCGCGTTTCGCATTTACACCCGAAGTAGCGCAGGCGTCTGCGACCAATTGGGCCAGTTCGGGACACACCGGATCGGCGAAACTCACGTGCGCCACGAGTCCCTCGCCAAAGAAGGTCGAAGCACGACCGCGAGTGCGATCGAAGAATTGGTCCGGGATGACAAAGTCGAGCGGACGGTGTTCTTCCTTTGAGCGATCCAACGGCGCTTAACGAGATGATTCGCTCCACGCCGAGCGATTTGAAGCCGTAGATGTTTGCCCGGAAGTTCAACTCGGAGGGAGAGAGGCGATGGCCACGCCCGTGCCGGGCCAGAAATACAACATCACGGCCTGCCAGCCTGCCAGTCACATAGCTGTCCGATGGCTGTCCCCAAGGCGTATCGACGACTTGCTCCTGCTCAGCTTCAAAACCGGGCATGGAATACAGGCCGCTGCCGCCTATGATGCCGATCCGAGATGTACTCAAAGAAAGCGCTCCTCCAGTTGTGCAGTTATGCGTAGATGATCTGACATCCGCTATCTGGATGCCGTGAGCTCGTTTTCGGGCTCTGTTGCGTAAGTGCGTGCGACGTAATCGTTCAACATTCCGATGAACGTGTCAACGATGCCATCACCTCGAAGAGTGGTCACCAGGCGGCCGTCGATGTACACCGGAGCAACGGGCTCTTCAAATGTGCCCGGAAGAGAAATGCCGATATTGGCGTGTTTGGACTCTCCAGGACCGTTTACTACGCAGCCCATTACAGCGACCTTCATCTCTTCCACGCCTGGATGCCGCTCGCGCCAGAGAGGCATTTGTTTTCGCAGGTAGCCCTGAATCTGCTCGGCCATTTCCTGGAAGAACGTGCTGGTGGTTCGGCCGCAGCCAGGACACGCAGCCACTTGGGGCGTGAAAGACCGCAATTCGAGAGATTGCAGTATTTGCTGACAAACGATAACTTCTTCAGTGCGATCGCCGTTCGGCGCAGGAGTAAGCGAAACTCGGATCGTATCGCCGATTCCTTCCTGCAGCAGCACCGATAAACCGGCGGTGGATGCGACAATTCCTTTGGCGCCCATGCCGGCTTCCGTCAGTCCGAGATGGAGCGCATATTCGCATCTGGCCGCGAGGTCGCGATAGACAGTGATCAAGTCCTGAACTCCGCTGACCTTTGCGCTGAGGATTATCCTGTCTCCCCCGAGGCCATATCGCTCAGCGGCTGCCGCCGACTCGAGAGCGCTGACCACGATCGCCTTCAACGTGACGGCTCGAGCATCGAGCGGCTCCGGCAACCGCTTGTTCTCGTCCATCATGCGAGTCAGCAACGCGCCGTCGAGCGATCCCCAGTTCACGCCGATTCGTACGGGCCGGTCAAACTCGACCGCAGTCTCGATCATCGTCCGAAAGTTGTCGTCGTGCTTCTTGCCGATATTCACGTTGCCGGGATTGATTCGATACTTGGCCAAGGCTCGCGCGCATTCGGGATACTTGCGCAATAGGAGATGCCCGTTGTAGTGGAAATCGCCGACGATTGGCACGCGCACGCCGAACTTATCCAGGGTTTCGACGATCTTCGGTACTGCAACTGCCGCCTCATCGGTATTAACCGTGACCCGCACGAGTTCAGAACCTGCCTGAGCCAAAGCCATGACCTGATTCACGGTCGCCAAGACATCGGCCGTATCGGTGTTTGTCATCGACTGCACCACAATCGGGTTGGCGCCGCCGACTTTCACACTTCCAACCTGAACCGCTACCGTCTTCCGGCGCGTAGAAGCCGCCATATTCCTCCAGAAAGACTCATTTTAGCAGGAGGCCGCCGTGCTACGATGGCAGCAAACCGATGAGCAACGAGGACTTGCAAGCTGAACTCGAACGGCTAAGAGCCGAGAACGAAGCGTTGAAGACCACGCGCCCGGCAAAGGGCGCCATGTCCATGAAGGTAAGCGAGAAAGGCGCGGTGTCCGTATATGGCTTGGGCCGGTTCCCTGTGACGTTGTACAAAGAGCAATGGGAGCGGCTTCTACAAAGCAGTGACGAGATTCGTAAGTTCATTGCGGACAATGACGATCGTTTGAAGAAGAAGGAAGGCTAAAGCTGCGGACAGGGCTGCCGAAGAAATAGGATAAGGTGGAAGGCAGCCTGCGTGGCTAATGTAAACAATAGATGGAACGGCCGCTTGGTCGAGGGATCACACAGTCCGAAGCGATACGTCTGTCCTTATCCGAATACGATATGAACCTGGCGGCGGCGATAAACCGGCGATTTGTCAGCTTAGGATTCTTCCTGCTGATCTGCGCAGCCGCTTCGCTTGCAACCTATCCCAAAGCTGCCGATTGGTACACAAAGCTCCACAAACCGGATTGGACCCCTCCGCAAGAGATATTCGAGCCCGTGTGGACCGCTCTGTACGCAAGTATGGCCATTGCAGCGTGGTTGATTTGGGATAGGCTTCACGGCGCCGCGTTTCCGGCGTTGAAGCTGTTCGCCTACCAACTCGGTCTGAATGTTATCTGGTCCATTCTATTTTTTACGCTGCGAAACCCCGACGCGGCCGCCACGGAAGTCCTGGTGCTTTGGCTCGTACTTGGCGCCACGACGGTATCTTTCTTAAGAATCCACCGGGTCGCGGGGATGCTGATGGTCCCTTATTGGGCTTGCGTTACCTTCGCTGCCGCCCTGAATTACTCCATCGCACAGACCAACTAACCCGAACTGCCAGTACTGGAAAAAGGTAAAGAACCGCCACGCGGCTGCCGAAGAGCACAATAGATGACACGCATGAATGTTGCGGCCAGCGGGTGCGAACAGGGATTGATTGATCGCGCAGCGATCCTGGACCGCTTTGACGGCGATGAAGACCTATTGCGGGAAATCAGCTCGATTTTCCTGAGTGAATACCCGAGCCTGCTCGATGAAATCCGAACTGCTGTGGATAGTGGCGACCCGAAAGGGCTGGAGCGCGCGGCACATTCTTTAAAAGGCTCGGTGTCGAATTTCGGGGCGAGTGCGGCCACGAACGCGGCATACACCTTGGAGACTATGGGTCGAAAGCAGCAAATGACACAAGCTAAGGAAGCGCTAAATGAGCTCGTCTTGCAACTTTATCAGCTTCGGCCGGAATTGAAAGAACTTGCAGCTAATCTTTGCGACTAATTCTGGGGCTCGCATCACTCCGGTGTTATAGTGGCTTCTTTCACCTATGACAAGTTCCGCAGTGAAGGATATCGTTTGCGCCCATAGTCCGGATTCGGACGATGCCTTCATGTTTTATGGCCTCGCGACCAGAAAGATTCGCTCGCGGTTCGTAAATATCAAGCATGTTCTTGAAGATATCGAGTCACTGAACCGCAAAGCGCTCGAGGGCGTGTATGAGCTGACAGCGATTTCTTATCATGCGTACCCGTATGTTGCCGATAAATATGTCCTGATGGCGAGCGGTTCCAGCGTCGGGGATGGATACGGACCGATGGTGATCGCGAACCGGCCGATGCACCCCGAAGAGCTGAAGGGGAAGCGAATCGCTATTCCGGGCAAGATGACTACCGCGTATCTCGCTATGCGTATTATCGAGCCTGATTTTGAAGCTGTTCCAACTCCGTTTGACCGGATCGAGGAAGCTGTCCGGGAGCACGTCGTGGATGCCGGGCTTGTCATTCACGAAGCGCAGCTCACTTTCGGGAAGGCCGGTTTCCATAATGTGCTTGACCTGGGGAAATGGTGGCGAAAGAAATATAACCTGCCGCTTCCGCTCGGAGCCAACGCACTGCTCCGATCTCTTACGCCCGAGATCCAGAGTGAATGCTGTCGGCTGATGCGCGAAAGCATTCAGTACGCGCTCGACAACACGGACGAAGCGCTGAATTACGCGATGCAGTTTGCCCGCGACATGGAGCAGCCGTTAGCCGAGAAGTTCGTTGGTATGTATGTGAACCATCACACGGTCGATGCCGGGGAGATCATCCCCCGAGCGGCACAAAAGCTCCTTGATCTTGGTCACGAGGCCGGTGTTATTCCGCATCGGATCACCGTCGAATTTGTACGCTAACGCGTCATTCCTTTGAGGGATATGACCATCCGCCGCTGCCTGCCACTGCTACTCGCGATTAGTGCGTCCACTATCGCGCTATCTGCGCAAGACCTGAAGAGTTCCGAGCCTAAGGAAAGAATTAAAGCCGTTCGGGCCTTTCGAGGCGCTGGGTCCGAAGTTATTCCAATGATCGCGCCTCTACTGTCCGACAGCGATCTCGAGGTGCGAAAGGAAGTCGTTCGCGCCATTGTTTCGATCGGAACACAGCACAGCCTGGATCCGCTCGTCACCGCGACGCGGGATAACGATCCTGAAGTGCAAATCGCGGCAGCCGATGGACTGGTGAACTTCTACGTGCCCGGCTATGTTCAGACCGGCATCTCCAAATTCAGTTCCTCCATACGTAGTCGATTCGATCGCGAGAACAAGGACATCGTTGAACCCTGGGTTACGGTCAGGCCTGAGGTCATCGAAGCGCTCGGCAAACTCGCGCGGGGCGGCGCAAACATGGACTCTCGAGCGAATGCCGCGCGGGCCGTGGGCATCCTGCGAGGTAAGGCGGCGCTACCCGACCTTGTCCAGGCGCTTCAAACAAAAGACACGCAGGTCCTCTACGAGATTCTCATCGCATTCCAAAAGATCGGGGATCCATCCGCTGGTCCTCGCGCGATTCCGTTGCTTCGCGATCTCGAAGAGCGCATTCAGATCGGGGCCATTGACACAGTCGGACTGCTTCGGACGCGGGAAGCCATTCCGACTTTGCAGAAGGTATATGATTCGTCGAAATCCATTAAAGTCCGCCGCGCAGCTCTGACCTCGCTTGCGATGCTGCCTGACCCGCAAAGCCGGCCGTATTTTGACCGGGGTTTCAAGGATAAGGATGAGAAGGTGCGAGGAGCGGCAGCCGAGGGGTACGCGCGGCTCGGCGATCAAGCCGACGTGCAACAATTACAGACTGCTTTCGATGAAGAGAGTAAGATGAACCCGCGCCTGGCCATTGCGTTTGCGCTGGTCGCGCTAGGGCAGACAAAAACAGAGGAATTGGCGCCGCTGACCTACCTGGTCAACACGTTCAACTCGCGGCAATACCGTGGGGTTGTGGAAGGTTATCTTCTGGAACTCGCGCGACAGCCGCAAGTCCGTTCAGCGCTTTATCAATTTGTGGGTAAGGCGACCCGTGACGAGAAAATCGGTCTCGCGCGCATTCTGGCTGTCGCTGGAGATCAGGAATCTGTTGCGCAAGTCGAGTGGATCTCCAAAGACTCGGACAGCGAAGTTGCTCAGGAGGGTCTCAAAGCCCTAAAGGCCCTTCGCGCGCGCTTGAATTAGTTCCGGGCCACCTTACAATCGAAATATGCGTTTCGCAGCGGCTGCATTCGTGGCTTCGATCTGCGCCTTCGGTCAAACGGACGCTCCGATAGTAAGGAAGCCCTTCGACGTCGACGCGATGATGCGCATCGCGCGGGTCAGCGAGCCACAAATATCTCCTGACGGAAAACTAGTAGCTTTTACGGTCGAGCGTCCCGACGTTGAAGCGAATACCAAGCCGAAACAGATATACGTCGTGCCGGTAACCGGAGGCACTCCGACTGCTCTTACGACCGAGGGCAGCAACCAGCGTCCACGCTGGACACATGATTCGAAGAGCATAATCTTCGTCTCCAGTCGCGGTGGCTCCTCCCAAATCTGGAGCATGAAACCAGACGGATCGGAACAGAAAGCGATTACGAGTCTCGCAACCGAGGCCGGCGGAGTCATCGTTTCTCCCGACGATCAATGGATTGTGTTCACCAGCGAGGTGTTTCCCGAGTGCGCGGACGACGCCTGTAATAAAGCTAAGGCTGAAGCCGCAAAAAACAATAAGGTCAAAGCGCGTGTGTACACCTCCCTGCTCTATCGCCACTGGACAGAGTGGCAGAGCGCCACTCGCAAGCACCTGCTTATAGCGCCGATCGGCGGAGGTCCCGCGAAGGACCTGACACCGGGTCAATTCGATGCGCCGACCTTCTCATTGGGTGGTCCGGATGATTATGCGTTCTCGCCCGATAGCAAGGAACTCGCCTACGTAACCAATACGGACCGTTCTCAATCTATTAGCACCAATACGGACATCTTCGTCGTTTCTGTCTCGGGTGGCGAATCGAAGCGAATTACGTTGGGGACGGGAGCTGACAGATCTCCGGTCTACTCACCGGACGGAAAGTATCTTGCGTTCCGCTCCCAAGCCAGAGCGGGCTACGAATCGGACAGGTGGCGGCTGATGCTGTTCGAGCGATCCACGGGACGAACCATCCCGTTGAATGAAGGTCAGGACCGGAATGTTGAAGAAATCACCTGGTCTTCTGACGGTACACGCTTGTTTTATACCGTGGAGGATCGCGGGAGAACCGCAGTCCATATGACGGCGGCTGGTGGAGGGGCCTCCAGAATGGTCATCGGTGGACCGAGCCAAATCAGCGATGTCCAGTTCACTCCCGATGGCAAGACGATGATCTACGCCGAGCAGACCGGATCCAGCCCTACAAGGCTCTATCGTGCACTGTCGGGAGGCGGAGCAGCGGTCGCCCTGGATAATTTGAATGACTTCCTCTTGAGTGAGTATCAAGCGACGCCGCTCGAGGAGATGTGGGTCGAGAATCCGAATGACAAGACGCGCGTGCACAGCTTCATCGTGAAGCCACCCGGATTTCAGGGTAATCGAAAGTACCCGATGCTCCTGCTGGTCCATGGAGGTCCGCAGGGCGCGTGGGGGCAATCATGGAGCTATCGCTGGAATCCTCAGGTCTTCGCGGGAGCCGGCTATGTAGTCGTGATGCCAAATCCCAGAGGTTCAACCGGTTATGGACAGAAGTTCACGGATGACATTAATCAGGATTGGGGCGGTAAGCCGTTCGAAGACATCATGGCCGTTGTCGATCAGATGGCAAACAAGTCGTACGTAGATAGAGATCGTATGGCGGCGGCAGGCGGATCCTACGGCGGATACATGGTGGATTGGATGCTGGGTCATACGGATCGCTTTAAGGCTTTCGTATCCCATGCCGGAGTATACGATCTGCGCAGCATGGCCGGTGAAACGGAAGAATTGTGGTTTCCCATCTGGGAATTCAAGGGCATGCCGTGGGAGAATCCCGAGCTTTACGAAAAGCTATCGCCGAGCTACTACGTGAAGGACTTCAAGACTCCCACCCTTGTCATGCACGGCGAGCTCGACTACCGCGTGCCGGTCGGTCAAGGCATGCAGTTGTTTACTGCGCTTCAGCTACAACAGGTGCCTTCGAAAATCGTCCTGTTTCCCGACGAGGGTCACTGGGTGTTAAAGCCGCAGAACTCGGTCTTCTGGTACCATAGTTTCCTGGACTGGGTCGGTGAATGGACGGCTAAGAAGGCGGCCAAGCAGTAAATGCCGCTCAGCTCATATATGATCGGAGGATTGTTCGTGGATTTGCTTACCGGCCTGCTGCTCGCGCTGATCGTTGTGTTGGCGCAGTTGCTGCTCGACGCAGACGGGGGCGATGGCGGTAAGTTCTCTCGCGCCGGCGCATCCTCCGTGTAGCGGCTCGGCGACCCGCTGGTATCCTGGAAGCATCCCAACATGGTTCCGGATACGATTCTCGAAGGTTTAACATTCGACGACGTCCTTCTTGTACCGCAGCGTAGCAGTATTCTTCCCAACCAGGTAGATACAAGCACTTACGTTACTCGCAACATCAAGCTGAATATCCCGATCCTGAGCTCTGCGATGGACACCGTCACTGAGTCGCACCTCGCGATCGCGCTTGCGCAGCAAGGCGGCCTCGGTATTATTCATCGGAACATGTCGATCGACAGGCAAGCTGAGGAAGTCGATCGAGTGAAGCGCAGTGAAAGCGGCATGATCGTGGACCCGGTCACGGTCGATCCGGATCAGAAGATTGCGGATGCGCTGGCGGTGATGAAGCGTTTTCGCATCTCTGGTGTTCCTGTCACCCGGCATGGCAAGCTGGTCGGCATTCTCACAAACCGCGATCTCAGGTTTGAGACACGATACGATCTGCCCGTATCGGCCGTAATGACGAAAGATAACCTGATCACGGTGTCAGTTGGCACAACACTCGACCAGGCTCAGGAAATTCTTCATAAGCACCGCGTCGAGAAGCTCCTCGTCGTAGATGACGACTACAATCTCAAGGGTCTCATCACGGTGAAGGATATTCAGAAGCGTTTGAAATATCCGAACGCGGCCAAAGACGACCATGGCCGGCTGCGGTGCGGCGCCGCGCTCGGTTCCACGGGAGACTACCTGGAGCGTGCGAAGGCGCTGGTGGCGATGAAGGTCGATGTCCTCGTAATCGATACCGCGCACGGGCACAGTGAACGGGTCATGCTAGCAGTTGAAAAAGTTCGCAGCGTTCTACCGGATGTGCAATTAATTGCTGGCAATGTCGCTACTTACGAAGGTGCGCGCGATCTGATCAATCTCGGCGTGGATGGAGTGAAGGTCGGCATCGGCCCGGGTTCGATTTGCACCACCCGCGTCGTCAGCGGCTCCGGCGTACCTCAGATCACAGCAATCAGCGAGTGTGCGAAGGCGACCGCCGGCGCGGGCGTACCGCTGATTGCAGACGGCGGCATCAAGTACTCCGGCGATCTGTCGAAGGCAGTCGCGGCCGGCGCCGACTGCATTATGATCGGCAGTTTGTTCGCGGGTACCGAGGAAAGTCCGGGAGAGACCATTCTGTATCAAGGCCGAACTTTTAAGAGCTATCGCGGGATGGGCTCACTCGGCGCAATGTCACAGGGCAGCTCGGACCGCTACTCTCAGGAAGCCGGCGGTAAGCTTGTGCCCGAAGGTATCGAAGGCCGCGTCCCTTACAAAGGTCCCCTTTCCGAGATGGTTTATCAGCTTGTCGGCGGGTTGCGAGCGGGAATGGGATACTGCGGCGCGGCAACTGTCAGAGAGTTACAGCAAAAGTCGCGCTTCCTTCGCGTCAGCTCTGCCGGATTGCGCGAGAGCCACGTACACGACGTGATCATTACAAAAGAAGCTCCAAACTATCGAATTGAATAGTCGATTTCAGCGAACCCGAACGTCGAGCGTACCCTCTGCGAGCCGAACTCGCAGGTCGTCACCAGCGGTCGTCTGGTCTGCATCTTTAATTACGCGCCCGGCCGAATCCTGCACAATCGCATAGCCCCGTTGGAGCACCTGCAGGGGACTTAAGTGACTGAGCTGCGCACTAAGCGAATTCAGTCGAGCGCGAGCGGTGTCTACTAGACGTCTCAGATCTCCAGCCTTGATGTGCGCTCTCGCCACCATAAGCGCATCCCGTCGAGCTCGCATTAGTTCTTCCAGCGCCAATCGAGCGCGATCAGTTGCCGATTCTTGGCGGCGACGTGCAAGGGAGAGTTGTAGGCGCAGGTCCATCCTTCGGACTCGCAGATCGAGGTCCTCCCACTGCTGTTCGCGCGTCCTTAATAACCGCCGAAATGAATCTGCTGCGTATCGTTCTAATTCGTCAACGCGCTGGAAGCCGCGACCGATCGATCGATGCATGACGGTCGTAGCGCGGTCGACACCACGCTCATGCAATCGCCGCGCGGCGATGCTCAAACGATATCGGATGTGTTGTTCGAGAATTCGTCGGCATCCGGCGATCGATTCGAGCACCTGATCGCGCGTGCAGACAACAAGTTCTGCCGCGACCGACGGCGTAGGCGCCCGCAAGTCGGCTACGAAATCGGCAATCGTGAAATCGGTCTCGTGACCTACGGCGGAAACGACCGGAACGGAGGACAATGCTATCGCTCTGGCGACGGCCTCTTCGTTGAAGGTCCAGAGATCTTCGAGTGAGCCGCCACCTCTTGCCAGGATCACGACATCAGCCCATTGCGAATCGGAGAACCATCGCAGTCCGCGGCAGACCTGCTCCACTGATCCGTCGCCCTGCATCAGCGCGGGATAAACACGAACGTGCAGCCCTGGAAATCGCCGGGAAAGCACGTTGAGAATGTCCTGGATGACAGCGCCGGCAGGCGAAGTTACGATACCGATTCGCCGAGGATACTTGGGTATGTTCCGTTTCCGTCCGGTATCGAAAAGTCCTTCCTCACTGAGCTTCTTCTTGAGCTGCTCAAATGCAAACTGCAAGGCGCCATATCCTTGTGGCTCCAGATGCTCGACGAGCAATTGATATTCGCCCCTCGCATCATAGATATCCAGACGTCCGCGCGCAATCACTGCGACACCATCAGCCGGCTTGAACCGAAGATAGCGTGCAGCCATCCGGAAGCACGCGCACTTTACCTGGGCATCACCATCTTTCAACGTGAAGTAGTAATGTCCGCTGGATGCGAGGCGAACTCCGGATATCTCACCCGAGACCCACAACTCGCCGAGATGCTGATCGAGCAGCGCGCGAATTCGTGCGTTTAACTCGGAAACAGTGTACAGGCGGCGCGCGGGTTCCAGGTCGAGCAAGATCTGCTGCATGCGTTCGTTTGCCATGGTAACAGCACGTCCGTTAAGCTAGTGCCTGCCAAGCCAGCCAAAAGGCCGCCACCACCATGTCGCGGAGGCGTAACGGGCATTACTCTTGGAGGAATTAGATGGGTCCGAAGGAAGTATTGGAATACGCGAAGAAAAATGATGCGCGACAGGTAGATCTACGCTTCACAGATTTACCTGGACTAAATCAACACATTTCCTACCCGATCAGCATGTTGAAGGAAGACGCTTTCGAAGAAGGCTTCGGCATCGATGGGTCGAGCATCCGCGGGTGGGCAGCAATCAACGAGAGCGACATGCTCCTGATTCCGGATGGTTCCACCGCTTTCATGGATCCGTTCACCGAAGTTCCCACGCTGGTGATGACATGCGATGTGATCGATCCTATCACCCGGCAGCACTACGACCGCGATCCGCGTTGGATCGCGAAGAAAGCTGAGTTGTTCCTGCAAAGCAGCGGTGTCGCCGACACTGCGTATTTCGGGGCCGAAGCAGAGTTCTTCATCTTCGACAACGTCAGTTTCGATCAGAATCAACATTCCGGATTCTATTTCATCGATGCCGAGGAAGGCCGCTGGAATTCGGGCCGGAGACGGACAATCTCGGCTACCGTCCTCGTTACAAGGAAGGCTACTTCCCTGTTCCTCCAACTGACCATTACCAGGATCTTCGCGCGGAAATGGTCGAGTGATGATCAAATGCGGCCTCGATATCGAGTGCCACCATCATGAGGTCGCAACCGGCGGTCAATGCGAGATCGACCAGCGTTTCGATACGTTGATCAAGTCGGCGGACAACATGATGTTGTACAAGTACGTCATCCGCAACGTGGCCTATCAGTACGGGAAATCGGTGACGTTCATGCCGAAGCCGCTATTTGGCGATAACGGCAGCGGAATGCATTGTCATCAAAGTCTCTGGAAGGGCGGCCAACCTCTGTTTTCCGGCGATGGATATGCAGGCCTAAGCGAACTTGCACTGCACTACATCGGCGGCCTGCTGAAACATGCCCGGCTCTCTCGGCCATCATCGCGCCGACGACCAACAGCTATAAGCGATTGGTGCCCGGTTATGAAGCTCCGGTGAACCTTGCGTACTCGCGCGAAACCGCTCGGCTGCGTGCGTATCCCGATGTACTCGGCGAGCCCGAAAGCGAAACGCGTCGAGTTTCGTCCGCCAGATCCGTCCTGCAACCCTTATCTGGCGTTTGCGGCGATGATGATGGCTGGTCTCGATGGTGTACAGAACAAAATCGCTCCCGGCGAGCCGCTCGACAAAGATATTTACGACCTCTCACCCGAAGAGCTGCGAATGGTTCCGTCCATGCCGGGCTCGCTCGATGAAGCCTTGTCGGCGTTGGAAGAAGACCACGGATTCCTGCTGAAAGGCGACGTCTTTAGCGAAGAGCTGATCGAAACGTTCATTAGTTACAAGCGCCGCGCTGAAGCCGAAGCTGTGCGTCTCCGGCCACACCCTTACGAGTTCGCCCTTTATTACGACATCTAAGGGAAGAAGGGGCCGTCTCCCCCCGGCCCCGCAATTCGCCGCGGAGATATAATCGCCAAGGTAGACCCCGATGTCTAGCCTCTGATGGAGCGAACGCTACCAACCTTCGACACCAATAGCCGCATCCTTATTTCCTCCTCACCCGATCCGAAATCCGCCGAGCGTTACTTATTCAGTTTCCAACTGAGTCAGCCTGAGAGTTATGAACGTCTGAGCGCCTCGGCGTCCGGTTTGCAATACCTGATCGGCGTCTTCTCATACAGCCGCTTTCTTTCCGAAGCCTTGTTACAGACTCCGGAGTGGCTGGAATCCTTGGTAAATTCGCCGGACCTCGATCGTGTTCTGGCTGCCGACGAGTACAAATTGCGACTCGAAGCCTACTTGGGACAAGAAGATGGCATACCTCCGGCTCGCCTCTTGGCAGTATTTCGACGGCGTCAGTTGCTGCGGATCCTTCTCCGCGATGTCATGGGGCATGCCAGCCTACCCGAAACAGTTGAAGATGTCTCCAACCTCGCGGATGCCATCCTCCACGTGGCATATCGCCGCATACGCGCGAACCTCGAGCAGCGCTATGGAGCTCCTGCCTGCACGGATTCTCATAGGAGGCAAACATCTCTGCGGAATGTCCGTGATCGCGCTGGGCAAGCTCGGCGGTCGCGAACTGAACTATAGCTCCGATATCGATCTGATGTTCGTTTACTCCGGCAACGGTACTACCGACGGTCAGGACAGCATTAGCAACAAGGAATTCTTCAAGAAGGTCGCCAATCTCTACACGGACTTGTTATCCACCTATACTTCGGACGGGGCATGTTATCGGGTCGATCTGCGACTTCGTCCCGATGGGCGGCTGGGCGAAGTTTGCCTGTCTCTGGATGGCGCGCGGTCTTACTATGAAACGCGCGGTCGCGATTGGGAACTGCAGATGTTGATTAAGGCTCGCGTGGCCGCGGGTGAGATTTCTCCCGGAAAAGATCTGCTGGATGCAGTCGAACCTCGAATCTATCAATCAACTTTAAACTTCTCGGCCGTAGAGGCGGTTTCCGCCACACGCGAACGAATTCACGAGAAAGCGAATCGACGATCACGCGATACGGGACTAGACATTAAGCTTACGCGTGGGGGCATTCGTGATATCGAGTTCCTGGTTCAATGCCTCCAACGGCTACACGGTGGCCGCGAGTCCTGGGTTCGACACGGTGGAACGATGTTGGCGCTCTCCCGTCTTCGGGACAAGAACTTTCTCTCGGAAGCGGAATATGCCCGGCTTGCATCAGCATATGAATTTTTACGTAACCTGGAACATCGCCTGCAGTTTTTGGACGACCGTCAAACGCACTCGCTCCCTGTCAGCAAAGAGGAATTGGAGGTGCTTGCGCGGAAGATGCCGAAGGCGGAACTCGGCCGACTTCCTTCCGCGGACAAGCTTTTGCATCAGTTAAACGTGCACCTCGAAGAAGTACAGGAAACATACGATCGTGTCATTCATTCGCAGCAACCGATGTATTACATGTCTCCTGCTCATCGGACGGAGCCAGTCGCCAATGAGCGCGATCTTTCTCCCGGGCCATCTAACAGCAACCTGATCCGATTCCTGGATCAGCGAGCTCCACAGCTCGCTCGAGAATTAGAATCCATTTCATTGCAAAAGATACCGATATCGTTCGAGTCTTTCCTTGAGCGAATCTATGCAAATGCCGATCTTTTGCACTTTCTTAACAGCAATCCGTTTCCCATTCACGACGTTGTAGATCTGTTTGAGAACAGCATGCATTTTGCCGAAGAACTGCTTCGACGGCCTGAACTCGTTTTGGAGATTGCCCATGCGCGAAGCGGCGTCGCGAGCAATTACGAGAATCTTTCGTCGCATATTCATGAGCCCTCCGAACTGCGCAAGTTTTTTCGCCGTGAGATGCTGCGCATTCAGGTCGAGAGCGTTTGCATGCGCGCCCCGATTTTCAACACGCTCGGCCGCACATCCGATCTCGCGGACGCCGTGATTTGCGCTGCCTATGCGCTGTCACGCGATCAGGTATTCCGGACTCACCCTCCGGAGTCGAATGAATACCTGCCAAGGGACCAAATGATGGTGATCGCTCTGGGTCGTCTGGGCATGCGCGAGTTCGATCTAGGCTCCGACGCGGATCTGAATTTCATTCTTCCTGAGGCGGATGTCCGCGAGGTACGCTTCTGGACCAGAGTGGCCGAGCGGATGATCGACATGATTACCTCCTACACCGGCGAAGGGATAATGTTTGCAGTGGATACACGTCTTCGTCCGAACGGCCGCGAGGGCAATTTGGTTCAAACTGATTCCGGCTACAAAGACTATCTTGCAAACCGCGCCGAGGCATGGGAAGGCATCACGTATATGAAATCGCGTGCTGTCGCCGGAAACAGCGAATCTGCGACGAAATTCCTGCACGAGTTGCAACAAGTCGATTGGCGACGCTACGGGCAGGGAGGGCGCTCACGCAATGACCTGCGAGAGATGCGCGCACGTTTGGAGCGTGAGCAGGGATCGATCAGTCCGCTTAAGGCCGGCCCGGGTGGATTTTACGACATCGATTTCGCATTGATGTACTTGCGCCTAAAGAGCGCCGGGATCTTTTATAAGGTCCTGAATACGCCGGAGCGTATCGACATCATAGAAAAAATGGGACACCTGGAACGCTCGGACGCGGAGTTCCTCGAGGACGCAGCCACTTTCTATCGGGCGATCGATCACGGACTTCGGATTTACTCGGGCCATGCTGAAGGTAGACTGCCAAACTCTCCGGTCCACCTTGAAACGCTTACCGCTCTTGTCAATCGCTGGACTCCTGAGCGCCTGCAGCATGAGCCTCTGCCGCAAGCTTTGGCGAAGATTCAAACGCGCACGCGCGAATATTTCCGCCGACTTTTCGGATAAACATAGATGTGGCCAGCCCTGCTGTTGTTGTTTGCCGCTGCCAGCAACCCTACTCCAATTGATCGCGCTTTCGAACGGCTTTATAATTTCGACTTCGCCGGGGCGACGTCGATACTGGATGCCCACCTTGTAAATAAGCCGGACGACGGATTGGCGTATTCGGTACGGGCAGCTTCGCTGCTGTTCCACGAACTGATCGGCTGCATATTCTTGAAAGCGAGTTTTTCGCTGAAGACCAGCGGATCAGTGACAAGAAGAAGCTGAAGCCCGATGCCGAGACTCGCGCCCGGTTTGATGACGCTTTTAAGCAGGCTGAGGCCAACGCGCAACGTATGCTTGCATCCAAACCTGGCGATCCGAATGCGCTGTTTACACTTTCGTTGAGCTCCGGTTTAAGAGCCGACTACACTGCCTTCATTGACAAACGCCAGTTGCAGAGCCTTTCATCCATTCGACAGTCGCAAAACTGGTCGTTGCAATTGTTGAAGTCAAATCCTGATTTCGCCGATGCCGAGTTAACAGGCGGCGCGTGTGAATATCTGCTTGGCAGTATGCCCTTCTTCGTGCGCTGGTTCGTCCGCTTTGAAGGTGTGGAAGGCCAAAAATCAGAGGCTACACGTAAGCTGGAACGCGTTGCCAGGTCGGGCCGGTATCTGGGACCGTTCGCGCGAATTCTGCTGGCAATCGTCAACTTGCGCGAAAAGCGACCTGAGCAGGCGCTATCGATCCTGAAGCAATTAGCTCGCGACTTCCCGGAGAATCGACTTTTTCAAAGGGAAGTAGTCAAGGTAGCGGCGATAGCACGTGCGTATTAGACCGCCTTAGGATAGGTGCCGAGCACGCGAAGGAAATCAACCATTTCCGCGAGGTGCCCCAGTGCTTTTTGCGGCACTTTGTCATCGGCCCGGCCAAGAAAATCAAGATAAAACCAATACTCCCACGGTTTGCCGCGAAGCGGCCTTGACTCGATCTTCGTGCAACTGATGTCACGGAGCGCGAAAGCGCTTAAGCATTTGAACAAGGCGCCGGGAACGTTCCGCGTCTGGAAAACCAAGCTTGTCTTCCATTGGACATCTGCGAATTTTGTGGACGGTAAGCCGGGCCGTCGCAGCAGAAAAAATCGAGTGAAGTTGCTTGGATCATCCTCGATTCCCTTTTTGAGAATTCTCGCGTTGTACAGCTCGGCAGCCATCGAGGAAGCTATTGCAGCGGCATCGCGCGGTTGCTCCTCCATCAACATCTTCACGCTGCCCGCTGTGTCATAGAACGGAACTCGTTCGAGCTGGGGATTTTCCTTGAAGAAGGTTACGCACTGATTCAACGCGACCGGATGTGAAAAGCACGCGCCGTACGTCACGAAACGGAGACGCCAGGACAGGCGATGAGTGTGTGGGAAATACGGACGCTGGTCTCGGCGTGAATCGGCAACTCGAAGTTCACCAGATGGTCGTAGTTTTCATGAACTGACCCATGCAGCGTGTTTTCGATCGGGTATTACTGCGGCCTCGACATCGCCGTCCGCCAGAGGCGCGAAAGACCTCTTCGAACCTCTGACACGGCCGCACATCAACATCCGCTCCGAGCAGTTGCTGGACGGCAACCTGGCTGAAGGCGCCCTTCTCTCCCTGAAACGAAACAGTCTTTCGTCTACTCACGTCAGGATTGTACCTCTGGCCCTGTCCAGCGCCTCGCATCCGAAGCGGGAACGCCGAGCAGGTCCATTACACGTTCCACTGTATGATCCACGATATCCATCACACTCTGCGGCTTATGATAAAAAGCCGGAATCGGTGGAGCAATGATGGCGCCCATTTCCGCAACAGCGGTCATGGTCGCGAAGGTGACCTACATGAAAGGGACTCTCTCTCACCATCAGCACCAGTCTTCTTCTTTCCTTGAGAGTGACGTCGGCGGCGCGCACCAATAAATTTCCTGTGATTCCTGTCGCGATAGCCGACAAGGAATGAATGGAACATGGAGCGACTACCATCCCGTCAATCGGGAAGCTGCCGCTTGCTAGGGAAGATCCTATGTCTTCCACCGGATAAAACTGGTCCGCAAAAGACCGCCATTCGGCGGCCTTTATACCCAATTCCAGGTACCCGGTACGCTCGCCCGCGCGAGTGAGGACAAGATGGGTCTCCACACCGCCTCGGGCGCGCAAGCGTTGCAACATTCGAAGCCCGTAAATTGAGCCACTTGCGCCTGAAATACCGACGACGATCCTCAAATTTGACCTCCACGCAAAAGTTCTGTTCTGAATTCAGAACAAAACGCCCCAAGCCGTCTTGCCCAGTACTAGGGGATCTCGTTATAATTCACCCAGGAACACTCTGTAATACCCTGCTGGCGGGCCTCTAAAGTATCTACCCTATCAATGTCCCGACTTCGCCCTCGACAATTGAGCTCCGGACAATAAAATGGAGGATGCTGGACAGAAGCTCAAAAAGCGCCGTGAAGAGCTCAAATTGCGCTATCGCGACGTTGAGGAACTAAGCGAAAAGATCGCCTCCCTTCACAAAAACGACGAATACTTAATCGCGATAAGTCGCCTCGTCTGACATCGAGAATAAAGGCATCCTTCCGACGATTTACCGGCTGTACGCGCTGTGTGCCATCTATCGAATCGACATGACAGAAGTGCTCGAGTGGTACGGAATCGATATCACCAGACTTCCCGGGGATTCGGCGACTCTCGGGGCGGGACAGACCACTCACCTTATTCGATTCACGGTCAGGGCAATTCGGGGGAGGCGCTGCTGCCGATCGCTCTTGATCCAGGCATCGATCTCAAACGCACAACTTACTTAAGCCGAATGATCCAGCGATGGGGCAAACTCCCCCTTATGTTGCTGAATAGCATGGACTTGAAAGGTCATCGATACGCTTACATCGGCACCGAAGACTGGCGAATGCACCCGCTTGTCAGTCCGGGTTCGCTGGTATTGATCGACGAGACCAAACGCAAAATCGCGACCTCGGGGTGGACCAACGAATTTGAAAGGCCGATCTACTTCTTTGAACGCCGAGAGGGATACACGGTAGGTTGGGCGACCCTGAACGATAACGTGCTGATCGTTCAGCCCCACCCGTCTTCGGAGAGCTCGCCGGAAGTATTCGAATTCCCTACCGAGATCGATGTCGTCGGGCAAGTCGTTGGAATCGCTATGCGTCTGGACCCGGGACGACGACGCCGTACTCGACCCTGAGAAGCTCGAGCACAGCGCCGAAATCAATAAGGAACAGATCCTTATCAACTCCACTGGCGGTCAGCGGGACGACGTTTCTATAAGGATGAAGGCGCAACCAGGTGTCGATTGCGGCGGCCTTTTGTTCAATTAAACCTTCCAGATAGAGTTCCAAATCGGCTTTCTGCTGCTGCAGATCGAAGCTTAGCCAAGTGCGGAACGTGTCGTGGTGACTTCTTGCGCAGAGCCTCGTTGGCGGCACGCGGACCGAATACCAGCGAGAGACCATGATGCTCGTACACGCCGGAATTGGGGCCTCGCAGGGCAGAGAGATAGATCAGTCGGCCGAAAACGCTCGGGATTTGAGATAAGGTGTTCCGCCAAAGGTCTGAGGCCGGCCCCCTCTCCAGGGCGGCCTTGGCTTGCACTTGCATCCTTGCCCTTCCATCCTGATTGTAAACTAAGATTTTCTATTTTCGATCCTCTTCAGGCGTGATCCCTAACGCACTCTCTCGTTGTTCTGATTTCGGAAAAGCTTCTACGTAGCTCGCCATTCCGCCGAAATAGCGGTTACTCTGGCTTTGCGTTCGCATTCATTACGCAAACACAAAAGGAACTTAAACCAATGATGAAAAAAGCCGTTTTCGCTCTGCTCTTCGCCCTTGCCCTGTCCTCCGTAGCGCCTGTCGCCTCCGCGGATATCGATATTCCGGAATGCTATCCCTGCGACACAAAGTAAGCGAAATAACTGGAGACGAACATGATTAAAAGAACTGTTGCCGCAATCCTCTTCGCCCTGGCGCTTACTGCCGCCGTACCTGTCGCTAGCGCCGACATCGATATTCCAGAGTGCTATCCCTGCGATACGAAGTAAGCGAGACCACTGGAGACGAACATGATTAAAAGAACTGTTGCCGCAATCCTCTTCGCCCTGGCGCTTACTGCCGCCGTACCTGTCGCCAGCGCCGACATCGATATTCCAGAGTGCTATCCCTGCGATACGAAATAACATAAATCAACTTCCGGTGAGCGGCTTCGAGAACCCAATGTTAGAATTGGTGATCCCGAAGCCGCATGCCCTCCATGCCGCAACTGCGCCAATATCTCACGATCATTCAGATCGTCAGTTATTCGTTAGTCTTGATGAATTTATTTCGATCGGGACTTTGGCGCAGGTACCGGTACTTTTGTTTTTATATCGCTTTCGAGATGTTGCGTGTGCCAACCATGCTCGCAATTCCTTTCCGAAGCAAGCTGTATGGGACACTGTTCTTCGCAACGCAACCGATCGCCTGGATTCTCTTTGTACTTGTGGTACTTGAACTTTTTCAGCTCGTATTGCGCAATCATGCGGGAATTGCAACCCTGGGCAAAAAGGCCCTCACGTGGTCTCTGGTTCTCTCAGTCGTAATATCGGGGGCAACCTTACTGATTGAACTTCAAGAAATACGCCCGGAATCCGCTTTTTTAGTGAATTTTATTCTTCTCGATCGCCTAGTAATGAGCAGCCTACTGGTGCTCTTGTTGTGTCTAATTGTATTCTTAACCTACTTCCCCGTTCCGCTTGTCCGGAACATCCGAGTACACGCAAGCATTTTCTCGGCTTACTTTGCGGTTCGTACTTCCGTACTTTTTGTAGTGACTTTGTTCGGTTTGGAGACCGTTCGAATCGTCAATATAGTGGGGCAAATGCTTGCTATTGCCTGTCTGCTGTCATGGATCATCCTGTTGAAGCAGACGGGCGAAACTGTGCCGGTCCGACAGCGGCCCTCCTCCGAACAAGAGGCCCGGCTCATGGCGCAGTTGGAAGCGCTTAATGAGACGCTCCTTAGATCAGCCAGGAAATAGTCTTACCCGGAAAATCCGAGTCGCAAACGTTTAAATATTCGTTGCTTTCGGGAAATCGCTCGGTTATTCTGTAACCACGAGCGGATCCAATGTCTATTCCTCTCATCGTTACTCTAGTACTTGCGCCCTGTTTGGGCATCGCTGTTCTACTGTTAGTCCGGCGAATCACTTCTCCGGCATCCATCTCCGAATGCGATCCGGAGTGGCTCTCCAATTTTTCAATCTCGGCTTACCGGCCGATGCTGCGTCTGCTCTCTGAATCGGACTACACCTTTCTGGCAACTCAGCCTGGGATCACGAAGGAGACAATTCGCCAATTGCGGCGTGATCGTCGACGGATCTTCCGGGCCTATCTGCGGAACCTGGTGCGAGACTTCCATCGATTACACCTAGCGGCGCGAATGACCTTAATCTATTCATCACAGGACCGGCCCGACTTGGCCAAGGCTCTCATGGTACAGCGCGTGCGCTTTGCTGGGGCAGTATTGCAAGTCGAGTACCGGTTGTGTCTTCACACCTTTGGCCTTGGCCATGTCGATGTCACCGATCTCCTCGGAGCTCTGGAAGGCATGCGCATGAACGTAACCAGTTTGGGTGTTGCCGCGCAACCCGCCGGAATCTGATCCCGGAGATGAATTTAGCCGTAAAGTCGGGTGAATCTCGCCCGACTTTATAATTTGTGTAATAGATCTTTCGCTTCTTTCAACCCCTCAAATTGCTGTTCTGCCAGCTTGAACTCCGGAGTATGTACGCACCTCCGTGCTCCCTTATGTTCCACCGGATAGCGCAAATGCAACATCTCGTGGAACATCACGTATTCCACCGCGATCCTCGCCACCTCGGTCCGATCCAGAATCTTGCTAAGCACAATTATGTGATGTGAGGGATCATAATGCCCGAGCGTCGTCCTCGACGGTCTACGACTCCATCCAAGTTCGGGCCGCGCCATCAGGCCATGGAAATAACGGACATTCAGCTCCTCGTACAACTCCTCTAGATCGTACACTTCTCCGCGCGGATCCAAAACGTGCTTGCGTCCGCGCTCCCGACGGAACCGCTGGAGTTCTTGACGAACATCTTTGCGATTCAGGTACAGCCGATATCGATGATTGCAGGCGCGCGGGACCGGGCGCCGATATAGCTTACAAATCAAAATGTATGCGAGAGCCTCAAGGATGGGTGACGGCGCATCCCGAAGGATATCGGTTACACGGACTTCAATCCTGCCCGCATCGAGCCGGATGAAGCTGTTGGCGTTCGCAAATTCACAAAATTCCAACGTAAACGCAGGCATCTCGGTTCGCGGCTTCACGATTCGAAATACGCGCTCAAAGATCTGGCCTGGCGTTTCGAACAGCAGCGCACTCTCGAGGTGGACAGCGTCAGACATGTAACATAGCAATATACACTTAGCCTAACTCACGAGCGCGTGTTCCTTAGCGTTTTTCAGAGGAGGAAGATTGCCCAAAGCGAAAATAACTGCAGTCGGCTGCTACACTCCGCCAAATCTACTCACAAATGATGATCTATCGAAAATGGTCCAGACAAGCGACCAATGGATTTTGGAACGGACCGGCATTCGCCAACGGCACATCGCTCCTCCTGAGATGGCCACCTCCGACATGGCTGTCGAAGCCGCAAAAATCGCCTTGGAGAATTCAAAGACCAGACCGGAAGAAGTGGATTGCATTCTGTTATGCACCGTCACACCGGACACGATGTTTCCTTCAACGGCGTGCATTGTTCAGCATCGTTTAGGCTGCACGCGTGCCTGGGGATATGACTTGATCGCGGCTTGCTCGGGCTTCGTATACGGGCTTACGACCGCCGCGAACTTCATCGCCGCCGGAACCCATAAAAAAGTGCTTGTAATTGGGGCCGATACGATGTCTCGCATTATTGACTACACAGATCGCACCACCTGCGTTCTGTTCGGAGATGGCGCGGGCGCGATGATGATCGAACCGTGCGACGATGATACCGGATTCATCGGATTTAAGAATGAGATCGATGGCTCAGGGGGTCAATTCCTCCACATGCCCGCAGGTGGTAGCCGGTTACCCTCATCTCATGAGACCGTCGACAAGCGACTCCACTATGTAAAACAGGAAGGGCAACAAGTGTTCAAATACGCCGTGCGCCGCATGTCCGAGATCGCGGGCACGTTGCTTGACGAACACGGATTAACTACAGGGGATGTTCGTTGGATGATACCTCACCAGGCGAACAAACGGATTATTACTGCGGTTTCCGAGCGGCTCGGACTACAAGACCGGGTGGTAGTCAACATCGCCGATTACGGCAACACCACTGCGGCTACGATCCCGCTCGCAACACGTGACGCTTTGGAGTCCGGAGATTTGAAGCGTGGCGATCTTGTGATGTTTGCAGCCGTGGGGGCAGGCTATACGGTCGGCACAAACTTGTGGCGTTGGTCCTATTGATTCCAGCACAATAGTCGTATGCTCCTGGGCGCAGTCACCTATAACGTTCTGAAAGATTGGGACCTCGAAACCATCATCAAACAACTCGAGGCGGCCCGGTTCGAAGCAGTGGAACTCCGCACCGGGCATAAACATGGCGTCGAGCCATCGATTTCTTCCGCCGAACGAGAGCGGGTACAGACGCGCTTTCAGAACAGTAAAGTGCGACTGCTCAGCTTCGGCTCCACTTGCGAATTCCATTCGCCTGATACCGCCGGTCGCCGTCAGAACGTTGACTTGGGAAAGCAATGGATCGAGTTGGCGCATGACACCGGCGCGTGGGGAGTCAAAGTGCGTCCGAACGGTTTACCCAAGGACGTGCCTACCGACACCACGGTGGGCCGCATCGCCGAATGTCTTCGTGAACTCGGAGATTACGGCGCCGGACGTGGCGTTGAGATTTGGATGGAGGTACACGGCCTGCGTACACAAGAGCCTCCTATCGCGGCTGCGATCATGAAGGCAACCCACCACGAGGCTGTCGGACTATGCTGGAACTCGAACCCCACAGATATTGTCAACGGGAGCATCAAGCCGAGCTTCGACCTGCTGCGGCCCTGGATCAAAAACGTTCATATCAACGAGCTGGCTGACACAAGGTATCCCTGGCGTGAGCTATTCACGCTGCTCCAACGATCCAAGTATGAGCGGTACACACTGTGCGAAGCTGCCGAAAGTAAGGAGCCGGAAAGATTCCTTCGCTGGTATCGGGCTCTCTGGACGGAGCTACAACCAGGACCGGTTCGCGGATGAATCGACTGTCGGTCGCGCTGCTGTTTTGCGGTTACGTTAGCGCGGCCGTCCCGACGCCGGAATCTTATTTCGGCTATACGATGGGAGCAGATCGCAAGCTGCTCGACTGGTCGAAAGTAGTTTCGTATTTTCAGCTCCTCAAAGACAACTCCGATCGCATCCGGGTTGACGAGCTTGGCAAAAGCACGGAAGGACGTCCATTCATCGCGGCCACGATTGCCTCTCCGGAAACCCTAGTCAACCTTGATAAATATCGCGAAATCCAGGCGAAATTAGCCGATCCGAGATCGACGACGGATGCTCAGGCCGAGCAACTCATTTCGGAAGGAAAGACGGTGGTAATGATCACATGTGCCATTCATTCCACCGAAGTGGCTTCAACTTCAACCGCTATCGAATTCGCGTACAAGCTGCTGACCGAAAATAAGCCTAAGTTTCAGGCGATCCTGCAAAATACGATATTCATTTTAGTCCCTTCTCTGAATCCGGATGGCGTCGATATGGTTACCGCATGGTATCGGAAGACCCTTGGAACGTCATTTGAAGGAACGAGCCCACCCGATCTGTATCAGAAGTACGTTGGCCACGACAACAATCGCGACTGGTACATCTTCTCGCAGGTCGAAACGCGTATCGCTGTGTCGAAGCTCCACAACGTATGGCATCCTCAGATCGTCTACGATGTGCATCAACAAGGAGCATACGCCTCAAGAATATTTGTGCCACCTTGGATGGACCCGATCGATCCGAACGTCGATCCGATTCTTATGCAGTTGTGCAACGCCATCGGCGCGGGCATGGCCTCGGATCTGACGTCTGCCGGCAGACAGGGCGTGGCGATCAATGCTCTTTATGATTTCTGGACTCCGGCGCGTCATTACCAGTCCTATCACGGCGGCATGCGGATATTGAGCGAGTCGGCCAGCGCGCGCCTCGCTACTCCGATTCACGTGCGTCCTGACGAGATCGGCCAAATGGCGCTCGGCTATAACCCGCGCGAGCGAAGCTGGAACTACCTCGAACCTTGGGCGGGAGGCGATTGGCGCGTGCGCGATATCATCGACGATCAGCTTATCGCCATGGAGTCGTGCTTATATCAGGCGGCAGTCCGGCGCGAAGATCTACTGCGAAGCTTTTACCGAGTAGGCAAGCATGCCGTAGAGCGGACATCTCCGTTTGCTTTTGTGATATCGGCGAATCAAAATGATCCGGGCGCCTCAAAAAAGCTTTTGGAAACGCTCGCGTTTGGCGACGTAGAGATTGATCGCGCAACGGAAGCGTTCACGGCGGCAAGCCGGCGGTACCCTTCCGGAAGCTATATCATTCGAATGCAGCAGCCCTACAGCTCGTTCGCAAAGACTCTCCTCGAACGCCAGCACTACCCGGATCTGCGCTTATTTGCCGGTGGTCCGCCAAGGCGGCCTTACGACGTGACCGCCCAGACATTGCCTTTGCTGATGGGTGTCTCCGTAGATACGGTCAGTCAGGTGTTCTCAAGTGGCGCCTCGCGCGCGACTACGTTCGAGTTTCCGTCCGTATCGAGGCAACGAACCCTTGCGGCAACTGACACCGAGTCTTGGAGAGCTGTGAATCGCGATCTTGCCTCCGGACGGCGCGTCTGGCGCGACACAACGACTGGAGATTTCCGGATTGAGGATCGGGGAAATACTGAAGGGCAAGAGGTCAAGAGACCCCGTATTGCTCTCTACAAAAGTTACGTTCCGAGTATGGATGAAGGGTGGACTCGGTGGTTACTGGAAGACTTCGGATTCGCGTACACCAGCGCATTCAATCGCGACCTGCAGAATGACAATCTGCGAGAGCGTTTTGATGTGATTGTGTTGCCTGAGCAGCGGGCCGATACGATTCATGAGGGCTTTAAGGCAGGTACGATGCCTTTGGAGTATACCGGCGGTCTGGGAGAAGCTGGAGCCGAGGCTCTCCGGCGTTTCGCCGCCAAAGGCGGCACGATTATCTGTTTGAACGAAGCCTCCGCGTACGCCCTTAAGTATCTCGGAGTCGAAGTGAAGGATGCCCTTGCCGGCGTATCAAGTCGCGAATTCTATGCTCCTGGTTCCCTCTTAAACGTTCACCTTGAACAGCATCCGTTGACGCTCGGGTTGCCGAGGGACATCGCGCTGTGGTTCGAAAACGGGCCCGGTTTCGAAGTGACGTCGCGTGAGCGGGCTATAGCCGTTTATCCCGAAGGTCACATCCTGGCATCCGGTTGGCTCATGGGAGAAAAATATATTTCGCGTCGAGCCGCTATCGTAGATGCGCCCCTGGGATCGGGGCACGTGATTCTTTTCGGTGTCCGGCCGCAATACAGAGCCCAGAGCTACCAGGCATTTAAGCTGTTCTTCAACGCGCTCCTATATTTTTGAGTAGCGGCCCCACGCGTCTTCGAAGATAGCTCGGCGCGATCCTACTCCCGGCATGCGCCAGCTTATTGTGATAGGCATTGACTTTGAAACCAACTGGCGCTTTAATTGGCTGTCACATCCTATCGAAAAGGAGGTTTCCATGAGGCGCATCCTTGCGGCCGTAGCGATGAGCACCAGTCTTTCCATTTTCGGCGTTGCCAAAGACAAGCCTGGAAACACCGATCAAGCGGTCTTGAGCATTGAGAAGGAGATGTTGAATGCGCTGCTAAAAGGGGACGCATCGGCCGGCGAACGCTATCTGGCTGATACATACATCTTCACGAGTCCTGAGGGTGAGGTATCGAACAAAGCGCAAAGCGTAGCCGACCTCAAATCCGGAGACTTGAAATTCCAATCGGCAACACTCGATGATGCGAAGGTGAGTGTATACGGAGACACCGCCATCGTGACCTTCGCTAGCGCAGATAAGGGCACGTACAAGGGTAAAGACATCAGTGGCAAGACTCGATGGACCGATGTATTCGTGAAAAGAAACGGCAAATGGCAGATCGTGGCATCTCACGGGAGCCGTATAGGTCACTAGACGCTGGAACGTTTGGGCTTGAGGCGGAACAAGCGTGACGCGATGACGCCCCACCGATGACGTCGGCCCGAGTCTTGTAAGAACATCCATTCGAGCAAGCGAACCGAAATCGGCGCCTGCCATTCCGGATCACGGGTCTTGCGTCGCTTGATAATACCAGCCAGAGTTTCGCGCGGCCTCTCACGGAACTCGTCAACCATCGCCGTTTGGTGAACGCACGAGATCGTACAGAACGGCGCACAACCTTTCTTTTTTGAAGATTCGCGCAGGATATCTTCGGCCGTGTATTGCTCTAACGGAATACCCGGTCGACCCCGTTGTTGCGAGCAGTAGTGAACCAGTCCATCCTCACAGATGTAGAGAAAGCGGCCACCGGCGCGGCAATGCCAATCATTCGGGAGACCCCTGACCGTATTCCCCTGAAACTCGTCAAAGTGCGAAAACGTGAACAGACCGGAGCCCTTCGTCACGATTCGTTCGTAGACTAACCGCTGTTGCTCACTCAGCGGGCGAAGTTGGCCTGCTCTGTCGTGAAGAATACCGACAGTACTGTTGAAGCCGAGCTCCCGTGCACGCGTCGTAATCTGAAACGCGTCGTCCGGATGTTCGATTTCGCTTCCAAGCACCGAGTTGATAGTGATCGAAAAGTCAGCGTATTCGGCGAGCCACGCTAGTTTTTGATCGAGCACTTTTAGGCTCTTCTTCGATACATCGTCAGGAGTTACGTTATCGATACTGATCTGCAGATAATCGAGACCGGCGGCATTCAGCCGCTTGATGCGATCCGGCGTCAGCAAATAGCCGTTTGTGATCACAGTGGCTATAGCGCCATTTGCCCGAACGCGCCCTATGAGCTCGTCTAGATCCGGGTGGAGAGTTGGCTCTCCTCCGGAGAATGTGATGATTCCTGTGTGCAGCTCTGATAACTTGTCGATACGGCGCGACATTACCGGTGTCGGCACGGGATCGGATGATTTGTCGTACTCGTTGCAGTAGGCGCACGAGAGATTGCAGCGTCGGATGGGCACGATCTGCGCGACGATGGGATGATCGGGCGCGGCGATCGCTTGGGCGAACATCTGCGCCTCACGCCAGCGGCGATGCAGTTTTTTGAGACTCCTCATATTACAAGGACGCAAAAGTAGACTCTGATGAGCTGCGTTTAACGGCGGATCAAACAATTCCAGTCGCGTTACTCCGAAGACAGCTTCGTGGGTTATGAAAGCTCATGGATCGCTGGCGAAGACGGCCACGCGATGCTGAATTAGACGCGATCACTCACGCGATTCGGGAGACAGCGCATGCCGCAAATACCATCTGTCCCGCCGACGCAGAATATGCTCAGCACACAGTCCAGTGGTTCCGATACCACCACCTGAGGAATGTCCGCAGCAGGGCGTGCATCCGATCCTATTGTACCCGGGTGCACCCCTCATTCGCGGCTTTTTTCCGTTTAACGTCGATGAAAATCTGGTTGCATTCCCCGGCTCAGGTCAACCGAATCCAGATTGCGACCGCGATCGCCGCAACGCCTAGAAAGCTGCCGAACGGCAACTCGTAAGTATGCGCATCCTTTTTGCTGACAGCAATATACAGCAATCCGCAAACACTGCCCAAAACTGAGCCGGAGACCACAGTCAGGAGCGCCGGCCCCATTCCCTGAAACGCCCCTATCATACCTACCATCTTGACGTCGCCGAAACCTAGGCCTTCCCTGCCTCGAATCCGTTGGTAAGCAGCCCCGATCGCCCAGAGCACGGCGCTAAGGACTCCAGCGCTGAGCGCCGATTCAGCGATCGAAATTGCAGGTTGCGGCCAAGTCTCGGGCAGAAATAATTGCATAAAGCCCGGCGGCATGGGCACAAACGCCGCAAAGATCAGACCGATGAGAATGCCACCCAGCGTAAACTCGTCAGCCAGAATACGCTCCTCGAAATCCATCGCGATGAGGGCGACCTGTATTGCTGCATAAACGCAGAACTTCAGGGCTTCCAGTGTGACGCCTAGCCACAGGACGAACGAGAAAAACAATATGCCCGTTGCAAGTTCTACCAGGGGATACCTTGCGGCTATGGAAGCATGGCAATACCGGCAGCGTCCGCGCAAATAGGCGTAGCTGAAGAGAGGGAGATTGTCGTACCAGGCGATTGTTTCCTCACAGGCAGGACAGAAACTGCGAGCTGGAGTTGCTATCGACAGATCGCGCGGCATCCGGTATACGCAAACGTTCAAGAAGCTGCCAATAATAAGGCCAAACAGTCCGGCAATTAGCGCCTGCAGCACCAGTCCGTCTGTCACCGGATAACCCGGCCGTAAGCTTCTAACGTTTGGTGAACCATGTTCTGCGCTGTAAACCGTTTCTCGATGCAACGCCGCGCATTCGCGCTGAGTACGTGTCGCGAATCGAGAGCGCTGCGAATTGCTACGGCGATCGCTTCAGGTTCGTTGTCCGTCAATATGCCATTCTCGCAATCGCTAACAATCTCGGGCAATCCGCCCACGCGACTTGCTACCACCGGTACTCCGTAAGCCATCGCGAGCAGCGCGGCCGACCCAAGCCCTTCTGACCGGGTTATATAGACGAGCAGCGATGCGGATGGCAGGTCGGCCTGCAGATCATCGGAAAAATGTAAATCGACACCCGCAATTCTCGCGCCCTCGCGAGCCAAGTCCGATCCCTTCATGGCGTCGCTGGTCGACGGAGCGATGATCCGCACTCCGGCTGCGAGTTTGTCCGGGAGGTCCACACCATCGTATACGACCGAAATTTTGTTCTCCGGAATCTCGGCTTGCACCAGGGTTCGCTTCACGTGCTCGGAAACCGCAAGATAACGATTGGCCCGGCCGTATTTCCATCGCGAAAGGAATGAGTGGCCAACTGGAAAACCGACTCGACGGGAAACGACTAATGGCACGCTCGCGAGCGCCGCGGCCCAGGTATGAGACCGGGCATCGTGCGCATGCACCAGTTCTACTTGACGAGCCATTCCACCTAGCGATCGCATGGTGAGCGGCTCGACGGCAATGCCGCAAGCCTTTGCAGCCGTCATAAGGGGGCCATCCGCAGGTGTTAGCAGGGTATTCCCGGCGCCTAGGCCCTTAAGTAGAGACAACACCTGCCACTGCCCTCCACGCATTTCTTTGCCGGAATCGAGGTGCAAAACCTGCATGGGATTTCCTCCCGCGATTAGCGGCGCGGCGCCATATTGCGCGCTTTGGCGTATTTAACGAAATTGTAGAGCGCGGCCATGTAGGCTATCGTCAGTCCCTCTAAACCATCCTGAAAACCACGCTTTAGAAAATATGTGTTTATGAATGTCCACATGGGATCCAGCAACAGATGGCGTGCTCCGACCCGCTTTCCTTGCGCGACGATCTGCTCTGCAGCGAGTGTTGTATAACGATCCATTGTCTTGAAGTGCTCGGCGAACGAATCGCACGTGAAATGAAGCAAATCGGACTCTAGGTGCCCGAGGCGTCCGAGCACCTCGACGCTCTCGTGAACGAAATCGCCGACCCAGCGCGCCTTCCCTCGATTGTACAGCCGAATCTTCCGGTCGGGATACCACCCGGAGTGAAGGATCCATCTTCCCATGTACTGAGCCAGCCTGGGTACGGTGTAAGCGTCGAATGAGGGACCGTTTTTCTTGATCTGCCAGATCTCGCCTTCAAGCGCTTCACTCAATGCTTCGTCTGCATCGATAGATAGTATCCACTCATTTGAAGCGTGTTCGGCCGCCAGATTCTTCTGTTGCGCGTATCCGGGCCAAGGACTGTCGATCACACGAGCACCGAGCTTTTCCGCGATCTCGGCCGTTCGATCCGTGGAGTGACTGTCAACTACAATCACCTCGTCGCAACAACGAAGACTCTCCATCGCCCTTGCGATATTCCGCTCTTCGTTGAACGTAATTATCGTGGCCGAAATAAGCATGATTCAAGCTCGAATCGGCGCCGGAGAAAACGACACGAGGAAAATCACAAGCGCCAGTAGTGCCAGTTGCGCGCGGCCGCGTCCTACGGGCGTCGGATCATACAAACGCGGATGGCGCATGCCGAAGAAGAATATCAAGGCCGCCCAAAAGATCCAACTCCAGGAATCCGTAAAGTAGCCGAGTGGAAGCAGGGCTAGAACGAACAAACGTGTGAGCAGCTTATGGGTCTCCCCAACAAACGAGTAAAGGATATGGCCGCCGTCCAATTGGCCGATTGGCATAAGATTCAACGCAGTCGCCAACACACCAGCCCAGGCGGCTCGGGCGATCGGGTGGACCAAAATGTCGGCGGAACTCACACCTGGCATAATCCAGGACTCGAAAATACGCATTACACCTGGAGTGCCGAAGATGAAGTCGCCCTCCGATGCGATACCAGGAATGATTTTCGAGTAAGCGAGGCCAATCGCCAAAGCTGGGATAACGAATAGAAAGCCGGCCAAGGGACCAGCAATTCCTACATCAAAGAGCTGGCGCTTGGACGGAATTGCGGACCTGATTCGAATGAAAGCTCCGAAGGTGCCAATTAGCGTCGGTGCCGGCAGAAAATACGGCAAACTGGCATCAATCCCGTAGTAGCGGCAGGTAAGGTAATGCCCCATCTCATGCGCCAGCAGAATCGTCAATAGAGTCACTGAAAATGGGAGACCCGCCACGAGCGAGGCCGGATCAGTGACCGACGTTATGGCAACCCAGAGATCTTCAAAGTACGTGGGCCGGTTCTGTTCGAAGTTGAAGGCTAACCTAGACCCTACTGCAGTGGTAGAGAGCAGGGTGAGCAGAAACAGTGCGATGTGTCGCAACACGCTTTAGCGCAACGTTACTGCAGTTGCTGAAGCTCTTTTCCTGGCTTGAAACGAACAGCTTTCCCGGGAGGTATCGCCACCTCCGCGCCTGTGCGAGGATTGCGGCCGATGCCCGTCTTGCGAGGACGCACGTTGAAGATTCCAAAGCCGCGTAGTTCAATCCGCTCGCCTTCAGCCAGCGCACGCTTCATGCTTTCGAAAACAGTTTCTACAGCCATCTCCGCCTTGGTCTTGGTGATGCCTGTCCTGTTGACGACTTCATTGATGATGTCGAGCTTAATCAATGCCTGCCTCCGAAACTTTTCAGACCACGGCTTGAAGCCGAATCCGGCTGACAACAAACTCATGATAGGATTGAGTTAAGCCCGTTGTCAAGGCTGCCCGCCACCAGCGGTGGGGAAAGCCGGGCCGCCCCGCAGTCGCGAAATCGCTTATGGCCGTAGCCACAGTCCTCGACCGTGACCTCTTTCGCAAAACCTGTGGACGCTTTGCCACCGGAATCGCAGTAACAACGGTTAGCGGACCAGACGGTCTACCATATGGACTAACCGTTAACTCTTTTACGTCGGTATCAGCAATTCCTCCGCTCGTTCTGATATGCGTCGACTATCGCAGCACACTCCTGCCCTACTTCCGGGCGAGTGCTTCGTCCTGCGTTAATGTGCTTGCGAAGCATCAAAGAACTCTCTCTGAACGGTTCTCAGAGCGCATCCCGGATCGGTTTGAAGGGTTGGTTTGGACCCCTGGAGAATTGGGTGCTCCGGTGCTGGAGGATTGTCTGGCGTCTATGGAATGTTCAGTAACACAAACAGTCGAAGCCGGGGATCACGCCATTTTCATCGCCGAGGTAGTTCGGGCAAAATATCGTGACGGCGAGCCCTTGCTTTATTTCGGAAGCGACTACCGTGTGATCCGGGAAAGAACAGTTGATTGAGAAAATTGTTCCGGGAAGCTGAACTTTATACACTGGCTCGCAACACGAAAGCTCCCCGTTGCTTTGGTTGTGAGGCGAGAGCGTTTGGAACGACCATTGCTGAGCGTATTGAAGCCGGTATTGAATGGTGATAGGAGAGGGTACCGCTCGAATGACCAAAACTCAAAGCAGGCCTGTGGAGGTGCTGCTGGTAGAGGACAATCCGGGCGATGTGCGCCTTACGCAAGAGGCATTTAAAGATGGGCGAGTATTCGTGAATCTCACTGTCGCGAGTGATGGCGTGGAAGCCATGGAATTTCTTCGCGGGCGATGGGGTACACGCCGAAAGCCACGTCCTGATTTGATTCTGCTCGACCTGAACCTACCACGCAAAAGCGGTCGCGAAGTTCTGGAAGAAATAAAAGCAGACGACGTCCTCAAGCGGATTCCCGTAATCGTGATGACCACTTCGAAAGCGGAGCAGGACATTCACCGCGCTTATAACCTGAATGCAAACTGTTATGTAACCAAGCCGGTCGACCTGGACGAATTCCTCAACGTGGTGCGCTCAATAGAAGATTTCTGGCTTACCATCGTTACGTTGCCAAACGATTAAGGATTCCCGGCCGGCGGTTCTCCTGGCTGACCGGGAGTGGGCGGTTACGCGTGTGCCGGGTTCTTCTTTTCGGGATCGATTCCGAGTTCGTGAATCGCCTTCTTCGCCTTCTTCGCGTCGTACTGGCCGTCGCGGGTAAGTTTCACGATTGCAGCAGCCGCAATAGACTCGGCGTCGTTTTCAAAGTGACGGCGCAAATACCGGCGATTATCACTTCGTCCGAATCCGTCAGTACCAAGCGAGACGAGGCGATCTTTCAACCACGGAGCCAATTGGTCCGGGAACGTCTTTACATAATCGGTTGCCGCGACAATTGGACCCTTGGCTCCTTCCAACGCTTTCACGATGTAAGGCACACGAGCAGGTTGATCCGGGTTTAGGCGGTTCCACCGTTCTGTGTCAACAGCATCACGGCGCAGTTCGTTATAGCTGGTGACGCTCCATACGTCCGCTCGAATCTGAAACTTCTCAGCCAGGATTTCCTGCGCACGCAAGGCTTCGTTCAGAATCGGACCGCTACCGAAGAGCTGAACCGTGGCTTTGCCGCCGTCCGCAGCACGATATCGGTAGATGCCTTTCAGCACGCCTTCCTGAACTCCCTCGGGCATGGTGGGGTGAGCGTAGTTCTCGTTGCAAACCGTCAGGTAATAGAAACGGTCCTCGCGCTCTGCATACATCCTGCGGATACCGTCTTGCACAATGATGGCGATCTCATAGGCGAAAGCTGGATCGTAATGATGCAGGTCGGTAGGTACTGGCCAAAATCGGACTCTGCCCATCCTGATGCTGCAAACCCTCACCGAGTAGAGTTGTCCGGCCCGCCGTTCCGCCAATCAAAAATCCCTTGCCTCGCGAATCGCCGAACGCCCAAATAAGGTCTCCGATGCGCTGGAAGCCGAACATCGAATAGTAGACGAAGAACGGAATCATGGGCACGCCGTAGTTGGCATAAGCGGTGCCCGCGGCCGTGAAACTCGACATTGAGCCCGCTTCCGTTATTCCTTCTTCGAGAATTTGTCCGTTCTTGGCTTCCTTGTAGTACATCACCATGTCTTTGTCGACAGGCGTGTACAACTGACCTTGGCTCGCATAAATGCCGATCTGACTGAAGAGCGAGTCCATACCGAAGGTGCGCGCTTCGTCGGGAATGATCGGAACGATGAAGCTTTGCCAGATCACTCTTGAGTAAGCGCTTTCAAGGTTGCTACGAACGCTGTTGTGGTCGAGGCGGCTCGCCCGCCGGAACCGGCGATCGATTCGTGGAAGATCTTCGAGCGTAAGGCAATTTAAATTCGAATGGACGAACGGTACGCGCCGGAAGGGGCCCGCCCATGGCTTCAATACGCTTTTTGATGTACTCGGATTCCGGTGATCCCTCGGCGGGTCGGATAAACTCCAGTTTCTTGACCTTTTCTTCAGGAATGTTGATATCGAAGCGCTTGTAGAAGTAAGCGACCTGCGGTTCGGTCAATTTTTTCTGCTGGTGAGTGGCGTTGCGGCCTTCACCGCCTTCGCCCAGACCGTAACCCTTGACTGTCTTGGCGAGGATCACAGTTGGAGCACCGACAGTTGTTGACCGCCCCGGAGGTACGCGTTATAAACCTTTAGCGGGTCGTGGCCGCCGCGGCGCAAACTGGCGAGTTTCTCATCGCTCATGTCCTTGACAAGTTCCAATAGCTCGGGATACTTGCCGAAGAACTCTTTGCGTACGTAATCGCCTCCCTTCGCCTTGAAGTTCTGATACTCACCGTCAACGCATTCTTCCATGCGCTTCAACATAGAGTCCGCTCTTATCGCGCTCGAAGAGTTCGTCCCAATCGGAGCCCCAGAGCACCTTAATCACATTCCAACCGGCGCCTCGGAAGGCCGCCTCGAGTTCATCGACGATCCGGCCGTTGCCGCGCACCGGTCCGTCAAGCCGCTGAAGATTGCAATTCACAACGAAAATGAGATTGTCGAGTTTCTCCCGAGATCCCAACGTGAGGGCGCCTAAGCTCTCCGGCTCGTCCGTCTCACCATCGCCCAAAAACGCCCAAACTTTTCGCGGCGTTTTCGGGATAATTCCACGATTCTCCAAATAGCGCATGAAGCGCGCCTGATAGAGGGCGTTAATGGGACCGAGTCCCATCGATACAGTCGGGAAATTGCCAAAAGTCCGGCATCAGCCACGGGTGCGGATAAGATGACAAACCGGGATGGTCGCGCAACTCATGGCGAAAATTCTCCAGATGCTGCTCATTCAACCGGCCTTCAATGAAGGCGCGGGAGTACATACCCGGTGAGGCGTGTCCCTGATAGTAGATAAAATCACCGGGCTGTCCGTCGTACGAGCCGTGAAAGAAGTGGTTTTGGCCAACTTCAATCAGGGTTGCGAGCGATGCATAGGTCGAAATATGACCGCCGATGTTGTCATCGTTCTTGTTAGCCCGGACGACCATTGCCAGCGCATTCCATCGAACGTAATTTTTGATTTGCCGTTCGATTTGCCGATCACCCGGATAGGGGACTTCCTGGTCCTTGGGAATCGTGTTTATGTAATGAGTGACGAGTTTCAGCGGAGCGGTAATACCAAACTCGGCCGCACGATCATTCAACCGCTGAAGGAGGTAAGAAGCCCGGTCAGGCCCACCTTCATCAATCACCTCTTCTAAGGAATCGAGCCATTCGCTCGTCTCCTGCGGATTGCGATCCTCGGAGGCTTCCAGCTTTTGTATATGCATGTCGGAGTCTCCTTTCAAGATACCGTCCGCGGGAATGATTGTGCAAATTTCAACACCCTTGTTGCAGTAGGGATTGCGGGACGTTAAGATGAGAAAGTATCCACCTGCCATCGGGGCGTGGCTCAGCCTGGTAGAGCGCCTGGTTCGGGACCAGGAGGCCGGAGGTTCGAATCCTCTCGCCCCGACCAATCTTCAATTGTCCGGACCGGACACATAGGTAACACTTCGTTCCTAAGACATAGGTAACACTATTGGCCCAAAAGGATTGTCGAGGGGCTGCAGTGTTTTTTCCTCCAGATCGATATAACCCAAATCGTAATCCATAAAGCTGACGAGCCAGATGCCGTTGTCGACTTCTTTGACTCCGACGGCTTCGCCGGCTAAGGACAAGCTGAGGTTGATTTTCTTTCGATACAAGCACAAGCGGCCGCAGCTTGTGACCATCACGGTCCGGTCGTGGAACGGATAGTGCGGCTCGGGAATGCCTTGGTAAAGCGTGACAGAAGCGGTATAGATTTCAGCCGGACACTTCATCTGCAGGGCTTCATGAGGACGTTCGTTGTTGAATTCCTCGATGAAGTCGTCGAACTTGGCTTGTTGCTGGAGGATGTTGGCGCCGGCGGGACGCGTAGCTTCTTTTTTCAATTTCAGATGCATACGCTCATGCCGGCCGTTCTGCTGCGGATGGCCAGGCTTGATGCGTTCGATGCTGATGCCCAGGCGTAGCCACCACACCGAAAGCTTGGACAGATTGAATAGTCCATTAGGCGAAGCAAACGGAACGCCATTTCCGAACGGATTGCGCGCGGCAAACCGCGTTCCTTGAAAAGCCGCTCAAAGGCTGTGAAGGCAGGCTTTTCCGCATTCGACTCCATTGCTTCGCACAACAGCAGATATCGCGAAGCATGGTCGGTGACCGTCAGGGGGTAGCAGTATCGCTTATCTCCGAGCATGAACTCGCCCTTGTAGTCCGTGCACCACAGATCGTTCGGGCCGAGGCCCTCAGACAGAGGCGTGCCCGTCGTGCGCGTTCTTGAGCGCGTAGGGTGAGTCACCAGGCCGTGACGATCCAGGATGGCGTGAATCGTGCTACAGGCTGGGATCTTGACTGCGTGCGGCAAGCGCCGCAGCAAGCGCTCGCGAATTTTGCGTGCGCCCCAGTTCGGCTTTTCGCGCTTGGCTGCGACAATTGCCGCTTCTATCTGTTCGGGCAGTTGGTTGGCATAACGGAACGGCCGGCGCGTCCGATCGCTGAGCCCTTCCAGACCGCATTCTTCGTACCGCTCAAAGATCTTGTAGCCGGTCTTCCTTGAGATGTTGAACTCACGGCACAGAGAAGCCATACTTTCCCCGTCCTTGAGTCGAATTACAAATCGCATTCGTTCGTCCATAACAGAGCTTTCCTTCCATGGCATTCCCTTCTTCCGCGCCCCCTTCGGGGGAAAAAGTGTAACCCATGTGTCCGGAACGTTCTGTTACCTATGTCTCGGAACGGTCAAATACTGAAACGCCATTTGGACGATCGACACGAAAATGGCTCGTGCTCAGTCCAGCGATATAGCCGGCGTGATTGCGCCAACGCCATTCCTATATGGAGCCGCACTGGCGATTGGGCTATTACTACATCAGTTCGTGCCCATTCATCTCGTTCAGGCACGACCCGGCATTGCGGCTTGCGGGTGGCATTTCGATCGGTCTGGGCCTGACCGCCAGCCTCGCCGTAACAATCGCGTTTCAATACCGGGGAATATAAGCAGCGCGTCCGGCGATGGCTCTAAACGATGAAGAGAACGAAACGACGAGAACGCGGCTGGGCGCGTCAGCCATTAAGAAGGGAGAGACGCATGCCCGCTAACACGCCAGAAGAAATTTGCAAACTTTTCAAGCGATACATGGCCGAAGGTGATCTTGAATCCGTGCTCAAAATCTACGATCCTCAAGCCGTTTTCCTGAACCAATTCGGTCAGGTGAAAAAGGGTCGAGACGAGATCAAAGAGGAGTTGGCCCCGATGGCTGCCGCACAGGCGATCTTCGATTTTGAGATCAAACAGATTATTCGTTCTGGCGATATCGCGCTGATGCACACGCAATGGAAAGTATCTTCGCCCCAGCCAAGGTCCGAGTATGCGATCGAGGTCGCACGGCTCCAGCCTGATGGTACATGGTGTTGGCTAATTGGCGATCCATTTACGGTCGGCAGGAACTCCGGATCCTGATCACCGGCTCCTAACTGCTGTATCCTCAGCCTCCCAGCTCTCGAAAATTGAGCCTTTCGCGCCAATCGTCACGCGTATTGCAGATGGAAGCCAATGGCTGGAGGCGCCTGATGCGTAACCGAATTCTGTTAGCTGCTCTACTTACCCGGCTGGTCTCTCTGGGCCAGATTCCGGATTTCAAACCGTCCACGCCGCTGCTAGACGCAGTCCTGAAGAGCGATACGCAGACAGCGAAGAAACTCCTGGATGAGGGTGCGAATCCGAATGAAGGCCGATTTTTTGGATTTCCGGCGCTCACGTTGGCGATTATCAACTCGAACCAGCCTGTCGTTCGGGCTTTGCTAGCCCGAGGTGCAGACCCCGGCGCTACTGACCGTCACGGGTCAACGCCATTGATGTGGGCCGTGGGCAGCGAGTCGCCCGACCCCTCTCTTGTTCAAGAGCTATTGAAGCGCGGTGTTGACCCGAATGCGCAGAACAGCCTGGGCGAAACTGCCTTGACGTGGGGAAGCCGCCGTGGCGATACGTTGATGGTCGAGCGTTTGAAAGCCGCGGGCGCCTCCGACTCGAATGCGATCCGCCAGTCGGTTGAGAACGCGATTGCGGTTCTGCAGAAGAGTGGGCCCCAGTTCGTGAAGGTATCCGGATGCGTCTCGTGCCATCATCAATCCCTGCCGCAAATGGCTTATGCCGCTGCACGAGAGCGCGGCTTCCGTGTTGATGCAGCCATCTCGGAACAGCAGGTTAAGGCTGTCATTGCCATGGTCAAAGCCATGCGTGAGCAGGTGGAGAAAAGATCAATTAACCTGCCGAACCCTGGAATCAGCGTCAGTTACACATTGCTGGGGCTTGCCGCAGAAGGATATGCTCCAGATGACCTGACAGCCGCGATGACTCTTGCGATAACTCGCACGCAGCTTCCGGATGGCAGCTTTGCAGTTTTTCCGGGACGTCCGCCGCTGGAAGCGAGCAGATTTACATCGACGGCGCTGAGCATACGTGCGCTGCAACTATTCGGGCAGGACTGCGATGACAAGCTTGTCAGGGCTCGCGAGTGGCTCAAGCAAGCGCAACCTGCGACGCAGGAAGACCGAACCATGAAGTTGTTTGGGCTCGTTTGGTCCAAGGCAGATGAAAAAGAAATTGGACAAGCTTCAGCCGAACTGCTTGCGCAACAACTTCCCGATGGCGGTTGGGCGCAACTCACCGGAGTGGAGAGTGATGCGTATGCGACAGGTCAAGCCATGGTAGCGCTCCAGCAAGCCGGAACTCTCGCGTCAGCCGGAGAACCTTTTCCGCGCGGAGTGGCGTATCTGCTGAGAACACAGATGGCCGATGGGTCCTGGATCGTCCGAACCCGGAGCAGCCCGGTTCAGCAGCTCAAGGAGAGCGGCTTTCCTCATGGAAGACATCAGTGGATCTCTGCGGCCGGAACGAGTTGGGCGGCCATGGCTCTCGCGCTGTCACAACCCAAAGCGAGCGGGCAGACGGCGGTTGGCCTGTTCTGACACCGACTGACGACCAAGGTGGCCGCTCAGCTTCGACCGCAAAAAGCGGCGTTTAAGTAGTTCGACCATGAACAAATAGAGCACGACCGTCCCAGCAACAAAGGCCAGATAAAGAGCTGGTAGAGGAACGAACCCAAAGCGTTCTGCGAATGGCGTATAAGGAAGGAGTACAGCCGCCCCCACGACAATAGTCGTACTTGCGATCAGCGTTCCACTCGGACGACTAAGCAGCGGATTTCCCAGTGTCCGGATGACAAGAAGCACTAGCGTCTGTGTTGCCAATGATTCCACAAACCAACCGGTATGGAACAACGCTTCCCCTGCCCTGAAGATTCGAAGGAGAACAAAAAAAGTTATGAAATCGAATAGAGAACTGACAGGGCCAACGACGATCATGAAGTTTCGAACAACGCCAATATTCCAGCGATGTGGCGCCTCTGAGATTTGAGAGTCCACATTATCTGTTGGAATCGTGATCTGTGCGAGATCGTAAAGGAAGTTGTTAAGCAGAAGCTGGGTCGGCAACATCGGGAGAAATGGCAGAACAATCGATGCGAACGCCATGCTGAACATGTTTCCGAAATTGGAACTCGCGCTCATCAGCAGATACTTTAGAATATTGCCGTAGGCTCTGCGGCCTTCCAGAATGCCTGTGTGCAGAATGCGAAAGCCCGGGACCGTGAGTACGATACTGGCCGCTTCGCGCGCCACATCCACGGCGCCGGCAACCGAAATTCCGACGTCGGCGACATGTAACGAAGCCGCGTCGTTGATGCCGTCGCCCATAAAACCAACAACGTGACCTCGCCTCTTCAATGCGAGCAAAATGCGCGTCTTCTGTGCAGGGGTAACTCTCGCAAAGATGGTGTTATTCTCGACGGCATAGGAGAGCGCGCCGTCGGTCATAAGTTCAATTTGTTCGCCAGTGATGATGTTAGATCCGTCGAGCCCAAGTTGCTGGCAGACATGGTTCGCAACCAACTCCGTATCACCTGTCAGCACCTTTACCCTCACGCCATCTCGCTGGAGATCTTGGATAGCCGGAGCAGTGTCCGGGAGAACGGGATCAGTAAAGACGAGAAAGCCGGCAAAGATAAGAGAATGCTCGTCAGCGGCAGTGTAGGCGGACTGAGTATCGACTACCTTGTAGGCAACTCCGAGTACACGCTTACCTTCGCGTTCCAAATCTTCACACACCAAGCGGCAGGAGTCGCGGTCGGCCCCGATTTCGAAAGACGAAGAGGCCGACAGTACACTCTCTGCGGCTCCCTTGGTGATGAGCAATTTCTGGTTGCCAAGCTCTACGACCACCGAGAGACGCCGGCGCTGAAAATCAAAAGGCGCTTCGTCCACCTTGCGGCCGGTTTGATCTGTCTCAGTAACAGCGCGCAGAATTGCGGCGTCAATCGGGCTGCGGACGCCGCTCTCGAGTCTGCTATTCCAATAGGCGAGCCTCAGTGGCCGCTCGCTGGGTTCACCGTTCGCCGCAAGGGAGGAGTCAAGCGCGATGCTGCCGGACGTGAGAGTACCTGTTTTGTCACAGCAGAGCACGTCTATACAGCCGAAATCCTGAATGGATGCTAGCCGCCGTACGATTACTTTCTGTTCTGACATGCGGAGCGCGGCCTTGGCAAGTGTCAGCGAAGTAATCAGGGGCAGGAACTCTGGTGTAAGGCCAACAGCTAGCGCAACGGCAAATAAGATCGATGGCACGGGGTCTTGATGGCGAAACGTGCGTATCGCAACGATAAAGAGAACTAGAAACAGGGTTGTCTTCAAAATTAAATAGCTGAAATGCCGCAAGCCGCGTTCAAATTCTGTTTCCGGCGGATTCGATACCAGCCCGGCGACGATCTCCCCAAATTCGGTGCGCGATCCTGTAGCTACTACCTGGGCAACAGCGGTTCCGCTAACAATTGAACTGCCAAGGAATACCTTTCCTTCCGGTCCTGGGCCACAAACCTTTTCAGCGGGAAACGACTCGCCCGTAAGGGCAGCTTCCTGGACGTGTAGGTCCCGCGAATCCAGGAGACGTCCGTCGGCCGGCACAAGATCCCCGGCTGAGAGTCGAATAATGTCTCCGGGGACCAGTTCACGACGGGTTATCTCACGCCAAACGTGATCGCGAAGAACGGTCGCGGTCGGCGATACTTGCTCGCGGAGTCTCTCGGATGCCTTCCGAGCTCGATGCGACTGTACAAAGGTCATCGTTGTTCCGATCAGAACAATTGAAATGATCAAAGACGCATCCACGGCTTGACCAACGAAGGTTGACAATACAGAGGCGCATAGGAGAATCAACACCAGTGGACTCGCGAGTGTCTTTAGATACTCACGTAGCCCCGAATACGGGCGTGCCGCCGCTGTTTCATTAGGACCGAACTGATTAAAACCTGAGCTTGCTTCCAAAGAAGAGAGGCCGGAGGTGACAAAAGAAGCCTCATATCCGGTATCAGCAGAAGATTGCGTTGGGATTATACCGGCCATAGCTGGCTACATCTGCTAGTGGGTGGGCCCGAACCAACTGGGCTTCCAGAGCAGCATCGTGACCATAGATGTCGCTAGAGAAACGAATCTCTCCAGCTTCGAGAGCGACCGCGGTTGCATACACAATTAGAACCGGAATAGGAGGGTTGACGCTCACTTGAATTGTTTTGGAGCCATTCATCGCCCCATTGAAACGTTCAGGCGTCCACAGTGGATCAGCTCGAAGCACCCATTCAGCCAGAACTAGCGGCTCTTGTACCCGGATGCATCCATGGCTGAAATCCCGGCGCACCTTCTGGAACAAATGCGGTGAGACCGTATCATGCAGATATATATCTTGGTCGTTAGGGAACACAAATTTGACACGTCCTAACGGGTTCTTCGGACCCGGCAGTTGCCGCAAGCGTAATCTTCCCGCGCGGAGTTGAGCTAATATCTGGTCACCTATTGGGCGCTCTCGTACAACATCCCCATGCTTCGTAACGATTTCAAAGTCGCTGTGCGTCTTCAGAAAGCGATCTCGCCGAAGCTCGGCAAAATTCATTTCGATATTCAGCGGAACATGCCAATCCGATCGGAAGATCAGAGTGTTCAATTCGGCCGCAAACACGGGCGTGCGGTGTCGGTAGGCTCGCCCAACCACAACCCTCATTTGAACTTCCGTTCGGTATGCGCGTAGCGGATTCCGAAACGCTCGAGCGTGTCAATACAACGTTGGAGACTTGTCATGATGCCCTTCTCGCTTTCGCTTCAACAGGATGCAACTGAATCGCCATTCGCGAATTCGTTTGCGGAAGTGAGCTTATCTTCTTTGCGTCGCCAACATCTGCGTTATTTCACCCAAGCAGCTTTGATTCGCGCCGAGAGGCGCACATTCGCGGCCGAGCCTGGGAACTTTGGAGCCCCTGCCGACGTAGATGAAGCTATGAGCTTCGATAATTTTGCTGAAGAGGTTCAGGTCCTTGGGCGCGACCTCGTGGACAAAATCCGAGACTTGATCCATGAAGGCAATGTTCAACGGATCGTTGTGAAGGACGAGCATGGCAACACATTCATCGAGATTCCGGTGACTGTTGCTGCTGTCGGCGTCGTCATGGCTCCACTTCTTGCCGCCATCGGAGCAATCTCCGCACTCGTCGCCAAGTTCAACATCGTTATCGTTCGCAACGAGCCAAAGCCACCTGAAGAACGCCCGCAAGCGCCAGGACAGCCCTAGCGTAGGAATTCTTTGATCAAAGGCTCGTCGCCTTCGCCTACGTAGCGGTATCGATAACGGCTCGCCGAGAGGTACCACGCGGTTCATCCAGTTTGTGGGATCGGTCCAAAATACCCGGCGATCGCCCATAGCGTCAACGAGATCCTGAAAATCCCAATGAAGCGCGAAGCGCGGGATCATTGCGTCGAATAGGTGATTGGTCAGCGGACCTTCCAGCGCGGCGGCGATGCTCCAAGGCGTGCGGTCGAGCCAGATCTTGCCGAGGCGCTGGTCGACCGCGGCGGCCAGCAACAGCCACACGCCCTTCACACCTCGCGAGTAACCGCGAATCGATTTCGCGTCGACGTCAGGTCGCGCGGCGAGCACGTCCACGGCGACCAAGAGATCATGCGCGCGCATGGCCGCGAGATTTCGCCCAACGAGGTCCGCCCGTTCGTTCGTGAGCCAGTTTCCGAGGAAAGGGCGGCCATCGTTCGCGCCGGGCGAGTCGCGCGGATCGACTTCCATTACGATCTGTCCAGACCGTGCAAGCGCTTCAGCGATGGCTGCCGTCGACTGGCTCCGCTGAACGTATAGCGGCACGGGCAGCCGCTTCTCTTCAAACATGACCACTGCTGGTTTGCGTCCCGCGCCTTTCGGAAGGTACATTCTTGCCGAGACGGGCACGCCCGGCTCACTCTCGAAACGAATCTCTTCGATCCGGAAGTCCGCATCTTCAGTCCCCGATGTGGTTGTCACGGACGGAGCTGGATCTTTGACGGATCCCGAGCCGCTGCAGCTCAGTGACCAGTTCGGGAACACCGCGCTTCTGCTTGCGCTGGCGGAACTCGTCCGCGATGATCTGATGCAGCTTCCTGCTCCCGGGTTCGCCGTCGACATTGCCGCTCTTTGTCACCTGCAGTTCGAGATTTGTGTAGAGCTTCACAGGCTGGTCCCGCGCGTCACCTTTGCCACCCGCCAGCCAGCGGATCATCCAGCGATAGATTTCTTCGCGTGACTCGCTCGGCGTTCCGTGCAGTCCCGTGCCCAGGAAGAACTGAATTCGGTCTCCGGCGTCCTCGAGTTCATACAAACGGCGTGCTTCCGTGTAAACTGCTCGCGCGCCGTCCGGAGGGAAGTAGTCTTCGGTGGTCGCCATCATCAGCCAGGGAAGAGGCGCCGCCGCTTCGAAAAAGTCCGCCATATCGAGGCCGCTTGCGAGAAACGCCGGGAAGCTCATTTCGGAATCGGCTGTGGGACCCGTGAACAACGTGCGAAATGAATTGATGAAGCAGCCCGGCGCTGCCGCTTTAACGCGCGGCTCGAAGACTCCGACATAAGTCGTGATCGCGCCGCCTCCCGAGCACCCGGTGACGCCGATGCGGTCGGGATCGACATCCGGACGGCTAACGAGGTAGTCGATCGCGCGTTTCGCGTCGAAGATGAAATATCGGGCTACGCTCTGTCCGATAAGGATGCTACGGGCGCCTAGTTCGAGATGCTCGTTGCCCCCGCCTCCGGAGAGGGCCCTGCCAAGTTGCGGCAGATAAGTCTGTTCACGCTCGCCTTGCCCAATGGGATCGTAGGAAAGCGCGATGAATCCCTTCGCCGCCAAATTTGCAGCGACAATCTGCATTTCCGGTTTGCCTTCCTGCGTGTGACCGGATGGTACTAAAACCGCAGGGTAGCGGCCCGGTGTATTTGGTCTATAGAGATTACCGGTGATGTAGAAGCCGGGCAGGCTTTCGAAGATGACCTTCTCGATCGTGTGCGTGTCGTTTTGAAGGCTGCCGGTCACACGTGCATTGAGTGGGCCGTCGTACTTTGGCAGATCACCGATAATTTCCGTCAGCTTGGCGCGCACCATCGCCTTGCGACGGGCTGCATCGGCCGGTGTACGGATTGCCGCAATTGCTTGGTCTCGGTCGTCAAGCTGCTGCTGCGCGATTCGGTTGAGCCAGACGAGAAGCGGATCGGTTGATGGCGATTGTGGGAGGCCTACCGACGCACTGAAGCAGAACACGATCGCGAGCCGAGACATCAAACGATGATAAGGCAAGTTCGAACGCGCTCCGGCCGGCTGTTGGATTCGCCTGCGTCGGCACGCAAGCAGATTCCTCGCTCAACCAGCCAGAGCGCTTTCCAGTTCCGAAAAGAACACAGTGGCCGCGGGAGGTCTTCTCTCCTGCTCAACAGCGAGAGCCCGGCCGAAGAACTCCTGCCATGCGGTCGGCACCGTCGGAACATAGCGGCCCACAGGTGTGAAGCGCCCTGTAATTACCGCTATCTGCCATTCTGAGGTGGTTGCGCCTTCGAATGGATATTACCGGTCAGCATTACGTACGCTACTTATCGCCAGCGCCCATAAATCCCAAGTCGCCGCCACAAACTCACCTCTCAGCTGTTCCGGCGACATGTAACGCAGAGTTCCCACAAGTTCGCTGGCGCCGGTTTGGTTTATCGACTCTGTTGTTGCAGAGGAAGAAACGAGCTTGGCGAGACCGAAATCCCGCACTCTAAGAACGTCAATCCCGGCGATGCGCCGCGAGGAAGATATTCTCCGGCTTCATATCACGATGCGATCAACCCGTTTGATGCGCCGCTTCGAGTGCTGCACAAACCCCGCGCAGTCTTCGACCACGCGTGAGGCCGGGAGTCTTAGCTTCTGCTTCAGTTCGGCACGCAGGTCCACGCCAATGAGCAGCAATACGAGCTCAATCGCGAAGTTTTGGGCCCGCGAAACTCTACGTACAGTACTAGCGCGGCTGATGCCAGATAGGAGGCGGTCACCAAGTACATCCACCACGGCGCCCGCTGCCGAAACATACGGATGGATTGTACCTATCAGCGCCAATACCTGCCGGCATTTAACCTGACCAATGCAGGATCGATAGTCCGGTTCAAGCTCCGGCGTGTGCGTTGTATAGATGCGGTGAGCCATTCCTAACGCCCGATCGCGATCAGATGACCCGCTGTCCGGAAGTACCACTTGCCATCAACCAAGGCCGGAGTCGCCAGCGTCTGCTCATTGAGCCGGTTAACCCGAAGCAATTTGAATTCACGTCCCACCGCAAGCACAAACGTTTCGCCATCATCGTTCGTGAAAAATATCTTGCCGTCCACCGCGACCGGAGACGCCGAAAAGCCCTCGTTCCTTGCTTCGCCGAGCCTCCCCTGCCACACTGGCTTACCACTCTTTGCTTCTAGGCATGTGGCGATCGAATTCATATCGTTCACAAGATAGAGAAAGTCGCCATAAGCCATCGGCGATGGGATGAAGGGCGAACCTCGTGGAGTCTGCCATGCTATGTGGGTCTTTGTCACGTCACCTGAGCCGCCGGGCCGGATCGCTAGTGTAGGACCAGCTCGACCCGAAGCACAAAATACGAGGTCGTGTGCTACAGCGGGCGTCGGAGTTACCTCCGTCGTATTGCCCCGTGCTATCCAGAGTTCCTTGCCGGTATCGGGGTGATACGCGCGCACTGCATCCTGACCGCTGACAATCACCTCGTCGTGATTGCCTACCCGAATCGCGATTGGTGTGCCCCAGCCGATGCTCTCCTGTCGGGGAGTCTTCCACAACAGCTTGCCTGTTTTTACTTGTACCGCGGCGACAAACGAGCCGGAGCTCTGATCCTGATAGAAGATCACTCGATCTTTGTACAGCAGCGGCGACCCGGCCGGGCCATGGTAGTTCGACGTCGTGCCGAAATCATGATGCCAGAGCTGATTGCCGCTGAAGTCGAGGGCTATCAGGCCCGCGTTGCCGAAAAGAACATACACACGTTCGCCGTCGGTAACCGGAGTCGCGGTTGCGTAGCTGTTCTTTCGGTAGACGCGTTCGACTTGCTGTGGCGCCAGCGCGAAGGTTTCCCACAGCAGCTTGCCATCCTCCCGGTTGAAGCACAGGACGGCACGACGCGCGCCCTCGTATGCCGTCGTCAGAAAAAGCCGGTCCTTCCAGATAATCGGCGAGGAGATACCTTGTCCTGGCACTTTCACTTTCCATTGCACGTTCTCTACATCAGACCAGGTATCGGGATAGCTCTTGCCTTCAACAAGTCCCTGCCCGGAGGGCCCCCTCCATTGCGGCCAGTACTTTCGAGCTTCCCCTTCCACCTCGATCATGTGTACTGTCTGAGCGATGGCGCATGCGGCGATGGCGGTGAGAGTCAGCAGGATTCGTAGCATGTCGGCCTTTCACGGGCAGTCATTTCACACTAAGATATTTTCCGCCCTCGGCTTGAGGCGAGGGCGTTGACAGCGGAATCTTCCAGACCTTGATATTTCAACGCTCGCCAAGTCCGAGCGGAGTAAAAAACTATCTAATATATTTTTGCTGATAATAGTACGTGGGCTCCATTTTGGCGGGAACAAATGGCCATTGGTGCGACTCTAATCCCCCAATGCTCGAGACGCGAGCGCTCACATACCTGGGGGGAACTTCTGCCTTCCACCTGGTTCCTCAGTGTTTATCAGCAACTGCAGGGACACGGAACCGGGCTGTTTCCGGCGCTTGCTCAGCGTGCGATTCCCGCCCTCGGCATTGCTTGTGTACTCGCAGGAATCGCCTATGGCTTGAGCTACCGATGGTTCTACCTCAGAACATCTGAAAGAGTCGGAGGTGCGGCGGCGGCGCCTTCCCCGTCCTTCGTTGGGTGTTGTCGATGGGAGCCGTATGCCTTCCGCGGCGCGCAAGATTTTATCGAGGAGCGTTCGCCTTTGCGCTCCGCACGGTCGCCAGAAGCGATCGCCATTCCGGAGCGCTTGCGATCATTGTCGGCCTTGGCCTCGCACTCGCGGTGCAGTCCGTGAATTTGTCTCCGGACAGTAGTCCCGTGCCGATAGGCCAGCTCAGCGCGACGTTATTGATCGTCTATTCCATTGTGATGGGACTACGACTCTGCTTCGGCATCCCGGCAGAGCTTCGAGCCAACTGGATCTTTCGTTTGACGACGGACCACCTGGCTGTCAGACCTGAGCGAATTGTCCGTGCCGTCATGTACTTGTTCTGCGCGGTCCCGATCGCGGCATCAGCGATAGTGATAAGTTTCTTCTATTGCTGGTCGTACGCACTGATGCACGCGGCTTTCTCGGTTACTGCGACCGCGCTGCTGATCGATGGAGTAACCGCGGACTTTCGTGTCATTCCCTTTACTTGCGCATGGCTGCCGGGCCGGCAAAATCTCCCGTACACTCTGGCGCTGTTCCTATCAGGTATGGGGATCTTCAGCCAGGCGTTAGCGGCCATTGATTTGTTCCTCATGCACGACCCGCCCCGGTTCTTCGTTTACCTTGCGTCGCGTTCGCCGCCTTGCTCTGGCTCCGAAGAGTACGCGCCGAACACCACGAACCGATGGTTCGGTCCGATACTCGAGGCGAACTCGACTTACTTCGCATCGCGGAATAACTCATCCAAATCCCTACAACGGTCTGCTCGAATAGAGCTATAATTCAAAAGCTCACGACCATCGAGGCTGGCTATGTGCGACTGTAGGGAATCCTACTGCTTCCGTCGGAGAGTTCTTCTCGTCGGTCGCGTGGTGTCCTTCACCTCCCGCCTGCCCCATTCGCGTCAACTTCCGGTAGCTTTAATCGGCGGATACTGCATTTGCCGGAGGAAACAAAACCCGATTGAGTGTCACCATTACTCAGTATGTGAAGATCAATCGGAGATCCGTCCCGGATGCGGGTTCTACACTGCCTGTGTCCGATGGCCATTCGTTTCTTGGAGTTCGGGGAGCTTCTATTGATAGGCGGACCCATTGGCTTGGTGCATTGGGATGAAGAGGTACGCAGCCGCTGGCGTGCCGCGCTCAGCTACCTCCCTGCCGAGGTGATCGAGTCCGCGAGTCTCGCTGGAACCGGCCATTCTCGTGCTGAGATCATCATCGCGGGTGACACAGGCGGTGGCGCACGCGCCACCCTCGCGCTTCTCCGGAAGTACCTCCGCCCGCTTTGTCCCGTCATCATGGTCGTCGCGAGTGGCGATAGCTGCGAAGAGTTCGCTGTCGACGCCCTCCGCCTCGGAGTTCGTGCCTACCTGCGCGAGCCGGCTAACTCCCGAAATGCTCGCGGGCGCCGTCGAGAAGTGTCTCGAACCTGTCCCGTGCGGCCTCATCGGACAGAGCGATGCGATGAAACGCGTGCGCTGCAAGATCGGACTGGCTGCGCGCGTCGACAGCACCGTCCTCATCACGGGCGAGAGTGGTACCGGTAAGGAACTCACGGCGCGCGCGCTTCACGCTCTGAGCGCTAGAACGGGCCGCCTCGTCCCGCTGAACTGTGCCGCAATTCCCGATACGCTTCTCGAGAGCGAACTGTTCGGCTACGACCGCGGCGCCTTCACCGGCGCTTATCACGCCGAAGCAGGCAAGCTCGCGCAGGCGAATGCGGGCACGCTCTTCCTCGATGAAATCGGAGAACTCAGCCCACCTGGACAAGCCAAACTCCTTCGCGCGATCGAATCGAAGGAAGTGCAGCCGCTCGGCTCTCGCAAACCGGTCAAGGTGGATGTCCGGGTGGTTGCCGCGACGAATCGCAATCTCGAAGATCTCGTGGCGGATGGCAGGTTCCGGGAGGACCTCTATTATCGTCTCAACGTCGTCGTCATTCATATGGCGCCCCTTCGCGAGCTGAGCGGCGATCTGCCATTGCTTGTAGACCATTTCCTCGGAGAACTGAACGCACGGTTCCATCAGGACGTGCGCGGCGTGGACACGGCGGTTCAAACAGGACTGTCAAGATACCGCTGGCCCGGCAATGTCCGGGAATTACGCAACATGCTGGAGGCCACGTGTGTAGGCATGCCCGGTCCCACAATCCACTTCGAACATTTGCCGGAGTTGTATCAACGGCGCTTCACAGAAACGTCGGAAGCCCCCGCAGCGCTGTCAGAGCGTCATCGCCTGCTCGATGTCCTCAATGCCACTCACTGGAACAAGAGCAAGGCCGCTCAGCAGCTACGCTGGTCGCGCGTCACTCTCTATCGCAAGCTCGCGCGATACGGCATCTCCGATCCTCAGGAGGAAGTCTGAGCGATGCGCACGCGTGAGAGCAAGGTCGAGTCACCATCCAGACGTGCCGCAACACTCGCGATGGTCAACAAGGCTGTCACTCCCGTTCGACGACTTGGCAACCAGGAGATGCAGCAATTGCTTGCGGCTCGGCCGGCCAACTCGATCAGTTCCCTTCCGTATCGCGAGGTGATCGAACGCTCGTTCGGTCCCGGACACGACCTCTCAAATGTCCGCTGTGAGATCGGAGGCGCGGCGGCCCTGAAGAACGCCCTTGTCGGTTCTTCCGCGTTCACCCGAGGCGAACAGATCAGTTTCCGTGCAGAGCCAACACTGGATGAAGCCGCGCACGAAGCCGCCCATGTTGTCCAGCAGCGGCAGGGCTCCATCCCGCCGGGAGGATTTTCCCGACGCGGCGATCGCTGGGAGCAACACGCGGACAAAGTTGCTGGGCGCGTCACTGGTGGCGAACCCGCGTCCGATCTCGTCGGCGCGGCCGCTCCACCCGTCGCGAGCGCGAATCCTGCCATCCAGCGACGTCTGATCGCGCATGGCAGCGATGTTGACTTCGCCGATTTCCAAGCGCTCGTCGAACCGGCGACAGGTCTCATGCTGATTCGCGATCCTGTAACCGATGAAGTTAGATCGATCGGATCCACCTTTCTTCCACCCACGTCTCCGTACTTCAGTAGTATGTTGACCAACATCATGGATGATCCCATCCAGGATGCGGAGTTACAGCTCGGCACTCATCAGAGTGCAACGGGCGCAGCCGGAGGACCCGGCGCCGTGCTCGTGGGCGCCTTTCCGTACGGGACCGACTTCACGCAGACCATCGACCTCGATGATCTTCAGAACGTAGAGGCCGGCGCTCCGGGGCGCGGTGTCGCATTTCTTGCTCATGAAATCATGGAGAACTACGTCGCTCACACGCTTCCGGCCGGAGGCGCGAGTCTTGGCGCGGCGCACGATGTTGGCAACATCGCGGAAGAGAATGTTTCGCAAGACCTGTTTGGCCCAGGCGATGAATTGCTCGAGTATATCGCCCCGAATCCTCCGCGCGGCGCTTCTTTCATTGAGGACTACGAAGACTACTTTGTCGTGATGGACTTCGAGAGCGTAAAGCCGCCGGCGGGCACCAGCGCGCCGCCCGATGCGATCGTCACCGGGGCCCGCCAGGTAACGCCCACTGTCATCGCGACATTTACCATCGACAACTTCGCAACCGGCTCCGATGTTATGCCCGGCGCAGGTGTTGCATCCCTCACGACTGCTGCCGCGCTGTTGACTGCCCACCCTACCGCGGCGCTGCACATCGACGGATTTACGGACGACGTAGGCAATCCCGGCAACAATCTCGACCTTGCGCAACGTCGCGCTGACAACGGCAAGACGATCATCGGCGCGGCTCTGGCGAGGCGCGTCGCCGCAATTGGCCGTGGCGAAACCAGCTTCGTCGCGCCCAACACGAACGAGTCGAATCGCGCGCGCAATCGCCGGATCGTCTTAACAGTCCTGGCCCCGTAAACACCCGAGCCGCTGGTTTACAGCCCATTACACTTTCGTGTTACACAACTTTCGTGCTGCAAAATCACGGCTCTTCGCCGTCCCTTCGCAGCAACAACTGTATCGATGTGGCTTACAACCGCGCTGTTCGGCCTCTCTTCTCACATCTTTCATTAGTGACGGCAACTTACTGATTCGACGCTAAACTCCCATTCCGGGTCGTGCAGAACACTGCATTGGCCATCGAACTGCCACATTAACTGCGTCCGATTCCTGCGCAACGGCGGGACCGACAGGAGCCCATGGAAGGCCACTATGCGAACTACTTCAAAGTGGGTTTCAATGACGAAGAAGTCGTCATTGATTTCGGACAACACCACGGCGGAGAAGAGGCGTTGATGCACACGCGTATCGTCATCTGCCGCGCGTACCTCCCGGTGCTGCTGAGCATGCTCGCTGCCACCACGCGCGAGATCGATCACACGGAGGCGCACAACGGCTGATGTACTCCGCTATCCAGGGCGCCAGCTTGACTCTCGCCGCGCTTGTGCGGAGCCGTCTGGAGTCTGACCCCGTGCTCTCGAGTTTCTTCAACCCAGGAAGCGGTGGCACGCTGATCGTTTCGATCAACAATCCTCAGGAGATGGCGCGCGCGCGGGACGAAGGCGTCTCACTCTGGCTCTACCGCGTGATGCGCGACGCAGACCGGCTCAACGTGCCCAACCCGCGATTGGGACCATACCAGTCTCGCTTCCCGTCGTTGCCTCTGCGTCTGCATTACCTCATCACACCCTTCGTGAGCGCCGGCCAGGCCAACTCGGCCGAACTGGAGCAGCGCATCCTCGGCAAAGTGATGCAGACGTTCCATGACCATGCGCGCTTCCGCGGAGCGGATCTGCAAGGCGACATCGCCGGCTCCACCCAGGAGTTCCAGGTTTCGCTCGAAACACTCGCGCTCGAGGACATCGCCCGTGTGTGGACCGCGCTCAACGCAGCCGTATCAGCTCTCGGTCTCGTACGAAGTCGCCATCGTCTATCTCGACTCCGAAATCGTCCAGTCCGTCGCCCCGGTGCGAATCGCGGAGCCCATTACCGCTGTCATCGTCGAGGAGGGCGAAGCATGACTTCCCGCCAGACGATCACGTTTCCCGACAGCTATTACGTCATCTCTCCCGATCCTCGCCTGCGAGCGGGCCGCATCACGCAGGCCATCGTGATGGCGCAATTTCAGGACGAACATACCGCCCTGGCGCCCACAGCAGCGCTCAATGCCTTCACCGCTTTTCCGCGCCTCACCGCCAAGTCCGCTAGGAGGGCATCGCAGGACTGACTGGCATTCCGGAACGCGCATTGCCAAAGCTCCGTACCGATCCATACGACGTCGACTTTCGCGTGACTGCCCGGCGCTACCTGCCCTTCGGCGCCACCGCTCACTTCGTGAATCAGAATGCTTTCCCGGACACCTTCACCCCGCGCGACCTCGGCCTCGTGCAACTGCACCGCGAGAGCGTCGAGTTATTAGGACGTGTTGTGCGTGCGACTGCAATCGGCAACATCCCCGCCGCTGGTGTGAATGTGAGCATCACCGGATACTGGCTCCTCATTCCCACACCCGCATCGGCGCCACCGGCGACGCCGCCCGATCTCGTTTCTCTCCAGCCCGATGTATATCTGAACCGATCCGCCGCAAGCGCTCGCGTTCGCCGCCGCGACTTTGCACCGACACCGGACGTAAGCGAACTGCTCGACGACGCTCCGGCCGGGCTCGCCTCGCTCCGACTATCCAATCGCGTGGGCATCGGTCCCGGCGAGATTCTTCGCATCGATCCCGCCGATCCCGGCCGCACGGAGTACCTGATCGTCCTGACCGCGACCGGAAGCTCCGATCCAACTCAGCCGGCGCAAGTGACGCTCCGCTATCCCGGCCGTGTCGATCATCGCCCGGGCGCCCCCGTGGAACGCGTCACCGCAGCAGCCCCCGGCGCGAATAACAACCTGATCTCCGATGCGATTCCTGGAGATGCCGTCGTGCTGTCGTCCGCACTCACGGGCATCGCGGGAGCTACGACCATTGAAATCGACGATGGCGGCCCCGATCCCGAGTATCACACCGTCTCTCTCTTTTCCGTTACAACCGATGCGGGCGGATTCTACCGCCTGCCCGCCCTCAACCGTGTGGGTCAGTTGGAATTGACCGCGGATAACGGAGTGAATCCTCCGGTCCGCCGCATTATCGTCCCGGACTATGAATTGGCCGAAAACCTCGTGGACATTGTCCTGAGCTGAGGAGAAGAAAATGCCCGAATATCTTGCACCTGGCGTATACGTCGAAGAGATCGATACCGGCAGTAAGCCGATCGAAGGAGTCAGCACCAGCACCGCGGGCATGATCGGGGTGACAGAGCGCGGCCCGGTCAACGTTCCGATCCTCCTCACCAGCCTCGGCGACTATACGCGCTGGTTCGGCGAGCGGCTCTCCTTCCTCGACTTTGCAGGCCATTGCTTCACACCGCTCGCAGTCGAGGGATTCTTCACCAATGGCGGCAAGCGCCTGTATCTCACGCGAATTCTAGACACCGCGGGCGCAACCTCCGCCGCGGGAGAGTTGTACGACCATGGCACGCCGACGGGCGCTGATACGATGATTCTCCGCGCGGCGGGCGAACTCAGCGGCACGCTTGCTCCAGGGCCGCTCGTGTACGTACTCGATACGTCGGACCTCAGCGTGGGCGACTCGGTGCGCATCGGCGATGGCAGCCGGTCGGAGTACCGCCTGATCGCCGCAGCACCGGACGTAACGAACAACAAGCACGTGCCCCTGTCATTCCCGCTTGCGATCTCGCACGCGGCAGGCACTACGGTGGAAGAGTTTGCCGTGGCCGCCGATGCAGGCCTATACCAGGGCCGTTCTCACTTGCCCAGCCTTCGGCGCCCGGCGATACGGCTATCGAAATCAGTGGAGCAGCGGCTGATGTCGCGACTCTGGCAGGCTCTCTATCCATCCCGCTTGAGATTGGAGGCGCGGCAGCCGGCGAGCATCGCTATTCCGGCGTCGTGACAACGCACACGACCACGACGGCGCGCGTTCAACTGCTAGGTGGAGGACTTGGTGTTGCGCACCCCACGACTGCGACGGTTCGCGTTCTCGCATTTACCGGCGCTCCGGTTCAATCGTCCTCCTTGACGCCCGCTTCCGCCGCAGGAGACCGCCTGATCTACGTGAACGACCGCAACGGCAATCTCGACACGCAAGGAGATCTCGTCGTTCTCGATCGCCTGAACACCGATCCATCCCTGCGCGAGGTCCGGCGCATCGGCTCTCTCGCCACACTCGCTCTCACCACCGGCGCCTACGCCTGGTACGCCGCTGGGTTCGATAGTAGACTCAGTTTCGCTGGGCGACGATGACCGTCTCATCGCGACGGTAGCCGCGTCGTCGATGACGCTGCAAAACAACGTCATCGATCTCCTCGAGTCTGGCGTTCAACTGCTGGTCGGAACCGGCGCCACGCAGGAGACGGTCACGGTCCTATCCACCACGGCGCCAAACACCGTCACTCTGACCGCGGCATTCGCCAATGTCCACAACCCGGGCGATCACGTCGTGCCCCTCTTCAGCCTGAAGACTCTGACAGCCGCGGCCCCGGCTGGATCGGTCGTCATTAATCTGCTCAATCGCGTGAGCCTCGCGGCCGGCGACATCGTTCGCATCGGCGATGCGCCGGATGACGAGTTCGTCAGAATTGCTGCGATTCCAAACCGCGCCGCAGCGGGCGCCGATCCCGGCAACGTAATCCTCTCGAGTCCACTCGTCCGAAGTCATCCGACTGGCACAAATGTACGGAGACAGAATGCTGCCGGAACCACTCCAATCCAGCCCACTCCGCTCGCCCTTGCGGCCTCGGCCGGTTCCACTTCGTTGCTGGTCTCCGACGGCACGGGCTTCGGGGCCAACGCCATTGTGCGAGTGACTGCATCCAGTGGCGATACCTTCTTCCATCGCCTCGCAGCCAACGCAGCGGCCGCCGCGGCTGCCGCCGAGGTACAGCTCGATCGTCCACTCGACCTCGCGCATCCCGAAGGGTCGGCTCTCGTTGAACGAAATCCGCTGCTCGCACGTGCAGGCTCTCGACCCTGGCGCATGGGGCAACCGTCTGCGCATCTCAGTCGAGGACGAACGTCCCGGATCGGTGCCGCGCACTCGCCTCGCCACCGTTGTCGATGCACTGCATATCCGCCTCGATTCCACCAGCGGCGTTGAAGCAGGCACAGTGCTGGAGTTGCTGAACCCGCTTGCCGGCGATGCCGTGGTTGGCGATCCGCTCAAGGTGGAGTCGATCGATCGCCAGGCTAACTCCACGATCACGCTTCGCGCGCCGGGACTTAGCGTCGCGCAGCAGAGCGCGCAGACCGCCGCGATCGGAGCCGGAACACTGCTCGGTGTGCGCTCCCGTGAGTTCCGTATCACGGTCATCCTTCTCCATCAGCCAGACCCGGCTCGCCCCTCGCGCAATGAGCTGATCACGGACAGCGAGATGTTCCGCTATCTCTCGCTCGACCCGCGCCACAGCCGCTACGCGCCCCGCGTAATCGGGGACATCAACGGCGCACCCGCCTGGTGGACCAGCGGCCCGAGGGCGAAAGCAACTACATCCGCATCCACGATCCCAGCCCCTCCGAAGATGTGCGCGTCGGTCCGGAGACTCTGGTCGACCTCCTCCCCAGCGGGCGCTGGCGTCCCGCGCGTCTGCCGCTCTCCGCAGTGCGTGGCGATGATTCGATCGCCACACTCAACGATGCGGTCTACGAAGGTCTCGACAACATCGACCCCGTTCTCCGGACGGGACTCTTCTCGCTAACGACCATCGATGACATCCATTGTCGCTGCCCCGGGCCGCACCTCGGCAGGGTTGCAGAGCGCGCTCATCGCCCATTGCGAGAATCTGCGTTACCGCTTCGCCGTGCTCGACGGCCCCGCGCCTCCGGCGGACTCAATCCCCGATGTGCAGAATCAGCGGCAGCAGTACGACACCAAGTATGCCGGCCTCTACTACCCTTGGCTGCTCATTGACGATCCCTTCCCCGCGAATCTTCAGGACATCCACAGCGTCCCCATCCCGCCTTCCGGGCACGTTATCGGGATCTATGCGCGTGTGGACATAGAGCGCGGGGTCCACAAGGCGCCGGCGAATGAAGTCGTCCGTGGCATCACGGGATTGCAGCGAACTATCAACAAAGGTGAGCAGGAAATCCTGAATCCGTTCCCATCCAACATCAATGTGATTCGTGACTTTCGTCCGAACAACCGCGGCCTGCGCCTGTGGGGAGCGCGCGTGATCACCAGCGACCCGGATTGGAAGTACGTCAACGTTCGGCGCCTGATCATCTTCATCGAGAAGTCCATAGACGTCGGTCTGCAATGGGTGGTATTCGAGCCCAATGCCGACCCCCTGTGGGCACGCGTTCGCCGGACCGTCTCGAATTTCCTCACTACGCTGTGGCGCGGCGGCGCGCTCGAAGGGACCAAACCTGAGGAGGCCTATTTCGTCCGCTGCGACCGCACTACGATGACGCAGGCCGATATCGATAATGGCCGGCTCATCGTTGTTATCGGCGTCGCTCCGGTGAAGCCCGCCGAGTTCGTGATTATCCGCATCGGCCTCTGGACCCCCCACGCGGAAGACTAAGGAGAACACGTCATGTCTACTCCCGCATTACCGTTTTCTATCGTTCAATTTTCGAGTGGAGATCGATGGTCTCACCGTAGGGGCATTTCGCGAGGTGACCCCGGGCTCTCCGGCGATTCGACGGTAGTCGAGTACCGCGACGGTTCGGACGCGGTTCGTTCCGTTCGCAAGGGCCCCGGACTACACACTTTCCCCAACATCACGCTGAAGCGCGGCTACACGAGAACCGCAACTCTGGGACTGGTACCGCAACATCGCAAACGGAATCTCCGACACGCGGAACGGCTCCATCATTCTCCAGAACGAATCCCACCAGGACGTCATGAGATGGGATTTCGTGAACGGCATGGATCAAGAAGATCGATGGCCCGAGTTTCAACGCTACGGCCAACGAGGTCGCCGATCAGAGACCGTCGAATTGGTGCATGAGGGCGTCTCCCTCTCGCATAAAACTGACACGATGCTTGTTGCCTACCAAAGACCCGGTGTTTATTACGAGCGAGTGGACGCCCAGGCGCCCGCCATCGATCCGCTCCGTACCGACATCGCGGGGTTTGTAGGCTTGGCAGAGCGCGGTCCGGTGGACTCGCCCGTCCCTGTCGAGAGCTATCGCCAGTTCGAGGCGCACTTCGGCGGGTTTACCGGCATCGGCTATCTCGCATACGCCGTGCGCAGGATTCTTCGAGAACGGGGGAAGGCGAGCTTGGATCGCACGCGTCGCATCCCAGGGATCCGCTCGCCGGATGCGTCGCTGCCTCTGTAAGCCTTGGCTCGGCAGCTCGCGACGTCTGGCGCATCGACGCGTCCAGCCCGGGTGTGTGGGGCAATAACCTGACCATCCGCATAACGGAAATGAACCGTGCTGAGTGCATGGTCCCCCCACACCAATTCGACTCCGTTTCCGGCGCGGTCCCCACCACGGCCGGTCTGTCCCGCGCCACGGCGATCCGCATCTCTCAGGACGGCGTTGTCGTTGCGACACGAGTCATCTCGCTGACCGACGCTCCGGCCGGTCGCGGCATTCTACTGGGTTCAGCCCCAATCCAGAATGGCGGTTGCCCTACGACGCGCCGCTCCTCGGTGTAAACCCCGACCTGCCCGCTGTTGATCGAGAGTGTGGAGTATTCGCTTGCCGCTTTCCAGTCCGGCCAACTATTGTTAATCCGCCGAGCGGCTTTCGACCGTCCGCGAAAACGACTTCCTACGGTCCGCGAGTCCTCGGTTTTTTGGTGAACCCTAACGATGCTGCCAACCTGAACATTCTTCCACCGCCGCCTTCGGCCGTCATCATCACGGACTTGCGTCCTGTGGACGAGGGCATCGACACGCTCGCGCTCAATAAGAGACTCTTACCGGCTAGCCAGCAGAGTGATGGATTGGCGCTCCTCACAGCAT
>CAWHYW010000029.1:0-39473 GCA_963833675.1 Bryobacteraceae bacterium | reverse complement strand
GCGGAAGAATGGTCGAATCGAGCCCTGGATCTTGCGCCTGATCTCGATCGAGCTCGATCGGTGAAAGGAGCGATCCTCCTGCAACAAGGCCGGCTTGCTGAAGCGAAGGCGCTGTTCGGAAAGGAAGCGCTTGAAGATCCGGCGAGCGCAACCCTGTTCACGCGGAATCACGCTCTTCTCTGCGCCGCGGAGTCGCGCGTGGGAGACAAGGCGAGCGCAATAAAAAGAATCGAGAACCTTCTTCAAAATACTCCAGAGCCTAATCTGTCGCCTTTCTGGCTTGCGATAGCTCACACTTCGGTTGGGAATTTGGATGGAGCTTTCAATTATCTTGAAAAGTCCGCAGAGGCTCGTGAGCCTTGGATCGTTACGCTTGCGTGCGAACCGCTGGCGGAAGGCCTTCGCAGCGACCGTCGCTATTTCGACCTGGTCAAGCGAATGGATCTGGGGCTCATAGATTCTCCGAAACCGAATTAAGATTGCCGAGCGTTGTGGCGTACATTACGAAAGATGCGGGCCGTTTTGGCTGGTTTTTCGTCTGCGCCCTGGGCCTTTGGGGCCAACATGCGAACTTGCGAATCTACTCGGAACTCGAACGGCTGAACGCCGCAGGCGATCTGATCGACAACACGTCTGGCCGTACTCCGCAGGAGATCATCTCACCTGCGGTCGCGGGAAATAGCTTCACCTCTTTCCATGTAGCAGTGACTGCCCGGCCCGGGGTCCTGTACTGGTTCGCAGTTCAAAGCAATCCACCCGATGTCTTCAGGATAAAGGTCTATAAGGAATCCACCTCACCTGTCGTCTTCGTTCTTGGACGAACTTCATGAAGAAGCCAATCCCTCCTACTTTCTTGGACAGATGTCAGCGAACGGGAAAGATGTTTATCTACTCGACATATGGACGCCGTCTAACGCTCACGTGCGAACAGTGCGGTTCGAAGTGTTGGTGAAAGAAGCGTACTGGGTAGTGGCGCCGATGGAAATTCGCATTCAGTCCGCCCGAGTTCCGGAACTGCAACTTATCCGTGTGCTGCGATTCCCTTCCCGCACCCGACCAACCTTCCGATGTTTTCGCGTGGGAAGCGCTCCTGAACGGGATTCACAGGCGCCCGGCAATCTTTCATCGCTTCGCCTGCCACCGTGCGTTCGGTCATTCATCGCAATGCGATGCAGGACGCCGCTCTGATTAGAGGCTTGGAGCCAGTTGAACAGAGGACGTTGATGGAACGAGTACTGGTGGATTTGATGGGAATCTAACACTTCCGGTCTGATAAGGTTTACCTCTGGCGGTGATGCCTATCTTGCGATTCGACGTCTTGTGCTGAAGCTCGCGAGCGACCCTGGGCGACGCGCGCCAGCGTGATCTCTCCTCGTGTAACGATTACCTCTCCACCGGTTACCTTGATGTGAGCAATGAAAAACTGACTGAACGACCGCTGCATCGTCACTTCGATGATCATCTGGTCTCCGGGTTTGACAGCTTCATGAAAGGACACATTTGTGTTCGCCAGAAGATGATCTACGGAGTTTGAAACTTCCCTGTTCGAGCTGACAGCCCAAAGAATGCCGGCCGCCTGCGCCGCCGCCTCGATGATGAGCACGCCTGGCATGATGGCAAGGCGTGGAAAATGTCCCAGGAAATGAAACTCATTTCCGGTTACGTTCTTCAATGCGATGATCCGCGAACCGGGCTCCAGATGACTGACGCGGTCCAGCATGAGAAACGGAAACTGGTGCGGAAGAATCTCGCGAATCTGCTCGAAATCCATTCGGCGGTTGACACCAGTGAAGGTCGAACTCACGCTGCGCCAGCCCGCGCCCAGCGCATGTTCAGCAGATCAACGATTGCTCGAATCGTAGTAAAGCGCCGCAGATCTTCCTCCTCGAGTTGAACCTTCGCAGATTGTTCCAACGCAACCAGAAGCTGCAAAGCCTGCAAAGAGTCCATGCCTATGTCCGCCAGCAATGTGTCCGGACCAAGAGATGCAGCCGGAACGTCCATCGTCGCGGCAATCTCGTTTATAACTAAGTCCAAAGTATTCGTCATATCCTTCCTCATTTCGACCTCGCCTGAGCGCTTTTTAGAACGAGTGAACTACGGGTCTGCGTACCTAGCGAAGTGCTGAAACAGTTGATCAGCGCCGCTCGAGTCGGCGCTGGCTGCGCCTTCTCCAACATCACCCCGGCCGGAAGTTCCCCTCGGTTCATCGCGAGTACACATGCCGCAGCGTGTAAGGCTCCCGCGGCACTATGCGTTTCTCCGAGCCGAGCCTTTGGCGCTGCGACACGGGCCGACGGAAAGATTCGCTGCAATACGCCGCCTCCACCCGATCTCTCCCGATGGCGCCATTCGCGCTTGCAAACACAACGTCTATATCCTCTTGCCTCATTCCGGCGGTTTGAATCGCATTGCACATTGCGTACTCCAGAGATTCTCCGTTGTCGTCCTCCGAGTTTTCTCCTGGCCCAAAGCAGGACCCGTATCCGGCCACTTCCGCTAGAACATTGGCGCCGCGATTGTGCGCGTGATCCTCATCTTCCAGTACAAGAACTGCACACCCTTCCCCGAGAAGTATCCCTTTCTCGGCGAACGGAGCAAAGGAACTCGGTAACGTCGCCAAGTCTTCCATAGCGTTGTGAAAAAGGAAGGTCATTCGTGTCAATTCTTCGACGCCTCCTGCGAGCGCTATTGGCGCAAGACCGTCGCGAATTGCATTCGACGCATAATAAATCGCATCCAGACCGGATGTTGGGCCATTTGACAGAGTGGTGTTGAAGGCCTGCAATCCAAAGTGAAGGGAGACCCTGCAGGATGGGGCGCTCGGATTTACGTGAGGAAACAGCGTCGGATTCACAGTGCGGGGACCCTGGATCAAGCCATCTACATCGAGCTTTACCGCTAAATCGAGGCAGGATTGCGTACTCCCAAATACGACTCCAATGTGCGTACGCGAGACATCGTCCACTGCAATTCCCGCATCCGCCAACGCGCGACCGGCTGCAGAAACGGCGAATTGTATGCTCCGATTGGTTGTCCAGGCTTGCTTGGGCTTCACTGGAAGAGCACCCTCGAAATCCAACACTTCAGCCGCGTAAACTTCGGCAAGCGGATTCGTTTCAAAGCGAGTGATACGACGAAACGAAGCCAATCCGTTCCACATCCCATTCCAGAAGCACTCTTTGCAGTTTCCGAGAGCGCTCACGAGACCGATTCCAGTAATGACAACCCTTGGCATTTCTCCTCCCGACTCAGTCTTATGCGGCGCGACGCAGCACGATCGAGGCGCAATGGCCACCGAAGCCGTAGGCGTTGCTCATCGCAATCCGAACCTTATGTTCGCGAGCGTGATTCGGAACACAGTCCAAATCGCATTCTGGGTCGGGCTCCTCGTAGTTGATGGTCGGCGGCAGGACTCCGCGCTCCATAACTAAAACACAAGCGGCTGCCTCCAGTGCGCTGGCGGCACTCATAGTGTGGCCGAGCATGCTTTTTATGGAGCTAATCGGGATTTTGCCGGCAGCCTCTCCGAATATTCGCTTAACCGCCAAAGTTTCGATCTTGTCGTTCATGGCAGTTCCCGTGCCGTGTGCGCTGATGTAGTCTACGGCTTCGGGATTTAGTTCGGCAGAACTTAAGGCTCGTTGCATGGCACGAATCGCGCCATGGCCTTCGGGATGTGGAGCGGTCATGTGAAACGCGTCGTTACTGATTCCGAAGCCGGCCAGTTCGGCATAGATGCGAGCCCCTCGCCGCCTCGCTGAGTCGTAACGTTCCATGACGAGAATGGCGCAACCTTCGGCAGGTATCAGACCTTTTCTGTTGCGGTCGAAGGGCTGACAGCGCTCCGGAGCAATTGCGAGCATGGAATTGAACCCGGTATAGGCGACTCTGGAGATTGGATCGCTGCCGCCGGCGAATATGACATCTACAGTTCCCGATCGAAGCAGGGTCGCGGCATGGCCCATGGCGTAGTTACCCGCTGCGCAGGCAGTCCCAAACACATTCAGCGGGCCTCGAATACCGAGCACGCGAGCGACGTTGGCGGGCACGGCCTCAGGTACAGCTTGCGGAACAAGTTTACGGAATTCCTCATTGACTCCCGGGCTCACCAGTAGTTCGTCCAAGCGTTCCTGTAGTTGGCTTTCCCAAAGCGTCGTACCAAGGCTCAGACCAATTCGGTACGGCCGAATTGCAGAAAGCTCCAAGCCAGCATCGGCGAGCGCCTCGCGCGCGGCGTGAATCGCAAACTGCGAACAGCGACCCATCTTAGTGGTATCCGGAGACGGTACGAAACCTTTCACCTCACCTCCGCGATGGGTGCGATAGCCGCTCGTATCGAAGCTTTCAATTTCAGAGACACCATGGCGCCCCTCGATAACACCAGTCCAGAACCTTTCTTTCCCGATACCAACAGAGCTGATGACTCCGACGCCTGTAATCACGATGGGCTGCATAATAAGAACACCTCCTCAATCCACGCGAAGTACGGAGGCTGTCGCCAGTCGAGTTGACCGCAAGGCTGGGAGACAGGTCGCGAGCAGCGCCACCACACACATTGCGGTTGCCGCCAGAAACATGCTTACCGGATCAGTGCCGCTGACACCCGTAACCACCGATTCCAGGAAGCGGTTCAACATCATACTGAGGGCGAACCCGGCGAACAGTCCCACGCCGACCACCACTGCGGCCTGGCGTACAACGAGCCCGCACACGTTCGCGGTAGTGGCGCCCAGCGCCATGCGAATTGCCAACTCCTTCGTTCTGGATTGGGCCGCATGAGCGACAGCTCCATAGAGTCCGATTGCGGCCAGATAGATGCCGGCGATGGAAAAGATCGTTAGCATCACCAGGGCGATACGCTGGGGGAACAGAGCCGACTCGACCTGGCGCGTCATCAATTGACCAGAAGCAACCGGAAGCGAGGGATCCAGGCGTTCGAGTTCTCGCTCGACAATCTGTTGTACCGCTCCAAGTTGCATTCTCGATTTCACATGCATGACTGCGAAGGTGAAGTCGGACTGCATTAGCGGCAGGTACAGATACGGCTGCGCTTCTTGCGTCAGAGACCAGATTTTTGCATTACGTACGATACCGACGATCGCATAACGGCGATTGCCGATAAAGACGGATCGCCCGAGCGGAGTTGCCGACTTCCAGAGTTTGATTGCCAATGCCTCGTTTACGATGGCCACAGGCGCGGATTCACGACGGTCGGATTCACTGAAGTCCCGGCCCGCAACCAAAGAAATTCCGAGCGTCGTGAAATATCCAGGGAAAATCCGGTTCGCTGAGATGGCGGCTGGTTCGGCATCCCCGTCCGCAAGAATCGAGACACGCTCTTGATTTGCGAGGTCGAGCGGCACTGATGTGGAGAGCGAAGCTCCCGATACTCCAGAAGTCTCGAGAATACGAGAGAGGGCCGTCCGAAGGGTCGTTACTCGCGTCATGCTGTTGCGAGGGCCGCTGCTCAGATCGATTCGAATGAGCGACACAGACCGGGGATCGAATCCTAGCTCCAGCGCACGTGCTCGCTCAACGCTGCGATAGAACATCGCAGACCCGGACAGAAGGACGAAACTCAAAGCAATCTGGGCGCCGATTAAGACCGCACGTAAATGCGATCGCTCCCGCGCAGCACTTACATTCGAGGTTTCCGCCCGAAGTGCGACAGCTGTTGATTGCCACTTCGCTTCCAGTCCGCTCCATAGACCACAGAAGCCTGCGGCCATACCGGCCGCTAGCATCGCAAAGCCGAGTACAGGACCATCGATTGGGAATATGATTTTGATCGGGAATTGCAAATCCGGCGCCAAATCCTGCAGGTGCTCCGATGCAGCCGACGCGAGGAGCAGTCCCACTCCTGCAGCTAGGACCGACAATAGAACCGCTTCCGCAAGCCGGTAGCGAATGATCGCTCCGGCCCCTGCGCCAAGTGAGAGCCGGATCGAGAGTTCCCGCCGTCGCGCGGAATTCTCGATCAGCATGACGCCCGCTGCGTTAACGCACGCGAGCAAGAGCACGATCAAAACCACGCCGCCAAGCGCAATCATGATCGGGCCCACGATTGCTTGGGCTCCAACGGCAGATCGCCACATTGGCGTAAGCACCACCTTCGCCTGATCGAAGTTCCCCTTTGGGAATGCCTGGTCGAGGCCTTTGATGACCACGTCGATTACCTGAGATGCATGTTCCGGCGTTATGCCAGGCTTGAGCCTTGCGCTGAGCGTGAGGGATCTGAGCGTACGAGAATTGAGCCTGCCCGGGCCATCTTCAACCGCTTCTTTGATCGAGAGAGGAAGATACATGCCCAAGGACAAGCCCGTGTATGGACCCTGAAAAATAGGTGAGGCCACACCGACAATTCGTACGGCATGGCCATTGACGTAAGCTGTCCTGCCTACGATTGCGGGATCGGCCTGAAAATGTGTCTGCCAAAACTCGTGGCTGAGGACGACAACCTGCTCCGCTGCGTTATCTGTCGTCCGGAGCAAACGGCCCGCGCTGGGATTCTGGCCCATTAATGAAAAGAAATTGCCGCTGACGAAGAGCGCCCAGTGCGCCTTCGGTTTTCCGGCTTCGCTCAGCACGATCCGCGCCATCGAGTACGCGGCCACGTCCATCGAGGTCGCTACACCATCTGCCATCTCTTTGTAGTCAGGGTAAGAGAAGGCGGTTGTCGTTGAGTCAACACGGTGGAGTTCAAACACCTGGAGAGATCTGGAATCGGGTACGCCTGGAAGCGGGCGAAAGAACAAACCTTCAAACCAGCTAAATACGACCGTAACTGCGGCAACGCCGATGCCTAGTGCCAACGCGATTGTCACGGTGTAGAGGGGTTTGTGCCGCAAGCTACGGAAGCTCGCAATCCAATCCATTCGAGTAGGCATCTGAAATCCTCACCCGCTATTCAGAACATCGCTGCGAGGCGATCTCTGGGCCGCAACCGGACGGCCTTACTTGTCCGGCTTGTTCCCGGGGCAGTACGTTACGTTCGCTGAGCTCACTGCGCACGATGAGCGCGAGGCGCGGGTAGCTCGTGACGCCCTGAATCAATTTGTTCCCAACAATGATGGAGGGTGTCGCTCGCAGCCCGAGTTTTTCCGCCCACTGTAAATCTGTGCGAACTTTGCCCCATGCGGATCTTGAATCGATGCATTGGGCATATTTTGCTGTTCCCGCAACCGGAATCGTGGGTAGCTCGGAATCCTTCAGAAGCTCACCCAAACGGTCCTGGTTGGCAAAAAGCAGACGCTTCGTCTCCCAAAACATGCTCTGCTCGGCCGCACACTCGCTCGCCAGAGCAGCGGACTCAGCATGCAAATGACGCCGTTTCGGAAGTTGACGAAAGCTGTATCGGATTCGGTCTGAATAATCTGCCCAAAGTCGGTTCATCGTCTGATCCTGCGCAGCACAGGGACGGCATTCAAAATCTCCAAACTCGGTGACTACTAAGGCTGACGAGCGTCTGCCGAGCATGTTAGATCCCTCGACACCCACGAGTTCTTCCGGTTTAAGTTCGACGACGTCCGGAATCGAGCCGAAGAAAAAGAGATACATCAGCGCGCAGGCTGTCAATGCAACCCAGGGTATGGCACTGCGGACAGGCATCGACGATCGGCCCTTCAGTATGAATGCGATAAACGCGCAGAGTAGGATTCCGTACCCGAGAACGGCGACAGGCGAGCCAAACTCAAAAACGACGATCTCCGCAACAATCAACCCGACGCAGACGAAAATGCCTGCCACCGAGAGCGCGCTCGTTAGCCCCACAACAATCGAACGTCTTGCACCCACACATAACCCGGCCACAATAAGTCCGAGAAATGCGAGAACGACTCCAGCCGTCAGCCACGTCAACAACGAAATGCCTGCCGGATAAAACATACGACTAACGAGGAGCACGGTGTGCATTATTGCGATTCCTCCTTTCGACAAATCGTGCGCCAGAGCATCACAACGCACAAAGCAAGAACCAACGCAGATAGAGTCGATTCCAACAATGGGTACGCTGACTGCGCGTAGGCGATACGCAAGGCGAGATGGAGCAGTGTGGAAAGTAACAGACAGCCCGTCGCTATGACGTATAAGAGTACGAACCAGGATGGACGTCTGTGTCGCGCTGAAGCGGGTTCACACCCAATCCCACGCTCGTACACGTACATTGGAGTCCTTAACCAGAGTGCTCAGGATGAAATAGCCATCAGTGGTCAACACCGGGATCAGATTGAACACTGCCAACAGCCAATTGATCGTTAACGCGAGTTCCAGTGTTGCGGAGCCGGGCAGGACAGTTTTCAACAGGAGCACAGCCGCCCCCACTAGCGCCAGATTGGCGACAACACCGGCACCCCACACGGCCAGGCGTCCGTTTGCCGGTAAGGTATAGAGACCAGTCAATTTCAGTCCGACAACCGGAATCACTCCCAGATAGAGCTCGATTCTCAGTATTCCGTTGACGATGCCCCATGCAGCAGCCGCTAAGCAATGGCTCAACTCGTGCGCAAGGACCGAAACACAGCCGATCATAAGTGTGAGCCAAACGTTTCGTAGCGCCGACGAGCCAGCAACGTCGAATCGGCAGCGAGCCGCAAGAGGGACGAGTCTCCTAGGACAGCGATCAGCGCCAGAACAATCAGCACGGCAGCCGTCCATAACATAGGTCGTGCAACGAATGATGCCCTCTGGAGCAAACAAAGCAGCCGGCCGATCGGAACCCGAATGAGAGTAGCTGAACTCCCCTGAATGTCTCCAGCTGGAGCGCGAGCACCTCTTGCAATCAGGCCAGCACGGAAACACTTGCGATAGAGAGACCAGACGTCAACGTCTACGCCATGCTCTCGAATCAGGTCTCGACGTATATCGTTCAGCGTATTCTCGCCTGTAAGACGCTGCATAAACGCTCTTACCACGGGCAATTTCGACTCGGGCACCGTCAAGTAGCGATCCACCGTGATGCTCCCGATGATGTACGTGCTTTCAGAGCCACGCTTATGGAATAGCCATTAGTCGACATCTCCCAGCAACGTAGGGCGTTCTTGTTCATTAATTCCGTACTTGGATTCTTGCGCTAGCATTCGATATCGCCCGACACTCCCCCGACCGCTCTTGCGGCGGCCTCACGGCCCGCCGTAGCCAGCCGCTCAAGACGACAACTCGCAACGTTCCTCGGACCGTATCGCAGAATTGTGGGGACGGCTCCTCGATTCTGCCCGTTGCGTTGTGATTATTGCCAACACACGCGCTACAAACGCTCCGGGCGTAGCACTTGGAGCATATTGGATTCTTGATCTTGGAATTACTCTCGATCCTGTCGATAACTTTGAGGGCTGCGAACCCGCGTATTTCGTCACGGAGGATATTGCCCATCGTGTGCTCGGAGTTCCCAGCAAACATCCAGCACGGATAGATATCTCCAAACGCATCTACCACAATTTGAGAGATTCCCGCCGGACACATGATCGGTTTCGGATCACGGCGCCCGATTCGATGCACCATACTGGCGACGACGTCCAGCTTTGCGTGTTTACGTGAACCAGTGTTTACGCCGAGAAGTGAATCCATACTCGCTTCGGCTGCGGCCATGAAATCTTCCTGGACGCCGGATCCCGGCTGGTAAGGATTCAATGGATTAGTGGCCGGCAGTCCTGCCGCTGCAATGTGTGGCTCTTCTATGCCCAGACCCGCACAGAACGCCAGTACATCGGGAATGGAAAGGCCGGCCTTGCGATGGGCTTGGGTAACTGTGCACTCCACCTGCACTTTCTCCGGAAACATTTGTTGATAGCGACGGATACTGTCCACAACTGCATCGAAGGTTCCACTGTTGTCGTGACGGATCCGCACAAGGTCGTTCACCTTCTTCGGCCCATCCGGGCTGAACGTCACCTGGATCTCGAATTGTCGAATGATGTCGAGAATGCGGCCGGTGAGCTTCACGCCATTTGAAATCATGCCGAAGGCAGGCGCAACAACACCTTTTCGATCGGCAACTTCGTTAGCATACCGGCAAGAGAATTCTATAATTGTCGTCGCTTCAGTGTACGTCTATCCCCAGATGAACATCCAAATGCCCATCGCCTTCAAAAGCGTCGTAGATTTTGTCGATGGACTGGCGGGCGATGTGCTCCGGCATGTCGATAGACTTTTTTGCTGAAGACGTCTCGATGTTCGTAGCAGTAAGTACATTTCAGGTTGCAGTAGTTATTGACCATCAGAACGGCTTTCGGCAATAGTCCGTTTCGTGTTAATAGCGAGCTTGGGTCCGTTCGCGACAGCGGCCGCGTCTGTCGTTCAATTGCATCGACAATCGAAGCGAGGCTACTTTCGAGTTCTTCTGCCAGGATGCCGTATCGTTCGGACAACTCCAGATCGCTGATGCCTTGACGAGCGTCGCGAATCATATTCGCGGCCCGTTGATTCAGACGAAATACGCAGAGAGTCTCGGGATGAAAAAGGACGAAAGCATCATTGCGTTCGAACTGGATCAACTCAAGGAACCGGATTTTCTGAAGGGCCGTCATCTCGCTACTCCTGGCAAGTTGTTTGATATGAAGAGAGCGGCGACGATGGGTCGCCGCAATCCCGGGGTACTGTCAACAGGCACAGCCGCAACCGCAACAAGAATTGGTTGCTGCCAGCGCCGCGATGTCTTCTTCGAGGACATCGATTCCGCCAACGTCAACAGCCTCGATGATTACGCGTTCTTCAGCCTGTCTATCGTTCTGTTCATTCATTGCCGTCACCTCCTTTCTGATTGGAATGCCTGGCTACGACACGGAGAAGCGTGTTCGTCGCCAGAGTAATACTCAAGTACTGTCCGTGATTCGATGCAGCGAGTGCCACCCGAACCACTGGTCGGGATACCTGCGCAGCAACAAGTCGAGCTGCTCAAATAGCGATCGATTCAGATTCCTGATTTGGTTCTGTGTGGCGTTCCGCGGTAGGCGAAGGGCGGGAAGCAGGACCAGGCGAAATCCAGAGCCCTCCCGGATAAGCGCAGCCGGCACGACGGCGGCCTCTGCGATTCTCGCGAAGCCTCCGATCCATGGATTCAAGTAGACTCGCTGTCCGCACAAGGTAACGTCGACCTTGGATTGCGATAAATGAGTTTGTATCTGCCCGAACTCGAAAACCCTGGCCGCCGCTTCTCGCAAGGCCTGCTGCCCCGCGGATGCCTCTTGACGGTCGGTACTGCTGAACATATCGGCGAACCAAACCAACAAGTCGCCTTTCCGGAGGGACGATAGAAGCCGCCTATAACTTGCGAGGGAGAAATCAGGAATGATGTCAAGTCTGCCGTGCTTCGGGCCAAATTCCTCCAGATGTTGCAATTTTTTGGTCAATTCGGCCATATCCACCGAACCATCGGGCATCCAAAGTTGCGAGACATTATGGCCCTGTCGAACGAGCAACAGAGCTAGTAACTTAGTTGCAGAAAAGTGAAACCCCGCTATGATGACGGGCACGCCTTCCTTCTTTAGGTCAGCTACATGTTCCAGGCCTTCGTATCTGACACCTTTGTCGAACCACTTCTCCACTTGGTAGGGCGTCATTGATTGAACCGATTCAAAGTCGACGATGTTCTGAATCAGATGACGGAGGTAGCGAAGCGAAAATCCATCCTGCTTGGATGCCGGTAGGCACCCGTCAGGCGATCTTCGCGCGTACTCTTCGGCGCGTTGCGCTTTCGGCCAAAGAATCGCAGACAAGTCGAGCCGATGTACCCAATGAGCGAGTCTTCTGCCTAGCGCGATCGGCAGCTTCCCATACGCGAACCGCAATAGCTTCTGCTTGAGGTGGAATCGGAGGTAATAGCGGTAAGTCGAGTAGATAGAGGGAGGGGTCACCTCCCGTATTGGCACACCGTCAACGGAAGCAATCAGATCTGCATCCTGGAGAGAGCGCAACAGCGGTTCGAGATCGAGCCGGTCCTCAACGATGTGACAGCGCTTCGAAAGACGGCGCTTCACATCGCTAATCGAAGATCCTTTGCAAAACCGTTCACATGCTTCGAGACCGACTCCACGAACTACTACACGGCGCATTCCGGCTCGGCGAACAATGCCGAATCTGTCATCCGTCTCCCGCACGAATTTGCATGGACGAAGTTTGATGACCGATGAATCTTTTAAACCAACCGCCGGCATGACATCCCCGACTCTTCGCACGCTATCTCCGCCGAGATCACCTTTTGCTGGTGAGACTTACGGGTTTCGAACGGAAAATAGTGAACGTGACGGGATCAGCGTTTCAATGGGTGCAGGTTTACACAGTTACTCGCACGGTTAAGCAAGCGAGAAAAACTTGCAGGGCAATTCCATGATGGCCTTGGCGAACTCTTCGGGGCTATTGTTTCTCGGCGGTCTGATACCACGCGAGGGCTTTTTGGAAGAGAGAGACTACTTCCTTCCTCCGCTCGGCAGTTGCGAAACGAGGGCTTTTCTCCGTGCGCGCGATCAACCGCTCGACCCATTCGCGATAAAACCGAATATCATCGGCAACTCGCACGGGCCGACCTCCCAACGTGATGTAGACCGGACTCGTGTGCGCGAAAGCCATCGTATCGTTCAGGATTAAGCGATGGCGAGGACCCAGCGCGCGCAAGGCGATCCATGAACTCTCCTTTAACGGCACGCGAGTCTGGAACTCGATCTCTGCTTTGCGGTCGACGGATTCGGCGCGAGCAACTCGTCCATTCACGATCAATTCCACACGATCCAAGGGTGTCTGGGTCAGCACGGCTGCGCGTACGGCCACTTCGCTTGCGGATTCTAGCCGGATCTCTTCGCCCGGCGCCTTCCCATCTACGTCCAACGTCAATACGGGGCCATTCGAAGCAAAAGATCTTCCCTGCCGGTAGCGTTCGAGCCAGGTAGAGTAATCGAAACGCGGCCCGCTTTGCACGTAGACGCGTCCCCCTCCGGCCACATAGTGATCCACGACGTTCGTGAACGAGTCTGTGCCGGCCGAGATTGCCACGCGAAAGCCACAATTGAGGAGCCGGTACCACATCTCCATCGTGGCGTTTTCATCGTTATTGCTCAGCACATCCATGGCCGTCTTTTGGCCCAGCGCAAGGTCCACGGGCAACTCTTTGATGCTGGCGGCTTCGAAACTCGGACTCATCCCGGGATGCGCATAGCTGACGGCGCCATTCTGATCGAAGACCTCTTGCGCCAGCGGAAAATTCGCCGGGTAGTCTTCCCAATAAGGAGTATCGCGAAAGCCGTTGTAGAAGGGCTCGACTAACTTCTTCAAACCCAAAAAACACATATGGCCGTAGGCGCTACTGCGATTCTCCTCATTCCAGTAAATAAAGTAGCGGTCGGAGCTGAGGCGATGCGGTTTGCCTTCGAAGTACTGCCGGTCGTGAATAAAGGCGCCGCCAGAATTGGCGACCATCATATTGCCGTAGTTGAGATCTTCGCCGAGGAGTTGGAGACGCACATCGCGAGGATCGATGACCTGGTGATGCGGCGACGTGTAGTTAGCGTGAATGTGCACATCGGCCGACCAGAATCCCTTCTGTGTCTGATCCGTCCAGCGAACGAGCCGTAATGTTGTTTCGGCGGGTCGACCTGACTGAAGTACTACCTTTTCCGAGACCAGCCGGTACTCCTGGCCGCGCGCGGCCTCAATCAAGGTCTCGCCCGCGGGTAAGTCGATGTCGAAGAAATCTTCCGCATGGAAGAAGTATTCCGCTCTCATTGCAACAATCCGGCTACTGGCGCCACGTGGTGTGTATGCCAGTCCGTCGGATCCGGTCAGGTAAATACGCCCCGCAGCAGGGTGTCCCTGTTCATCCACAATCCGCACGCGAAGAGGCACAAGGGGACGTACATCGAAGTATATAGGGGCAGTAAGTTCGCCACCGCCGTGCTTAAGAATAAGCTTGCCTTCGCACTCTCCCAAGGTAGTTTCAACAGCTCGCAGAAACACTGGTACGCTTGCCTTCGGCGGCACTACAATTTTGTGCGCAGCGCTGTTCATCGACAATCCCCGATAGGCCGCATCAATCACCAATTCTTGTGCGTCCCGGTTCACGAGTATCAGCGGGAGATTGAATGTCCGCGACGATCCCACGACGAATCGATCCTGCGGGGCCGCTCGCCACGTGAGGGCGCCCCCAGCGAACTCGGCACGAAACAGATCTGGTGTCGCCAAGGCGGCCGGGTCCTGAACTCGAAACGTGAAGCGATCCCGGAGATCGCGGATGTAATCGCCGTTGGAGCGCCGCCGCAACAGCACGCGCGCCATATCGCCGAAGCCAACTTCTCCCTCGACATCAAACTGAATGAGACCGTTGTGATTGATCCAGAATGAAAGGTCTTCCTGCCCCGCACGGGAGAGTGATACGGCCGCTTGGCCAGCCGCTCCATTCTTGAGGAGCACAGCCAATAACAGCAAGGCGGCAAAACCGCCTGTCGCGACGGCTCTAGCACGATTGACATGAGAGATGATCATGCTGAAGACGGATTCAGCACAGAGTGTATCATTCCGATCACAATTGAAGGCGCTGCACGAACCAAATCACGCCGGCAACTGCAATACAGGGCAGACGCGAACCGTGTCAAAGCACTGCTGAGTGCCGGACTGTGGTGGTCCAGAAGGCGCAGGAGAGGAACGGCGGCCAAAACAATGCATGCTTGGCCAATCTCTACTCCGATATTGAACGCGGCGAGTGACCACGCGATCGATTGACGAGGCAATCCCGCTTCAGCGAGAGCGCCCGCGAAACCGAAGCCATGGAAGAAGCCGAATCCGAATGCGAACCATACTCGGCGTTCCGTGTCGGCGGATCGGCGCCACAAGTTCTCGACTCCAACGGCCAAGATGGATAAGGCGATTACTGGCTCCACAAAACGAGACGGAAGGCTCCCGATCTGAAGGGCTGTCACACTCAGAGTGATGCTATGAGAAACCGTGAACGCGGTAACCATAGCGAGTAAGTCCGCGGAGCGTTCCTCCTACCAGGAGCAGGCCAAGAATGAACAAAACGTGGTCCGCGCCCGACAGGATATGGCGTATTCCCATGGTGACGAAGCGCCGGAACACCGCGCTTGTGGTCTCGCCCAGGACCGCGCTCGGAGACTCTCGATCCACCACTCCCCTATCGACGAATTGGCCGTCACGGTAAACAACAACAACAGTCGCATCACCGGGAGTCTCGGAAAACAAAGGGGAATCGATTGCAACCGAAGTTGAGCGCGTCGGTAACTGCCCCTGCCATGTTGCCGTCTCATCGGAGGGATCCAAGATAAGCGAGGTCTCTGACGGGCGAAACGGTTCGCCGTTCAAACGAAGATGCAATCGCGCCGGAATGGCCGTATCCGGACTAGCTCCGGCGAGCTGGGAAGTGTGAATCACGACTGCTACACGGGTCGTTTTTTGATCGATGTCGACCCTGACCGTGGAGAGCTGCACCGGATGCGCCGCGCTCTGCAGCACAAGAACGCAGAATAGCCAAACGATCTTAAGGGACGGTCGTCGAAGCGAGCCACACCACAAGCGCGGTAGAGTAGTCATATTTCGGTCGTGAATGATGATCTGCCATAAGTTTATCTGCGCGCCGCGAATACAGGCGATTGTTGCAGGCCTGTTCCTCTGTTTCACAATTTCGGCAGAGGATTGGCCGCAATTTCGCGGTCCGGGCGGTGAAGGACACTCAGCCGAAACGGGTTTGCCGATTGAGTGGAGTGAGTCACAGCATGTGGTGTGGAAAAAGCCGATCCCAGGAATGGGCTGGTCGTCTCCCTCCATACAAGCGAATCGAGTTTGGCTGACGACCTCCACGGATGACGGACGCTCGCTTCGAGCGATAGCCTTCGATACTCGCACCGGTGCACGACTAGTCGACACCGAGGTGTTTCGCTTGACTGGCGATATCCCGATTCACGAAAAGAACAGCCGTGCATCTCCAACACCCCTAATTGAAGGCGATTATGTTTACCTGCATTTTGGATCATACGGCACGGCTTGTATCCGGACCTCGGGAGAAATCGTGTGGCGCACTCAATTGCCGTACTATCATCGCCATGGTCCAGGAGGATCTCCGGCACTCTATAAAGATTTGCTGATCATTAGTTGCGATGGATATGACATTCAGTACGTCGTGGCTCTAGATAAGAGGACCGGCAAGATTCGCTGGAAGAGTCCGCGTGCCGGCTACCAGGCTTATACGACGCCGTTGGTGATCCGTGTGGATGGCAAGGATCAGGTCGTGAGCGTTGGCGCATATCGCGCCATTTCTTATGAGCCCTTGACCGGAGCGGAGATCTGGAGCGTCAGCTACGGAAAGGGCTACTCCAATGTGCCGAGACCGGTTTTTGGAAATGGTTTGGTCGTGTTGTGTACAGGTTTCGACCAGCCGGATATTCTGGCCGTGAAGCCGAATGGACAGGGCGACGTCACAGCCACGCACGTAGTTTGGACTGCGAGACGGGGGGCTCCCTTGACACCGTCCCCGTTGCTGGTCGGCGATGAACTGTATTTCGTGAGCGACAACGGAATCGTGACCTGCGTGAATGCTCGCACGGGGGCCGCGCTTTGGCGCGAACGCATCGGCGGAAATCATTCCGCGTCTCCCGTCTATGCCGATGGGCGCGTCTATTTCATGAGCGAGGAATGCGAGACCGTCGCAATCGCTCCAGGAAAGCAGTTCAAACTGCTGGCGAGAAATCAACTGGACGGAAGGTGCCTGGCTTCGATAGGAGTCTCGGACAAGGCGCTCTTCATCCGCACTAACAGTCATCTCTACCGAATACAGACAGGATCCGCAGAATAGCCTGGGAAACGTCCGCTTTTGGACCTTTAAGAAATCACGATCCTTGCGCTTCCGCTGAGGTTCGCAACCTTGTAGGTTTGTATTGCGCCTTTAACGGTCTTCGGACCTCCAATCGAAGTCTTTGCCATAGTTGTAATCCCGATCGTCTTGATGCTTACCTTCGTAGAATCTTGCATGTTGACATCGGGGAGCACCAAGGAGAATGTAGTCGTCTTGACATCCGGTAAAGTCTCAACCGTCACTGTGACGAGACTCCCGATTGGCAATCTGGTGGTCTGAATTTGCTTCTTATCAAAAGTCAGGGTTTTTCTCCCCTGTTGCAAGGTAAATGTTGGCTGGCCGGTGAAACTGGTTGTTGCGTATGTCACCTTCAGCTTGTCGCCTTTCAGTTCGTAAAGGTTGGGTGTTGTGTCTGTTGGCATGCCTTTCCCTCGTTTCTCGATCGGGTGAAGAGTCACCTCAGGCGTTGTATTCAGGATTGAGTGTATTCACCCGGCGGTCTGTTGGCAAGATGCCCAACGACTTTACTACAAGATTCATCTGTCTCACAAACTCGGCTTCGGAGAACTTCGACGCGGCTGACTGAAGGTCCTCAGGCCGAGGGTTGTCGGCATCCAGGTTCGTAAGCGCCTCCTGTAAGCACGACTCCGACGCTTTCTCATACAGCACTCCGCAACCCGTGCCCACGATTTCTCGCGTGCCGCCTCGATTCAGGCCGATGACGCGCTTTCCACTTGCCAGAGCCTCCACTGCAGTCATGCCGAAATCTTCTTCGCCAGGGACTATCAGAGCGTGACATCGTGCATAGAGCTCACGCAGTTCAGTCTCTGTCACACGGCCGCAGAACTCGACTGTACTCCCACTGAAATTCCGGAGATTCCGGAACTCAGGCCCGTCGCCAACAACTTTGAGACGAAGGTTGTTTCGCGCACAGTGGCGGATGGCGTAATCGAGCTGCTTATAAGCGACCAGTTCCGAAACGATGAGGAGGTAGCCCTCGGAGGGCCTATGAAAGAACGTCTCCACCGGCACGGGCGGAAAAACGACGACTGAATCTCGATGATAGGCTCTCCAGACGCGCCGCCGGACATTTTCGCTATTGGCGACAAACTCATCTACTCGTGCGGCGGAAGCATGGTCCCAAAGGCGCAAGTAGTTTGCGACCGGAGCAATAAGAGCGCGCTTCCATCGCTGTTTCGTGAAATCGTGCAGATAGGCAGGATAAAGATCCCATAGATACCGCATTGGGCTATGGCAATAGCACAAATGTCGAGCGGAGGAAGAGACGAGCACTCCCTTTGCCGGCCCGGATTCACTGCTGATAACGAGGTCGTAGCCGCGAAGGTCGAAACTTTCCAGCGCGAGTGGCATCAGCGGCAAGAGCGAGCGATAATGCCGCCGAGCCGGGTTCAAAAAGGACGTACGCACCGTTTTGGATCGAATGAGCCGGGAAACGCGCTCGGGATCATAGAAAAGCGTGAACAGGTCCGCATCAGGAAACATCCGGCACAGCGCTTCTACGACCTTCTCTCCACCGCGCATTCCAAGAAGCCAGTAGTGCACTATCGCCACCCGCATCACCGCGAAGTGTATCACTCGAACTTGTTCCTGACGTCTGAAACGCAAATCCTTGCATATGGGTTACGTAAATCGGTTATCCTCTGCTGTAGCGCACACATTCAGGGGTTTATATGGAAGCACTATGTCCAAAATTCGCTTCGCAGGATCCACTGCAATATGCGTTTCCACTTCCACTGACGCATATTGTCTTTCCCATGGGCTTCCCCGTTCGAATCACTACGAATTCTGAGGAGGTGATTTGCGCGGCGAAGAACGCTTGGGACTGCTGTAGCAAATTGTTTGACTACACGCCCCTCGATATCCGTTTCGGGGTTGATGAAGACGCAAAATCGGAGCGACCGCACGCCGTGCTGCCTCGCGGCAAAGATAATCTGTTTGCTATCGTCCATTCCGCGGACAATTTTGCAATAGCAGACCTCGCTCGCGGAATGTCGTTCTCGTGGTTGACTCCGGCCGTGGTTTCCGACCGCGGATATTTTCGTTACCACTTCCTCGATTCGCTTGTTTATTCAATGCTTGGGTCCTTATACCTGACGCCCATACACGCAGCCTGCGTGACTCTCGATGGATCGGGCGTTCTGTTGTGCGGTGATTCGGGATCAGGAAAAACCTCGCTTGCATACGCATGCGCAAAGAGGGGCTGGACATATGTGGCCGATGATGCCAGCCACCTGTTAAGGCCGGGTACCGATCGCAGAATTCTTGGCAGGCCGCACGAGATACGGTTTCGATCGACAGCGCCTCTGCTGTTTCCGGAACTGGACGAGTTCACGCCCGTCCTGCGTGCAAATGGAAAACTCGATCTGGAAATCAGAACGTGCGATCTCAACGTCTCTCAGATCGCTTCCGAGACAACGGCCGACTATCTCGTATTTCCGAAGCGTGACTTCCGCGGTCCGGCGGGTTTTCGGAAACTAGACCGGAACAGCGCGGCGGCATGGCTTTACCAAGTCTTCTGCGTCGGTGAAGAGAGTGTCAGACAAGCCCAAAGGCAATCTCTAACCGCGCTACTCGAATTGCCTATCCTCGAACTCTGTTATCGCGATCCCATCGACGGCGAAGCAAGGCTGAGAGCCTTGGTGACGAGGTGTAGTTGAGATGCTGCGGGTCATCATACTAACGATGCTTACGTCGTTATTGGCAATGGCGCAGGTATCTTCCGGAACTCTTTCCGGCAATGTCCGTGACGAAACGGCGAGTGTTGTTCCCGGAGTCAAAATAGTTGCACGACAATCGAACACCGGTTTTGTTCGCACTGCCGAAACGGACCTGTCCGGCTACTACGAGCTTTCCGACCTTGCGCCCGGCCAATACATCGTGACCGCTGAGAAAGCGGGGTTTCGCACTACGACTGTTACAGGAGTAAGCCTCCAAGTCAATCAACGTGCTCGCGTTGATCTTGCACTACAGGTAGGGGCGGAGCGCGACAGCGTGACCGTGACCGCCTCGGTATCAACTCTACAAACAGAGAATGCGTCGCAGGACTATTACCTCGGAGCGGGAACGATCACTTCCTTGCCGCTAGTCGGACGAAACGTTGTGTCTTTATTAACGCTAGGACCCGGCGCGATACCGCGCCAGTTAAGCGGATTCGTACACGATATTGTCAATGACGTTCAACCTGCGCGCGGCGCGGTCGAATTAAACCCTCCAATCAACGGCGCGCGATCTACAATGAACGCTCACTTTCTCGATGGCTCGTACAACACCGATCGAAACGCGTTCGCCATTGCGGTGATTTCTCCGTTGGAGTCGGTGCAGGAATTTCGCACGCAATCTTCTTTGAGCTCAGCCGAGTTTCCGCAGGCGGGCGGTGGCGTGGTCGATATCGTCACGAAGTCGGGCTCCCGACAGTTTCATGGAAGCGTATTCGAATTCTTCCGTAACGAAGCAACAGACGCGCGAAGCTATTTTGACGATCCTACGCTTCCGCAGCCGATTTTCCGCCAGAACCAGTTTGGAGGTTCTCTCAGCGGACCACTTCCTCTTGCATCGACATTCTTCTTCGCTACGTACGAAGGCTTGCGTGGACAGTCGGCGAAATCCACAATCCACACCGTGCCGGATGCGACTTTACGAACCGGAAACTTCAGTGGCCGTCCCCCAATCTTCGATGCTCTTACCTTGAACGCTCTCACCGGCACGCGGGAGCCCTTTGCGGACGGAGTGATTCCAGCGAACCGCATCGACCCGATTGCAACGAACTATCTGAGCAATTATGAGCCGCAGCCGAACCAGCCAGGCAGTGGACTCGGCAACTATCTGGATGCGACGCCAAATGAAAATTCCAACGATAACGGCTCCGTACGAGTGGACCACCAATTTCGAAGCAACCACTCCCTCTTCGGTCGATACACGATCAACGACAGCCGGGCGCTTCTCGCCGGAAACTTTCCGGAGCGCCCTACCATAGAGGACTTACGAGCACAGCAGATTGCTCTTGGCCACACTCTTGCCGGCTCGTGGTGGTTGAACGAGGCGCGGGCATCTTTCACTCGATTGCGTGTTTTTGATTTGCCCGAAAGCGCGTTTGGAACTGACGTTTTAAGGGAAGTGGGCATCAGTTCGGCGCCCAACGATCCCTCAACCTACGGCCTTCCATATTTCGTCGTCACAAACTTCGACACAGTGACGGACTCCACCAGGCTCCCCCAGACCCAACGCGATAATACCTGGACGCTATCCGATGGCGTGACGTTCACCCGCGGCCGGCACACCTGGAAAACCGGACTGCAATGGATCCATTTCCAACTCAACTATCTGCGTAGCGATTTTATCCGGGGCCGCTATATATTTAATGGTTCCTTTACATCGGACCCTCTCAATCCTGCGGACACCGGCGATCCGTTCGCCGATTTCCTTTTGGGTTTCGCCCAATCGACGCGGCGTCAGGTAGGCTTGGCGCAAGCTTATCTTCGACACGACAACTATGGAGCCTATTTCCAGGATGAATGGCGTGTAGCGCGTGACCTTACCGTTAATTTCGGAGTGCGGTACGAATTCACGAGTCCCTACAGCGAAACGCGAGGGAACCTACTCAATCTGGACTATTCATCCATACCGAAGGCTCCCGTACTCGTCCGGGTCGGAGAGGCCAATCGGCCAGACCGCAACAATATTGCGCCTCGAGTCGGCTTGGCATGGAAGCTTCCCAGGCTCCGTGCCGTGTTCCGCGGGGGCTACGGCGTCTATCACAACTCCGAAATCGCGGCGGAAGCATACGACCTGGTTCGAAACACCGTCCGGAATGAGATTAATGAGACCACAGGCCTGATCCCGTTGTTAACCCTGTCGAACGGATTCCCGCAGAACTCGTCCGCCGGATTTCCGAGCTACTTCGGCCTGGATGCCGGCGCTCGCACGCCGTATTTACAACGTTGGAACGGCGGATTCCAGAAGGAGCTTGCGAGTGGAATCATATTGGACCTCGCGTATGTCGGTAGCAAGGGAGTAAAGCTCGGACGTTTTAGGACATTCAACACGCCTCTGCATGTCGAGACTGGCGAAGATCTTCCGCCTCGGCCGGGGGAGCTCCAGTCGCTACGCACATTCCCGGAGCTTGGTCCTATTTTCCAAAGACAACATATCGCGAATTCGTCCTATCATTCCCTTCAGATCAAAGCCGACAAGCGCTTATCGGCGCGCCTGTCCTTCCTTTCAAGCTTCGTGTGGTCTAAATCAATCGACGATGCCGACTCCGTGATTCCCGGTTTAGGCGATAGTGTTGGAGCTCAGGATGAGCGCAATCTCCGATTGGAGCGCGGGCTCTCGGTGTTCGATGTCGGCCGGAGGCTCAGTGCAGGATTTGTCTGCGCTCTGCCGGCTTCGAAGTTCCTCTCGAGAGTTCTAGCCGACTGGAATATGAGCGGCATAGTAACTGTACAGGATGGCTCTCCAGAAAACCCCGTGTATTTCGGAACGGACTTCGCGAATTCCGGTACGCCAAACCGGCCGGACGTAGTTCCGGGCCAAAGCATCACACTTCCCAAAGATCAGCGGACTGCGGAAAGTTGGTTTAATCGCAGGGCTTTTTCTGACCCCAAGCCCTTCACTTTTGGTAACGCCGGCCGGAACACGCTTCCCACGCCCGGAAGTGCCGTCATCGATCTGGCTCTTCAGCGCAGATTCCCGGTCACGGAACACTCTGCTTTCCAATTGCGGATAGAGGGATTTAACGTTCTAAATCATCCCAATTGGGGCATTCCGGGCCAGTATCCGGATTTCGGCCCATTTTTCGGAAAAATCTTTGCCACAGGTGAGCCCCGCCGATTCCAATTCGCGCTGAGGTTCGATTTTTAAGTGACGCTCCGCCGCTTGCTGATGGAGGCGCTTCGCTTCGAGGACCCTCGTCCGGAAATCCTGCGGAAGCTGAGCGCGGATCAGTGGCGCCGGGCGCTCAAAGCGGCCGATGAGGAGCATCTGACGTTAGAATTCGGACAGCGCTGCTCGTCGGTGTTGCCAGAGTTTATGCGAGCTCGGATTGACGGCGACCTCGCCAAAAATGAGCAGCGGTTCATGGAAGTCCAACGGGTCTACAAAGAGATCGCAACTGCTCTCCAAGCGCAGAGCATAGAGTTTATCGTCCTAAAAGGCTTCACGCACTGGCCTTATTTTTCCGCTGATCCCCGATACCGTCCCCAATATGATCTCGATTTGCTGTGTCAGCGGCAGAGTTTGACTCAGGCCGAACACACTCTTGCAAAACTGGGATACGAATCACTCGGAGGCTTGGATCATACGCCGCTGGATCACTTGCCGCCGATGATTCGTAAGACCGGATGGCGGTGGCGAGGGGATTTCTTTGACGTACAATTGCCGTTCGCCGTTGAGTTGCATTTCCGGTTGTGGGATCCCGGGACCGAGCACATTACGATTGATGGCCTGGACACGTTCTGGAATCGCCGGACACAAAGCTGCATCGACGATTTCTGCTTCCCTGCTCTAGATGGGGTCGATAAGGCCGCATATGCCGCATTGCACTTCCTCCGGCATTTCCTGCGCGGCGACGTTCGCCTATTTCATGCGTACGAGCTCGCTCATTTCCTTCACACAACAGCGGACGAACACGACTTTTGGCGTCGCTGGCAAACTGTGCATCCTGATGTGAGCCGTTCCATCCAGGCCATCAGCTTCCGCCTTGCGAGTGAATGGTTCGCGTGTCGCGTTCCTGCGGCGATCGCCGATGAGTTCGAGCGCGCGCCTGAATCCACCAAGTGTTGGTTTAAGTTGTTCGGTTTCTCGTCAATCGACGGCAAAGCTCATCCCAACAAGAACGAACTATGGCTTCATCTGAGCCTGATCCAGTCGCGAACAAGCAAACGATCTGTACTCTTTCGGCGGCTAATCCCTGCATCTCGGCCAAAGGGTCTGTACGCCCCTCATGTATCGAGCTCTCAGACAACGTGGCGTCTCCAACTAGCTCGCCGAGCATTCCAGGCGAAATTCACACTCATGCGATTCGTCCATCATTTGCGGTCAACGTTTCCTACTCTGCTCGGAGGACTGCAATGGTGGTGGGCCGAGAAAGGAATCAATCCGCAATTTCTGCGATTCCTGGCCGCGACCTCGCTGTTCAACTTTGGGATGTCGATTTTTTTCCTGCTGTACAACATTCTTCTCTTGCACCGAGGCTTCCAAGAGGATTTCCTAGGTAGTCTGAGCTCGAGTATGAGCATTGGAAGCATTGCAGGGACGTTGCCTGCAGCTTTTGTACTGCACAAGCTCGGCATCCGAACGACTCTGGTCACCACCCTCTCCGGCATTGCGCTCGTATGTGCCGTGCGCACCCTCGCCGTCACGCCTTCTCTACTCATTGCATCAGCGTTTGCTGGTGGGTTCCTGTTTTCCTTCTATGCGGTCTCGATTGCGCCCACGGTGGCTCAACTCACAACCGAGCGTTCAAGACCTTTTGGCTTCAGCCTTTTTTTCTCTCTCGGAATCGGAATCGGCGTCCTTGCAGGTCTTGCAGGTGGGCAGCTGCCCGCACTCACTTGCCTTCAGAGCACACTGTTTGTCGCGTGCGGTATTGCGGCGCTCGGCGCATTGCCTGCATTGGGCCTACGATTCCGTTCGAATCCGGAGTCGGAACGGCGAGTGTACCCGAGAGGCCGTTTTATCAAAGGATTCTTAGCGGTGGTGCTGCTATGGAGTTTGGCGACGGGCGCGTTCAATCCATTCTTTACCGTGTATTTCTCCAAGAATCTCGCAATGCCCGTAAGTCAGATCGGAGCCGTATTTTCTTTCGCTCAACTCGCACAGGTTCTCGCATTGCTGCTGGCCCCGATCGTTTTGCGCTGTATGGGGATAGTTAACGGGCTGATGAGTATGCAGATTGTAACCGGACTTTGCCTGGCAGCGCTTGCGATCGGACCCACGGGAGTGCTCGCAGGAACGGTTTACGCAGCTTACGTCGCGTTTCAGTATATGAGCGAGCCCGGAATGTACAGTCTTTTGATGGGGCGAGTTGAGCCACATGAGCAAAGCGGCGCCTCCGCTCTCAATTTCCTGGTTATCTTCGGCGCGCAGGCCCTTGCCGCCAGCATCGCCGGCTTGGGAGTGCGCCATTTTGGATATTCGGTGGTGTTGGTAACCGCAGCGTTGACAGCGCTTCTAGCGGCCGTTGCGGTTCGTCAGATCCGGGCAAGAACCTCAACTACTTCCTTGCGAAATCTCTCGACCGTGAATCGCGACAAATAGCACTGCCGAGCGGTACGACCAAGACGTACCATCTGCTCGCGATCTGCGAGAAGGCTCCTCAGTGCGCGAGCGAGGGATTGCGGACTCGGTTCGGAAGTAAGAATGCCGTTGGCTCCATTTTTTATTAACTCAGGTAAGCCGCCGGACGGATAAGCCACGACAGGCACTCCAGCGGAGAACGCTTCCGGGATAACTCGCGGAGTGGCATCTACTGCCATAGACGGCACGACAGCTACATCCAGGCTGCGCAACGTGGGCCCGATGTCCGCTTGCCAAGGCAGCAACTTGATCGGCAAGCCTTCTGAGGACTTACGCACTTCGGACAGGTAGTCATCCCCTGAGTGTTGCGAGTCGCCACAGATGACAAACTCGCATGGCAGTCTATCCTTCACGAAAATTCGCGCTACCTCGACAAGATCAAGTTGGCCCTTCTCCGGGGCAATTCGGCCTATCAGTCCAATAGTCGGCGCGCGGGATCCACCGGTAGCGCGCGGCGACACCATAATCCTGAACACCGTTGTAGACAATTCGAAGCCGTTCGCGACGCACATGCGAATGCAACGGCTCTGCAACGAACGAAGACGAGGCAATTACAGTGGCCCCGCTTCTGCGCAGGGACATTCCCGCGAGCAGAGTAGCGTAGCGGGCGCTAATCAGACTGTGGGAATGAAATACAAGTTTGTCCGTCGCCAATGCGGCCGCTGGCAGCAGACGCGGTCCGTTTACATACACCAGGTCGATCCGATGCGCTTTAATCAATCGCCGGATTTCCCTCGCAAGGATCGGCGCTTCAAGGGCGAAACGCATCATATCGGTAATACTCTTTCGCCCATTTGAATACTGCTCCAGCTGTATCTCGTGAACAATACCGCCCGCCTCTGAGATCTCTCGACCCAGCGGACCGCCGGCAGGCAGTCCCACATGCGCTGTCCAGCTCCGGCCAATAATCCCGGGAATCAGATCTCGCAGACATTGCTGTCCACCGCCAAGCCCGTTGAACTGATCCAGGAAAAGGATGTTCACGCCGCCTCCCGCGCTGCGACGGCGAGAACCCAAAAGTAAACGGGCAGCACACGCCAGTACGTCATTAAATCGCCCGAGAGCATTTGAACAAGCTGACCCGTCCAGAAGCACAGTATCCATGTACCAAAAAAGGCGCCCCTTTCAGAGCCAGATCGCGAAGCACGCCAGCCGGTTCGAAGGATCGCGAAGTTGAGAACCATGAAAGCGAATAACCCGACGATTCCGGTCTCAACCAGCAGACTTAAGTACATGTTGTCTGCAATCACCGTTCTTCCAATAAAATCCGAATACGGAAGCGTCTTGTACCCAATCCCGAAGACCGAATACCAAGGATGTTCGACAAGGAAGCCCACTAGAGTGCGCCAACTCGCGACACGGCCCGAAAGAATACCTTCGGGGGAAGTCCAGAAGTACTGAAAAGATGCGCTCAACCGCAGCCAGTAGCTATAGGCGAAAGAAGGAAAAACGCTATAAACAACCAATGCTGCCGCGCAGAAGCTGATCAATAGTGCGATCGCCACGCGTTTCAGGCGAATCCGTCTGGCGTAGAAAAGCACCATGATTGCCACAGCGAGGTTCAGAAGAGATGCGCGCGAATAAGAGAAGATCAGGGCTGACGATAAGACGACACCCCCAACGAGTAGCCAAATCCGTGATAATGGCCTCTGTGCAACTGGTCGAAAGAGCGCAACCGCGATCATGACCAGAAAGAAGGTACAGAAGTTCCCTAGCGTGCTCGCTTCGTAGAACAGTCCTTGCGCTCGCCTGTAGACACCGGTATCCAACCACACAAACTGCGGACCGTAACCGGCCGGCGCCGGCAACTGAAAGTAGAAGTCGATGCACGCAAACAAAGCCACGAGTATCGCGGTAAGGAATAACAGCCGGACACTTCGGATTGATCCGCCTGCTTTCGCATCGGGTCCATAGACCGCGTAAAAGAAGGCGTAAACGGCGACTCCGAATAAGAGCACTCTGGCCAGAACACCCGCGGCGATTGCTGCGCCGGAGTAGACCGCTGCAAATCCCACGCTGGCAAGCAGCACACAAAAGAAGAACACCACCGCGCAGGAAAGCAGATTCACCGAAATCCGCCACTCGCGGACTCGCAGAAACCCGACCAAAAGTCCCATCGCCGCAAGGGCAATCGCCGGATGAGGGCCTGAGTTCCCAATTGCGATCGGCAAAGGTGGAAGAAGCAACGCAGCCGCAAAAAAGACCGCCAACCAGCGATGTGGTCCTGACAGCGTCCACCAAAGAATCGGTAAAACCAGTAACGGCGCTATCAGAGCGATAGCCCAGGCTGGACTTGGCGCAAGTGCAACCGAAGCGCCGTAAACCGCAATCAGCGCCACGATACTTCGCCGATCGACCATGGGATCAACGGTAGGCGATACGATGAGCTTCGGCTTTGTCCCGCGATTCCGCAACGAAGCTCACACTGACGTAGAGTAAGGCGGCGATCATGGAAATTAAGATTGCGGCCAAAACATTTAGTGTCAGGTTTGGGAAACTCGGCCGCTGTGGCACGATTCCCGGATCGATGATCTTCAGCCGCTCCCCTCGATTTCCTACTGATCCTTGCGCCTCATTCCACCGGGAAAGAGCGGCGTCATAAACGACTCGCGCGCTCTGCCGATCAGCTCCAAGCCGCTCCTGCCGCGCCGTGCGCTGCGCAACTTCGATCTCCTTCTGATGGATACTTCTGCTCACCGAATCCAATTCCTTGCGAAGCACTTCGGCCCTTGCGCTGACACCAGCCAGATCCCGAAGCAGCTTATCGGAGTCCGCCGTCGCCTGAGATTGGACTTTTAGTTGAGCCTTGTAATCAGCGATATCGGCGTTTGCTTCCACCAGTTCTCTTTGCCAACGCTCCTTTAGATCCACCAAGCCCCGCATCTCAGACTGAACGGATTCCACAGGAGACCGCGCGGACTCCTGGTTCAAGAGCTTTTCCGCTTCATCAAGCCTGGTGCGCGATGAGTCTACCTGACGCCGGGCCTGCTCTATGAGTTCGTCATCGGATTGCCTGGATAGGGAATGATTCAGCTTGACTGTTTCTTCCGCGATGAATTGCGCCACGGCTTGCGCTTTGGTCGGGTCTCTCAAACTGACGCTTATCTCCAGCGCCTTCGTATCCCGTAACTTTGTGACTTTCAGTAGCCGGTGTTTCAGCGAATCGATCGCCGCAGAACTCGCTTCTTCTTCACGCAAACCGAAACGTTGGACAGCCCGAACAAAGAGGGTGTCGCTGTCGGCGAAGCGCTCGTAGGTCTTGAGCGATTCCAGATACACGGGACTTACCGCAGTAGCTGCGCGCGGATCGTTCCCTGCCGGCGCGTCAATCAGAATACTTGCCGTCGCGGTATAACGCTTGGGAAGGATCAAGCTGATGACAGCCGCCAGGATTGCCGCTGCGAGACAGGAAGCAAAGACGAACCTCCAACGCGTCCGCAAATAAACAAGGTACTCGAATGGATCGAAACCCGAGGCGCGCGTGAACTGATCAGACAACGTTTCCCACCGTTAATTCGCTAGTCTATACCTTGTATGCGAATCGTGCTGCCGGTGCTGGCGGCTCTAATACCGGCGGCGATGCTTCCAGGCGTGTCGTTTTACTTCGATATCACTCCGAAAGTTGTTCTTCTCCTGGCCGGTGTCGCATTAGTCCTCTTGCTTTGGAATACGTCCTTGCGCCCGGCGACCAAGTCCGCTCGGTGGATGATTGCGCTGCTTGGGCTGCAGTTCCTCTGGATGGCGATCGCAACCGCAGTCTCCAGTCATCCTGCTCTATCCCTGAACGGGGGTAACTGGCGTCGTTTCGGACTGATTTCCTATACCGCGGTTCTGACGTATTCGGTTCTCGTAATCATTGATTGTTCAGGCCGTCCCGATCGAGTCATCGGATATCTTCGCGCCATCGTCCTTGCCGGCATACCGATTGGCATTTATGGAATCGCGCAATACTTTGGCTTCGATCCCTGGCTTGATCCCTCCGGATACCATGCGGGCGAAGGACCCTTTACAATCGTCAGGCCTCCTTCAACACTTGGGCATTCGAATTATTTCGGCGCTTATCTGGTTTACGTTGTATTCGTAGCGATTGCGCTTACCAGCGTGCAACAATCGCGTTTTTGGAGAGCGTCCGCGATTGCTTCCGGAGCGGTCGCGACGATGGCGATCCTTTTCAGCGGAACCCGAGCGGCAATGCTTGGCCTTGCAGTGGGGATACTTGTGCTCGCCGTACGAGGACCCGTATGGAAAAAGCGAAAGCTCATACAAGCGGCAGGAATCGCGGTAGCGAGCCTGATCGCACTCTTCGTATCGCCCGCCGGTCAAGGTCTACGGAGCAGGGCCCACTGGGCGCTAGAAGAACCCGTAGGCGGCGCCCGACCCCTGTTGTGGCGCGACACAATCCGGATGGCTGCGAATCGCCTCACGACCGGCTACGGCCCCGAAACATTCGGGACAGAATTTCCTAAGTACGAATCCGTGAGTCTTGCGCAGGCCTATCCGGATTTTCAGCATGAATCGCCCCACAACGTGTTGCTCGACGCTCTCGCGTCGCAAGGAATTCCTGGAGTGTTGCTCTTGGGCGCTGTTCCGATACTTGCTTTGTATCTGGCCTTTCTTACACCGGAGAGTCACGCCCTATCGCCCATGCTGGGCGCCGCTTTGGCCGGCGGCCTGACAGCGCAACAATTCAACGTCTTTACGTTGCCGACCGCGCTCTACTTCTATCTGATCGTGGCTCTGATTACAGCTTGTTGCACCTCGATCTTGACTCTTAAAACAAGCAGCGCGTGGGTGAGAATCATAGCGGTCCCTCTTGCAATCGTTTTCGCAGCCTACGCCGGTCAATTAACCGTAGTTGACCATAAGCTTGCGCTTACACGAAAGGCCCTTATGAAAGTCGATATCGGAGAGGCGCTTGCGCACTACAATACGGTCGAGAAGTGGCATCCCGCCGGGTCGTCTGCGGACCTCTATCTGTCACGAGAATTGGCGAATCAATTCCGTCTCTCTTCAGACGTTCGAATCAAACTGCAGACGTGGACACCTGCGTTTCGTGCCGCCGCCCATGCTGCGACTACTTCGGAGGAGCGGCAGAATGCTTTTTATAACCTCGCAATTTTCTTCGCTACTCAAAATGACGGGGCAAACGTAGAGAGAAGCCTTCGTAATGCTATTCTTTGGGCTCCAAACTGGTTCAAACCGCACTGGACACTCGCCAAACTTTACTCGACGCAGCAACGCTTCCAGGAAGCGGAAACCGAGGCGCGACTCGCAGTTGAACTGAATGGCGGCAAAGATAGGGAGGTAACGCAAACGCTGACCGATATCCGCTCGGCCATAGCCAAGAGATAGGTACCGATTGTGAGTTCTCTCAGTAGGGCGTATGATGAATCCAAAAGGGGGCTTCCTATGAGAAGTTTCTGCTTCTTATTGGCGATTCCGTTAGCCGCTGCAATCCTGCAGGCGCAGACTCCGGCTATCGCGTCCGGCGGCGTATTGAACGGCGCCAGCTTTACGAAAGGGCAAGGTGTTGCGCCAGGTTCTCTGGTCTCGATTTTCGGCACCGAACTCTCGGCGGGACTAACGCAAAATGACAGTGTGCCGCTTTCAACGGCCTTAAGTAATGTCTCGGTCGTAGTCAACAATATCCCGGCAGGCTTGTACTTTGTGTCTCCGGGACAGGTTAATGCCCAGATTCCCTGGGACGTTCTACCTTCCGCCGGTAGCTCCGGCAGTGTGAACGTGACGGTAATTCGCAATCGCGCCCCATCACAACCGGAACCTGTGAACATTGTTCCCGTAGCTCCGGCCGTTTTCTATCTGCCGGAGTCCGGCGGATGGGCGATCGCAATCAACGCCGATGGATCGCTTGCGGCTCCTGAAAACGCGATTCCAGGCGTAGCCACCCATCCTGCGGGCGCGGGAGACGGCTTGCAGATCCTTGCAACCGGTCTTGGCGCTGTTGACTCGCCGATTGCCAACGGAGCAGCATCGCTCGATAAGCTGCGTCGTACAGTCGTCGTTCCTCTGGTCCTGATCGGCGGACAGTCGATGACTGTGGCCTTTTCGGGATTGTCGCCTCAATTTCCCGGCGTTAATCAGGTGAACATCACGATACCGCAAGGCGCCCCGACCGGGACGCAGCCTCTCCAATTGCAGGCGGGCGGAATCACCAGTTCGGATGCTGCGAAAGTTGCGCTTCGTTGATTACCAGGCGTTGGCGCCTAGCAGCACACTAGGAACGGTCCGAAGAAGAATCCGGAAATAGAAACCGGGCGAGAAGTGCCGGACGAGGAATAAGTCCAACCGGCGGCGCTGTCGGTAATTTAGCCGGTTGCGCCCCATTATTTGCCACAGTCCTGTCATACCGGGCAGAATCGCTGTTACTTCTCCTGCGGAAGCGCCATAATATTTCAGGAGCTCTGCCTGCGTAATCGGACGTGGACCCACCAGCGACATTTGACCCGCCACAACATGCACGAGCTGCGGTAGCTCATCAAGGGAAAATCTGCGGCACATTCGCGCAAACGAGCTGCAAACCCGAGTGTCACCGGCGCCCTTTGATTCAGGATTCCCAGCGTTCAGACGCTCCACCAGCCAACCCGGATTGGATGCGGTCCCGGGTCCCCACATCGTTCGGAATTTAAGCATCCAGAATGGCTTGCCATGTCTGCCGATCCTGAGATGAGCTACGAACGGCGTTCGGAGAGAGAGGCACAACGTAACCAGCGCGGTGAAACACATTATGGGAGTAAAGACAACAAGAAGAAAAGCCGCAAGAAGTCGATCAAATGCGTACAAAGCCACCGAGTGTTGAACGTCCCGAAAACCAGACACGTTCCCGATCAATGCTCTAAGGAGCAGCGGCCGGATCCAGCTCTTGCCTGGTCACCTCGCGCGGTGAGAAAGGCTGAATCCCGGTTTCTTGCCGTTTGAAAGCATCAGTCTGAATTCGCCGAAATTGCGCCAGGGCTTTCTGCTGCTCAGCGGCATTGCCGGCGGCCTGATACGCTCGGACCAAGTGAAAGTAGGCGACCGCGTTCTCGGGAGCCAATGCGGCGGCACGCTTCAGATGTTCGAGTGCAGGCGCAGGCTGCTTAAGAGTCAAAAGCACACGTCCGAGCCCGATGTGAGCTTCATCGAAGTCCGGGTAGTACTTCAAGGCAAATTCAAACAACTCTCGAGACTTCTCCAACTGGCCTTGGCGGCGGAGAATCTCTCCGAGCTCGTAGGCCGCGTTCGCGTTCGTGGGATCCAACTGCAACTCCGCTTCAAACTCCTTAGCAGCCGCAGTCTCGAACTCTCCCTTGCGAGCTGCGAGCAGCACGCGTCCGATCCGCAGATGGACGCCGGGTCGTGTAGCGTTTCTGGCGAGAACCTGCTTATACGCTTCAATAGCCAGTTCGTAATTGCCTTGACTCTCATGGACTTCTCCGGCTGCCTGATACTTCCACGTGGATTCCGGCGCAACTTCGGCCAGCTTTCGCATATTTAAGAATGCGAAGTTCCCGAACAGACGCGCGGTGTGATACAGGATTTCGGGATCCTTCGGATAGAGGCGACTGAGTTCAAGGGCGACCTCAACGGCCTCAGAGTCTTTTCCAAGGCCCGTATACGCTCTTTGGAGTTGCAAACCCGTCATGCGCTTCAGATTGGGGTCGGCCATCTTGAAGCCCTTTTCCAGACCGGGAAGAGCTTCCTTGAAGCGTCCGAGTTCGGACAGGGACATGGCGAGAAGAATATCGGCTCTCGGTAGAGATGGCTTAAGCTTCAGGCCGCGACGTAAGGTCGAAACAGCTTCTTCGAACTTTCCCTCCTGAAAATAGACAAGTCCTAAGCGTCCGTACACCTCCGGCATCCCGGGAGCAAGCCGTTGCAGCCCGGTGTAGGCCCTTTCAGCATCGGCATAACGACTCTCCGCCAGGGCCCGTTCGCCGTCCTGAAAGTATTTCTCAAACAACTCGGTGCTTGCGGCTTGGCCCATCAGCCGTAAACTTTGCAGAACTATCAACAACACGATCGGCAGGCCGGCGAGGGGCCTGCCGAGTCGCAGAAATTGCCTCACCAGAGTATCTTTAAACCCAATTGATTGATTCGAGCCGGGCGCGTGGAGAGCACCTGCCCGAATCGTGAATCCGAAGCGTTACGGACCGGAACGCCCCACTGCGTGTGGTTCCAGGTGTTAAAGGATTCAAAGCGGAACTGTGTGCTCAGATATTCAGTAATTCTGAAGTTCTTGAACAACCCAGTGTCCCAGTTGTTGATGCCGGGCGCCCGCAGAATGCTACGCCCGGAATTGCCAAGAAAGCCCGCCGCAGGCTGCCGGAAAGCATCGGTGTTGAACCATTTCGCAACGGTCGGAGTAAAGCCACTCGGATTGATGTCACCGACGATATCCGCCCGGTTGGTGTTCTGAGTATCGTTGAGACCACCAACGTCAGCTGCAGTAATTGTCATAGGAAATCCACTCTGAAAAGTGACGATCCCATTCACCTGCCAGCCACCGACGAAGACATCAGCGAGGCGATTCATATTACTCGCATATTTGCGGCCGCGGCCAACCGGTATTTCGTAGACGAAACTACTCACCACTCGATGGTCTACGTCAAATTCCGAGCGCCCACGATCTCTTCGGACGTTGTGATTGTCGAGAAAGCCCTGCCAGCCGGCAACGTCATTACCAATGCCCGCGGCTGCGGATTTATTGTCAATGCTCTTCGCCCATGTGTAGATGGTTGTGAACAAAAACGAGCTACCGCGGTGTTCGAACCTCGCATTAAAAGCGTTGTAGCTGGAGTTGCCTGACCAGTCGCTGTCAATGTAGACAGCGAAGTTCGGATACGGCCGGCGTGCGAGGACGGGGCAGTCACCGATGGTAGGATTCGCAGCACAAAGAGCAGGGTTGGCCGGCGGCAGCGCCTGCGCAATATTCCTCCTCATCAGCAGGTTCGTTCCCTTGTTCCCAATGTAGTTGACTTCCAGCGTACTGTTGCCTCCCACTGCGCGTTGAATACCGAATGACCACTGCTGGACATAGGGATTTCTCGGCTCCGGCGACATGCTCACAGCAAGAAAGGTATTCGCGGCAGGAGTCGCCGCGCCGAGAGCCGCGAAGTCCGGGAACATCTGGTCTGTGGTCCGCAGGTTCGTCTGGCCCAAACTCTGGATGTAGCTTCCTCGACTGACATACGGATAGATATCGGCCGCTCCGTCGATTTCTCGCCCTTCAGAAGAATCAAAAAATACGCCGTAACCGCCGCGCACAACCGTCTTCTCGTCGTTAAATGGCCGCAGCGCGAAACCGAAACGGGACGCCCATACATTCTTTGATGCATCCCGGGGATTGCGCCTGTTCGCGAATTTGTAGTAACTGCTATCGCCAACGATACCTTTGTCGACAAGTGTCTGATCCGCGACTAGCAGACCGCCTTGAGGATTGGCGAGATCGCGCCAGCCCATGCGGTTATTGGTTTCATTGGGAATCGTCCGGAAGTCCCATCGAATGCCCATGTTGATCGTGAGACGTGAGCTGATCTTGAAATCGTCCTGGACGTACGGCGCAAAGTACTGGAAGTTAAACTCTCTAGGATTTCCCGACCGTCCGGCCACGCTGAATCCGGCCGGTTGAAACGAAGTCGCGTTAGAGAAATAACCCAGCAGCATATCCGCAACCGCGTTGTCTTTGGTCTTGTTACCCGTGAAGAAACCGCTGAAGGTAAACTGACCGAGGAAATCATTCGCCAGGTCGCGTTGTAAGGACCATTTGCGGTAATTTGCCCCGAAGTAAAACGTATGACGGCCGCGAATCCACGTAGTTGTGTTGCCCAGATCCCACATGGGCTGGTTACTCGCCTGATAATCATTACCCGCGCTGCCCCCTCCGGAAAGTCCCGTACCCACACCACTGAAGCCAACCGCAGGGTAACTTCTCTGTTCGTCACTCAGCGTCGTGAAGACACCAGTCAGTTTGAGTGGATCAATATCGGCTTGAGGGGCGGTCACTGAATGTTGATTAGCCGTAGCTTCGATGTACCCGATCCGAAACTGATTCACCAGAGTTGGTCCAATTGGGATGGAATGGGAGACCTGCCAGTTCCGCGTTTTCTGAATAAAGAAAATATCTCCGATATCGGTCGTGTTGCCGATTGTCGTGCTGTCGTAGTTTGAATTCGTCACCCGCCCGAAAACCGTCCCGTATTTCCCGAGTTGCTGATCGATACGGATGGTGTACTGATCGGTATTTGTCGGTAGAGTTCGGTTGCGAATATAGTTTCCCTGCGAGAGATTCGCATTTGGAGCAGGAAAGAATTTCGTAACCGCCAGTTGTGCCAACCGCGAAAAGCGCGCCGGTGGGATCGTGTTATTGGGAAACGGTAGACCGGTGAGTGGGTCAATGATCTCCGATGTAAAATGCCCGGCCAACTGCTCCGGTGTCGGAATGTTCAGAAAATCAACTGCTCCCTGGCGGGTTCGTCGACCTTCGTAGTTCGCAAGCCAAAAGGTTTTGTTCCGTCCGTTGTAGAGTTTCGGTATGTAGACCGGCCCTCCGGCAACGAAGCCGGGCTGGTTCTGTCTGAGTTTGCTCTTGCCCTGGCCGGAAACATTGTTGAAAAACCTGTTGGCATCCAGCGCATCATTGCGGAGGAACCAGAAGACAGATCCATGGAGATCGTTAGTTCCGGTCTTGCTGATGATATTGATCTGATTCGCGCTGAAACCGTATTCTGCCGAATAGGTGGTCGTCTGTTCCTTGAATTCCTGAATCGCGTCGACGGACAAAATAGCTGCCGGCGTGCCCAGCGCGGTATCCGTGTTGGACGTCCCGTCAAGCAAATAATTGTTTGATGTTGGCCGCGAACCGTTAATGCTGATCGCATTTCCGGCATCCTGCCGCATCGTACCTTGCTCACCATTTGTCTCCACAGCCCCGTTGCCGAGGAAGAGAAGTTGTAGGAAGTTACGCCCGTTTAGAGGCAATTGTGTTACCTGCCTGGTTGTCACTACCTGACCCACACCCGCAGTTTCGGTGTCGATGGCAATTGCGTTTGCCTGCACGTTGACGGTCTCGCTTGTGGTTCCGACCGATAATTGCAGACCGATTCGGACAACTTGATCGACATTCAATTGAATATCGGTTCGTCGAGCAACACTGAAGCCCTGCTTCTCGGCCGAGACCGTATATATCCCGACCGGCAGCGTTGGAAACGTGTACGCTCCGCTCTCATTGGAGGTGGTATCCCGGCTCAGGCCGGTTTGTTGATTTGTCAGACTAACTTTCGCATCGGGAACAACTGCGCCCGTGGAATCCGTTACGGAACCCGTGATCTGGCCTGTTGCCGTTTGTGCTTCCAGGGCGACTGGGATGCCCAACGCGATCAGGAATGCGCCGCTGAGCACCGCCTGAACTCTCATCGTGGAGTAACGTCTCATCTGCTTCCCCTTGTGGTTCAACAACACTGGGATCTTTCTCACATGCTTGAAAGTACGTTCTGGTCAGCCGGGAGGAGCTCGAATTGATGCCGCACGTATCCAGGCCCCTGGCCGGACAATTAGACAGACTTTATCAGAAATGGAGGGGATGTGACTCGCTGTGATCCAGCGGTGCGTAGAATTGGAGCGGGAGACGAGAATCGAACTCGCAACCAACAGCTTGGAAGAATGTGTGTCGATTGCAAATAGAGCACTTCAGCGTTCCTGGCGCGCAATCCTGACCACCGACACCACTGAGTTCATGCCCTTTATTGCCGTGGCCGACCCAAACGCAGTAATCGCAGTAAGGTCGTCCGCACTGCAAAGTTCGACCACAGTCACCATAACCGCTCGGCAAAACCGAGCGAAAGGTGACTGTTTTGGAACATGCCGGAAGCATTTTGCAGCGGACTTGCGGAGGCGGCATCCGCCTCTCGCGACAGAAACTCTGCCAAGCCGAGGCGATCGAAATCGTCCGTTTAAAACGCGAGCAGGGCGCTCAGACTCTAGCATTCATCTCGCGACCGTTCGTGATGTGTGGCCTGCCGGTTCGCCGTCTCCCCGCTGACGAGCTCCTGTACGACGCAACGGCCGTTTCGTGCTTGAGATCACTGGTCTATTCGCGGCCGCGCCGCTTCCGCGGCATGTTGGAACAGTTGTTGAGGACGATTCGAGCCATTTGGCCGGAATGTCCTGCCCGTATTGACGGGAACGGTGAGCAACTGATCGTGCCTCATGCCGAGGCAGTTGGCCAACCCCCACAGAGGACATGCGCATAGTTCGAAGGCGAAGGGGCTCGGAGGGACGACGTCCAGCTTGGGAAACGCATGGGGGTTGTTAGTCTCTAATTTATGGATTCTGGTGCAAACGTCCTGAACTGAACGCGAGTCGCTTTGGAAGAGCTCTACGTCGCCGTCACTCCACGAGCTTATGGCAGCGCTGCCGATCCAGGCGATTTTGCACCAGAACCCTTTTGGGCAGCACGAATCACACTTTGTGTTTAGCCTTCAGCCTAAGGAGGATTCCCCACCGTGGTTGTCGATAAGCGAGGCAGATCGCGATTCACCAAATCGCGGGCGGTGAAGCGATTCGGTGGACGTATTGCTCACTACGTATTGACCTTTTTCGCGTACTACATGGGTATTAATCTTCAACTTCGCCGATTAAAGTACGTATTCTGATGAAGAACGGAGATCCTTGATGTTCATACATCGCCTGTCCCATCTCGTGCTGCTGATGGCTACCTCTTTCCGTCTTCTCGCCGCTGACGACGACGTCTTCGAGCGAATCTTGGCTCCAGCCACCAGTTCCAGCGTGCGGAAAAGCGAAGCTTCCGTCATTGGACTTAGAGACGGACGCTTGCTCGTGGCCTACACTGATTTCTACACAATTTCGGCGAAAGACGACGCACCCGCCCACATTGTCGGAAGACACTCCGCTGACTCGGGCGCTACGTGGAGCAAGCCGTTTGTAATGGTCGAAAACACTGCCGGAAGAAACGTCATGAGCGTAAGTCTCCTCCGGCTGCAGTCCGGGGAAATCGCTATGACGTACATGTTCAAGAATTCTCATGAGGATTCATCCAGGCCTGGCGACGCGCCAGACTCTTCGATCCTATTCCGGGTGTCACGCGATGAGGGTAAAACCTTTTCTGAGCCGATTACGATCACACCGCGCAAGAGTTTCTGGGTAATGAACAATGACCGACTGGTGCAGTTGAAATCGGGTCGACTACTAGCTCCATGTCAACGGCTGGACAATTGGCCCATGATTCGGCACTCGTTCGCGCAAGTCCTGTACTCCGATGATAACGGCAAGAACTGGAAAGGAAGTGACCTTGTAGACATACGGTCCAATCGTGACGGGGCTGATGAGCCCGGCCTTATAGAATTGAATGACGGTCGAATTCTGATGTATTTCCGCACCGGTCTCGGGTGCATTTACCAATCGTTTTCCTCTGATGCGGGTGTTTCGTGGAGTACGCCAGAAGCCGCAATTCTACCCGCGCCCATGTCGCCGGCGTTGATTAAACGCATTCCCTCAACCGGTCATCTCCTGATCATCTGGAATCACACCCTCCCGGGCGACACCTATAACGATCGCTTCCCTCTCACGGCCGCGATCTCAAAGGACGAAGGTCGCACATGGCAGATTCGAGATCTCGATACAGATGTGCGCTTCACGTTCGCGTACCCAAGTATTGCTTTCTATAATGGCCGCGTAGTTATTACTTACTGGGCAGCACACGGCTCCTGGTATAGCCTGAAGCTCAGGTCTGTTCCGGTAAGCTGGTTCTATCAACAGGAAAATGACGCGCAATGAAGTCGTCCTGAGTAGGCCGCGGCGAGCCTGAGCGCATATCCGATCACCGGGAGAACAATTGCGCACCGCAGCCATTATCGGATAATGCTGCCGGGCGACGATCCTGTTGGGGCAATCGGCTCTCCTGGCGGAGCAATGCCACTCAATTTCGAACCAAGAGAATCCCGGAGGCGGTACCACGCTGGGGCCTCCGTGACCGAAACAGATGCGAGGGATACGCGCGCCGCGAACAGTCTGATTCGGTTTCTCGGACCTGGACTCCAGGAAGAGAGGCAGGGGTGCGAGAAGACAGTAGAGGCGAAAGGCGCACAGAACTGTTCAACAACGCCCATCTGTGACAAATCTATACCGAACGAGCTTCCTAGCAAAGGAGCGACTTATACAGCGTTCATGCGCAACTGCGCAAAATGCGTCTAAATGAATGATGGAGAGCTCAGCTCCCTTACTCTTAGCTGTGCGCCTCCGGATGACCCAGGTTTATAGGCCGCGACGGTCCGCGAGCTGAAGCACCGTCGATGAAGGCTCCGGTGCGATGCTGCCAGGCCCCAAGCGGAATCCTTGGGGATTCAGCAATATGGTG
>CAWHYW010000028.1:0-51758 GCA_963833675.1 Bryobacteraceae bacterium | reverse complement strand
GCATGGCGGCCCTGCCGTGGTCGCCAACGTTTATCTGGAAGGCACGTACAGCGAAGTCTACCCGCTGGTTACACAGGATGAGGACGGGCTTCGGACATTGTTCCGGCAATTTTCTTTTCCTGGAGGAATTCCCAGCCATGTGGCTCCGGAAACGCCGGCTCGATTCATGAGGGCGGCGAATTGGGATATTCGCTTAGCCACGCATTTGGGGCTGTCTTCGATAACCCGGGCTTGATCGTCGCCTGCGTGGTGGGTGACGGCGAAGCGGAAACGGGCCCTCTCGCGACGGCCTGGCACTCGAACAAATTTCTCGATCCGTTGACCGATGGCGCCGTTCTGCCGATCCTTCACCTGAACGGATACAAGATCGCGAATCCGACCCTGCTCGCCCGCATTCCGCGTGAGGAGCTCGAACAGTTGATGCGGGGCTACGGATGGGAGCCGTACTTTGTCGTCGGTGACGATCCGCGCAGATGCATGCGTTGATGGCATCCACACTCGACCGGGTGGTCACGAGGATTCGAAATATTCAGAGTGACGCGCGGAGAAGTGGCGTGAAGACGCGTCCTCAGTGGCCGATGATCGTTCTTCAATCTCCGAAAGGATGGACCGGTCCGAAGGTAGTCGACGGCCAACCTGTGGAGGGCACGTTCCGTTCCCATCAGGTGCCGCTGAGCGATTCGGCGACGAATCCTGAGCATCTGAAACAGCTCGAAGTATGGCTTCGCAGTTATAAACCGGAAGAGTTGTTCGATTCGAGCGGGCAGGCTCCGGCCCGGAGTTGCAGGAGCTCGCTCCGAAAGGAGACCGGCGCATGGGCGCGAATCCTCATGCGAACGGCGGACTTCTTCTGAAGGACCTTGCGGCTGCCCGATTTCGCGACTTACGCGGTCAGCGTGTCAAGAGCCGGGTTCGGTACAGGCGGAGGATACTCGCGTGCTCGGGGCATTTCTCCGCGACGTGATCCGGTGGAACGAGCAGCAACGGAACTTTCGCATTTGGGGGCCGGATGAAACGCTCTCGAATCGTTTGGGCGCGGTGTTTGAGGCCACGAACAGACAATGGGATGCGGAAACGGTGTCCAACTGATGAGTTCCTCGCGCCGCAAGGTCGAGTGATGGAAGTGTTGAGCGAGCATCAGTGCCAGGGCTGGCTGGAGGGATATCTCCTGACCGGGCGGCATGGTGTTTTCAACAGCTATGAGGCTTTCATTCACATCGTGGACTCGATGTTCAATCAACATGCGAAATGGCTGAAGGTAACTCGCGATATGCCCTGGCGGCGCCATATTGCTTCGCTCAATTATCTTCTGGCCAGCCACGTCTGGCGGCAGGACCATAACGGCTTTACTCATCAGGACCCGGGCTTTATCGATCACGTGGTGAACAAGAAGGCCGAGATCGTACGCGTCTATTTGCCTCCGGATGCCAATTGTCTGCTCTCGGTGATGGATCACTGCCTGCGCAGCCGCCATTACGTCAATGTTGTCGTTGCAGGAAAGCATCCCGCGCCGCAATGGCTGAATATGGAGGATGCCATCCGGCACTGTACGGCCGGCATTGGTATCTGGAAATGGGCAAGCACCGATAAGGGATCGGAACCTGATGTGGTGATGGCATGCGCGGGCGACGTGCCCACGCTCGAGACATTGGCTGCGGTGGCGATTCTGAGACGCAGTCTGCCGGAACTGAAGATCAGGGTGATCAATGTTGTGGATCTGATGAAGATCCAATCTGCCAGCCGAACATCCTCATGGCTTGCCCGACAAAGATTTCGATGTGTTGTTCACAAGAACAAGCCGGTGATCTTTGCCTATCATGGCTATCCCTGGCTGATCCATCGGCTGACGTATCGACGGACAAATCATTACAACTTCCACGTGCGGGGATACAAGGAAGAAGGGACGATCACCACGCCATTCGATATGGCCGTATTGAATGATCTGGATCGCTTTCACCTGGCGATGGATGTGATCGATCGCTTGCCGGAACTTGGCGCACGAAGCGCGTACCTGAAGCAGGAGCTTCGCGATAAATTGGTCGATCATCGGCGGTATATCGTGAAATACGGAGACGATCTGCCTGAGATCCGCGACTGGAAATGGGGTCCGTATACGCCGAGCGATCCGGAGTCGCCGCCGGAACTGCGCGGATAGCGTGGTCAGGATCTTGCTTCCTTCGAAACACTACGCAAACAACCCGATCGCTTCAACACCAAAAAATCCATAATCCAAGACCACCGACTCAGAGTCGCCATGCGTTAGCATGCGATGGTTCCGGTTCATCCCCCGATTGCGGCCTCCGGCAATGACCCATTAACACCTAACCCACCCAAAATATTTATTTAAATTACCAACAACTTAACCCAAAACCCCATCCGAATGCCGCACCCGCATGGTAACTTTAAACAGGAGGAATCATGCGAACCAAAGCGCAAATCGCAGCATCCCGAGGACCCGTCACCGCCATCGCACGTGCCGCAGCTGCGAACGCGCCGTCGAAAATCTCTACCAGATACGCGCCCGCCGAAAACCAAAAATTTCCAAACGAACCCAAGAATTCCGCCGAATAATCCTCAGCCATGATCGAAGTCGTCACCAATTACGGGCCGAATCCGGCGCCGGCGCGATACTGTACATCGGCAAGCAACAGCCCAAAAACCAAGCCAAAGCCGAAACACCCAAGCCCGCTGACCCTCCAAAACCCATCGGATGGAGTGACTTCGTCCTCCTCCTCATGCGAACCCTGATGCCCTTCCCCGATGCGCGTGCTGCCGTGCTCGCCGCCGTCGACGCGTACGAAGGAGCGTCTCCATGAACCGCCGGAACGGCGCGGATAGTCACTATTGGCTCACAGCAGCGACCACCATCTGCAGCGTCCTGGCTGTGGCATCGCCGACTGCCTTAGCATCCGCAGGCTTCCAGTCCGATCGCGACCCGTCGTACGTATATTTGACAGGCAGGCGCGTCAAAGCAGGATCATACTGCGATTCGGTACCGCCCATTTTGTAGATCACCATATCGAGAGAAGGCACGATGTAGATCGCATATCCACCGGAGCCGCCTTTCCAGTAGGCGTCTCGTGGTACTTCGGCACCGCGCCTTGTTCGTTGACGTTGAAGTTGAAGCTGTGGTTGTAGTGAGGGTTGTACTTGACCATCCGTCCACACATCTTCACAAACTCGGCGGGAACGATCTGCTGCTTCTGCCATTTGCCTTCGTGCAGCATGAGGTATGCAAATCGCAATACGTCTGTGGATCGTACGGCGATGCTTCCGCCACCGGGGGTGTGCAGCATTCGCCCTTCGGAGTCGATTCCGCTCTTCAGCTTTGGCCGGTACATCGCGTAGCCCCACGTTCCGAATCCGAGCGGCTCGGTAAGGCGCTTGCGCATGTAATCTTCCATTTCCATCCCGGTCAATCGGCGAACGATCATTGCGGGTAGATGGCTCGTAGACGTCGAGTAGGAATAGCAGTCGCCCGGAGCGCACCATAGGGATTGACGCATCGCGAAGTCGTCTGTCGTGGACCAAGGCCCGTTGTCGATCGTCGGCTTCTCCCAAACCTGACGGACGCCCTTCACGTAAACAGGATTCGTACCGCGAATACCTGCGGACATTGAGAGAAGCTGGCCCAGCGTGATCTCGGATTTTCGCGGATCGTCGACGGGAAAATACTCGGCCGGCAGATACTTTGCTGTGTAGACTTTCTCATCGAGACCGTTAGGAATAAGATCCGCTTTCTCCTTGAGCATGATTCCAACGGCAACGCTGGTGAATGCCTTGCCGCAGGATGCCAGTTCCGGAAGCGCCTCCCGATTCCCTCGTCCGAAATAGCGTTCGTAGACAAGATATCCGTGTCGCACAACGAGAAGTCCGCCGTGCTGGCTGGTCTGCTGGACGTAGTTGAACGCTTCATCGAGCTTATTAACGTCGATGCCGGTGACCTTGCTGATCTTGGATGGTTCGGAGATTGTTCGCCAGCCTCCTTTCGCGTCGGAGGGCGGGTAGTAATCGCCGGCATGAATCGATGAAAGAGCGAAGCTGGCGATGGCAAGTCTGAGGAAAAGGTGGTTGTGCTGCACGCGCCATCATCATACTCGAAGATTGTTCTCGCTTGCGATAGACTTCTAGGACGGAAATCCCCATGCGCTTCAAGTCTGCTGTTCTCCTTTTCGTCATGCTGCTGCCGTTGGCGGCGGCTACTTTGCCGGAAACCAAACCCGAAGACGTTGGTTTATCGCGGGAACGTCTTCAGCGGATTCACGATACGATTCAGAGCCATATCGACTCGCACGACATCTCGGGCGCCGTCACGCTGGTGATGCGAAAGGGTCGATTGGCTCACTTGGAAGCCCATGGGCTGATGGATGTGGATGCCAAAAAGTCGATGGCGAAGAACTCGATCTTCCGAATCTGGTCAATGTCGAAGCCGGTGGCCGGTGTCGCAATCCTGATGTTGATGGAAGAGGGTAAGGTGCGGCTTAACGATCCGGTGTCGCGCTTCCTTCCGGAGTTCAAAGGCATGAAGGTGGCAGTCGTGCAGGAGAAGGCGGCCGCCGCGGCCGCCTCGGGCGGATCACAACCGGCGCCTCCCCAGTTCTATACCGTCCCCTCAAACCGCGAGATCACGATTCAGGACTTGTTGACGCATGTTTCAGGCTTAGGTAGTGGTACGGTCAGCAACGCAGAGATGAAGAAATACCCTTTAGATTCCGTAGATAAGCTCGCCGACTACATACCGCACTGGGCGACATCCCCACTCGACTTCCAGCCTGGTTCGAAATGGACCTACAGCCCACTTGCGGCGTTCGATACGCTAGGCCGGATTGTGGAGATTGCTTCCGGTCAAACATTCGATCAGTTTCTGCGACAGCGCCTGTTCGATCCGCTCGGTATGAAGGAGATCTTTTTCCGTCCAGCAGAAGATCAGGCGGCGCGAATTCCGACCACTTACCATCGCGCCGACAACGCCATCAACAAGACCGAAGCGATCAATAAGCTGTTTAGCGCGGGCTATTTCTCCGGAGGCGGCGGACTGATGGCCACAGCGGAAGAGTACGCGAAATTCGCCGAGATGCTGCTGGAAGGCGGGCAATTGAATGGAAAGCGCGTGCTGAGTCCCAAGACAGTCGAAATGATGGCATCGGCGTTCGTGCCGGATACATTCCCCGGCAGGTCCCCCGGTAAGGGATTCGGACTGAGCGTACAAGTGATCACCGATCCAATCGCCGCGGGTCAGCGTGTCTCAACCGGGAGTTTCGGATGGGACGGCGCTTACGGGACGCACTTCTGGGTCGATCCTAAAGAAAAGATTGTCGGGATTATGATGATTCAAACCGACAATTCGAACCGGCAGCTCGATCGTGATTTCGAGAACGCCGTAATGCAGTCGATTGTGGAATAGCGATCATCATGACTATGCTTCGTCGTACCTTCCTGCCGCTCACAATGGCCCCTTTTGTTCGCGGCGAAGAATATCATTACGGACCGGACTCCTCACGACAGCCGGGAGTTCCGGTCGGCAAAGTTACCAAGCACGTCTGGACCACCAGCACGATCTATCCGGGAACGACGCATGATTACTGGATTTATGTTCCCGCCCAATACGATGCTGCGAAGGCCGCAGCGGTCATGTTTTTTCAGGATGGAGCCGGGTTCGTTAATGAGACCGGCCACTCGCGCGTACCGATCGTGTTCGACAACCTCATCCACAAAGGAGAGATGCCGGTAACGATTGCGATCCTGATCAGTCCCGGCATTCTTCCCGCTCGCAACGATTCCGAGCAGGCTCGTTTTTATCGCAGCTTTGAGTACGACGCCGTCACGGGGAGATACGCGCGCTTTTTGATCGATGAGATTCTGCCTGAAGTGGGAAAGTCCTACAACCTGACGACCGACCCGAATCTGCGCGGGATCTCGGGATCGTCTTCCGGAGGGAATTGCTCGTTCACTGCCGCCTGGGAGCGTCCGGATGCTATTCGTCGCGTGATGAGCTTCATCGCGGGCTTCACGCACCAGCGGGGAGCGCTGATTCTCCCCTCCCAGGTACGCAAGTTCGAAGGCAAGCCTCTGCGAATCTTTCTGCAAGACGGGACAGGCGACGTCAATATTCAAAGCAATCAGGATATGATCGCCGCTCTCGAGACGGCGGGGTACGATGCGAAGCTTGTGGTGGGCAGCGAAGGACATAACATGAAACACGGTGGTCCGCTGTTGCCCGATGCGCTGCGGTGGGTATGGCGCGATTGGACCAAGCCAATCGCGAAACCGGAAAAGTCGTTCGCGTCTCGATTCATCGATACGGCCTCGGATTGGGAATCGGTCAGCCGCGGGCACAAATTCACGGAAGGTCCGGCGGTCGATCCGGAAGGCAACGTTTACTTCTCCGACATCCCCAATAATCGTATTCACAAGCTGGAGCACGCTTCCGGCAAGGTGAGTACTTTCAAGGAAGACACGGGAGGCGCGAACGGGCTCATGTTCGGGCCCGATGGCCGGCTTTATGCCTGCCAGAACGGACGCCAGCGAATTGTCGCCTACGATTCCTCAGGAAAAGAATCGGTTATTACGGAAGGCGCGGGCTCAAACGACCTTGCCGTCAATGCGAAGGGAGAAATCTACTTCACGGAACCTTCGGCGAAACGGGTTTGGTTCGTTAATTCCAAAGGCGAGAAGCGCGTTGTTCACGAGGGAATCAATTTCCCGAATGGAGTCCGGCTCTCGCCCGATCATTCGCTGTTGCTTGTGGCGGATATGGCTAGTCGTTGGGTCTGGTCATTCCAGGTACAGCCTGACGGCTCGCTCAACTATGGTTTGGCATTTCATCGACTGGAGATGGAAGACGAAGTTGCCCCTGGCCAGATGCGCTCTGGCGCCGATGGACTCACGGTCGATAACGAGGGATTTCTCTATGTCGCTACGAGGCTTGGAGTGCAGATTTCGGACCCGGCCGGAAGAACGTCTGCGGTGCTCTTGAGACCGGCGGACAAGACTCCATCGAATGCCGTCTTTGCAGGACCGGCTTTAGATACTCTTTATGTCACTGCGGGAGATCAGGTGTTCCGGCGCCATATGAAGCGCCAGGGAGTGTTTCCGTGGAAACCTTCCAAGCCTGTTGCCCCGAGGCTGTGACGTTTCCTCAGTGGGTCATTGCGTAGATTACGTAGTTGATGCCGTAACGATACGCGAGCGTTGTCATTTTCTCGGGGTAGTAGGGAACGTCGGCGAATTCCCAGGCGTCGGCAACATCGGTGTTGAAGTTGACGGCGACCACCATGCGGTCGTGGTCATCGTACATTGCTCGCCAGGCGGGGCGGGTTCCCTCGGGTTGCACGATCTGAACTGTTCCTCCGGGTCCTTGCCGCAAATGGCGTGAACCAGGTATGAAGGTCAGGTCTTTCTCTTCTATGTCGTACAGGACGTGCATGACGGAATCCGACTGTGCGATGTCCGTGATAGGCCGATCCGGAAACACGCGGTTCATGGTACGACGAAAAACGTCCCACTGATCGGGACCCCAGAAGTCGTCGACTACCAGGAATCCTCCCCGAAGCAGATACTCGCGAAGACAGCGCGTTTCGGCGTCGGTCAACCCCCACCAACCTGTCTGCGTCGCGTAGATCCACGGGTAATCGAAGAGCTTGGGATCGGTTAGCCGGATGTGCCGGGGATCTCCTGCGTCGATTCGAGTTAAGCGGCCCAAGCCTACCGTAAAATGATTATCCGCGGCCGGCCAGTCCATCAGCCACCAACCTGTGCCCAATCCGTCGCGAGACGAGTACCCCCAACTCCGATGATATTGGGGTAAATCGGTGTATTCCACACGTAAGAAGTGAAACTCGGCATTGCGAACCGGCATGGGCTCGGCTGTGTCATCATCGGATTGCAACGATGGAACGCGGCCGCGTTGGGCGAGACCGATAACGGCAATCGTTAACAACACCGCTCCGAAAACCAGGCTCCTTCGCATGTTGCTTCATTCTGATCCATTTCACGATAAAAATCCGCGTTCCCTAACGGAGGGGTGTGAGGAGGCTGCTCGTAAGTCAAAGCAGTGAGGTACAAGGATGAAGTATGAAAGACAAATTGAAGATGTTCAAACCGTAGTTATAGGCGCAGGGCAGGCCGGCTTATCCGTCGGTTATTTCCTCGCCCGTCGGGGTCTCCCTTCTGTGATTCTCGACGCAAACGAACGAGTCGGCGATGCCTGGCGTAACCGATGGGACTCGCTCCGGTTATTCACCCCCGCACGCTTCGACGGTCTCGCCGGAATGCCATTCCCGGCGCACTCTGATTACTTTCCAACAAAAAACGAAATGGGCGACTATCTCGAGTCGTACGCGGCCAAGTTTAACCTGCCTGTTCGGACGCGCACGAAAGTCGATTCGATTTCGAGGGAAGGAAACGAGTACATAGTCAACGCGGGCGCCCGGCGGTTCAGGGCGGAGCACGTTGTCATTGCAATGGCCAGCTACCAACATCCGCGCATTCCCGCCTTCGCTTCGGAACTTGATCACGGAATCACACAACTTCATTCGAAGGACTACCGAAGCCCGAACGAATTGCAGGAAGGCGATGTGCTGATCGTTGGTGCCGGCAATTCCGGCGCTGAAATTGCGATGGATATCGTCCGGCGCCACCGCACCTGGATGTCCGGCAGGAGCACCGGACATGTTCCCTTTCGGATCGACGGGCTTGCGGCACGGTTGTTCTTGTATCGGTTAATCCTGCGATTTGTGTTCCACCGCTTGCTTACGATCAATACTCCCATTGGCCGAAAGGCGCGTGTCAAGGTTTTATCGCAAGGTGGCCCGCTGATTCGAGTTAAGCCCAAAGATCTCGAAAACGCCGGAGTCAATCGCGTTCCGCGAGTTACCGGTATCCGGAGAGGCTTGCCCGTGTTGGCTGACGACCGCATTCTCGACGTGCGGAACGTGATCTGGTGCACCGGATTCGACCCCGGCTTCTCGTGGATTCAGTTGCCCGTTTTCGATGAAACGGGAATGCCGAAGCATCATGGCGGAGTAGCTATCGGCGAGCCGGGATTGTACTTTATCGGACTGCCGTTCATCTACGCTTTCTCGTCAACGATGATTCATGGCGTCGGCAGGGATGCGGAGCGCATTGTCAAGATCATCCACGACCGCATTCGGACGGGCTCGCCGGGTTTAAAGGAAGCAGTCGCTGGTTCGATAGCTTAAAGCGAATCACCGCTCAACAAGCGGCTGACGAACTCGGATCGCTTTACCGGCCCCGCTTTCGGCGAGGCAACTGCCGGAAGCTTTCCGGGAAGCTTAGCTTCGCGAATGTCCGTCCAGAGCAGCGGCAGATCGGGATGGAACCAATTGCGATGATCGGTCGCCATCCAACCGCGATCGATTGCGGCGCGGATCGCTTTATCGCGATCGAGTTTTTCGCCGAAGTACGCGGCAAGAGCTATCGCGGCTTGGGCTCGCGAGATCGGAGCGTCGGGAGAGGCGTGCAGATCCGAGCCTAGCGGATACAGGCCTCTGATGGCGGCCAGTTGAATGGCTGCGAACGCCGGATGATCTACAGGCAGATCGTCGAACCAGACGATCGGGACTCCGGCTTGCGCGAGATCGGCTTGTACTGCTCGAACATCGGGCATCGAGCCCTTCCCGATTGCTAACGACGCGACCGTACCTGCCGCTTCCCCGACCATCCACTCGATTGGGTGAAGGCGGAAGGCTCCGTTGGTCAGGTGAGTGACGCCGAGGTTCTTACCCGCGGGCAGGAAATTAACCGGAGCTTGGGGCATCAGCGTGGAGAGCGGTATCTGGAATGGTCTAGGCATCATCATGCGGCCGCGCTCATTCGCGCCGCAAGGATGAATGTCCACCATATAGAAGCCGATACCGATGGAGTCATCAAACCATCGAGCTCGCGGGCCTGGCCAGTATTCGTCCACGATGTCCTGCTCGGTGACTCGGCCTTTGGCAAGCATGCGGCGAGACTCGCGTATGTACGGATACTTCGAGAGTCCATCGGCAGTGTCCATGATGTCGGGACGCAGCTTGACTTCGGGATGTCCAAGCTCGCTTTGAATCCAGTACAGGAACGAGACCGATGTGCGTTTTGCGTCCTGCAGAATTCGCGCGAGGTCGGCGGGCGTGCGATCGAGAATCGATTCGGCGGCGTAGTCCTGACGAGGCCAGTTCATCAGCGCCGATTTCCGGAGACTTCGCGCGGATTCGGCGCCACGAGAAGAATGGTCCCGGAGACATGTTGTTCGGAATCGGTGGATCATCGCCGTACATACGGTAATCGACGCCGTCCTTTCCAGCCATATTCGACCGGATAGTTCATGTGCAGCGTAAACTGCTGGCGCTTGAGGACGCCCTCGTAATCAGCGGGTTTCGGTATGCGGTGATTCTCTCCATCGCGGCGTTCGATTGCAAACGGATAGGTGAAGCTCTGGACGCAGGCGGGATTGGGCTTGTCGGCCGCATGAGGCTCCTTGGTGTCCGACTTTGGTTCTGATCCGACGACGTACGGGATTTTCGCAAGCGGTAGAAGATCGCCCATCTCCGTTGCATCCAGTACGTAGGCTGGGCGGAAGCGCACCGCCGATTTCTTCTCGAACTGCCAGGCGAGAACGCTATCAATGTGGTCGCCCTTGCGATCGATCGCGATAACCTGCGTTCGCGGATAGAGCCGCACACCGGCATCCTTCAACATTCGATTCAGAACTTCAACGCCAATACGCGGTTCGAAACACAGGGCTGAGACGTAACAGGCCCCTGGGTTGGAGAGTCCTCCGGAAGCCTGACGAATGCCTTGGCGGAACTCATAATATTTCCGGGTCCCGCCAGAGATTTCGATGAACTTGTTCTCATCGAGCGCGGATACGCCTCCCGCAGTCGCCTGCCCTCCGACCCAGTCAGTTTCCTCTGTGACGCAGGCGGTCTATGGTGCCGCGACACGGCGAGCGCGGCTCCTACACCGCCCATACCTGCTCCTGCGATCAGGACATCACAAGCGATCTCGGGAACCGGCTCATTAACGGCGGCGCGCACGATCGCAGTAGAGGCGTCGCCAATGGCGGGTACCTTCTGCACATCGACAATCGTGTATTCCGCGGAATTCCCTAACGCGGCCAGGAATAGGAAAACGAAAGCTCCGGCGTATCGACCCATGTTCCTCCTTTCCGACGCGACTCCAGTCCGGCGAGCAGAATGCCGTTGCTGAGAAGCGTACGTTCGAGGGGCATAGGCGCTCTTTTGGTGAGCACCAGGTTTTCAAAGGCTTGTACCATAAATCCCCAATGCGAATGAACGTAAAGAGAGATGTAGAAACAAGTGGCTCGCGAACGAGACTCGTTATGCAGTTTCGCGGCGACTAAGTAGTCACGGGTCTTGCTATTGAGATTGAGGATCGAGGCTTGAAGCCCATCGCGGTAACGAATCAGGAATGCTTCGGGCTTCTGTCCTTTGTCCTCGGGCGGCGGATTGACACGAGTGGCAAGCGCGGCATCCAGCAGCGCCGGCGAAATCTTAAACACCTCTGGGCCTTCCATGTAGCGGACCGCCGCAACACCGGTTTCTCCGCGCCGTTCGGCTACTGACTGGAGGGCCTCGATTCCATGATAGGCGTGCTCTTCCAAATCGCTAAAGCTCACCGCGAGGAGTTCGTCGAATTTTGGCGAAGCGGGCAGGTCAAGAGGCGGCTTTTGCCACGACAGCGGCAACGTTGATCCGCACGCGAAGGGAATGTCAAGGGCTCGCACGCGATCGGCCATGGATTTTGCGTCCGCCCAATCGTAAGCGAGGTACTTGTCGCTCAGTAACGGCAGAACCCGCCCTTTCGATTCGAACGTACGGACGATCTCATCGAAGTAGCGCTTGCGCGGGTACATGAAATTGCCGCGCGGAGTGCGCGTGTAATTGCCATGCTCGCCGATGACAGCGATTCCGTCGACCCCTTCGATGGCTTCGGTCACGGAGGGGCAGATACGAATGCCGTACTCGGCTGCCTGTTCACGAGCCATGTCGTTGAAAGGAAATTGGTCGACGTAGAAGGTTACGGCTTGCAGTTTCGGAGCGTGCCACGCGCCGTTCAGGCGATAGCCGTCAAGCAGACGGCTCATGAAGACGTCTGCGTGAGAGTTCGGGCTGTAGACGTTGAGAATGCAGGCTACGCGAGGACGGGCACCGACCGCCTGCGCGAGCGCACTCCCTCCGGTGATGGCGAACCAGTTTCGACGTGTCAAAATGCGATTTTCAACCCGAACTGAAACTGACGCGATGTGTTGGCCTGCCGCGTCACGGTGCCGAACTGCGGCGATGTAACGGAGCCGTTCGGAGCAGCGAATTGCGGTGTGTTGAACAGGTTGTAACACTCGGCACGGAATTGCGGCTCAATCACTCGATCTCGAATGGTGAAGGGGAACTTCTTCGCCACAACTACATCAACGTTGCGCGTGAAATCGGTGCGGATGTCGGGCGAACGCGAGCCGATATTGCCGAAAGTGAAGGGCGCCGCAGGACGGAAAACAGTGGTATCGAACCAGCGCGCAATCGTCGGATCGTCGATTGCGCCACTCTGCCCCGTGTTTACGGCCGGTGTGGTGATCGTGACCGGCTGTCCGCTCTGAACGCGCACAATACCGCTCAGGTTCCAGCCGCCGAGAATTGCGTTACCCGCGCCGCCGAGATCCATTTTTCGGCCTTTTCCGACCGGCAACTCGTAAACCCAACTGCCGATGAACTGATGTGGCGTATCGAAAGCTGACAACGCGCGGCTAAGACGGCGATTATAAACATCGATCGGAGTGTTCAAGTCATCGATGGCCTTCGACCAGGTGTACCCGACAAGGAATGTAAGGGATTGTCCTAAACGGCGTTCCGCCTGAAGAGTGGCTCCGTTGTAACTGGAATTGCCGAAGGGAGCCAGTACACGTTGAACGCCTGCGTCACCCGAATACTGCGGAAACGGAAGCAGGGATTGACGTCGTGAAATCGTTCGACCAGATAACGCGCCGGCCTGGATGACTCCGAAGAAGGGATTGGGAACCTGATCGTTCAAAGCGTTGCCGAGCGACAGATACTCATCCGGCAACTGATTGATGTTCTGCGTAGCAGTGAGGAGGTTTGTGCCCTTGTTGCCCCAGTACATCGCCTGCATCACAACGCTTCCCGGCATCTCCCATTGCAGAGCGAAATTCCAGAGTTGCACGTATCCGGATTTATTTTCGTAGAAAGGCGCCTGGATTTGAGCGCCGATGTTCGCGCCCGGATCACGGTCGTTCAATATCGGAAGCACACCCTGCGGAAACGGATTGGATAGAGAGTTTAGAGGTGTGATGTTGTTGTCAAGGCTTGTGACCATCGGCGTATCGCGGAATGCGGTAATCGCTCCCTGGCCGTTGCCTTGGATATTTCGGGGAACGTAGAACAAGCCGTATCCGCTACGGACGACAATTTTGTCCGTAATCCGGTAGGCTAATCCGATGCGGGGGGCGAAGTCGCCAAGAGGAGTGTCCTGTTGGTTGCTGCCATTCTCACCGTTGACCCACCGCAAAGCGCCTTTGAGATTGGGCAAACCGGCGGCCTGCGCGATTGGGCTAGGGACAGTCGGATCGAACCACGCGATGCGTCCCCATTTTTCCCGGTTGCCGCGCTGCAGGTCCCATCGAATACCAAGATTGAGGGTCAGCTTTTGCGAGACACGCCAGTCGTCCTGAAAATACAGGGCTGTGTAGAGGCCCTGCGTCGAAATCGGCATGAGCTGGCGGAACGTCCCAGACGTTGCAGTACCGAGCAGAAAATCGGCAAATCCGTTGCCTCCGATTGCCGAAGGTACGTTGGCGATTGGCCCCTGTGTGTAGGCTCGAGTGAAGGTGTAGCTGCCGGACGGAGCGGTGTTCTGCCCTTCGTTGAAGTCCAGGATGCGGTAATCGATCCCGAACTTCAGGTTGTGAGCGCCCTGCGAATGAACCATTCCGGCACGCATCCCCCAAACATTCCTCGGCTGATATTGCGTGAAGGAATCGGAGATATTGGAGATCCCGGCAGGAATGTCGGTGATATTTGCCGCCGGCACCTGATCGGTTGCAATCGCATTGATATTCGCGGGGAACCCGAGTGACGCAAAATCGAATCCGCGTGAAAGGCCGAACTGCGTCGCGAGCGCCCGGCTGAACGAAAATTGAGCCGTCAAAAGCCAAGTCGGGCTGAAGATATGCGTGAGATCGGCCATGGCCTGGTGGTATGTGTCCGTGGTATTGCGTCCGCCGCCAATGGGTACGGGCAGCGGACCCGGCACGATGCGCACGTCCTTCTGCTCAGAGTAGCGGCCGAACAGACGCGTGTTCTCTCCGAATGCGTGATCGACACGAGCGTCCCATTTGTCGGTGTTAATTGTGGATCCGGCGCTGCGGACATAATTGTTCTGGCCAAGAGCGTTGCCCGGTTGATTAGGCTGCGGGAAGAGATCTGCAAGCCGGCGCGACACAGGATCGATTCGACCCGCAGGAATCACATTGCCCGGGAACGCCGAGCGTTGCCGCTGACCGTTAGCAAGCGTTTCGGCTGTCAAAGGATCATAGATGGTTACGCGCTGATTCCCCGCGGCGAGGGTTTGAGAGAAGTCGCCTCCACGCTGCGCCAACGTGGGTACGGTTGTGACAAAAGTTACTGGGAAGCCCTGGCGCAGACCTTCGTAATCGGCGAAGAAGAAGGTTTTGTTCTTGATGATCGGGCCGCCGAAGTTGGCGCCGAACTGATGACGCTTGAACGATGGATTCGGGATGTTGGCGGCGTTGTTGAACCAATTGTTCGCTTCGATGTAGGAGTGGCGCTCGAAGTCGTAAACAAGGCCGTGAAATTCATTTGTCCCGGATTTTGTGATGACGTTAATGACACCGCCGGAAGTGCGGCCGAACTCGGCGTCGTAACTGTTGGCCTGGACTTTGAACTCCTGGACCGAATCGACCGGAGGATTGATGACGCCTCGGTTGACGTCGGGGGTCGTGTTTGCGGCTCCGTCAAGCAGGAGTTCCTGTGAACCGGAGCGGCCACCGCCAACGTTGAAATCCGATTTGAAGAAGTTCCGGCCGAGCTCCTGACCTCCGCCATTCCCAAAGTTGGCTCCAAAGGTGACGCCTGGAGTCAGACCGATCAGAGCGAGCGGATCGCGGACGTTTAGCGGCAGACCCTCGATCGTTCGGGTATTCACCACCTGACCCACGCTAGCCGTTTGCGTCTGCAGCGCCTCGGCGGAAGCGGTGACCACAACGCGCTCAGAGGCGTCTCCGACCTGTAGCGTGATATTCAGCGTCACATTATCGTTTACCTGAAGTGTGACGGGACCTTGCTCGTAGGTCTTGAATCCGGTCAACGATCCGGCGATATTATATTGGCCCGGTGGCAGGGCGAGGAGACGGTATATGCCCTGCTGATTGGATTCTGTGGTAAACGGAGCGCCCGTGGCGATGTTTGTCGCCGTCAACTTCACGTTGGGCACTACCGAACCGGAAGGGTCGCGAACCTCGCCAGTGATCTGAGCTTGGAATGTCTGCGCAAAGCTAACGGTCGTCAAGCCGCACAAAACCAAAATTGCTGTTGATGCTCCCCTGAAAATTGCCATTGACACCCATCATACTAGGCGTCTAGAACGTGGGATGCGGTCCCGGCGCCCGGGTTTCAGCGCCTTTGATCGGTTGTTTCGATGTATTGCTGCTCGTGAACCGGATGCGGCCCCATCGCTCAGGAATGTGCATGTTGATTACGCCTTGAGGAGACCAGACCCAATTGTCCTCCTTGGTGTTTGGAAGTTTGCGGTATTTGCCATCCACAATCTCATGGCGCCATTCGACGCGAGAGAAATTTATCCTCCACTCATCTCCTGCTAGTGGCGGCGCGTCCTTGTGCGCATATTCCGCAAGCGCCTTCCATGGGAAAGCAATCTCGACCGACCAGCCTCGATCGGTATCGCTCGGATTATTCAGCGTCCCATCGACGTATACCGCGGTTCGCAATCCCGGAATCTCCCAACTGTTACGCGCTTTTCCGCCGTGACGGTATGGTTTGTCGAGAAACAGATCCCATCCAGTATTTAGCGCGTTCATTTCGAACTCGTAGTATTCGAGAGTATCGCCATTCGGATCGATGAAGACTTCGAAATCGTTGTCGTGGAAAATGACGGAATCGTGTTGGGTAAGTGTCGCCCATACGTGAGGCTCAGCCATTTGCGCAGCGATATACAGGTATTGATCGTCCCAAAGCATCTTGGCGCGCGTGCGGAATCGCGGCGCAGGCTTGGCCGCTCCCTCGATATCTACGAAGTCATCCGTCCACGGCGCCGAGCCCCAGACAGACTCATCGATCTTCCCATCAATGTGAACCGCTTGCGTCGCTCGCCGGCACTCGTATGTTTTGGGGAGGTCGCTCTCCGAAAAGCCAAGCCGCCGTAATCAGCATCAGAACAATGCGTCTCATCATCTTTGAGGATAAAGCGATCATTGGCTTCTCAGGGCTGACATGGGATCGATACGGGAAGCACGTGCTGCCGGTCGCAGAGCAGCCGCCAGTAACACGAGGCAAAGCATCACGAGAGCCATGGACCAGGCCCAGGGATCGTACGGTGACTCCATGAAGGAACGCACTTAACGCCTTGCCCGAGCGGCGTTTTAGGCTAAGCAGACGGAATTTTTTGCAGCCAATTACCGTCAGACGTGCGCTTAATTACACGCGCTTTTTACGGCTATATTCTTTGAAATAGTAAACGATCGGCGTTGGTACTGCCGCCACGTACGGAGTTCAAGCAGCTATTGCTGCAGTCGAGCACAGCCTTTTACCCAAGAATTACGCAAAGGCTAGTGGCAGATTACATGCATCGGAAATCGGCATGAGGAAGATCGCATTTCTGCTCTCATTTTGCTGCTTGGCATCTTTTCCCGCCAGCGCCCAGTTTTCACGCTTTACCGGCTACGTCGGTGGTGGCTTCACCCCGGCGGTCAATCCCATTGGTTCGCGGCTGGACACAGGCTGGAACATCTCGGCTGGCGCCGGCATGAACGCCAACCATCACTTCGGCTTGATGCTCGATTTTACGTTTAACGACCTTGGGATCAATCAGACATCCCTTCAGCAGGCACAGGCTCCAGGAGGAAGCGTCCGCGTTTGGGGCTTTACACTCGATCCTATCGTTCACCTGACGCAGGAAGGCCCGGTCGACGTGTACGTGACTGGTGGCGGCGGTATTTATAACCGGACTGTTGAATATACTCAGCCCTCGATCGGAACGGGGACATTCTTCGATCCGTGGTTCGGATTTTATCCAGCCGCATTTCAGACAACTCAGGTCATAGGCTCGTTTAGTCAGTATAAGGGCGGCATCAATGGCGGCGTGGGCTTCTCGGTGAAATTGGGCCAGAGCAGAACGAAGTTATTCGCAGAGGCTCGTTACCACCACGTTTTCACCCGGAATGTCGAAACCGACATTCTTCCAGTAAGCTTTGGACTTCGCTGGTAAAGACAGTGTCGTTTTGAATCGGGCGCCAGACGAAGAGTATCACTACTCAACTGGCGCCATATAGCCGCGTCGCCACGACGCATGTACATCTTCGACACCCGCGGGCGGCTGGACCTGGACGCGAATCCGATGATACCTACCATCGTTTCTCACTTCGCCTGGAATGCATCCGAGTAGATACGTGCTACGAATCTGCCGGCTGATCGCCTCCATGGCATCCGGTAGGTCATCGATCTTCCGTACCCAGACCGATCGCCCGCCGGTTTCATCTGCAATTCGTTCCAGCGACCGAGATCGGCCGAACATGCTCACTGCATAAACCTGAACATCCGTCTCTCGAAGCATCGAAATCAACTCCGATTCCGAGTACCTGCTGTTGTTGTCGGCGCCATCGGAAAAGACGATCAGCACCTTTCGCTCGTTCCTGCCTTTACGAACGTGATTGGTTGCGAGGAAGATCGCATCGAACAGCGCGGTCCAACCCCGGGGCTCGATCCAGCTCAACTCCCGAGAGATCTCGTCCAGATCCGTGGTCATGGGCGTGAGCAGCTCGGGCCGGTTACTGAACCCTACGAGCGAAAACTCATCTCCCGGACCGCTCATCTTCAGAAACCGTTCGACGGCGGAGCGGGCGTCACCGACTCGACCGCGCATGCTGCGGCTGGTATCGAAAACCAGAGTGGCTGACATCGGCATCTCCGTAACCGAGAACGCTGTGATCGGCCGTTCGATGTCGTCTTCGAATACTCGGAATGCATTCTGCGGTAGATCCGTGAGCGGCTGCCCACGGAGATCGGTCACGATAACGCCCACCTGAAGGAGCCGTACGTCTACTCGCACGCTGGCGTCCGAGAGAACAGCGCTCCTGGAGCGGGTCCGGGGTGTGATCGAAATACGATCTTCGGCGGACAGTGACCCACTAAGAATGATCGTAGTGAGAAGCACTACCTGGGGAGCGGACGTCCTCATGGGAACGCTAGTATATCCTGTTCACTCGATTCTGTCGCGACAAAGTAGTTTGGTGTCGCAGCGAAATAGAAATGTCCGGTTAGCGCGAAATAGAAATGTCCTCTTGACAGACTCGGGTCTGGATGGGAGAGGACAGGTTGGCGATGAGCCAGAGAGAGCGGGACCGCCTCAAGATCTTGCATGAGGTCAGCAGGAGGCAGATCACGCAGAAGCAAGCGGCCGAGCATCTGAAGCTGAGCGAGCGTCAGGTACGGCGGCTGGTGACGAGTCTGAAGCAGCTGGGCGATGTAGCGGTAGTCCATGGGCTTCGCGGACGAGCCTCCAACCGCAAGACGAGCGGTGACTTGGAGCGGCGTGCGATCGAGGAACTGCGCCGTGAAGAGTGCCGCGACTTTGGTCCGACCTTCGCAGCCGAGCACGTCAGTAAAGTGCTGGGCATCAAAGTTGGGCGCGACACAATCCGGAAATGGCTAATCGCTGCCGGCCTGTGGCAGAGCCGCAAACGTAAGGTAGAGACAATCCACCAGTGGCGTGAGCGGCGTGCCTGCTTTGGAGAGTTGGTGCAATGGGATACGTGCATTCACGATTGGCTCGAAGGACGTGGCGAGCGTCTGTATCTGATCGCGATGATCGACGATGCGACCAGCCGCGTCCATGCCAGGTTTGTACGGCACGACACGGCGGAAGAAAACATGCGGGTATTGTGGCAGTGGTTAGAGCGATATGGACGGCCTCTGGCTTTCTACACGGACAAGGCAGCGATGTTCGAGACCACACCCAAGTCTTCGCACGCCTCAGAGCAAGAGGGGATGCAGCCGACGCAGATCACTCGTGCTTTGACGGAGTTGGGGATCGAGCGCATTTCGGCTCACAGTCCGCAGGCCAAGGGACGGATCGAGAGATTTTTCAACACAGCCCAGGACCGGCTGGTGAAGCAGTTGCGCCTGGCCGGCGCGTGCACGTTGGAGGCAGCGAACGCTTGCCTCGAGACACAGTTCCTGCCTGACTGGGACGAGCGGTTCACTGTGTCCCCGGCTAATACGGCCGACGCGCATCGATCCCTTACCGAACTGCACAACCTGGCGGCGACGCTCAGCCGTGTCGAGATGCGCACGATTGCAACCGATTACACGATTCAGTTTGAGCGCAAGCGGTATCAGATTGCCCGAGCCAGTGTCCGGGTGGCAATGAAGGGACAGAAAGTGCGAGTTGAAGCACGGTTGGACGGCAGCCTTGCCATGCGGTATGAAGGCGCGTACCTCGACATCTCCGCCTCGATCTCCCGCCAGCAGGAAGACAAGCCCGCACCAACACACCAGCCTGTGCGCAAAGACCACAACCGTGGTGGCCGCAGCCGCTGGATGCGCGACTACCCGGTGATCGCTCCCAAGCCGATCTGGCAAGCCATCCGCGAATCCAATCGCAACAGCTAATTTGGAGTGCCGGGCAAACCCAGCCCGGCAATCTTCGCGTTTACGCCCAGAGCCTCTGTTCGGGATTCACCGTCGTGATGCAAAATGGAAAAGCCCTCCGACCGAAATCGAAGGGCTCGCCGATCACGCACGGAGCCATCCGTCGCATCGGCTCTGGGCACCCGCTCAGGCGCGACCCCGCGCGGGTGCTTCAAAATAACATGCACATCCAGAATCGCCGGTCAGAACCGGACCTTTCTACTTCGCTCCGGATAGGACATTTCTACTTCGCGCCGACAGACAAAGTAGTTTGGCACCCGCCTACGGCGGACAACGAAGAATGAAAATGACACGAGGGTGAGAGGGCGCTAGGAGAGGAATGCGCGAAGGATGGAGGCCGTGACTTTTGTTGGCGCTGTTCAAGCCCGAAAAGTAGTTTGGTCGAGACGCCAGTCTGCACAACGAATTGTCGCAGAAGCTTTGCCGTTGAGGCGGGCGGAAGCACGCAGGAGAGACTAATCAGAGAGGCGTCCTCCGGAGCGCAAGCAGGAGGAGCTATGGAAGTAGTTCACCCGCGTTGTTGTGGAATCGACGTGCATCAGGCCAGTTTGGCGGTATGCGTGCAATCAAAGAAGGCGGCAAGAGCGAGAAGTATAAACTGCGCTGTGGAACCACCACAGCGGACCTTTTGCGGCTAGCCGACTGGCTGCATGGCCATCAGGTTACGCACGTGGCGATGGAAGCTACCGGCGTGTACTGGAAACCGGTATGGCACATCTTGGAAGGGCAATTCGAATTGCTGCTGGCCAATCCCGACACAGGTTCAAGCCCTGCGGGGCAGGAAAACCGACCTGAAAGATGGCGAGCGGATTGCCGATTTCTTGCAACACGGGCTATTGCAAGGCAGCTTCGTGCCGCCGCGGCCGATCCAGCAGTTGCGGGATCTGACGCGGAGCCGGACCACGCTCAAACAGGAACAGGTCCGGATCGGCAATCGCATCCGGAAGGTGCTGGAAGACGCCAATATAAACTCAGCAGCGTGATGTCGGACGTAATGGGAGTTTCCGGGCGGGCGATGCTGCGCGCCATGGTGCGCGGGGAATCCGATCCGGAGGCCTTGGCGCAATTGGCCCGCAAACGGCTGCGAGGCAAGATCCCGGTCTTGCAGCAGGCGGCCACTGGAACGCTAAACGAACATCATCGGTTCCGCTGGAGCAGTGGCTGGCGCACTGGGATGAACTCACCGAACGGATCGCCAAGTTCGATCAGCGCATAGAGAAGCAGATGCGCCCTTTCGCAGCGGCGGTGGAGACCTGGACTAGCATTCCGGGAATTGACCGGATCACGGCTTGGACCATGGTTGCCGAAATGGGTCCGGAGATGAGCCAAGCCAGTTTCCCACGGCCGCGCATGCGGCTTCGTGGGCCGGTTTGTGCCCTGGGCAAGAGGAGAGCGCGGGGAAACGGAAAAGCGGGCGGACCCGTCGGGGCAACGTCTGGGTGCGGCGCGCGCTGACGCAGGCCGCTTGGGGAGCCAGCATGACAAGAGGCTCCTACTTCAAAGCGTTCTACCATCGGCTGGCAGCCCGCAAAGGAAAGAAACGAGCCATTGTCGCAGTCGCGCATGCATTGTTTACACCGGCTATATGCTGCTGTGGACCGGGCGAAAATTCTACCGATCTCGGTGAGGACTATTTTGATCGCCTGGATCGAGACCGGCTGACCAAGCGGTTATCAAGCGGCTGGAAAAGTTGGGACATCAGGTTTCCCTTCAACCCGCAGCGTAGTGTGCATCCCGACTCCCCGGGCACTCATCACATCTCGGATTTTCAGGAGAGAAACGTCAGGCCGGAAGGGTCCGTTTTCTAGTGGCGTGTTAAGGTTAAGCCGTCCGCGAAGGGTCGCGCCCGAGCCGACGCCCGAAGCCGAAGCGACGGGGCTGGCTCCGGCGTGATTGGTGAAAACCTCGAGGAAGACTCGGGGTTATCTTTTTTGTGGTCATACCGGTGGAGCTTCTGAGCTTCCGTTTTGGGCCAAAGAAACGCGAAGATAGCCGGGCGTGGTTTGCCCGGCTTTCCTGATTGCTTTTGGCTCGAACTGGTGGCATTGGCGATTGCGATTGCGTGTTCGATGTTGGGAGCGGACCGATCAAAGAAGCCCTCCATCCATCGGCTCTTGCCATTGCGTTTGGGAGCTTTCGCGGGTTTGTGGAGACTCGGTTTTCCGGCTTTGCGGGGGGGCAGTCGCAAAGTCGGACTGGCAAATACTTCCCCTCCAACCGTACGGCTATCTCTCCATTGCGCCGCTGCTCGACGCCGATCGAGCCCCGCCAAGCCGAGGGCGCACATGTTCGCGATCAATCTGATACATCTATCCACCCACACGAAAGGTGTAATCGTTCGCAACCACCCGACGTTCTACCCGGCATAGAATAGCCTCCAGTCCATGCTGTTTGCCCCGTGGCCGATGCGCATCGTCGGCCGAAGCCGGCGCTTGGTGAATAGCGCTGCCATTCCGGCAAATAATGGTTGTCCAGATACGCATTAGCTGCCGCCAACGTTCGAATCCCTTCGGCACGCATCAGCTTCACCAAACGATCTTGAACCGTTTGAAAACTTCGCTCCACCGCCTTTGGCTTGAGGAGAATCCGCGGCAAGCCGATGCCGAGTTCCTGCAGAGCGCGTCCATCTGTGTCGGTGGCAAAGGCTCGTCCCGTGCCGGATGGTTCTTTTTCGGCGCGGTGTGACAGATACTCACCTTATCGGTGTCGAACTCCAGCGGCGTCCGAAACGGAAAAGATACTGCTCCAGCAGCGCCATATTCTCTTCCGTGCTATCGTGCCGCACGAATCGTGCAAACACCCGTTGTGCTTTTTGGCTATGTATTCCGGCGTCAGCGTAGGTCCACAATCGCCCAGCTTGGAATCTCGAAGAATTTCCAATGCCTTCTGCTCGACTTCCTCGTCGAGCTTGCGATTGCAGGGTTGACCGCGCAGGCGATGAATCACCACTTTATCCCCGCGCTCCTTCATCCCTGCCAATAACCGATACACTTGGCGCTCGCTAATCTTCAGTTCCTCCGCAGCCTACTTTCTCGTGATCAGTCCTTTGGCTGCTTTCTTTCACGCCACTAGCCGGTCTCTCTCGGCTTGGCTCATCAGCAGATCTCCTGTTTCTGCCACCTTCGAAGCCTGACTCTGTCAACCTGAGATTTCTAATTTGCTTTACCCTGACATTCCCGAAGAATATGAAGGCGGCGAACTGATCATAGAAGACACCTATGGCACGCATAGCGGGAAACTACCGGCGGGCCACGTGGTGTTTATCCGTCAACCAGCCTTCATCAAGTACGCCGGTCACAAGCGGCTCGCGCATCTCATCGTTCTTCTGGATTCAGAGCATGATCCGCGATGACGGCCGGCGTACGCTCCTGTTCGATCTCGACATGGCCATTCAGAGACTCACCGGCGAGGCTCCGGACCACCGACAGCCGTACAACTCACGGGTGTCTATCATAACCTGATTCGCATCTGGGCGGAACTCTGAATGACCTACGTAGCGGACCTTGTCAGATCTTAATCTCAAAGATCGCTTCGACCTCAACCGCTGCTCCTGTGGGGAGCGACGCGAAACCCAAGGCCGACCGAGCATGATAACCGTCGCCGGTTTTACCGAACACTTCGTGAAGCAGATCGGAAGCTCCATTGATGACTAAATGCTGATCCGTGAATTCCAAAGTGGAGTTCACGCAGCCCAATACTTTGATCACACGCAGTCCGTTCAGCGTGCCATGTGTGTTCCAAACGGAATTCAGGATCTTCGATGCGCAATCGCGCGCTGCGGCATAGCCGTCCTCCGTTGTTACGCCTGCCCCGAGTTTGCCTTTAAGAGTGCTCACATGCCCGGAACTTATCAATTGATTGCCGGATCGAATGCATAGGTTCAGATACTCCGGGAGTCTGTTTCTCGAAGCTGAGGCCCAGTTTTTCAGCGGTTTCTTGTGGTGTCATGAGGTTAAGACTTAAAGATATTCGGCCGGCCGGTCCGCGCGCAAGCTTTTGCCTCTATTTCTTCTAGCCGCCTTATTCAGGAGCTCGTGCTACTGGTAAATTAGATCTTCAAACGGCAAACGATACCGACGTCGTCGCAGTACCACATGTGGCCTTGCCAAATACTCATGCCATGAGGCAGAGGATCGGAATCGGCAAGCTGAATTTTTTCTACGATCTCGCCAGTCACGGTGTCATGTTTGAAGAACGCGTTCAAATTCGAATCGGTGCACCACAGATATTTGCCTTCCCAGCCGATTCCATGAGGACGGTTCCCCGCCGTTGGGAACTGTTGTTCCACAACCCAGGTTTTCGGATCGATACGATAGATCATCCTGGAAGGAGGAACAGCCATCCAGAGTTTTCCGTCTCTCCATTCCTGTCCGTGCGCGCCAGTACCGAGAGTATTTGGAGGATCACTTGCTGATTTCGCCGGCGGCTTTCCATTCGACGCTGCAGACTGCTTCGCAAGCGGACTGCTTCGGGCGGGTGGATCCCACGTCGTCCTATAAATCACTCCGGCTCCAGGCGTGAAATAGCGCGCAAGCGTCTTACCCGTGGTTGCATCGCAGCGAACGATCTCGCGGTTATACGTCGATCCCAGCCAAAGCGCTTCGCCGTCGAACGTCAGTCCACTCCCACGATCCGATTCCGTAGCGAACTCACGTATCACGGCGCCATCGCTGTAATTGACGAGATACACCTTATTGTTTCCCTGGTCGAGAATCCAAAGACCATCCCGAGTCGCCTGAAGACCATTCGGGTGCGGGCCCGGCGATTTGAACATTGTCTGCACTTTGCCGGCTGTCCTATTCCTGATCTTGTCGAGATTGCGAGGCGTGATGCCGGCGAGCGCCGGAGTTGCCATTGCAAGTCCGACGAAATCACGACGTTTCATAACGAATGCCCTCCTTCAATTACTCGCAATTGCGAATGAAAGGATGTTGCCGCCGGACGCTATCGCAACGTACTGGCGTCCGTTCATCATATACGTCATTGGTGACGCTTTCCACGCCTGGTTCGTCTCAAAGTGCCAAAGCGTCTTGCCTGTCTTCGCGTCAACGGCAGCAAAGCCTCCGCCGGTTTCACCATAGAAGATCAAACCGCCATTCGTTGAAAGGACACCCGAGTAGTTGGACTCCGGCGGACCTACCTGAGGAATCTCCCACATGATTTTGCCGGTCTCGAAATCGATGGCGCGCAGATACTTCTCGGGCGGAGCCTTGGGATCGCGAAAAGGTACATATCCTCCGAGTTGCGACTGCTGATAGATATTGCAATCTTCTACGGCCATGACATAGAACAGCCTAGTCGCCGGATTAAATGCAGTCGAGTACCAGTTGGTGGCGCCGCGCACCGCGGGACAGGTCACCGTTCCCGCGCGGCTGGGCTTGCTGCCTTCGAGAAGCTGGGGCCGGCCTTTTTGATCGATACCGCTGGCCCAGGTCAACTTCTTCACGAACGGCTGCCCGAGTAGGAACTCGCCATTCGTCCGATCCAACACGTAATAGAAACCATTGCGATTAGCCTGCAACAGTAGCTTGCGGTCCTTGCCTCCGAATTGAGCGTTGATGAGCACCAGCGGCTCGGTTGCATCCCAATCGTGGAGGTCGTGAGGAGTGAACTGAAAATACCACCGCAATTTTCCTGTATTTATATCCAGAGCCACTACACAATTGGTATACAGATTGTCACCTTGACGATCTTCGCCATCGGTGTCAGGGAAGGGATTGCCGGTGGGCCAATACAGCAACTGCGTTTCCGGATCATACGAGCCGGTCAGCCAGGTCGAACCACCTCCAACTTCGATGGCTTTTCCGCTCCATGTTTCCGAGCCCGGCTCGCCGCGCTTCGGAACTGTCCAGAATCGCCAGGCGAGTTGGCCTGTCGTTGCCTTGTAAGCAGCCACAAACCCCCGAATTCCTTCGTCAGCGCCAGCCACACCACAGATCACCAGATCGCCCACAACCAGAGGCGCTCCAGTCGATCCATAGTGTCCGGAGCCCTCGGGAATCAAAACGTCCCACATCAATCCGCCGGTGAGCCGGTTCAGGCAGATCAGGTGCGCATTGTCGGTAACGAAGAACACTCGATCGCCCAGAATTGCTGCTCCGCGGTTCGCGCCTTTGGCGGCATCACCGGCAATCGCGCCCGCGGACGTACGTTCTCTCGAATAACACCAAATCTGCCGGCCTGTTTGCGCATCAATGGCGCATACCTGGTTGGGCCCGGTCACGTACATTACTCCTTGAGCAACCAAAGGGGTCATCTCCAGCCCCGGATACGGAATCGAGTATGACCATTGCAGCTTCAATCGACCCACGTTCTGAAGATTGATCTGATCCAAGGCGCTGTGACGATTCGCACTAAGGCTCCCGTTGTACGTTGGCCATTCACCGGAACTCGGACTGAGAATCTGCTTCTTCGACTCAGCAGAAACGGGCGGCGGTTCGTGCGCAAGAGGACCTACGGGTATTCCGCCGAGGCGGCTTAGATAAGCGAGGAGATCGCGGCGTTCTTCATCGGTCGCATTCAGGACGGGCATAAGCGATTTGTCTTCCCGCGTGATTTGCGAATAATCGGAGTCCAGCAAGAGATGCATTCGGCCGTCCAGGGTCTGAAGTTGCAAGTCGTGCTTGCCCTGGCTGCGAGCGAAACCTCGGAGCTTCGCGCCCGTGCGCAGTTGCACGTTCACCACAGCCCAGCCGTCATCGGGACACCACGCCCACCCGGGACAGCTCTCGGTCGATCGATTTGCAATGCGGGCTATAGGATCAACCAGTGCCTGCTCCAATTGCCGCAAAGTAAGTTGCTTTCCGATACCGGAAAGATCAGGACCATTCACCCCGCCGCGCCCCGCCACCATATGGCAATTTCCGCACTGTCCCTTTCCGAAAAAGAACCGCTCGCCCGCCTCTCTGTGTCCTGGCGTTTCGACGTCGTATGCTGACGCGTTCAGAGAATGTACCCATGTCGCGAGAGCTGAAATTTGCTCGTTCGGTAAAGCGAATGCCGGCATTCCACCTTGAGTTCCGGTTCGAATCACATCCTGAATTTGTGTCGACCGAACGGCTTCTGAGTTCACGATTGTCCACAAGAGCGGGTCCACGTTCTGTTCCGGTCGCGCGCTCACCGTGACAACCGGAACACAAAGGGGCATACGGTTTGGGAGGCGAGTGCTGCTGCGCAGCCAGCGTATGCATTGAACACAGCAGTGCTATTAGTATTTGGGCGCTTCGCATGGTTGCTCTGACAGATGATACATGATGAGCAGTAGACGAATGAACGCATCCGAGAAGATATCCTCCGTCAAGGTCCACACCGCGCCAATGGCGCTTTCCTGGCTTACCGATTCGCTGATCGCCAGCCCTATGTCTCGACATGAGCAGTATCGCGAGCGGCGGTCGAGCTGGTTCGGGGAAATGTCGGCGGCTGTCGTAGAAATCGGAACCAGCGACGGACACACCGGTCTGGGCTACGTCGGAGGTGGTCGCGGCGCTTTAGCGCAGGAGATTGTCAGATCCCATTTCGAGTCGCTGCTGGTCGATAAGAGCCCCTTTCAGGTGGAGTTGATCTGGGATCAGCTCTATCACGCCTCCACAATGTATGGCAGAAGCGGGGTGGCAGTGGAGGTAATCAGCGCCGTCGACATTGCTTTGTGGGATCTGATCGGCCATATCACCGGACGACCAGTTTATGACTTGATTGGAGGCGCCACTCGAGATCGTATTCGCGCGTACGTGACGGGCAACCTGACCGAGCGCCACATGTCGGAGGGTTTTCGTGATGTTAAGTTGGCGCTCTCCTACGGTCCGGCAGATGGGAAGGTCGGACTCGCCGCGAATGCCCGCATGCTGTCGGAGGCGCGAGCGAAAGTCGGGCCGGATGCGGACATCATGCTCGATTGCTATATGGGTCTCGATCTACCGTACGCCATCGAGCTTGCGAAGATTGCGCGCGACTACGGAGTCTTGTGGATGGAAGAACCGTTCCCGCCGGAGCAGATCGACTCCTTTCTTCGATTGAGAGATGCGGTTCCCGATCTTCTGCTTACGGCAGGGGAACACGAGTTTAGCCGCTGGTCCTTCCGTCCGCTCCTCGAGCGAAGAGCAGTCGATATCCTTCAGCCGGATATTTACCGCGCCGGCGGTATTTCTGAGCTAAAGAAGATCGCCGCTTACGCGAGCGTTTATGGAGTTCCCGTCATCCCACACGGAATCGGAGCGCCGACATATCACTTTGTGGTGTCGACCACCAACTCGCCACGCGCAGAATTCGTTGACGTGTTCGCGCAAGGCAATGAATTACTGCTTGAGGGAGAGCCCATCCCGCGGAACGGATTCATCGAACTGAGTGACGCTCCCGGATTCGGATACAAGCTAAATCAACGTGTATTGCGGGGAGAAGCGCAGATCGCGCCGATTTGGTGAGCGTCGCGTTGCTTTCTGCGAATATTTTCGATACATTCAGTGCCGCGGAGACTCATGTGAATCGACGACGATTTCTTACGACAGCGTTACTGGCGCCCATCGCCGCGCCTGCCTTTCAAGCGGAGAAAAGCAAACTCAAGATTACTGGCGTTCGCCTGGTGAAGGTCAAGGACCGTAAGGCTGCGCCCGCGTACACGCCCGCTCCAGGGTCATGGTCGACCGGAGGTGTAGAAGTAGCGAATCCGATGTCGATCTACCCCGAGTACAAAGCGCAAAGATCGCTCTTCATGGCAGACGATCCGGCAATCGGTGGATTCACGGTTGAGATCTCCACTGACAAAGGTCTCAAAGGGTACGGAAAAGGCGGACCCGCCGGCGGCTTTATTGTCGAAAAACATCTCACCAAACTTCTGATCAATGAAGACCCTTTCAATGTCGAGCGCATCTGGGACATCATGTGGCGGTCGACGATGTATTACGGCAGAGCAGGCGCGGTGATCAATGCGATCAGCGGCGTCGACCTTGCGATATGGGATTTGGTCGGGAAAGCGATGGGCGAGCCTGTCTATAAGCTGCTGGGCGGCGAAACGAAGAAAACAATTCCGTCCTACTGCACAGGCAACGATATCGAGCAGCATCTCAAGTACGGTTTCAAGACGGCTAAAACTCGCGATTCCTCACGGGCCAGCCGATGGCAAGGAGGGAATGCGCAAGAACCTGGAGCTTGTTAAGCGCACTCGCGAGATGCTCGGCCCTGATGGTGACATCATGCTCGACTGCTGGATGGCCTGGACGGAACGGTACACGATCGAGATGGCCGAGATGTTGGAGCCATACAAGGTGTACTGGATGGAGGAATGCCTGCAGCCGCACGATTACGAGGGATTCGGTCGACTCAGCCAAGCGATCAAGTCGACTCGAATTGTTACCGGCGAGCATGAGTACACACGCTACGGATTTCGGCGATTGCTGGAGAATAAAGCCGCCGCCATCTGGCAGCCTGACATTAACTGGTGCGGAGGCCTCACCGAACTGCGCCGGATCGGAGCGCTCGCGGCTGCCTATGATATCCCAGTCATTCCTCATGGCGGCGGGTCTCAGCGAGGCGATTCACTTCATCATGGCCACCACGAATGCCCCATGGGCCGAAATGTTCATGCCCGCGCCGGGCGGCCCGAAGGAAGTCTACGATCTGTGGGAGGAGAAATACAGCCTGTCGAAAGGGCCGGAGGGCATTTACATGCGTCCACCCGATCGGCCTGGATTTGGATGGGATATTGTCGTTAGTTGAGGAGGTGGTGGCCACTTCGAAGAGCGAAGTCTGCGATCTTTTCTCACCGTGTGGAAGAAAGAGATTCTCCGAAACTCCGGATGGGCGGATTGACCTCTGTCTGAAGCAGTAGGCAAGGCGTTTGATCGCCCAAAGAAGGAATCTGTTTCTGCATCCACTGCGCCGCGGGCGATTCCGAGAACCTCCCTTGCCCTGCGAACGATTTCAGCTTCGTCGCCACTGCAAGATGATTCTCACTCGGCGCAGTTGGCGGATGTGCCCACATCCGCACTCATGACCTAAAAACTATCGCTTGAGAGTTGTGGTAATGTTGCTGAAAACGTGAAGATGGTGACTCGGGCGGGATTCGAACCCACGACCCTCTGATTAAAAGTCAGATGCTCTACCGACTGAGCTACCGAGTCAGATGCGAGGCCGATCTCTTGTCAGGATAGCATGTGGGGTATGCCGCGCCCCGTATTTCTCATCGCAAGCGGTGACTTGCGTCCCTCAGCAAACCAGCTCTGTTGGCCAGCCCAGAAGGCCGTTGAGGATGCGGTATCCGATAGAATCCGAAGGCTTGGGCATGAGGTAGAACGGGGCCACCCGGTCAATCCCGAAAAAGGTCATGGATTCATCGACAGCCAGCGTTATGGGATGGAGGTGTTCCGAAACATCCCGAATCACGCGCCGCTGGTCGTCGTAGAGGCCGTCTGGCAGTATAGCCATCATGTGCTGCCGGGTCTCTGCACGCATGGCGGGCCGATACTCACGATTGCAAATTGGAGCGGCCAATGGCCGGGACTCGTTGGGATGCTGAACCTCAACGGCTCACTGACCAAAGCGGGTGTGAAATACAGCACGCTGTGGAGCGTCGATTTTCAGGACTCCTTCTTCAATGAAGGACTGCAGCGATGGCTCGAAGGCAGGCTGCTTCGACATGACTACAGGCATGTCCAGCGCTTTACCGATCTGAAGGTTCCTAAATCCGCAGAGGAAACCGGTCGCGATTTAGCACAGCAGTTACGGGAAAACAAGGCGATCATGGGCGTCTTCGATGAAGGCTGCATGGGTATGTACAACGCCATCATCCCCGACGAACTCCTGCATCCGACCGGCATTTTCAAAGAGCGGCTCAGCCAGTCCATGCTATACGCAGGGATGCAGCGCGTGCCTTCGGCCGAGGCGCAGAACGTTCGCGACTGGCTCGACCGCAAAGGCATGCGATTCATCACCGGCGCCAATCCGGCGGATGAACTCACCGATTCCCAGATCCTGGATCAGTGCCGGATGTATATCGCCGCATTGCGCCTGGCCGACGAGTTCGGCTGCGATACTATCGGCATCCAATATCAACAGGGACTGAAGGACCTGGCTCCGGCGTCGGATCTCGCGGAGGGCTTGTTGAACAACGTGGATCGTCCGCCGGTGTCAATGGACGGTCGTACTCTCTATGAAGGAAATGCTCTGCCTCATTTCAACGAGGTGGATGAATGCGCAGGTGTTGACGCACTAGTGACGAACCGGGTTTGGCGCAAGCTCGGCTTCGCTCCGGAGACGACGTTACATGACGTACGCTACGGCGAAGACTACAACGGAGAATTTGTTTGGGTTTTTGAGATTTCCGGGGCCGCTCCGCCGGAGCATTTCATCGACGGCTATCGCGGCGCGGTCAGCGAGCGGCAGCCGAAGATGTATTTTCCAGCCGGCGGCGGTTCCTTAAAAGGCGTAAGCAAACCAGGAGAAATCGTTTGGAGCCGCGTTTATATTCAGGACAACTCGCTTAAAGCCGACATCGGTCGAGGCAAAGTCGTGAAATTACCTCGGGAAGAGACCGAGCGCCGCTGGCAAATGACAACCCCGCAATGGCCAATTATGCACGCAGTTACTTATGGTGTTTCCCGGGATCAGATGATGGGCCGACACAAGGCGAATCACATTCAGGTCGCGTATGGGCCCGATGCCGCGGGAGCCGACCTTGCGATGGCGGCGAAAGCGGTGATGCTGCGCGATCTGGGGATCGAAGTATTCGTCTGTGGCGAAAGGCTGGGGCGACGGACATCGCGATCAGATAAGGAGAGAGAGCAGAATGATTCAGAAGCGCTCAGCATGGGGAGTCTCTTGCAGGGAGTAGTGCGGGTGGTGGGGTGTTATTACGCTTCTTTAAGGTGGTGTTTGCAAGCTCCATCCAAAAAATTTAGAAGACGGACTGGCGAAGCGGGGCTGATATACTTGCGCTTTCAGCTACTCTTGAGCCGCATCACACGCGGCCATTTCCCACCCGGAGGACACTTTGCGAGTCGGAATGATCGGTACCGGCGCGATTTCCTGGAAACACGCCGAAGCCTACAAAAATATCGGTTACGAAATTACCGTGTGCACCGATGTCGTCGAAGCGAGCGGCCGGAAATTCGCCGAGGCCACCGGCGCTGAGTTCGTTCGCACCTACGAGGAAGTGTGCCGGCATCCAAAGGTCGATTATGTCGACGTCTGCACGTTCCCGGACTTCCGCCTTCAGCCGATCAGGATATGCGCCGAGACGAAAAAACACGTGCAAGTGCAGAAGCCTATTGCGACAAACCTGGAAACTGCTCGGGAGATGATCGAGACTGCTCGTAAAGCGGGGATTGTGTTGGGCGTTGTGAGCCAGCACCGATTTGACGACTCCAGCCAGTTTCTTAAGAAAGCAATCAGCGATGGACGGCTTGGTAAGATCCTGCAGGCCGACGCGTATGTGAAATGGTATCGGTCGGCTGAATATTACAGCCGGCCCATAAAAGGGAGCTGGGAAACCGAAGGCGGTGGCGCACTTATCAACCAGGCTGTACACCAGGTTGATGTGCTGTTGTGGTTGATTGGACCCGTCAAGGAGTTGTTTGCTTACTGGCAGCTCGGCGCGCTGCACAAGATCCAATCCGAAGACGTGATCGCAACTCTTCTGCGCTATCAGAACGGGGCAACCGGCGTCATCCAGGCGGCTACCGCATTCTGGCCGGGCTATTCAGAGCGGCTGGAAGTTCACGGCACGAAGGGTACCGCAGTCATCACGGGCGACAAGCTGACGACTTGGGATGTGCGGGATGACAGCGGCGCCGCTCCTCCGCTTGCAAGAGATGTAGCTTCGGGCGCATCGGATCCTATGGCGATCTCGCTTGAACCCTTCGAACGCCAGTTCCGGGACTTCGGCGAGGCTTGCAAGACGGGCCGTAAACCTCTAGTTTCGGGTGAGGAGGGTTATCGCGCGCTGGAAGTGGTCGTGTCTGCGTACGATTCCTGCCGGCGCGGCGAGAAAATAACTCTCGCATAGAATGCTAACAACTGTACGCGTTCCAGCTTCCAGCGCGAATCTCGGCCCGGGATTCGACGCTCTGGGGCTAGCGCTCGGGATTCATCTCGAGTGCCGCTTCCGCCGGAGCGAGACGCTGCGCATCTCGGTTTCCGGACGTGATTCGGACTGCATTCCGACAACAGAAGAGAACCTTATCTGGCAAACGGCCTTGACGGTCGCGCGGGATGTGGGCGAAGCGCTGCCGCCGGTGGACCTGCAGATCCACAACGCTATTCCGCTCGGCAAGGGCCTGGGATCGAGCGCCGCTGCGCTGACGGCCGGAGTTGTCTTAGCCGATCAATTGCTCGGCCTGCATTGGAAGAAGCTGCGAGTGCTGGATGAAGCCGCAAAGATCGAAGGGCATCCCGACAACGTCGCAGCATGCGTGCTGGGGTCAATTGTGACCAGCGCGATCGATTCAGGCGGGGTTGCCAGGGCCGTACGCCTGGATTTGCACGAACATTATGACGTGGCGATCGTAGTTCCGGACTTTGTTTTGCCGACGAGCAAGGCGCGTTCCGTGCTCCCGGAATGCTATTCGAAACAGGATGCGATTTTCAATGTGCAGCGCGCTGCGCTATTGGTAGCGGCTCTAGCCACAGGTACGACTTCGGCATTTCCGACGGCATTGGAAGACCGGATGCACCAGCCTTATCGGTTGGAATTAGTGCCTGGGCTCGAGGAGGCATTGCGGCTTCGCGCGCCGGGGCTGCTCGGTTGTGCTCTGAGCGGGGCTGGGCCATCCATTATCGTGTTTTTCGAGCGCGGATTTGACGAAGTGTGCGACCTTATCTGCCAAATTTTCGCTTTTCACGGACGCAAGGCCGAAGTGATTGCCGCGCAGATTGCGCGCGACGGATACTCCGTCAAGATCGAAGAGTTGAGTTAGACGCCGCGTTTGTTACCCCAGATGTCAATGTGCAAGCGGGGACAATATCGATAGCCGAAGTCCTTACAGACTTCAACCAGCCAAAGCGCCCGCTCATTCAACACTTCGCGCGTGGTTCCCTCCGGCATCAGCAGCACGCGATCGCGATCCGCTCCGATTTCACGCACCATTTCCCGCGCTTCCCGTACGTCGTCCACGGATGAGATCACGAATTTCAATTGATACGGGTACTCGGCGATAAGTTGTTTCAGCACATCGGGCTGGTAACGAAGTTCTTCGTGCTGGCCGGCAAACCGGCCCTCTTCCCTTTCGTAGGGTGTGGAGTTCGAAAGCTTGGGGCTGATACTCATCAGATCGCAAGGAATCTGTTGGTATTTCGTGCCCGCCGTTTCGATGGTGATGTGCTGGTCGATATCTTTGACCTTCTGAGTAAGCTCGAGCAGGTCCGGCAGGATCATGGGTTCCCCGCCAGTGATGACGACATGTCCGCACCAGTGCCTGCGGATTTCGGCAAGCATCGGACCGTACATCAGTTGGTACCCCTCGGGCTTCCACGATGTGTATGGCGTATCACACCAAGTGCATCGAAGATTGCATCCGGTTGTGCGGATGAAGACCGAAGGGACGCCTGCGAGCATACCTTCACCCTGAATGGAATAGAAAATTTCGGAGATTTTCATGGGAAGAACCCGGGCGAGACGTATCGACTGCCTTACCCAACATACACAACACTAACACCTCCCGGGTGGGCAGACTGAGTACCAGACAGTACTGTTCCGTCGGGAAAATCCTGCAATAAGTGCTTTCCCCATCTATTACGACGCGAGGGTTCGGACGAATATATGGGAGATCACGATGCGGACGTTCTACAACTATATCCTTGTCGGCGCCGTTGCGACGATTGCTACGGTTTTTGTCGCTAGCGCACAGACCTCCGCGGCGACGCCCGCAACCGGCTCGGCGGCGATGAGCCCGAATAACTGGCAGAAAGAATATGCCGACGGTATGGCGGCATACAATTCAGGCGACTATCGCGAGGCGGAAAAGCAGTTGAAGGCAGCTCTCAAGTCAAGCCGGGATTTTGCTTCCAACGACCCGAAGCTGATGAATACGCTACGGGATCTCGCGCAAGTCTACCGCGCGCAGAGTAAATACGCCGAAGCTGAACCTTTGATGGAGCGCCATCTGGCCTTAAAAGAGCGATTTTTGGGTAAGTTTCATCCGGATCTGGCGAAAGAACTCGACCAACTTGGACGTGTCTGCTTCGCGCAAATGAAGTTTGTTTCGGCTGAGGCTTATTTCCGGCGCGAGCTGACCATTATGGAAAAGAAGTTCGGTCCGGAATTCCTCGATTTGATTCCAGCGCTGAGCAATGTCGCGCAGTCGTGCCAGGCCCTCAACAAGTTCTCGGATGCCGAACCGCTGCTGAAGCGTGCGATTTCGATTCGCGAGAAGAACCAGGGAACGGAGCACGTCGAGATGGCGCCGGAGCTCGCGAAACTCGCGGGTCTATACGTAGCGCAGCAGAAGTGGCCGGAAGCGGAGACCACGTATCAGAAATCGATTGCGATTGTTGAAAAAGAATCCGGTCCCAACCATTACACCCTGGTGACAGTCCTGGAATCGCTCGCAGGTGCTTACAAGGAACAGGAGAAGTTCGACAAGGCCGAACCGCTCTACCTTCGGGCGCTTGCGATTCGGGAGAGCACCTTCGGCCCCTCGCATCCGGAAATGCCGGGAGCGCTGGACAATCTCGCGTCACTTTACGCCAGGCAGAAGCGTTTTGCCGAATCCGCTCCGTTCTACGAGCGCGCCCTGCAGATCCGTACAACGACGCTCGGACCGGAGCATCAACTGGTGACGAATAATCTGGACAAACTTGCCAGTGTCTATACCGCGCAAGAAAAGCTGGTGGAGGCGGAGCCGCTGTATAAGCAATCGTTTTCCATTCACGAGAAGGAGACGCTGCTCTCGCTTCGTTCGCTTGCGCAGCTGTATGTAGCGCGCGAGAAGTTCGCCGATGCCGATCCTCTGTACAAGCTTGCCCTCGCCATCTTCGATAAGGACGCTCCGCAGAAGAAGCAGTCGAAGAAAGAAGCGGTGAACGCGCCGCCTCCTCCCCCGCTGCTGCTTGAAACTCTCGATGAGTATGCGACGGTGCTTCGGAAACTTCGCCGTAAGGGTGAGGCTTCGAAGCTGGAATCTCGGGCGAAGCCGATTCGTGCGCGGGTGGCGTTGTTGAAGACGCAAAACTAGCGTTCAACGGTAAAGAGAAAGGCCGGCTTCAATGGCCGGCCTTTCTCTTTTGGCGATGATGTTTATCGCCGGGTGTCTCCGACGAGTTCGATCAGGCGATCAACAACGTCCCGCATCACTTCCGACTGTTTCGCCATGCTACCGCTTACCGAGGCGCTTTCTTCGGCGCTTGCCGCGTTCTCCTGCGTGACTTGTTCGAGCTGGGTAAGGGCGGTAGCGATGTGATCGACGCCCCGGGCCTGTTCCTGACTGCTGGTGTTGAGCTCATCCACGAGTTGCTTGACGCGATTCGCGCTGCCGGTGATGCGAACGACAGCGTCCGACACGCGGTTCAGTTTCCGGCTACCTTCGCTGGAGGTGCCGATCGATTCCTCGATGAGAGCTGCCGTGTCTTTGGCGGCTTGCGCGCAGCGCTGGGCGAGTCTTCTCACCTCGTCGGCGACGACAGCGAAACCCATTCCGGCATCGCCCGCCCGAGCTGCTTCGACCGCAGCATTCAGAGCCAGAATATTGGTCTGGAACGAGATCTCATCAATGACCTTGATGATTTTTGCAATCTTTTCGCTGGAGCCGTTGATCTCAGCCATGCTGGATTTCATCTGCTCGAGCGTTTGATTCGCCTCCTGCACTTCGCGATCAACTTCGGACATCACTTCGGCAGCGCGTCTGGAGTTATCGGCGTTGGTTTGCGTCATTGAGCTCATTTCCTGGCTGGAAGCCGATGTCTCCTCGAGCGAGCTTGCCTGCCGCGAGGCGCCTACCGATAGCGACTGGCTGGCGTGCGCGATTTGCTTCGACGCTTCCGACACCTCTGTGGCGCAAACGTTGATCTCTCCAGTCAAACCGCGCAGAGCCTTGGTCGCATTGCGGAGGGTCAGCATAACCAGAGCACCGGCAGACAGGCTAAGCGCTACCAGGGACACCATCAGCACATTGGTAGTAGTCTTGCGCTCACTCGCGTCTACCGACATGCGCACGAGATCCTGGCTCTGCAACTCGATCATTCGCCTGGCGGCGGAGGCGATGTCCTGCAGCCGCGGAGCGACTTCGGCATCGAACTTCTGGAGGGCGATATCCATCTGCTGGTTCGACAGCAAGCGGAGCATTTCGGCGTGGGCTGCCAACACTGCCTGATGGGCCTTCTCCAGTTCCCGGATATTATGCCGAGCTTCTTCAGAGTTGTTCATGCCGTTCAACTCCTGGAGGGCGTTGCTGGCATGCGAAGCGGCCTGTGAGAATTGCCCCTTCAGAGCTTCCATTTTGCCGGCCTGAGTGAGCACTGCGCTGAACGCGATGCCTCGTTCGAACGCAGTCATATCGGAAGCCGCTGTGCTGATTTGGCCTGCCAGCAACTGCTTGCGCGCAACGACATCGACGGCAGTTTGAAGTTCGCGGCTCAACCTGGTGTTATATAGCAGCGCCAGGCCGCCAACGATAAAAGCCAGCCCGATCATCGCTGCGAAACAAATGCGCAGCTTGGCAATCAGCGTCCATTTCTTCTTCATGGTGTCCTCAAAGGTTTGGATAGTTACGGTCTGAAGTCAAAGCCGAGGGTCACGACTGCCTTCGTGTTCTCGCCGTTGCTGGTGAACGGAGTGAACTTCCACCTCTCAACGGCGGCAATCGCGGGTTGAGTCAGCATTGGATTTCCACTGACAGCTTTGACACTCGCGACCGATCCGTCGGTGTTAATGACAGCTTCGATTTCAACATGACCAGAAATCTTCATTTGTCGCGCCATAGCCGGATATTGAGGCGAAACCTTGCTGGTCGCGGCCTTGATCGCATCAGCCGCGCTGACTTTAACCTCAGCCATCAGACAGCTGGCCGTAAAAAGCGCAAAGGCTGCGAAAATGGATTTCTTCATGGTTTTGTTCTTCTCCTTCGTTTTCTCGTGCGGAGCCATGCTCCGATTACGCATATCGGGATGGGGGCGACCAGTTTTGAGGATTTTTTGGCGAAGGAACGAGGGCCCTACAGACACTTAGGTATTGACCTAAGTATTTTCATTCCCTATAGTAAGGTGTGTGCCTAACCAACAGGCCTCTCAGTTGAATCGTGTGTTTCACGGTCTTGCCGACCCGACCCGACGGGCGGTGCTTGAACGGCTTAGCCGTGGGCCCGCCCCCGTGAGCGAGTTGTCGCAGCCCTTCCATATGGCGTTGCCATCGTTTTTGCAGCACCTGGGTGTGCTCGAGGAGTGCGGCCTGGTGAAATCGCGAAAGTCAGGCCGCGTGCGAACGTACCAACTCACTCCACAGCCCTTGAAGGCCGCTGAGGGATGGCTGGAGAAACAACGTGGGATCTGGAATCGCCGCCTGGATCAACTGGACTCTTATCTCACCCATCTTAAGGAGCAGAAATCATGAGCACTAGTGTTATTCAAATTGATTCAAAGCATGACTTAGTTCTGGAACGGTTTGTAGATGTGCCGAAAGAACTCGTCTGGGCCGCTTGGACGAAGCCGGAACACCTCAAGAAATGGTTTACGCCGGCGCCGTGGACGACGGTCGAGGCCGAAGTCGATCTTCGTCCCGGGGGAATTTTCCGGACGAAGATGCGGTCACCCGAGGGGCAGGAACACGGAAGCGCGGGCTGTTATCTAGAAGTGATACCGAACGAAAGACTCGTTTGGACATCGGCGCTAGGGCCCGGCTACCGTCCGATCATCAAACTCGGCGGCTCGGACTCGTGCGAAGAGCTCTATTTCACCGCAATCATTACACTCGAAACGCAGGGGAAAGGAACCAAGTACACCGCGATTGCGATCCACGGCGATGAGGCCACGGCCAAGCGGCATAAAGAGATGGGATTCTACGAAGGCTGGGGGGCGGTGCTCGACCAGCTAGTCGCGTTCGTGAAAACGCTGTAGTCTGTCGCCGGGCGACATCCCTTCCGGAGGGTTGCGGCTGCGCAACGCACCTTGATACAATTAAGGTTCGTAAGTCGAAGGAGATCTCTGTCTAATGGCTAAGAATTGTGATCTTTGCGGGCGCGGACCTCAGTTTGGCAATCGCGTCAGCCATGCCCACAACGTAACGAAGCGCCGCTGGAACGTTAATTTACAGAGCGTTAGGGCTGTGGTGAACGGTGGCACGAAGCGTGTGAAAGTCTGTACTTCCTGCATCCGTAACGGCAAAGTACAAAAGGTCGCTTAGTTCTCACCCGCACTTCGAATCCTCGCCAAACCTCGATGATACAATCGGCCTTTTAGCGAGGAACCAACACACTACATGAAAATCGTCACGTTCCGCCGGAACGAAGAGAACTGGCCGGAGGTGGGTGTAGTGCGCGGAGAAAGCATCATCGCTCTCGGCGCAAATTGCCCTACACCGACCGCGCTCATAGAACAATGGCCAATGGCGAAAGCGCCAATTCTCGAGTACCTCGACAAGGCGCCCGCGGAAGCAATTCTGCCCTTCGCCAAGACGAAGTTATCCGCCCCAATCCCCCGGCCTCCCAAGCTTATTTGTGTCGGCTTGAATTATCGCGACCACGCCATCGAATCGAAAATGGAAATCCCGAAGGTACCGACGATTTTCAATAAGTTTTCGACCTCGATTATCGGCCCCGGCGATAAGATCGTCCTTCCGAAGACCTCCGAAAAGCCGGATTATGAGGCCGAATTTGCTTTCATCATCGGACAGGGCGGACGTCATATCCCGGCCGAGAAGTGGCGAGATCACGTCTTCGGCTACACGATCATCAACGATGTCAGCGCTCGCGATTACCAGATGGCGACGTCGCAATGGTTGATGGGCAAAACCTTCGACACCTTTTGCCCGATGGGACCATGGATCGTAACGGCCGATGAAATCGAGGATCCGCACGCCCTCGACATCAAAATGACGATCAATGGCGAGGTGCTTCAGAACTCGAATACGCGGGAACTGATCTTCAAAATCCCCGACTTGATCGCTTATCTTTCGAGCGTGATGACGTTAGAGTCCGGCGATATCGTTTCGACAGGAACTCCAGCGGGCGTCGGTTTAGCCCACAACCCACCGCGGTGGCTGCGACCCGGCGATGAATGCGTGGTCAGCATCTCCGGCATTGGTGAATTGCGTAACCCCGTAGTCCCCGAAGCGTAAGATCGCGATTTGATTAGTCAGCGCGGGCCGTCGCGCAGACGGCCCAACGCCGCAAAAAGATTCCGAAACCTTAAAGGGATAGGCTGCTGCTCGAACTCGATCGAGGACGTCCTACACCGAGCAGTGGAACATTATCGTCGATCAGGTGACCGTAACGTTCCTCGAAGATCTGCCAAAGTTCGTCTTTGCCTTCAACCAGAGAGTCCGTTCCTTTTTCGGTCCACTTTTCTATGCTTTCGAGCCTGATTTGCGCAAGCTCCACGAGATCGGCGAGCTTAACGTTGTAATGGTCGACGCGATAGTAAGCGTAGGCAGCACTTTTGAACGTCGTCAACCAATCCAAAGCAGAGATCGAGCCGGCGCCGAAACTGGCGGCACGGAGTTTTGTCATGGCCGCTTCCAGGTCGCGATAAGCCGCCTCCTGCTTGGTGACATTCGAGTCGATTTTCGTCCCAATCTCCGCTAAGGACTTTGCGCTGTATTTGGCCGCTACGGGCGACGCGGGGCCAACCGCGAGTTTGAATAATGCGGCGCTGATTCTTTTCTTTCGAATCTTTGAGCTGATCTTCTCAGCGCCGAAGCTCAAAACTGAGCCGACGAACGGCACCTTTCCGAGAACGAATTTAATGGCCGTGGCCGGAGCCTTTCGAATCTGCTTCCGAGCGGTAAACTTCACGCTCGTCTGGAGCTTACTGGTGAAGCTGTGACTGCTCCTCCATGCGGCTGCTTCCGCCATTTCCATCAAGTCACTAAAATCTGCGTCTGCCGACATGGTTCTCCTGATACCGGATTATCTGGAACAGCGAGGCTGGCCCGAGGTTCTAATCGGATGGTTCGTCGCTTTCGTCGGATTACTTTACAAGCTAAAAGGATGGAAGTACCAGAATTTCTTAGAGCGCCACCCACACGCGCCATCACCATGGCGTCATCCATTTTATGACGGAACCATATCATGCTCGCCGAGCCAGAGGACAAAGCGTGGCATCTGTGCGAGTTCAGGGTCGCGGGTCTGGACGGCTATCAACTGCGGGTAAGCCGCGATTTGTACCGGCCACATCTGCGACCAAAATCAATAGCGCAAGTTCGTTTAGGTTTCGTAGACGCTACAGATAAGAGAGGACCTTGATGGCGCAGAGGCAGACCGTAGCAGTAGAATAAGAACCCATGAAGCGGATCTCCATTCTTTCGCTCTTCGCCACCATCCTGGCGATCAGCTACGTCAGGGCAAATGGCAATGTTGCGGTCAGTGGGCAGGGCAAGATGAAGTTCAGGGTACTCTACCGTGCCGACCATCTCCCCGCAGAAGCACAACAAGTTCTTAAAGGAGCTCATGGCGGATTCTCCGTGGATCTGGGAAAGGGTAAGGGAGAGACCTACTTCGCGTTGAAGGGCGCCGGCATCATTCAGATCAGCGGCGATCTCAAATCCACTCGAATGATCGATACGCCCGAAGAGATGAAGAACACCAATCTGCACAACACGACGATCTGGCACGCCGCGGACGGGAAGTCGCATCTGCTGTTTCCGGGCAATGAGGCCAACAAGGTTTTTGTGACTGGATTAGACGGCAAGCTCGATGCGTCTTTAGGAACACCTGACGCCGGTGTCGACTTGGGCAACCCGGTCCCGAATGATTACTTCAAGTCACAGGGAAAGTTCGTTCCCACTGACGTGGAACAGTTGGATGGAAAGCTTTACATCGCCACAGGGTATTCGAAATTAGACTACGTGCTCACCGCGCGCATCCTCAAGACCAGCCCTGTAGAACTGGCTTGGAACAATCTGTCATTTGGCGGCAAGGGTAAGGGACCCGGTCAATTCGACACAGGCCACGGAATAACGGTACCGCCGAAATCAAAGCGCCTTGATATTGCCGATCGGGCGAATGGGGAAATCGACCGGTTCAGCCCGGATGGCAAGTACCTGTCCACTGTTAACATGCCGAAAGATTCCTTCCCCTGCGATACGTATTATCTGGGGAAATATACGGCCGTGGCCTCACTGAACAATCCTGACAAGACGAAGGGCGCGGCCATCTACATTCTGGAAAAGGATCGGGTAATCTCCACCATCCTGCCGAAAGAGGAGCTCGGCCTCACGAACTTCATGCACATCCACAACGCCGTGCTCCGTCAGATCGGCAAGAAATACTACTTGATCGCGCAGGCATGGAATCCCGGCGATTTCGCAATATTAGAGCAGGTTCAGTAGCGCATGCGCTTTACCGGGCGGCGCGGCGCTTTCGGGCCGCCCAGACGACGGCGACAGACGCGCTTCCGGAGAGCATCAGCAGCCACGATGACGGCTCCGGGATGGAGGTGGAGGTTCCGAACGGAAGGGCATTGTCCCGCGCGTAGGTGAAGTCGTCAATCGTCATCGGCCCTCCCTGGAACAACTCGACTTCGTTCACCACGCTCTTATCGAAGGCGAATCCCACAAAGTCGCCTGGGCTGGCCGTGAACGCGATCCCGCTAGACAGATCGACAAGACTGCCTCCGGAATCCAATGTGTTTATGTGAGGTGGAAACGCGACCATTCCGCCGCCGGGATTCGTCCACCACCCAAAGCGTGAAATCGGCTGCGCGAGAGGAAAGTTCACAGAAAAGAAGCCGTTGAAATCCAGGGGAGTCGTCGGATCGCCCTGTGCTGTTGGCCCCAAAACATTATTCCCCGAGTGTGCTCCATTCAGAGTGCTGACATCCACCAGCACAGCCGGAGCACCGCCATTTTCAGGCTTCCCCGGTGTTTGGCCGCCGGCCGAGAAGAACGCCCCGTTGATTGCTTTCGTTGGATCGATCAGATTCGCTGCAGCCGTCGGAGATCCGGTGTACGAGGTGACAGCCAGCGGCGTAACCCCGCTCACATTTTCAAAATCGCTCAGCTGTGCGCCTGCCAGGAACTTGGCGAACTCCGCTGGATCTGTTCCACTAAACGCCTGATAGTGAATTACGTTTCCATCGAGAGTGACGGTCCCAGTGATTAATCCCGCTGTGGCGCAGGACAAGGTGGCCACAAGCAGAAATACAAACCTGACTATAGGTAGCGTCGGTTTGGTCATTTGCAGTACCTCCGTAGCGAACGTGAAAACCGCTCGGCATAGGATAGCACTGAATCCGTCTCTGCGTCACATGGGCGATACGCAGCGGTTCGAGCCGTGACTACTCAGTCTCTGGGGCAGTTGCCGGAGTATTGGACTAGTGTGCGGCCTTGTTTATTGACGCAGTTCGGTAACCAGTTCGCGCTTAGCGCGGTCAATGTGTTTTCGAAGGGCGGTTTGCAGAGCTTTGGCGTCGCGTTTGCAGAAGGCCTCCACAATCTGTTCATGCTCGGCGTGCTCGGAGTGGAGGCGAGAGTGCCAGGAGGCGCCTGCGCGGTGTAGCCTCGCGATCGTGAGGTGCGCGTGCAAGCCGTCGTACATCTCTGCCAAGCGACGATTGCCCGAAAGGCGAATGATCATGTGGTGCAGTTCCGTATTTGCTGCCGCATGACGCTCATACTCTTCGTCGGATTCGACCGGAGCGGCGAGCCGCTGGAGTATCGCTTGCGCTGCGTCGAGATCTTCCCCGGTCGCGTTCACAACCGCTGTTTCCGCGGCTAAGCATTCGAGCGCGCGTCGAATATCGAACGTTTCCTCGACGTCGCGAGGAGAAAGCGTAGCCACATAAGTTCCACTTCGGGGCTGGATCACGATCAAGCCTTCCGCGGCCAGTAACTGCAGGGCCTGCCGGACGGGGGTAAAGCTCACACCAAGATTGCCGGCGAGATCCTCGATATTCAAACGCTGACCGGGAGCAAAGACGCGAGTAACAATAGCATTTCGCAACGCCTGATAGACTTCATCCGTGGCGCGGCGTTGTTCAATTCGCGTCAGTGGCATAGGACAATTGGAACATGCAGAATGAGAATCGCCGGACTTTCGTCCGGACCGTAGCGATGACGGCTGCTTCCGCATCGCGGATTTTGGGCGCGAACGATCGTGTTAACGTCGGCGTCGTCGGCTTGGGCGGGCGAGGTCGCGCGCATATGCAGGAATGGATGAAAGTGCCGGGTTCGAAGATCACGGCGTTGTGCGATGTCGACCAGTCGGCGCTTGAACGCGGCCAAGCGCTGGTGTCGCGCAACGGGGGAGAAAAGCCGACAGGCTACTCGGATATGCGCAAACTGTTCGAGGACAAGAACGTGGATGCCGTGTCGATGCCGCTGCCAAACCACTGGCACGCGCTCTCGACGATATGGGCTTGTCAAGCAGGTAAGGACGTCTACATCGAAAAGCCGGCATGCCATAACGTACACGAAGGCCGCAAAATGATCGAGGCGGCGCGCAAGTACAAACGCATGGTCCAGGTGGGCTCACAGAGCCGTAGCACGCCACACAAGATTGAAGCCATCGCGAAGCTGCATGACGGAGTCATCGGCAAACTCTATCAATCGAAGGGTATTTGCTACAAGCGACGTGTATCCATCGGGCACAAACCGGATAGTCCGACACCTCCGGGCGTGAACTGGGATCTCTTTCTCGGCCCCGCTCCAATGCGGCCTTTTAATGAAGTTCGATTTAAATACAACTGGCACTGGTTCTGGGACACCGGCAATGGCGACATCGGCAATCAAGGCGTACATGAGATGGACTTAGCTCGTTGGGCGCTGGGCGTGGGAATGCCGACTTCAGTTGTGTCGACGGGTGGCAAGTACGTCTATGACGACGATCAGGAGACGCCCAACACGCAACTGGCGCGCTTCGATTACGGTAACGCCGAGTTGATCTTCGACGTGCATGGCCTGATTACCGACCAGGCGGGCGCGCTCCCGTTCGCGGGGCGAAATTGCGTCGGCAACGTTTTTTATGGCGCAGACGGTTTCATGTCCTTGGACGACGATGGCTACCAGATCTACAAAGGAGAAAAGCGCGAGCAAGTGGCGAATGTCAAAGCTGGAGAAAAAGATACAACGGCTCTACACATGGAGAACTTCGCCAAAGCGGTGCGCTCACGCAACTATAAAGACCTGACTGCGGACGTGGAAATCGGCGTTATCTCGGCCGACCTTTGTCACCTGGCGAATATTAGTTACCGGCTGAAGAAGCGCTTGGAGTTCGATCCCGCAGCCGAAAAATTCCGCAACGATCCAGATGCGAACAAGATGCTGACGCGTGTTTATCGGAAACCTTACGTAGTGCCCGAAACCGTTTAGGTTGCGGGCTGTTCCTGGGCGAAGGCTGATTCACGGGCGCGTCGGCTTAGAGCAATTTGCAGAACAGCGTGCACTTGTTTGGGTTGAAAGGGCTTGAGCAGGTAACCATACGGCTCCGAGTCCTTAATATCCTCCAGTACGATGGAGTCACTGAAAGCTGTAAGGTACACCACCGGAACGTGCCAACGATTCCACGACCGGCGCGCCACCTCCGTTCCGCGCATCGCTCCCGCGAGCACAATGTCCATGAGCACGATGTCGGGCCGGGTTTGCTCCATCATCAGCAGGGCAGCCTCGCCGGACGCCGCAGAACCGAGCACTTCGTATCCCAAGCCCTTTAGGGCGTTCTCCAAATCTTTTGCCACGACCCGCTCGTCTTCAACGATCAGGACCGACGCGGGTATACCACTTTTGGCCAACCGTTCCGTACCCGCGAGCACGTGAAGGAACCTGGGCACGTAGTCACCGCGTTGGAATGAAATGATGGTAGAGTCGCCGGCGCCCTCGGTCGCGTAATACTCGTCGAGCTTAGCTCTAAGCCTACGAGCCTCTACACGCACGATGGGATCCAACCGGGGATCAAACGCATCCCGATGAAAGACTTCCGTCCCCAGGATCTGCTCCTTCAAAGCGTTCTGATGTTCGAGAAGGGTCTGCTCAACGCAGTACCGAAGGAAACGGCTGAGTTGAGGAGATTTCTGGAAAATCTCGCTGCGTAGAATTCGCTCCATTTGCTCGCGAACTGCAGCATGCTCCGTACGAGGAGTGTTATCCGCCGGAAGATCAGGGGGCGTCGGTTGATACAGGTTCATCATAGTATCACGTTACGTAATTCACATTCTATAAGTGGACTCCTCTGGGTGTCGCAATGTTACGAACCGAGACGTGGATTCCAACGTAATAGAATTTGATGAAATTACTCCTTCTCTTCTTTGGAGTTTACGCTCTTCAGGCCGCAGATGTTACAGGAAATTGGAAGATTAGTATCGCTGCGCAAGGAGAACAGGTCGCGTTTGGCAACGTCACCATCGAGCAAACCGTTGACACAGTGAAATTCAAATTCAGTGGAGTTGATTTTGAGGGGCGATTAGAAGGTAACGAAATCAAGGTGAAGAGCACAAGTAAGGAGCGCGTTGCCGCCCTGGAGGGTGTTCTATCGGGAGATCACATGGAAGGGGACGCGACGCTTCCGAACGGCATGCCCGGGAAATGGGTCGCTGACCGATCCAAGCCCCTTGCGCGCGGTTCGAAGATCCACGAGTTTACACCGGAGGTGTTTCAGCGATACCTCTCCGCGAGCATCACTCCGGTACTGCGCATTCAGCCTGGAGACACGGTTCGAACGTGGAGCGTTGACGCCGGAGGGCGCGACGCGAAGGACAAGGTGCGGTCGCTTGGCGGCAATCCTCTCACCGGCCCGTTCTATGTTGAGGGAGCGAATCCGGGTGACACGCTGGTCGTCAAGCTGGTAAAAGTGCAACTGAATCGTAATTGGGCCGGTAGTGGGAAAGGTGTCATGGGCAATGCCGTGAGCCCCTGGTACATACGGGACGTGAAGGAGGATAAGAACCTCGATCCGCGCTGGACACTCGAGAACGGCACAGCCGTATTATCGAAGGCCACACCCGCGCTGAAGAATTTCCGTGTTCCCTTGAAACCGATGCTTGGATGTGTTGGAGTGGCTCCGCGTGGCGGCGATGTGATCAACACGCGCGACTCAGGCGCGCACGGCGGCAACATGGATTACAACCGGATTCAGGAAGGCACGACCGTGTATTTACCAGTGAACCATCCCGGCGCATTGCTGTTTGTCGGCGATGGTCATGCGGCGCAAGGAGACGGTGAACTCACAGGCGATGCGCTCGAGACGTCGATGAACATTGAGTTTCAGGTCGATGTGATTCAGAACAAGAACATCGGCATGCCTTATGCCGAAAACGACGAGTATTTGATGATGATCGGGATCGGAGGATCGCTGGACCAGGCGCTGCAAAGCTCGACCACGGCAATGGCTCGCTGGCTGGAGAAGGAATACAAGCTTACGTCGGCCGAAACGGCTGTCGTGCTCGGGTTTGCGATTAAGTACGATATTGCGGATCTGGTGGGGACTCAGGTAAGTATCGTTGCCAAGCTGCCCAAGACGACTCTTGCGCAGTTGAAGCAATAAACCTCGGCGTTGCGTTAGTTGGCGGCCCCTATCTGCGGGAGGAAACTTTCGCCGTTGGTGAGGCGCGCCCCGAAGTTGTCGGCTACTGTTTGGCCGATGTCGGATAGCGTTGCGCGGGTGCCGAGATTTACGCCTGCTTTGCCGCCATAAACAAGTAACGGAACGTACTCACGGCTGTGATCCGTGCTTGGTGTTGTCGGGTCGCAGCCGTGATCCGCAGTCAGAATGATGAGGTCGCCGGGTCGTGCAGAGCGAAGCAACGTGGGAAGCCACGAGTCGACCTGCTCGAGCGCTTTGGCGTAGCCTTCGACGTCGTTGCGATGACCGAAATTCTGGTCGAAGTCAACGAGATTGACGAAGATGAGGCCCGTGCTCGTCGATTCCATTGCTGCCAGAGTTTTGTCCATACCATCGGCATTCGATTTCGTTTTGTCCGACTTGGCGATGCCTCGTCCGAGGAATACGTCCGAGATTTTCCCGACGGCATGCACAGTGCAGTGATGCTCGGCTAACTGGTCGAGCAGCATGCCTTTCGGGGGAGGCACGGCGTAGTCGTGGCGATTGGCGGTTCGAGTGTACGCGCCGGAGCTTCCGATGAAAGGGCGCGCGATGACGCGGCCCGACTTCGTGTTCGCCACGCAGCAGATCGCGGGCAATTTCGCAGATGCGATACAACTGGGGCAGCTGGAATTACGTCTTCATGCGCCGCGATCTGAAAGACGCTGTCCGCAGAAGTGTAGACGATAGGCGATCCTGTTCGCACGTGCTCGTCGCCGAGACGTTGGATGATCTCCGTGCCTGACGCGGGGCAATTACCGAGAACTTTGCGGCCGATCCGGTCTTCAAAGTCGTGAATCAGTTCTTTCGGGAAGCACTCCGGGTAAACGGGGAACGGCTTTTCCAGATGGATGCCGGCCATTTCCCAATGACCTGTGGTGGTGTCTTTACCGGGAGAAGCGAGGGTGCAGCGGCCATAGGCCGCCGTGGGTTTTCGAGCGGGCTCGAGTCCAGTCAGAGGCTTGATATTCCCAAGCCCAAGGCGCAAAGATTCGGCAATCGTAACGGTCGAACCCGCGCGATATTGCCCAACGTGTCGCTGCCGACGTCTCCGTACTGCGCAGCATCCGGCATCTCACCGATACCGACGGAATCCAGTACGATCCAAATCACGCGGCGGAAAGGATGTCATTGCGCTCGGGCTTCGTTGAATTCGAGAGGAAAGCTGGTCGACAAATTTCTCCGGGAACGAAGCCATTCATGCGGCTGAATACTTCGCCTTTTTTGTCGAAGATTACGGTCGTCGGAATCGATCCAACTTTCAAGAGATTGCTCAAGCCGTCTTCGAAGTAGACCGTTTTCGTTGCCCAGTTGTTCGATTCAAGGAACGGCTGCACGGCAGCGAGGTCTTCATCAGTGTTGATGGCAAGAAAAACGACGTCGTCCGATTCAGTGAACTTGCTCTTGACTTGCTCGTAGAGCGGATGCTGCACACGACACGGACCGCACCAAGTAGCCCAGAAATCCATGACGATGACCTTGCCGCGGAGCAATGCGAGCTTTAGAGGCTCGCCTTTCAAGCCGGACAGAGTGTACTCCATTGGATTGGTAATACCGATATTCGGATCGAACTCGCGCAGGCGAGCGAGCCTCTTGGCCCCAAGCGACACGGCGCGATCGTGCGCTTCAAGGACGAGATCGCCCAACCCTGTTTCGCTGCCCTTTTCCTTGCGGTAGTTCTCGGCCATGAGCACTCGATCTTTTGCGCGGAGTTCGGCCGTGCTATCCGGGGCGACGAAGGCGTCCGCATAATGACGCGCCGCTTCGACGCCCTTGCCTGCTTTAGCGAGCCACTTCGCTGCTTCCCTCGCCGATTCATGAGTGGGATAGGTTTCAAAGCTCTTCAAGGCGAGCGCTATGGCTTCGTCATTCTTGGCGAGATTGCCGGAGGCTCGCGCCTGCAACAGAAGCGAGCATGCAAATTGGCCGTGGAGCCTTGGAAGTTGTGGCGGCGTGAATCGATGGACTTGTAACCAACCGTCGCGGAACCGCTGGCGTAATCGCAACTCCAGCGTATGAGCGACGGGCGTCGCGGCCGCGTCGGGCCGCCATTCCCTTCTAACGATGGACCAATTTGCGCCACCAGCCGACCGTGAGCTTGAGACAGAATATCCGCCGGCTTTTGGTCTAACAGCACTTCAATTTCGCTGGTCGGTAACTCGGGCGGCAGTTCCACCGTAACCTGTGGCGGTGTCCTTGCGGAATCGAAATGCGGCACGATCTTGCTCGACGCCTCGAGACAGCCAGTGTCCACCCAAACGCGATCGACGATCGTCGTAGTGGAACCTTCTGTCCCAATCGTTCGCAAGTTCAACGGCAGGTAGGTCTCTGAAGTGTCGGACACGAACACTAGTGTTGAATTGTCTCCCGCTTCGCTGGTCGACTGTTCCAATTTCCACGACGTATCCACCGCCTCTTCACCAAGATTGGTGGTACGGTCTGCGCGGACAATGGACCGAAACATGCTGCGAGCTTGTATCGCCCTCCGTGCCGTGAACGAGCGGAATCGAGCTTTCGGTCTCGGACCCATTCATTGGACCGACAGCATGATATCGCAGTCGAATCGAAAACTTGCCGGTTCGAGGTCGTGGTAAAACTACTCGAAATCGCCGGACATCCAACGGGCTCCCATTTTGCGATTCGTTATTAACTTGGTTAAGCGACAACGCCGTGCCGGAATCATCTTGCACACTCTCGCCAGTTACTCCGTTTCGAATCAGGTAGATTTCCAATCCCTGCGCCGCGGGCGAGAAATCCTTCGGCGCTCAATAGTAGCTCCGAAAGCGGTTCATTGCGGACCGTGTAATCCGTTCTTTGCTCTATGACAGTGTCCTGTGCGATGTTGATCTGCGTCGATGATTGACTAGTAATCTGCGTCAGAGCCGTCCGGTCACCACCAAAACCGCAAAAGCGCATCGTCAAAAAACGCAATTCTGGACGTCCTGAATTGGGTGCTGCGACCAGGATTGAGACGACTCGGGAGGCACCGTAAGCCCTATGGAGTTCAGAATGTTCGGCAACAATTCGATATTTGCCCCGATGGAACAATTAAGTCGCCAGTACCAATAGAATCGCTGAGCGGCACTGGCAGTGGGAATTCCAAATGATCGACGTCGCGTCCAATCGCCCTCCGCAGATAAAAACTCACGTCGACACGATGCGACGACCCTCGTTAACGGCAGTACCAGCTTTCCCTCCGGAGTGATCAAAACCCGATCCAGGTCGACCAAGCCTCCGGACTCGATTGGGTCGCCAGTCATCTCCCACCCTTTTAGATCAAGTTGCAGCTTGTAAGCGCGCGCGCCAAATATCTGGTAGGCAAAATGTCCAGGGAACCGCACTCATCCGCCAAGCAATCAAGCTCGAATTTGGGTGTGACATGTACCAATGCCCGTGGCGAAATCGTCACGCGTACCGACCAAGGTTGGCGATCATACTGAAACGCGGCGATCGGATTCGAGCTTTGCAGCGAGGCGTCTACTTCTGCCGGGTCGACTTGGCACACCAACGTGCCCGTTTCCCAATCTGCCTGCCAATCATCGGCCACGTTCAAGGCAATGTCGCCGTACTGCCGGACCGCCCCTAAAACTTCGAAACCGACTATATCCACTACTAATTCGGTTTTTCCACTCCTCCCGATTGTTCAGTTGCAACTCGACGACGACCGGGCCCTGTTGCTTCTCCGAAAGTTCAATTACGGCAACTTGGCGACCACTATCTGTAGGCGAACTCATCGCCGTCGCCGCCTCCACGGCTCGACATGGATCTTGTAATGCGAATCCTGTCCGCGCGCCATATCTCATAAGCCTGTAGCAATTGCGTCCCAACAGGCAATCGAACTCGAAATTGATCAAACACTCCGCCCGAGTTTCACTGTCAATCGAGCGTCGCTCCGTATGCCACGACCATCAATCGTCACATCAAAGGCACCAACACATCTTTGTGTGTGTGGTTGGCGTCGCATCTCCTCGCCTCAGCGTGTGTGTTGTGTGTGTGGCTCGCTGACGACCGCTTGGTCTTCGTCTCATCATCACCTCCTGCTTCTTCGACTCGTTGCGTATTGCTAGTGTCAGATTGTCTTCATTCAGCCGTGTTTCCAGGGGGGGGGGGGGGGGGGGGGGGGGGGGGGGGGGGGGGGGGGGTTTTTTTTTTTTTTTTT
>CAWHYW010000027.1:0-52271 GCA_963833675.1 Bryobacteraceae bacterium | reverse complement strand
TCACCGGTGATTTGTCGTTCTGCGGTTGGCTGCTGCTGGGCCATTCAACTTCCTTTCCCTATCCTAGCGGAGTGTCAGGAAGTCAGCCTCATGATCGAAATCTTCGTTCAGTGGGTCATCGAATAGACGATGTAATTGATACCGATGCGATAGGCGAGTGAGGCGTACTTCTCGGGATAATCGGGGGAATCGGCCCACTCCCAGGCGTCGCCCAAATCCATGTTGTGACAGATGGCAACCTGGATTCGGCCTTTATCATCGAACACTCCTCGCCATTTCGGCTCAACTCCATCCCTTTCATATGTTCGCCCGGAGTAAATGAACTGACGCCCTGGAACCTGCACACGTTCACGAAGATCATAGAGGATGTGAAATATTGGATTGTCCTCTTCGATATCGACAACCGGACGATCCGGGAAAACCTGCTTCAAACCATCCATGAATACTTCCCATTCGCGGGTACCGTGGAAATCGTCAACCATGAGGAAGCCCCCGCGGTCTAGATAGTTCCGGAGCCGTTTTGCCTGTGGTTCGGACATCGACCAGTGTCCGACCTCCACGGCATAGAGCCATGGCCAGTTGTAGACTTCATCGCTGTCGGCGTCGATAATTTCTTCTACGGAGCACGTGTGAATGCGGGTGAGACGGCGAACGCCCTGCACGAATTGTCGTTCCGCTTTATTGGAATCCGTGCCCCAGCTTCCCCCACGCCATCGGCCGTAAGGAGAGCGATAGCGCAGGCGCGCAAAGGAAAATTCCGTTTTCTCATATGCGTCCGGAGGATCGTCCACCGGATTCTGCATTTCATTTTCGTATTTGCGATTTTTTTGATACGCGAACAGGGACCCGAGAACGAAGAGTCCGACAGCGATGGCGAGAACAGCCTTCATGTGCGAACTGCGCGAGCTTTAATCGCGCGCGCCTCTGGACTCTCACCTTACCACCAAAGATTAGCGGAGCGTTGGCATTCACCACGCTCCGCAAATTCTAATCAGAATGAAAATCTACTGGCGGTGATAATGATGGCCATTCTGGTTGTAGCCGGTATCGGCTGAACCCAGTCTCAGCGAACGATCCAGTCGGAACGTCAACAGGCTCTCGGATGGCACTTTAACTGACTTTCCTCTAGTGACGGTTTGGCCAACAGCTCCCGCGCCGGCTCCTGTGGCTGCGCCGATGGCGGCGCCTTTTCCACCTCCGGCGATGGCGCCGATCACGCTGCCGATCAGAGCTCCTCCTCCGACGTACTTCGCAGTTCGTTTATTCGTACCCACGCCATCTTTTCCCGAACTTTCGGCAGCGACGGGCTCGTCAGCCGTGCTGACGACGTAACGCCTGCCGTTCACATTCACGGATTCCAAGTCGAGTGTCAGGTTCTGATCGGAGGTATTTCGAATGATCATTTCGGCAGAAGATCCTTTAGGTATCGCGACTTGACCTGACTGATCCATAACATCGCGATCCACAACGGCCGTGTAGATTCTGCCGTCATTTGCATTCTTCGCATCGATACTGTCGTTTGTCCGAACCGTGATTTCCGTTCCCGCAGGCACTCTATCTGTCTGAGCCGACATAACCAGGGAAAGACTACAGGCCAGTATGGCGGATGAATATGGTTGTCTTATTTTCATTGCGGTATGACCTCCGCTGTTGCATTTTGCAACCACAGGGCCATTCGTTCTTAGTACTTCCCGGGTTTGTCTTTGGGCGAGATCCCGTTCATGTCATTGATAACCGCGCCGGCGGGCAGCGGTACGGGTCCTCGCAACAGCGGATCATTGCTGCTCCGCATCCAATCTCCGAGCCTTTTTCGCATGTCATTCAGCGCCTCCGCACAGGATGGGTCTGCTGCAACGTTGCGCCGCTCCTTGGGATCGAAGGTGAGATCGTACAGCTCTTCGGTTGCAACGGTGCGATCCTTCCAGCCGTGCTCGAGCCAAACAGTTTTTGATGGTCCGTCATCGCAGTTTGGCAAAACCGGCTTGTGACGAGGATCGTAATTTCGAATGTAGTTCCACCTCGTCGTGCGAACTCGGCGCTTAGGCTCATAAGCAGCGTGGTAGTTCACTTCGGCAAAGATGGCATCGTTCACCTGATCTTTTTGTCCACGGATGATAGGCATCAAAGATCGGCCCTCTAACCAATCTGGATGCCGGATCTCGAGCAAATCGCAAATCGTGGGGAACAGGTCAATCTGCGACACCAGCGAATCGCAAGCCTTGCCGCCCTGAAAGCCGCCTGGACCGCGCACGATCAACATCACTCCGGTCCCGTGATTCGTCAGGTTGCACTTCATCTCCGGAAACGCGACACCATGATCCGTGGTGCAGATGACCAGCGTATTTTCTGCCTGTCCGGAGGATTCCAATGCGCCCAATACATCCCCAACGGCACTGTCGAGCACGCGTGCGCTTGCCTTGAAGCCGGCCATATCGGCCCGAGTCTCGGGTGTATCAGGCACGGTATCCGGCGGCTCTAAGAAACGAGGGTCTTCGGCCGCTCCCGGAGCGTGGAATTCACGATGCGTTTCAAAGAAACCGACATCAAGAAAGAACGGCTTCTTTGGAGGGTTCCGAAGGAAGTTCACCGCCACGGGTGTGACATGTTCGGCACGTTTGCTTTTTGTCTGTGCGACATGATCGTAGCCGATCACCGCTGGATCTTTCGCGATGTGTTGCAGTCCGGCAAGCTCAGAATGATATCCTTCAGCCCGGAGACTGTGGAGTATGTGCCGCTTATAATCGGTCATCGCAAATCCGCGATGCGCGAGCCCCAGCATCCCGTTACTGTGAGCGCACTGGCCGGTCAACAGGCAAGCTCGGGAGGGAGAGCACGTGGGATTGGCATCGTGCGCATCGCGAAAGATGACGCCCTGTTCCGCTAATCTTTGGAGGTTCGGCGTCGGCACTGCCTTGCCGTACGGCTGAATATAACGACCCGTATCATGCGAGTGGAGGTATAAGATATTCGGTCTCTTTCGCGACTGGGCGAAAGCAGGAACGGCGCTAGCGACAGCAAAGGTTTTCAATGCATTCCGGCGATTCACGATCACCACTTTATAACGTTCAACGAATTCAAGATTCGCTGCGTCAGATCAATGTGTCTCGCCGGTTCTGGCGTCTCTTGGGAATTGGTGTATTCCTGACGGGCAGCGCCGTTTCAGCGCTGGATTTGACAGGAGTGGTCATCTCCGCATTGGATCGCAAACCACTGAAGCGGGTGGAACTCGTTTTGCGATCGACAGAGGCGGGTATCGCGAGTCTGGGCGCAATCACGGACGATAACGGCAGGTTTGCGTTCTTCAATGTCCCTAAGTCACGCTATGTGCTTCAGTCATCGCGAACCGGATTCGTACCCTCAACTGCCCTGTATCAAGGCGGCGCCCGGATGACTGTTCCTTTCGCAATGAATCAGGACCTTACGGAACTAAGCGTGCCTCTACTACCGGCCGCGACAATCTCGGGGAAGGTTCGTCATCCCGACGGAGAACCGGCGGCGGCAGTGACGGTTCTGGCGTATCGTGAAATCTACGAACGGAATCGCCACGAATACGATGTGGCTTCGCGAGCCGTCACTGACGATCATGGCGAGTATCGCTTGTACGGACTTCCGTCAGGCCGCTACAATATCGTCGCAAACTACACGCCGTTCGCAGGGGACGAGAACGTCCGCGAGCAACTGGTCCGCGATAGCTATGGACGGCTAGTCGTACCCGAACGAACCGTCACAACCTTTCTTCCATCCTCACCTCTCCTGACGGACGCGATACAGCTTGTCGTTCGTCCCGGCATGGAAATCGGGACTGCCGACATCACTCTCGCGGTCTCCAGAACCAGCGCCATTACCGGCAGGATCGTGAGCGGCCAACGCGGCTCCTCGGTTGACGGCGCCTCACTGCTTCTTCTCCGCGAAGATGCGAGTGGGTCCGGCTATATTCCATATCCAGCTTCAGCGCATATGCTCGGCAAGGGCGAGTTCGAGATACGGGGAGTAGTGCCGGGCCGCTATGCATTGGAGGCTCGGGCTTCGGAAGGGCGTACGATGCTGGTCACGCGTCAACCCGTCGTGGTTGGGAACGCTCCTGAAGTTCATGCGGATGTGTTTGTGCGGCCTGACGTTGAATTTCGAGGAACCGCGCTCGGATCAGCGAAGGAGGATAACATTCCAGCCGGGGCAGAGGTTATTGCAGAGCCTCGCGGCAGCGGAGCAATTCGAAGCGCGAGAATCGATTCGCTTGGAAATTTCACAATGCGTGTGGCCGCGGGCGAAATTTACGATCTTTGGCTTCGCAATCCGGCGCAGAATACGTATCTCAATTCAGCGCAGATGGGAACAGTGGATGTGATCGAAAAGGGTCTTCAACTCGATCTCGGCAGGTACCGCAACACTGAGTGTCACCACGTCTGCGACCGGCGCAATCATACGAGGTAATACGGAGCCAGGCGCCAACGTCGCGCTCATTCCGGAGAACGGCCTTCTTATGCGCTTCAGCGAAGCGGCTGCAAACGAGTGGGGTCTCTTTGTGTTTGGCGGAGTGGCGCCCGGCAGCTATCGCGTGATCAGTTGGTTTGACACACCTCCATGCGAGATGTGGAATCCAACCGCTCGCTTTGAGTGCTCGCGAGCGGGTGAAGCGATTTCCGTGAAGGAGTCAGGCGATTATACGATCTTCGTGAAGCCGTTCTAACCCGCAAAGGCCCGTTCCCGCCTCATTGTAATTGAGCAATCGCCAGCATCTATGCCGGGACGAGGTCCGTTTTGCGGGCGGTTACTTAGGAGAGTTTCGGTCGCTGTAGATCAAATCGGTCCGTGGTACGCGCGTACGTCGGCCCGCCCATTCTTCCGATCGCACACAGCTTGTCCGCGTCGATTCGATAATCATCGAACAACTCGTCATCCACATGGAAGCGCACTACCTCGCCTAAAACCAGAGAGCCCCCAAGAGTCAACTTGCTGACGATGGACGATCTCCACCAGTTTGCATTCCATATGGAAACGGGACTCGCCCACGCGCGCTGGCGCCACGGATTCGCTGGCGACAGGCGTGAGACCCGATTTCTCCCATTCATCGACCTCGGGCGGAAATTCGGCCGAACAGATATTCATCTTTTCCACGAAATCCTCCGAGACAATGTTGACGACGAATTCTCCAGTCTCTTGTACGTTATGAAGCGTATCCTTCTGCGCGCCGTCGCTGGCGCGAACCATCGGCGCGAAACAAATCACCGGCGGATTGGCGCTGCACGCCGTGAAGAAACTGAAAGGCGCCAGATTCCCCACACCCGCCGGACTGATTGTTGAGACAAACGCGATTGGACGAGGAACGATCGCGCCGATCATCAGCTTGTAAATATTCGCCGGACCGGCTTCCGATGGTAGGATCGTCATGGACCAAGCCTACCGCGCATAATCGAAAGAGATGAAGATCCTGATGGCGGCGTCGGAAGCGACGCCCTACGCCAAGACCGGCGGACTAGCCGACGTGATCGGAGCCCTTCCCTTCTCGCTAAAAGCGCGAGGCGAAGATGTAGCCGTCGTATTGCCTCTGTATCCGAGCGCATTGCCCCATCTGAAGAACGCCGAGCGAGTCTACGATCACATGCGTGTCACGCTTGGATCGACCACATGGGATTTTGAGATCAAGCGTCTGGTCGATCGCGAGGTGCCGTTCTTCTTTGTGGATTGTCCTCAACTTTTCGCCCGCGAAGGATTGTATAGCGAGGCCGGTGTTGACTATCCCGACAACGACATCCGGTTCGGACTGCTTTCTCATGCCGCGCTGGGGATCGTCCGGTCACTCTATCGTCCCGACGTGCTCCATTGCCACGATTGGCAGACTGCATTGATTCCTGTGTTGATGCGGCGGAAGTTTCACCTGGATCCGACATTTTACGGCGTTAAGACCCTGCTTACGATCCATAATCTCGGGTACCAAGGGTTGTTCCCGCCAGCATCGCTCGCCGCGCTCGGATTGCCGGCCGATCTTTTCGATCCCGGCGCGATGGAGTTCTGGGGAAATATTAACTTCTTAAAGGGCGGCATCGTGTTTAGCGATGCGATTAACACGGTCAGCCGCGGCTATGCCAAAGAAATCCAAACGCCTGAGTATGGTTTCGGACTGGACGGCTTGCTTCGATCGCGAGCCGACGTGTTGACGGGCATCATCAACGGCGTGGATTACCAACAGTGGAGTCCGGAAAACGATAGATCTATCGCCGCAAACTATGGCGCCGACGATCTGGAGGGCAAGATCGCCTGCAAACGTGACCTCCTGACTGTGTTCGGCTTACCGGCCGACCGGTTGAACGTCCCTGTGATCGGTATCGTTTCTCGCTTTGCCACACAGAAGGGCTTCGACCTTATCAAGCAAATTGCCTCAGCTATCGCCGAAGAAGACCTCTTCCTCATTGCAATCGGAACCGGCGAGCCCGAATACGAACAGATGTTCCGGGACCTTGCCGCAGCCCACCCGGACAGAATCGCTGTCCGGATTACCTACAACGATGAGCTGGCTCACAAGATCGAAGCGGGAGCAGACATGTTCCTGATGCCCAGCCGCTACGAACCCTGCGGTCTCAATCAGATATACAGCTTGCGCTACGGGACGATCCCGATTGTACGGGCTACAGGCGGGCTGGATGATACCATTAATGACGGGAACGGGTTTAAATTCCAGGAATACTCCGGACCCGCGCTACTGAATGAAATCCGAAACGCGCTCCGCGCTTACAAGGACTTAGGGCAGTGGCAAAAGCTGATGCGAAACGCGATGCAGGCGGACTTTTCCTGGGACGCGTCCGCGGCCGAATACAGTGCGTTATATAGACGAATTGCCGGCTGAATCCATCGGCCAGGTTTCATCATCAATTACTTGACGGAGGATTTACATGGCGGGTGCCAATACCATCGAATTTAATGATGCAAGTTTTGACACGGATGTTTTGAACTCGGAAGTGCCGGTCCTGGTGGACTTTTGGGCGGAATGGTGCGGACCATGCCGGCAAATGACCCCGACTATCGACGCGCTGGCTACGGATTATGCCGGCCGGGTGAAGATAGGCAAGCTGAACGTCGACCATAACAATGGAACGGCTTCCCGGTACAATGTTCGGGGAATTCCGACAATTCTGCTCTTCAAGGGCGGTCGAGTTGTCGACCAGAAGGTCGGCGCGCTGCCAAAATCGGAATTGACGAAGATGATCGACGCCCACCTGGCGTAATCCCTGAAATCTTACGGTTTTCTAAGGCCTGCTGCTGATTGGCGGCAGGCCTTTCTCGTTTCGTAGCGACCCACCAGGATAATAGATTCTAAAAGCCTTCATGAAAGTTAACATCCTCGCTATCCACGCCCACCCGGACGATCTAGAGATCCTGGCCGGCGGCACTCTGACACATCTCTCACGTCAGGGGCACAGAATCACGCTCGTCACGATGACTCCGGGTGACTGCGGTTCCGCCGAATACGACGCCGACACAATTGCGAACATGCGACGAAACGAAGCCAAAGCGGCGTCGCAGGTTCTGGGGGGAAATTACATTTGCGCCGAATTTCGCGACCTCGCCATTTTCAATGACGATTCTTCGCGTCGGCGTGTCACCGAATTGATGCGTGAGGCGCAGCCCGACATCGTGATTACATCCTCTCCTGTCGATTATCACTGCGATCATGAAGCAACAAGTGTGCTCGTCCGTGATGCCTGCTTTGGCGCACCGGCGCCTAACTATAAGACAGGAACCGCTCCCGTTCTTTCGAAGATCCCCCACCTCTATTTCCTCGATCCCGACGAAGGACGAGACCGAGATGGACGCGTCGTGGGTCCGGAGTTTGTCGTAGATGTTTCGGACTACCTGGACGTGAAGAGGAAAGCCCTCGAATGCCATGCAAGTCAGAGAGAGTGGCTCCGCAAACATCACGGCATGGACAACTACATCGAGACCATGGAGCAGTGGACGCGAGACCGTGGCCAACTCGCCGGCGTTGCATTCGGCGAGGGCTTCAGGCAGTATCGATGCCACCCATACCCGCAGTCGCCGCTGCTGCAGGAGTTGCTGGGGCCGTTAGCGAAGACTGTCAGCGCGAGCTGACCGAAGAACGGACCTTCTTAAAGCAAATTAACCCGAGCATTGCGCCGGCGAGGAGATATGCTGTTGCAGGCTCGGGCACATCCGAGACCACGGCGAGATTAGGCGATTGCGTAGGAAACTCGAGAGTAACGGGGTCAAGAAGGAACGCTGAGCTTCTGCCATTCAATATCCCGCTGCCGACGATCTGTCCGGACGCGTTGATTCCGTACGCGGCAGTAAGCGTCCAACCCGGCGCATTCGCCACAAGTTCGTTCAGATCGAATAGAGTTCCGTCTTTCCAAATAAACGCCCTAGTCCTGCCCTGCGCGTCGAATGAATAACCAACGGCATATCCGGCGTCATTGATGCCATAAGCGAAGCTGCAGAGTCCTCCGAGCGTGCCGAGGTCGGTCACAAATCCATCGCTTCCCCAGACGGCGGCGCGATACCAGCCCGATTGCGTCGTAGACGTTCCCGCTACCGATCCACCAGAGTTCACGGCGAACCCCCAGCTGTCTTTTCCGCCGAGAGTACCCAGATCCCGCATGCCGCTTTGCGGATCCCACAGAAAGGCGTGGTACGCTCCGAGCGCCGTTTCGGACGATCCTACAACCTGACCTGCGTTGTTGATCGCATATCCCGCGCTCCAGGAACCGCCAACCGTTCCCAGATCAGCTAACTGACCATTCGACGAGAGAAATGCGTGCCTATCGCCATCGGCGCGCAAGGAAGCTCCGGTGACCTGACCCAGATCGTTGATAGCTAAACCGTTACTATCGCCACCTCCCAGCGTCCCAAGACTCTCCGCAGTGCCGTTTCTCCAGATCGTGGCGCGCCCTTGTGACGTGCCAACTACAGCGCCTGCGCTGTTGATTCCGCGCGCATCACTGCCGGCTGCGAACGCCTGCAGTCCATCCCCGTATACGAAGCCGCGAGACTGTCCCACACTATCGAACGCTGTCCCGGCCACCGCGCCGAATGCATTGAGCGCGTACGCATCACTGCTCGAACCGCCCATTCCTCCGATATCGATGAGCGAGTACGTCGGAGCGGCGGCTAATGGAACAACGGCTAGAAGGAGAATACTAATCTTCAAAGCGAAAACAGTATCCCAATAAAAAGAAAAAAAGAGAATATCCCATGTTCTTAAATGGAGTAGTACACGCACGATACAGTATTGAGCGATGCCTGAATCCCGGCGCCGCCTCGCAGGCTTTGGCCTCCTGATCGCGCTGTACCTGCTGATCGTTTACTTTGTTCCAAAACCTGACGCCGTCAAACCGCAGGGCTGGCGCCTGTTCGGCTTATTTGTCGCTGCCGTTGCGGGCCTGATCGTGCAGCCCATACCAGGCGGGGCCATTGTCCTGATTGCAATTGCTCTAGCTCCGGTCCTCGGCGGCATCACGCTCGCTCAGGCGCTTTCCGGTTATGGCGATCCCACCGTGTGGCTTGTGATGGCAGCGTTTTTTATCGCGCGAGCGCTCATCAACACCGGGCTGGCGCGCCGGATTGCGCTTCTCTTCGTTCGCATGTTCGGTAAGAACTCCCTCGGAATCTGCTATTCCCTGTCGTTATCGGACATGGTGCTCGCCACAATCATTCCATCGGCGGGCGCGCGTTCTGGAGGTGTCATCATGCCGATCGTGAAATCCATCGCGGAGCTGTATGGCTCCCGCCCGGGGCCAACCGCGAGGCTGCTCGGATCGTTTCTGATGCTCGGAGTCTATCAATGTATCGGTATTTCGGCAGCCATGTTCTTCACCGGCCAGGCGAGCAATCCTCTGATTGCCAAAATGGCGGGAGTCGCCACGGGTTTTCAGGTCACGTGGTCGAGCTGGTTTGTCGCCGGCCTTGTACCCGGTCTGTGTTCGATTGCGCTCGCTCCATGGCTGATCCTGAAGCTTTATCCGCCCGAGATTCGGCGGACACCCGAAGCGGCCACGTTCGCCGCCCAGGAACTCAAGGCCATGGGAGCAATGAGCACCAACGAATGGATACTCGCCGCCGTGTTTGTCAGTGTGTGCGCCATGTGGATTACCTCCGACATGCACGGTTTCGACATTACCCTGACCGCGTTGCTTGGGAGTGTCTCGCTTCTGATAACAGGAGTACTGAGCTGGGAAGACGTGAAGTCCGAGCGAGCGGGGTGGGACATATTCATCTGGTATGGCGGGCTGGTGATGCTCGGAAAGGCTCTCAACGAGACGAGGGTTCCTACGGAGTTTGCCAACAACGTCGCAGGCGCGTTCGAGTCTCTCGGATGGCCTGTACTGTTCGCGTTTGCATTATTGATCTATTTCTATGCCCATTATGCGTTCGCGAGCATCACTGCTCACGTCCTGGCGATGTACCCGCCGTTTCTCGCAATCTTGTTAGCAAAGCAAGCGCCCGTCGGACTTGTCGTCTTTGCATTCGCTTGCTTTGCGAATCTCTCCGCCGGACTCACACACTATGGGACGACACCCGCGCCGATCTTCTTCGCCCAGGATTACGTGCCCATGCGCGATTGGTGGCGCATCGGCCTTGTTGTGTCTTTTCTGAATCTTGCCATTTGGGGAACGATCGGCTTCGCATGGTGGAAGTTTCTCGGATATTGGTAACCGAGTTTGATAAAGTTACCGCAATGCGTCCTCTCGGCCTACTGCTCGCTGTCGCGCTTACTGCCTTCGCACAGACAAAGACGACCTGGGAGGAGATGCCCGGATATACCCTCTCGAACGGTACGCTCGACGTGACGGTGCTCACTACCGGCGGAACGATCGCGAGTGTCGTGCTTACCGCAGACAAGGACAGGCTGAATCCGCTTTGGGATCCGATCCGGTTTGCGAAAGAATCGGGGCAGCCGCTTCGTCGAGCCGGCGCCGGAGTTGGCCACTTTCTCTGCGTCGATGGCTTCGGACCGGTATCTGAGGAAGAACAGGCAGCGGGGCTGCAAGGACATGGTGAAGCGCATCGCCAGTCGTTCGAAACCAAACTGGCGCGCAATGAAAACGGAATTCAAACGGTCACGCTCGAAACGGACTTGCCGATCCTTCAGGAACATCTGACGCGCACGTATGAGCTTCGTCAGGGAGAGAACATTGTGTATGTGCGCAGCAAGCTGCAAAGCCTGCTCGCGTTCGATCGACCCCTGGTTTGGGCCGAGCACGCCACCATCGGCTCGCCGTTTCTTGAAGCCGGTGTGACCGTAGTCGACATGCCGGCCAAGCGCGCGCAGACGCGCCCCTACACTTCTCCCGAGCAGCACAGACTTGCCTCCGCCAAAGACTTCGAGTGGCCAATGGCGCCACAAGTAGACGGCAAGCTCGTCGACGTCCGCGCTGCGCCGATCAATCTCGGAACCGGCGATCATACGACGTCGCTGATGGATCCCGCCCGCAAATACGTCTTTGCCACGGCAATCAACCCGGCGAAACGCCTGATCATTGGCTGGATCTGGAAACCGGCTGACTATCCCTGGATGCAGAGTTGGGAAAGCTATCCAACTACCGGCAAGCTCGCACGCGGTCTTGAATTTTCGACACAGCCCTATGACGTGCCTCGGCGCGAGGCCGTCGATCAGCACGAGATGTTCGGCACACCGACATATCAATGGATGCCTGCAAAAGGAACCGTTGAGAAATCGTTCGCCTTGTTCTACGCGCCGCTACCCGACGGCATGACAAAGGTGACGGACGTACGTCTGGAGAATGGACAGCTCTTGATTGAAGACGGCCTGGGTCATCGCATCAGCTTGCGATCGACGGGTTCGTTCTGACCGGCTGTTAGAATCAGCGACGGAGGCTAACCAAAATTTATATGAATCGACTGGCTACCTGTATAGCCGGACTCACATTCACCGCGGCCGTATCGCTCGCGGGAGAGAAGACCATGATGCATTGTTTCGCTTTCACTCCGATTGAGACTGCGTCCCAATCCGATTGGGATGTCTTCAGCAAGGCGACCGATGAACTCCCGAAAAAGATCCGCGGGCTGAAACGCGTATGGTACGGAAAACTAGCCCGGCCTCTGGCGCAGAATCAACTGAAATTTAACGACCCCGAAGCTCGCAAGAAAATGCTGGCCGAGAAGAAGGGTTCAACTGACTTCACGGTCGTCGAGCGAAAGAACGGGGTCTGTATGGAGTTCGATAACCAGAAGGCGTTCGAGGCCTACGGCAGCAGCGAGCCGCACAAGGCTTGGGTTTCCGTGTACGAGAAGGTGCGCGTGCCAGGAACCACTACGTATCAGATTCTTCCCAACCAGTGATCATGAAACCGGCTCCGCTGCTCGAATATTTGTCGTGCGGCGGAGCCCGGCAGGCTACGTAAGGCCCGTCAGCTCCCGCAGTTCGCCAGTGCTGTCCCCAAGTTTCTCGGCAGGTACACCCACTTTATCCAGCATCGTGACGTAGAAGTTCGTCAGTGGGGTCTCGACGGTGTACTTCAAGTGCCGGCCGGTTTTCCAGGCTGAATTGCCGCGACCGACGGCGAGCACCGGAAGATCATTGTGCAAATGCTTATTGCCGTCACTGATTCCGCTTCCATAGACGATCATGGAGTGGTCGAGCAATGAGCCCTCACCATCTGCTGTGGTAGCGAGTTTGTCGATGAATTTCGCAAACTGCTCCATATGAAAATGATTGATCTGTGCCAGCTTTTCGATCAAGGCAGGATCACCGCGGTGGTGTGAAATCCCGTGATGCGGATCAGGAACACCGATCTCGCGATACGTGCGATTGCTTCCTTCGCGGCCGATCATGAACGTGGCGATCCGCGTCAAATCCGTCTGGAACGCGATCGCCATCAGATCGAACATCAGCTTGACGTGCTCGGAGAAGTCTACCGGAACACCCTCTGCAGCCTCCATATCCGGAGTGATTGTCTTGGCCGCGCTTTCGATTCTTTTCTCGATTTCACGAATGCCGAAAAGATATTCATCCAGCTTGCGGCGATCCGTAGGCCCGAGAGTCTTCTGCAGCGACTGAGTATCGTCACTGACGAAATCGAGTATCGACTGGCGATACCGATCGCGCTTCGCCTTCGCTGTCGGACTGAGGCTTTCCTCTGCGCTGCCGAACAGCCGCTCGAACACAACGCGCGGATTTACTTCGGGCGGCATCGGACTGGACTCGCCGCGCCAGGAAATGCTGTTCGAATAGGCGCAGCTATATCCGGAATCGCAGTTACCCACCAGGCGACCGTCTTCGCATCCGAGTTCGATGGAGGCAAACCGCGTCTTGCTGCCGACGAACTTTGCCGCGACCTGATCGACGGAGATTCCGCAGTGAATATCGGCGCCGGCCGTCTTACGAGGATGCACGCCGGTCAGGTAGCTCGCAGCCGCGCGCGCGTGATCTCCGGGCCCATCTCCGAGAGCCCTGCCGTTGTTATGAGCAAGACCGGACAGCAGGAGCATCTGGTCTTTGTAAGCTTTCAAGGGCTCGAGCGTGCGCGGCAACTCGAACGCCGCGCCGTCGGCTGCCGGCGTCCAGTCCTTCATGATGATGCCGTTCGGGACATAAATAAAGGCCATCCGCGTCGGAGCCTTCGCCGCCGCCGTAGCAGCAAACGCCGGCGTCATCGCATCGAGCGCGGGCAAAGCAATAGCAGCGCCGAAACCTCGCAGGAACGTCCGTCGTTGCAGGTATTTCCGTGTGATCATGATCTCGGTCCTTCTCCTCGTCGCATCTGGAACGGCATACTCTCCACAATTCCCATCACCAGCGCGGAAAATCGATATCCTTCAGCCGCGAGCCGGCGGTTAACCGATTGTACTGCGGGCCGGTCAAACCTTTCCAGCCCGCGTCCTAGCGCATAGGTCATCAATTTCTCTGTCAGGCCCTTGGAGAATCCATCCTTATCTGCCCGGAGAATCGCTTTCAACTCCGATGGTTTACTGAACGATTTGCCGTTCGGCAGCGTACCCGTCGAGTCGATCGGAAATTTGCCATCCTGGGTCCGCCAGGCGCCGATCGCGTCATAGTTCTCCAAACCGAAGCCAAGCGGATCCATCCGGGAATGACACGAGGCGCAAATGGCATTGCTGCGATGCTTTTCCAGTTGCTGACGGAGGGAACCGGCGTTGCCCACAGCCGCCTCGTCAAGATTCGGAACGCCCGGTGGCGGAGGCGGTGGCGGAGAGTTCAGGATATTCTCGAGAATCCACTTGCCTCGGATCACCGGCGAGGTTCGATTTGGATAGGAAGATACCGTCAATATACTCGCCTGAGTGAGAATGCCGCTTCGCTGATCGCCGGTGAGCGCCACGCGCCGGAACTCGCTTCCATCGACACCGAGAATTCCGTAATGGTCGGCGAGCCTATCGTTCAGATACGTAAACTTCGCATCCAGGAAGTCGAGAATGCTTCGATCCTCCTTCACGACTGCTTCGAAGAACAGCTCGGTTTCGCGCTTCATGTCCTTTCGAAGCTCGTCATCAAAGTTCGGAAAGCGGTCAGGGTCCGGCTTCGCCTCATCAAGGTTGCGCAATTGCAGCCACTGCCCGGCGAAGTTCTCCGCGAGCGCTTCGGCCTTCCGATCGCGGATCATTCGCATGACTTGCGCTTTCAGGACAGACGGCTTGCGCAAGCGACCGGACTCCGCGACCGCGAGCAATTGATCGTCCGGCATGCTGCTCCAGAGAAAGTAAGACAAGCGTGTAGCAAGTTCGAAGTCGCTGATTGCGTGCTCAGCGGTGGCATCCGCAGGGTCGGGATCGCGCTCGATACGGAACAGGAACTGCGGCGAAACAAGAACAGCCTGCAAAACAATCCGGACGCCTTGCTCGAAGCTGTCGCCTTCCTTCTGCGCCTCGTCGACGAAAGCCAGCAGGCGGTTCATTTCGCTTTCGGTGGGCGGACGGCGGAAGCCCCGCCGCACAATCGTTCCGACGACTTGCCGCGCGCACGAAGCGTTGTGTTGGCCCGGCTCATGCCCGCACGAGATCAGCAGCTTATGGCTGGCAGGCACGGGCGGCGCAACCGCATTGAACGGTCCGCGAATTTCAAAGGTTTCAATCGCCAGATAGCGGTCGCGCGGCGCGATGGGATTCTTTGCGGGATCGAAGTCGTCGTTGACGAAAGCCGCGCTCAGCAGATGCGAACCTGCCTGCGCCGGCAGTTTGATCTCGAAATTCCGCTTCTTGTCCCGTTGCGGAATTACCTCGAACTCCTGAATCTGCTGGCCATCGAGCCAGAACACCATTTTGATCGGCGGGGCCGTCTCCGTCCGCACGCCACCAAGGCTCACCCGGATTTCATAATCTGCCTGTACAGGAAACCGGTGCCGTATGTGAAGGGCTGTCTTCGAGGGCATCGGTCCCGCAAATCCGGGCTTCAAGGGAGCTACTTTCATGTACTCTCCCATGCCGGCCGTTTCGGCCTTCAGCAGTACCCGCGTCGGTTTGAATTGCGGGGGACCCATCCAGATGGCGCGCCGGGCAATCTTCTCGGCGGCAGCCATGTACTTTTCCATCAGCACGGGCGAAAGCGAGAGGACGTCCCCGATGTTATCGAACCCGTAGCCCGAATCGTCTGCGGGAAAGTCCTCAGCGGGCCGAAACGTCACGCCTGTCAGATCCCGAACCGTATTGTTGTATTCGTATCGATTCAAACGGCGCGCGGTGACCCGGCCCGGATCAGGCGCGATCTTGGCGTCCAGACGTTGGTATTCACTCTCGATCCACCCTGTTACGGTCGACACTTCCTCCGGCTTTGGCCGGGGCAGACCCTTCGGCGGCATCTCTCCGGATTTGATCTTGGCAACCACGTTTTCCCAGACCTCGCGGTCCTTCGACAACTGCTGCGGTTGTGCGTGCGATTTCAAGTCCAGTTCGCCCGAGTGGAGCTTCTCGTTATGGCACATGAAGCAGTTCTTGGCCAAGAACGGCTCGACCGTGGTCTGGAATGAGGCGGGAGGTTTGGTCGACGATTTAGCGGGGGGGCCGGCGAGCAGGTATCCAATCGTTGAACTTAATACACCGAGAACGAGGATGCGCTGAGACATGCGAAAAGAGACGGCCTATTAGGTAAGGCTCGCGCGCGAATCCTTAGGTTACTACTGTCGATACAGGAAACTACGAAGATCCGATTCGCTTACGCTTGGCTCGCCTGGAGCTACGTTGTTCAGCTTGCCCGCGCGCATCCAGTTCTCCAGTTCGTCCACAAGCGAGAACAGGTGATCGAAGCTGTCAACGATGAAAAGCAGGGGTTGGAAATGATCGATTTCAAACGCCTGATTAATTGCCCACTCAATCTTTATCGGATACCTTTGGACAAATGGCGACTCTAGGCTGTGCTGCAGTTCCCCGTAGGAACTTAACAGGCCGCTCCCGTAAGCGCGGAGTCCTTTTCGCGTATTCATCAGCCCAAATTCGATCGTGAACCAAAAGAAGCGCGCCATCGCTCGAATAATGCTGTTAAGCCGCTCAAGTCGAAGATGCTCGGCCCTGATACTCGAGACCAGCTCCGCTGCGGTATGCGCGCATTGTCCGAATCGGACGAGCGCTTCGGCGAAAGCGGCGTCGGTGTGCATCGGAACATGGCCCGCAATGTCATGAAAAACATCCGGTTCAGGTAGATAATCCAGCCGGTCCGACGCCCGGATCGTAATTGTGGTCGGGAATTCCCGCCGGCGGAGAGAGTCAAAAAATAGGAATGCCGGAATATACCCGCTCACGGCTTTTGCTCGGAAGCCTGTCAACGGACGGAGAAATCGATTCACGTCTTCGAGCCTCGGTACCCGGTTGGGGTCGAGACATAGCGCATGTGTCCCGGCCAGAAACTGATCGTTTGCGTACCGTTCCCAAGGTCCGGCCATTCGGGAGTACAGCCGCTGCCAAGTGGCATGGTTTTCCTCGGAGTAAAGTTGGTAAGGCTGTTCAATATACAGCTTTCCGTGCTCTCGTGCCTGTTCGATGAATGGAGCTTCTGTCGTGGTCAATCCGGGGGCTATTTCAAGGACTTCCGGCATGCGCTCCCTCCCGAAAATTGGACGCACCACTTTCTAGTGGGTTACATCCATACGTTAAAAGTTGTACACAAGTATTTACCGGCCAATCCAGTGCTGGTACGATTCCCCATGCGCATCCTACTCCCAATGGTTTTGCTCGGATCTGCATGGGCGCAGCAGCCGTCGCCTGAAGCCGCGAAACCGAAGCCGATTCCCGAACCTAAAAACTTGAAGGTCCTTAAGGTTCCAGCCTCGGAAATCCTCCCGCTGATGCGGGCCTACAGCGTTTCACTTGGTGTTCGTTGCACCCATTGTCACGTCCAGGGCAACTTCGCCAGCGATGAGAATCCGCACAAGGACATCGCTCGGATGATGATTGGGATGACTCAGGAAATTAACGCCAAGTTCGAGGGAGATAAGGCGCATGTGAGTTGCTATACGTGCCACCGGGGCGAAACTGAGCCGAAGGTGACTGCCCCAGCTCCAGCAGCGCCCGCAGCACCAGGCGCTGCGCCGGGTCCGCCTGCGCCATAGCCAAGACCAGTATCATAAGCCCCATGTAAGCGTAACGCCACGCCTGCCGTAGCCGACATTGGGAATGAACCGCTCGGCGCGACGCGGAGAAATGCCGTCAATGCGCGGATCGTGATGAACTTTATAAATGTAGCGCCCGACCAGAAACCCCATCGAGCCGCCGACAAAAATGTCCGATACCCAGTGCTTCTGGGCGCTCAACCGGGAGGCCGCCACAACACTCGCAAGCCCATAGGCAACATAAGGTACCCATTTGTGCTGTTTGCCGTATTCGTAAGCAAATATAGTGGCGAGCCCGAACGAACCGGAAGCGTGACCGGAAGGAAACGAATCGCCGCCCCGCCAGAAAGCTGTTCCTCCGATGTTTTCCTCCTTAGCGTCGCCCGGGCGCGTCCGCTGCGTTGCCGACTTCAGCACCAAAGTAAATATCTGGGTATGCGCGATCACCTCGGCTCCAAGAAAGCCGGTCTCCCTGGCCTTCTTATCTTTCGTCTTCCTGCTAATGAAGTACATGCCCGCAGAGATTCCCGCAAGGGTATACGGCGCACCGATTTGCGATACGCGAAGACTCCACTTGGATTGGTCTTCCGTATTCGGCAGTAGATTGGAAGTCTGCCGGTCGGTCGCGATAAGAGCCCCGGTGATCAATGTAAAGGGTACAACGTACTTAAAAAAGCCTCGGCTTTCATAGCTGCTCGCCCGGAATGGACTCGTCCACATGTCCACCTGGTCGCGGAGAAAGAGGCGCACGAACGGTTGCTTGCCCGGATCGGAGCTCCTGGGAATATCAAGTTGGTCTTCCCGCTGTGAGGTTGACTGGGATTTTCCCTGAGAATCCTGGGCTTGCGCGACCGGCGCTCGCAATAAGCAAAGAAAGACAGCAAAGAAGGCAACGATCCGCATCATCATCCTGGACGCTTTCCGAGAAATTAGCATTTCGCGCAACTCGCAACCGCCCACGTTGTTCGACCCACTACACTAAAAACATTCGTCGCTATGGCTGCAATCGACTGGGGCATTCTCGTTATAGCATTGACCGCCATACTCGGTTATGGATTGTGGCGCGCGCGCGGTTCCTCCACGACCAATCAATACCTGCTGGCAGGCAAAGAAATGCCGTGGTACGCGATGGCCCTGTCGATCATGGCGACACAGGCATCCGCGGTAACCTTCATCTCGACTACAGGACAGGCTTACGTCGATGGAATGCGGTTTGTGCAATTCTACTTCGGCCTTCCGATAGCGATGATCCTTATCGCAGAGACTGCAGTTCCCATTTTTCACAGATCCGGAGTCTATACGGCTTACGAATATCTCGAGCGACGATTTGACGTAAAGACTCGTCTGCTGGTCAGTTTGATTTTTTTAGTTAGCCGGGGATTGGCGGTGGGAGTCACACTATCGGCGCCCGCGATCGTACTGTCCGTGATTCTAGGAATCAGCGACACATGGACAGTCTTCATCATGGGCGCGGTAATAACTTTGTTCGCCACGTTCGGGGGAATCAAAGCGATCACCTGGACCGACACGCAGCAGATGCTTATTATGATCCTGGGCATCGGAACCGCGTGCCTCTGCGCGATCTGGCAGACCCCGATAAGTTTTTTGGACCAGCTGAAGCTCGCCGGCGCTGCGGGTAAATTGAATCCAATCACACTTACGGTCGATTGGAACGACCGGTTTAATTTGTTCAGCGGATTGATCGGAGGCACATTTCTTGCTCTAGCGTATTTCGGATGCGACCAATCACAGGTTCAACGATATCTGACAGGCAGGTCCATAACGCAATCGCGGCTTAGCCTCATTTTCAATGCAGTCGCAAAAATTCCGATGCAGTTCGGTATTTTGTTTACCGGCGCAATGGTGTTCGTGTTCTTCCTCTACACGCAACCCCCGGCGAATTTTCGGGCCGCGGCGGGGAACACGGAGCGTCAGGTTCCTGAGGGATACCGGCAGAGTTTCGCCGCTCGGCAGGCGGTTGCCGATGCGGTAGTTTCGGGGTCGGCGTCCTCTGCCGACTTTCAAAAGCATCAGAAGGCCTTTGACAATGTCCGAAAGGACGCTCCGGGAGGCACAGACACGAACTACGTTTTTTTGTACTTCGTGACGCATTACCTTCCTATTGGAGTTGCGGGATTAGCGTTGTCGGTCGTATTCGGGGCAGCCCTAACGACCAGTTCCGGCGAGTTGAACTCACTTGCCACAGTCAGCGTAATCGATATCTATAAAAGGTATTTTAACGCCGACGCATCGGACGCTCAGTACTTGCGAGTGAGTCGCCTGGGCACAATTTTTTGGGGAATGTACGCTATTGCGAGCGCGCAGTATGCGAAAACCCTCGGATCCCTGATCGAAGTGGTGAATATGCTTGGCAGTTTGTTCTACGGCGGGTTGCTGGGAGTTTTCGTGCTCGCCTTTTACTTCCCTCGTGTGCGGGGCACGGCCGCGTTTTGGGGAGTGATCGCGGGGGAGGCCGTAATATTCGCTTTCCGCTTCGGTACAGAAATCGCGTTTCTCTGGTTCAATGTGATCGGGAGTGTGGTGGTAGTATTGACGGCTTTGATTCTGACTCTCTTTGATCAGGCAGCACCCCCTGAACGGAACGCCGCCTGATGCCGGAATGAACCTTTTACGCTGCGCGACGCCGAAACATACAAACGGCTGCGATACCCGAGCTCAGCAGTGCCCAGGTTCCCGGCTCCGGGACCGAGGCATCGCTAGACAAGGCGAATGCATGCTCCTGGTCGTTCGAATACCATCCCGGAAATAGCAGGAATTGGGACGCGCCGGAAGAACTTCCGTTTGGATTTGTAGTCTCCCAGTAAACGTCTCCGAAAAACGAATTGTTCGATAACGGTCCATTGTGGAGGCTGAGCCAGTAAGTCGTTCCGGCTTGGGCGTTGAAGTTAACACCGATATCGTTTTGAACGCGGCCATATCCATCGCAACATAACAAGGCCCCCTGCGGGGTCCGGGTTGAAGTAGAGAGTCCACTGGCGAGAGTAGCTCCCGGGGAGCCGTCAATAGCGGACAGAATCGACCAGAAAAAACTTCCGAAAAAAGCGCTGCTCTCGGACTCCATAGTCCAGAAACGTACACCCGTTACATGAGTGTCTTCGGCTATCTGGAAATCTTCCGCCTCAAGCCAGCCGGTCATCTCGTTGCCGTTGTCCCCATTCGGGGCGCCGTTGTTGTAAACTACCGCAGCGTTGCATGAGAGAGTCAAAGCGAATATAGACAATATGAAAACCCGCAATGTATTTACTCCGAGGGAAATTTGATTATAGAGGTACGCTGAGTGTAGGTACTTTCCGTAGTACCGTCAATACGTTAATGAAAGGCTTTCATACTGGTACCACAAGAATTAGGCCGGAACTCCGTAGCGCTAAAGTCCTAACAGCAAAGCGCCGATGATACGCAAAAGACTACTTCTATGGATGCGATCATTTGGATTGTCCTGCCGGTTCTGGTTGCCGCTGGTTCCGCGATTCTGTCGTTCTACATCATGCATTCCCGGATGGAAGTAGCGGTCGCAAAGGAACGTGAAGCCCTCGCGGAAGCCAATGCCAAATATCGGGCTCTGGAATCCGGGATTCCGGATAAAATCCGACTCGCGGAAGAGACTGCGAAACGCAACGCCTTCGACGCGTTCCTGATGGATTTTCGCGTCGAGGAGCGGAGATATCTGCGCGAGAGCAAGTCGCACTTTATGAATAGGCGATCCGTAGTAATGCAGGAACGCCTTTATTTCCGAAATATTCCCCTTTCCAATTGGGTAGAGCACGAGATGCCGTTGAATAACGGAGCCGAAGCGGAACTACTCGAGAAAGCCTCGGTGTTTAGCGCGCAGGCTTTGTCGGACTATTCGAAGCACCCGCCGGTTCCCAAGTACCTGGCGCAATAGAGCCGTTCTCGAGCCGGAATAACTCCGGCTCCTTCGTTTGCGTATCGAATACCGCAAATGTCGGTGGTACGCGATCGGGCCCGGACGGTCCGAATGCCCAGCCCATGAGGGTACCCGGGTTCAATGCAACAGTCCGGCCGTAATGCGCAAGGCTGAAGCGATGATTATGGCCGAAGCAGACCAGATCATACAGGCTCGAGCGGGCGATCGGGCCGGCGATGTTATCGAAGTGATTCATAGCAATCCGGAAACCGTTCAGATCCAGTTCCAGGAACTCCCCTTGTGCCTGCACACGAGAATCGGACTTGCGTGTGATGCGATATAGGTCGGCATCGTTATTGCCAAAAACGATGTGAACCGGTCCGCTATACTTCTTCAGCTCATCCATGATGAACGGCGAGCACAGATCGCCGCAGCAGAGGAGCAGGTCGCTCTTACCGCTCAACCACCGAATGGCAGGCTGCAGATTATGCAGATGATCGTGGACATCTGAGAGAATACCGATGCGCATACACCTATTCTTCCTCAGAAGCGCAGCGGTATTGCCGAACTACCGACGGTCACGTCGCGATATCCCAAATTGTGCAGATATTGACCCACCGAGCGGATGGCAAGTGACGGATTTACAGTCGGCCCGTGTCGCACCTGCCGCACCGCTTTGATGCCTTCCTTGCGAAATCGCCATGGAAGGAAGGCCCGAGCTCAGGATGCCTAGCAACCCTTGTCCGGACGTGTAGTGGTGTAGAACACCCGGCAGCGTATCTTCGGATTCAGTCGCAAGCAGCCGGTGTAAGGACGACGTTGCCCATTCGATGAATCGTACAGGGTCAGCAGGCAGTTCGACGGGGTTCTCGGCCATGAGGAAAGCTTACATTAGCAGGCTTCCTCGATCTCTTAACTGACGAGACTTATTTGCTGAGCGCTGCCGCCAGTCGGGCTTCCGCGCGCTTAGCCGCGGCCAGTGCGCGAGCTACGTCGATATTCGCCGATAACGGCGCGTTCAGACGGTCGTTGGCGCGTTTCAATGCAGCCTGCGCCCGCGCTGTGTCGATCTCGCTAACATTTTCCGCACGGTCGGCCAGGACGCGCACTTCGTTCTTCAGAACTTGAATCCAGCCGCCGCTTACACAAATGCTTCGCCGGCCGGCCGTGGTGACGAACGAAAGCGATCCAGTACCGAGTTCAGCGAGCAGTGGAGCGTGTTCCGGCCAGATACCGATCATACCGTTTGCTGCAGGAATGTACACCTCCGATGCGTCCTCTTCAATGAGGAGTCGCTCCGGAGTTGCGACCTCTAAACGGAGATTCCCAGCGGCCATTGTTTTCTCAGGCCTTCTTCATCTGCTCAGCGCGTTCGAGCACATCGTCGATCGTGCCCTGCATATAGAACGCCTGCTCCGGGATATCGTCATGCTTGCCGTCCACGATTTCTTTGAAGGAGCGGATGGTATCTGCAAGTTTGACGTACTTGCCTTTGAAGCCTGTGAACTGCTCGGCCACGTGGAACGGCTGCGAGAGGAAGCGCTGCACCTTTCGGGCGCGGGCGACAGTGGTCCGTCTTCTTCCGATAGTTCGTCGATCCCGAGAATGGCGATGATGTCCTGAAGATCCTTGTAGCGCTGGAGGATCTGTTTGACCGATGCGCCACGCCGTAATGTTCAGCGCCTAAGACGTTCGGATCCAGAATTCGCGATGTTGACGCCAGTGGATCAACTGCAGGATAAATGCCGAGTTCCGAGATCGCACGAGAGAGCTTCGTTGTCGCGTCAAGGTGCGCGAACGTCGTTGCGGGAGCTGGATCCGTATAGTCGTCTGCAGGCACGTAGATGGCCTGCACAGAAGTGATCGAACCCTTATTGGTCGAAGTGATGCGCTCCTGAACTCGCCCATCTCCGATGCGAGATTTGGCTGATATCCGACCGCCGACGGCATACGGCCAAGCAGTGCCGATACTTCGGAACCTGCCTGGGTGAAGCGGAAAATGTTATCTACGAACAGCAGTACGTCCTGGCCTTCTTCGTCGCGAAAATATTCGGCAACCGTCAGTCCCGTCAGACCAACCCGCAGACGAGCTCCTGGCGGCTCGGTCATCTGGCCATAAATCAGCGCGACTTTCGATTTCGTCCAGTCCGTCGGATCGAGAACTCCCGATTCCTGCATTTCGATCCAGAGATCGTTGCCTTCGCGCGTCCGCTCACCGACACCGGCAAACACCGACACACCACCATGCTTCATGGCGATGTTGTTGATGAGTTCCATGATGACGACGGTCTTGCCGACACCCGCACCGCCGAAGAGTCCGATCTTTCCGCCCTTGCAGTAAGGCTCGAGCAGATCGATGACCTTGATGCCCGTTTCGAGCATCTGGAATTCGGTGGACTGCTCGTCGAACCTCGGCGCAGGCCGGTGAATGGGATAACGCTGTTCAGTGTTAACCGGACCCATCTCGTCTACCGGCTCGCCGATCACGTTCATCACCCGGCCGAGCGTCTGCTTGCCGACCGGAACCGAAACCGGAGCGCCCAGCTCTCCGCCTTCATGCCGCGGACCAGGCCTTCGGTGGGCTGAAGGGCGATGGTGCGCACACGGCCCTCGCCGATGTGCTGCGCCACTTCAACAGATCAGGTCGACTGGATCGGGAACATCGAAACCTTCGCTGGTAACACGAATTGCAGTGAGAATCGGAGGGATCTGTCCCTCAGGGAATTGAATGTCGATGGCAGGACCCGCAACCTGGATCACCTTGCCCACGGCTTTGTTCGAAACAGCATTATCCATATCGTTACTCCAATCGAGCGGAAGCGCCGCTGACAACCTCGATAATCTCTCGTGTAATGCTCGCCTGGCGAACGCGGTTCATGTAAAGCGTCAGCCGTGTCGATCACATCGCCTGCATTGCTGGTGGCCGAATCCATCGCGGTCATTCGCGCTGCATGCTCTGCAGCCGCGGTCTCGATCATCGCGGTATAGATTTGCACCTCGACATACTTGGGCAGCAGCGAAGTCATCATTTGCTCCACGGGCTGTTCGAAGATGTAGTCGACAGGCTCACCTTCCGGGGCCGCAACCGGAAGTATTTTACTGACGGTCAGGTTCTGCGACATCACGCTCTTGAATTCGTTGTAGATCACGTAAACCGCGTCGATCTCGTCGTTCTGGAAACGCTGGATGATCTTGCGCGCTATGGCTGCGGCGTCCGTATAGACAGGCTTATTCAAGATGCCGATAGACTCTCCGGTAATCGGGTAGGTCCTACGGCGGAAAAAATCTCTTCCTTTGCGGCCAATCAATTCCAATTCGACGGTGGAGTCGGGATGCTCGGCGATGAATCGTTGGGTGGCTTTCAGTAGATTCCCGTTGAATGCGCCGGCAAGGCCTCGATCGGACGTGAACAAAATTACTTGGATGCGGCGCTCTGGACGTTCCTTCAACAGCGGCGAATTCCCGATTTCCTCATTACCTGCAGCTGCCGCAGCCACGTTCGACAGCACGCGCCGCAGCATCTTCCGCATAGGGCCGAGCCGAGATAACACGTTCCTGGGCGCGGCGCAGCTTGGCAGCAGAGACCATCTTCATGGCCTTAGTGATCTGCTGGGTATTTTTAACCGAGCGGATTCGGCGCCGGATGTCTATGAGGCTAGGCATTGGCTACGTTTCCTACCGGCCTGCCTGCGCCGCAGCGGCGGAGAAACGTTGCTTGAACTCCGAAAGAACGTTCTTAATTTCGGTCTTCAAGGCCTCGTCGATTGCCTTCTTCTCACGGATAGATTGCAGTATGCCGGGGTGAGCGTTCTCAACAAACCGGTACAGCTCCGACTCGAATCGACGCACTTGCTCAACCGCAATGTCATCCAGGAATCCGTTTGTACCGGCGAAGACAATCAAGACCTGCTTTTCAAACGGAAGCGGCTGGTACTGACCCTGCTTGAGAATCTCGACGAGACGGCGTCCACGATTCAGCTGCTGTTGGGACGACTTGTCGAGATCCGAACCAAACTGCGCAAAAGCTGCGAGTTCGCGATACTGAGCAAGTTCCAAACGAAGCGAACCGGCAACGGATCGCATGGCTTTCGTCTGAGCGCTGCCACCCACGCGGCTGACGGAAAGACCGACGTTAATGGCAGGACGAACATTCGAATTGAAGAGATCCGCTTCCAAATAGATCTGGCCGTCCGTGATGGAGATAACGTTTGTTGGAATATAGGCCGACACGTCACCGGCTTGCGTTTCGATAAACGGGAGCGCCGTCAAAGAACCGCCGCCTTTTTTGGCGTTGAGCTTTGCGGCGCGCTCCAGAAGCCGGCTATGAAGGTAGAACACGTCACCCGGAAATGCTTCGCGGCCCGGCGGACGGCGGAGCAGCAGCGAGATCTCGCGGTATGCAGCTGCGTGTTTGGAGAGATCGTCGTAAATGACCAACGCGTGGCGGCCGCTGTCGCGGAAGTATTCGCCCATCGCGCAACCGGAATAGGGGGCGATGTACTGCATCGGCGCCGGATCCGATGCGGTCGCAGCGACAACGATGGTGTAATCCATCGCTCCATGATCCTGAAGGGTCTTTACCACTTGCGCAACGGTAGACCGCTTCTGCCCGATCGCTACATAGATGCAAGTGACGTCGCCGCCTTTTTGGTTAATGATTGTGTCCAGGGCGATCGCGGTTTTACCTGTCTGCCGATCTCCGATGATCAACTCGCGCTGTCCGCGGCCGATCGGGATCATCGCGTCGATCGCTTTGATACCCGTTTGCAGCGGCTCCTTGACCGACTGACGGTCGATAACGCCCGGAGCCAGCGCCTCGAGCGGGCTGAAGGTGTTCGTGTCTATGGGACCGCGATCGTCAATCGGATTTCCGAGCGAATCCACCACACGTCCAATCAGCGCCTCGCCGACCGGCACCGACATGATTCGACCGGTTCGGCGGACTTCGTCGCCTTCTTTGATCTTTGTGTAATCGCCAAGCAACACGGCGCCCACCTGATCCTCTTCCAGGTTCAAGGCGATACCCGAAACATTGTGGGGGAACTCGATCAGTTCGCCCGCCATGACCGTCTCGAGACCGTGGATGCGGGCAATTCCATCGCCCACCGAGATCACAAATCCGGTCTCCGATACGCTGACGGCGCGCTCGTAATTTTCAATTTCTTCGCGGAGTACTCGCGTTATCTCGTCTGCTCGAATCTGAGCCATATTCGTTTATCCTGCAAGAACGCTTTTCAACGGGCAACCAGCCGTTCGCGCATCGTCTCCAGTTGCGAACGGACCGAACCATCGTAGACCGTAGAACCGATCCGCGCGACCACGCCACCGATGAGCGCCGGATCAATGGAGAAGTCGCACCGGACCTTCTTGCCCGAGACGCGCGACAACTCCTGTTGTAAATCTGACTGCTGCCTTTCGTTCAGTGGCGATGCCGATTTGACATCTGCGCGGACAATCCCAAGCCGTTCGTCCAGCGCCGTTTCAAAGGCGTCAGCCATATCATTAAGGAGGTCCGTGCGGCGGCGGTCCACCAGAACAAATAAGAAATTCCGAACCACGCGGGACAACGGTAAAGAGTCGGCGAATCGTGCGACAACGTTCCGTTTTTTGCTGTTCGAGACAGCGGGTGAAAGCAACACGTTCCGAAGTTCGTTAGATTCGCGAACGATAGCAGTAAATGCGCGGAGTTCATTAAGCGCCTGTTTTGGATCGAGCCCTGTCTTAGGATCCATCACAGCATCCGCGAGCGCTCTTGCATATCGAAAGAGAGAGCCTGGGGCATCGTTACTGTGCTCCCCCGGCCTGCTGCGCCTTCTCATGCCGCAGATCATTTACGAACGCGTCGGCCAAGTCTTCCTGGGCACGAGGATCGAGCTGCCGCCGAATTTGCTTCTCTGCCAATTCCAGCGCGAGTTGCGCCGAGTACGCCTTCAAATCCGCGCTGGCATGCCTGATCGCCGAGGCGATTTCCATTTCCGCGTGGCGGCGAATCTTTGTTATCTGAACCTCGGTTTCAGCCTGAAGGTGAGCAGCTTCTGATGCGATCTCAGCCTTCGCTGCGCTCCGAATCGATTCGATTTCGCCCGAGAGATCGCCTAACTTACTCTCAATCGAAGCTGCCCGAGCCTCAGCCTCGGCTCGAACTTCTGCCGACTCGCGAATGCCTTCCCGAATCTCTTCGCTTCGGGCACGGAAATACGGTCCTGCGTATTTGGAAAATAAATAACCTAATCCACCAACGAGAACGGCGAAATTGGCTAATTTCCACCAGATCTCGTTCGGCATCGGCTTCTCTTCTTCCGCCTCAAGCTCCAGACGGTGCTCAGCGCTTTCCACCGGTTTTGTGGCGTGCTCCTCATGCGGCTGCGCGAACGCGAACGTCACAGCGAGCAATGCGATGACAAGAACGTTTCTCAAGCAGGTCTCCTCTGCAGGATGGCGCTGGTGATTTGATCTGCCAATAGTTGACTGTTCGCCGCAAGGTCAGCCTTCGCCTGACTGGCTTCTTGAGCGATCCGGGCTTTCGCTTCCTTTACCGAGGATTCGGCGCTTTCACGGGCCGCCGCGACCTGCGCGGACTGGTCGTCGCGCCACTTGCGCCGGATTTCTTCCTGTTCGCGATAGAGGTCGTTGCGCGCAGCTCGGATCTTCTCCTCGTAAGCGGCAGCCTTCGCCTGCGCACGATCTAATGCCTCAGCCGCTTTTTTCCGCGCGCCTTCGGTGGCTTCGCGACGTTCGGCTAACACGCGCTCAAGGGGTTTAAAAAACATCGAGCGGAGGTAAATAAATAACAGAAGGACCAGGAAAAATGTCGGTAAGGCCTGGACGAGGATTTCGCCTAACGCATGTAGGGTAGCTGCCATCTATTTCGGGGAAAAGCGGGCCGCCGGGCGCATTGCATAGTGCAGTTAAGCCCGAAAAATTACGGTATCACAAGTAGGTCTCTCTAATCAATGCTGAACACGAACGCCCACCAGGAGAGGTGGGCGTTCTTCGTTACCCCGGATCGCGGGGCGACGTATGGGAGAACCAGATTCGACGGATCTTCGCGACCGCCAAAACCTGTAATTGATTTGGATACTAAGCCGAGTGATCCATTGAAGTCAAGAAAAAAACAGTCTTATTGCCTGCAACTTACAGATTTTAAAGCTTATTCACTATTCCATCGCGTCTTTCCGCTTGGTACAGTATCTACCGTACCGAAGACAGGGAAAAGCTTGGACGTATGCTGGGTACTTGGACGCAAAGAAGCTGACTGCCCACGTCAAAGCCGCCGGTTGAGCGTCGAAGTTGAGTCCAAAGGTTTTGGACCAGGCGCTCGCGGGCTTATCGCGCGGGAATCATCCTGACGTTCTGGTGGGTTTCGACACCCGCGATGATGCCGGTGTGTTCCGAGTCAGCCCTGATCTGGCATTAGTCCAAACGGTGGATTTTTTCACACCGATTGTGGATGACCCGTATACTTTTGGGGCGATTGCCGCGGCAAACTCGCTCAGCGATGTATTCGCGATGGGTGGACGCCCTCTGTCTGCCCTGTCCATTCTGTGCTATCCCGAAAAGGGAGACATCGACGTGCTTCGCGAAATCCTCCGCGGTGGAGAGGACAAGATGCGTGAGGCCGATTGCGTTATTCTCGGAGGCCACAGTGTGTCGGACGACGAGATCAAGTTCGGGTACGCGGTTACGGGCACAGTCCATCCAGACCGCGTCTTCACGAACGCCGGGGCGAAAGCGGGTGATGTTTTGGTTTTAACGAAGCGGCTCGGCACGGGTGTTATTTCCACGGCCCTGAAGCGCGGAATCGCGAGCCAAGAGCATGTGTCCGTCGCCATCGAATCCATGCTGACGCTGAACCGGGCGCCCGCTGTCGCGCACGGGTGTACCGACGTTACCGGCTTCGGGCTGCTCGGTCATGCAAGGGAGATGGCGTTAGCCAGCGGGATCACAATTGAGATCGACTCCCGAAGGGTTCCGCTCCTGCCCGGCGCGGTAGAGTATGCCCGCGCAGGCGCCGTGCCCGGCGGAACCAGGAATAATCGCGAATTTGTGGCTTCCTGCGTGGAGATGGAGCGGCAACTCCCCGCGGAGATCGACGCGCTCCTGTATGACCCGCAGACGTCCGGCGGACTTCTAATCGCAACGTCCGATCCTGAACCCGGCGCTACCGTGATCGGCCGCGTCACGGAATTACGAAACAAACCCATCCGTGTATTATGAATTACAATCCGGTCATCATCGCCCTGGATGTCGAGAACGTGGAGCAGGCTCGCGCGCTTGTAGAGCAAATTGGAAATTCGATTGATTTCTACAAGGTTGGCATGGAGTTGTACGCCGCCGCAGGGATGGACTTCGTCTCTGAGTTGACGAAGAGCGGCAAACAGGTCTTTCTCGATCTCAAATTTCACGATATTGGCGAGACGGTCAAGCGCGCCGTCGCTCAAGTCGCTAAGCGAGGAGTGCGATTCCTCACGGTCCATGCGACCGACTCGGTCATGCGAGCAGCGGTGGCGGGTAAGGGATCCAGTTCGCTTGAATTGCTCGGCGTGACGGTACTGACAGACGTCGACCAGAAGGATCTGGATCGCATGGGTTTTGCTTGTTCCCTTCAGGATCTGGTGGCCAGGCGGGCGAAGAGCGCGGCGGAACTTGGCATCGACGGATTGGTCTGCTCACCGCTTGAGGTAGCCGCCGTTCGCGCGATTGTCGGGCCAAAAATGGTGCTGGTGACGCCGGGGGTTCGATCAGCGGGGGCGGCCGTAGGCGATCAGAAACGAGTTGCTACACCGCAACAAGCAATTGCGGACGGCGCAGACTACATCGTGATCGGCCGGCAAGTAACGCGTGCGAGCGATCCCAAGGCTGAGGTTGCACGCATTCTGGACGAAATCGCGGTGGCGCAATGATCGACGCTGGGGTTCGTATCGGGCACGTACACCTCAAGGTCGCCGATCTCGAGCGATCGCTGGCGTTTTATTGCGGAGTGCTCGGGTTTGAACTCATCCAGCGAATGGGCGATAGCGCGGCTTTTATCTCGGCGGGCGGTTATCACCATCACATTGGCCTAAATACGTGGGAGAGTCTTGGCGGCTCCCCTCCCCCTCCGGGGACAACCGGACTGTATCATTCGGCTATCCTGTATCCGACACGCGCGACACTCGCGGACGCGCTTCATCGCGTGTTGGCGGCTGAGATTCCCCTGGATGGCGCCGCCGACCATGGGGTCAGCGAGGCGCTGTATCTGCGTGACCCCGACGAGAATGGGGTTGAGCTTTACTGGGACCGCCCCAAAGATCAGTGGCCTCGAGACGCGGAAGGGCACATTCGGATGTACACCCGGCGTCTGGATCTACATGGGCTTATGGCGGAAGCTCCCAACGTTGGATCCGGTCCGAGAGATCTTTAGGATCATCTGATCCAGTAATTTTGATATAATGATCTTATGGTCGCACCAAACCTGATCGCGGACGTGCTCGGTGTTCAGGCAGATACCATCACGGACCTAGCCCAAGCGGTGGAGCGAGGATTGCCCAAGGAGGCGCTCCGCCGTACGGCGCGACGCGTTTTCGTTGAGCGAAGCGAGGCAACGAAGTTCCTCGTCAGCGTCGTGCCGGAAGCCACCTTCAAACGCCGCGTCCGGCTCACGACAGAGGAGAGCGAACGGACTGAGCGGCTCGCTCGGGTGATCGCGGCGGCTGAATTCGTTTGGGACAACCGCGAAGAAGCGCGCGACTGGCTACATACTCCTCATCCTGAGTTGGAAAATCGTTCTCCGCTTGCATCCGCGATGACCGAACTGGGCGCCCGGCGCGTCGAAAATCTACTCGACGGCATTTTCTATGGGCTTCCGGCCTGACCGGGCCTACCGCATCGCCGACGAGCGCCACCGGATTTTCGACGGTATGGGAGCCTACCTCAATGGGGCCCGATGGAATTCCCAGGGGCGGCGCATCATTTACGCGTCAGATTCTTTCGCTGGCGCGATGCTCGAAATTCTGGTTCGGGCGCGGATTGGTCGCATGCCGCGGCGGCACGCATGGATCGAGATACAGATACCGGCCGAAGTGTCGGTCGAAGAACTCGACGCGGAGGATCTTCCTGGATGGAACGACAAGGACTCAGCGATAGCTCGGAATTTCGGTGATGAATGGCACCGGCAAGGCCGTAGCTTGATTCTGGTCGTTCCGTCGGTAACGGCGGCGGGCATTGGCCGCAATATTCTGATCAGCCAGGACCACACGGATTTTCCTTTATTGAGGTCGAGTTCCCCGCTTCCGGTGGTCTGGGATGAGCGGCTATTTCCCTCTTAACCTGAAAGTCATGCCGACCATTACCGTTAATGGATAGCCCGGCGTTGCGTGGATGCGGTACATCGGATCCTGGCCCGGAAGCCGCGACTCGAAATAATTTTGTGTCTCGTAGTAGCTGCGGTCCAATGCGTTGTCGACCGTGAGGTTGAACTCCACTCCTCGGCGAATGCGACGGGATACGCCGATGTCCCAGACTGTATGGCCCGCGGCTTGAATGGATGGATCCTCACCGTCCAGCCTGTAGTGATTAATGGCGCGGATGCGAAGGGAGCCGCTCCAGCCCCGCCAGTCTGCGATGGTGAGTCCGGCATTGGCCGTAAAGCGCGGCGCACTGTCTACATAGACTCTCGGAAGGGTTCCCCGGTAAAACACGTTACCGACTTTCGTAATACCCCCGTTGAAACTGAGAGCTCGGGTGATTTGAACCGAAGCCTTGGTTTCAAATCCGTAGGCGCGGCTAGGTCCCTTGAACTCGAAGGTTCCATCGTCCGGAATGTAGACACGCTCGTTGGAGCGGTCGATCAGGAATACGTCTCCAACCAGAGAATAGCGGCCTCTTTGATGCGCCATACCGAATTGGTAGAAATCGGTGGTCGCGACTCTCTGCTGGTCGGGATATTGCACCACTGCTCGAGCATCCGATGTGGAGATACCGCGGCCATAATTGGCGTGTAAGGTAACAGGAATGCGTGTGGAAGGTGTGAAAGCGAGGCCTAATTTCGGCTGCCAATTTCCGGCAGTTTCGGTTCCGCTGTTATCCGATTGCACTCGATCCTGCACATCAAATCGGAATACGTCGTAACGAAGACCTGCGCTCGCCAGCAATCGACCCGAAAAGAAACTGAGATTCTGCTGGGCGTATCCAGCCCCGTTGGTGACTCGCACGTTGGCGCGATCGGTCACGCCCAGCGGGTTCCGCCCGATCCTGGGATAGAGCCCAACATTTATCTGATTGTCGTGATAATTAGCCCCGGCGGTGAACAGACCCTGAATCCCGGCGAAGCGCGTTGGCCGGAGATACTGCAGGTTGGCTCCTTCCTGAATTCGGGAATCGTGCTGCTGAATTGCATCGCCATTCACTGGGTCGTTCAGGAAAAACGTGAAATTGGAATAAAGATCGAACAGCGAGCGGCTGAAAAAGGCGTCGGCTTTCCATACGTCGCGACCGTTGTCCTGACCGTAATAGATACCCGAAGTAGCCGAGCGGTATGACCCGCCATCGGTGGGATCGATGTATCCAAAGCGGCCGAGTCGACCCGCCACGACCTCGTCAAGAGGAATTTGGCCCGAAGAGAAGTAATCATTCACGCCGCCGCTGAATTTGAATCCCAGAGTCTTGTCTTCCGCAAGATGACGCGTATAGTTGGCCGTGACGTTATTCCTCTTGTAACGGAGCGGATCGAGGAAAGGACCGTCCGTACGTGAGCCCTCCCACGCGATCAGGCTGTCGGCGCGATTCAGTTGCGGGCTCCAGGCGAGAAAACCCCTAACGCCTCCAAAGGAACCGCCTTGGATTCTTGCAGTAATTTCATCGGCCATGGTCTCCCTCAGCCTGATGTGTACTACTCCGAGGCCGCTGAAATCGCCGTACTCGGCGCTGAACGGACCGTTGATCAGATTCACTTCTTGAATTAGTTCCGGCGAGACCAGTTTCAGGGACCCTAGATATCCCTGCCCATGTGCCTGCGTGCCTTGATTCTGCTGGACATCGTCAACAAGAACCTTCAGCCCTCCGTTAACCCCTCCGTGGTCCAGATTGAAGCCGAAGCGCCGGATCTCGACCGATTTGCCTCCTCCTTCATGCTGGCCCGCATTAATTCCACCATCTAGCACGTGAAAAATTTGATCGTCACGCGTGAACAGTGTGCGATCGAAGACCTCCGCATTCCGCCGATCCACCTCTACTTGCAGCGGTGAAGCGGTGATCACGATGCTCACGTGAACAGGCGGAATGTCATTCGCCTCGGCTGGTTGCTGCGCGAAGACCGCCGGATGCATCACGAACCCGATCAAGAGTAGATACGAAGGCCTCATCTCGTAGCACGATTATACAGAGCGTGTTACTTGATGATACGAAAGGGGAGCGGTTTTGGATGAGGAGGAGAGGAAAAAATCAAAAGCCCGGTCAACCTTTCGGCTGACCGGGCAGAAATTTCCGCAGTATGAAAGAGAGCTTACTTCGCCTTCTTCTGCTTCTGCTGACCGACACGGACCTTGAAGACATTCGCCTTCGCTTCTTTATGAGCTTTCCAGTCGAAGCGGGAGGAGGCGTCCTTCAGGAATGCGTCCATATCTGCATCCTTTGGAATCACCGCCATGATTGAGGCGACATCCCCATCCGGAGCGGTAATCCGATAACGCTTCACATTGGGAATTGCCATGACGATTTCAGCATAACATGTACGGGTTAAGCGATGTGACCTTGACGTAACACTTCACGCACTTTGACCGCGAGTTGCTCGCGAGTAAACGGTTTCTGCAGAAAATCCGTGCCCGGCTCCAGCTCCCCGTCCCTGACAATCTCGCCATCGGTGTAACCCGATACGAACAAAACCCGCATCTCCGGCCGGAGTCCGCGCAGCCGCTCGGCGAGCTCAGGACCGGTCATCCTCGGCATCATCACGTCTGATACCAGCAATTGCAAAGGCCCCGAATGGGATTCCGCGATACGTAAGGCTTCTGCTCCGCCATTTGCGGGTAAAACTGTGTATCCTTGCTCGCGAAGCATCTGGGCTACAACCTGGCGGACGCCGTCCTCATCTTCGGCAAGAAGGATGGTCTCCGCTCCCTTAACTGGCGCGGGAGCGGTTGCATGTGAATTTTCCACGGCCGAAGGCTCGTCTACACGCGGGAAATAAATCGAAAATGAAGTTCCTTCTCCGATGTCAGACCGCACTTCTATTTCGCCATGGTTTTGCTTAACAATGCCATAGCTAGTGGATAATCCTAATCCAGTTCCCCTGCCTTTTTCCTTGGTAGTAAAGAAAGGTTCGAAAAGATGGCTGCGAGTATCTTCATCCATACCGGTTCCATTGTCGGTGACTTCCAGCACCACATAAGAACCCGTTCGATTGGCCGTCTCGCGAGAACCGTTCTCGGCGGACAAGGTGACATTTCGAAGCATGACGGAGACCCGCCCACCTCGATCCGGCATGGCATCTCTGGAGTTGACGATGAGATTTACGATGACCTGCTCGATTTGGCCGGGGTCGACCCGGACGCATCCCAGATCCGGATCGATGTGAATGAAGAGTTCAATGTGCACTCCGAGCAGGCGCTTCAACATTTGCTGCATGTCGAGCACCAGGGCTCCGAGTTCCACAACCTTCGGTTGAACGATTTGTTTTCGGCTGAAAGCCAAGAGCTGTCGAGTCAGGGTGGTAGCGCGATCCGCGGCTTTCAGAACCTGCAGCATGTCCTCTCGCGTTGAATCCCCCGGAGGGAAGTGATCGAGGAGCATCTGACAATAACCCGTAATTACGGTGAGCAGATTATTGAAGTCGTGAGCAACTCCTCCAGCCAGCCTGCCAACCGCTTCCATCTTTTGCGCCTGGCGGAACTGATCTTCCAGACGCTTACGCTCCGTGTTGTCTGCGACCACCTCGACGACACCCGTTACGACACCCGCCGCATCGCGCAGGGGAGCCGTCCAGAAGCTTACGTCGATACTATTGCCGTTTTTGCAGCGGCGCCTTTCTTCGTCTCCATGCTGTGGGTGGCCGGCAATTAACGCATCCAAGCGGCGATGGAAAGCCCCCATCTCCTCCGGGAAAATTACCGGCAGCGGTGACCCAACCGCATCGTGCTGTGTGTAGCCGAATATTTTTTGTGCGCTCGAGTTCCAGGTGCGGACGATACCATTATGATCGAGTGTATAAATCGGCAAAGGAGACATTTCGATGACAGCCCGGAGCGTCTCGTTCGCCTGCCGGACGGCCTCTTCGGAGCGCTTTCGTTCGGTGATATCGCGTGAGTTCAGGACATATCCTGCAACCGTAGATTCCTTTTCGAAACGCTTACCAATTGCTTCCAAAACCAGCCAGTCCTCATTTTGATGCCGAATACGAAACACAATCCTCTGCGCGGCGCCAGGATTCTGCGCGCCGTGTTCGAGTGTGGTGTCTAGGAGGTTCCGGTCTTCGGGATGCACCAAAGTAAAGAGGTTCTGGCCCTCGAGGGCGCGGGGCTCATAGCCGAGAACGCGCTCAAAAGACGGGCTTCCGTACCGGACTGTTCCGTCGATGTCGAGCACGGTAATAATGTCGAGAGCATTTTCAATGAGAGACCGGAAATATTCCTCGCTTCGTTGGAGAGCTTCGACGGCGCGTTTTCGCTCGGTCGCGTAACGCATCGCCCGGACAAGGAGTTGGCCGGTAACCTGCCCTTTTACTAGATAGTCCTGGGCTCCTTCGCGCACCGCCCGAATAGCCAAACCCTCGTCGTCAAGACCGGTTAAAACCACGATTGGGACGGTCGGGGCCTGAGCGTGCGTCTTCACCAGAGTCTGGAGACCTTCCGCGTCAGGCAGCGAAAGGTCGAGCATGATCACATCGAACTGGTCGGCGCTTAGGCGTTCCAGTGCTTTCTTCAGCGTGTCGACATGCGTGAGTTGGATGTGCGCACCTTCGGCTTCGCGCACAACCTCCCGTAACAGTCTCGCGTCACCCGGGTTGTCCTCAACTAGAAGTACGCTAATCCGATCAAACGCCATAGCGAGCCATAGGACTAAGACTACTCTTAGTTTAGATTAAGTCGCACTATTCACACATCTACTAAATTCAAGAAAAATGCGACGAGTCCCACCTCCATTTATCGGCAAATGTAACGATGACCATCATAAGGCGCAAATCCGACAAAGCCGCCTCAAAGTACCCGCAATATTTCTAACATGTGACCTCAGACGCGCCCGCATTTCGACAGCTCACGATTTCGCTTGCTTGTTATAGCAATTTGCTATATACATATAGCTGATGGCTATATCAGCCTATGACCCTCGGTGAAAAAGTTAGATACCTACGAGAAGTGGAGGGAACTCTACGAGGGCTCGGACGTGCCATGACGCAGCAGGAAATCGTGAATGCGATTCGAGAAGACCAGGGGACTTCTATCACGCAGGCTTATTTGTCTCAGGTGGAAAGCGGCGCGCGACGACATTTGACTGATGGCACGCGAATGCTGCTAGCTCGCTTCTTCAAAGTGCATCCGGGCTATCTGGTAAACGACCCCGAGGGCTATCACACGGAGTTGATGTCTGACGTGCGCGCGGCTGAAGACTCGCTCGACTTGTGGCTTATCAGCGGAGCGGAACGGTTTGCACGGGATTCTGAGGTCAGCGCCGCCCTCCTTCAGCTGGCGCGAAACGAAGATTCCCGAAAATGCTTGATTTTGCTCGCGGCAATCTTGGAATTACCGGGTTTGGCCGATCGTCTCCTGCAGGTTCTCGGTCCGCAGCGGGAAGGAGCCGCTAAGTAATGACTTGGACAGATTTTTATCTGTTTTGCTTCCTGTTCGGGTTCTTCTTCAGCCTGGCGTCACTCGTCTCCGGCCATCTGCATGTACATGGTGGTCACGGACACGATCATTGGCATTTTCATCATGGGCACGGACACGTAGCTGACCACCATGCGAGCGGCGGTGAACGGCCGGGATTATCACCGCTGAATATGGGGACGGTCTCGGCGTTCCTGGCGTGGTTTGGCGGAACGGGATACCTGGCGACTCATTTTTATCGGGTATGGTTTCTCTCCGCCCTAGGCATCTCGCTGCTCGCAGGTCTGACGGGAGCCTCAATCGTTTTTTGGTTTGTAAGCAAGATCCTGATGCGCGAGCGCGAGGAACTGGACCCCGCGGCTTACGAAATGGTGGGCGTGCTGGGAACGGTAAGCGGAGTGCTGCGGGCGGGAGGTACGGGCGAGATGATCTTTTCGCAGCATGGTGTGCGACGAGCATCGCCCGTTCGAAGCGAGGATGGCGCCGCAATTCCAACCGGCGTGGAAGTTGTAGTTACGAGTTATCGCGATGGCATCGCGTATGTGCGGCGTTGGGATGAAATGGCAGGCGCACAGTAGTGGAGGAAAGGAAGTCTCATGGATATCTCTCTTGGAGTTTTCGTCATCGCAGGACTAATGGTCTTGACCGTGATGTTCCTGATGGCGATGTTTGCAAGCTTGTACCGGAAGGCGGGCCCGCACGAGGCATTGGTTGTGTATGGATTTCGTGGAACCCGCATCATCAAAGGCCGAGGAGCAGTCATCTTTCCCGTCGTTGAAAATTGGAAACTGCTTTCGCTCGAATTGATGTCGTTCGACGTCGCTCCTGAAAAGGATCTTTACACGCGACAAGGTGTCGCAGTGATGGTAGAAGCCGTCGCTCAACTTAAAGTGAAATCAGACCCGGAATCGATCCAGACATCTTCGGAGCAGTTTCTGACGAAGACTCCGCAAGAGCGCGAGGGCTTCATCCGGCTGGTAATGGAAGGCCATCTTCGCGGCATTATCGGACAGTTGACGGTAGAGGAGATCGTGAAGGAGCCGGAGATGGTTGCCGACCGGATGCGCTCAAACTGCGCCTCGGACCTCAACAAGATGGGCCTGGAAGTGATTTCATTCACGATCAAAGAAGTCCGCGATAAGAATGAATACATCTCCAACATGGGCCGGCCGGACATCGCTCGCGTACGCCGGGATGCCGATGTCGCGATGGCAGAAGCCGAGCGCGATACATCGATCAAGCGCGCCGAAGCGATTCGTGCTGCAGCGGTGGCAAAGGCCAAGGCTGATCAGGAACGTGTTATGGCGGAAACCCTTTCGCTGACGGCACAAGCAGAAGCGCAGCGGGACCTGGAAACGAAGCGCGCCCTCTTTCTGGAGGCGGTTAAGAAGCAGCAGGCGCAAGCCGACAAGGTCTATGAGATTCAGACCAATATCATGCAGCAGCAGGTTGTCGCCGAAGCCGTGAAGATCCGTCAGGTGGAAAAAGAACAAGAGATTCGCGTGCAGGAAGCTGAAATTCAGCGTCGCGAGCGCGAATTGGTTGCAACCGTCCTGAAGCCGGCGGAGGTCGAGCGGCAGCGTATCGAAACGCTGGCCGAAGCAGAGCGTCTCCGTACGATTCGCGAGGCGGAAGGCCGCGCATCCGCAATTCGCGCGCAAGGCGAAGCGGAAGCGGAGATCATATTCCGTAAAGGCGAGGCTGAAGCCAAAGCTATGAATGTTAAAGCCGAGGCGTACCAGGAATGGAACCAGTCAGCCGTAGTAGATAAGCTCATCACCGGCATGCCGGAAGTTGTTCGCGCTTTGGCGGAGCCGTTGACCAAAGTCGACAAAATAACAATCGTCTCAACCGGTGGCGAGGGAGCGGGAATGCACAAGGTGACCGGCGACATTACAAAGATGGCAGCACAAATTCCGGCCCTGTTCGAAACGCTATCGGGCTTGGAACTGTCTGATCTGTTTTCGAAGGTGCGGCCTATCGGCGAGAAGGCGCAGGGAGCGAAAGCGGTAGGAGATTAGCAATGGCATTACTTGAACGCGTCGCGACGTTGCTGCGCGCGAACTTAAATGATCTGATCGATCGGGCGGAAGACCCGGAGAAGATGTTGAAGCAAGTCATTCTCGACATGCAGAACCAGCTAATCCAAGTAAAGACGCAAGTGGCAATTGCTATAGCTGACCAGCACATCCTGGCAAAGAAACTGCAGGAAAATGAGCAGACCACCGCAGACTGGATGCGCAAAGCGGAACTCGCAGTCGAGCGGCAGCAGGATCAACTCGCCCGTCCGGCGCTCGAACGGGTAATCAGCTACCGGCAGTTATCCATGAACTTCCGTGAGCAGCTACAAGATCAGAATGTGCAAGTGGAAAATCTGAAATCGGCGCTGCAGAAACTGGATCAGAAGTTGGTAGAGGCGCAGAACCGCAGCGAGATTCTCGCCGCACGCCACCGCCGCGCCCGAACGATCGGCAAAGCCGCGGATGCTCGCGCATCGCTTTCCGCCGAAGGAGCTCATGCGACCACTCTCGGTCGCATGAGCAACAAAGTTCTGCGGGAAGAAGCAACCAGCCTGGCAAAAAGCCAGATGCTCGAAGACAATCCGTCTCAACAGCTGCTGGAACTCGACAAGCAGGACCAAGTGGAGCAGATGCTGCAGGCAATCAAGACTCGAAAAGCGATCACCGCATGAACAGCAGTTGTGGCCGGGCCGGCGCCGTCCGCCCGGCCACGATACTCAACTTCGTCCGGCCGTCTTGGATTGCCGCGCATGCACCTCAGCGAGAATCGCCTTTGTACGCTCGCGCATAGCGGCTACACGTTCTCGCCCGCCCGGTGTCGCATCAATGAGCTTTTCGACATTGGCAAGAAACTGCGGGCCGTAGGAGGCGCGCAGTTCTGCAAGCAACGGTTCCACCTTGGAGAAAACTCCAATATGTTCGCCGTTGGTGTCATTGAACAGATCAATGCTGATCGCGCCGTGGTTCACTAATGCGGCTGCCATGTCCCAGTAGGTCATGACCATCCGAAGGTGACCGCTGTGCTCGCTGAATAGAGCGTTAGTGACGTCTTCCATCGAAGTCGGATTGAATTCCCGGAAATACCAATCGCGCGCTTTACGCATGGTTTCTTCGCGACGCAGTTCATAAAGTCTAAGGATGAGGTTGGCTTCTTCGTGTTTCGACATGAAATCACTCCTATGTGCTGTAGCGCTCGAGGCGCCACACGTCAGGGTAGCAGGCTACGGATTCCAGCGCTAAGCGAGAACGGCAGCCTCAAGGCTTCCCGCCCGAAGCTGCCGTAGCATGAGGCGCATCGTAAGTCCCGAGGAGCGACAGATACTCACTTTCAAGCGGAAACACATGCTTCTTTCCGGGAATGATGGCCTTGCCAACTGGTTCCAGGCCGCCCATCACAAACGGCTTGACTGCGCCGCTGTAACCGCTGCTAACGAAGGTCTTGATGAAAGTGCGAACCTCGCCTTCCGATGTCGCAAAGGCCTGGAAGTTCGTCTCTGTAATCAAGAACAGTGTCTTGATATTCGGAAATTTTCTCGCGCTCGCGGCCTTCGACTTCTGCGCAAACTCGGAATCCGTGATGATGCTGACGCCTGAAATATTCCCAAAGAAGGTACGGACTTCTTTCGGCGCGACAACCTTCTTCGCATTGAAGAACTCGCCGACTTTTTTCAGGGCGTCCTGATCGGTTCCGATACGGCACGCGCGAAATTCCAGGCGAGCGAAACCCGTCTTTCGTATTGCGTCGACGAGGCTGATGAGGTCCGCTAGATCCTGTTTTGGGTTCGGCAGCTTCAGGATTTGTTTCCCCTGACGCTCATACCACGCGTCGTAGAAGCCTTCCACTGTTTTCTCCCAGCCCGGGTTTCCTTCAAAGCCATCACCAAGCTTGATATCCGGATCGAAATCCTTAAACCAGTTCTGCCAAGCTTTAGGCTTCTGGTCCGCAGGCAAGGAACGGATCGCTTCGCGCCGGGAAATTCCGGAGCTGATCTTGACCAGCAGATCCATGACCTTCATCTCGGCAGCCGCGGCATTTCCTCCTGCAACCACCGGCATCTTCAGGCCATGAGGATTCGAGTGAGTAACGACCAGCAACTCGCCCTTCGCGCCCAATGCCTTCATCTCCGTTAGGACAGTCTTCAGATCCATGTCTGTGACTGCCTTAAAGTCGGTCGGTGACAAGGTGATGTCGCCCGCCGGGGAAGGCTCGCGAGCATAGGTACGGTAATACGGCTCGGCGTTCTGGACGCTCTTATCGATCAGGCAACGCATGCAATTCGCTCCACTAAGCTATAGGGGCGTAAACGCTGGGATCGCGAGATCACCGGTCGCCGAAGTCACAGTGAAACCGCTTCTAGGTTTATCGCTTTTGCATCTGCAGCCGGCGGACGGCCAAGAGCAACGTTGCGCCACACACCAGGAGGAAGGTCGGGGAAGGCTCACTGATACTGCCTCGGTTGAACGCGGAAGCGCCCGCCAGAGGAAACGCCAGAGCGACGCTCATCATCAGACCAACAAACTTCGTCGTCATAACCATCCGACCTCCGGAACAAGAGTGATAACAGGTGAATAATAAACCCGATCCGATAAAGACGAGTAACTTTTTGATGTCAAATCCGTATATAACGTAATATTCATTCCTATTCTGTTCGGGAGATAACCAAGTTACGGCAATGGCGATCGCGCGTGATAGAGTAACCGCGTCGACCTATGACTTATAGACTCATCGCTTCGATTTGTTTGTTGTCGTCAGCTATATGGTCCGCTGAGCGCGGAGAAGAGATTAAGCTGTGGTCGAAGGGCGCGCCAGGCTACGAGGCGGTAACCGCAGCCGAAGTCTCAAAGCCGTCGACCAATCCGAAATACATCGGCTGGGCAAGCAATTATATGGTCACTCACTATCCGGCGATTTACGTCTTTCTTCCGCCGAGGGATAAGGCGACCGGAGCTGCAATGGTAGTAGCGCCTGGTGGCGGGCACAGACAACTTGTGATTGAGAAGGAAGGCTGGGAGATTGCCGATTGGCTGAACGCCAACGGGATAGCCGCCTTCGTATTGAAATACCGGCTCGCGAAGGCAGAGGGGTCGAAATACACACTGCCTGAGGAGGTATACGCCGATGCCGCTCGTTCGATGCGTCTGGTGCGGAGCCGAGCCAAGCAATGGGGTGTGGACCCTGCGCGCATCGGATTCATCGGCTTTTCCGCAGGCGGCGAAGTAGCCGGTATGATCGGAACCAAATTCGACCCGGGCAAGCCGGATGCGGAGGACCCGATTGAGCGCGTAAGCTCACGGCCGGACTTTAACGTGCTCATATATCCCTGGTATCGACCAGGTGCCATGCACTCAGATCTTCCGCCACTGTTCCCGGTTCCCGACAGACGCTCCTCCGGTGTTTATGGTCTGCGCGGACGACGATCGATCACACGTGGAACCGACTGTGAAGTTTTATCTTGAATTAGAAGCACAGCACATCCCGACCGAGATGCACATCTACAGTTACGGCGGTCACGGATATGCGTTAGGGCCGACTGCGAAACCAGCTCCGGTAATGGGATGGCCAGATCGCTTGAAGGAATGGCTCGCAGAGAGCGATATCTCAAAGCCTGTTAGTTAGCCTCGCGCTGTTTGATTAACTAGACTCTCTCGTATCATCAGGTCCCGGAACGCAACTTCGATTCCTGGCCCGCTATGCACCTGTAGGGCGATGAAGCCCGATCGGCGGATATTTGGTTCACCCTCGATGTAGTGCACGGTTCGAATGCTGTTTAGATGCAGAGAAATGAAATTACCTTGGGCGCGAATCACATATTCATTCCAACCGGTTTTATCCAGGTTCGCCAACGCTCCTTCCGGAGGGCCGGCAAGCACCTTCTTCCGCCGCGATTCATCGTAGAGACAGCCCCAATATTGCTGACCGATGTCGGCTTGATAACCCATGACTTCGTGAGAATCTGGAACAGGCTCGCTGCGAAATTGGATGCCTGAATTTCCTTCGCCATCCTTCAATCGAAACTGCAGTTTTAGCTCGAAATCGGCGAAGTCCTGCCGCGTGCGCAAGAAATCGTTGTACTTCAGTCCGCTGTGGCGCCCGATGATCATTCCATCGCGCACGGTCCAGGCCTGCGCTGTATCGACGATCCACTCGGAGAGGTCCCGTCCGTTGAAGAGGGGACGCCAGCCGGTCTTGGAGGAAGCCGGGAGAATCGCTTCGCCTGTCTTGTAGGCGAGATTGCCGAAATGAGCGGTGTTTGCTGCCGTAACGGCAGACTGGACATCTGAGTTCGGCGTGTTTCCGCGAGCGCACGCAGGAAAGGAAGTTTTCCATGTGATCGAGCGTTCCATCCCGCTCAGCCTTGCGAGATCGTTTCGGAGAAGGACGGGAATTTCGCTGCGCGCGCGCATCGGCTTCAGTGAAAAGCTCGTAACCGGCGCGCGTCAAGCGAAGCGATCCCTTGCTGCCTCGAAAGAACATTCCTCCGTCGTCATAGCTCTGCGTGAGCGTTGAATCGTACGTTACGAGGAACTTCTTAGGATATGCGAAACCGGCGTGTAACGTATCCGGACATTCCCATTCCGGATAAAAGTACACCCCGCCCGATGCTTGCGCCCTTATGGGTTCGTTATCCCCCATGGTCCACTGGACGGTGTCGATCCAGTGTGAAAACAAGTCGGTCAGCGTCCCGCCTCCGTAATCCCAGAACCAGCGCCATCTTCGGTAACGGAGTTGGTCGAACGATCTGCGCGGCGCGTTTCCGAGCCATGCCGGCCAGTTGATGGTGGATGGGTCGATTGGGGCCTGGTCCGACTCTCTTTGGTAGTTTTGATACCACCACGTGTTCACCATGGTGATAATCTCCGATTTCGCCGCCGCGCACCAGGTCACGAGCTTCGCGAATATGGGGATAGCTTCGCTGCTGATATCCAACTTGCACGATGCGACCGCTGCGGGTCACCGCATCAAGGGCATGCGGTCCCTCCTCAATCGTGCGCGTCAATGGTTTCTCAATATAAACGTCTTTGCCTGCGGCAACTGAATCCGACAGCATTCGGACATGCCAATGGTCCGGGCGCCGATGAGGATCGCATCAATCGACTTGTCGTCCAGGACGCTGCGGTGATCGGCGAAGCGTCTTGACCTGGATTTGCAGTTTTTCCTTGGCCTGCGCCATGCGCGTCGAGTTCACATCACTGATGGCGGCGAACTCGCACCCACCCGCTTTGAGCGCGGTTCCCATCAGGTATTGGCAGCGTGAGCCAGTTCCAATCGCTCCCAGACGAATACGATCGTTGGCGCCCAAGACGCGCGACGCCCCTAGCGCGGAACAAACAAACGCACGACGAGAAATCATCCAGATAGGAACGATATCACTCTTCCGGAGTTTGCAGGATTGGCCAAATGCTTGTGTATTCGTCTGTCCACGCTTGGATTCCCGCTCGATTTACCGGTGCTGTGGATGGTGCTTCGCAAGCACGGTCATTCCGCGACAACAGCACCCATGTCGCAGAGGTTCGAAAGACCTCAGGGTTCTCTCCGGTCCTGACCGTGCATCCTTTCAGCCCGAGTAACGGAGCTGCAGCCGCGAGAACCGATTCCAGATCTAAAGCTCGGTTAGTAATGTTAACGGCAAGGATTCCGTTCGAGGCGAGATGGCGCAGGTACGTGGCCAGCGCCTCGCGGGTAAGCAGATGGGCTGGCACAGCATCGCTTGAGAAAGCGTCGAGGAGCAGCACATCGAAATTCTGAGGCGGTTCACGCTCAAGAGAAAGCCGGCCATCTCCAAGGATGATCTCCACCTTTGCAGGGCTATCTCTCAGGTAGGTAAATTCCGATTTCGCGAGTCTCACCACTGCCGGATTTAACTCATAGAAACGGTAGTAGTCTCCTGCACGAGCGTAAGCGGCCAGAGTGCCCGTCCCGAGCCCGACCACACCTACTCGCTGCCCTGAGTGTGCCGTATTTCTTATGGCAATCGATGCCCCGGTTCCATATCCGTAATACGTGGTTGGGATGCGTCGAAGGCGTGGATCCAGGATTTGCGAACCATGATGCACAAGGCCGTGCGTCATCAAGCGAATCTGAAAGGGTCGGTCGTGCAACTTTTCGTCACGGATACGTAGAGTTCCGTAGAAGTTGCGACTGAAGTGACGATTGCCCTCGATTAATGCTGTCGCATGCATTTGTGAGACATAGAGAACGACAGCGCCGGCCAGGGCTGACAAAGCCCGCTGAGCCGCGCCGGCGTTCCAGTCCAAGACCGCTAACGTTACGGCACAGGAGCTCAGTCCAATGACGAAGTCAATCGGGATCGGGATAGTCAATGGCGCGACCAAGGCAATAAAGGCTGATCCGAGAGCTCCACCGGTCGCAATGAAAACATAAAATCGGGTAAGCTCTCTGCTCGGCGGGCGCCTGAGATACAGCTCACGATGCAGCGAGACACACACCAGCAACAGGCCACCTGATACGAGCCCCAGAGCAACCGGCAGCCGGTACATCAAAAGCGGATCCAGCGCGGCAACGCAGAGGATCAGCAGGCCGCCCGCGCCGACTAAGAGGGATACTCCCCGCCCGAACGCCGGCAATGTGGAGAATGCCGCCACAAAGCTCAGCAGATAAATACCAAGAGGGATCACCCAAGTCAACGGCATCGGTGCGATATTCTCCGACATGTAGCTGGTGGCGCCCAATAACAGCATCGAGGTTGACGAAGGGATCAGGATCCAGGACCATCGAATTGTTCCCTTCACTTTGGCTGTGATCTGTTCGCTTTTCGAATTCCGCGAGGTAAACAGAATCCCGAGCATCAAGATCGCATAAATGATATATACGGCCGACCAGATCCATGCTTGCGTGTGCAAGGCCATTGTAGGCTCGACGATAAGTGGGTACGACAAGAGGCCGATGAACGAGCCGGCGTTCGATGTCGCGTACCACGAGTAAGGCTGTTGGGACGGGTTCGTTCGGCTCCATGTTGCTTGCAACAAAGTGCTGGTGCTCGCGAGTTGTATGTACGGAAGTCCGACGACACAGCACAGCAGCACTAGAATGCCGATGACCGGCTCATCGGAGGGCAAAGGCTTCCAGCGCTCAGATGGAAGCACGGGAAGAAATCCAAGTGTACAGATCAGGATTGCAGTCTGTAGACGGACAGTGATCGAGTGGCGGAGACGACCAACTCTGTGCGCGTACAAATACCCGAGCACGAGCGTAGCTTGAAAGAAAAGCATTGCCGTGGTCCACACGGAAGATGAAGCTCCGAACCAAGGCAGAATTCGTTTGACGATAAGGGGTTGAACCTGGAACAGGAGCGCAGCTCCCAGAAAAATAGTTAGCTGAAAAACGACTGAGGGCAATGCCAATGATATACTCGCCGCGTTGAACGCCAAAACAGCGAGGTATAAGAAATGGACTCCGGCTTCTCCAGAAGAGATCTGCTGCAGATAACTGGCGCCGCCGCTGTAGTAGCCGCCGTTCCCGCCGGAGCAGCCGATCTCCAGGGAGCACGAATGGAAGCGGCCAATACGCCTAAGATCTGCCTCGAAATGGGTAGCGGAGGCTTGGCCGCAGGAAACTTCGCTGATGCGGGCATTCGCCGAGTCAGACAACTTGGTGTCTCGTATGCTCTGACTGGCGGTCCTCGCATTCCATGGCAGGAGGATGATCTTCGAGCACGCATCGAGAAGCTGAAGGCCGGCGGCATCACGCTTTACAACATGATGATCGGAGGCTTCAATAAGACACTCTACGGGAAGGCGGGCCGTGACGAAGAGATCGAATTGGTTCGCCAATCGATTCGCGCCGCCGGAAAAGTAGGGTTGCCGGTGATTGAGTACAACTTCTATGCGCATCGCGCAATGGAGGGCTACTACGAAGAACCGGGACGCGCGGGATCGGGTTACACATCGTTTGATTACTCCAAGATGAAAGATCTCCCGCCACTCGAGCAGGAAGGCGCTCACAGTCTGGATGAGATGTGGAATAACATCACATATTTTCTGAAGGCTGTGATACCGGTAGCTGAGGAATCCGGCGTGCGAATGGCGTTGCATCCTAACGATCCGCCTGCTCCGCTGAGTCGTGGCTCCGGTCAGATTATGAGCACCGTCGCCGGATGGAAGAAACTGATCGGAATCGTGAACAGCCCATCGAACGGCATCACATTCGATTGCGGAGTGACTCGCGAGATGGGTGAGAATCCGGTCGAGGTCTGCAGATACTTTGCTTCTCGCGATCGCATCAATCACGTTCACTTTCGCAATGTTCGCGTAGAGAAGCCGTATGAAAAATACGCCGAAGTCTGGCTGGATGAAGGACAAGTGGATATGTTCGGGGTGATGAAGGAACTGGTAAAAAACAAGTACACGCGCACGATTTATCCCGAGCACCCGCGCGCGATTGATTACGACCGGGAACATCCTGGTTTTCGTCCGGTTTACCCTGGCGGAGGCGGATACGCGGCTTTCTGCTACAACGTTGGTTTTGCGCGAGCAATGCTTCAGGCTTCTTTAGCGTCTGTATGAAAAGGAGATCGCTATGATTCATGCGGAGTCAGTGAAAGCAGTGCAGGAGCTTCTGGTTGAGCGCGGTATTCAGCCCAAGGAAAACGAACGCTGGGGCGATTATGTCGCGCGGGGATTGGATCTTTCCGAAACGCAGGCCGAAGGCTTCCTTCACGCTCTGGATAAAAATTTATCCATCGATGAGGCTTGTGCCGCGGCCGGCATCTCACCGGAATGCGCCAAGAATGGCATCTTAGCGGATATCGGACGTGCAATCGGCCGTGCGCTTGGCAGGCTGCGATCTGTTACCGAACCCAAGTCTTAGTCCGGAAGCGTGAACGCGAGGATCTGATTTCCCGCTGCGACCGCGACGTACTGCTTGCCATCGACCGAGTAGGTCATCGGCGAGGCCTTCCAGGATTGGTTCGTATGAAAATACCAGAGGTGTTTGCCGGTCTTGGCGTCCGCAGCCGCAAAGGCGCCGCTATCCTCGCAGTAGAACACCAGGCCGCCATCCGTTGAAAGGACTCCGCCCCAAGAATTCGCCGGACCCGTTTGAGGGATTTCCCATACGACTTTACCGGTTTGAATTGACAAGGCCCGCAGATACTTGCGGCCCGGCTCTCCTGGCACATTACGCGTATCGCCCCCATAGTAAGACTCACCAGCCTTCCATACGGGAGGAGATTTGGTGAAGATCGTACACTTGTCCAGGGACATTACATAAAAGAGTCCCGTAGATGGGTTGTATGCCGGGGAAAACCAATTCGATGCGCCTTCGACAGATGGACACACCTTGACACCTTCTGGTGTGGGCGCACTCTCAGGCTTCACTTGTGGGCGTCCTTTCGCGTCCAGACCCGATGCCCATGTCTGTAGCGCGAAAGGCGTGCCCGATAGGAACTCTCCCGTTATTCGGTCGAGAACATAAAAGAAGCCGTTTCGATTCGCCTGCAACATGAGCTTGCGCGGCTGGCCCTTCCAATTCGCATCCACCAGCATTGGCGTCTGTACGGAATCCCAATCATGCAAATCGTGCGGTGTGTGCTGAAAGTACCAGCGCAATTTGCCCGTATCCGGATCCAAAGCGAGAACAGAATCGGAATAGAGGTTGTCACCGATACGCTCATCACCGTTGTAGTCAGGACATGGATTTCCCGTCACCCAGTAGAGCAGCCGGGCTTGCGGATCGTACGTACCGGTCAGCCAAGTGGTGCCGCAGCCGTGTTCGAGCGCAGCCCCTTTCCATGTTTCTGCCTCGGGATCGCCTGGCGCGGGTATGGTCCAGAACTGCCATACTCGTTTGCCAGTGTCCGCGCGGTATGCCGCGAGAAAACCGCGCGCCCCTTCATCACCGCCCGAGATGCCGGAAATAACAAGATCATTCACGACTAGCGGCGCTCCAGTGGCGCCGTAATTCTGCTTGTAATCGGCCATCTCCGTATCCCAAAGCATGGTTCCGGTACGTCGATTTAAGGCAAGCAAGTGCGCGTTGTCCGTCACTAGAAACAGCCGATCGCCGAGGATTGCCACACCGCGATTGATTCCGCTCGCTGCGTCTCCAGCTAAACCCTTTGTCCGGTCGCGCCGAAATCGCCAGATCTGTCGTCCCGTCTTGGCGTCCAGCGCGTTGACCTGGTTTACCGAAGTGACATAGAGGAATCCATCCATCGCGACCGGCGTGACTTGTAAACGCTGCGATTCACGGGAAGCGAATGTCCACGCGGTGCGGAGCGCTGCAACATTTGTTGTGTTAATCTGCCGAAGCGCACTGTGACGATTGCCGCTTAATTGCCCGTTGTAAGTCGGCCATTCCCCGGGCTTTGGATTCGTGATTCGCTCGAATCCGGACTCGGCTGTGGGGGCCGTATTCAACGCGGAAATCGCTATGGTCGCTTCGATAGCATCCCGCTTATAAGAGTGCAGTCGCCCGGCGGCGTCAACGCACTGCAAGTCGAATGTGCTTTCGCCGCCCACATTGCATTCAATCGATTCGCCTCCGCGAAGCTTCAGCCGCACGAAGCGTTCATCCTTCTTGGCCGGCGCAGCAGGAAGAGACCGAAGGAACGCGACAATCGGATTGAGTTGGGTATCCGGCAAGTCAAATGGGGGCATGCCTCGCGCCGGAATGCCTGCTCGAATTACCTGCTTCAGATCGGATACAGGCCGCGTAACCCAGGTACGCAGAGTCGGGGCTCTTTCTCCACCGGCTGCATCGGCGCCATGGCATTGCGAACACAAGCGAGCGAATGCAGCCTTGCCGTCGGCGACTTCGTCAGCAAGCAGACAACCTGCAATGAGAGATAGCGTTAGGAACCGGAGCATTTCTGCCAGTATGCCTGATTTCGATGCCCTCAACTAACTAGCTCCGGTATGACGTGGCCATGGACATCGGTTAACCGCCGATCTATGCCGTTGTGACGAAACGTGAGTTTCGTATGATCGATTCCTAACAGGTGGAGCACTGTGGCGTGGACATCGTAGCAATATATGGGATTCTCGACCGCTTTATAAGACCAGTCATCCGTTGCGCCATACGTTACACCGCCCTTGATACCCCCACCGGCAAGCCATGATGCGAACCCGAACGGGTTGTGATCGCGCCCCTTGCTGCCTTGACTGCACGGCATACGGCCAAACTCGGTTGTCCAATACACGATGGTGTCGTTAAGCAGTCCTCGGGCCTTCAGATCTTTCAGAAGACCCGCTACGGGCTTGTCGAGGCTCGCTCCGAGTTCTCCGTGGTCCTTAGCAAGATTTTCGTGGCTGTCCCAGTTGCGACGCGGAAAGCCGTTGTCCGCCCCGCTCCAGACCTGTACGAACCGGACGCCTCGCTCCAATAATCTTCGCGCCACCAGGCATCGCTGTCCCATATCAGCGGTGTGCGCCTCGTCTACTCCATAAAGGCGGCGTGTCGCGTCTGATTCTGATGACACGTCCAGAACTTCGGGGGCGCTCAATTGGAGCCTCGCGGCCATTTCATAGGAAGCGATACGAGCTTCGAGTCGCGAGTCTCCAGGGCGCTCGGCATTGTACTGGCTGTTGACTTTGGATAGAAGCACTAATCCATCTCGCTCACTGCTCTTTGTAATGAAGCGTGCCGATGCCGGTGGCCGGAGATCCTCGATCGGATTGGGTGTCCCCACGCGAATTGTAGTCGCCTGATGCGATGCCGGAAGAAATCCCGCAGACCAGTTCCCCGCCCCGTTCGGCGGCATACCGCGAGGATCCGGCAGCACGACAAAAACAGGAAGATTTTCGTTGACACTTCCTAGGGCATAGGAGATCCAACTGCCGGCACTCGGAAAACCAGGAAGGATGAAACCGGTATTCTGCTGAAAAGTAGCCGGGCCGTGCACATTCGATTTCGCGGTGAGCGACAGGAGAAACGCTATATCGTCGACGCATGTCGCTGTATGCGGCAGCAGATCGCTTACCCATTTTCCACATTGCCCATACTGCTTCCATTCCCACGGGCTCGGCATTACGACACCGGGATTGCTCTGGAAGAGCTCGACCTTTTCGCCGGGATCCCATTTTTCACCTGCAAGTTTGATCAGCTTGGGCTTATAGTCGAACGTGTCGCATTGGCTGGCTGCCCCCGACATGAACAACTGAACTACGCGTTTCGCTTTTGCGGGGTGATGAAGGCCGCCATTAAATTCGGATCTCGCTTGGGCGAGCGCGTCGCGCCCCAGGAGACTCGCGAGCGCGATACCTCCGAGTCCACCGCCCCAATTCCACAAAAAAGAACGTCTATCCATCGCAATCAGTCCACAAAAAGAAATTCGTTGGTGTTGAACAAGACGCGGCAGAGATTCTCCAAACCGTATTGCCTGGCATAGGCTGAATACATCGACTGCTCCTTAGCTGTAAGACCTCGTCCCAAGGCGAGTCGCGCCGCGGCATCAAGCTGTTGGTTCGGATCGGTTGAGATTTGCCGCAATCGTTCCGCGAAGTGTTCCGACATTCGGACGACAAAACCGTTGTTGAGCATCGCGAGCGCCTGAATAGCTGTCAAGGTCGTGGATCGTTTCGGAGTCAGTACCGAGGGATCGGGGCAGTCCAGCCGCTCCATGAATGGATCAGGCACACTACGCACGATGAATCGATAGATGCTGCGCCGATAGGCCGCAGGGTCGTCGGGATCGAAGCGAGCATAGTCGTAAACAGGGGAGTGATCGTCTTTGAACCAGAACCACCGGACGGCGGGACCGCCCAATGCCAAGTCAAGCTTTCCTGCGACGGATAACACCGAATCACGTACTGACTCCGCGTCGATACGGCCGCGGTTCATGCGCCAAAGCAGGCGATTGTCCGCATCGATTTTTGCCCCATCCTCCCGCTGCTTCGATTGTTGCTGATACGCCGCGCTCCTCAGAATCAGTCGATGGAGACTCTTGAGCGAGCCATGCGCGTCGTCGCGAAACCAGACAGCGAGCCAATCCAGCAGTTCCGGATGAGAAGGCTTTGAGCCCATGCGGCCGAAATCGCTCGGAGTATCAACCAAACCTGCGCCGAAATGATATTGCCATAC
>CAWHYW010000026.1:0-69047 GCA_963833675.1 Bryobacteraceae bacterium | reverse complement strand
ATGAATAACTGCCGTCTCGACGACGGACACGGGAATCCCATTTAACAGGCGGCTGCGGGTTCAACAGTGCTATCTCCAGCGCACGGTTAACGCCGTCTCGATCCTCCGGATGAACGAGTTCCAAGCAGTTCCGCCCCACGAGTTCTCGTGGTTCGTAACCGAGAACACTCGTGACAGACGAACTCGCGTAAAGTATCACCTTATGCACATTGACTACAGTGATCGAATCCGGGCTGTTCTCGACTACAGATCGAAAGCCCTGGAATGACGGCGTCATCGCCAACCTCCCACCTATAACTTTCTGCACTTCGGAGGATGTTCATGTCGCAATTCTCGGGCCGAACTGACAGCCCGCCTGGAAGGTCCGGCAGTGATGAAGGGTTGTCATGGGGATGCAGAATCGAGGAAGTTGTTGAACGACGCTCTCTCTGTGTTCGCAGGACGTCAGGTGACCGAATGTGGTCAATATGGGCTACACATGGCTCTGCGGATGATAAACTTGAGTCTTCAGAGTTTTTGGCTTTTACTGTCGGCAGGACGCGTCGAACGTTGTTCTCCATCCCGTCGTCGGCATCCGTGAACGACTCGGCAAAGGAGATTGCGCGTCTTGTACTCCGCGGCCTCACGCATTCAACGGAATCGCTGGCTTACCGAAAACGGCCCGGCACAGCTTCAGTTACTTTTTCGCGCTGTTGTATTCCGTCCTACAACGCCCATCCTGATCGCTGACAACGAAGGGCGATATCACGATGCCAGCGTCGGAGCCGGCAGAATTCTAGGCGTTCCCACCGATAAAATCATCGGCCGCAGAATTGACGATTTTGCGCAACCGGTTTTTAAGCCAAACATTTCTGGACTTTGGCGTGCGTTCCTCGCAGACGGTCAACAGCAGGGCAAGCTCCCACTGGTAGGTGCGGATGGAATCGTACGTGAGGTTGAATACACGGCGAAGCGGAACGTGCTGCCAAAGCATCACGTGCTGGTACTCCGCGACAAGACGGCGCCTGCGGAAGCCGCCCGACTTAACAACCAAGGTATCCCGGCCTGGGTGCAAGACTACGCGCTTTACTTGCTCGATGTCGACGGGCGTATTGCAGCCTGGTGTTCCGGAGCAGTGCGCATCTATGGCTATCCAGACGAAGAGGCTCTTGGTCAACCGGTCTCCATTCTTCATCCCAGCGACGGTGCCCTTCGGTTGACGGGGGAGCTCGAGCGAACTGCCGCAGAAGGTCACGTAGGTGCGGAGGGCTGGCAGGCTAGAAAGGACCGCTCAAGATTCTGGGCGAACACGATCACGATGGCCCTTAGAGATGAACATGGCGAATTGCAGGGTTTTGCTAGGATCGTCCGTGATTTCAGCGAGCGCCACGAGAGGGACGAGAAGTTGCACTGCCACCACGCACGCCAATCTTATGGCTCGGCGCAATTGACCATTGCCGGTGTCGCTTCCGGTGAGTTTGATGCAAGTCCCGAGATGAATGACACGTTGCTCGAACTCATCGGATATAGCCGCGAAGAAGTGGCGGCAGGTCAAATTCACTGGCCCGATCTCACCCCGCCCGAATTTGCGCCGCTAGACGAGCTAGCGCATGAAGAGGGTTTGAGGTTTGGAGCCTCCACGCCATTCGAAAAGGATTTAATTCGGAAAGATGGCAGCCGCGTGCCAGTGATGGTAACGACAGCCGTATTAAAACTCTGTCCATTCCGCTGGATTACGTTTGTGCAGGACCTGCGAGAGCGGAACCGGCTCGAGACTGTTGAAGAAGCCGAGATCGAGGGCAGACACGACTTCGAAGAAATCGTAGGCGCAAGCGCAGCGTTGAAGCGGATTTTACGGCAGGCTGAGGTGGTCGCGCCCACGGATGCTACCGTTCTGATCCTAGGTGAGACGGGCACTGGAAAGGAGCTGATCGCGCACGCCATCCATAGGATGAGCCCGCGTAAGCATCTTCCCTTCGTCTCGTTAAATTGTGCCGCCATTCCTACCGGGCTTCTCGAAAGTGAATTGTTTGGTTATGAAAGAGGTGCTTTTACGGGCGCATTATCGCAAAAGATCGGACGTTTTGAAATGGCGCATCGGGGCACACTGTTTCTCGACGAGGTTGGCGACATTCCACTGGAACTGCAGCCGAAATTACTCCGCGCGCTGCAAGAAAAGTCTTTCGAAAGGTTGGGTGGCACTAAAACGATCCCGATCGATGTGCGGCTCGTTGCTGCAACAAACCGGAACCTTTCGCAAATGATGGGCGACAAGCTCTTCCGAAGCGATCTTTACTATCGGCTAAAAGTATTTCCAATTACGGCGCCTCCGCTGCGGGATCGCCCGGAGGATATACCCATACTTGCGAGGCATTTCACAAAGAAGTATGCCACCAAGATGGGTCGCCATATAGAGAAGATCCCTGCGGATACCATGCGAGCTTTGGTGAGCTGGCACTGGCCAGGAAACGTACGAGAACTCGAAAACTTCATCGAACGATCAGTCATTCTCTCGACTGGTGTGAATCTCCGCGCCCCACTGGCCGAAATCCGGGCCGACGCAGCTCAGGGCGGCGGGAGCGCAACTTTGGAGCAAATGGAGCGGGAGCATATTCTCCGAGTGCTGAGAGAGACAGCGGGTGTGGTCACCACAGCTGCGACGCATCTTGGACTGCACCGCACGACATTGAATGCCCTGATGAAACGACTCGGCATCTCTCGCACGGATGTCTGACGCGACTTCCTCAGTCCGACACAATCCTGCTTCATGAGCACCTGCCAAATCCGGTCAGGAGTGTGCTGCCTTCACCTCGACCGCCGGTACGTTGGCAGAGGACGTGCCGGAGTAGTGTCGAGGACTTATGGAAAACCCTTCGACAACCGCCGAACTACGCTCGGCGGAACAAGAGCGCGCATACAGAGCGGGCAAGAAGGTTGTCAATCGCGAGTTGCTGAAGAGCTTCGTTTTCATTCTTTTTGTGCTCGTGCTAGCGGTGACGGTCGCGACAGTGCTCGCGAAGGGTCTTAATCATCTACCGAAATTAAACGGTGTGTCCGATGTGATTGTGACCAAGTGCCGTCAGTTGACCACGGGTGGTCACTTCGTAAGGATGTGCTCCATTGCAAACGAACTCACAATGCCTAACTTGGTCAATCACATCGACAAAAGCGAAAACTGGCCACATTCGTGCGCTAAGCATACTGTAAGTCCGGCCACCGAGTCTGGGCAGGAAAGAAGCGTAAATTGTGAATCAAACGAACATTACCGGCGCATTGTTGATAGCGTGCGGAGTTGTAGCTGCGCAGCCGCTGCAGAACGTCGATGAGAATACGTTGCGAATGGCTGCTGGAACACCGCCTATCTACCGTGTGAACGTGACCGAGCGGACTACGAAGGCAATCAACTATCAGCACCGAAGTGGCGCCACCAAGATTGATTTTCGCGGTACCGAGGTTCTTTCGAAAGCTCGTGGTGAAGCCAAGGTCGAGAGCAAACAGGGCTATTTCGAAATTGAGGTTGAGTTCGACGAACTCCAGCCTGCGAATAGATTAGGCGCGGAATACTTGACGTATGTACTTTGGGCTATCACGCCCGAGGGCCGGACTTCAAACCTTGGCGAAGTGCTTCTGAATGGGACCAAGAGCAAATTGAACGTGACCACTGACCTGCAGGTCTTTGGGTTGGTTGTGACCGCCGAGCCGTACTATTCCGTTACTCGACCCAGTGACTTGATCGTTATGGAGAACGCCGTGCGTCCGGACACCAAGGGAAAGATCGAGGAGATCGATGCAAAGTACGAGCTGTTGCAACGCGGCCAATATAAACGTCTGGCGAACCCGCTGGCTTTAAAGCTGGACCAGAAAGTTCCGTTGGAACTGTACGAAGCGCGAAATGCTATTCAGATTGCCCGTGCGATCGGCGCAGATCGCTTTGCTACCGAGACTCTCCAGAAGGCGGAGAAGAGCTTGGCGCAGTCCGAGGCATATCAGGAACGCAACGCGGGCACGAAACCCGTGACCATGGCGGCCCGTGAAGCGGTACAAATTGCGGAAGACGCTCGCGCGATTGCGGTAAAGCGGCAAGAAGAAGAGGCCTTGACGGCAGAACGGCGGGAGTCGGCAGATCGCGAGGATAAAGCGCAAAGCCAGAGAGTAGCGGCGCAGTCGGAGACGGAGCGCGTGACCCGGGAAGCCGAAACAGCCCGAATTGCTGCACAAGTTGAATCGGAGCGGTTGACCAAGGAAATGAATGCGCAGGCACTGACGGCTAGAGCCGAAGCGGACCGTGTCAGGCAAGAAAATGAAGCCAGGGCAATTCTGGCAGCCGGCGACGCTGTACGACTGCGGCTCGAGAACGAAGCTCGAGCAACGGCTGCAAAAACGGAAGCGGAATCGCTTGAAGCAGGAAAATGAGGCGCAAAGACTCGCAAGCCAGGCGGCGCTTGACGCTGCAGCTAAGCAGAAGGCGCAGCTAGAGGCAGAGAAGGCGGAACTGAGGACCAGGTTGCTGGCGCAATTCAACGCGATTCTGCAGACTCGCGATACGGCACGTGGCCTGATCGTGAACATGTCGGACGTCCTTTTTGACACCGGAAAGTATTCGCTGCGGCCGCTGGCCCGTGAAAAGCTGGCGAACGTGGCCGGAATCGTTGCGGGTCACCCGGGTTTGAAGCTTGACGTAGAAGGTCACACAGACAGTGTGGGCGGTGATGACTACAACCAGAAGCTATCCGAGCAGCGCAGCAATTCCGTTCGCGATTACTTAACGCAGCACGGAATGCAATCGGCTGCCGTGACCGCAAAGGGGCTCGGCAAGACTCAACCAGTGTCAACCAACGATACTGCCAATGGGCGTCAGCAGAATCGGCGCGTGGAATTAGTGATCTCCGGCGATGTGATTGGCACGGAGATCGGCACGCCTATCGCGGCCAGGTAACCGTTGGGATCCGGTTCGGAGGAGTGCGGCCGGCGGTTTTCGCCGGCGGCACTGAGCCGGGTCACGTGAAGGGTGAGAGGTTCAAAGATGTCTACTTCATTAATTTCGAGCCAAGGTCGGCGATTCGAGTCAGCGACGCCGTCGAAGCCCCTTGACGAGACGGTGTGGCAAGCGTGGCTGGCAAAGAACCGCGTGGAAGAGCGGCGAAAAATTGCCGCGCGCATAAAGCTTTTGAAGGTTATCGCTTTCTTTTTGTTGCTCGCGCTGGTGGTGCTTTGGCAGATGCGTAGTTCCAGTCCAATCGCCGACGTACTGCTGGTTTCGGGGGCACTCGCGGGAATAATCGTCGCAGGGAATCACATGGGAGGAGGCGTTAAATGACGAGAATTGCAGGAACAGTCGCACAACGAGTCGTGAACGCGATCCTGGTGATCGGAATCCTGTCCGCGGTTTCGACCGCGGGAGATCTATCGAAGTACCGGAACTTCCAACTTGGATCAGACTTGCCGACGATCGCTAAGCAAGCCGCGGTAAAACAGTCCGAAGCCAAGGTGATTCACCGTCGTCCTGCGTTGATTCAGGATCTGGAATGGCAGGCTCAGCCAATGGTGTCCGCTTCGTCGACAGAATCACCGAAAGACTTGGTGTTCAGTTTCTACGACGGTGAGCTGTTTCGAATCCTGATCAAGTACGATCGCTATGAAACTGAGGGACTGACGACGGATGACATGGTCGAGGTCGTCTCCCGTACCTATGGAGTTGCCGCGCTGCAAACACCGACGACGAAGTCCACTCAGGGACGCTACGGCGATGAAGAAGAAGAAGTTCTCGCGCGATGGGAAGATTCGAACTACCACTTCGATCTGATGCGTTCCTCGTACGGTGGACGCTTTAGCTTGCTCGGAGTTCTCAAGCGGCTGGAGCAACCGGCGCAAATCGCATCGGCAGAAGCGGCCGCGCTTGACGTGAGAGAAGCACCTGAGAGGGAAAGTGAACGAATAGCGAAGGAACGCGAAGTAGAGCGGGCCAAGCTCGAAAAGGCGAGATTCGTGAACAAGCCGAAGTTTCGACCATAAGACTGATGGCTGCACGAAGGGTGCGGCGCCAAGGAGTTACGTCGATGAACAATGTGAAAGCGACCAGTACAACATTCTGCCAGGGTGATGAAGTCGTGCTCGTCCACGGGTCATACCAGGGAACCGTCGGCATCTTCTTCCGATTCAAGCTAGATAGCCACTGGGCAGACATCACAGAGCGCAACGGGACGATTCGCAGTCACCCTGTGGCGTGGCTCGTACACTCACAGCCCCACGTTGCGAACTAAGGTCCACGGAGCTGGTTCCCGGCTCAAAGCGCGATTGATAACACGTGAAATCGCGCCGTCAACAGAGCGACAAGTCGAATGGCGTCGGGAGGTAGTGCCATGAATGGCCCTATCAGCGCATGGGAAGACGAGGGCGAAGCAGTGACTCCAAATCCTGAATCATCGGCACGTTCGTTGACGGGCACCGAAAGCCAAGTCGAATGGGCCGAGCGCATCAGGCGCCTTGTGAACGATGAGTTTGATCGCGTCGCGAAGTCCTTCCGCTCTGTCGCCGATGCGCAAAGCATCGCAAAGCGTACCCGGACAGAGGCCATCCTCGCTATTTTGGAAGACAAGCGAAGAGGCGTCATGAGCCGAACAGAGGCCGGCTACTTCATCCGGGACTGGCAGGACATCAGCAACCAAGTCCGCCAGATGATCGGCAACGATGCGAGGTACCAACAACTGCAGGCTGCAAACGGCCAAAGAGAGGTTTAAGTGAAAGCAGACAACATGAGTATTCGACCCCTATACGACAGGCTCTTAGTCAAGCGCATTGAGGAGCAGGAGACTACGCGCAACGGCATCGTGATTCCTGATTCGGCCCAAGAAAAGCCGCACGAAGGTGAAGTCATGGCCATCGGACGCGGCAAGCGCCTCGACGATGGGCAGATGGTGAACCTGGACGTCAAAGTAGGCGACCGCATCCTGTTCGGCAAGTACTCTGGCAGCGAAACGAAGCTAAATGGCGCCGAATACCTGATCATGCGTGAGGATGATGTTCTCGGCGTTCTAACAGGGAACGCTCCCGAAGTTCCAGTACGCAAGTAGCTAATCACCGACCACGAAAGAAAGCATTTATGGCAAAACAGATCATTTACAGCGATCATTCCCGGCAGGCAATTCTGCGCGGCGTAAATCAACTGGCCGAGGCCGTGAAGGTGACGTTAGGACCGAAAGGCCGCAACGTCGTTCTTGAGAAAAAGTTCGGCGGACCCACGATCACCAAAGATGGCGTAACCGTTGCCAAGGAGGTCGAATTGAAGGATCCCCTTGAGAACATGGGGGCGCAAATGGTGCGCGAAGTCGCATCGAAGACCTCCGACATTGCGGGTGACGGCACTACGACCGCCACAATCCTCGCTCAGGCGATTTATCGCGAGGGCGTAAAGGTTGTCACAGCGGGAGCTAACCCCATGGTCGATCAAGCGTGGCATCGACAAAGCTGTGGAATTCGCCGTAGAGGAAATCAAAAGACTCTCAAAGCCTGTTGCCGGCGACATGATTGCTCAGGTGGGTCGGATTTCCGCAAATAGCGATGCGACCATCGGTGACGTGATAGCGCAAGCTATGCAGAAAGTCGGCAAGGATGGCGTGATCACGGTCGAGGAATCGAAGACCATGACTACCGAGTTGCAGACGGTGGAGGGGATGCAGTTTGACCGTGGCTACCTTTCTCCATATTTCGTGACTGACCCGGAGCGAATGGAGTGCGTCCTCGAGGATCCGTACATCCTGGTTCACGAGAAGAAGATCAGTAGCATGAAGGACGTGTTTCCGGTTCTCGAGCAGATCGCTCGTGCGGGTAAACCCTTGCTGGTGATCTCCGAAGAAGTTGAAGGCGAAGCTCTGGCCACCTTCGTAGTCAATAAGCTGCGCGGCTCACTCAATGTCTGCGCCGTTAAAGCGCCCGGCTTTGGTGACCGACGGAAGTCAATGTTGGAAGACATCTCGATCCTAACCGGCGGCACTCCGATCCTCGAAGAGACCGGCCTCAAGCTGGAAGGTGTTCAACTTGGGGATTTGGGACGGGCCAAGCGCATCGTTGTAAACAAGGACAACACCACAATCGTCGATGGAGCCGGTGCTCCAAAGAGCATCGAGGCACGGATCAAGCAACTCCGTACGCAGATTGAAGACACAACCTCAGACTATGACCGCGAGAAGTTGCAGGAGCGACTCGCGAAAGTGGCGGGCGGAGTAGCCATTATCAAAGTAGGAGCCGCTACCGAGACGGAGATGAAAGAGAAGAAGGCACGTGTCGAGGACGCTCTCCATGCGACGCGCGCGGCCGTCGAAGAAGGGATCGTACCAGGTGGCGGTGTTGCGCTTCTGCGAGCATCGATTGCGCTCGACAGCTTGAAACTTGAAGAAGACGAGCAGTTTGGTGTCACCATTGTGCGTCGCGCTTGCGAGGAGCCAGTTCGCCAAATCGTCAACAACAGTGGACTCGAAGGCTCAATAGTTGTGTCGAACCTTAAAGCCAGCACTGATCCAAACTTCGGCTTCAATGCCTTCACGGACCAGTACGAAGACCTTGTGCAGGCTGGTGTCATCGATCCCACCAAGGTGACTCGCACGGCTTTGCAGAATGCCGCTTCTATCGCGTCTTTGATGCTGACGACCGAGGCGATGGTCTGCGGGGTTGTTGAGGTCGACGATTAGCTACCACTGCTTAGGTGGGAGCGGCTGTAAGGTTCGTCCCCACCTATGCGGATCAGCGTCAGATTATGACTAATCTCGAGTTAGTAGAATGAATGAGAATGTTGTCCTTCATGATCCGTACCACACGGGATCGGAAAAACCTGGCTGGCATGCGCCTTGGCGCACAAAGCTTGTCGTGATGGTTTCTTCGCCTTACATAAAAGAATGGCGGAACTGTTTCGCGACTTGGTTACAGCACGCGCAGACGGCAGCATCGGCCAGCTCCTGTTGAAGCTGGCGCGTGTGGACGTGCTGGTGCTGGACGACTTCGCGATGGCTCCTTTGAAGGATCACGAACGACGAGACTTCCTCGAGATCTGTGATGACCGCTACCAACGTCGCTCCACGATCCTTACCAGCCAACTACCTGTTGCGCACTGGCACGAGCAGATCGGTGACCCTAGCCTTGCCGACAGCATCATGGATCGGCTGGTTCACAATGCTTACCGTATCGACCTGACCGGTGAATCGATGCGCAAGCAGCGCGGCCGGAAAACGGATCAGGAGCCGGAATGAACCACACAGGAGACGAAATAATGCTGCTTGTCCGATGGCCGCCGCCAAAACACCCAATTTCAAAACCCATTTTCTCTTGACTCATGTCGATCATTTCGTCAACATGAAACTGCCAGCTTCACTGAACTCTGATCCTTATCGACATCGGATCGGAACCCATCCGCCTCGTGCCGAGCGCGGCGACTGTTCGCCTACCTAGAGGCTACGAACAGCGACATGATGTGCGTGGGCGAAGGGCGAAGTGAATATTTCCGATCTAGTAGATTAGGCTTGGATTAGGGCAGGCCACCAAAATGAGAGCGCGTTGAGGCTACCCAACACTGGTGATGCGCTGGCGTTCGCTCCGGTCAACTCGCCGATATGCACGCGTATCATGAAATCGAGGAAGATGTCTGTAAAGGCTTTCAACACACGCGAGTGATATTGATGACTCAATCGGGGCTGGACGATCCTCTGCCACGGCAGTCGATGCTTCCGTCCGGCTTTAGCTTGCTCGGAGTTCTCAAGCGGCTGGAGCAACCGGCGCAAATGACCACACCCGCTGTCTCTCTCAGCACTCGGAACGACAGTTTGTCGCCAGAGCAGAGGCACGTCAATTAATGTTTCTGGCCGTCTAACTGATGGAATGCTGGCGACAGGCCTCGCTATAACCAGCCGTGACGACTGCCCTCAGTTCTGACACTTTCCTCCGGTTCCGCGGGAGTTCCGAATGTGGATGAACGTCATTGATCGGCGGACACTACGCGCGAGTGCACAGAGTCCTTGTGAACTCCTACTGAACCAGGTGTCTGGCAGGTATACGGCCTCCACAACACTGGCCGATAACGTGCTTTAGGTTTCGTGCGTTCGGTAGGAGCATGTGAATGGGTCGCAGACGCAAATGCGGGAGTTTTTCCATGTTGAAAAACACGCCGATGGGCTCTCTAGTTTTACTTGTGACATTTGCGCTCCGAGCTGGCGCGAAGGACAAAGCAGGAGCCGCTTCGCCTAAAGACGAGAACTTTAGCGGATTCGGCACGAACCACTACGGTTCAACAGCACGGGGCAGTTGCCCGGTTTGTGGAAACTAATTGCACAGCGGAGCATCTGACGCCATTCTTCAAGGAGGTAGCACCATGTTTTGGTCTTTATCACAGCGGGGTCTCGCCGAAATGGAAACGGTTTTCGTTGTCGCGTTTATTTCGGCTTCCATAGCGGTGTGCACCGCGACCTTTTTCATCGTTCGGATGAGCGTTGCCTTCTATAGATTGCACGGGCGACATAAGGTCGTATGTCCAGACAACGGAAAACCGGCTGTCATCCAGATTCGCACTCTGCGTGGAGCCTTGACCAGCGTACTCGATGATCCAGAAGTTTTCGTCCGTACCTGCTCACGATGGCCAGAGAAGAGCAGATGCCCGCAAGGATGTGTTGAATCGATACGGGATCGCGGGAGAGATGACTGTCTCTTACATACTTAATTTCTGAATGCCGGGGCAGGGATGTCCGGGTAAGGTGGTAGTGGTGGGGCCTTGCGATGGCAACATGCCCGAGTCGAAACCCGCCATTTTCCCGAGGCTGATCGCAAATCACCCGATACCGCGAGCCGACCTCGAATCTCGAATCGCCCAAATATTCCGCCGTTATTTCCATAATTCTTGTCCGCCGGCAATTCTGGGTGCGCAACGCACCAAAGGTGATGGCGCGCACCTCAGGTAGTCGGGTGCAGGCTCAACAAACGAGAGATGACCCAACAAATTATCAGAATCCTCGGTATGCACGTGGTTGACGATCAGCTGATTTCCGATTGCTTATCTGTACCTGCGCGAAATGGCACAGGCCAGAGCGCTATCCCCCAGATCGGTCTTAACTGAACGAGAGTTCGGGTGCCAAGGGGGACTCGGAAGGTGAGTAGATGATGAAGCAGCGGGCATTTGTCTGTATAACGTGGTAATGGTAGAACGTTGTTCTGGCATTGTCTGCTGCAATCGCAGCTGAAAAGATGTTGGCGGGCCTCGGTGCTACAGGAGCTGGACAGAGACGAGTCGTTGCTGGATAACCCCGTTGTAAGATGGCCTAGAGCTTTGCGGCGTGGACTTCGATGAACTCTTTGATATTGTCCTGTACTTCTTGCGAAAGTTTCCCGGTCCCTGTTAGGCCTTCGGCAACTGAGTGGTTGACGGTCTTCCCGTCATCCAGCCTCAGGCGGATAGTGACACCTTCTGATTCGCTGGTTTCAAACACACTGAGGTTGAGCGACTTAGATTTCGGGAGTTCGGCAATGAACTTCTCAATAGCTTTGCAGTCTTGCGAATCGCATCCCATGGCCATAGAAGACTATCACAGACCAACACAACCTTAGCTCCATGTACATCGACGGATTGGGGACGATGCACATGATCAACAAAGGGCGAGTAAGGTGGTTAGCAATGGGCGATGTGATCGGACAGGTAAAATTCTTCAGGAAGTTGTTCGGAATCGCCGCCTAACTGAGACTGAAAGCCGCCCATTTTGCCCTTGTCGAAATTTCGCAATGGAACCCGCACAAGTGTTCAGTCTGATCCGTCTTTAAACTTCGGCATGCGGGTCCAAGTCGAGTCGGCAGATACTCACCTTTAATGTTCCAAGGAGCCCATTATCATTTGGCAGCGACACCGGCCGTAACAGACATTGACGCCGACATAAAAACGTGACAACCTTCTGCCGTGACCGCGATCGTCTTGTAAAGACGCCGGTCCGGAGGTGGTTATGTTACGTCTGATCGGACTTGTGATTCCGTTCTGTCTAACGCTCCCTAGCTCAGGATGGCAGGGGCCCGTCGCTAAACCGAACTTCAGTGGATCCTGGCAACTCGATAGCACGAAAAGCAAGACGGATGTCAAGGAAGATCTCGTCTGGAAAATCGACCAGAAATCGGGAGATATCATTATCGAAGAGATTTCGCACGGCAAGTCCACCTGTACCGCGAAGTGCGGCATCGGAAAATCCTGTGAGTTTGATGACAACGGCAGAAAAATGACTGCCATGACGTACTTCCTTGACACCACGCTCGTTCAAACGCGCAGTGCCAGTGACAATTCGACCGTCATCAAACGACAACTCAGGATGGAAAGCGATGGTTCCATGAAAGTGGAGCAAATCACCATCGTGCCCTCGGACAAGACAGATGTGCTTGTATTTACGAAGAAGTCGGCCGTCTCTGAATCCAAACCTGTCGTTCGCCAGTAATCCGTCTTGAGCTACGCTCCTCTCCTGAAGGTGCAGTAGGTGGGCGGGGCCCTACGATATTGAGGGATCGTGACATCATCCGTCGGGCGAAATGGGAGTTATGAGCGAACCCCCCGGTATAGTCAAATTACTCAGCTGGCGCAGACCAGTAGGATCGGAGTAACCTTCCGATGCTTTCCCGGATTGAGCTTGCGCATGATGGCGCAGGGTGTGCGTACTCAGACTCACTTCCAGAGTGCGCAGCACCTAAATCCGCCCTTCCGTGGCTTCATAGTACAACAGTCACTTGGCTTGTATCTGTTCGAGATATCGAACTAAGTTGTCGATACGTACGCGTCCAAGGTCCTGATCCCAGGCGATTTGCGAAAAGATGGGTCCCCAAATCGGCATTTCCCGGGTGCCATGTCCCTGCAACTGTTCCTCGCCGGAAATGACCTTCTCGAGACGGCGCGCGGGGAAGATGCCGCGACTGCGCGTCCGGATACGCGTCAAATCTAGGGGCGCAACCTTCAACCACGATGCCATCGGACCCTTGCCTTTGCCGTCCTTACCATGGCAAACCGCGCAGTAGGCATCGTAGAGCGCGGGCCCGCGGATGGAATCGATGAGTCGCATCTCCTCTGGTGGATCGCTGCGAGTTTGCGCACTGCCGAGAGTCCAAGAGACAAGCACGACACCACAGAGCACCGCAGCGGCAATTCCGTAGACGGTTGTCATACCCTGCCTGTATTGCAACTGGATAGCCAACAGCGGGCTTTTATCAACTTGAGGGGTAGAGGCGCATTTGCGGCCTGGAATGCTAGGGCTTTTGGGAATGGCTCAGGCCACTGTATCTGTCCGCCAGACTGCGAAGGATCGCGATCGCAAGAACCGTAATTGCTAGACCTTTTGCTTTGTTTTGCAGTTGCTTGTGGGGCGGCAAAGAGCGTTCATGGAACTGTGGTTGACGGCCACTCAGAGGGGAAAAGAACTGTGGACACTGCGGTATTGATGGAAATTGAGAACTTGCGCAGGGAAAGCCTGGCGGGTCTGCGCGAGAAGTTTCGGGAAGTGTTTCAGGAAGAAACACGATGCCGACACCGGGAGCATCTCTTCCGGCGGATTGCCTGGCGTTTGCAGGCGTTGGCCGAGGGCGATCTCACCGAACGCGCGCGCGGGCGAGCGAACGAGATTGCGCGGGATGCCGACTTGCGAACGGTCGCGCCGCGAGGCTTCTTTACTGTCAGCGGTGAGCAGGTTCGGACGACGCGAGGGAACGGAAATCGGGACCAGGATCGTCGCTTACCACTGCCCGGCACTTTGCTCAGCCGGAAGTGGAAAGGACGGACGGTTCTGGTGGAAGTCCTCTCCAAGGGATTCCGGTATGAGAACCGGCATTACGCTTCGCTCAGCGCCATCGCCGTTGCGGTTACGGGCACACGCTGGAACGGCTTGGCGTTCTTCGGGCTTACCCGCCCCGCTGCCGGCGAGCGAAAGGAGCGGACCCGTGCGGAAAAGTAATCAGGATGTTCCGACAGGGTCATCCCCTCGCCTCCGCTGTGCCATTTACACGCGGAAATCGACAGAGGAAGGCCTCGAACAGGAATTTAACTCTCTGGATGCGCAACGCGAGGCTGCCGAAGCCTTCATTCACAGTCAGCGGCGTGAAGGATGGATCGCGTTGCCTCAGCTATATGACGATGGCGGATTCACTGGCGCCAACATGGATCGACCGGCTCTGGCGAGACTGCTTCAGGCAGTCGAAGCGGGCGAACTGGATTGTGTGGTGGTGTATAAAGTCGACCGTCTGAGCCGATCGTTACTTGACTTTACCCGAATGCTGAGCATCTTCGAGAAGCACAAAGTCAGTTTCGTTGCGGTCACCCAGCAGTTCAACACCAGCACCTCGCTGGGACGACTGACACTGAACATCCTGCTTTCGTTTGCACAATTCGAGCGGGAGCTAATCGGCGAACGAACGCGCGACAAAATGTCAGCCGCCCGGCGGAAGGGAAAATGGGTAGGCGGGTACCCGGTGCTCGGTTATGATGTCGACCCGGGCGGTGGCCGACTGGTGGTGAACGAAGAAGAAGCGGAACGGGTGCGCGCTATTTTTGCGCTCTTCGAGCAGCATCGTTCCGTTCTTTTGACCCTGAAGGAAATCGAGCGGCGTGGCTGGAGGCTGAAAAGCTGGACACGCAAGACAGGTCAGTTCCGGTCGGGCGGTCCCTTTGCGCTGAATTCATTACGGCGGCTTCTGACAAATGTTTTGTACACAGGCACGATCCAGCATAAGGGGCAGTCTTTTCCGGGTGAACACGAAGCGATTCTCGCTCCCGGAACGTGGGAACGCGTGCAGGATCTGATTACGCACCGCACTATAGTTGCGCGAGGACGGCGAGGAACAAACATTTGGCTCTGCTGAGTGGACTGCTCTATTGTGAAGCGTGTACGACGCGGATGGTGTACTCCTATGCGGCAAAGAACGACCGCAAGTACCCTTATTATCTTTGCCTGAACGCCCAGCGCAAAGGATGGGCGGCGTGTCCTGCTAAATCGCTTCCGGCGAGCGCAATCGAAGAATCGGTAGTTGCGAAGATCAGGGAGGCGCAGCGTGGTGTCTTCGATTCTCTAGAGTGGGAACAGCTTGATCGGACACGGCAGGTAGAAGCTATACAAACCATCGTCGAGCGGATCGGCTACGATGGCGCCGCCCGACAAATCTCGATACGGTTCCATCTGCCCTCGATCTCGGCTACGGGGCAGGAGGCGCAAGCATGAGCGGGAAGCAGGATGTCACCTATACACTCGACTTTCGCCTTGGCAGACAAGTTCGGCGCGTGAGCAGAACCCCTTCGGCAGATCAACAGGTAGCTGGTGGCCGATGGGATGGCCAATGTATTCCTCGGATCGCACGGCTGATGGCGCTCGCCATATGGTTTGAAGGACTATTGCGGGATGAAACGATTCGCGACTATGCGGAACTGGCCCGTCTCGGCCGCGTGACGCGAGCCCGCATGACACAGATCATGAAGCTGCTGCATCTGGCTCCGGACATTCAGGAGCAAATTCTTTTCCTGCCGCGCATCAAGGGTCTCAACGAAAGAAACCTGCGGCGCATTGTCAGCCGGATCGACTGGGATGAGCAGCGGCGCATGTTTGGAAAGATCACGGAAAGACTCGCGATAGCGGGAGTAGGATCTTAAAACGCGGCACGGCTCAGCTGTATTAACTTGAGCTTGACCTGACAGACAGCGACGGCCCAGATTTGGTTGTTGGACACTACCACTTGCCGAAATCGTCCTTCGGGCACCACGGTAAACGCTAGGCGATTACACACGGTGAATCGAAGAATTCACCTCGTCCGACTTGCCGACGATACTGCCAGCGGATTTAGCGCGTTAACGGCGTTTCCCTGGAGCGATCCGCTAACTGCGAGTCACTCCGAGCCAGTTCCGAGGGGAACGCTTCCATCGTTTCGGCCGGAACGGGGATCACGGGGCGATAGTGCGATTATCGTCGGCTCCATGGAGAAGTAGCATGTATTCTGACTAACCGTCGATCATACCCGGGCCCCTCACAAGATCCACTTGCGCGTGTGCGGGTCGTGAGCGACCGAAATGAACATCTTCTCCGGTGGCTCAGATTGCGCTTTGCTAAACGGGGTAGAGTTTAGATCAGGCGACCGGGAGAATTCTGTACGTGGGTCTTCAGATGCTGATATCCAGCTATTCTAACCGCCATTTCTCACGAGAGGTGATATGAGGGACCGGAGGGCAGAAGAAATGTCGGGGTGGTTACAAAGATCGAGTGAACGAAAGAATGAGCAGTGGTTTGGCCGGAGTAGCGGGGCCATTGCGCGGCACGCGAGCGCGTCATTGAGCGTTAATGGCCCGTGGAGGCGCACTTGTCCGAAGCCTTCGGTTCGGCTGATGGGTCTTCAGAAAATCAGAGTTCAAGTAATGCTGCACTAACAGCGCAGATTTGACCAGACCTGCTGATACACGCTCCGCCACGGATAGCTGGACGCCATCGATACCCAGACCTTATGCACCGAGATCCGCACCTGTGCGCCGATCTTCAGCAGCTTTGTGCGAATCGTGGACACTTGCGCTCGGGCCAGCTCGGTTGCCTTTAATCCGAGCCGCCGCAGCCCGCTGACCAGCACATACGCCATTACCAGCGGCTTTTTGGCTATACGGTTGGTGAGTTATCTAGGCTCTCCGAGCCAGTTCCAAGGGGAACGCTTCCATCGTTTCGGCCGGAACGGGGATCACGGGGCGATAGTGCGATAATCGTCGGCTCCATGGAGAAGTAGCATGTCTTCTGACTAACCGTCGATCATACCCGGGCCTCTCACCAGATCCACTTGCGCGTGTCCGGGTCGTGAGCGAGCAGAATGAACATCTTCTCCGGTGGCTCAGATTGCGCTTTGCTAAACGGGGTAGAGTTTAGATCAGGCGACCGGGAGAGTTCTGTACATGGGTCTTCAGACGCTGATATCCGGCTATTCTAGACCCAGTTGGGCGTAGATGTGCTCAGCTATCAGGGGTCAGAACGGAATGACGGTGAATTTTTGCGGAAGTCTGAATTCAATCTGACGGTTGCTGGACCACACTGGAGATATTGAGTATGCCCGTTGCTCCTCCAACCGGACCCATTTCTAAACAGCTTGTGCCGGCGCCTCCAACATCAGCATCCAAACCGCAGCCTGCCGAAAGGCCGTTCTTGTCTCAGACAACACTTATCGCCCTATTCGCGGTTCTGGGCATTGCAGCGTATTTGGTGGGCCGATACGTCCTCCACGTATCCTACGACCAATGCCGCTGGCTCTTAGTAGCCGTGTTGGTGGCCGGCGGCACTCCCTTGGTGATCGGTCTGACGCGAAGACTCATTGCAGGAGAGTTTGGATCCGACCTGCTGGCGGGCATCTCCATACTCACCTCTGCATTGCTCGGCGAGTATCTCGCCGGTTCCATCGTGGTGCTGATGCTGTCAGGAGGCACGGCGCTCGAAGAGTACGCAACATGGCGCGCCTCGTCCGTTTTAGGAGCGCTCGCAAAACGGATGCCACGTATCGCCCACCGAAAGAAGAGCGATCAAGTAGTGGACGTGGATGTCGCTGAAATCCAAGTAGGCGAGCAACTTGTCGTATTTCCACATGAAGTCTGCCCCGCCGACGGTATCGTGCTGGAGGGTCGCGGCTCGATGGACGAGTCGTACCTCACCGGAGAGCCTTTTCTCATTCAGAAGCTAACCGGAACAGCGGTGTTATCGGGGGCGCTGAACGGTGAATCAGTGCTGACGATATCCGTTTCTAAGTTACCTTCCGACTCAAGATACGCCAAGATCATGCGCGTTATGGAAAAAGCAGAGGCCAATCGTCCGCAGATGCGGCGCATCGCTGATCGATTGGGTGCGTGGTATACGCTATTCGCGCTGGTAGTGGCCGGCTTCGGTTGGATTCTGGGCGGTACTCCCACACGCTTCCTGGCCGTGCTCGTCATCGCGACCCCGTGTCCTTTGCTTCTGGCGATTCCTGTTGCAATTATAGGTGCGATTTCGCTTGCTGCCAGCCGCGCGATCATCATCAAAGATCCATCGATGTTGGAGCGCATCGATACGTGTCGCACGTTCATTTTTGATAAGACCGGTACACTCACCTATGGCAGACCGGCGTTGACAGATGTCATTTGCGCACTCCGCAACACTCGCGAGCAAGTCGTAAGAATGGCCGCCAGCCTGGAACAGTTTTCGAAGCATCCTCTCGCCGCCACAATAACCACAGCGGCAAAACGCGAAGGAATCTCATTGGCGGCGGTTGCGGAAGTCAGCGAGCGGCCGGGCGAGGGGCTAAACGGAGTTATCGGCGGAATGCACGTGCAGATCACCGGAAGAAAGAAGATACTGGCTTCGGACCCAAACGTAGCAGCTCAGCTTCCACCTCCCTCCGCAGGCATGGAATGTATCTTGCTCGTTGATGGTGTGTATGCAGCGATACTACGGTTCCGCGATGCGCCTCGGAAGGAGAGCCGACCCTTTATCACGCATCTGACCCCGCGCCATAATGTCAAACGCGTGCTGTTGCTGTCGGGAGATCGGGAAGCTGAAGTACGTTACCTGGCGGATGAGATCGGCATCACTGAAGTCCTTTCCAACCAAAGCCCGGAACAGAAGGTAGCCGTCGTTCAGGCGGAGGCAAGACTCGCAAAGACCGTATTCGTGGGAGACGGAATCAATGATGCTCCAGCGATGCAGGCAGCAACGGTAGGGGTAGCGTTCGGTCAGAATAGCGACATCACGGCAGAAGCGGCGGATGCGGTCGTTCTAGAAGCCTCCCTCAGTAAGATCGACGAACTCATTCATATCGGGCGCAGAATGCGCAGGATTGCAATGCAGAGTGCGGTTGGCGGAATGGGGGCCAGTATGATCGGGATGCTGCTTGCAGCCGGAGGGTACCTGCCGCCCGTAGCCGGTGCGGTAGCCCAAGAAGTCATTGATGCCGCAGCCGTGCTGAACGCGTTACGGATTGTACTCCCGACTAAAGAACTGAAAAGCGATACCATCGAAAGCTGACCTGTCGCGGCTAGGACCTGTCACGCGGATCAAACCACTGTCCGGTCCCGTCAAATAATCGAGCTCGGTTCAGATCATCTCTCGACGATCTGAGCTATCGCCTATCAGAAAGATCAGACGCACGACTTGGGATTGGTCGCGATAAGTCCGCGCCCATCATCTGGGCCGAGTACCGGTTACCGTGCTCGCGTCTATGCCGCGTCAGTTTGACGTCGTGCGAAATGTCTAGGTAAGGCTCAGCCCCGGATAGATCACGTCTGACGGCCCAGATTAGCAACCGGGCTTGGGAAATCCCGCTGCTGGAAAGTGGTGTCAATACCTGACAATCGCGGATCCATCGGAAATGCCGATCCGCCAGGTCAAGTCCCACTCTTAAAGCTTAGGCGACCTCGACTAGCGTGTTTCCAATTCACGTTCACGTTCGCCTCGCCCCTGCGCGCTGCCGACCGGAATGCAGAATGTCGACGATGCTCATATGCCTCAGGCCAGCCAAGCGCTCGGGGGAAATGGGCGTCAATCCACACCTCAGACGCGCAGCCTCGAGCCGAGCCCGCAAGTGCCGCGTTTCCTGCGTTTCTGCGGTCGGTCCCAATCGTTCTTCAAGGCGGCGCAGTCGCCTGACTAAGGCTCTCATGCTCTGTGTCCCCTCGTCTGCTGCGCTTCAGCGAAAGAGTTCAATCCCATTCGTCGTGCCTCAACCTCAAGAGCGTTCTCCCAAGCAAGGCAGGCGGCCGCTTCCCGTTCCGATAGTTGTGTGAGGTCCGATCCCGCCGACGGTAAGCACTCCAGGTCCTGTTGGGACAGCGTCTGTATCGCAAGCCTCATAATCTCTTCGCGCAGACTGGGCGGGGGTTGGTATCGAGGTAAACGTTCTAGCATTTCGAGGCGTCGTCGTATATTCCGCATCGGGATTCCTCAATGCCTTTCCGGCGCATTCGCCAGTTCCGCCCGCCGCTCCAGAGCATCTAACCGCGCTTGGATATCATCGAATTCGATTGCCTGCTTTGCACGGCCCAAGATCCGGTCGGCTGCGCGGACGCGGGTCGATGACGGCGCGCTTGGGTCCACCATGATCTTCACCAACGTCGAGACGGCAGCACTGCAAGCCTGTTGCAGTCGCGCGTTGGATTGGGAAACCACCGCCCGTCTGGCTTCCCGATAAGCGGCCTCAAATTCAGGCACCTTCAGCCACCGATGCAACGTCTGCGTTCCAATCCCTGCCACCCGCGCCGCTTCTTCAATATTCCGCTGCGTCAGCAATGCAGCAATCGCCTCTTCTTTTTTTCGCCCAAACTTCGAGCCGTGGCCCTTCATCTCATCGTCCCGTTATAAGTCGATCTGCACTTCCCGCGCGGACTTTGCTTGCCTCTAGGCGCGAACGGAGTGATGAATGTGGTGACCGCGATGACCGCCGCAAAAGGACTAAGACGATGAAGACGTTTACGATTGACAAAGAAACCTACAACATCACGCTCCACTCGGCTGTTGAGGACGCCGAAGCAGTAGCAAACGCGGAGCGCTTCCGCGATGAGGCTGAGTTGGCCAAACTCGCAGCCGACTGGCCCGGAGCGCGACTTATCGACATCTGGAACCGCCTGCCAGAGGCGACTCCGGTTAAAAAGTTTAAAGATCGCGCAACGGCGGTTAGCCGGATCTGGAGGGCGCTTCAGAGTCTGGGCGAGCAGCCCGAGACTGTCGTCGCTAAGACTCCGGAGCCCACACTCGGTACGCCCCCTACGCCACAAATGCCCAACGTCGGGCTGAACGAAGCTCCTGCGAACGCCAAGGCCAACCTGACAGCGGAGCCGCCCAAGCGCGCGAAGACCAAGGGTACACGCGAGAGCGGCAAGACCGAAGCGATCCTGGCTCTCATGAAGCAGCCCAGCGGTACCACGCTGAAAGCGATCATGGAAGCGACCAACTGGCAAGCACACTCGGTACGCGGCTTCATCAGCGGAACGCTTGGCAAGAAAATGGGCCTGGCAGTCGTTTCGGTGAAGGATGAAAACGGGGCACGTCGATACTCGCTTCCCTCCTAAGACAATCATCGATCGCTCACTTCCGCCATCGGATTCTACTCCGGCGGCTCTCTTAATAGGGTTCCTCATGCGGCCACCCTCAGCCGATCGCGGCGTACCGCTTCAAACGTCCGTCCATCGCCTTCAAGGATCGCCTTCTTACCGCTCAACGATTGCCAACGCTCGACCACAACGTCGGCATATTTAGGATCCAGTTCCAGACCGTAACAGACTCGCTGGGTTCCGTCCGCTGCTGCGAGTGTGGTACCGCTGCCCAGAAACGGCTCATACACCAGCTCACCAGGCTTGGTATGGTTCAGGATCGCTTTCCGCATCAGCTCTACGGGCTTCTGAGTCGGATGATCAAACTTCTCCTCGTCCGACCCACCCATGAGGAACTTCGGGGATGGCGAATTCCAGATTGTTGAGTTCTCGCCCGCCTTTCCGAACCAAGGGGCGTTCTTCTTCCGCACGTACCAGCACGGCTCATGCTGGAACCAATAATGTGTCCTCGTAAGCACCGTGCGGCCTTTGTCCCAGATGATCTGTTGATGGTGCAGGAAGCCGATTCGTAGCAAGCCATCGAGGACCTCGCGGGTGAACTTAGATGCATGCCAGACATAGCCCACTTCGAGACTCGGAACCAAGGCAAAGGCTTCAGACCAGTCGGCACGCGTGTCGCCAAAGATAGTGGTCTCGCGATGGCCGTTTGTCCGATGTTTCCAATCGCTCTGCTCGGCTGGCGCGCAGCCATTTAGGCCGGCTCTGTCGCGCCATTCGGAATCCAGTTCAATGCCATACGGAGGATCGGTCACCATCAAGAACGGCTTATGGTCACCGAGGAGCCGCGATACCGCCGCCGCATTTGTCGCGTCGCCGCATAGCACCCGGTGCGGCCCACAGAGCCACAGGTCGCCGGCACAGGTAACCGGGTGTCTCGGCAGCGGCGGGGTGGCATCTTCGTCTGGGGCGTCAGTCAATATGAGGTCATCGATCTCCTTGGTGTCGAACCCTGTTAAGAGCAAGATCGAACTCCGAGGTCTGGAGGTCCAGCAACTCGATCGCGAGTAACTCCTCGTCCCAATCCGCCCACGTAGCGGACCGATTCACCATGAGCCGGAAGGCCTTGACCTGCGCCGGTGTCCACTCGTCGCATAAAATCACCGGGATATTCGTAATGCCCAGCTTGCGCGCTGCCTTTAGGCGTAGATGACCGTCAATTACTTCGCCGTCACTTCTGACCAGACACGGGATCTTGAATCCAAATTCACGAATACTCCCGCACATGCGATCCACAGCCGCATCATTCTTGCGCGGGTTGCGGGCATAAAAGACCAACTTGTCGATTGGCCACACTTGGATTTCCATTGGTGTTTCCGTCGGCATTACCATGCCACGTTTCTCAAGGCACTTGTTTTCCATGTTTCCTTTGCGCCGTGGCAAGAAAGCCACCGCTTTTCAAGCATCGCCGTCCTCGCCTAGCGAGAAGCAAGACGAGAAAGACGAGGAGAATGGGAGAAATGCGAGGAAAAAAGCCGAGAAACGCGAGGAAAAAGCAGAGAATCCGTAAGGGATCAAGAGGTTGACGGAGTGATTTCCATTTTTCTGAGAAGCGCAATGAACTCTGCCGGAGACAGGGCGACTATTCGGCGGAAGACCCGATCATCTGCTTCCGTCGCCTTATCGCTTTCTCTTGCCAGTACTGAAATTGCCGTGCGTGCGTGTGTCCCGGCCGCCTGCCAGATGTGCTTCCTTATCACTCTAAATCCGCTGCTGGTTCCCGATTGCATCGCGGAGGAAAGCGTCCACCAATGCCGGCCGTGTCCGTTGCCGCCTTCCGTCGTCGCACTGGTTATCTTAGGCGTGGCATCCTTCCGCTCCTGAGACGTACCGCCGGTCCGCTTCCGTTTGCGTGGGTCGCGAGTAACCGTTCCGACATCGTCTTCCGGGTCTTCCTCAACGTCCGATGCTTGCGTACACTGGCTTCCGCCACTTCAAGCAGGGCGTCTTGAAATTGCTCCCATTCCCAGATTGCTCGATAGGCGCATAACTTCGGGCTGGATACTGCCGCCCCAGTTTGATCCAGTCTTGGCCAAACCGCCGATCAGCTTTATCGTAGCCCTTGCTGTACGTAGCGTCGATTGTGGAGAGCCTAAGAAACTCGAAGGCTTCTTTTTGTATGCGATCCACATGCCAGATGCCTTTCCGTCCGAGCTTGCATGCTTCGCTTACGAAGACGGTGAACGGCCGAAGAATGTACCTCCTGAGTTCCGCCTGTAGTTCCGGGCTTGCGCCGTATTGGGTCCATGGCGAGTTCTTACGCGCAACGTCGAAGTCTCTGCCCGCTCGCAACTTCTCTGCCGCCACTGCGGCTCTAGACTCGGCCGGGAAATCTGAGGGATAGCGCATTGATCGATCCACGAGTCTCCTTGGCAACCGCTCGCTCTGAAGAGTTCGTATCGAGATGAGATGGTACTTCTGAAAACATAACACGTCGTGCCCGTGCCAGAGTGTTTCTTGGTCATTGAAGTTCCGCCTTGGCGTTGCGCGATTGACTAGTACTTGAATACTTCCACTGAAACAATTGATTTTGAATACACTTAATCAAGATTGGTATCCGTCCATTCTGCGGTTCAGCATCGAACTGATCTTGTGAGGACATAGGAGACGGTTACGGCAGCCAATCATCTGATACCATCTGCTACCATCTGAAGCCTCTCAGGAGAGTAAGTTCGAACTCGCCCACATTTGCGGAGCCAACTCATTTGTGTCCGGACCGGACACATAGGTAACATTTCGTTCCTAAGACATAGGTAACGCTATAGGCCCAAAAGGATTGTCGAGGGGCTGCAGTGTTTTTTCCTCCAGATCGATATAACCCAAATCGTAATCCATAAAGCTGACGAGCCAGATGCCGTTGCCGACTTCTTTGACTCCGACGGCTTCGCCGGCTAAGGACAAGCTGAGGTTGATTTTCTTTCGATACAAGCACAAGCGGCCGCAGCTTGTGACCATCACGGTCCGGTCGTGGAACGGATAGTGCGGCTCGGGAATGCCTTGGTAAAGCGTGACAGAAGCGGTATAGATTTCAGCCGGACACTTCATCTGCAGGGCTTCATGAGGACGTTCGTTGTTGAATTCCTCGATGAAGTCGTCGAACTTGGCTTGTTGCTGGAGGATGTTGGCGCCGGCGGGACGCGTAGCTTCTTTTTTCAATGTCAGATGCATACGCTCATGCCGGCCGTTCTGCTGCGGATGGCCAGGCTTGATGCGTTCGATGCTGATGCCCAGGCGTAGCCACCACACCGAAAGCTTGGACAGATTGAATAGTCCATTAGGCGAAGCAAACGGAACGCCATTGTCCGAACGGATTGCGCGCGGCAAACCGCGTTCCTTGAAAAGCCGCTCAAAGGCTGTGAAGGCAGGCTTTTCCGCATTCGACTCCATTGCTTCGCACAACAGCAGATCTCGCGAAGCATGGTCGGTGACCGTCAGGGGGTAGCAGTATCGCTTATCTCCGAGCATGAACTCGCCCTTGTAGTCCGTGCACCACAGATCGTTCGGGCCGAGGCCCTCAGACAGAGGCGTGCCCGTCGTGCGCGTTCTTGAGCGCGTAGGGTGAGTCACCAGGCCGTGACGATCCAGGATGGCGTGAATCGTGCTACAGGCTGGGATCTTGACTGCGTGCGGCAAGCGCCGCAGCAAGCGCTCGCGAATTTTGCGTGCGCCCCAGTTCGGCTTTTCGCGCTTGGCTGCGACAATTGCCGCTTCTATCTGTTCGGGCAGTTGGTTGGCATAACGGAACGGCCGGCGCGTCCGATCGCTGAGCCCTTCCAGACCGCATTCTTCGTACCGCTCAAAGATCTTGTAGCCGGTCTTCCTTGAGATGTTGAACTCACGGCACAGAGAAGCCATACTTTCCCCGTCCTTGAGTCGAATTACAAATCGCATTCGTTCGTCCATAACAGAGCTTTCCTTCCATGGCATTTCCTTCTTCCGCTCCCCCTTCGGGGGAAAAAGTGTAACCCATGTGTCCGGAACGTTCTGTTACCTATGTCTCGGAACGGTCAAACGGCTTACGACCTGCTCTCGCATATACATCCGGATGTAGGAGACTCTCTTTCAAACGTGTGCGTGGGCGAATTCTGCGCTTCTCGCCTCTACTACCTTCGGCGCAACCCTGGCTGTCTTTATGGTTCTCTCCGATCGCGTTGAGCGCGTCTCGCTGGGCTTTCATCCGAATGTGACTATTGTGCTTGAGCATCTGGCGCGACACGTGGCTGGCGATGTCCATAGTACTCTGGTGCCCCGCCCGGCCAGTTCTGTGATCACCGTATGTTCGAATCGTGGAATCGTCCCTTCACCCTATGCGCTGGCGGGCGTTTCCCTTTCCCACAGGGCTTGATGGAGGGCCGCATTGAATGGGATCGTGCTCCTTCGCCAGCCCCTGTCTTACTCTTGCCAACTACCAACAACTGGCGTTTGATATCGACTAGGTTCGATCGCATATCCCGCACACCTCGCCGGTCCGATCCCGGCATTGAACGCCAGCACCAGAGCCGGATTAATGACGGGTGAACGAGCATCTCGCGCCAAGTCGACGCGACGTCCTTGCTTCCTTTCACCTTTAGAAGTTTCTGCTTTCGTAAACGTGCAGAAGCGAATTCCCCGCGTTCTCCCAGTGAACCGAACTCGACGTATCTAATCGGAGCGCCGCCAGCGTGTTATCCCTTGATGTTCACCCAAGTATGCACGTGCGGATAGCCCCGGAAATACCAAAGCATGTTGGGGCTCTCCAGTTGCCAAACGTCCCAAACTTTGTCGACGCCCAGATCGAGATTTTGATAAAACGCCATTGAAAGCGCGCTGACGCCACCACTTGCCTTGATGTACCGCATCGCCTCGTCCACATCCTTCTTGCGGAAGGGCAGCAGCAGATCAGCGAGGACCTGCTCGACCAGTTTACGCTGGTCCCTGCTCATTTCCGAAACCGGCAAACCATCCAGCTTGTCTTTGGAGCGCAAGGCAACGGTGGCTGTTTTCTCTTCCTGCCGCGGATCTTCCAAAAGCGCCAATTTTCGTTGCTTGCCATCGAGAGCTGCGAATACCTGGTTGGCGCGTTTCGCCTGATACCAATAGATGTTACCGGGATGATCGGGACGCTCGCTAAAATCGGGACCGGCCTGATGACCGTAGAAGATCGGGCCGCCGAATGCGGCGCCTTCTACCGAGTCTCCGTCGCAGCGAGCCGTACAGTGACGACCGGTCAGCACAAACTCGAATTTGCCGGTTCCGGGTTCGCCGAATATCGCTACGGAATAGTTGCCGAGGCCCTTGTCATCCTCCTTCATGTGGAGCATCACTTTATCCACGAACTCCGGATTGTGGAGTCCTTTGAATATTTCCTCCACCATCGCCTGCTGGTCGGGTGTGAAGAACTGCGCGATCTTTGTGGGAGTGATGTGCCAGTTGTTATCCACTTTCGATTGCAGCTCGTGACCGAAGGCGAAACAGATCTCTTTCTTCTGTTCGGGTGTCAGGGTCTTGTACAGAGTAGCGACCAGCGTTTCGGAACTTTCTGTGATGCGCGGAGCAGCATGCGCAGCGAGCGCCGCGCTTCCCAGGGCCGCCGCCTTAAGGAAGAGCCGGCGATCCGGCAAGTGGTTTGAGCAGTCTGAAGACGCTGAATCCGTAAACTTCGAGCCGTCGTTAACGTAATGCATCGTAGCTCCTAACTTCTACGCAGGCAGGCGCCCATCCGGTCTACCTTCCCGCGCGAAGGAAGTATATATCAAATTGGCGCCGGCCGCGGTCAGGTTTGCGGCAGTTTGCTGATGTTCCAGCCGCCGCCGAGAGCTTTGATAAGAAGTACGCTTGAAAGCATGCGACGGCGCAACAGATCCACGGATGTCCGCTCGTTTTGCAGGGTGATGGTCTGCGCACTGACAACTTCCAAATAAGTCACGAGTCCGCCCTTGTAGCGATTCATGGCGAGTTCGAGCGAACGGCGCGCCTGCTCGACAGCGGCGCGCTGGGCGGCAGATTCCTGCTCCAGAATCCGCAACGCGGACAGATTATCCTCTACCTGCTGAAATGCATCCAGTGTGGCCTGGCGATAAGACGCCACGAGAGCTTCGTAGTTTTGGCCGGCCGATTCAGCGAACGCCCGGCGGCGTCCGGCATCAAACGCAGTTTGAACGAGGGTGGGCCCGACAGCCCAGAAACGGCTCGGCCAAAGAAGCCAGTTAACCGGGGATCCGCCTTCAAATCCGCCCGCAGCGGTAAGGAGCAATGTGGGGAAGAAAGCCGCGCGGGCTATGCCGACCTGTTCATTGGCTTCGGCAACGCGGCGCTCAGCGAATGCCACGTCGGGACGCCGCTCGATCAACTGTGAGGGCAAGCCCACGGGAATGACGGGCGGGCTTGTATTCAGGGCACGTTCGGCAAGCGAGACTTCCGCGGGCGTTCTGCCCGTGAGCACGGCGATGGCATGTTCAAATGCCGCACGCTGTACGTCTACCTCGATAGCCTGTGCCCGTGTGGTTTCGAGCTGTGTACGAGCCTGCGCCAGTTCGGCCCCGGAATCCAGGCCACCCTCGAAGCGGTTGCGAGTGAGTTCAACGGCCTTCTCATAGGAGACCAGCGTATCTTCGAGCAGGCGCTTCTGCGCGTCGAGCGACCGAACCTCGAAATAGTCGACCGCGAGTTCCGCGTGAAGACTAAGGCGAAGGGTTTCAAGATCGGCGGCGCTCGCCTGAGCTTCCGCGCGGGTTGCGGCGATGGACCGGCGAATTCGGCCCCAAACATCAGCCTCATACGACACATCGAACCGGAACATCAGATCGGCGTATGGATCACGGATGGGCGCACCGAGCCCGCGATTCGCGGAAATCTGGTTCCCTGTAAGCGCGACTCCGACGTTTGCGGTGGGATAGAGGCTCGATCGAGCGGCTGCGATCAGAGCGCGGGATTGCCGAAAGCGCGCTTCCGCGGCGCTGAGCGTTTGATTTGAAACGTCAATGCGCGCCTGCAGCTCGTCGAGTTCGGAATCGTTAAAGAGGCGCCACCATTCCCCTTTTGCGAACGCGTCGGCGGGCTGAGCGGTTTTCCAGACTCCGGCCTCTTTGAACTGATCGGGCGGATCCTCGCGGTATGCGGGAGGAGTCTGGATCTGTGGTTTTGTGTATCGCGGGCCGACGGTACAGGCCGAGAGAAGAATCAGACCGGCAAGTACGGCAACCAGGTACACTCGCGTCATTGCTGCCCGTCTTCTTCCTTCCGGGAAGCGCCAGTGTCCCGCGTCTCCGGCAGACGGACGGGTGTTCCCGACGTGAGCGAATCGGACGGATTCTCGATGACCAGATCGCTGGTCGTGATGCCTGTGAGCACTTCGACCGCGTTGCCGAAGTCCCGCCCGATCGTGATCGGAGTAAGAACAGCCTTGCCTGCTCGTGCTACCGCTACGCGCAGGCCTTCCGAGCGGAACAGCAGGGTGTTGACCGGAATGATCACGGCGCGATGCTTGCCTCCAGCCGCCAGATGCACTGAGACGTACTGTCCGGGAAGAAGCGTGCCGTCGCGATTGTCTACATCGACTTCGGTGAGCAGCGTGCGTGAGGCGGGGTCGATGGCCTCGGAATTACGGACAATCCTGCCGGCGAAGCGACGGCCGGGAAACTCCGCGGCGGTCAGATACGCAGGAACGCCCGAAACCGCAGAGCGGAGATAGGTCTGCGGAATATTCACGAACACGCGAAGGCGGTTAGTAGCTGCAATATCGAAAAGCTCTTTGCCGGGAGCGTTCGCGCCGGCATTGATGAGAGCGCCCGTATCGATGTTGCGCGCAGTGATCACACCGTCGAAAGGCGCATAGACCTTCTGGAAGCGCACTGTTTCTTCGAGCCTGCGCACGTTCGCTGCGGCTGATTCCACCACGGCCTTCCTGGCCTGCATATCGCCGACCTTTTCTTCTGTATCCTGCCGGGAAACAGAATCAGTCCGGAGCAGATCCTGATAACGGGCGGCGGTGGATTCCGCGAGCGTGTAGTTTGCTGTGGCAGTCGCAAGATCGGCACGGGCTTGATCAAGCTGGCGATCGACTTCCGGGGCTTCAATTTCAGCGAGCAACTGGCCCGCACGGACGTGCGATCCGATGTCGAAATACCATTGCCGGAGATAACCATTGGTACGCGCATAGATGGGAGTCGAAATGAAAGCTTGCACATTACCGGGGAGCACAATCTCCTCAGGCGTCGCCTCGAACTTGGGCCGGACAACGGATACGGTGGGGACGGCCGCATCCAGCGTGGCCGAACGGAGCTCCGCGGCAGAGCGCCGGCGCGACTGGATTCCGGCGTGGATAACGAAGGCAAGCCCGCAGCAGACGGCAACAACAAACACGAGGAGCACCAGGCGGCGTACGACTCGACGGCGTGGCGGTTTCCCGTCGAGTTGCTCTTCGCGGCGAGTTGACGATGGATCGATCCTGGTCTGCATGGTCGATTAATTTGCGGCGGGGCGGCGGTGCAGAACGCTGAACACGGCGGGCACAAAAGTCAACGTGGCAATGGTGGCGACTATCAGGCCGCCGATGACCGCGCGCCCGAGAGGCGCGTTCTGCTCGCCGCCTTCTCCCATCCCGAGAGCCATCGGGATCATGCCGATGATCATCGCCAGCGCTGTCATCAACACCGGCCGGAGGCGCGTTGTGCCGGCTTCGATGGCCGCCTCCAGAGGATCGGAGTGCTCAAGCATGCGCTCTTTGGCGAAGGCGACTACGAGGATGCTGTTGGCGGTGGCGACACCCATGCACATGATGGCGCCCATTAGCGCCGGCACACTGAGCGTGGTTCGAGTGACGAACAGGAACAGCACGATACCCGCGAGAGCGCCCGGAAGCGCGCTGATGATGATGAACGGATCGAGCCAGGACTGGAAGTTCACGACGATCAGCAGATAAACCAGGACCACCGCAAAGGCCAAGCCCGCGTAAAGAGCAGTGAAGGAGGTACGCATCGTCTCGACTTGCCCGCGGAGGATCATTTCCGAGCCGCGCTTCAGAAACTTCCGGTTCGCATCGATGATGCTTCGCACATCGGCCGCTACCGCGCCGAGGTCGCGGCCGTCCGCCGATCCGTAGATGTTAACCACCCGCTGGATGTCATAGTGATCGACATTGGCCAAGCCGCTGCTCCGATGAATCCCGGCCAGGTCGCCCAGGATCTCCGGCGTGCCGTCGGGCTGCGCGCGCAGCGGGATATTGCGGATGTCCTGCACAGTCTGCATGTCGTACTGCGGTGTTTGGGTGACCAGGCTGTAAGTGACACCAGTTGCAGGATTCAACCAGTAAGTGGGCTGCGTCTGAAAGCTGCCGTTGAGCGTAACGAGAAGGCTGCTGGCGATATCACGCTGGGTGAAACCGCTCTGGATGGCTTTGATGCGGTCGGCCTCCAACTCGAGGCGCGGCTGATCGAACCGTTGCTGGATGCGCAGGTCGGCGATGCCGGGCACACGACGCAATTGATTCAAGATGCGGTTGGCGAGCACGCGATTCGCCTCGACGTCCCGGCCCACTAATTCGACATCGATGGGCGCCGGCAGGCCAAAGTTGAGGATCTGCGTCACGATATCGGAGGGGAGAAAGTAAAACTCGGTCCCGGGAAATTCACGCGGCAGGGAAGCGCGGAGATCGCGCACGTATTCGGGCGTCGAGCGGAGTCCCGGATTCAGCGAAACGAAGATGTCGGCGTCCCCGCTTCCGATCGGGGCTGAATTGCTATAAATCGTATTGATGCTGCTGAAAGGAAGGCCGACGATATCGAGGACGCTCGCGAGGTTTTCGTGTGGGATGTGGCGGCGGATTGCGGCTTCCACCAGATCGCAGAGGCGAGCTGTTTCCTCGATTCGCGTTCCGGTCTTCGCGCGCACGTGAAGTTTGAACTGCCCGACGTCGGCACTGGGGAAAAAGTCTTCGCCCAGCCAGGGGAACAACAGAAAGGAACCAATGCAGGCCAGCAGGAATGCAGGCACAAACAAGACCCTCCGGCGCACAATCACAGCAAGCGTTCTGGAGTAACTGTCACGCAGTTTCGTGAAACCGTGGTCGAAAGCGCGACCAGCGATTACGAACGGATTCCGACTGCGCGGATCGCCATGCGTGTGCGCCTTCAGCATGTACATCGCAAGCGTGGGCACCAGCGTTCGTGACAACACGTAAGAGGCGAGCATTGCGAACACGACGGCCTCAGCGAGCGGGATGAACAGGTACCGCGCGACTCCGCTCAGGAAGAACATAGGGATAAAGACGATGCAGATGCAGAGTGTGGAGACCAGAGCGGGCACGGCGATCTGTGCGGCGCCCTCCATGATCGCCGTGCGCAGATCAGCCCCCTGCTCCAGAAACCGCTCGATATTCTCGATGGTGACTGTCGCGTCGTCCACCAGAATGCCGACGGCCAGCGCAAGTCCGCCGAGGGTCATGATGTTGATGGTCTGATGCAGCGCGCTCAGCACGCATATGGACGTCAGAATCGAGAGCGGGATGGAGATGGCAATGATTAGCGTGCTGCGCCAGCTTCCCAGAAACACGAGGATCATGATGCCGGTGAGGCATGCGGCGATAATCGCCTCCCGAATAACTCCGCTGATCGCCGCGCGGACAAAGATGCTCTGATCGCCCACAGGATGCATCCGGAGTTCGGGCGGGAGGGTCGCGGCGATGCGCGGAAGCAGTTTGCGGACTCCGGAAACAATGTCAAGGGTGGATGCATTGCCGTTCTTGAGTACGCTGAGCAGCACTCCCCGCGTACCGTCCTGGCGAACAATATTGGTCTGCGGCGCAAATCCATCGCGGACGTGGCCGACGTCGCGGACATAGATCGGCGATCCGTTGATGACCTTCACGGGAAAACGGTTGATTTCGTCCACCGTCTCCGGACTGCCGTTAAGCCCGACTTCGTATTCGAACTGGCCGATCTTCGCCGTGCCGGCAGGAAGAATCAGATTCTGAGCATTAACTGCATCTACGACGTCCTGAGGCGACAGCCCCTTCGACTGCAGGCTGGCGGGCTGCAGGTCGATCATCATTTGGCGCTGTTTACCGCCATAAGGGGCGGGAACGGCAGCCCCGGCCACCGTGACGACGCGGGTGCGGATAAAGTTCAGCGCAAAATCGTTGAGCTGCTGCTCGGAAAGATTTTTTCCGCCGAGCCCGATCTGAAGGATGGGCACGCTGGAAGCGTTATAACTCAGCAGGAAAGGCGGAGTAACTCCCTGCGGCAGCTGCCGCAGGACGGAATTCGAAGCGGCGCTCACCTGAGCCATGGCCGCGTTGATGTCGGCCGTCGGCTGGAAGAAAACCTTGATGATGGCCCGGCCGTTCACGGTCTGCGACTCGATGTGTTCGATATCGTTCACCGCGGTCGTGAGAATACGCTCGTAAATGGAGGTAAGACGGCTCTCGAGTTCTTCAGCGCCAAGACCGCTGTAGTTCCAGGCGGCCGCTATCACCGGGATATCGATGTTCGGAAAGATGTCGGTGGGCGTGCGCAGAATAACCACGGGACTGAGGATCAGAATGAGCAGCGCGAGCACGATAAACGTGTACGGGCGATCGAGAGCAATACGAACAATCCACATGAGTTCAGCGCTCCGGCTTTCAGACTCGCTGAAATACAAGACGGAGTAGTCTCGAAATTTATTATACTTGAATCGTCTCGCGATATGAAATCCAGACAGACTCCGGCTAGAAACTTGGAACGCGCGGACGAAGACGTACGCCGGGGCCGCGGACGGCCACGGGATGAAGCGGCGCGGCAGAGGATCCTGGAAGCGGCGCTTAAGCTTTTGGCCGAGACGAGCTTTGCCGAAGTAACGATTGACGCCATTGCCGAGCGCGCACGGGTCGGAAAAGCGACGGTGTATCGCTGGTGGCCCAACAAAGCGGCTGTCGTGATCGAAGCCTTTCGCGAAGGGTTCGCGTCCCAGCTACCTTTTCCGGAAACAGGCTCGTTTCGTGACGACATCAAGACGCAGGTGCTGCACTTCGCGCGCGTGTTGAGCGGCAGCGCGGGACGCATGTTGAGCGAGTTCATCATAGCGGCACGAACCGATCCTGACGTGGCGCACGCGTTCCGGACTCTGTGGTCGGATATTCGCCGCGCTGAAGCCAGGCAGGTGCTTAACAGGCACAAAGCTCGCGGACAGATGCGCAGCGAAGTAGATCCCGATTTACTCCTGGACGCGTTGTATGGACCGCTGTATTTCCGCCTGCTGGCGAAGAACGAAGCGCCCGGCCCGAAATACGCCGAGGCGCTAGTAGATCTGTTGTTGCCTTGCTTCGTAGTGGAGTAGACGGCTGTCGCCAGATGCGAACCGTGTCACCGATCCCGCGGCGGGCTCAGATTCGCCCAGAAAATTCGTATCCTTAATTTACGGCGGATGCAGCGCCTTACCTGTATGACCTTCGTGGCCCGTATTCTCATTGCGACCTCGCTGACAATCGGCGCTTTGCCTGCGGCAGTCAACTACGCCCGCGACGTACGTCCCATTTTCCAGAAGCATTGCTATGGCTGCCATGGCGCCGCTCAGCAGATGAGTAATCTGAGGTTGGATCGCCGCGATGCCGCTTTGCGCGTAATCAAACCCGGCGACAGTGCGGGTAGCAAACTCCACGCGATGGTAAGCGGGAACGCCAAACTTCGCATGCCGCCTGCCGGTCCGCCATTACCCGCCGCAGAAATCGCAGTACTGAAGGAATGGATCGATTCGGGCGCCGATTGGCCTGCCGACGGGGCGACAGCTTCGGTCGTTTGGTCCTTTGCTCCCTTGCGCCGCACTGCCCCGCCAATCGTTCGGACAGGCTCAAGCAAGCGAAATCCTATCGACGCTTTCGTCCTAGCCAAGCTCGCCAGTAAGACCATCCGGCCGTCGCCTGAAGCGGATCGGCACACCTTACTACGCCGCGTCTATCTCGATCTGATCGGCCTTCCTCCTACGCTCAAACAGACAGAAGAGTTCCTCGCCGATAACCGCCCGGGAGCATATGAGCGTCTCGTTGACACTTTGCTCGCCTCTCCTCACTATGGCGAGAAGTGGTCTCGCCAATGGCTGGACCTGGCACGTTATGCCGATAGCGAAGGCGGCGTTCACGATTTCGCGCGACCCTTCGCCTGGCGATATCGGGACTGGGTAATAAACGCCTTCAACGCGGATATGCCATTTGATAGCTTTACTATCCAACAGATGGCGGGGGACCTGCTCCCCAAGGCTGATATTGCCCAACGAATAGCCACCGGCTTTCATCGAAATACCATCACGAGTCGTGAAGGCGGTGTTGAGCTGGATCGTATTCGCTTCGAGCAGCTCATCGATCGAACGAGCACAGTGGGGACCGTATTTTTGGGGCTTACCATCGGCTGCGCTCAATGCCACGATCATAAATACGATCCGGTCACGCAGAAAGATTTCTATCGTTTGATGGCGTTCTTCGAGAATGGCGACGAAGCCGACATCGAGGCGCCCCTGCCAGGCGAGTTGGGACTATATCGACAGTATGCCGGCGAGTTCCGTAAACAACGCGATGCGCTTCTCGAGGAATACAAGATCGCGGAGACTCTCGACTTCTGGGAAGCAGGTGTTCGGGATGCGTTGGCCAATCCCGGTAAACGACCCAATTGGGATGTGTCTTATGACGCCTACTCAAAGAGTGTCGACCACGGTCGTCGCATCCTGCTGAAGAAGCGTTCGGATCGCACCGAGCGTGAGCAAGACGCTCTCGTTGAGTTTTTCGTGAAGTCATCATCGGGCGCCATCGGCAAAGAAAAGTACGATGGGCTGAAGTTGAAGGAACTCAGTGAAAAGCTCAAGAAGCTGGAGGAGAAATACCCGCGTCTCAGCACGGCCATGACTCTCGCGGAAGACAATCAACGCTCGCCCACGTATGTACGAATTCGTGGCAACTGGTCAGAGACGGGCGATGAGGTCGCTCCGGGTACTCCCGCATCACTACCGCCTTTGAAAGAGGGCACGGACCGTCTGGCACTCGCGAAATGGCTCGTCTCTCGAGAAAACCCTCTCACCGCCCGCGTTACTGTGAACCGTCTGTGGCAGGAATTGTTCGGGCGTGGTCTGGTTCGCACCAGTGAGGATTTTGGCGCGCGTAGCGAAGAGCCCACGCATCCGGAACTGCTAGACTGGCTCGCCGCCGAATTTATGGATCGAGGATGGAGCATCAAGCACATTGTCAGGCTTATCGTGACATCCGCGACTTATCGTCAATCCTCCGTAGCGCGGCCGGACCTGGTAACCATGGATCCATCCAACACCCTGCTTGCCAGACAGTCCCGCTTCCGGCTGCCTGCCGAACTGATACGCGACTCGGCCCTGCAGGTCAGCGGACTCCTGAACGACTCGATTGGAGGCGAGAGCGTGAAGCCGCCGCAGCCGGAAGGAGTCGCCGATCTGCAGTACAGCATGAAGTGGGAGGAGACGAAGGATCGCAACAAGTACCGCCGGGGTATCTACATCTTCGTGCAGCGGACCGCGACTTATCCGCTGCTGATGAACTTCGACACTCCGGATCGCACTGTCAGTTGTGCCCGCCGTGAGATTTCGAATACACCACTGCAGCCTCTGAACCTGATGAATGATCCGGCATTCGTCGAAGCCGCGCAAGCGCTGGGCGCGCGCATCCTTCTGGAACCGCCGGCGAACCGCATCGACTTCGCATACCAACTCTGCTATGCTCGCGCTCCCAGCCCGCAGGAGCGTGACGTCATACTGAGTTATCTGAATCGACGCAAGCCCGAGGAAGCGGGCTGGTTCGGAGCCAGTCGATCGCTGCTGAATGCCGACGAGTTCCTGACGAGAGAATAATGCCGATGGACCCGCTTCAACTCGCCCGAACCCTTCGCCGTCGTGACTTCCTCGCTTCGGCAGCCGGGGGAATCGGAATAGCCGCTCTTGCCAACTTGCTCACCGAGCATGGACGCGCCGGCGATATGCCGGTTATTAATCCTTTTGAGCCAAAGAAGCCGCATTTTCCCGGTAAGGCGAAGAACATCATTTTCCTGTATATGGAAGGAGCGCCCAGTCAGATCGACCTCTTCGATCCCAAACCGGCGCTTGCGAAATGGCACGGCCAACCGCTGCCTCCATCCCTCACCAAAGATCTGAAGTTCGCCTTCATCAAGCCCAACGCGAAAGTATTGGGATGCAATCGGCCCTTCTTTAAGCACGGCCAAAGCGGCGCCGAATTTAGCGATTGGCTGGACGCATGGAAGCCGATTGCAGATGATCTGTGTGTGATCCGCTCGATGCACACCGACGCATTCAATCACCAACCGGCGGACATGATCCTATTCACAGGTCACATGCTGCCAGGACGTCCCACGTTGGGTTCTTGGGTGCTCTATGGACTCGGCAGCGAATCCCGCAATCTTCCTGGCTTCATTATTCTCAGCACCGGCAAGAACAATATGAGTCAGTCGGCGCAGTGGTCGAGTGGGTTTTTGCCGTCCAGCCATCAAGGAGTTTTGTTCCGCCGTACGGGTGATCCTGTTCTCTACTTGTCGAACCCAAAAGGTATTACCAAAGAAGAACAGCGCGAGGATTTCGACCTGGTCGCGGCGCTCAACCGCGAACGTTACTCGAAGACAGGGGACGCTGAGATTGCGTCCCGTATCTCCTCGTACGAAATGGCGTTCCGCATGCAAACGAGCGCGCCCGAGTTGCTGGATGTTTCTAAGGAGTCTGCGAGCACCCGCGAATCGTTCGGCCTCGAACAAGAGACAACCCGCGCATTCGGTACCAACTGCCTCCTAGCTCGACGGATGGTGGAACGTGGTGTGCGCGTCGTTATGGTTACGCACTCTTCGTGGGATCAACATACCGACTTGCAGAAGGATTTGAAGAAGAACTGCGACATTACCGCAGGTCCTATCGCGGCTCTAATCCAGGATTTGAAACAACGAGGACTTCTGGACAGCACGCTCGTCATCTGGGGCGGGGAGTTCGGCCGCACACCACTCGGTGATTTCCGCAATGATGACGAGGCCAAGGCAGGACGTGACCACCACGCCAGCTGCTTTACGATGTGGGCTGCGGGCGGAGGTATCAAGTCTGGCATAACGATCGGCAAGACCGATGATCTCGGCATGAACATAATTGAAGATCCGGTTCACGTGAATGATCTGCAGGCGACAATCCTCCATTGCCTCGGCTTCGACCATACTCGCCTTACGTACCGCCACATGGGGCGTGATTTCCGTCTCACTGACGTTAAGGGACAGGTCATCCGGAAGATACTCAGCTAAGAAGGGCTACCCAGGAATCTTCCTGGATAGCCCGAGGGAACTATCGCAGCACGCTCATTGCGCTGTAATCGTCCCGCTAACAATCACGCGGTAAAACCATGAGCCCGCACTATACCCGGGGAGCGGCGGCAACGCGAACAGCTCTTGCGAAATGTTGCCCGCCGGAGGAGTACAGGATGGACCTGGGTTGACCGTACAATGCGGCGTAAAATTCGCATTTGCATTGGTCACCAGTGCGACCGTTCCACCCGTATTCGTAAGCGGCTGCGCGAAGTTCAGCTGCAACAGGGTCCATGACGGAGGAGTTGTTTCCCCGCCTATCGGATTTTGCATCGACAACACCGAAGCCGTACTCCAGTCGTTCACCCATGTATGGAACCCGTTAGGCCACGGGTAGTAATACGAGTTCTGCGGCGGATGGCCCAGTGGGTTTAGTGGATCGGGTCCGGGAGTTACGAGAATATTGGCGTCGAGATATTTGCCCGTAGCTGCGTCGTACGTAAAATACCCGCTCGCCTTGCCGCCGTCGTTCAACACAACGTTGTTCAGGACCCACTTCTTTCCACGGTCAGTCAAATTGATCGTCAGCGGCGTCGTCACTGTGGCCGTCGCGAGGGCGCTCGCTGAGATGTGCGCGACGATTTTATCGGGGACAAGAGTTGTGGCGATAGAAAATGCCGCCGTTGCTCCACCAGCCGGCACGGTAACGGTGCCGTTGGCAGGCGCGAAGAACGGCTGGTCTGTCGAAATCCACACCGTCGTCGCGCTGGGCATGATTCCATTCATCGTCACCGTACAGATCGTGGTCTTGCCGGCAATCACCGGGTTGGGAGTACAAGCGAGCGCTTGCACAGTGGGGTTAACCGACGTCAGGTTTGCAGTCTTGTTGACGCCCTTGTAACTCGCCGTAATAACGGTGGTCGACTTGCCGATCGCGGTGCCTACAGCGAACTGAGCAGACGTGCCGCCCGCAGGGACCGTAACCGATGCCGGCAGATAAAAGCTCACCCAGTCGCTACTGGATAGGGCAACGACGGCCCCACCGACCGGAGCTGGAGCAGTCAGCGTCACTGTTCCCATCGACGTGCTGCCGAATATCATGATCGCCGGGTTCATCGTGATGCCTGCCAATGCTGCGACGCCAGGCGGATTCACGGTCAGAGTCGCCGTTTTAGCCACGCCATTATAGGTGGCCGTGATTGTCACTGTTGCCGCTGCAGTTACGGCTTTGGTGGTAATCGCGAAATTGGCAGTCTTCGCGCCTGCAGCAACGGTCGTCGACACCGGGACAGTCGCTGCATTGATGTTGTTACTCGTGAGGGTCACGACCGCGCCCCCTGCGGGAGCTGCAGCCCCGAGCGTCACAGTGCCCGTGCTACCCACCCCGCCAACAACCGCGGTTGGATTGAGTGTGAGTGTCATCGCGGCGGGCGGATTTACGGTGAGAGTTGCGGCCTTGCTCACCCCTCCGTAGGTTGCGGTGATCGTTACTGCCGTGGCAGCCGTCACGAGTTTGGTTGTAATGGCAAACGTTGCTGTCTTTGCGCCCCCAGCTACAGTGACCGACACTGGAACCGTTGCCGCATTCGTGTTGCTGCTCGTAAGCGTCACCACCGCTCCTGCGGCCGGCGCCGCTGTAGCTAATGTCACCGTGCCGGTGCTGCCTGAGCCGCCTGTCACCGTAGCGGGATTCAGCGTCACCGAGCTCGATTGGGGATTCACTACCAACGTCACAATTCGCGAGGCCCCGGCGTTCGTGGCAGTGATGTTCACTGAGGTTACCGCCGTCACCGGTTTCGTCGTGATTGTGAAAGTTCCGTTCTTCGCGCCTTCGGCCACGGTAACCGAGGCTGGAACAGCCGCCACATTGACGTTCGCGCTCGTAAGGGTCACGACCGCGCCGCCCCCCGGCGCAGGCGAGCTGAGAGTCACGGTACCCGTGCTATTCGAGCCTCCGCTCAGAACTGAGGGATTGATCGTCATCGAAAGCAGTAGCGGATTGACAACCAGTCCGATTGATTTTGAAACGCCATTATAGGTAGTGCTAATTGTCGCCACCGTTCCGGCGGTGATTGTTTTCGTTGTGATAGTGAAAGTCGCTGTCTTGGCCCCTGCAGCAACCGTCACCGATGGGGGAACCGTTGCCGCGTTTGTGTTGCTGCTCGCCAGCGTAACCACTGCGCCACCCGCCGCCGCAACAGCCGTAAGCGTCACGGTGCCGGTGCTGTTGGCGCCGCCTGTTACGGTTGCAGGATTCAACGTGACGGAAGCTGGTGTCGTGGGAGCTGCAATCTTCACAATGAACCCTTCATTTCCACCTGCTGTCTGCGGTTGAACAGCGTCTACTACCGGAAAGTTGGTCGATCCGGTATAGCCGGCGACATAGATATTTCCGAGCGAATCGACATCGATCGCGGAGCCCTCGTCGTAAAGGCTGCCTCCCAGAAACGTCGAATAGATCAGAGAAGCTGCGCCGGTCCTGGTTGGATCGATCTCGGCGATGAAAGCGTCATAGTTGCCTCCGATCGCTGGCTGCGTCGGCTGAACCTTTGGAAAATCCGCGCTTGAAGTAGTGCGGCCGGTAATCCAAACGTGCCCGTTCTTGTCGATCGCAATCGCTTCGCCGAAGTCGTGACCGGCGCCGCCAAGAAATGTCGAGTACACGATTCCGGTCGTGCCGGCTTTCAGCGGGTCGATGCTCGAATAGTACGCATCCTCGATGCCATTGCAAGTCCCGTCACCGCCGCATGTGCGGTCGAACGCGCTGGGAGTGGTTAGGAAGTCCGGCGATTTGGTGTTTCCGGTCACGTGGATCTTGTTATCGGCGCCAACGGCAATACCATAAACCTTCTCTACGCTGCCGCCGCCCAGGAATGTCGAGTAAAGGACTTGTGTTGCGGTGCTGTTTACCTTCGTAATAAATCCGGCGCCGCTCGCATTGGGTATCACGGCCTGTACGGCATTCGCTGTGACCGGAAAATTCGCCGAGCTTGTCGATCCCGCAACATAAGCATTCCCCGTTGTGTCCACCGCGATCGCAAGTCCTTCGTCGACCATGCCGCCGCCAAGGTATGTCGAATAAAGTGGCGTTCCCGCTGGATTCAGCTTCGTAAGGAAAGCGTCCTTGCTGAACCATCCCGCTGGAGAGATCACGCCCGGTGTTGTGGGGAAATTGCCGTTCGTCGAGCCCGTGAAATAAGCGTTGCCCGCTGCATCTACGGCCACTGCATTGCCATAGTCCTGGTTGCCGCCCCAGACAAGCTGATATACGTATGCGTCGCCCGCGGGATTGATTTTGCCGCCCAGAACTTGCTTAATGTTGCAGGCGCCGGCCGTGTCTTTTTGCGTGTAGTAGCCCGTGACGATTGCGTTCGTCGCCGAATCTAAAGCGATTCCTCGCACTTCCGCGTTGCACGTGCCGCTTCCCAGAAACGCTGTGTACACGACGGCTGTCCCCGCCGGGTTCAACTTGCTGACGAAACCATATGAGATGCCGCCCGTCGCAGTCGTACCCGCGATATATGCCGCACCCGTGGAATCCGTTGCCACGGCCAGCGCGCGATCGTCCCGGTTGCTGCCATAGTAGCTGGAGTATTCGATCACCGGATCGATCACGAGAATGTTACGCCGATCGTAATCGTCAACTTCAAAACGCGCCTGGGCGGGCCCGGACAACACATACCGTCCCGCCACTTCGTGACTCCCGTGAGGCCCTGTCTGCCAGATCTTCGGCTTCCATTGCTTGACGGTTCGGTGCTCGGAGTGGAGTTCGAGATTTCCTTCGTGGTCGATGCTAATGCGGTCGACACCTTCGAATCCAATCCGGATATCGTTGGGATCCGCTCCCGGACTGAGGACGAAGTCATATTCGGCATGCTTCTGGTTACCATGAAAAACGGCGTCTATGCCCGGATAGACCGAGCGATAACGTACGCTCTCGTAGTTGGAAATACCGCGGATCCACTGGTCTCGATTACCTATCAGATAGCTGGTGACGCCCGGCAGCTTGTTTTCCCCTTTCGGAGCCTTCGGCGTGGATCCCGCGAAACGCAAGGCAACGATTTTCCCGTTGTCTAGCTCTAGCGCGGGGCCCTCCAGACCCAGGAGTATCACTCCGCCTCGAGTGCGCGCCAGGTACTTCACTCCGGGCGCCGCCTGCCCGCGATTCTCTTCGAATGCGAGCGGCAGCTTCCCGTAAGCGGGCTCCAAGCTCTGGCGCCCGCCCGCGCGCAATGACATCGTCATTGCGAAAACAGTCAAGAATTGGACTTTATTCACGATATCCTCCAACCCTTCCTGTCGCGGTTCCGGAAAATGTCACAAAGAAAAGGAATTGGCTGCCGGTGCGCCTTTTCAGACACGTTTTACGCGTTCCCCAAGATGGGAGCTTTCACCTCGATGTGGCGCAAGATTTAGCGTGAAGTAACTGGAGAGCTAGAAGAGCTCGTAAATGGCGGTTTGCCTGCCCGGCACGGTGACCTGGTTTCCCACGATCGCGCGATCATCTCGCAGTTCGTGTAGTGACATGATCGTGGCTGCGCTCGCCTCGAGTGTCAAGGTCGCCGGTTTCGTATTGAAGTTCGATATGTACAGCAGGCGCCGCCTTCCGGATTGTGCGAACTCGAGCCTCGATCTGCCATTTCGAATCGGCCCGCACCCGCACCGGCCGGTTGACCTTGGTCTTGCGTGAACAATACATCGAGCAAGCGCGCGTAGCCGAGTGGTTCGAGCGAACTGGCGATGTAGTTGACGGCTCCGGTCCCCATCGCTACGCGGATGATTGCGGGTTGCCCATCGGGATACCGGAAGCGGACCTCAGCGTTCGGCCCCGCGGTGATAATCTGCCGAACGCCTCGACTCTCTAAGGGAAAGTCCCCGCTCAGTTTGGTCGCAACGGTCCCCGTGAAGGCAACGTCTTGGCCGAAGCTCTGATCATAGCCCTGAACCATCTGACCTTCCGTAGATGGTTTGGGGCGTTCGGTCCGCTGAATGGCAATGCCGAGCCGGGCCAGATAATTCTTTGCGTGATTGTACTCGTCTCCGAGCAGAGACTCGGGGATGATAACGTACGTGACCGCCCTTTTCTGTATAGGTCCAGATCGCCTCGACCACTTTTTCCGGAAGATTTCTCACTGCCGGAACCAGCACCAACTTGTAACGGTCGAGGTGTCCCTTCAACGCCTGCCGCTCGGTAACGAACGTCACCCGAGCATCGAGAAATTGGCTTGCAGTGTAAGTTTTGTGCAGCTCAGCAAGATAAGGCGTGGTTGCCCACGTCAACATCTCGGGCGGCAACTGCAGTGTCGAGGTCTGGGAATAGAGAATGGCGACCTCGGCCGGCGCTTCGGCGAACGCCGCGATCTCCTTGTTCAGGCGCCGCACATCGAGCGCCACCCGCAGCATTTCGTTCACGTCCGCCAGCGAGTAGCTCCAACTGTGGGCGAGTGATGAGCGGTTGTTGCTGTAGAATTCGTTCGCCGGCTGGACCGGCCAGTGAAAGATTTGCGCCACTGACTTGCCATGCAGAAAATGCGGCAGCAGATTCTCCACACGCAGCCAGACTCATCTCCGGATCGGCCAGCGGCTTGCTCGTCTCCGCAGACGCAAGCTGCAGATCCATGCCCAGTGTCGAGCCGCCGCCCTCGTGAATAATCACGTCATCCACTTCGTTGACGATTCGTTCTTCGTCGATTCCGGTCGTGCCGGTACGGCCCGCCAGCATGCTGGAACTGCCGCCGGCCGCGAGCGGAACGCCGGCATCGAGCTTGCGAATTTCGCTGCGGATCCACAGCAGGTAATCGGTGAAACGGTCCTGATTGAAGCGTGCCCAGTCGTACCAAAGCGCCGCGATTCGTCCCGGGCAGCGGCCGCGAATTCTTGACGGGCGGCGGTACGACGTCTGCAAAGCCCGGGTACGAGGTGCCCCATCATTTGATTTGCCGCCTTGATCGTCGCCGTGTTTCCGCTCCAGCCACTCGCGGAACACATGCTGGCTGCGGTCGCAGTAGCAGATGTACATCAGCTCGTACGCCATGATGTCGTAAAGCAGTTCGGGATTCGCGTGAAACTTCGGAATGTTTGATCCGGATGTACTCGGCGACGGCTTCCTTGATGCGCGGACTCTCCAGGCAGATGACGACGTTCTCCTTCTTCGTGCCTCCCATCGAATCGAGATCGCGCACCAGGTGGCCGCACCAGCCATCCCATCCGACTCTGTGGGTTTCGGGATCGGCTTTGAATGCTGCGTAAACAGGCGATTCGTCGATCGTCCATCGCGAGCCGCCGCCCACTGAATATCACTCGATATGCTGCAAAGGCGTGGCGAAGAATCGCTGCAAGACGCGGCTAGGGCGAGTGCAGCGACAGGATCATCATAGGTTCGCCATGCTGGTCGCGGAAGAACCAGCCCTTCGCCGGGACGGCCCTTGAGAGGAGGAAACGGCTGGAACGCCGAGCCTTCCACCTGCGTGTCGTCCACCTCTTTCCGCAAGTTCGTCCCGCGCAGTTTGTCCTCCAATTCATGACGCGCGGCCCGGCACGCCCACGGCTACGTAGGAGAACATCACGCGCTTTCTTCTCGTCGTTGTTGTACCAGGCGAGAAGCGGCCGCACCCGCAGCGCCAGGTCGGCCGTTATCAGATGGCGTTCAGCATAGATCGTCTCGATTCCTTGTGTTTGCGCGGCCTGGATGGTGTTTTTGAGAAGTTCGGACTCGCGGTCGGCCTCTGCCCGCAGGCGCGTCACGTCGGAAGCCTCCGGAACATCTTCGGAGAGCGCCACCTGCCGCACGCTCACCCAGCGATTGTCGATGACCGACACCGTATCTTGTGGGGCGAATTTCGACGCGCTCTCCGGCCCTTCCTCGCCAGAGACCAACCGCAGATTATCGAGATAGATTGTCGCGGGCAGCCGCATCCCGTCGAACGAGAGTTCAAAGCGCCGGATCCGATCAAGCGAGAGGTTACGCTGGAGCGCGCCGCCTTTCAGCGATGCGACTTTCACCTCGACGTGCGTCCAACCCTTCTGAAGGAAGATCTTATTGCGGCCATCGTAGTAATCGTCGTGCCGCCGGCCCGGTATCAAAGATGCGCACCGTCGCGGTTGATACATCTTCCAGGTCGGTGTAGAGATCAAATAGCAGGCGGTCGTACCCGGTCCAGTTCGGCGCCAGCGCGCCCGAGGCGACTGAGGCATGCGAGCGATCAAGGCGCATCACGGCGCACTGCCGGCCGTGCGACGGATGATCGGCGACGATTTCCAGCGGTCCTTCCCAGCGTGAAACTGCTCCCGTTTGTTCAAAGTCCTCGAGGACCAGGACACCACGCCCCGCAGACCGTAATTGCCAGCCCGCCACAGCACAGGCTGAAAGCAGAACGATGAGCGCACTAAGCCAGAGCCTCATTGCCGATTCCAGACCATAAGAGCCTGACCCAGGTCTGCGGCTTCGCGAATGTGATCCTTCTTTCCGTAAGCGCATAAATGGAAGCGGTGTAGGCATATGCTTCCGGCACACGCGTAAGCGAGACGATCTCGCGAGGAGCTACAAGGCCTGCCGCCTCAGGCAGGTCCGTGATGCGGAGGATGTTGAGTAGCGGGGGACGCCTGCCAATGCGATGCCGGCGGATCGTCGAGAATAACGCGCGTAATGCGCGGGTCGAACGCGGCGGCATACAATCCCAGGGCGCCCATTTGCTTTCGGCCGTAAACGGAAATGCTGTCGAGCTTCAGCCCCTCGCCTTCTACCAGGTAATCGACGGAGCGCATCAGATCCCAGAGTTGCATTGATTCCACTGTGGAACCGATCAGCGCCGAGGTCATCCGGATGTTCGACATCTTGTAGTTGGTGACGCCGGGGTAATCTACCGCCCGCGGTGTAATACCAAAATCACGTGAGCTGTGAACGCAGGCAGCAGTGGATCGTAGTCAACGGGATAAATCACGTCGTCGGCGCTCTTGACGTAAATGAGCGCCGCGATGTGACGGCTTGCCGTCGCGCGGGATGAATAGCTGACCGTTGACCCGGATGCCCTGCTCAGTGGTGAACTCGACGTTGAAGGAATCAGCGTAGCGGCTGGTCCAGCCGCCCTCCTTGATTTCCAGGCATCGAAGGCGACTTTCTCTTGCGGGAATCCGCGAAAGACCTTGTCCTTCATCTCGCGGACAACTCTGTACGGCGGCGCATCCATTGATCGAGGTCAGTCCAGTTTTGAAGCTGATGGGTCTTGATGAAACGCTTGTGCATTTCGCCGTTCAGCGGGTACGCCGGCATGGCAGTCGAGAACCGTTAGACTTTCCGGATCCTCCCGCTGGATGATCGCCTTCATCGAACGGTGTACGGTCCTTCTTCAGCCACAGATTGAGCCACTCGTCGGCCTCCTTGCGGAACGGCAGAATGTCCTGATGCGGCGCCTCGTAGTCGAACTCCACCAGCTTGTCCGCGGCGCCATACATTTCGTAGAAACGTCGCGTGAGCTGATACGCCTCGTGATAACCGGCCGGAGGGAAAGAGACATCGCGCCGGGCGCTCAGAATTTTGAAAGGCCGTGGCGCGATCAATGCGCCAACTGTCGGCAGGTCGTCCTGAAATGCGATTGTGGAAGTAAATGCAATCGCAATTCTCCTGTACGCGCATCGAGAGCGGCATGCTTGCCGACTGTCCAGGTGCCGCAAACCGAGGCGGCCACTTGAAAGCGCTCGTCCGCGGCAGCCGTGAACCATGTGACCGCGCCGCCGCCCGAGATACCGGTGACGGCGACTCGCTTGGCGTCCACCTCAGGCCGGGTCTCCAGATAGTCCAGCGCGCGGATGGCGTTCCAGACCTCCGGGCCCGCCGGTGTGTAGCCGAGCGAATGCCAGTACCACATTCCTAAGATCATGCGTCCCGTGATGGATGCCGGGGACTTCGCCGAACTCGATGGTATCCAGCACGAACGCGACGTAACCGTGCCGGGCCAGCCAGATTCCGTGGTGCTGATACTGGACTTTCGCGCCCCACGGACCGGGAGCATGGCCGCTGACATACACAATGGTGGGCGCGCGTCCGTTTACGTTCTTTCGGGAGATACAGATTGCCGGTGACGTACAGGCGCGGCATGCTCTCGAACACGATATTCTCAACGCGGTAATCCTTCGCGTTCGAACACTCGCGTGATGCGCGCGTTCAGCGGCGTCTTCGGCGGCATGGGATCCAGACCAAGGACATAGAGGAAGCGCTTCAGGACCTCAGGCCTTCGACGCTTCCATTCCTGAATGTCCTTGATATTCGCGAGATTGTTGCGCGTAACGTCAGCCGCGCGGCGCACCAGGTAATCCTGGAACATTTGATATCGTTCGGCGGGCGTGTGATGTTGCGCTGAACCCGTAGGGGCAAACACGGCCACCAACGCGGCGGCGCAGATCGGATCGCGGATTCGCATCGTATCAGTAGTCCAATCTAAGTCCGAATAGCATGCTTCGCGCGGCTCCCGCAGAGGTCACCAGGCCGAAACTGCCGCCGTTGATATTCGTGCTTGGGTTCGAGAAATTCGGCCGGTTAAAGGCATTGAACATCTCCCAGCGGAATTGCAGGCGAGCCGCCTCCTGGAGCATCCAGTTTTTATGAATGCCCATGTTCCACACAACCTGGCCCGGTCCAGTCAGGATGGAGCGGGCGGAATTTCCGTAGAACCCGCGGCCGTCTGCCGGAGTGACAAAGGCTGATTGGTCGAAGATCGGCTGTCTCGCCTTGATGAGGTCGCGCATATCCGAGGAATCGAAATTGCCATCGCCGATGCGGTCCGGACGCCCGCCGAATTGATTCGTGTTAGCCGGGTCCGTCCCGGAGAATGCGGGACTCAATCGGGCGCCGGTCAGCATTGTCGTGATGCCGGCCAGTTGCCATCCGCCGATGATCGCATTGGCAACAGCGGGCATGTGGATAGAAAGGATTTCCCTTTCCCCACCGGCAGCGCATAGATGTAGCTGAAGCGCAGTTGCTGACGGCGGATGTTGGGATCGTCGGCGCGCTCGAGATATCGCGCGTATTGGTTCTGCTGCGAGCCGGAAGAGTAATCCCGCAGATTGACGTCGGTGAGCGCCTTGGCCCAAGTGTAGTTCACGTTGAAGGTCAAATCGCTCGCAACACGGCGGTCCGCCTGGATTGTCAACCCGTGATAAATCGACGAGCCGCCAGTCTGTACCAGTTCCGCGGATTCGAATCGCGAGTAAGGCCGGCGAGCCGGATCGAACGGAAGCGTGCTCGGGCGCAAAAGATTGAGGTCCTCGGTGTAAGGGATGTTACTGGCTTTGGTTCCGATGTAGCCGACGTCGATGGCTGTCCCCCAAAACTGGCGGCCGATGGATACGTTCCATTGCTGCGTCCGCTCATTGGGGAAATGCGGATTGACACCGGAGATACTCTGGATGCCCGAAAACTCCGACGTAGTCAGGAACGGATTCGGAAACTGGATCGAGGGCGCCTTAGGATCCGCCAGAATAAAGTTCTCCATGGACTGCCAGGGTCCGCCGGTAGCATTCAAGGCGATCAGACCGGGCCAGATCTGTGTAAACATGCCGTATCCCAGGCGCACCACAGTGGTCGCGTCCGCGAATGGCCGGATCGCGAACCCTATCCGCGGACTCCAGTTGTTGGCGTCGTTTTCGAGGAGGCTGCGCACAGGCAGTCCGGCGCTCGCCGCCGTGACGATTGGAAGGGTGGCCGCGACCGACGGCACCAAGTCATTCGGAATGGTGCTTCCGGCGGTGACCATACTCCCGGTCTTCGAATCGAAGGTAAACATGCGGTCAAACTTCTCCACCCACGGCGTCTGATACTCGTAGCGCAGACCGTAGTTCAGGGTGATCCGTGAATTGATCTTGAAATCATCCTGCATGTAAAAACCGGAGACCGTACCTCGCGGATACGCGTTCGGTCGCGCGATAGCCCTGGTGGCTGCGCTCGGATAGCCGAGAAGAAAGTTTGCATAGGCGAGACCGCTTAGCCGGTCGTCGAACGTGAAGCTGCCACGCATCTCCAGAGGCTTGTTCTGGTCATTGATCTGCAAGTGGCGGACATCCACACCGAACTTGAGGTTGTGCCGCCCGCGATACCAGGACACGTTATCGATCACCTGGTACGTATTCTGCGCCTGGAAATTCCCGTTGGCCCAGGTTGCAAGACCGTAAACGGGAATGGCTCCGCCGAAAGTGAATCCGGGCATGCCGCCGATCGATGGGTCGTTGCCCGGATTGCTGATGCCCTGTAGTCCGATTTGGGAGACGATATCTTGGCCGTAGTTCACGTCGTACCACTGACCGAAGTCCCGGCTGTAGCCGAGTTTGAGCTCGTTCACGAGGGCGGCGTTAAACGTGTGCGTGTCGGAAATCACTACGCTGCGGCCCGGATGGTTTCCCAACCAGTTACCGTCGCCGAAACCATTCTTTAGCACGCCGGGATAACTGTCTTTGTTATTGATGGTAAGGCCGACGCGGCCATAAAGAGTGTTCTTGTCGCTGATCTTTTGATCGACGCGGAACGAATACACGTCGGAGTCGAATTTGCCACCCGGATCGCCGTAGAAGTTGTCGGTCAAGCCGAAGGCCCCCTGCCCGGTTCGGTTGGGATCCGGGTACACCATATCCTGCACTGCCTTGGAAACTGAACTGATGCGGCTTGCCGGGATGGTGTTGTTGTTGAAAGGTTGGCCGGTCAGCGGATCAACCAGAGTCACCTGCCCGGAGAGCGCGGAAAAATCGCCGTTCCGCATTGCAGCGGTCGGCACGATGGCGTAGGTGCGATTTCCTATGCGATAGCGAGCTCCGCTGTAGGACACGAAGAAGAATGTCCGGTTCCGGCCGTCGTAGACATGCGGGATATAGACGGGCCCGCCGCTGTTCAACGCGAACATGTTGTGGTTGGTGAACGAACGGTTTCTCCGCATCGGCCCAGCTTCTGGCCTGGAACTTACTGTTCAAGTTTCCCCAGTAAAAGGAGCCATGCAATTCATTCGTTCCGGACTTGCTCACGGCAGCAAATTGCGCGACCTGCGAGTACTCAGCCGAAGAGTTGGCCGTGATAATCTTGATCTCCTGGAAATTTTCGATATCGCCGGAAAAGCCGTTTGGGGTGTTGCGGCTGCTGATGATGTCGTTGTACGAAATGCCGTCGGTAGTGAAGTTATTGGCGGTATCGCGCGCTCCATTCACCTCGAAGCCGCTTGCGCTCTGAACTCCGGCTGCTACGTTGGTGACGTTTGCCCAGCCGCGCCCGAAGACACTCAAGGGCAGCTCGGCGAAGTCGCGGCCCGTTTTGATATTCGAAAGGGTGGCGGTTTCGGTCTCCACTTGCGATGCGGCGCTTTCCACGGTGATACGGGTGTCGACGTTCCCCACCTCGAGCCTGGCATCGACACGCTTTATCTGCGCGCTGGCAAGGTCGATGCGCTTCTGTTCAAAGGTCTTGAATCCGGGGGCGGCAACAATCACCTGATAGAATCCGGACTCGAGTCCCGAGACACGGTAGTCGCCGTTGGCGTCCACCGCGATTTCGCGTAGGAAATTTGTACCCTCATTCTTTACAGTCACGCTGGCGTTTGGGACGGCCGCGCCGCTTGAGTCAGTTATGTTTCCGAGAATGCTGCTCTGTGTTGCCTGGCCGTGCAACAGCACGCCTGTCAGCGTGAGCACTCCCGCAATTAAGGTTGAAGCGAAATACGAATTACGCATTTTCCCGAGCTCCCTTACGAATTACTTTGGTTACTGTAAATATCACCTCAGCTGACAAGCACGCCTTGTCACGTTTACTGGTTTCAGCCCCGTGGTGAGCACGATATCCGCCCGAAACACAGCGGGATCACCACAATACGTTCAAAACCAGGCGTTCATTGGCATCCCACAAAGGGAATTTGTCCGATAGGCCTCGCGATATGAATGTGACAGACATCGCCCTCGTCCTGCATCACAGAATAATATATTTATTCCGGTACGATAGCTCTTGGAGCAAATAAACGAACAGATCCTTGACGCAGCCCGCATCATTTGGAATTATCACCAGCTGCGGCATACGCCCATCCCGGCCGATGTGATCATCGCGCTTGGAACCAACGATCTCCGCGTGGCGGAGTTTGCCGCAGATCTCTATCACCGAAACTTCGGAAAAATTCTCGTCTGTACCGGCGCCGTTGCGCATCAGGACGATTTGCTCTCGACATCATGGAGCCGGACGGAAGCGGAGATGTATGCCGGAGTCGCCGCCAGTCGTGGCGTACCCGAGGATCACATTCTGCTGGAAACCGAGGCCACGAATACAGCGGAGAACATCCGTTTCGCTCGCGATCTGCTAGCCAGGCAATCTATCCAGCCAAAGAATGTCGTAATTGCGGTGAAGCCCTTTATGCAGCGGCGTACATGGGCGACGATGGCAGTCGAATGGCCCGAGATGCCGGCAACACTCGCCTCGCCGGAAATGACCCTCGACGAGTATTTCACAGACGAGTTAACTCCGGTGAAGATCATCAACATAATGCTCGGCGATCTACAGCGGATTTGGATCTACAGCCGCAGAGGTTGGTCGGCTCCGCAAAAGTTTCCTGAGGAAGTAATGATTGCATATGAGAGTCTGAAAGCGGCGGGGTTCACGAAACATCTTATTGCCGAGGACTGATGAAGAATTGTTTCCATGGGGAAGTCATTCTCCCGGACCAAACGATTCGCGACGCCTTTGTCGTATGCGATTCGGATTGCATCGTCGAGATTGGATCAACGAGACCGAGCGATGTCGCTGTGGTCGAGGGAGCCTACATCGCTCCCGGTTACATCGATATGCACGTCCATGGCGGTGACGGATCTGACTACATGGACGGGGACACGGAAGCCGTTCGTGCGGCGAATCGGGCGCATGCTCGTCATGGGACAACGAGCATCTTCCCAACTACGACGACAGGAACACCAGCCGAAATTGAGAGTATGCTGGATGCCTGCAGCGAGGTGCGCGACAACTGGTCCATCGCCGATGGCTCATCGATTGCTGGCGTGCATTATTACGGCCCATATTTCGCGGCGGACAAAGTGGGATGTCACTCTGTGGACGGAAGGCGCGACCCGGTCGCCGCGGAGTACGAGCGATTCCTATCCCTCGGTTTGATTCGCATTGCCACTTGCGCGGCCGAGTTGCCGGGAGCCGAGGAGTTTTACGCTTTCGCCAGCCGGCACGGATGCCTCGTGACGTGTGGCCACTCGAATTCCACTTGGGCCGAAATGGCGCGCGCATACCATGCCGGAATGCGCCACGTCGACCATTTCTGGTGCGCGATGAGTTCCGTATCATCTTTGCGCGCTTGCTATGGAACTCCGATGCAGGCCAGCATGGAGCAGTTCGTTTTGGCTCATCCCGAGATGAGCACGGAAGTCATTGCCGACGGTTGCCACCTCGCGCCCGAACTACTTGAGTTCGCATTTCGGATGAAAGGCCCTGAGCGTTTGTGCCTCGTGACCGACGCGAATCGGGCTCTGGATATGCCGCCCGGGCGATATCGGTTCGGACCACGAGAGACAGGTTCATGGTTTGAGAGCGATGGCCGCGTCGGATTTGTCCCGGGCCAGGGACTTGCGAGCTCGGTTGTTGGAATGGATAGCATGGTGCGGGAAATGGTGAAATCCACAACCGCTTCGCTCCCGGAAGTGATACGGATGGCCAGCTTGACGCCTGCCGAGCGGGCGGGGATCGCTCGTGAAACGGGGAGTCTTGAGCCGGGCAAGCGAGCGGATGTTCTCGTGCTATCGAAAGAGCTATTCGTCGAACGCGTCTTTATTGCGGGTCAGGAATTCATCGCGCCTGCCAAAGATTAACTGCCTTATCGCGGTTTGCCGTTGCGACATATTTGCCGTCTGGCGAGAATTCCGCAAACGACACTCTGCTCGACGATGCGATGGAACGGATCACTTTGCCTGACGCCACATCGCGAAGCAGAATCGAAACGGGCTCTCTGCTGGATATTTCACTGAAACCACCGGTGACCAGCAGCCGGCCATCGCGTGAGAATGCGAGCGAAGAGATCATCTCTGGTTGTCCCGTGAGTTTGCGTAACGGTTTCCAGGTAGCTGTATCCCACAAGTAGACGACTCGATCGACACCGCCGGAAGCGAGCATCTTCCCGTCGGGCGAGAAAGCGAGCGCAAACGTCGTGACCGGCAGTTCATCGATCAGCCGCAGCAGTTCGCCGTTTCGAGCATTCCAGACGCGCAGGTTGGTGTCATCATCCGCAGCCACGATCTTCGTACCATCCGGCGAGATTGCCATCGCGGATGCCCCTCCCAGCCCACCGCGGATGGACAGACGTTCACGCCCCTCTTTGAGATCCCAAAGGCGAATCAATTTGTCGCGTCCGCTCGTCGCGAGTGTAGAGCCATCGGGTGAAAATGTCACTCGGCCTTCGCGCATTGCAGCCGGGGCGAGATCTCGTACCTTTCCCTGGCCGTCGAGATCGGCAATTCGCATCGGAATATCGGGACCGACCGTGACGATACGATCCGAGCCGGGTGTAAACGCTGCGCGCTGGATTGCAGGTTCGAGCGGAATGGTCCGAATAAGCTTACCGGACTGCGGGTCCCACACTCGAATCTTGCTATCGGCGCAAAACGCGGCGGTCTCGCCTGTCTTCAGAAAGACCAGATCGCGAATAGCCGCGTCGGACTGAAGCACGCGATCGCCCGTGAAGGATTGCGCGTGAGCAGCCGCGGCGATAGCGAACAAGGCTAGTGCTCGCATGTCATGCTTTCTCGAGACACAAATCGAACTTGACGGAGGTCTGGGCTGTTCCCGGCTGTTCAAACAGCATTACCGGACGGATCAGTTCGCGGTTGCCCACGATCGATCCTTTGCCGTAATTTCGGTCGGGGTCTCCTTCGAAATATGGATCGGTAGCAAAATATAACTGCGTAATCAGGGTCTTGTGTCCTGGCGCCGAGATCAGGTAGTGAATATGCTGCGCGGGGCGGTCAGCGTAGTGTCCGGGCATTACCGTCTCCAATTCGTATCCTGCCGCCGTTTCGATCTCCAGGTTGGTGCGGTATCGATACCCTTGTACGTCGTACCGGCCGTGATGATCCGCGTGCCAGACATCGATGCGAGCGCCGATAACCGGTTCGCCGCGCGTATTGAGTACTTTCCCGGTAACACGCAAAGGGACACCGGCGTCGCCCGCTTCCCTCAGGTTCTTCACGTTTGAAGCACCTTTTTTGAAGAACGGCCCCAGAACCTCCTCGGGTGTTGCTTTACCAGCTTCGTGTTCGCTTTTCTGCCAAAGAGCGAGCAAGTTGGATGCGGACATTGGAACCCCGGCAATCAACAATCCCTTGACGATGCAGTTTTCGAGAATCTCCCGACGATTCAGGCGCGCCACGTTCACGGTTCCTCCTGATGAACTCAAGGTCCGAGTCAAATCAGAATACACCAAGATTGGGTGCGATGAGAAAAGTGGACTAGAAAATGAAGCTCAGGCCGCCTCGAACAGCCCGTGGCGAATGGGATAACACCAAACGCCGGCTGTCGGCTAGCGAGATAGGAAGGTAGCCCTGGGCGAGCAGGTTACGAAATTCCGCAGTTGCCTCGATGCGCCCGGGAAGGCCGCCCCACAACGGCAGCGGCTGCCGCACACGAACGTTCAAACCGGTTTCCGGGTAGAGACGCTGCGTCAAATAGACGTGGCCGGGTGTAAGAGATCGCGAGCCGGACCACTCATAGCTCGCGGCAAAGCGCGTTCCGGTCACAGGAGCTACACCGGAAACACTGCCCCGGATCCATTGCCTCTGTGCTCGCCGGATCAAACGCCGCAACTCGTCTGGGTCGCCCGTTGCCAACACTGCGTCGTCACTTGTCGTCAAGACTCCGCCACGGCCATACGATACCGCTGCACCATAACTTTCCCCAAGCTGCTGCGCCAAGGTCGCCGAATAACCGTACCGCTCATACTGCCCGATATTAAATACGGAGCTGTTGGAGGAGAGTTCCGGTAGCAGGTCACCGGCCATGTAAAACCCTGCGGGCGTGCTCATCGTCAAAGCGCCATTGCCGACGCTTTCGCGGTAAGCCGCCAAACTGATGGTTCTGGTTCCAGCTTGGACTTCGTAGCCGATCTCCATGTTCTGCGTCCGCTGAACCAGCGCCTGACCTGCTCGCAGCGAAACACGCGGTAATACAGCGAGGGCCATGACATCCCGATGCAGGTCCGCCTCCGCTTCATTTTGCGATTGCAGGAGCTCCACTGGAGGAGCTCCTGAACTGTACCCAATCTGTACCTTGCTTTTATCGCCGAGATGGTACGTAAGCCGCGCGAATGGACTTATGTAATTCAGCCGGTCAATAAAGGTGACGGAATCGAGCGATGCGCCATACTCCAAATCGATTCCATCGACCACTTCTGTGTGCTCGATGAAAGTCAGAGACATCGTTCGAAGGGCAGGCGCATTGCCTTGGTTCGAACCAACCAGCGCCGAGGTCGACCTGCTCGGAAGCATGACCTGCTGCATCGTCAATTTCACAGCCGGCCCCTGCATGTCATTGCGGCTGAAACTTGTCCGGAATCCGGTAGCGGGTAAGTCAGATTGGGCGGCATACCCGATGTTGCCGGCAATTTGCAGGTGATGCGCGCCGAACAGCGATGTAGCCAGCGCAAAGGTTGTTCCGAGGTCCGGCTGGTTACCCGAAGTCGTGAAGGGCGTTCCTTCACCCGAGGAGAGTGTCACGAAACCCCGCGTGTCCGAGAAAATCGCTGTCGAAGCCGAGGTCGAAGTCTCTTGTGCGCTGGCGTCAAAGATGCGCAGCACCGGCCGCGTTGCCATGGAACTACGCAGGACCCACTTCCAGTCGTCACTCATCAACGCGCCTGAGTTCGGAGAGGAATAAACGAGTTCAACCGAACTGAGGACGGATGCGAGATTGATGGCAAGGACGCTGGTGTTACCGGAAGTTATTGCAATGTTCCGCTTTAACGCCGGCATGAAACTGCTGAGCGTGACCCGTATCGAGTAAACATCCGGCGTCAGCGCCTCAAACCCGAATTCGCCCGCGCCGTTGGTGATCGCCCGTTCGATCGGTTTTTCGTAGCGATTGAATAGTTGAACCATGGCGCCCATCTGAGGAACGCCGGCATTGTCACGTACAGATCCGACGAGGGCGCCGAGAAGTTTGTTGGGCATGGCGGCGTCGCACTTATCAGGCGCGATCGCCGAACCGAGGGCTAGTACTGTAGCGACCCGTATTGTGCCGCTAAACCAATGGGCGTTCAACGATTGCCCTCCTCGACGCGGTCTTTGCCACTAAACCGCCTATCCTAGTTTACTGCACCGTGAACGTCGCGGATGGGCTCACGGTCTGGTTGCGTTTTCGGTCCGTCACCTTCATGCGAATCGTATATTGGCCAGGCTCCAGGTCCTTGAGCGGAAGGACCTTTTCGACCGTAACCTGATTTGCCGAGGCATTCTCCATCTTGGCGATTTCTTCCGCGAACTCAAACACTTTCTGATTGCTGCCGTTCTTCAGAACTTCATACTCAATGCTTCCGTCCGGCTTTTGTGTCTTCTCATCCGGCTCGAAGTTATAGAGTTGGACGTAGATCCCCATTTTCTCATCGCGTTTGAACTGCTCGCTCAACCGCGGGCGAACCTTCGAAGAGCCGATCACGAACTGTCCGGTTCCGATACTCTTGGTAGGCACCTTCTCGATCAGGTCGGCAACGATCATTGTGCTGGAGGCCAGCTTTTCATCGTCGAAGTGCGGAACGTTCAACGCCATCTCATAGTTGTTCATGTTGCCCGACACGATATCTTTAGCGACCACATTCAGCCGGTACATACCTGGAGGAAGCGGAACAGACTTCTGATAGACGCTGACGCCTTTGACGGCTTCCCCGAGTTGTTCGGTGGGGACTTCGATGCTCACGACATCCTCGAACACGTTCACCACGCGCCGCGCCATGGACGTGATTCGCGCATAGATATTAACTGTGGCGCGGGAAATGCCTTCCTTATCCTGGAACTGTAGCTCGCGGCGATCGAACTGGAGCGTGATGTTGCTCATGATGCTCGAGTTCGTCACACGCATGAAGTCGGCTCGAGCCCGCATCGGCAGCAAGTTGAATTTGATCGTTGATGAGACGGCCGCTTCCAGGTCCTTGAATTTGATTTGCGGAGGTTTCTGGAGCATGGCGTACTGATGCAAACGCTCAAACTGATTCATGCGCGCCGGCAGCGGCTGCGTGCCCGTACCCAAGCGAGTTCCATCCGTACGATTGAAGCGATCGGCTTTGTCAGCCAGGCCCATCTGCTCCATCATGGTCAGTCCGGCTCCGGGAACCATCAGTAGGGCGTCCTTTTCCGACGGGTCCATCGTCATCCGGTACTCGCCGGTCATCGTCGGGTCCACAAACTCGATCATGATGTCATTTCCGAGGCCTTCGATGTAGCGGTATCGCCAGATCTCGAACGGGTAAGTAGAAGTCGTACCGCCGCCTTCTTCGATCGGACGCTCATAGGTTCCGCCCGAAGGATGCGACTCAATCTCCGCAGGCGGCCCAAAGGTGATGTAGATTCGGCCGCGATCCGTTTTCCACCCGGGTATGCCCGACGCGTAACGCTCGTTCGCGTACGCGATACGGCGATAGTGCTCTTCCTTGTATTCGTTTTCGGCCGAGTCCGGCGTCGGATCACGCCGAAGCCAGAACGATTCGATGAAACTCTGGCGCTCGTCATCGGTCGCCAGGCGTTTGAACGATTGACGCTCTTCGTCCGTGATGATGTAGCCGACATCCTCGTTGAGCCATTTTCGGTACGGGCCCATCAGCTCTTTCCGCAATTTCTCTTCCTGTTTCCGGCGATCCTTTTCGGACATGGGCTTGGCCACGGTCTCGCGGCCTTCAGGTGGAGTGGCGGGTTTCTTTTCGGCCTGCAATTGGCCCCCTAAGATCAGGAGACCGGAAACGGATAACACGACGGAGAGGGAATGTGCTTTCATGACGACTACCGTTCCTCGATCACGACACGCAAGCATAGACGATACACGTGGAACCTCTTTAATTCTATCGTACTTTCGGCGCTTCGGACCCACGTTTGCGTCTTTGGACGATTTCCGTGGAGCGGACGGGTACACCCGAGTCAACCGGCTAAAAATTTCGGGCCGCCAGCACAATCTGTGCTTCATATTGGAGCAAAATCCGGGGCAGAACCAGCAGGATCGGCAGGGCAAACGCAATTCGGCGATCGCGTATGCCGATAAGCATCAACGCGATAAGCAGCGGCGACAACGTTCTGCCGATCGCATAAGCGCTGTCCCAGATGTCGGGCTTGCCCAGAAGCGAGGCGAATGCCGCGAAACCGACGGCCGCGATTTCGACCGGACCCCAAACCCTCCGTAAGACCAGATAACCGGTACAAAGCAAGGCGAGCCAAATTCCGGCCAGCGCCAGCATCTCTCCTGCCGCAGCCGCGACCATCCAGTGGCTCGCCATGTTTGTAGCTTCGCCCGCAATTGTACGATCGATCAGCCCGCTAAACGGGTATCTGGCCAGCCACACGGTCGCGTCGGCCGGAGCACGGGCGCCGACATAAGCCCACCAGGCGATCGCCGGTCCCGCGCAGGCAAGACCCGCGAGGCTGGCCATCCAGTTTCGTCGGAGCGCCCGGTCGATGCACCAGGCGATGACCAATACGATTCCGGTTTCGCGAATCAGGGGAGCTGCTGCCAAAATTCCGTACATCCAACCAGATACACGCGTTTGTGTCCCGTACCAAACGAAGCCAATAGACGCCGCGGCTAACGGCAGGTCAACGGTCATTCGATCCAAAGAAACCAAAACCGACGGGACGAGCAGGAATCCGATTCCCCAGACTACCGACCGCTGGAGCGAATCAGCGTAGAGCGCCAGCCACCAGGCGCCCAGGCAAACGCATACAAGCTGAATCGCGAGATAGGCGTAATCTTCGCTTCCCGGAGCCAGTGCAGCCAGACCGGGTACGCCGATTCTTCGCCAGCGGAGCTGCGGATTATCGAGATAATGGACGGTTTCCCGCAGCAGCAGCGGATCGTGTGCAATCAAGTGATAATACTGAGCGTCGTATCCATTGGGGTCATTGACCCGCCAGGTATGTCGGGCAAGGTCGCGCGGCAAGGGAACATTCCGGCCCGTATAGAAAAGTCCCGAAACATTCCCGCCGTAGTTGCCGAAAACATTCAGCGCCACAAAGGAGCCGCCGAGGAGGACCGTGACGGCTGCTATCGTAAGCGCCCTTTGCACTCGATGCAGTATAGCGAACGCAAGAATTAGCCGTGCACCGGCACACGGGGAGAACCCGCCAAACCGGAACGAGCGCTGACAATCCGGTCGACCGACCATGCGCCTGAGCCCCGGACCATCAGAGTCAGAGCGGTCGCAATCGCAAGCAGGTGATATTCAAATCCCTCGCCCTTTTGATTGCCGTTCCAGTTCATGAAAAAACCGACGTGCGAGTGAACCATCATTACTGCGACGATCATATTCACCGCGATCCCGAAAGCCGCTATCCGAGTGAGGAATCCGACGATGAGTCCAAGCCCTCCGAAGAACTCAGCCGCGATCGCGAGAAAAGCGAACAGAGCTGGAATACGCATTTGGGTTGTAAAGAAATTCATCGTACCGCTGAAACCGAATCCGCCAAACCAGCCGAGCATCTTCTGCGCCCCGTGCGCGAACATCACCACGCCCAGGACTAAGCGGAGTGCGGCCAATGTCCAGTCATCAGAAGTGGCTAGTAATTTATGTGTCACGAAACCTCCCTGTTAAACAGATGTTGCGTTCACGGGCATCAGTGTATCCTAGCGGTCAATGAAGATCCAGATCATCTTTTACAGCACTTACGGTCATGTTTACAAAATGGCCGAGGCAATTGCGGAGGGAGCCCGGAAGGTTTCAGGAGCCGAAGTCAACCTGTATCAAGTGGCAGAACTGATTCCGGAGGAGTCGCTGGAACGGATTGGCGCCAAGGCCGCCCGTCAAGCGTTCGCTCACATCCCGATCGCGCAGCCGGATGTGATGGCCGACGCGGATGCGATCATTTTTGGAACTCCGACGCGGTTTGGAAACATGGCGGCACAGATGCGCAACTTCCTCGATCAAACCGGACAAATGTGGGCGAACGGTACGCTCATCGGGAAAGTGGCGAGCGTCTTCACTTCAACCGCGACACAACATGGAGGGCAAGAGACAACGATCACGAGCTTTCATAGCACATTGCTGCATCACGGCATGGTGATCGTGGGCGTGCCTTATTCGTGTCCGGGATTAACGACCATGGCTGAGATTACGGGAGGCAGTCCGTATGGCGCAGGCACGCTGGCGGGATCGGATGGAAAACGAGCGCCGAGCGAGAATGAACTCGACATAGCGCGCTTTCAAGGCAGGCACGTCGCCGAGATCACTGCCAGACTGGTCCGGCCTTAGCTTTCAACCCCAACGTGCTTCCATCGTTCAAGCCGGCGGCCAGCGTCGCCCGACCCCATCACTGGGCAAAGAATCTTCTGGTTTTCGTACCGATCATTCTGGGACACAAGTGGGCCGACCCGGAAGTTTGGTGGCGGGCGTGTATTTGCTTCGTCAGTTTCTCGTTGTTCGCTTCGTTTGTTTACATCCTGAATGATTTTCTAGACCGCGAAGCAGATCGTAACCATGCGCGGAAGCGTCTCCGGCCGATTGCTTCGGGAGCGCTTACCCCGATGCAGGCGGGCTCGCTCGCAGCGGGCTTTCTCATTGGCGGCGCCACCGCTCTGTTCGCACTGCCCTTCGAGGCCGGCCTGGTGACGATCGGATACGTGCTGGGATCGAGTTTCTATTCGATGTGGGCGAAGTCAATTCCACTGATCGACGTTCTCCTTCTCGCGTCCTTCTATACGATTCGAGTTCTGGCGGGTGGCGCGGCGACAGGTATTGTGATCACTCCCTGGACGCTGGCGTTTTGCATGTTCCTGTTCCTCAGCCTCGCTCTCGCCAAACGATATGTCGAAGTCGACCGCCACGGTCCCAATCACCGGCGCGGCTACCGTCACGAAGATAGCCGCATCCTGCTTGTAATGGGCGTGGGTACCGGACTGTTATCGGTTCAGGTGTTGGCCCTATATATCTACAGCCCGGAGGTCCGGGAATTGTACGCGAGGCCCGGCGTGCTGTGGCTGATGTGCCCGATTGTCCTCTACTGGCTTGCTCGAATCTGGCTGATCGCTGGGCGAGGCGAGCTTGCGGATGATCCGGTATTGTTCGCTTTGCGGGATTCGGCGAGCTACTGGGCAGCCCTGTGCGCGTTCATCGTGCTGCTCGGCGCCACTCGTTAGTGGCCAAGAGCGACGAGCACTTGCTCGGTGATCTTATCGATCATTGCGGGCAGCGCGGCATCCAGGGCGAGAGTGACGGCCGCGCGCACACGCTCTACATCGACTTCGGAAAGCGCGGGCGCTAAGTCGGCCGGATCGGTCACGACTCTCACCGGTACGATTCCATCATCTTCAGCAGAGAAAGGAGGGAATCCGCCCCGATCCTTTTGCGCGCCCTCGAGCAGAGGCTTCAACGTCTCCATCATCATGGAGGCTTCGAAGGGCTTTTTCAGGATGCCATCGCACCGAACTGCTGCGGCTTGCGCATCATCGAAGGTTTCCAACAAGCCGGCGGTCAGAATGACTCGAACGTGCTTGTGGCGGGGACGCTGCTTTAATTCGCGGCAGATCTCGTAGCCGGACTTACGGGGCAGGGAAACATCCGCAAAAACGATGTCGGGGTCCACGTCAGCCAGACGCATCATGGCGGTCTGGCCATCCGTGACAGTAACAACTTCGAATCCTTCTTCGCGCAAGATGCGTTCCCCCATGCGTTGCGCGTGGGGGCTATCGTCGGCGAGAAGGATTCGCGTCATTTCTTCTTCTTGTCCTTTGTCTTTTTGCTCTTCTTGTCTTCCTTTACGTGGTTCTGGGGTGTCGGGGCGTTCGGATCGGCTGCGGTCGCTGCCGGAGCAGTCGAACCCGTGACGTCGGTGGTGGGCTGTGCCGGCGCGGCGCCTTGCGCCGGAGCCCCTTCCGGTGTCGCGGGCGCGCCCTCGCTGCCCTGAGCGGGCCTCGGACCACGAGCATCTGGTTTGGTGTCGAGAGTCGTCGAATCCTGAACGGTTGTCGCGGTCACGTCGCCAGTGAAACCTGCCGCGGCATCTGCGGGAACCGGAACACTGACCGGAATGGAAGGACGAAGAGAGGTCATCGCCGGTTCGCCCGATTTGGCCGCCGCGCGAACGTCCGGACCGCGCTTCAGAACGCCGAACGCCTGGCCCGTAATACCGGGCTTTTCGCGATTCTCCAACTCGTACTTCATGCGATTGTAAGCAACCGGATCGGCTTCGGGAACCGGCATCTCCATGGCGGTCAGCCGCTTTTTCGCATCTTCGACGAACGGACTCAAGGGATACTCACGAACGATCTTCGCGTAAGCTGCGCCGGCCTGCGGGCGGAAACGCGCTCCCATCTTAGAATAGGAATCGCCCAGAAGCCAGTTCGCCTCATCGGCCTTGCTGTAGAGCGGGTATTGCGCCGCAAGATCCTGCAAGCGGTGCGCTGCTGCCGGATGGCTGCCTTTGTCGTGATAAAACACTCCCCGGCGGAACTCGCCCTCTGCGATCACTTCCTGCACATTGCGAAGAAGCTGCTGGGCTCGCGGAGCGAATTTACTGTTCGGGAACTGAACCAGGACATTGCGGCACTCGTCCTCGGCCCGTACCGCATGTTGCGGATCCCGATCCGCCTTCTCCATCTGGCGGTAGTGAATCATGCAGACCTTTTCCTGCGCCTCCGCCGATTCTTCAAGTGTGGGATAGAACAGGATGAAGTCCTTGTATTCCGCTTCGGCCTGGGCCAAGCCGTGCGAGCCTCCCTCGCGGAACCAGCTGTCTGCGTATGCGAGCTTCGCCTTCGCCAGATACTCACTGGTGTCGTAGGTGTTCATTAGGGTTTGCAACGTCAGCCGCGCTACCTCGTAGCGGCCTTTTTCCAGATCACGTATGGCCTTGTCGAACAAGACTTTGTCGGGCTGTTGCGTGTCCTTCGTGATCGGATTCTCGTATTTCTTACGACGGAATCCGCAGGACGTGAGCAGCGCCAGCACTGCGAGCAGGGCGGCGAAGCGCATCCATTTCTTGGAACTAAAATTCATTGTTTGAATCCTGAATAAACTCTTAGCCTCAGACGTGAACAAGCCGGGCCTCTCGCGCTAGCTGTTGCATCCGAGTCACAGTTGCGGCCGGATCGGCACTCTCGAAGATGCTCGATCCCGCTACAACCCAATCGCAACCCGCTCGAATCACGTCGCCAACATTCTCCGGTGACACTCCACCGTCAATCTCGATAGCGAACTGCACGCCGAGTTCCCGGCGCTTGAGATCCAGTGTCCGGATTTTCCTCAACGAATTCGGCAGGAACCGTTGGGCTCCAAAACCGGGGTTCACACTCATTACCAAAACATAATCGACGAAGTCCAGGACCTCTTCGAGTACGCTGACCGGAGTTGCCGGATTGATTACCACTCCAGCCCGTGCGCCCTCGCTCTGAATCATGCGAAGGGTCCGGTCCAGATTCGGGCAAGCTTCCCAATGAACGGAGATTTGATCCGCCCCTGCTTCGATGAAGATCGGGGCGAACGTATCGGGATCTTCGATCATGAGGTGCAGATCCAGAGTAAGCTTCGTCACCTTACGAATCGACTTAACTACTGGCGGCCCAAGTGTAAGATTCGGGACGAAATGCCCGTCCATGACGTCGACGTGCAGCATGTGAATGCCGGTGCTTTCGACCGTGGCGATTTCGTCCGCTAAGCGCGCGAAATCCGCCGAAAGGATGGAGGGAAGGATCTCGACCATTCTAGGGCTCTTTCTAGGGTAACAAAACTGCGGCGAAGAAACCGTCTCCCATGTCACGGCCTGGAAGACGATGCTTCATTTCCTCGGTTCGACATCCGGCTTGACGAACCACATCTTCATTTTCCCGCTTTTCGAGCGAGCATGTCGAATACACCAGCCGTCCACCCGGAGCGACACACTCCAGGGCATTCCGCAGAATTCGGACCTGCCTCTCATGGAGATCTTCGATATCACCAGGTGTTAACTTCCATCGAATCTCGGGATTGCGCGCCAAAGTGCCGGTACCCGAACAGGGAGCATCGACGAGAACACGATCGAATCGCGACCGGAACGGGATAGCGCGGAAGCATCCATAACGACACGTGAACAGCCCTCGACTGTTTTCAATCGGCGCCAGTGCAAGTCGCAGGCTACCGCCTTCACGCCTGACTCCAGCGCCTGGGCCGTTTTGTTACCCGGAGCCGCGCAAACGTCCAGAAATGTCTGACCTTGCTGGAGGTCGAGAAGCGGGACCACGGATTGAGATCCGATGTCCTGAATGCGAAGTCCCCGAGTGTCGCCCTGGACTACCCGGAACGCTCCTGGGACGTCCGTTGACTCCAACTGCAGGTCCCGACGCTGGGGCGGATTACGAACAAACGTTTCGGGAGGATGCAAGGCGGCTTGCGAGATCCGCTCTCCCCACCCGCCTCCGAACTGCCGGTCCCAGCCCGTGATCAACCATTCCGGCATCGACAGCGCGACGGAACGATTGGGCCATTCGACCGTTCCCCTGGGCGCCTTGCGCAGTACGGCGTTGACCAATCCAGCGGCGCTCGCTTTACGGGCCATCTTCACCAGCTCTACGCTCTCGTTCAAGGCGGCGTGGGCCGGCACGCGTTCAAGATGGCGTAACTGATACAACCCCATCCGTAGGGCTAGACGAACGGCCACATCCATCTTCGCCGGTTCACGGTTGGTCGCGTGCTTTATGAGCCAGTCCAGTTGCGCCTGACGCCGTAAGCAGCCGAATACAATTTCCGACGCCAGTCCGGCATCCCTTGAATCCAGGCGAGCCGGTGGAGAGCAGCAGATCCGAGGCAAAACCTCCCTCTTCCGTCTTCCGCAACACGGTGAACCCGACTTTTCGCGCCGGAGAGATCATCAGGCGATTCAATTGTAAGTCGCTGAGCGAATTCGCTCCCGCCTTCGCGCTGTCCCAGTTGGAGTGAGTTCTTTCCTCGAACGGAGAGCATGTTACCCTCGAAACGGAACGAGACATCGAAACGGTTTCTATCCCACAGAATCTAAAAGCCTGTGGGAGCTGGGTGAGTGTACCGTCCTGCTTGTAATCTTCACAACGGGTTCAAAGTGAAAATACACGGAGATCCGGACCGCGGACGGCATATGATCGCGTGTCTGGTAGAATCTCAGGGTTGGTTATAGACTGCTTCAAGCGAGGCCAAAGGAGCCAGCATGGAAAAGCTGACACAACAAAACATACAAGAGGCTTTTCTAAACAACGCACGGAAAGACAAAACTTTCCTCACCATCTATCTTATGAGTGGGGTGAAATTATCGGGCAGGATCAAAAGCTTCGACAAGTACTCGGTGATTTTGGAGGCGAGTAATCAAGAGCAGTTGATCTTCAAGCACGCAATTTCCACCGTCGTTATCTCGAAGAGCGCACATTTTTCAGGGTCGCATACCGGACCTGGAGCGCCCGGGCCAGCGCCTCTGATGCCTCCGCCGAATGCGGATACTAGCCAGGAGTAGTTCAGCAGATTGCCTTCCGCAGCCCGCGAACGCGCTTTGCTTGTCGGACTCGACATCAAAGGACGCCCTTATCGGTCTGCTACCGCTTCGAATGACATGGCATCTCTAGTAGAGGAATCGCTTAATGAGCTTTCCGTTTTGGCCGAGAGTGCGGGCGCCGAGGTCATCGACCGGGTCATCCAATCAAGAGAGGCGCCGCAAGCAGCCACGCTCATCGGCTCGGGCAAAGTGGAAGAGCTTGCCCGTCACATAAAAGCTTTCGGATCGACGCTGTTATCTTTGATCGGGATCTGACGCCCACGCAGCAGCGCAACTTGGAAGCATCGCTCGAGTGTAAGGTTGTGGACCGCACACAGCTTATCCTCGACATCTTCGCCCGGCGCGCTCGAACCCGTGAAGGACAGCTGCAGGTCGAACTCGCGCAGTTGAACTATCTGTTGCCGAGACTTGCGGTCGTGGGATCCAATGTCGCGGCTCGGCGGCGGCATTGGCACTCGAGGCCCCGGCGAAACGCAATTGGAAATGGATCGGCGCCGCATTCTTCAGCGAATCGCTCGCATGGAAAGCGACCTGGAATCCGTGCGGGCCGGCCGCGGGATTCAGCGACGCCAGCGCCAGTCAGTTCCGCTTGCCACGATTGGGCTGGTGGGCTATACCAATGCAGGTAAGTCGACTTTGTTCAACCGGCTCACTGGCGCCGGCGTAGTGGCCGATGCGCGCATGTTTGCGACCCTCGATCCCACGGTCCGGCAGTTCACGCTGCCATCCAACCGGCGTGTGCTGCTGAGCGACACCGTAGGTTTCATTCGCAATCTGCCTACAACCTTGGTGAAGGCGTTTCGGGCAACACTGGAAGAGGTGGTCGAAGCGTCCCTGTTACTTCACGTAGTCGACGCTTCCTCCGAACATGCGGCCGATTACACCAGGCATGTAATGGACGTGGTACGCGAAATCGGGGCCGAATCAACACCCCAGATTCTGGTACTGAATAAGCTCGATCAACTGCCAGCGAGCGAGAGCGATCCGCAAGTCGTTCGGGACGGGTGGTCGGAAGCCTCGGCCCGGAACTACCGCCCCGCCGCCGTTGCGGTATCGGCTCTCACGGGCGAGGGCATTCCGGATCTGTTGAAGCACATCGACGCGTCACTTCCTCTGGACCTGGTGACGACAGCTCGTTTCATATCCCGCACGCGGAAGGGCGGCGCTGCACACATTGCATGAATACGCGCGTGTTATCAGCAAACGCGCCGGGGAAGAGTATTCTGAGATCGTGGCGGAGACACCGGAATCCGTAAAACGCCGCCTAATACGCTTCCTGGCGCCTGAGCGATGAACCTTCCGAACGCCCTCACTCTTCTGCGGATCTTCTTCGTGCCGATGCTCGTGGCGGATGGTTGCAGGGACATATGACCGTGAACCTGGGCTTTGTCCAGATCACGAACGAAATGCTGGCGCTGGGCATTTTCCTTCTGGCGGCGGCAACGGATCTGCTGGATGGCTATCTCGCCCGCCGTTGGGGTCAGATTACGACGGTCGGAACGCTTCTCGACCCTATCGCCGACAAGTGCTGGTTTCATCTGCCTAGTCTCGCTGGTCGAGGTGCGGGTGGTTCCCGCGTGGATGACGATTGTCGTGATCGCACGCGAGTTCGCGATCTCGGGCTTGCGCAGCATTGCCGCGCGGAAGGATACATCATCAAGGCGAGCGACTTCGGCAAGGCTGAAGCTGGTCTCGCAAGTAGTGGCGATCAGCCTGTTGATGCTGAGCATGCGGTGGCTGGAGCTTCGGACCGCCGCCATCGTCTCGATGTGGTGCGTTGTTGTGCTGACTGTGCCTCAGCCATTCTTTACTTTCGGAGTTTCTGGCGCAAGGTAGATATCAAGGTGAAACGCAGGCGAAGGCGCGAATTGCTGATGAAGCAAGCTCGCGAACGGCATCTGCTCAAGCAGCATCCGCTGGTGCCGCCGGAAAGCCCGCCATTCCACGGCGAGGGGTTGCCGATAGAACTCTGCTTATCTAGCTGCGTCTCGATTACTCTCCTGCTTGCGCCAGAGGTTGAAGGTGCTTTCAATCCTCATTCTGAAGGCGGGTAGATCGCGATCGACAACTTCCCAGACTAAATGTTCATCCATTCCAAGCGGGCCGCGATCTCCAATCTTTTTCCTTGCGACCTAGCTCTTCGGACGCATATTCAAGATGACGACCTCATCCGTGCCTTCCTGACCGAAAGCCAGGCGCGTATGGCGTATCCTTCATCAACACGACGTGACTATCGAGCGGCGTGGCCGGAGTCCGCGCCAGCTGGAATACCATTCGGCATCTTCGCTGAATCCTTCCTCGAATTCGCTTGATGCGATCTGAGGAGACACCCGAGCTTTCTCCTCCGGCAGAATCGCGAACAGGAATGAGTCCCATCGTCCCATCTTCGGCCTGCACTCAAAAGAAAACGGTACGGCCGGGAGCTCGGAACGTAGCTTCGCGACATAAGGCGGCAGGCCATCATCGTTCGTACTACTTAAATCGCAATTGAGAGCCTCTCCCAGCCGGCCCTCCATTCAGGGTCATCCGCGAAGAGCACTGAGTGAAACGGATAGCGCTCGCGGTTGTGGCCGCCTGAGCCTTTAAGAAAATCCCTACGATCGGGAAGGAGTTCCTGCTCTCGAGCGCCCGGCTGACTGCTTCCCGTTATCCTTTCGGCCGACCTTCCGGGAGTCCTTCGGAGGAGGCGTAGAGGATCCATGCGTCGCTCTGTTCCGGCCGCGAGAGAAAGCGGGTATCAGGCCGGTCTATTTTCTCGTCTTCTCCTGGAAACATTGGATGCATACGCGTTCGCAACCCGCAACGACCGATCTCCTGCGCAAGATAATCGACGTCGCCGTCAACATTGTTTTCAGTTGCGAATGTGATCCAAACAGTTCCCATGGCCCCACTGTACGCTAATCGAATTGCCAACCACGAGGTGTCGGGGCGTTTAGAATGAGGGTTCCATGCGCCGTGACGTCCACTTTTATTTCCAGCAGGCGCTTCACCGCAAGTCACAGGCGGATTGTCCTTCGATGAGTTTCCTTTCCGATGATGACAACGCAGGCAGCGTTCCTCGTCCGCATGGCTCCTCCGGGTCAGGTGGACACGATAGCCGATGTGGAATATCGCTGCTCCACCTGCATAACGCTGGTTGCAATCTGTGAGCACATCGCCGAAGAATGGCGAGGAACAACGGTTTGTGCTGCGCGAAGAGTTTAACTGCCCAAGACATCCTTCGGCAACATCCGGAAGTCCCACCTAGCCGCCATTCACGAGCATATCTCGCTATGGCAGCGGCCCAGGCCGCACTGGAAAACATCCTCTCTATGAAAGTCGCTTATATTTTCGCCACGCAAGGCCATACGGTTTCGTACAAACTTGGCCGCATGATTCTCCCGCAGCTTGAAGAAGGCAGGCACGGAGTTGAAGTTGTGGGAATGTTTTTTTTCGAGGACAACTGCTTCGCTCTGATGAAAGGAAACCCTATCGGTGAGCGGCTTGCGGCCGTAGCTAAGAAATCGGGAATGCTCCTGATGGGATGCGATCAGTGCTGCTACGAGCGAGATATCGCGGATAAGCTGATCGATGGCATTCCGATTGGCTGTTTCCCTGATTCTAGAGAGCTCCCCGGGGAACATGCCGGACCAGGTGATCACACTCTAATGACTCCAAAACTGCGAATCGCCGCTATTACTGATGAATTCTCGCCGGATCTCGGAACCGGCGCTCAACGCGATGGAAAAGATCGGGATGACCGGAGCCGAGTTGCGCGTGCTCTGGGGCAAGAACATCATGGACCTGTCGCAGGACGAGTTGAACCGTGCTCGCGATCTTGTCCAGAGCAAGAACATGCAAGTGATGTCGCTCGCTTCGCCGGTATTGAAGTGCGTGTTACCGAATGCGCCGGAAGTAGATACTCAGATTCCAGCAGGATATCTTCGCGTCCAAACACACGTATGAAGATCAGCCCCGCTTGACGGATCATGCATTTATGTTGGCGAAACACTTCGGAGCCCGCATCATTCGCGTCTTTTCGTACTGGCGCACCGTTCAGCCCGAGAAGTGCT